>NZ_WNWT01000005.1:0-66829 GCF_011754135.1 Microbacterium sp. Be9 | reverse complement strand
GACAACTCCCCATCCCCGCACACCAGTCAGCGGCGGTCGGTCGGCGCCTGCTCGGCGGTGACGGGAACCGCCGGCTCCTCGGCCAGCTGCTCCCACGCGAAGGTCGAGATCATGGCGTCGCTGAGGAGCTCGATGCCGTCGAGCACCTCGGCGGGGATCACCTCGCCGTCCGGGATCACGATGGTAGACGTGAACACGAGCGCCTTGCGACGCAGCGTTCCCGGCACGGGGATGATGTACGTCACGGTGCGTCCGCCGACGCCGTCGATCGCAGGCGCACCCGCGGGGCGCGTTGCCTCGGCGGACCAGCGGACGATGTGCCGGAGGTGTTCGTCGAGAAAGACGGCGCCGCGGAGGCGGAAGGCCTCCGTCACCCAGCCGTCGAGATTCTCGCCGTCGGGGGCGTCGAGGGCGGAGGCCGTTATCGAGAGGGGCAGGAGCTCCTCCATCGGCACGTCTTCCTGCCGATAGATCGCGAACACCTTGGTGCGGCGCATACCCTGATTGGCCTGCGCCATCATCGTGCGGAACTCGGCGTCGAGATCGGGGCGCCCGGCCTGCATGAAGATCGCACTGGCCTTGCGCACGTCCTCCTGCTGGCCCGCATTCGTGGGCAGATGCGTGGCCCACCCCGGAGGCAGCACCAGGCGGAAGGCGGGGATGCCGTAACGGAACTCCACACCGAGATCGTTCATCTCGCTCACCGCTGCTGCGCTCTCTTCTTCGCGCGTGACTCGACGAGGGCATTGCCGGGGAGCGCGATCGCGCTGAGACGCGCCGTCCCCAGCCCGGAGCGCTTGGCTCCCTTCGCCACCGATCGAGCGATCGGTCGAGAGTCGTGCGAGGCTGCGGTGGCGAGCTCACGCCAATTCGTCAGCATCTCGTCGAAGATCTCACCACGCGCAGCGCGGTTCAGTCGCGTGAGACGATGCCGAGCCTTCCGTTGTTCATGCTCGACGACAGACCATTCCGTGGCGGGATCCAGCTTGATCTCCGCCAGTCGGTCGACCAGCGCATCGAGCACCCCGTCGACCGCTTCTCGCAACGCCGGCAGGCGAAGCAGCACGCGTTGCTCTTCCGCATCCCACACCGCCGTCACCGCCTGCGCGCAGACGTAGCATGTGCGCTTCGGGAGGTTGCGGGTGGAGGCGTATCCGCAGATGCAGCGATCCGCGACGGCTGCGAGCGCCTGATCCAGCGTCGCCTGGCCGCCCGATGCATCGCCACTGTCGTGCACCGCTTCCAGGGCATCGAGCAGAGACGCCGCTCCAGGCGCATCGACCTCGCGCAGCAGCGAGTCATATGCGCTCAGCCTCAACGCGTCGCGGGTGCGCACCCACCGCACCATGTCCTCGACAGACACGATCCCTCGGACCGAGGCTGCGTAACTCGCAAGAGCCGAGCGCTGAATGGATGCCACATGCTCGGCGAACGCGTCGGCATCGCCCCCGCGTGCCGCGTCGCTTCGCTCGATCAGACCACGAATATGCTCGGAGCCCGCTCGAGCCGCCTTCTCGTGGCGATCGGCCAACGCCGGATACTGCTCGAAGAGCTGCGCTTCGACGCCGAGGAGGTCGTACCTGCTCACTGTTCGACCGCCGCCGTCCGCGGAAGTCGGATCCCCGGGATCAGGCGCATGAGCTGCTCCTCGAACAGGACGAAGGCGGGAAGGGTCGTCCCCAGCGTATCGACAAGGATGCTCCACGTGCCGTCGTTCAGCCGCACGGTCCATTGCGTGATGAACAGCGGCTGTTCCCCTTCGAGTTGCGTGGAGCGCCGGAGGAGGAAGCCGCTGCCATGCGTCTCGGTCTGCAGTGGCACCACATCGAATCCAGCGGAGAACCGGTCGCCGTCGAAGACTTCCTCATTCGCTGCGCTCCCCGGCCCCGATGCTCGCGACACGGTGATCGTAACGAGGAGATCGCTGTACATTCGCTCCGGAGCGAACCACAATCGGGTGACACCTTCTTCGGCTTGCGAAAGCAGGGCGCCAGCGGTCGCGCGCAGCAGCGCAGCGCGCTGCGGATCGGACGTCGCGGCATCGGGCAACCTCGCGAGGGCGGCGTCGGTCCAGGCAGCCGCCGCATCGGGACCGATCTGGCTCCCGTCCACTCCGGGAAGCGGGACGAACCACGCGGCGTCGAAGTCGAGGTCCCAGACGAATCCCGCGTCTCCCGCCATCAGAGCAGCCCGTTGACGAGCCCGGCGGGCGACAACCCACCAGAGGGCTTGCCGTTCCCGGTGAGCCCCACCACTCGGTCCGACCACTTGAACGTGTTCCACGCGGCTTCGAACATCGAGTTGGTCGGTGCCTTGGCAACGTTTGCGAGCCCTTCGGGCAGCGCCGCCCGCAGCACCTCCTGGAACCGCGGGCCGGTCGACGACACCGCGTCGTTGAAGGCGACTTGGAACGATCGGTTGGCACCGAAGAAGAACCGCTCGCCGAGCCCGCCGAAGATGTTGTTCCCGAACTGACGGACTCCGGAGACACCGGACGCGTAGGAGCCGAAGTTCTGCGAGACGATGCCCCGCCACGGAGAAGCGGTTCCGGCGAGACCGCGCAATCGAGTCATCTGCTGGACCGGATTGCGGAACTGACCGATGAACTCCTCTACGAACTTCGCCTTGCCGGAGAAGATCTTGCCGAGTTTGCCCACAGGCAGGATGCCCACGATCGCCCAGCCGAGGTCACCCCAGCCCTTGCGGCCGTCGAACATCAGGGCGACCGTGAGCGCCAGCGCGATGACCCCGACCACCAGAGCCGCGATCGCGAAGAACGGACCACCGATGATGAGTCCGAGCACGGCGATCGCGAGGCCGATCCAGCTCACCCACTCCGCGACCACGGCGAGGACACCGGCGATGTTCTCCCACGTGGAGTCCTCGCCGATCTTGTTCGCGTCGGTCAGTCCCGAAACGGCCGTCTCGTAGGCGGTGTGCCAGCTGTCGTACTCGCCGTCGAACGCGTCGAGGTTGTCGTTGTGGGTGGTCTCCGCGGTGTTGAGGGTCGACGCCGCACCGGAGGCGGCGGTCGCGAGATTCGTGCCGGCAGTCGTGTTCGCTGCCGCGTCCTCTTCGGCCGGTGGGTTCAGCCGCGTCGAGGTGTTGTGCGCCTGGAGCGCGTCGGCGGCATCGGCCGCGTTCGACTGCGCGGTCTGCAGCTCGGTGAGGCTCGTCTGGCAGTCCGCCACGATCGTGCGCATGCGGCTCTGGGCGGTCTCGAGCGCCGTCGCGTAGCTGCTCAGCGTGGTCCCGGCCGGCTTGTACCGACGCCCTGCCTCATCCAGATCCTTGTGGACGTCGTCGACGACGTCCTTGATCTTGTCCATCGCGTAGCCCTCGCCATCGATGGAGCCGTCTTTGATGCCCTTGAGCGTCGCAGCGGCACTGACCATGCTGTCGCCGAGCTCGACGATCTTCGTTCCCCGGTCGGCGATCGCCACGGCATCGCCGGCAACGACTTCGACGTCACGTCCCTTGTTCGTCTGCATCTGCCTCGCCCCCTACACCGCGGCTGGCTGACGCCCGGCACCCGGCGCGTTCCCCGACCCCGACTGCTCCATCGACGTCGCCATCTCGTTGTCGAGGCTGGTGACCTCGTCGACCGTGCCCTTGACGCGATCGGCGACCTCTTTGAGCTTGGTCAGCAGCTTGTCGCGGCTGTCGTTCCAGCTTCCCTCGAAGTCGTGGCAGCGGTCCTTCAGGCGACCGTCCCCGTACGGCCTGCCGACGGCGTTCTCGACGTCGTCCTGCTTCGCGGCCGCAGACTCCAGCTCGGACACGATCGCCGCGAGCTTCTCGCTGGTCGTCTGCAGATCACTGATCGGCACGAGCATGCGTTCGCCTGCCATGGCCCCCTCCTTCTTCCCGGACGCTACGACGTTACGGGGAAGCTCCGCCCGACGCGATGGGGAGTACTCCCCATCGGGCTGCGCCTCACACTCTCCTGCTGCTCTTCGTGCGCTTCTCGGAATCCTTGACGAAGGCCTTGATGCTCTCCGCGTCTGCACGCACCCCGAGTTCGGTGAGCGCCGCCGCACCGAGACCACGCTTGTGCACCTTCTGCACCGTGGAGCGCAGACTCGTCGTGGACGCACGGGAAAGCGGCTCGATGAAGCTTGTCCACCGTCGCAGATCGGCACCGGCGAGCTCCGCCCGGTGTCTGCGTCCCAGACGGGCGAGGCGTCGTCCACCGGCCTTCCTCCGGCCGAAGGCCTCGGAGTCGAGATACTCGCCGTGGCTCTCGAACACCTTCGTCTGCTGCTGGGCGACGTCGTCGATCACCTGGGCGACGTCCTCCGCATACGCGGGCATCGCCCGAAGCAGCCGCCGTTCTTCCGCTACCCAGCGCCGCAGGAGCACGTCGCAGCACTCCGGACACAGCCTCTGCGGCAGGAGGCCATCGACCGCATAGCCGCATGCGCAGTCGATACCGGCGCGCTGCTGCACCCGATGCGGACCACCGCCGAGCTTCGCGCGCAGGAGTGAGGCTCCCACCGCGCTGCGCCCGAGCTCGTCGGCGAGGAATCCCTCGCCACTCCGGCGCTGCATCTCGGCGACCAGCAGCTCCCAACGCTCCTGGTCTGCCGGTCGGAGCAACGGGCGAGCGGAGGACGCATACTCGTCCAGCGCCGCGGTGATCTCCGCTTCCTGCGCCGCGTGTCTCAACGCGCTCGCGGATGTGACTCCCGGCCAAGACGGGAACGCGACGTGAGTCGCGAGCACCCGCATCCGCGCATCACCCGAGACTCCCGCCGCCTCGTGCAGCGCGGCCAGGGGCACGTTCGCCTCCAACACATCGCGTTCGAACTCCTCGACAGCGTCAGACGCGCTCATGCCCCCAGAGTAAACGCCCGCGAACGACGAAGAGGGCCGACCGTCGTGGTCGACCCTCTTCGTGAAACCGTGCCGTGTGTCAGCTGCCGGCGAGCTGCTGGTCCAGGTCCTGGATCGCCCGCATCATGCCCAGCAGCGACTCGGACATGTCGTTGATGCCGTCGACCGCGGTCTTCAGACCCGTCGTCAACTCCGTGTACCCCTCACCGAACTTCCCCGACGCGTGCTGCGTCTTGAAGTCCTCACCCAGAAGAGTGTCCACCTGACCCTTCAACGTGTCCAACTGACCCTGAATGTCATCACGAGCCTGCGACAGCGACGACGCCACCTGCTCCATCTCCGCATA
The DNA here is from genome assembly GCF_011754135.1 of Microbacterium sp. Be9. NCBI lineage: Bacteria > Bacillati > Actinomycetota > Actinomycetes > Micrococcales > Microbacteriaceae > Microbacterium > Microbacterium sp. Be9. The sequence goes on along the minus strand of NZ_WNWT01000005.1, from coordinate 61,647 downwards.
AGACGCACCGAAATCGGCCATCGTCCACACCTCCGCCTATCGAGAGAACCGGACCCCTCCGGCCCGAACAACACCCACCCTACGGCGCGCCCGCGAACACCGTCGATGGGGACAACTCCCCATCCCCGCACAGGGCTCGATGCGTGTCGGGGCGGGGTCAGCCGTTCAGCACCCAGTCGTCCCCCGGGCGCACCACGGCGGAGACGAGCTCTTCGAGACGCTCGGGGTCGGACCGCGGGACGAAATCGCTGAGCGAAGCAGTGGTGAGAACAGCCTCGGCGAACGGCTCGACGAACGCCATCCCGTAGGGCACGACAGGACCGAGCATCGCGCACACGGTCGTACCCTCACCGAAGAAGATCCAGCGGCGCGTCGCGAAGTCGAGACCGTTCTCCCGCTGCGCGAGGGTGGAGGAGAACCCGGTGCCGAGTGCGTCGGTTTCGGTGAGTCTCGGCGTGACGGGCAGGATCGCGGTGCTCGACCAGAGGAAGTCCGCCTGCTCCTGACGCGAGAGTTCATGCGTGATCACAGAGATCATCAGCGGTGCGACGACCCCGCCATCGACGCCCACGACGAGCAGGAGCCTTCGGTCATCGTCGGCCTGCGCCGCCACCGCGAGCAGGGCGGTCTCGATCTGCGCCGCGACCGTGGAGTGCGCACCGGCATCGCGAGCGAAGTCCTCCGCCGTCTGACGCGCCCACGTCACCTGCTCTTGCGGTGAGAGTCGTTCGCCAGGAATCGGGATGATGCGATCAGGCGCGTACGAGAGGGCGAGGTCCATCAGCGCACCGTCCATGTGAAGGTGCTGACGTGGGTGTCGAACAGTGCCGTCCAGAGCGTGAGGTTCGGGTGATCGGCGGGAAGGTCGGCCTCATGCGTCACGGTGGCCGTCCATTGCACCGCCTCGGTGAGCCTCGTTCCCGGAATCGGGATCAGGTAGTTGATCAGCAGCGACGCGACGTCTTCCCCGTCGAGGGACACCTCACGGCGCTCGGTCCACCGCACGATGCGCTGACCCTCACCGATGGCGATGCCGGCGTGGTGGCGGATCGCGCTTTCGACGAGCTGCTCCAGCGTCGCTTCGGGCGTCGAGGAACGCTTGAGCCCGACCAGGGTCGCCGCACCGATCGCCCAGGACGGCGCCGCCTCTCCCGCGAAGGCATACGCGAAGCCCTGGCGTGCCCGCAGTCCCTCGAGGGCCTCGTGCACCTTTCCTGCGAGGACGGGCCCGAAAGTCGTGTTCTGCGCACCCCGCAGGCGCGCGTCCGCCCGACGGATCAGGTCTCGTTCGGTCGCCTCGCTGAGGTCGAACGCCTCCCATCCCGGAGGGAGGAGCATCCGGTAGGGCGGGATCATCGTTCCGGAGTTTCCCGTCAGTTCCGCGCGCAGGCTGCTCATCGTCTCAGTCTTCCATGGGGCGACTCGCGTCGCTGTCGGTCACGAGAACGGATTCTGATCCGGGTCGAATGTGCCCGACCACGCACCGCCCGCGCTGTCTTTGATACCGCCGGCGATCGCGAAATGCGAAGCGAAGACGTTGCCCACCATGTCGAGCGTCTGCACCCCCGTCATCTGCGCGGCGAACGACGCGGCGCCGTTGCCCGTGAACAGTCGAGCGGAGAACTCGCCGAAACCCGTCGTGAATCCGCCGCGGATCTGGCTGAGCGTGCTCAGAGGAGCCCGCCCGGCGACGGCGTTGAAGAACCGCATGCCGTCGGCGCCGAAATCCGCGCCGCGGATCATCGCCATCGGACCACGCGCGAACTTGATCGCGGGACCGATCAGCGGGATGACCCCGATGACACCGAAAACGACATCGATGACCGACCCCTTGCCCCTCGCCAACCGCGCGACGGCCACGATCAGCGTGGCGACCGCGACGATGGCGGCGAGGGCGGCGATGATCGGGCCACCCACGATGATCGCGAGCACGGCGAGAACGATGCCGGCGACGGCGAGGAAGTCGGACATGAACTGCAGGAAGCCGTCCACGTTGTCCCAGAAGCCGTCTTCGATCTTGTCGGAGGTGTCTTCACGGATGTTGCTGGCCGCGTTGGTGAACGCGGTGTGCCAGCTGTTCCACTCGCGATCGTAGTCACCGGCACGCGCATCCCAGTCGCCGCGCGCGCTGCTCGCCGCCCCCGATGCGGCCTCGGCTGCGTCGTCACGCGCGTCCTCCGCCGCCTGCCGCGCCTGATCGTCGTCGGCATCCGCGCCCGTCGGATAGTCGGGGCTCTGCGCAGCCGCCGACGATGCGGCATCCTTCTTCTGCTGATACGTCGCCCACAGTGTCTCGAGATCGTCGAGGATCGGATCGATCGCGGCCTTCGAGGTCTCGAGGTCTGACGCATACTGCACGATGTGCGGCGCGACGGCGTCGTACAGGTCGGCTGCGCGGCCGAGCTCGGCGTGCATCTTTCCGGAGATCTCGGCGAGCTTGTCGACGGATTCGCCCTGCATGTCGGCGCCGTTGTCGACGAGGCGCTGCAGCAGCGTCGCGGAGTTGCTCATCGCGTTCGCGAGATCCTGCAGCGAGTTCCCCCGATCGCGGATCGCCTCCACATCACCGGTCAGAGCGCCGATCGGGTGACCCGCCGGCGAGGTCATGGGCATGTACTCGTACACGGTCAGCCTCCGCTGTTCTCGGACTTGGATGCGGCGTCACGGTCGAAATCCTGGAATCCCTTGATCACCGCAGCCACGTACTCTTCGACCGTCTTGCAATCATCCATGAGCTGCTTACGGCGGTCGTCCCAGCGCCCCTCGAAGTCGGATGCCGCATCACGCAGCGCACGCTCGCCGTAGGGTGAGCCCACGGCGCTCTCGAGATCGTTGCTGCGCGAACCGGCGTGCTCGAACTCCTCGATGATGTTCTTCAATTCGGTCTGCAACGGCTCGAGATCTCCGTACTTCAGCTTGACGCCGTCACCCACGTCCGTCCCCCTCATGAAACGTTCAGATCGAAGGGACCGGCTGCGGAGCCGGCCCCCTGAAAGTGTCCGTCGCGGCGATCTGATCGCCCCGACTATGCAAACTCTACGAAGAGAATCACCCTTCGGTCGATGGGGACAACTCCCCATCCCAGGGTGACCCGTCGCTGTTAGCCCGTCGTGATCTTGGTGATCAGGGCGGCGGCCACGAGACCTACGAGAAGCGGGACGAGACAGCCGACAGCCGCCGCCCGCCCGCCCTTGGGAGCGGCGAACAAAGCCTCCCGCCGCGTGCGACGAGCAGGATCCGCCTCCGTGACACCCGCCGTCTGCTCCGCGCGTCCGCGGACTTCCAGCAGTGACACCAGCGCGGCGAGATCCTCGATCCACTCCCAGTACGCGGGCTCAGCCATCGGGAGGTGCCGTCGGGCGATGACGTAGACCCGGTCGCCGACGACTTCGACGTCGCACCGCTCGGCGACCGCCGTCAGTGCCGCCTGCACGTCCGGAGAGAGCAGATGACGTACCGGCTCCTCCGTCGCCCGCGTCGTGAAGACCTCGAAGCGCGCGGCGAAGTCGCCCTCGATCTGCACGCGCTCCTGCGGCGCGGTCGGCTCCCATCCGGATGCCGCGACTGCGGGTGACTTGGTCACGAGGACCATCGGCGGCAGCGAGCCGGTCAGCGCGAACTCGACGTAGTTCGCGACCCGCGGCATGCGCGCGCGGGCGACCCAGGTGTCGAACGAGTAGTTCGCGGCCTCGAACGGGCGCGGGGACGGGCCGGAGACGATGTCGCTGGCGACTCGCGAGGTGCCGATTCCGAACAACGCTGCCGGCCGCTCAGGGTCGAGTTCGCCGGTGCGATAGGTGAGTCCGTTCGCCGCTGTGAACTGCTCGAGGCGGTACTCCTCGATCTCCCGCTCGCGCGGACCCCGGAGGTGGGATCGGATGCGGCCGACCGCGAGCGGCAGCACCATCAGCACAGCCAGAACGACGGTCGTCAGATCGGCGCCGTCGGCACCGAACATGAACTGCACGGCCACGACGGCCAGGGCCGCGAGTGCACCGGCGCCGACGACCAGCACGACCGATTGGAAGACGACCCAGCCGGAACCGAGCACCACGCCGAACCGGCGCCCCTCCCTCGTCACACGCTCACGGCTCTCCTGCCGCGCACGCACCGGATCCACGCGCGCGCGCAGCGCGGCGTCGTCGAAGGTGACCGTCATCGTTCGCCCCTCCTTCGGAACCGATGCGTGTGCGCGTTCGCGCTCAGCGGACTGGCGTCCATGTGTCTCCTTCGATGAGTGGCAGCTGTACCGTGACCTGGCGTCCCGCTTGTACGAAGATGCCTCGACCGTCCGGGAAATCCGTGCGCTTGACCTTGGGGAACGGGACCTTGAAGATCGCATCGCCGTCGAACGCATCCGGCTTGAGAACAATGCCCTTGCGCCCGGCTTTGAAGTCGCCGATGAATCCGAAGCCGCTCGTCACCTGGGTGACGTCGGCGTCGCCCACCAGCAGGTGATCGCTCCGGTTGATCGCCTGGAAGAGCGCCTTCATCTCGCGTTCGGCGGGGCCGTCCGCGAACTGGGGCACGTCCTCGACGATGACGAGCATGCGCACCGGAATGGTTTCGTCGACGGCGATCTCGGCGATCTCCTTCGCGAGCTCTTTCGCGTCCTCCGGGGTGACCGCGCTCCGCGTCCAGTCGACGTAGCCCTTGAGCTGGGCTCGGCGACCGCCGAAGTGGAACAGCTTGACCTCGGGGTCGAACCGCCGTATCGACGTGATGATCCCCTTGAGCGCGGTGGTCTTGCCCGACGATGGCGGACCGGCGACCACGAAGGTGCCGACAGGGTCGAAGTCGCGTGCGGCCAGCGTGTCCTCCGCGACGCCGAGCACCGGGAACTCGCCCAGACGATCCGGGAGATCGCGCACGGACAGGCGGGTCGGCAGGGCGCCGATCTCCGGCACCTCCCTCGCCCCGGCCGCGCGCAGAGCCGTCGCGTGCTGTTCCAACAGCTTGGTCTGCTCAGCCACGTTCGGGGTGCCGCCCAGCGTCGCGATCTGCGTCTCCCGCCCGTCGACGATCGCGCGACCGGGAGCCGAACGCTCGTCGAGCACGTCCTTGGGCGCGTTGAGCATCGCGTACCCGGATTCGTCGGAGAGCCGCAGGACCACGCGCCGCGACACGTTGGCGCTGACCGCGGTGGGCACGGAGCCCGAACGGTCGGCGCTCGCGATCACGTGCACGCCCAGCGGGCGCCCCTCTCCGAGAATGCGCATGAACGTCTGGTAGAACGGCATCCGCGCGGTGGTCGACTCCCACTCGCTGCGGAACTGCGGGAACCCGTCGATCAGGATCAGGATGCGGGCCTCATCCTTTCCGGTGATCTCCCGGTACTCGGTCAGGCTGGAAGCGTTGGCGGCGCTGAAGCGCTTGCCGCGGTCGTCGAGCACGGCGGCCAGCGAACGCAGCACGCGCTGCACGCGCTCGGAGTCGTCGCCGGAGATGATCGAGCCGACGTGGGGCAGCATCTCGAGGCTCTTCAGCGCACCCGATCCGAAGTCGAGGCCGTACACCTCGACGTTCGAATGCGCGGGCTCGAAACCCGCCGCGATCGCGATCGTGCGCAGGACCGTCGATTTGCCCGATCCGCTGGTCCCGTAGACGAGAAGCGACCCGTCCTTGTCGGGATGGAAGTACGCGGGCTCCTGCAGCTGCCGCTCCGGGACATCCATCTTGCCGAGCAGCACCTGCCCGTCGCCGAGCACCGGGAGGTCGCGCAGATCGACGGCGCCCTCGAGGTCGTCGAGCCACGGACGCCGAGGCGCGGGGATGCGGGCCTCGCGTGCCGCGTTCACGAGTGTCGCCACGATGCGCTTCTGGTCGTTGGGTCCGAGATCCTCATCGTGGGAGTCGGATTCCGGAGCCTGCTCGGCCTCCCAGGTCTGGATCGAGCCGAAGCGGAGCTCGGCGACCTTGACCTCGGCGACCTGCGCCTCATCGGTCGTCCACCCGCCCGCGTAGGCGGACTGGAAGGGCACGAGGCGACCCGGACCGGTCTTCGCGATGCCGCGTCCGGGCAGCGAGGGCGGGAACGTCGCCGCCACCGGATCGTCCACGACGTCTTTCGAGTCGGATTCATCGGCCATCCGCAGCGCGACGCGCAGGTTCGTGTTCGCGCGCAGATTGTCCTTGATGACGCCCGCGGGGCGCTGGGTGGCCATGATCAGGTGGATGCCGAGGGAACGACCGCGCTGGGCGATGTCGACGACGCCGTCGACGAACTCCGGCACTTCTCCGGCGAGCGCGGCGAACTCGTCGATCACCAGCACCAGAGCCGGTGGCGTCTCGGGATCGCGACGCTTCTCGAGCTCGAGGAGGTCCTTCGCCTTCTTGCGGTTGAAGAGGTGCTCGCGATGGTGCAGCTCGGCGCGCAGGCTGGTGAGGGCGCGACGCACCAGGTGCGGGCTCAGGTCGGTGACCAGCCCCACGGTGTGCGGCAGGTCGACGCAGTCCGCGAACGCGGAACCGCCCTTGTAGTCGACGAAGAGGAATGTGACGCGATCGGGGCTGTGGGCCGCGGCCATGCCGAGCACCCACGCCTGCAGGAACTCGCTCTTGCCGGCACCGGTCGTCCCGCCGACGAGCGCGTGCGGCCCCTGGGTGCGCAGGTCGAGGGTCATCGCGTCGGTCTGCGACTGCCCGATGATGGCGCGCAGGTTTCCGGCCTTCTTGAGTCGGGACTGCGGAGCACCGGAGCGATCGATGATGGTGTTGTTCTGACGCCACCGGTCGATCACGGCGCTCGCATCCTCGGCGACCTCGTTGCCCACCAGCGAGAGGAAGCTGACGGAGTTCGGGATGTCGGAGGAATCCTCGATCACCGTGCTGGAGTCGACGACCGGGGCGAGGCGCTTCGCGAACATGGTCATGTAGGCGTGCGAGACGCCCTCGACCTGCACCCCGCGGTAGTCCACGCCGCTGCGGACGGTACCGACCACGGCATCGGCGAGGCCGGCGCTCACATCGACGAACGTGCGGCACGCGGCGGGCAGCGCCTCGACGACCGGAGCGACGAAGAGCGCGTACACGCCGACGTCGGCGCCGCGTTCCAGGATCTGGGTCAGTCGAGCCCGGTCGACGGGAGCGTCGTTCGTGATGATCACCAGGATGGCCGTCTGGCCGGGGAACGTCGCGTCCTCTGCTGCCCGCTTGACGTCGGTCCCGTAGCGCATCGGATCCCAGTCGGCGCCGTACGGCGGCCGCGCGGACTTCGATTCCCGCGAGCGACGCAGCACGATCTCCTCCAGGCCGCTGAGCAGCGCCGTGCCTGTCGAGGCGGAATCGGCGAGGGGCATCTCCTTGAACGGGTTGCGCTCGCTCGAGGTGTGCGGCAGCCACTTGAGCCAGTCGAGCTCGTTCGCCCAGCCCGGCTCGGTGAGGGCGACGGTCACCAGCTCATTGGGGGAATGCGTACCGAACAGCTGCACCGCGATCCCGCGCAGCGCATCGCTCGCGAGCGACGTCGGCCCCGCGACGCCGATGGATCCCACGCTCTGGAGCGATTCCAGGATGGGGACGTCGTCGATCATCCGGTACCGCTCCTCGAGGCGGTCGACGCGCTCGACGTACTCGACGAGCGCCTCCGGGGTCTCGGTGCGCTTGATGCGCGTGCGCGCCTCGCTCTCGCAGACGCCGAGGCGCAGGGCGAGGAAATTCCAGTGCTCCGGTCGACGCGTCCACAGCAGGGGTCCGAGGCGCATCGCCTCATCGAACACGACGGCGACGGCGGGAACCTCGTTCTGCCGCACCTCCCGCTCCTTCGGGTGCGAGTGGTAGAGCGTCTCCTCGAGCCGCTCGAACTGCTCCTCGAACGACTCCGCCTCCTTGCGCAGACGCTGACCGATGTTGGTCTTCTGGGAGATGAAGTTACCGAACATCATCATCGGGGAGGCGGCGGCGATGAGCAGAGAGGCCGGACGCTGCGTGATGCTGAACATCGTCACGGCCAACAGGATCGGCGCGACGAGCATGGGCCAGGGGAAGAGCCGAGACGGCTGGTCGCGTGGGTAGCGCGGTTCATCCAGCTCCTGCCCCGTGAACCGTTCCTCCACGCGGGGGCTGCGATTGAACATCAGAGCACCCCCGCGCTCGAGCACCGGGTCGCCGCTGGCCGATCCGTCGAAGTCGCTCACCATGTGCACGACGAACTCGCAGTCGCCGAGCGCGAAGCTCTGTCCAGGAATCACGCGGAGCCGCTGCACGAGTCCGCCGTCGACGAGGATTCCGTTCGCCGAGTTCAGATCGACCAGCTCGACGAAGGTCGCGGCGACCTCGATACGAGCGTGCCGCTTCGAGACCAGCGGATCAGCGATCGTGACGTCGTTCGCGCTATCACGGCCGATCAGGAAGTGACCGATCGGCAGCGGGAACTCCTGGCCCGCGGCGGGACCGGCGACGACCGTGAGCACGGCGGCCGGGCGCGTGCCGGCTCCTCCCACCGATACCCGGTTCGGGCCGACGTTGACCACCTCGGCGAGGAAGCCGGAGCCGATCGGAGCGTCACCGACGAGCAGGTCGGGGTTGAGCATGGTGAGCTGCTCGCTGGTCGGCGGCGCCACCGAGAGAGTGAGCACGTCGGCCGGAGCCGCGGCGATACTGCGTGCGGGGTCGGTCGTGGCGATCTGACGCGCGACGTCGGCGATCGTCGCCGTCGAGTCGGCCATCACGACCACATCGGTCAGGGGTGCTGCGGGTCGACGCAGGGTCAGCTTGACTCTCATCGCTCGTCCTCACCGCGCCGAGGGCGCATCTCACTACTCAGGGTCATGCCCACTCCACCTGGAGGGACCGGTCGCCGAAGCGCACCGTGTCGCCGGTCTTCAGCTCGGCGGGGTGTCCGGCCGGGAGGACCGTCTCCGCACCGCCCCGGATGATCGCGCTGCCGTTGGTCGACGCCCGGTCGACGACGAAGACACCTCGTCGAGCCGGCATCACCGCGATGTGCGTCTTGGACACCGAGCGAGTGTCGTCGATCACCGGCACGAGCAGCGCCTCCCCCTCGCCGGCGGCCGCACTCGGAGACCGCCCGAAGAGCGTGGTGCCGCGCACCTCGATGCGCTCGCCCGTGTCGAGCACGAGGATCGCACGGACGCCCGCGGGTGCGGGAGCAGCAGGCGCAGGTGCAGGTGCTGCAAGGGCGGGCGGTTCCGCCGCGGGCGGGGCGGGCGCCGCGACCGGTGCCGGAGCGGGGACCGGAGCCGGAGCGGGCGCCGGGGCGGGAGCCGGGGAGAACGTTGCCGGAGCCGGTGCGCCCGTCGCGAGCGACGGCGGCGCCGCCGACACCATGGAGCCGGCTCCAGATGGCTCTGCCTGCTCCGTCGCAGCCGCCGCGGCCGAGCGGTGCGCACCGATGACGCCTCCGGAAAGGCGCGCACTCGGGACGTACTCGGCCGGCGCGTCGCGATGCACCGGCGTCGCCAGTGACGGCAGCGGAGCCTTCTCCTCGTGTTCGGGCGTCTTCACGCGCTTGCGCGCGATGCGCATGCGTTTCGCATCGTAGGGATTCAACCCGCCGCGCACGTCGACGAACCAGGTCGCGGCAGCGAGATCGAGCCAGCCGCGTCCTCGCCTCTCGATGTCGAACAGCGGGGAGAGCATGATCACCAGCACCGGACCGATGACCGGGACGATGAACGAGGCGTAGGCGAGGAGGAAGCGGACCACGGCTCCGCGCCAGAAACCGGGGCGCTCGAGGGTTCGGACGTTCACCGAGCGGATGCCGCAGATCGCCTTGCCGAGCGTCACTCCCTTGCGTCCGTGCAGGACGAGCTGGACGACGATATAGGCGATCATCAAGCCCTGCGATACGGCTGCCGCGACGATGAGCCACACCAGGTCACCGCGGGCGAAGAACTTCTCGGCGTCGAACCGCCCTGCCACGACCTGCGCCAGAACCGGGGTGAGCGCGACGATCGCCGGGAGCGCGATGAGCACGGCCACCGCCCACTCGATCAGCGCGGCGAGCACGCGCGGCCCTCGCCCTGCTGTGCGGAGCCCGAGTGCCTCCGCGTACGCGGGATCCGGGCGTCCGTGCGCGTCGAGCCCTTCGACCTCGGGAGCGTGGTCGTCGATCTCCCAGATCACTCCTGCTCTCCCTCGACCTCGTCGACGGCGTGCGCGGTGTCGAGCAACGGCAGGTCGCTCTTGCCGACCAGTCGCGACGCGATCACGTGCTCCACCAGGCGCGCACGTCTGTTGGTCGCGAAGCTGCGTTGTCCGCCGCGCATTCCGGGCACACCGATCCGGTCGAACTTGTCGCACACGTTGTCGAGCTTGCGGTTGAAGCGGGTGACGGTCCAGCCGAGGCGCTCCGCTGCCTTCGCCGACGTCGGGATCTCGCTCATACCCGTACCGTCCCTGCGCAACTGCGGCTCCGCCAGCGCGAGGATGAGGAGCTTCTGGCTGAGGGTCAACGGAACGTCGCCGATCGTGGAAGCACCCCCGTCGTCGTGCTCGCGCCTGGTCGCACGGAACGTCGGCTCCGCCGCGTGCAAGGTGAGTTCGTAGGTCGTCGGTCCCGCGCTGAACACGACAGTCGTGGTCTCGAAGACCAGCGGAAGGCGGGCACCGGGAGCGAGCCAGGCCTGCACGCCACCGGCCGAATCGGTCACGGTCGCCGTGAGTCGCGTGCCGACGTTCGACAGCCACCACAACCCGTCGGCGTCGGTGATCTCCAGAAAGTGCCGGTGCAGGAACAGGTTGTCGTCGAGCTCGAGATCTCCCTCGCGCCCGACGATGAACCGCCCGCCCCGACGGATCGGGAAGTACTCCCCCGCGAACTCGACGGTCACGCCGCCTTCACCACTCACTCCACGCACCCCCGCACGGTCTCGGACGCGCGCCCGTCGTCGCGTCGCAGCATCACGTCGATGCAGACGGTCCCCGCCGCGGCGGGCACCGTGGCGGTCGGATCCGGCGTCTGCTGGGGATCGACCTCGCCCGAGACCGCCACCGGGGTCCAGATGTATGAATCGCCGTCGAGCGGGCTCGGGTTCGTCCAGGTGAAGACCACCTGTTCGCCCTGTCGCGTCCCGGCGAGCTCCGTCACCTTCGGCACCACGTCCGTTCCGACGTCCTTCGGATCGACGGCTTCCGCGGTCTCCTGCGGTTCGGGCGCGATACCCGCGACCAGGAGGTTGAGTCCGACGATGCCGCCGATCACGAGCACGACTCCCGCGGCGGCGAGGGTGATCCACAGCCCCTTCCGACTGCGGGGCGGCTCGGGTGCGACCGGGGCCTCGACGGGGACTCCGGGAACCATCGTCGGCGGCACGGCGGCGTCCGGGGCCACGACCATCGGCGCACGGGCGATGGTCCGGTCGTCGGCGCCCGGCACGGTCGGAGGTGCAGCAACGGGAGACGGCGTGCGCAGCTGCGTCTGCTCGACCGCCGCTTCCTGGGCGACCGGCGCGTCGAAGCGCGGCACCCCCTGCAGCGCGGCCGGAGGCTCCTTCCGCTGCGTCGTCGCCGACGGGCGGGTGAACGAGGCCATGTCGGGATCGATGCTGACGATCTCCCGCACCCGGGTGAGACCGTCGCCGTCGTCGTCGAGGTCTTCCGCCGGCGGGTGATCGTCGACGATGTCGATCGGGGTCACCGAGTGGGAGAGCTCGATCTGCACCTTCTGCAGCGCTCGCGCGAACGCCACGGCGCTCGGGAAGCGATCGTCGGGATTCTTCGCCATCGAGCGCTCGAGGAGTCGTTGCAGGCTCTCCGGGGAGTCCGGCCGCTTCAGAGACGGCAGGGCGGCGCGCTCGATGCGCTCGATGAGGTCGGCACTGGAGTTCCGTTCCCCGGGGCGCTCGAACGGTGATCGTCCGGCGAGCAGGGTGTACAGCGTCGCCCCCAGCGCCCACACGTCCGTGCGCGGCCCGCTCTGGGGCGGCTCGGCGAACGACTCCGGTGGCGACCACGGGATCGACATGCCCGACGCCTCACCCGTCGCGCCCGTCGTCGACGCGATGCCGAAATCGGTGAGCGCCGGCCGGTTGTACTCGGTGACGAGGATGTTGGCGGGCTTGATGTCGCGGTGCAGCACGCCTGCGCGGTGCGCCGTCTCGACAGCGCCGGCCACCTGCACGCCGACCCGGAGAGCCTCGGCGACGGAGAACGGGTCCTTCCGTGCGCGCAGCTGGAGGTTCGGCCGCGGGCAGTACTCCATCACCAGATAGGGGCGCCCGTCGCCGGCGACCCCGGCCTGGTAGATCGTGACGATCGCGGGGTGCGTCGAGAGCATGGCCATGACGTTCGCCTCATCGGCGAACTCCTGCGCGGCGCCGCTCGAGATGCGATCGGCGAGCAGGACCTTCACCGCGACGCGGCGGCGAGGCATCTCCTGCTCGTAGAGGAACACGTCGGCGAAGCCACCGGTGCCCAACGGCTCCACATAGGTGAAGCCGGGAAGATCCGGCGGCGGCGACGGGCGACGCGTCACGGGAGATCCTCGAAGGCGACGGTCACGCCGTCGCCGAGGTCGACGACATCGCCGGAGAGCACCAGCGTCTGCTCCCCGGGGTGCAACCGCACGGGGTCGGCGCCCGGGCGCAGGAGCGTGGACCCGTTGGTGGTGTGCAGGTCGATGACCACCACGGTGTCGCCCTCCGGCCTGACCTCGAGATGGCTGCGTGAGATGTCCTGCTGGGGGCTCTCGACGGCGATCAGGTGCGGGAGGTTCGCCCCGCTCGCACGTGTCGACCGCGGCCGGCGCCCGATGATCACGGTGCGGTCGAGGGCGGCCACCTGACCGGTGGAGAGCCGGATGCGGCCGACCGAGGCCACGGCCGGTGCCGGCGCCACATCGAGCACCTCCGTCGGCGCGTCGTTCGCGACCGGCGGCTGCTGGCGGAGAGCACGGAGGTCCGCTGCCGAGACGGTGGCGCCGTCGTGGTCGCCCTCGACGGGGACCGGCACCACCGGTGCCGCCCCGCCGACCGAGTGCACGGTGGCACCCCACAGCTGGTCGAAGTCGTCGTCGACCGGTGGCGCGAGCGTCACCTCCGTGGGCGGCAGGAAGGCGTCTTCGATGAGGGGAAGCGGCTCCTCGGCCTCGGGCTCCGGCACGACCGGCTCGAGTGCGGGCTCCGGCTCGGGTGCGGGCTCCGGCTCGGGTGCGGGCTCGGGCTCCGCTTCGGGCTCCGGCACGACCGGCTCGGCGGCGACGGCCTCGGGCAGAGCCGGTTCCGAGAGCACGGCGCCGACCACGGGCGACGGCCCGAGCACGGAGGTGAGCGGATCGGCGTCGCTCGGCTCGAGCTCGGCGCTCACGGCCGCGGCACGCACGATGCCGCTCTGCACGGGCAGGCCGTCGGCGTCGGTCGGGGCCTCGACGGTGATCTCGATCTTCGACGCACCGCCGAGGAATCGCTCGTTCCAGGTCGTGACCTCAGCGCCGGACAGCTCGAACGAGTCGGTCGGGGTCGCGACCTGGGCGGAGACCGCGCCTCGCAGGGCGATGCGCACATCGGCACCTTCGGCGACGGCGGCGACGAAGGACGGCAGCGACGTGAACGAGCCTCCCGCGTGTGCGGTGAGCACATCGACGACCGTCGCGAGCGTCTTCTCCTCCGGCATCCGCTCCCACAGCCGCGCGACGACATCGCCCGGGACGTCCGGGGGCAGCGCGACGAGCGCTCCCGGGATGACGATCAGGTACCACTGTCCCGGTCGGTAGATGGTCTGCATCAGCGAACCCCTCCTGCTGCGGCTTCTCGTGGACGTGTGTCCTGGTCGATGTCCGTGTCGGTGGCCATCAGCGTGCCCGGCCGTGAGGCGACGGAGACGGCATCGACGACGAGGACGGTGATGTTGTCCCTGCCCCCGGCGCTGACGGCCTCGTCGACGAGCACATCAGCGGCCCGCTGCGGATCCGACTCGGCGTTCAGAACCTCGCGGATGCGCGCGTCCGGCACCTCGGAGGTGAGTCCGTCGGAGCACACCAGGATGCGGTCGCCCAGTTCTGCGGGGAACATCCAGTAGTCGGCGTCTCCCGTGCTGCTCGCGCCGATGGCCCGGGTGATGATGTTGCGGCGTCGATCGGAGACGGCGTCCTCGGTCGTGAGCTCGCCCGACTCGATCAGCTCCTGCACCACGGAGTGGTCGACGCTGATCTGCTCGAGCTCGCCGTCGGCGAAGCGGTAGGTGCGCGAGTCTCCGATGTTGAGCGCGAGCCAATACCCCATGCCGTCGACGGACGCGATCACCACTCCGCTGAGAGTGGTCCCCGCGCGGCCGTTGCCGGAGGTGGACAGCTCCTCCACGCTCTCCCTCGAGAGCGACAGCGCGTGGCGGACATCGTCGAGCACGAGCGCCGAACGTCCGATGTACCGCGCGAACTCGGCGATCACGGCGGCGCTCGCGCGCTCTCCGGCCTCGTGGCCACCCATTCCGTCGGCGACCAGGAAGATCGGAGCGGCCGCCAGATGTGCGTCCTCGTTCAGCGCACGCCGAAGCCCCGGATGCGTCGCGGATCCGGTCGAGACGATGAGTCCCGGCCTCACGCGTAGCCGCCGATCGTGACGATGCGGTCGCCGATCTCGATGGCGTCGCCCAGACGCACGGGCACGCGTTGCCCCGCGGGGCAGGCGATCCGCTGTCCTGCGCGCACGATGGTCATGCCGTTCGTGGAATGGCGATCCATCACCCACCCGCCCGACGTCTCCGCTGCGGCCTCGAAGTGCGTCTTCGAGAGGGAGAGCGTCTCGTCGCGCACGGGGACGAGCGTGGCTCCCTCTTCCGGAGCGGGGTTGCGCCCGAACACCGTGCGTCGTGAGACGGATACTCGCGTGCCGTCATCCCAGGTGAAGACGAGGCGATGCCCCGGAACACTGATCCTGGTGTCCTCGAGATCGTCCTCCTCGACGACCGCCGAGGAGGGAGCCGAGGAGGGAGCCGCAGGAACAGCCGAGGCGTCCGGGACAGGCGCGGCTGCCGGCACCGGGGGCACTGGCGGCGCAGGCGGTGCGACGGGAGCCACCGGGTGCTGCTGGATGGTCGCGTCGATCTCGGGTTCGGGCTCCACCGCCGGCGCGGACCGCACGGGGGCGTCCTGCGTGATGCCGGGAACGAAGGCGATGAGCGATCCTGCCTCGGCGACGGGCGCCGCGGGGGCGGCCGGTCGCGGAGGGATGGAGGCCGGTGCCGGAGAGGCGGGCGCAGCCGGGGCTGCTGCCGGCGGCTGCGGGAGACCGGGGATCGCTGGCGCCTGCGCCGTCGGAGCCGCAGCCGGCGCGACCGCGGCTCCCCGCACCGTCGGAGCCGAAGCGGGCGCCGCGGCGTCCGCCCTGACGGGCGCCGGTACCCGCGCGTCCAGCATCAGGGATCCGGCGACCTTGTCGTGCCACCCCTGGAACCGTCCGGAGCCGTCGAAGAGCGGGGTGAAGTACCCCACGACGACGGAGGCGGCGAGGCCGAAGATGACGTTGCGCAGCAGCGTGCGTCCGAAGCCGAGCGGACTCCCGTCCGCGGCCGAGGCGAGCTTCAGACTCTGAGCGCGCATGCCGATCGAGCCGGCCCCCGCCTGCATCACCGTGTAGACGAAGAACCAGCCGAGCAGCACCAGGCCCACCACGGGGCCGCCGATCAGCAGGACTCCGAGGCCGGCCTCGACGCTGCCGGCGAGCGACACGGCGACAAGGAGTCCGCCGCCGAGCACGATCGCGACGCCCCCGGCGATCAAGGCGTCGATGAGATAGGCGACGGCGCGACGGGAGACCGGCGCGATCTGGTCGGGCGCGGGCTGCGTCATGAGGTCTCGCTCTCGGGGGACGGGGGCGTCGTGCTGTTCTTGATGGTGCCAGGTTCGCGGCGGACGCGCACGGCCGCCGCGTCCTTCAGGTTCTGGAATCCGTTCGAGATGGCGGTGCCGCCGATCAGGGAGCGGACGCTCAGTCGCGCCTGGAGGCGCTTCCAGAAGCCGGCCTCCTTGCCCAGTCCGCCGACGATGTCGTCGACCTCGTGCCAGAAGGACTCGACATCCTCCGGGCTCGGCTCGGCGGGGCCGAACACGTCGGCGTCGGCCCGCTCGGCGAGGGCGGTGACCTGCGGGACCGTGAGCGACGACGCCACGACCGCCGCCTCTTCGATCCGCGTGCCTCCGGGAGGGATGCGGGCGCCGTAGTCGACGGCACGGTCGGTGAGCTCGTCCCAGCCGCCGCTGATGCGGTCGGCGGTGCGCGCGGCCGCGCGGCGGGAACGACGCTTCGCCGCCTTCCACGCGCCGATCACGATGAAGGGCGATGCCAGCAGTGCGATCACTCCGAGGGAGATGCCGCCGATCACGAGGATCGCCCCGATGATGCCCGCGAGGTTCAGACTCTCGTCCTCGGCCTCGCGGTCGTCGGGCAGGGTGGGTGGCAGGTCGACGGGTTCCTGCGGCGGAGGCGGGGGCTGCAGCACCTGCGGCTTCGGGTCGACGCGCGGCTTGGTGTTCTGGTCGTTCGGCACCTGGTCTTCGGGCGGGGTGGGGTTGAACGCCATCCACCCGAGTCCCTCGAAGTTGACCTCGACCCAGGCGTGCACGTTGTCGCCGGTGGCGGCGAACGTGGCTTCGCCTGCCTTGTCCTCGTCGGGGTAATAGCCCATGACCACCCGGGCGGGGATGTCGACCTGCCCGGCGAGCAGCGCCATGGCGACGGCGTACTGCTCGTCGTCACCGATCATCTGCTCCCCGCCGACGAGCGTCGAGATGCGCTCGGCGGTGTGGCCGGCGCGGGAGATGACCTCTCCCTCGAGCCCGTGGCTGAAGAAGCCCTCCTTGGAGAGGAAGTTCTCGAGGGCCCGCACCCGTTCGATCGGCGTCTCGGCACCGGCGATCGTCTCGGCGGCGAGGGCCGTGAGCTCTTCCGGCACGTTGCTCGGCTTCGGCATCGACACCTTGCCGAACGGCACCTCGGCGAGCTGCTCGTCGTCGGGTACGTTCGGCATCACGGCATCCACCGTGTACTCGTCACCCTTCGTCAGCTTCGTGGTGGAGACGGCGGTGCCCGTCTCGGTGTTCACGTAGGTGCCGCGGCGCAGCTGCTCGGCATCGTCGCCGGAGAACCTGATCTCGGACAGCTCACCCGCGGTGGGCATCCATACTCCGCGATACGCACCGATCTCGACGTTGAGCGTCACCGGGACACCCTCGGCATCCGGCGACATGTTCGAGCGCAGGGGGCTGAAGGCGCTCGACGAGGTGGGCCCGCCGTCGGTGACGTTGTAGACCATCCCGTCGAACTGGTCCATGACCGCGGTGCGCACGCGCGCGCCCTTGGGCAGGCCCTGCACCGTGAACAGCGTCTGGTCCGCCTCGTCGCGCACGTTCTTCCGGAACGCCTGCAGGGGGCTCGGGTAATCCCGGATGTCGAACGGCGGGATGATCACGTCGCGGAACACGTGTCGTGGCTGCGCCGGGTTCGCGACGGCGCTCGTGGCCACCCCCGCGCCACCGGCGATCGCCAACACGGCCACCCCGGCGAGCAGACGCCGGGTGCGCATGTGCGCGGCGCGGGAGGGATCGACCTCGCTGACGGAGATCGCCGTGTTCTGCGGTGCCCACAACTGGCGAAGGGCGAGCCACGACATGCTCACGACCGCGAAGACGAGTCCCTGCACGAGTGGGAACGCGGGTTCGGGCGTGCCGAGCGCGATCACCAGCATGAGCAGCACGCCGGCCGGGATCAGGGCCCACGCCACCTGCGACAGCCGGAGCGCGAGGGAGGCGGTCACGGTGGTGACGACCAGCGCCAGCAGGAACGGGACGACGAGGTGTCCGTCGGCCGCCGCGACGGGGGCGACCGTGGTGAGCATCTGCTTCCACGCGGTGACCGTCCCGAGCGCGAGCTTCTGCAGCGTCTCGATGGTCGGGATGAAGCCGAGGATCGACGTCTGCGGCAGAGCGAAAGCTCCGCCGAACACGAAGTACGCGGCGATCGTGAGACCCGCGACGATCAGGATGCCCCAATGACGCCAGGTCGTGATGACCGCGATCGCCAGGCCGATCAGGATTCCACCGATGGCGGCTGCCAGGAACGACGGACCGGCGAACGTCGGCCAGAAGCCCACGAGGGCCGTGAGGACCAGGAGCGCCGTCGCTCCCAGGTCGAGGATCCAGCGGCGGAGGGGGAGGTCGCCGAACGCGGCGGAGGACCCGGTCATGCGAGCACCTTCTGCAGAGCGAGCGGGACCTGTTCGAGCGCACCCACCGTGACGACGTCGGCATCGCCGATGCGGCGCAGCGCCGGGGCGGAGGCCGTGGTGTCGGCGACCACGACGAGGACACGGGCGCCGAACGGCAGACGCGCGCACGCGAGGCGGAGATCGTCGGACTTCACCCGAGCGCCGCAGACCAGGACCACCACGCTCGCCAACGGCATGGTGGCGGACACGACGCCCGCGAGCTCGGCGATGCCACCCTCCTTCGGCTTGCTGTTCTCCACGGCCGAGAGCGAGTCGAGCAGCTGCTTGCCGGTGCCCGCGGGAAGCTCCCGGCCCTGCACGCGCATGTCGACGCGCTGAGAGTCGCGCAGAGCGCGCAGGCCGATCGACCCCGCAGCCGAGACCCCGAGCTCGAAGTCGTCTTCGGTGGCGTAGTCGGCGAGCGAGCGCGAGAGCCCGATCACGAAGTGCGAGCGTCGGGTCTCCTCGTACTGCCGGACCATCATGGTGCCGGTGCGGGCCGTCGACCGCCAGTGCACGTGACGCAGGTCGTCGCCCGGCTGGTACTCCAGGAGGGCGTGGAACGAGACATCGTCGCGAGACAGATCCGCTGCGGGAAGCCCTTCGAGGTCGCGCAGGTAGCCGAGCGACTGACCGTCGAACAGCACGGTGCGCGGGTGCACGAAGAGGTCGACAGGGTCGTCACGACGGTGAGCCCGCTCGAACAGGCCCAGCGGGTCGCCGCGCACGACGCTCACCGGCCCCACTTTGACCACGCCGCGCTTCTGGGTGGGGATCGCGAAGAGTTCCTCCGCCTCCTCCCCCGGCGCGAGTCGCTGGATGCCGAACTCGCCGCGTCCGGAACCGACGGGGAGCACCACACGAGACGGGAGGATGGCCCTGGTGCCGCGGTTGGCGAGGGTCAGGGCACCGACCGCGCGCTCTCCCACGACCACACGGGTGCGGGCGAGGTCGAGCGCGACGTCGTAGGCGGTGCGGCCGATGAGGAACAGCGCGCACAGGACCACGGCGATCGCGATGACGACGGCGGCGATGGTGAACTCCGCCCATCCGGCGGTCTGGCCGAGCACCCAGAAGCCGACGGCGAGAGCCATCAGCACCCAGGCCAGCGGGCGGACGGCGGAGGTGATCTTGCGGAGGCGCGTCAGGGCGCGCGCACCGAGGACGGCCGCGATGTCACGCCAACCGGCGTCGCGCTCCATCTGCGGCGTCGATGCCGGAAGGGCCTCCGCGGTCATCAGGCCGCCACTCGGGCCTGAGGCGCTGCCACCGCGTCGAGAACACGGGCGATCACGGTGTCGCTGCTGGTGCCGGCGAACTCGGCCTCGGCGTCGAGAAGCAGGCGGTGCTGCCAGACCGGGCGGGCGAGGGCCTTGATGTCGTCGGGAAGCACGAAGTGGCGCCCCTGGGCCGCTGCCCACACCTTGGCCATGCGCACCATCGCGATCGCCCCGCGCACCGACACGCCGAGACGGATGGCGCCGTCCTCGCGCGTGGCCTCGGCGAGCTCGGCCACGTAGCGGAGCACGGCGGGCTCGACGTGCACGGTCGCGGCGAGGTCGGCCATATCGGCCACCGCGCTCGTGGTGATGACCGCGGACAGGCCGGCCGAGGGGTTGCGGTCGGAGGCACCGGCGAGGATGCTCTCGGTCACGGCGAGGTCGGGGTAGCCGATCGACGTCTTGATCAGGAAGCGGTCGAGCTGCGCCTCGGGCAGCTTGTAGGTGCCCGCCTGCTCGATGGGGTTCTGCGTCGCGATCACGAGGAAGGGGCGACCGGCCTCGTGCGTGACGCCGTCGACCGTGACGCGCGACTCCTCCATGACCTCGAGCAGCGCGGACTGGGTCTTGGGCGATGCGCGGTTGATCTCGTCGGCGAGCACGATCGACGCGAAGATCGGGCCCTTGTGGAACTCGAAGCGGTGCGACTGCTGATCGTAGATCGTCACGCCGGTGACATCGGACGGCAGCAGGTCGGGCGTGAACTGGATGCGCGCGCTGGTGCCCTGCACGGTCGCGGCCAGCGCCTTGGCGAGGCTGGTCTTGCCCGTTCCCGGTGCATCCTCGAGGAGCACGTGGCCCTCGGCGAGCATCGAGGCCAGCACGAGGCCGACGATCTCCTGCTTGCCCTGCACGGCCTTGTCGATGTTCTCGACGAGGCGCTGGAAGGTGCCCTGGAACCAGGCGGCCTGCTCGGGGGTCATTGTCATGAGGGTGTCGTTCCTTGTTCTCGTGGAGAGGTGTCGCGCGGCATCACTGCCAGACCTTGTGTTCGTATTCCTTGCCGTCCATCACGACCCAGGCCTCGATCGTCCCGCGGCGCATGCCGAGGTAGCAGCCGAGCTGCTGATCGATGTTGCCGTTGCCGTCGGTCGTGACGGTCCGTCCGCCGAATGTGCCGCCGTAGGGAGGCGGCGCGTTGCTGGCGCACTGCACCCACATGCTGGAGTTCGCCGGGAAGCCGCGGCCGGTGAGGTAGAAGTATGCGCACGTGCCGTCGTTGCAGTTGGGCTGTCCGTTCGCGTTTCCGGTCGAGGTGACCCAGGCGCGCGGGTCGGGCTTCGGTCCGGACGTCTGCTCCGCGGATCGGGTGATCTGCTGGCCTGCCTGGTCGGTGACCTCGACGTCGATCGTGTGTCGCTGGCTGTACCCGTCGCCGACCGTACGGCTGCCGCTGGCGGCGACGTTCTGCCAGCCGCCGCCGTCGATGCGGATGCGGACGGTCTTGATGGAGCGGCCGTTCGCGGCGGGCCCCGCGTCCCAGTTGAAGGTGACGCTGGTGGGGTTCTGCGAAGCGCTGACCGCCGGCTGCTTCAGCGGACCGTACGGGTTGCCGACGATCTGTCCGGAGGGATCGCTCGCGTACGTCGACCCGTCGACCGTCGCGACCGCGCGCACCCGCACGTTGTAGTTGGTTCCGTTGGCGAGTCCGGTGACCACGTTGTTGCCCGGCATCGCCGCCCAGCTGCTACCGCCGTTGATCGAGTACTGGTACTGCACCTCGGTCGTCTTCGCGCCGTTGAGGGCGCTCCGCGACCAGGTGAGAGTGAGCGAGCGATCGCCCGGCGTGACGGCCGAGAGAACAGGAGCGTCGGGCTTGTTCACACCGCGGCGCGGTGCCGACATGGGGCTCCAGTCGCCCCAGCCCGCCTTGTTCTGGGCACGGATGCGGTAGGTGTACGGCACCTCTGATGTCGGGACCGAGACCGCTTGCGACCGTATGGACGCCCCCGGGGTGAGTGTGTTGCGGAGCGTTCCGCCCTCCCATACCTGCAGTTCGAAGGAGTCGATCGGATCACCGTTGGGATTCCCCGGCACCCAGCTCACCTGCATCTGCGCCTGGCTGCCCACGGCCTGCAGCTGCGCGACGGTGGGGGCGGCCGCGGGCATCGGAGGACCTGCCGGTACCTCCGACGCCGACCAGCCGCTCCAGCTCGACGGCTCGGGCGCGCGGTTGTGAGCCTGCACGCGCACCTGGTAGATGCCGCCGTTCTCGAGCCCCTCCCAGGTCATCGAGTTCCCGGTGGCCTGCTTCTGCGAGACCCCGGACGGCGGAGCCGGGGAGATCTCCAGTGTGTAGCTCTCGACAGGAGATCCGGGAGTTGTCGGGGTGGCCCAGGAGACCTTGAGCGACTTGTCGCCGAAGGCGAGGGTCGGCGGGTTCGGGGTGTCGGGCCGAGCGTCCGGACGGGCGACCGCCGACGAGCCTGACGGCTTCGACTCGCCGACGCGGTTCGTCGCGGTCACCTGGAAGGTGTATTCGACGTTGTTGGTCAAGCCGTCCAGCGTGCAGGTGGTGGAGCGGCACTCCTTCGAGTACGGGTTGCCGCTGACGGACTTCACCGTGTACTTCGTGATCTCGGCGCCGTTGTTCGCCGGCGCCCCGTAGGAGACGACGACGGTACGGTCCTGCACGCTCGAGACGAGAGGGGTTCCCGGCGCGTCCGGAACACCCTGCACCGTGACGATGATCTGCCCGTTGGCTTCGCGCTCGGCATCCTTCGTCGCGTCCTGGATGCGATAGCGCACGACCATGGTCCCGACGAAGCTGGGGTCGGGCGTGACGACCACCTGATCGCCCTTGACGGCCGCGCCGCCGGAGCCCGACTCCGTGGCGGCCGTCATCAGCTTGAGCGGCGTCTCCGGGAACGGGTTGTAGTCGTTCGCGAGCACGGGCACCGTGATGCTCTTGCCCTGATCCGCTTCCGAGATCGTGTCGGTGTTGGCCGCGGGCAGTGGGCGGGTCGACGCGCCGACGCGCACGGTCACGGTGCCTTCGACCGCCTCGGTCGTTCCGTCGGTGATCTCGAGCTTGAGCGAGGCGACCGTGCCCTTCTCGACATCCGACGACGCTTCCACGAGCAGCTTCGAGCCATCGATCTTGGCGGTGATGCCCTTGCCGGCGCCGCTGACGTACTTGTACCTGTGCGTGCCCTCGTCCTCCGGATCAGGGTCGGTCGTGAGCGCAGCGAGGTCGAGCGTCGACGCCTTCTCCCCCGGGGCGACGATGACCTCTGCCCCCGTGAACACCGGCTGCTGGTTCTCCGGCGGCAGCACGTTGATCGGGATGCTCAGCGTCGCCGTGCGGCCCTCGGGGTCGTCGGGGCCCGTGCCGTCGGTGACCTCGAAGGTGAGCGAGTCCTGTCCGAAGTACCCGTCGGCCGAGGTGTAGACCAGCGTCGTCTCGTCCTTCACGAGGTCGTCGCCGTTCGCATACACGGCGGTGACCTTGGCGTGTTCGGTGATCCGAGCCGTACCGCCGCCGGCGACGGTGACGAATTTCGAGAGCGGGATCTCCTTGGTCTCGCCGCTCATGACCTCGAGCGGCTTCGTCGAGTCGAGGATCGGCCGGAGGTCCGCTTCGGCGGGAACGAAGATGAAGGCCGATGCGGCCAGTTCGTCCTGGTCGGTGATCGTGTAGCGGATGAGCTGCAGGTTCTCCGTCACGGTGACCCGCACCTTGCCGTTCTCGAGCTGCGTGGCGCCTTCACCGAGCGCGAGCTTGAGGCGGTCGGTCGTGCCGTCCGGGTCCTCGTCGTTCTTGAGGATGTCGAGGTCGGCACTCATCGTGCCGTCGGTGAGGTCGGTCGGGCGCACGCGGTCGTCTCGCGCGACGGGCGCCTGCAACGGCACGTCCTCGTCGACCGTGATCTGCAGGGCCGCGGTGGCTTCCGCGCCCCGCGCATCGCGGATCGTGTACTGCAGCGACGTCTCGAGCTCGCGGTTCGGCGCCTGCACCAGCACGCGGTCACCCGAGACGCGGGCCGTGATCCCCGTGTCGGTCGGAACCTCGAGACCGTCCTTGACGAGACTGATCTTGTCGCCCTCGGGGTCGGAGTCGTTGAGCATCACCGGTACCGAGATCTCACGGCCGGGTCGCACGACCACGGCATCCTTCACCGCGAAGGGCCTCTGGTTGACCTGCTCGCCCGGAGCGATGCCCACGCGGATCGTGGCGATGCCCTCCTTGCCGAGGCGGTCGCGCACTCGATAGCGGAACACATCGACACCGGAGGAGTCGTCGAACGCCTCGTAGGTGAAGTAGTTCTGCGCGGTCTCGGTGATGCGGCCCTTCGTGGGGCTGGAGGCGATGTCGATCAGCTCGACCGAGTCGCCGTCGGCGTCGATGCCGTCCAGAGGCACGGCGATGTTCGCGGTGGATCCGGCGAGCACGCGCGCAACGAGATCCTGAGGGCGTGGAGCGGCGTTGGTGTCCGCGTCGACGGGGAGGATCTGAATCGTGACGTAGCCGGCGTCCTTCTGCTGGCGGGAGTCGACGGCCTCATACGTCAGATAGACCGTCTTCGCGACGGGTCCGGCCTTGAAGCGGATCGTGTCCTGCGAGACGAACGCCTCGCCGTCTTCCGGGTCGACGAGGGGCTCGACCAGCTCGGGCACGACGTGCATGACGTCGTCGTTCGGATGCGTGTCGTTGTCGAGCACCGGGATGGTGACGACGTCGCCGGCACGCACGATCGCGGTGTCGTCGTTCACGACCGGCTGGAGGAGCTGGTCGGGCGCGGGGATCGGGATCACCACGACCTCGCCCTCGGCCGACTTGGAACCGTTCGAGATCCGGTACTTGATGCGGGCCTGATCGGTGAGCGATCCCTGGTCGGTGATACGGAGGGTCTCATGGTTGATGACCGACACCGAGACGCCGGAGTCGTCCTCGATCGAGACCGACTGCACGACGAGGATGCCGCCGGCGGGGTCGACATCGTTCGCGAGCACACCGATGAGCACGTCACCACCGGTCGGCAGCAGCGCCACGTCGCGCACGGCGACAGGGGGCAGATCCGTCTCGCTCGCCTCCAGCACGTCAACGCGCACGATCCCCTCGCCGTTCTCGGGACCGGCGGTCGCGAGATACAGCACGTAGTAGGTGCCGGGGGCATCGGCGGTGAATGTGAACGTCTTGTTGGGGCCGTCGGTCACGATGGTCGCGCCGGGGACCTCGTTCACGCGCCCGAGACGCAGCAGCTCTCGGCCCGAGCTGGTGTCGTTGGCGAGCGGCGCCACCGTGACCTGCTCGCCGACGCGGGTGACGACGTGGTCGGCGTTGGTCTTCGGCTTCGTCGAGCCCTCCGGCCGCACGTCGAGGATCACCGTGGCGGTGGCCGTCTCGCCGTATCCGTCGGCGACCGTGACCTGCACCTCCTTGTGCCCCTGCTGGCTCGCCGTGGCCTTGTAGGTGATCTGACCGTCTGTGTTGAAGTCGACCTCGTCTCCGGGAGCGGCGACCACGTCCTTGAGGTAGACGTCGTCGCCCTCCGGGTCGAGCCAGTCCGGGAGGATGTTGTACGAGATCGTGCCGCCGGTCTCGACCGTCAAGGTCGTCCTGCGCTTGGGGACAGGGGCGGTGTTGACGCTCTTGTCGAAGACGGTCAGCGTGACGGCCGCCGTGTCCTTGCCACCGCGGCCGTCATCGGCCTCGTAGGTGAACGTCGTCGAGCCGGACGCGCCCTCCTCGACCGCGATCTGCAGTGATCCGCCGTTCTGCACCTGCTGGATCGTGCCGATCGCGGGCTGGGCCTCGGCGAGCGTGGCGACCAGGACGTCGCCGTCGGGGTCGTTGTCGTTGTCGAGCACCGGGAGCATGGTCGTGACACCGGGGCGCACGCCGAAGGTGTCGTCCTCGGCGATCGGAGGAGTGTTCTCCTCCTTGCGCTCCGGGAGCGTCGTCTCGACGGTCTCCTCGGTCGAGTCGTCCTCGTTCTCGGTCTCGCCTTCCGGCGGGGTGAGGTCGTTCCAGTTGTCGACGCGCTGCAGACTCTCGTTGGCCAGCCAGGCCGCGCCGCCCACGGCGTCGTTGAGGATGATGACGTCGCGGTTGACACGGAACACGAGGCTCTTCGCGTCTTCGGCGCCCTCGACCTGGGCGTTGACGTCGTTGGTCGTGCCCGGGCACTCGCGGATGAAGGTCGCCGTGCCGGCCCACGCGCCGTAGGTGCATCCGCGCAGCCAGACGGGAGCGGCCGCGGTGCCGTCGCCCCCCGCGTCGACCTCGGTCGGCTCGCTGCCGTCGAGGGGGACGCTGACGAGGGCGTTCGCAGTCGAGATCGCCACCGCGTCGGTGTTCTCGGACGACTGCTGCAGGACCGCCTTGTCGGCACCGCGGATCTCGGTGCGCATGCCACCGGGCGAGGTCACGACCCCGGCGGCGCGATCGAGCACGACCGGTGTGCGTCCAACGGCTGTGATGGTCGGCTTCGCGGCCGCATCGAGCTCGCCGACCGAGGCTGCGGAGGCGTCGAGCGCCTCCCCCTCATTGTCCACAGGGACGGTGACGACCTCGCCGCGCTCCGGCGCGAGTCCGAAGACGGTGCCGTCCTTGGCCACCGCGACGTCGGCACCGGCTCCCAGCTCCGCCACCGGCTCGTTGACCTCGGCCTCGAAGGAGGAGACACCCTGCGCCGGAACGACCCAGAGCTCGCCGGTCTTCTGGTCGAGGATCGCGGCCGTGCGGTTGCCCAGCGCGACCTTCGAGGAGGAGGGGACCTTCGCGGAGTCGTTGAGCGAGACGCGTGCCGGATCGACGGCGGTCAGGGTCGAGGCGTTCTCATCGACGACGAGGATGTTGCTCGTGTCCTGCAGGATGTCGTAGTTCTCACCCGTGGTGCGCAGGCCACCGTCGAGGACGGTCGACTCGTTGTTGAAGTGCCCGACGAGCAGGCTCGAGGTCTTGGTGATCCAGACGCCGCCGTCGTTCAGATCGACCTTGGTGGTCGGGAATCCCTCATAGGTGAAAGCCATCGTGGTGATGGCGATGACGCCGACGGTGACGCCGGCGGCCGACGCCAGCGTCTTCGGTCGTGCGCGCATCCATGACAACGCCTTCATTCCCGGTTCCCCCCCCAGGGTGACACTCTTCGATTGCTCCTGTGCAGTCCCGACGGGCCCACCGAGCACCCGTTCATCCTAACTGCGTCCTGGAATACTGCTCGATGGGGATATTTGCCCATCGCCGAGGGTCAGGCTCGCCAGCACCCCGAGATGTGGTCGTCGACCATCCCGCCCGACTGCATCAGCGCGTACATCGTGGTCGGCCCGACGAAGCGGAATCCGCGACGGCGCAGCTCTGTGCTCAGCGCGGTCGATTCCGGCGTGACCGCCGGGACGTCGGCGAAGGATGCCGGGCGATCACCCGCGGCCGTCGGAGCGAACGACCACATGAGCGCGTCGAACTCGCCCTCGGCCATGCCCCGGACGATGCGGGCGTTGCCGATGGTCGCCTCGATCTTCGCGCGGTTGCGGACGATGCCGGCATCGCCCATCAGACGCTCGACGTCGGACTCGTCGAACTCCGCGACGATCCCGGGCTCGAATCCTGCGAACACCTCGCGGAACCGCGGTCGCTTGCGCAGGATCGTGATCCACGAGAGCCCCGCCTGGAAGCCCTCGAGCGCCATCTTCTCGAACAGCGCACGATCGCCGTGCAGGGGCGTGCCCCACTCCTCGTCGTGATAGCGGCGGTACTCGTCGTCGTCGCCCACCCAGGCGCAGCGGTCGCGGGCGTCGGGGCCCGTGAGAAGAGAGGTCATCCGCTCAGGCTAGCCGCGGTGACCGACACCGCCTTCAACCGAACGTGGCCGCGTCGATCACGAACCGGTACCGCACGTCCGACGCCAGCACGCGCTCATAGGCCGCGTTGATGTCGGAGGCGGGGATGGTCTCGATCTCGGCGGCGATGCCGTGCTCTGCACAGAAGTCGAGCATCTCCTGAGTCTCGCGGATGCCGCCGATGTTGCTGCCGGCGAGCGAGCGGCGTCCGCCGATCAGCGACATCACGCCGACCTCGAGGGGCTCGCCGGGAGCACCGACGCACACCATGGCTCCGCCGACGTCGAGCAGGCTCAGGTACGAGCGCAGATCGATCACGGCACTCACCGTGTTGAGGATCACGTCGAACGACGACCGCAGGTCGCGGAAGGTCTCGCGGTCGCTCGTGGCGCGATAGTGGTCGGCGCCGAGACGCAGACCGTCGTCCTTCTTGCTCAGGGTCTGCGAGAGCACGGTCACCTCGGCGCCGAGCGCGTGCGCGATCTGCACGCCCATGTGCCCGAGTCCGCCGAGACCGACGACCGCGACACGAGTGCCGGGTCCGACGTTCCAGTGCCGCAGCGGCGAGTAGGTCGTGATGCCGGCGCACAGCAGGGGTGCAGCGACATCCAGCGCCAGAGCATCGGGGATGCGCAGGACGAAGGCCTCGGTCACGACGACCTGCTCGGAGTACCCGCCCTGAGTGACGGTGCCGTCACGGTCGGTGCTGCCATAGGTGAGCACGGCCCCCTGTGTGCAGAACTGCTCCTCGTCGCGCAGGCAGTTGCGGCACTCGCCGCACGAGTTCACCAGGCATCCGACGCCGACGCGGTCGCCCACTGCGTGCCGGGTGACGTCCGCGCCGACTGCCGCCACCGTGCCGGTGATCTCATGCCCGGGAGCGAGCGGATACTGCTGCGGACCCCAGTCGCCGCGCACGGTGTGGATATCGGAGTGGCAGATCCCGGCGAAGGCGACGTCGATCAGCACGTCGAGTGGGCCGAGCTCGCGCCGTTCGATCACGGTCTTCTCGAGCGGGGCCGCTTCACGGGGTGCGGCATAGGCGTTCACGGCAGACATCTCGGACTCCTCGGATCGGGTACCTGCCGAGACTACCCAGCCCCGAATGGGAATCGGCCATCCGCGCGGATCGGCGATTGTCAAGGCCGGGGGCGCTCCGCTCGGCCGCGTCTAGGCTCGCGCCATGACCACCACCGACGACAGGATCTCCGAGTACCTCACCCGCTACGCGGACAGCCTCACCGCGTTCGATGCCGAGACCGCGGCGGGGCTGTGGTCGACGCCGGGGACGATCGTGAACGACCGCTCCTCTGGTGTGCTGGAATCCCGCGACGCCATGATCGACGGTCTGCGGCAGTCCTATCCGATCTACCAGCGACTGGGGCTGGCCTCCGTCGGATTCGAGCTGCGCGAGCGCCGCGATCTCTCCGACCGTCTCGTGCTCGTCCGGGTGCGGTGGCTGTTCTTCGATGCCGGCGGCGCGCAGCTGACCGACACCGACAGCTACTACCTCCTGCGCGACGAAGACGCGGTGGGGCTGCAGGCATGCGTGTGCGTCGAGACCGATGCCGCCGAGAAGCTCCAGGCGCTGGCCGCCGCGCGCGGCGTGGACCTCACCGCGGCGCCCTGAGAACGACACCCGACACAGGAATCCCGCCTCGATCGTGAAGACGGGGCGGGATTCCTGGACCATGAACCGCGGGCGGGGTCAGCGCTGCTTCTTCTTCAGCGCCTTCTCCTGGATCGGCGCCCGGCCGGTCGCCGCGAGGTCGGCGTAGTACGCACGGGCCTCATCCTGACGCTGCTTCTCCAGACCGCTCGCGATGGGGGCACGCACGTGCTCGGGCTCGTAGCCGAACGCGTTCACGAGGTCGAGCGCATACGGGCGCAGGCGGGTGCACAGGCGGTCGATGTAGCTCGACACGGCCGCGGCGCGCTGCGTCGACAGCCGTCCGTTGATGAGGTGCCAGGCGAGATGCTTCTCGATGAGCTGCAGACCGAACAGGTCACGCAGCCAGGTGAGCACCTTCTTCGTGTCCTCGTCGTCGATCTGGCGCACGGCGTCGGTGAACGCCTCCCACTGCAGCAGTTCGCCGTGCGCGCGGGCCGCCTCGATGAGCTCTGCCTGGTTCTCGTTGAACAGGCGGGCACCGAGTGCCTTGTCCTTCGCGCCGGGGCGCAGACGCGAGGCGATGTCGGCCACCATCTGCTGCACACGGCCCGCGAGCAGGTCGTGCTGCTGCTCCTCGCGCAGGCCCCGTTCGACCGAGCGGCTCACCTGTCCGAAGTCGGAGACGGCCTGACCGAGCTGACGCAGGCCGGCGCCGTGGAACAGCTTGCCCGCCGTCATCCCGACAGCGAACTTCGCGAGCGCCGCCGCATCCTTGCCCTGGAACTGCTTGGCGTAGTCAGTGAGCAGACGCTTGCCGACGAGCTGCAGCAGCACGTTGTTGTCGCCCTCGAACGTCACGTAGATGTCGAGGTCGGCGCGCAGACCCACCAGACGGTTCTCGAACATGAAACCGGCGCCGCCGGTGGCCTCGCGGGCCTCCTGCAGCGTGTCGAGCGCGTGCCAGGTCGACAGCGGCTTGAGAGCCGCAGCCAGCGTCTCGAGGTCTTCGCGGTCGGCCGGGGTGTCGGTGCGACCGGAGAAGACGCCGTCGAACTTCTGCAGGAACTCGTCGTGCGCGAAGATCTGCGCGTACGTCGTCGCCAGGCGCGGGAGCAGACGGCGCTGGTGCTTGCCGTAGTCCATGAGCACGACCTCCTGCCCGTCCGCGCCGTCGAACTGGCGGCGCTGGGTGGCATAGGTGATCGCGATGTGCAGGCCGAGCGCCGACGCCCAGGACGCCGCGCCGTCGAGCGACACGCGCCCCTGCACGAGGGTGCCGAGCATGGTGAAGAAGCGGCGGCCGGGGCTGTCGATCGCGCTGGAGTACGTGCCGTCGGCCGCGACATCGCCGTAGCGGTTGAGGAGGTTGGTGCGCGGGATGCGCACGTGGTCGAACGAGAGGCGCCCGTTGTCGATGCCGTTGAGTCCGCCCTTGAGGCCGTCGTCCTCGCGGCCGATGCCGGGAAGATCGACGCCGTCGTCGCCGCGCAGCGGCACGTAGAAGCAGTGCACGCCGTGGTTCACGCCGTTCGTGATCAGCTGCGCGAACACGGTCGCCGCGACCCCGTGCAGGGCCGCGTTCCCGAGGTACTCCTTCGTCGCCCCGCGGAACGGGGTGTTGATGACGAACTCCTCCGTCTCGGGGTCGTAGGTCGCGGTCGTTCCGACCGCCGCGACGTCGGAGCCGTGACCGATCTCGGTCATCGCGAAGGCGCCGGGGATGGAGAGGTCCATCACCCCGGGGAGCCACTTCGCGTGGTGCGACTCGGTGCCGAGCTGCAGGATCGCCGAGCCGAAGAGCCCCCACTGCACGCCCGACTTGATCTGCAGGCTGGGGTCGGCCACCACGAGCTCCTCGAAGCCGGCGATGTTGGCGCCGTTGTTCTCCTCGCCGCCGAGCGACTTGGGGAACGCGCGGTGCACGGCCTTGTTCTCGACCAGCAGGTGCAGTTGGCTGAGCACGCGCTCGCGGTGTTCGTCCTTGCCGAGCTCATCCTTGCGCCAGAACGCCGAGTCCTTGATCATCTCGCGGGCCTGGCGGCGCACGTCACCCCACGTGCCCATCAGGGCGTCGTTGACGCGGGCGACATCCAGGCGCAGGTGCGCATCCGCGGTGTCGGTGGAGGGGCGAGTCGTCTTCGGACGGACGGCGGCGTCGACCATGAGCGTTCCTCTCAGAGGGAAGTGGGAATACTGCCATGGTAGGTCTGCCACAACCACGGGCGAAGTGCTCTGTCCACTTCCTCCAACACCCGGCGGGCACATCTCCCCGCCGCGTTGTCGTCAGACCACAGTCCGCGCCTGTGCCTCCGCGTCGGGGCTCACCGTTCGCGGCGTCGTCGGCTGCCGCTCGACCCCGGCCTCCCGCCAGCGCCGCCTCGTCCCCGCACTCAACCGCCCCCAGGTCCGGTCACGGATGAAGATCGCATCGATCGCGATCATCGTGAGCGAGAACCACGGCAGTCCCATGAGCACCGCGATGCCGATGTGGAAGGAGAGGATGCCGAGCAAGCCGATCAGCCGCGTCGGACGCGTCAACAGCATGAGGGGGAAGGCGA
This sequence comes from Microbacterium sp. Be9, assembly GCF_011754135.1. NCBI lineage: Bacteria > Bacillati > Actinomycetota > Actinomycetes > Micrococcales > Microbacteriaceae > Microbacterium > Microbacterium sp. Be9. The sequence goes on along the minus strand of NZ_WNWT01000005.1, from coordinate 30,256 downwards.
CCTGCAGGATGATCGACCCCCAGCTCGCGATCGTGACCATCGGCCCCCAGGCGGTGACGAGGTCGCTGAGCACCGGCCAGGTACCGAACCGTGCCGTCTGCAGCGGGTTGTAGATCGCGTACCCCTCTTCCCACGGGGCACCCCCCGCCTTGTACAGCGCCCCCGAGGCGTACACGAAGCACACCTGCGCGGTGAGGGCGACGAGGGCGAGGTTGTGGAACATGGTTCCCAGCAGCGCCGGCTGGCTGTTCGGGGCGAACCACTCCCCCGACTTCGCCCGACGCCTCGCGTCCAGCGACCACCGGGCCGCGGGGTCGGCGAAGAACAGCAGCAGCAGGGCGATGCGGAACATGTTGTCGCCCTGATCGCCGACCATGTCGTTGGCCTCGATGAAGCCCACCCAGAGGCAGAAGAAGATCGGGAGCACGATCCGGAACCGCCACCCCAGGACGAACAGCACCGCGAGCGCTCCGAGGAGGAGGTAGAGCGCCGTGTACAGCACGTCGTTGCCCATCGCGGCATGGAAGGCGCTGAACACCCAGATCTTCGGGAACTCGCTCACCGGCTCGGCGAGCTCGCCGTTCCAGGCCGATCCGGATCCGAACGTGTAGAGGCGGGTGCTGAAGTTCGAGGCCAGCAGGCCGATGGCGGTGACGCCGAAGAGGATGCGTGTGACCGCGAGCCCGTAGAGTGCCTTCTTGCCGTTGAAGAGCCAGTCGCCGACGAAAGCAGAGATGCGGTCGATCGCCGAGAGCACCATCGCCCAGAGCCCGCCGATCATCGACGAGGCGAACGTCAGCAGCCGAGTGAGGAACGACCGCGGGGGCACAGTGCTCGCAGGAGCGGGCGCGGGTTCACGAGGAGGAGCGGGAGGCGTGGACACCGGCGCCGGCGCGGTCGTCGTGCTCCGGGGCAGGGCTTCCTTCTTCGTCACGTCCTGCTTCGCGCCGGGCTTCCGCGGCGCGGTCCTCGTCGGCGCGCTCACGGCTGGATCCTCTCGAACTGGGCGCGGAAGGTGTCCGCGAAGTTCTCACGGCTCTGCCCTTCCTCTTCTATGGGAAGTCTCCATCCGGTGGTCGAGAACGTCGGATCGGGCCGCTGTGCGCTCGGATCGTTGCGATCCTCGTACGGGACCACGTTCTGACGACTCACGCGGTACTGCACTTTGACCACGGCATCCGCACCCCAGATCGCATAGGCCACCTGGGTCGCGTACGCGGTGGAGAGGTGCTCTTCGGCCATGTACGCCTCCGTCGACGGGTTGTCGCCCTCGAGCTTCTCGAACGAGCGCACCATCCACTCCTCCCCGTCGTCCTTCGCGAAGTCAAGACCGACCACGGCCTGCTGATCGGCGTTCAGCTTGTTGTAGGCGTTCATCTGTCCACTCGCCACCTCGCTGGACTGGATACCGGCGCGGGGCGGGAAGAGGTTGTAGCGGATCATCGACAGCTCGACGTCGGTGGCGCTGACCCAGCCGGTCTCGACCTGCTCGCCGTCCTTCTCGATGACGGCACGGACGTTGAAGTGGTAGTCGCCGTTGATCGGCTCCGGCGCGAAGACGCTCCAGGACTGTCCGAACATCGGCAGCATGTACCCGGCCAGCACCTCCTGTGTGGGGATCTCCCGCAGGGCGGAGTATGGCGCGATCCACAGGAAGGACGCCCCGATATGCCACAACGTCAGGAGGCAGGCGGCGAAGGCGATGAGCTTCACCCACCAGGTCGGACGCGGACGCACCACGGCCGTGTCACCCGACGCGGACACGTCGGTCTCCGGTGAGGACTCGAGTTTCGTGCTCATTCACTTCCCTCCGTACCGCCGAGGGTCGGGACCGCCGTGGGGAAACGGTCCCGACCACTCAGCGTTCCTGCATCGCGATCACTCCGTCTGCACCTGGGGCCGTCGGGATCTCGCGAGTCTCATCGCCCCCAGGCCGAGCATGAGGAGCAGTGCGGCCAGAGCGATCCATCCGCCCTGGACCTGTCCGCCTGTCGTGGCCAGACCCGACGCCACCACCTGGAACGAGGCCGATACGCTGCCGGACGTCGCTCCGGTCAGCGTCACGGTGTGGGTTCCGAGATCGGTGTCGGTGGGAACGGTCCAGGTGAAGGTGACCGTGCCCTGCGCGTTCGCGACCTGGGTTCCCAGCGCCACGGGGGCGGAGGTCATGACACCCGTCACCGTCTCGCCGGGCCTGAAGCCCGTGCCGACCGCGGTCTGTTGCTTGCCACGCTCCAGCACCGGGGACTTGAGCGCGATGGCGATGTTCCCGGTCGGGTCGGCCGCCGCGTCCGCCGAGGCGCTGGCGGTGGCATCGGCGGAGGCCGCAGCCGTGGCTTCGGCCGAGGCGTCAGCTGCAGCCGATGCCGATGCCGTGGCCGACGACGAGGCGTTCGCCGCCGCTGCCGCCGAGGCGTTCGGATCCGCATCGGCCGAAGCCGAGGCATCCGCCGCACTGGTGGAGGTCGCGTCGTTCTGCGCTGCCGCCTGAGCCGCTGCCGCCGCAGAGGCATTCGCCGCTGTGGTGGCCGTGGTCGAGGCATCCGTGGAGGCATCGGTGGTCGCCGCCGCCTGGGCCGCGGCGTTGGCCGACACGTCCGCCGCAGCGGATGCCTGGCTGGTCGCGTCTGCGAGTGCCGCAGCCACTGCCGCTGCTTCCGCCGAGGCGTTGCTGTCGTCGTCGGCCTGCGCAGAGGCCGACGCCGACGCGGAGGCGTTGGTGTTGATCTCCGCCGATGCGTCCGCCGAGGCGACCGCATCCGAAGACGCATCGGTCGATGCGTTCGCGATGGCTGCCGCGCTCGCGTTCGACGCCGCGCTCGTACTCGCATCCGACGTGGCCGATGTGTCGGCCGCGGTGTTCGTCGTGGCGTCGGCCAGCGCTGCCGCCTGGGCGGCGATCGCCGCGCCGGCGTTCGCCTCCGAGGTGGCATCCGCCGTCGCCGCCGTGGACGAGGTCGCGGTCGCCGCTGCCTCCGATGCCGCTTCCGCCGCCGGGTCGGCCGCAGCCGATCCCTCCGCCGTGGCGTCGGCGAAGGCCGCGGCCTGCGCGGACGCTTCGGCGACCGCGGCGGTGGTGGCGTCGGCGTTCGCCGAAGCGGATGCCGAGGCTGTCGCGTTCGTGTTCGCCGAAGCCTCAGACGATGCGTCCGTGGACGAATCCGTGGTCGCTGCCGATTCCGACGAGGCCGAGGAGTTCGACTCCGCCGCCGTCGATGCCGCGGCGTTCGCGTCGTCCGACGCGTCCGCTTGCGCGGCCGCCTGCGCCGCGACGGCGCCGAGGCGTTGGCCGCGGAGGTCACATCCGTGGTCGCGGTGGTCGAGGCATCGGTCGTCGCCGCGGCCTGAGCCGCCGACGTGGCATCAGCCGTCGCTGCCGCCGAGGCGGCGGAGGTGGCATCCGCGAGGGCAGCGGCTTCCGCAGCTGCCTGAGCCGACGGGTCGCCGTCTGCCGTCGCGTCAGCCGAGGCGGACGCCGAGGCTGCCGCGTTCGTGTTGACGTCGCCCGGATCGCCCGCAGTCACCTCGGTGGTGTCCGATCCGGTGACCGCACCCGCGGTCGCCGTGAGCGTGTAGCCCGTTCCCGGCGTGGTGCCGGCCGGAACCGGATAACTCGCCGTGAAGGCACCGGAGGCATCCGTGGTCGCGGTCACCGGACCGCCGACGTCGGCGCCGCCGCCCGGAGCCGTCAGCTGCAACGACACCGAGGAGCTCACCGGCCACCCGGAACCGGTGACGGCCAGGTTCGTGCCCGCGGGGACCTGCGCCGCCGCATCCACCACGACCGGAGCCGCTGTGACCTCTGTCGTGTCGGTCGCCGTCTGCGCGCCCACCGAAGCCGCGACCGTGTAGCCGGTCCCTGCGGGTGTGCCGGCCGGAACCGGGTAGTCGAGTGCGAAGCCGCCGAGAGCACCGGTCGTGGCGGTTCGAGGCGTGCCGATGGCCGCACCGCCGGGAGCGGTCAGCTGCACCGACACCTCGGTGTCGGCCGGCCAGTTCGTCCCGGTGACAGGCAGATCGCTGCCGGCCTGCACGGTCGCCGCCGCGTCGATCGCGGCCGCCGCCGTCACCTCGGTGGTGTCGGTCGCGGTCTGGGTGCCGACGGTCGCCGTCACGGTGTAGCCCGTGCCGGGAGTCGCGGAGGCCGGCACCGGGTAGTCGAGCGTGAAGCCGCCCGTGCCGTCGGTGGTGATCGTCTCCGGACCGCCGACGTTCGCACCACCGCCGGGAGCGGTCAGCTGCACCGACACCTCCGTGTTCGCCGGCCAGTTCGTCCCCGTGACCGGAAGCAACGTGCCTGCCTGCACCGTCGCCGCCGCGTCGATCGCCGCCGCGGCCGTCACCTCGGTCGTGTCGGTCGCGGTCTGGGTGCCGACGGTCGCCGTCACGGTGTAGCCCGCTCCGGGAGTCGCAGAGGCCGGCACCGGATAGTCCAGCGTGAAGCCGCCGGACGCATCCGTCGTCACCGTCTCCGGACCGCCGACGTTCCCGCCGCCGGGAGCCGTCAACTGCACCGACACCTGCGTGTTCGCCGGCCAGTTCGCTCCGGTGACCGGAAGCGACGTCCCTGCCTGCACGGTCGCCGCCGCGTCGACGGTCGCCGCCGCCGTCACCTCGGTCGTGTCGATCGCGGTGACCGCTCCTGCCGTCCCGGTCACGGTGTACGCCGCGCCCGGCGCCGCAGACGCGGGAACCGGGTAGTCGAGCGTGATCTCGCCGGATGCGTTGGAGGTCGCCGTGACCGGCCCCCCGACGTTCGCGCCCCCGCCGGGAGCCGTCAGCTGCACCGACACCTGCGTGTTCGCGGGCCAGTTCGTGCCGGTGATGGGAAGGCTCGTGCCCGCCTGGACGGTCGCGGCTGCGTCGATCGACGCGACCGGCGCAGCCGTCACCTCGGTGGTGTCGGTCGCCGTCTGGGCGCCGACCGATGCCGTGACCTCGTATCCGGTCGCCGCCGGCGTTCCCGCCGGGACGGGATAGGCCAGCGTGAACGTGCCGGAGCCGTCGGTGGTCACGAGTTCGGGACCACCGATGTTCGCACCGCCGCCGGGAGCCCGCAGCTGCACCGACACCTGGGTGTTCGCGGGCCAGTTGGTTCCCGAGACACCGAGATTCGTGCCCGCCTGCACCGCGGGTGCCGCGTCGATGGCTGCCGCAGCGGTGACCTCGGTGGTGTCCGTCGCCGTGCTGGTGCCGTCGGTCGCCGTCACGATGTAGCCGGTGCCCGGCGGCGTCGCCACCGGAATCCCGTACGCGAAGGTGAAGGCGCCGTTGGCATCGGTCGTGACCGGCAACGGGTCGTTGACGATGCCGCCGCCGGCGGTGGTCACCTGGATGGTGACCTGCGTGTTCGCAGGCCATCCCGAGCCCGTCACAGGGAGGTCGGTTCCCGCCTGGACCGTGGCGGCCGCGTCGATCGCGGGGACGGCCGCCGCCGCGGCCTTCACCGTCGACGATCCGAGGTCGAGCGAGACTCCGCCACCGACGGCGGGGAGCAGATTCACGCCGAGCGCGCGCACGGTGAAGCTCCCTCCGGGGATGTCTCCTGTCGCCGGCTGCTCGTTGATGGTGATGGTCGCGACCTGCGACAGCACGCCCTGCAGAACGGGATCGAGCGTCGAGAGCACCGGTCCGGTGATCGCGGCGAGCGCGGGCTGCACGAGCGGGATCACGCTGTTCAGCGCGGTGTTCACGAGCGGACCCGTCGTGGTGGCGACCGCATTCGTGACGGCAGCGACCACCGGGTTCAAGAGGACGCCGATGTTGAGACCGGCGAGGCTGATGTCGGTCGCGACCACGGGAACCGGCGTCGCGGTGCCGGCGAACTGCGCCAGCGAGCCCTTGACCGTCACATCCCCCGACACCAGTGGCGTTCCGGTGAGCGGCACCGTGAGATCGACCCCGACGGTCAGCGTCACCTGGAGCGCGTCCAACGTCGACTTCAGGATGGTGGAGACCTTGCCGTTCAAGCTGTTCGGGTGGGTGCCGGTGAGGGCGGAGGTGATGCCCTGCTGGATCGCGGAGATCGTCGTGGCCGACAGCACCGGGGTGTTCGCCGGCAGGGAGTTGAGGTCGGCCCCCGCCCCGGTCTCGACGAGGATCTTGGCGAGATCGACGGACACCGTCCCGGTGTTCAGATCGACCAGCACCGAGCCCGTGGTGTTCTCCACCGGCGTCTGCAGCACCTGCGTGGTCACGGTCTGTCCGACCGTGTCGAGTCCGGCGATCGCGACCGTTCCTCCGGTCGCGGTGAACGCCGCGACGAGCGGCACGTCGGGAATCGCATTGATCGTGTTGACGATGGTCGTGGTGAGTGCGGTCAGCGCTCCGCCGGGGCCGGCGAGATCGCTCACGGGGGTGACGGTGCCCTGGATCGCGGAGGCGAGTGTGCCCGAGAGACCGGCGACCAGGTTGCTGTGCAGATCGAGGTTCAGGTCGGCGATGCGGTACTGGGAGGTGACCGTTCCGGCGTTGGATTCGGCACGCGATGCGAGTGCGCCGATGCCGACCGACGCCTGGTCGAGAACCGCGTCGGTGAGTCCGGCGACGGCGAGTTGGTCGAACAGATCGGTGAGTTCGAGGGTGCCGGGGTTCACGCTGCCGTCGATGGCACCGGTGTCGATGGCGCCACCCGAGGTGATGGTCCCGGATGAGGCGATCGACTGCGTCTGGGTCGGCGACGAGCTGAAGCTCTGCGCTGCGCCCAGATCGCCGAGTCGCAGCAGACCGGGCGTCCCGGGGGTGCCGTCGGTCAGGAGCGGCACGTTCAGCGTGCCCACGTCGATGTTCAGCGCCTCCAGCAGCCCGACGTCCAGCCCGCCGAGCTCAGAGCCGGGGGCCGCCGGGTTGCTCGTCAGCGTGTGTCCGAGCGCCGCGATGTCGAGGCCGCCGAGCAGGGCGGCGGGCAGCTGGATGATCTGCCCCTGCGCGACAGACGGATCATTCGGATTCGCCGCGTCCAGCGCATTCGCCGCCGTCGGCACCAGTGCACTCGCGAGGATCACCGCGCCGACGGTGACGCCGGCGATGCCTCCTCCTACCGCTCTGCGTCGCCGCAGAGTCCTCTCCTGCAATTCCATTCGCTACTCCCGTGTGATGCGATCTTCCGCGTCACATGGCCCCCCCACGGGTCGACTTCTGTCGGCCGAGCGATGTTGCGCTCATTCTTACGGGATCCCGAATGAGAAGTCCAGCATTCGTCCAGAAATCGTCCGGTGAACGTCTTCGCGCGAGACATTTCGAAACGTGGTGACCGTGCAGCGACGGGATGCTCCCGGCGAGAGGATGCCGGGACGCCGAACCGCCCCGCATGCCGAAGCTTGCGGGGCGGTCTTCCGGACGGTGCGACCGGACTAGAGCGAGAGCCCGTGACCGAACCGGAACAGCGGATCGGCGGTGTCGAACGGCACATCGGGACGGGAGGCTTCGACAGCGTCCATCGACCGCGGCAGGTCGAACGGCAGCCTGCCCTGGGCGGGGAACGCGGCGCTGAGCACGTCGAGGAGCGCGGCGCTCGAGGCCCCCCAGTTCACGGTCACCGCGGCCGCGGCCTCGACGATCGGGGTGAGGATCGGCGGACGATCCGCGAGCACGTCGACGACGGTCGGCACGACGGCGGCGACCGCGCGGACGTGCGCGACCACATCGTCCGAGAACGCGAGAGAGCCCGCGTGGAAGAAGTTCTCGAACATCGTCTCGCGCTCTTCGAACGGAGCCTGCAGGCGGATGACGGCCAGGTCGGCTTCCTCCGGCGTCGTGACGATCTCCCCGAACGATGCAGCGACCGTCGCGTCGACGCCCTCGACGTAGAGCTTGCGGCCGGGGGCCAACGGCAGGGCACCGTCGTTCGCGAGCACCGTGATCGAGGCGCGCTGGGCGGCCTCCCCCGCGGCTCGGAAATCGGCTCGCCCGACGATCTCGTCGGCCGCGTCCTCGTCGACGTACGGGTTCTCGAACAGCCCGAGCTCGAACTTCTCGCGCAGGATGCGGCGAGCCGAGACGTCGAGTCGCTCCTCGGTCACCTCACCGTCGGCGATGAGCTCGAGCAGCAGCTCCGGGTTCGCTTCGCCGCCGAACTGGTCGGCTCCGGCCTCCAGCACCTTCTTCATGCGCTCGCGCGGCGTGAGATCCTCCACGCCCCAGGCACGTGCGGGGAAGGGCTGACCGAAGATCTCGGAGTCGCTGATCAGGCCCCAGTCGGTGCACACGAGACCGTCGAAGCCGTAGCGCTCACGCAGCAGGCCGGTGATCACGGACTTGTTGAACCCGAATCCCACCTCCTCGTACTCCGTGCCGACGGGCATCCCGTAGTACGGCATCATCTGCCGGGTCCCCGCGGCGAGCGCGTCTTCGAACGGCTTCAGGTGAAGCTCGAACTCGCCGCCAGGATAGATCTGCTCGCGGCCGTAGGGGAAGTGCGGGTCCTCGCCGTCCTTCTGCGGACCGCCTCCGGGGAAGTGCTTCGTCATGGTCGACACCGATCCGGGCCCGAAGGACTCCCCCTGGAACCCGCGGATGTAGGCGGCGCCGAGCCTTCCCGACAGTTCCGCGTCTTCGCCGAAGGTCGCCGTCTGCCGCGCCCACCGCGGCTCGGTCGCGAGGTCGACCTGCGGGTGCAGGGCCACGCGCAGCCCGACCGCCGTGTACTCCTGTCGGGCGATGTCGGCGAAGCGCTCGACGAGCGCCTCGTCACGGGTGGCGGCGAGGCCGAGGGTCTCGGGCCATTGCGAGAAGGGGCCGGCGAGGATCGATGCCCCAGGGTTCTCGCTGAACGAGTGCCGCGGGTCGGTGGACAGCGTCACCGGGATGCCGAGGCGCGTGGATGCCGCCAGGCGCTGCAGCGCGTTCTGCCACGCCGCGATCTCCCGACCGGTGGGCGCGGCGCCGAGCAGGTTGAAATGCGTCATCCGCTTGGTCTCGAGGAACTCACGGGCCGACGGGGTCGCGAAGATCGGGTTGGGCTCTTCGAGGTCGCCGATCGCGATCATCGTGTGGAAGAAGAGCCCGGCCTTCTCCTCGATCGTCATGGCGTCGAGCAGCAGCTGCACCCGTTCGTCGACGGGGAGATCGGTGTCGAGCCACGGGCGTGCGGTGATGGTCTCGGTCATGGTCACTTGACTCCCTTGATGCGGTAGACGAGAACGGCGCCGGCCAGCGCGACGACCGCGCCGAACAGGTACCAGGTGGTGTAGCCGCCGAGCGGTGTGGCTGCGCCGATGGCGATGATGCCGGGGGCGATGGCCGGGGCGATGGACTGCGGCAGAGCATTGGCGATGTTCAGCACACCGAGGTCCTTGGCCACGTCGTCGGGGTTGGGCAGCACCTCGGTCGCGAGGGCCAGGTCGACCGAGAGGAAGGACCCGGCGCCCAGACCGATGATCGCCTGCGCGATGATGACGGTCGTGACGTCGGGGGCGACGGCGAGGATGACCAGCCCGACCACCATGATCACGCCGGCGATCGCGACGAAGGGGCGACGCTTGCCGATCTTGTCGGAGAGGAATCCACCCAGCGGCGAGGAGATCGCCATCGCCGCCATCGAGGCGAGGTTGGCGGCCAGGATGATGCCGACCGCGCCCTGCTCGTCGAGGCCGAACTTGGTGACGAGGTAGAGCGGCAGGAAGGTGGCGATACCGGCGTAGCCGAACATCACGAAGAACTTGGTGAGCCAGGTCCAGCCGAAGTCGGGGTGCGTGCGCGGGTTGAACACGAACGAGCCGAAGAACATGCCGACGGTGAACTTGTCGGCCGGCTTCTCGGTGAGGCGGCGGTCCTTGAGGATCAGGACGAACACGATCACGAGGATCAGTGCGATCACGCCGGGGACGACGAAGCGCTCGAAGTCGCCGGGGAGGAAGTTCACGAGGAAGCTGCCGGCGAGGATGCCGATCGGGGTCGTGATGCCGATGATGCCGGAGACCTTGCCTCGGCTGGTGACCGGCACCTGATCGGGCAGCGTGGCGTTGGCCGCGGCCAGCACGGCGTTCATCGCGGTCTGCACGAGGCACCAGGCGAGCAGGACCATCCACACGGAGGTCGCCGAGCCGATGAGGAGGAAGCCGCCGAGCCCGACGATCGCGCCGCCGAGGATCCACGGACGACGCATGCCCCAGAGCGAGGTGGTGCGGTCGGAGAGTCGACCGACGAGGGGGTTCGCGATCAAGGCGAAGATCGCGCCCACGCCCATCACGAGTCCGAGGCTGCCCTCGGTGTTCACGGGGTCGATGTGCTGGATCTTGAATGCCATCGACACCATGACCGGGGTGAGCAGGGCGAGGTAGACGCCGAAGTTCACGGCGGCGAGGCCCGGCGTGTAGCCGCGCGGGGTCTTCGGCGGCGTGGTTCCGGGGGCCTTGAACCCGGTGGTGCCGACCGCGGCCGCCGTGGCGGCGGATGACAGCTCTGTCATGACAGTCCTTTCGATTCACCGCACGTCTTCGGGCGATGCGGTCTGGGATGACGATACACCAATCTCGACCGTCTGGTAACTGAAACCAGACCGATTGGTAATGAGCGAGGATAGGATGTGGAAGGAGGATGCGATGACGACGACGGCGACCGGCTCCCGGCACGCGCGCGCTGCCGCCACGCGCCAGCGGATCCTCACCGCCGCACATGACCTGTTCGTCACCCGCGGCTACCGGTCGACGTCTCTGCGCGATATCGCCACCGCGGCCTCCGTCAGCCATCCAGGGCTCCTCGGCCATTTCGCCTCGAAGGACGACCTGCTCGGCGAAGTGGTCGCCGAGCTCGAAGCCGAGAACGAGACCGTGTTCAGCGCCATCTCGGCCGCCTCCGAGCCGGGCGAGCTGGTGTTCGCCGGCATCGCCGAGCGGAACGCGCGCACCGCGGGCTACCTCGAGCTGTTCGCCGCGCTCACGGGCGAAGCCTCTGCTCCCGGACACCCTGCGCACGAGCGGATGCGCGCCCGGTACTGCCGACTCCGCTCGCTGAGCATCGACGTCCTGGAAGACGCGAAGCACCACGGCGTCATCGCGGCCGATCGCGATGTCGACGGGGAGACGGTGCGACACACCGCCGGATGGGACGGGCTGCAGCTGCTGTCGCAGTATCTGCCTGATCGGGTCGACGTGGTGGAGATGCTCGAGGAGCGGGAGAACCTCTGGGCACTGCCGCTCGGGTGGCGGAACCCCGACGACGAGCCCTCGTCGGACACCTCTGACCCGGCGGGGCCCCTGCCCGCACTGCGCACGACCGCTGCAGCCGACGTCGATCCCGGCTATGCGGTCGGCCGTCGTCGTCGCGCGCAGATCCTCGCCGATGCGACCCGCCTGTTCGCCCGCGACGGCTACGGCGACACCAGCCTGCAGGACATCGCGACCGCGGTCGGGGTGTCGAAGTCGACGCTGCTGCACCACTACCCGTCGAAGGAACTGCTGCTCAGCGCCGTCCTGACCGAACGCGACAGCGCCATCAACCAGAACCAGGGGTTCGCCGGCGCCGCGTCAGCGGGCGAGCTGCTGCGCGGCATCCCCGACGGTGCCGCGCTCAGCGCGCAGGAGGAACCCGGTCTGATCGAGGTGTATGCGGTGTTGTCGTGCGAGGCCGTGCCCGCCACCCACCCCGCGCATGACTACTTCGCGATGCGGTTCGCGAACGCCCTCGACTACTTCACCGAGCTCTTCCGGCTCGCCCAGGTCGACGGCGACCTACCGGCGCACCGCGACCCCGCGCACGAGGCCACGTGGCTCATCGCGATGTGGGACGGACTGCAGTACCAGTGGCTGTACGACAGGGAGCGGCTCGACATCGCCACCCACCTGCGCGCACATCTCGACGACGTGCTGCCTCCGCGCTGAGCGCGCGCGGAGTCGGGCGGTGATGGTCAGGGCTCAGATCAGGCCGCAGCGATGACCGCGAGAACACCCTTGCCGTACGCCTCGCGTTTCTTCGCGCCGATGCCGGTGATCCCGTCGAGGTCGGCGAGGGAGGCAGGACGATGCTCCGCGAGCGCGCGCAGGGTCGCGTCCCCGAACACGATGTAGGCGGGGACGCCCTGCTCGCGAGCGGTCTCGGCCCGCCAGGTGCGCAGCGCCTCGAACAGACCCCGGTCTCCGGCGTCCAGGGCATCGGCGGCACTGGCCTTGCGAGCCCGACCGGACGAGGTCGGACGCCCGATCGTGTCCTTGCGCAGCGGTACAGCCGTCTCGCCGCGCAGCACTCCGGCGGCCTGCTCTCCGGGAGCGAGGGTGCCGTAGTCGCCCTGCGCGACCAGGATGCCACGAGCGAGGAGCTGCCGGACGACGCTGCGCCAGTCCTGATCGGAGAGGTCGTTGCCGATGCCGTAGGTCGCGAGCTTCTCGTGTCCCTGCTGCCGGATGCGCTCGGTCGAGGCGCCGCGGAGGATGTCGATGAGGTGGCCGGCACCGAACGCCTGATTGCGCTCACGCTTCAGCCGCACGATCGTCGAGAGCAGCTTCTGCGCGGGCACGAGCCCGTCGAACGTCTCGGTGTTCTCGAGGCACGTGTCGCAGTTGCCACAGGGCTGCGATTCCTGACCGAAGTACCCCAGCAAGTTCTGCCGGCGGCACTCCACGGTCTCGCACAGCGCGAGCATCGCGTCGAGGTGCTGACCCATCCGCATCTTGAACGTGCGGTCGCCGGGGCTCTGGTCGATGAGCCGGCGCTGCTGCACGACGTCGCCCAGACCGTACGCCATCCACGCCACAGAGGGCTCGCCGTCGCGGCCGGCGCGACCGGTCTCCTGGTAGTAGCCCTCGACCGACTTCGGCAGATCGATGTGCGCGACGAAGCGCACGTCGGGCTTGTCGATGCCCATGCCGAACGCGATGGTCGCGACCATGACCACGCCGTCTTCACGGAGGAAGCGCGCCTGGTTGGCCGCCCGCACCTCGGCGGGCAGACCCGCGTGGTACGGCAGCGCATCGAACCCCTGGGCGGCGAGGGAGGTCGCCGTCTGCTCGACCGATTTGCGGCTGAGCGCGTAGACGATGCCTGCCGCGCCTTCCGGCTGCGAGCGGATGAACTGGACGAGCTGCTTGCGCGGGTCGACCTTGGGCACGATGCGGTACTGGATGTTCGGGCGGTCGAAGCTCGCGACGAAGTGGGCGGCACCCTCGAGGTGCAGCCGCTCGGTGATCTCCTTGTGCGTCGCCGCGGTCGCCGTCGCCGTGAGCGCCATGCGCGGCACCCCGGGGAACCGCTCGCCCAGGTCGCCGAGAGCCAGGTAGTCGGGACGGAAGTCGTGACCCCACTGCGACACGCAGTGGGCCTCGTCGATCGCGATGACGCTGAGCGTTCCACGCTGCAGCAGCGCGGTGGTCTGTGCGTTCGAGAGGCGCTCGGGGGCGACGTAGATGAGGTCGAGCTCGCCGGCGACGTAGGCCCGCTCGACCTCGCGACGCTCGTCGATCGCCTGGGTGGAGTTGAGGTAGGCCGCCTTCACACCGTTGGCCCGCAGGGCATCGACCTGGTCGTGCATGAGCGCGATGAGCGGGCTGATCACGAGGCCCGTGCCCTCACGGACGAGGGCGGGCACCTGGTAGGTGATGCTCTTTCCGCCACCGGTCGGCATCAGCACGACGGCGTCTCCGCCGGCGATGACCTGCTCGACGATGTCGGCCTGGTCGCCACGGAACTCGTCGTAGCCGAAGACGGTGTGCAGAGCCTCGCGCGCGGTCGCGTACCGGCTCGGCGTCGCGCGACGAGCGGCCGGAGCCGCGGATGCGGGGGCCACCGGCGTGACCGGACCCTGACCCCAGTCGAGCGGCGGCTCGTAGCCCGCCCCCTGCGGCTCCCAGTCCATCGGCTCGGGCGGGGCGGACGACTCCCAGCCGTCGTCGTAGGGCTCGTCGGCGTACGGCAGGTCCGCGTACGGGTCACGGGGAGTCTGCGGCATCCCTCCAGCGTAACGACCCCCGCCGACGCGGGAGGCGCTTCCTCCACACCCTCGACCGCCCGGCTGCCGAAACCCAGACCACCCGCCTCCCCCACGGAGTGTCGCACTCCGACGCGCCGGTGCGGCAGCAGACGGTCTGGGTTTCCGCCGGGCCCGACCGCGCACGCGGGGCGTAGGTTGGAGGCATCCGTTCGAAGGAGCCTCCGATGACCGACATCACCGTGACCCGCAACGACGACGAATCGCGGTACGAGATCCGCTCCGACGACGTGCTCGCCGGCTTCGCCGCGTACGACCTGCGCCCCGGATCCATCCGCTTCATCCACACCGAGGTCGACCCGGCGTTCCAAGGCCAGGGGCTGGCCGGGAAGCTCGCTGCCGAGGCGCTGGCGGATGCGGCAGGACGGGGTGACGCCATCGTGCCGCTGTGCCCGTACATCGCCAAGTACCTCGAGACGCACGAGGTGGCCGGTGCCGAGATCCGCTGGCCGAAGACCCCCTCTGCACCTGTGGGAACCGCGGGTGAGGACCCGACGGGCCGCGCCGAATGATCGGGCAGCACCGCCTCCTCCTCGAGCCCCGCGAGGTGCCGCTCGGCGGGGTGCGCGGCATGAACGTGCTGCGCGCGCTGCCGCACCGCAACCTGCCCACGATCGGCGCCTGGTGCTTCCTCGACCGTTTCGGACCGGCCGACACGAAGATGCGGGTCGAGCCGCACCCCCACATCGGTCTGCAGACCGTGACCTGGCCGCTCGTCGGAGAGATCCGTCACCGCGACTCGCTCGGCAGCGACGCCGACCTGCGTCGCGGGCAGCTGAACCTGATGACCGCGGGCAACGGGATCTCGCACTCGGAGTACTCGATCGGCGAGGATCCCGTCCCCCTCGATGCGCTGCAGTTCTGGGTGGCGCTCCCGGATTCGGCCCGCCACGGCGCTGCCGGGTTCGAACGGCACACCGCACTGCCCGCACTCACCGTCTCGGCCGACGAGGGAGCGGATGCCGAAGCCACCGTCGTGCTCGGCGAGTTCGCCGGCGTGCGCTCGCCCGCCACGGTGCACACCCCGATCGTCGGGGCCGAGATCGTGCTCGCTCCCGGCTCGCGTGTGCATCTGCCGCTGCGCTCCGACTGGGAGCACGCCCTCATGCTCGTCGAGGGAGATGCCGTGGTGGCCGCGCATCCGCTCGATCGCAACGCACTGCTCTACCTCGGCGACTCCCGCGACACCGTCGAGGTGTCGAGCACCGAGGGGGCCCTGCTGTTCCTGCTCGGCGGCGCGCCCTTCGAGGACGACATCGTGATGTGGTGGAACTTCGCCGGCCGCTCGCATGACGAGATCGTCGAGGCGCGCGAAGAGTGGGAAGCGGAGTCCGTGACGGGAGCGGCATCCCCCCGCTTCGGCGCGGTCGACGGTCACGACGTGCGCATCCCCGCTCCGCCGCTCCCTGACGTGCGGCTCATGCCGCGCAGCCGGAAACTCTGACTCAGCCGCGCTCGGGCGTGTGCACACGAGCGAGGAAGCGCTCTGTACGCGGCGACGGTCCCCGCGGATCGAGGAGCGACACCACGACCGTCACGGCCGTGGCGAGCGGGATCGTCCAGGCGGCGGGCTGCGCGAGGTAGGGCGCGGCCACTCCGACTCCCCCGACCGCCGCGTGCACGAGCAGCGCGAGTCCGGCGGCGATCCCGCCCGACAGCATCCCGGCGACCGCGCCACGGGCGGTGAGTCCTCGCCACCAGACTCCCAACAGCACGACCGGCGACAGCGTCGACGCCGCCACCACGAACACCACGCCGACGCTCGACCCGAGGCCGGCTGGTGCCGTGAGCAGCGCCACCACGAGCGGCACCAGCGCACAGAGCACGGCCGACAGCCGGAACGACCGCACCGAACCGGAGAACACGTCCTGACTGATCACGCCGGCGAGCGACACCACGAGGCCGGCCGATGTCGCCAGGAACGCCGCGAACGCCCCCGCGACGATCAGCGCGGTCAGCAGTTCGCCGAACGCTCCGGGGAACACTCGCGACGGCAACAGCAGCACCACCGTGTCGGCGACACCGGGAACCGCGAGGTCGGGAGCGGCGATGCGCGCCAGCAGCCCCATCGTGCTCGACACCGCATAGAACGCGCTCACCATGCCGATCACGATGACGGTGGTCCGCCGCGCCGACACCCCGGTCGGACTCGTGTAGAACCGCACCAGCACGTGCGGGAGCCCCATCGTCCCCAACAGCAGTGCGAGCAACAGGGATGCCGTCTCGTAGGCGTCGAAACCCGAGGGCCCGGCCTCGATGGGAAACACCAGCGCGGGATCGACGTCGTGCGGACCGTCGCTGAGGGCGAACGCGATGAACACCACCGGCACCAGGAGCGCCGTGAGCTTGAGCCAGTACTGGAACGCCTGCACATAGGTGATGGCCCGCATGCCGCCCGCGGCGACCGCCGCCGCCACGAGCACCGCGACGGTCACGGCCCCCACCCATTCCGGAAGGCCGGCCACGACGAGGAGCGTCAGCCCCGCTCCGTGCAGCTGCGGCACGATGTAGAGCCAGCCGATCACCAGCACCGCGATGCTGGTCACGCGCCGGGCCGACGTCGACTCCAGCCGCGCCTCGATGAAGTCCGGGATCGTGTAGGCGCCGCTGCGCCGGAGCGGCGCCGCCACGAACGCGAGCACCAGCAGGTAGCCGGCCGCATAGCCGATCGGGAACCAGAAGCCGCGGGCGCCGTCGAGCAGCACGAGACCCGACAGTCCGAGGAAAGTGCCGGCCGAGAGGTACTCGCCGCTGATCGCCGACGCGTTCCACACCGGCCGCACGGTGCGCGAGGCGACGAAGAAGTCTCCCGTCGTGCGCGAGATGCGCAGTCCGTAGACCCCGATCAGCAGGGTCGCGACGATGACGAGCGCGACGCCGATGAGGTCGAGCACCGCGTTCATTCGCGATCACGGAGCGCCCGGTATCGGCGCTCGTTGCGGGCGGCCGTGCGCACGTAGAGCACCGCGAACACGAGGATGATCGGATAGAACGCGTAGGCCTGCAGCAGCCACGACAGCGGCAGGCCCCAGACCACGACCTGTCCGACCTCGGGGACGAGAGCGATCGTCAGGGTCAGCGCGATGACCACGACGACGAACCCCGCGACGGTCCCGAGCGCGAGCCGGAGCTGACTGCGCATCAGGGCGCGCGCATACACGGCATCCGCCTCGTCGACGGGCGAGCCGGGGAGCGCGATGCCGCGGGTGAAGGTGGTCGGCCTCCGATCGGGCAGGTCGGCCGTCACACGAACCCGCTTCGGCTTCTCGGTCATCCTGCCCCCTCTCCGCGCAGCAGCGCGTCGCGCACCGCGGGTACCAGTCGCCGGCTGACCGGGAGAGACGTCGCACCGATCGACACGGTGGGCTCCGACCCCGACAGCCGCGCCTCGGTCACGGCGGCGATGCGCACGAGCGAAGAGCGGTGGATGCGGAGGAACCCGGCATCCGCCCATCGCGCCTCCAGCTCCGAGATCGGGATGCGCACCAGATGACCCGTCCCATCTCCGGTGTGCAGTCGGGAGTAGTCCCCCTGCGCCCGCACCCAGCGCACGTCGCTGCGTTTCACGAACCGCACGACCGAGCCGACCGTGACCGGCAGCATCTCGTCGTCGCCCGATGCCGCGGCGTCCCCGAGCTCGACCACCCGGTCGACCGCCCGCCGCAGACGCTCGAGGCGCACGGGCTTGAGCAGATAGTCGGCGGCACGCAGCTCGAACGCCTCCACCGCCTTCGCCTCGTCGGCGGTGACGAACACGACCGCCGGAGGTTCGGCGAGGGTCAGCAGCGCCCGCGCGAGCTCCATCCCGGTCAACCCTGGCATGTGGATGTCGAGGAACGCGATCCGCACCGCGCGCTCCGACATCAGCCGCAGCGCATCCGCGCCCGACGACGCGGTGAGGATCTCGCCGATGCGGGCGTCAGTGCCGAGCAGGTGGACGAGCTCGTCGAGGGCTGGACGCTCGTCATCCGCGACGAGGACGTCGATCGAGGGGGCGCTGTTCGTCATGATCGTCAGTCGGCGTCCGGGTCGTGCTGCGGCTGAGATTTCGGGACCCGCATGCGCACCAGGGTACCGGCGCCGGTGTTCGTCTCGACCACCAGCCCTCCGTCCGCACCGTAGAGCTGGCGGAGCCGGGTGTCGACGTTGCGAAGCCCCACGTGCACACCGTCGTCACCGGCCGTCAGCGTGGTCCGCAAGGCTTCCGGATCCATGCCGACGCCATCGTCCTCGACCGTGATCTCGGTGTGGGTGCCGTCGTCGCGCGAGGCGATGCGGATCTCTCCCCCGCCCTCACCCGGCTCGAGCCCGTGGCGGACCGCGTTCTCGACCAGGGGCTGCACCGAGAGGAACGGGATGACGGTCGCCAGCGTCTCCGGGGCGATCTGCAGGGTCACGCGGAGCCGATCACCGAAGCGGGCGCGCTCCAGTTCCAGATAGGAGTGGATGCTGCCGAGCTCCTCGGCGACCGTCGTGAACTCGCCCTGACGGCGGAACGAGTAGCGCGTGAAGTCGGCGAACTCGAGCACCAGCTCCCTGGCCCGCGCGGGGTCGGTGAGGATGAACGAGGCGATCGCCGTGAGGGCGTTGTAGATGAAGTGCGGGGAGATCTGCGCCCGCAGCGAGCGCAGCTCCGCCTCGGCCAGCTGCGTCCGCTGCGCATCGAGTCCGCCGAGTTCGACCTGGGCCCCGCACCAGTCGGCGACTTCTTCCGCCGCCCGCACGAGCGCGGCTCTGACCGGTGCCGCGAAGGCCACGACGACGCCCACCACGCGGCCGTCGACGAGGATCGGAGCCCCGACCGCCTCCAGGTCGTCCTCCCTGCCCTGCGCCGGGAACACCTGCCTCCGCCCCGAGGCCCCGACCTGGGCGGCGATGCGGCGGGCCGCGGATTCGAGTCCATCGGACGGACCGTCGAACGACACCGTGCCTTCCGCGCTCACGATCGCGACCGCCGCGCTGCCGAGCAGCACTCGCAGGTGACGCGCGGCTTTGACCACATCGGGATCCGAGAGTCCGGCGCGCAGATGCGGCGCCGCCAGGCTCGCCTGATGCAGTGCGGTGAGGGCGGCCTGTTCGGCGTCGCTTCCGAGGTCGGCGGCCCCGCGCGCGAGTCGGCGTGCGAGCAGGAGGAGCACCGAGAGGACGATGCCGCCGAGCACGCCGAGGATCGCTGCGAGAACGACGTCGGTCATGGTCCCAGCCTAGGCACCGGCGTGGCTGCGCTCAGCAGCAGCGGGCACCGGGGTTGCGATCCTGGTCGTCCATCCGCTGCCGCCAGAACTGCCGTTCGGTCAGCGGCTCCTCGTCCGGATGCTGTCGACGCTGATGGGCGACGTAGGTCGCATAGGCGGTGTCGCCCATCAGGCTCGTCATGTACCAGCGGATGCCGCGACCGGCCCGCGCCGCGGCGCTGAGCAGCGTCCGCAGCAGGGTGGTCGCGGCATCCGTCCGCCTCATGGTGTCGGCCATCTCAGGGGGATCGACATCAGTGGGTCGACGCCTTGCGCTCGTCGGCGAGGATCGGCTCCCACTGCTTCTCGAGCTCACGTTCTTCGGCGCTCGGCAGGAATCCGGCCGGGGCGAAGCGGCGCGAGGCCACGGGCGGCTCCTCGGTGTTCTCGCCGCCGCCGTTGCGGATGGCCCTGATCGTGACGATCACAGCGGTCACCATCACGATGATCGCCAGGGTCACGAAGATGATCGACAGCGTGCCCTGCACGGCGGTGTTGCGGATGACCGCGTCGAGCACCTGCGGCTCGCCGAGTGAGGTGTCTCCGCTGTCGCGTGCCGCGACGTAGCGGAAGTGGTTCGCCCAGTAGCCGATGGCCGGCACCGGAGAGGCGATCTTGTAGAGCGACGCCGTGATGGTCACGACCGCGGTGAACGCCAGCGGCAGGGCGATGATCCACAACCACTTGAAGTAGCTGCGGCCGCGCTTGGCGACGATGGCCAGCACCACGGCGAGCGCGATCGCGGCGAGCAGCTGGTTGGCGATGCCGAACAGCGGGAAGAAGGTGTTGATGCCGCCGAGCGGGTCGGTGACACCGAGGATGAGGATCGCGCCCCATCCGGCCACCATGATCGCCGTGCAGATCCAGACGCCGGGGCGCCACGAGACGTCGCGGAACTTGGGGAACCAGGCGCCGATCGAGTCCTGCAGCATGAAGCGGGCGACGCGTGTACCGGCATCCACTGCGGTGAGGATGAACAGCGCCTCGAACATGATCGCGAAGTGGTACCAGAACGCCATGAGCGCCTGACCGCCGAGGGCCTGCTGCATGATGTGCGCGAGTCCGAGGGCGAGCGTCGGGGCGCCACCGGTGCGGGACACGATCGACTCCTCGCCGACCGCGGCCGCCGTGCCGGTGAGCATCTCGGGCGTGAGATTCACCCCCGTCAGCCCCAGCGAGTTCACGAAGGCGACGGCCCCTTCGACCGTGCCGCCTGTCGCCGCCGTCGGTGCGTTCATCGCGAAGTAGATGCCCTGGTCGATCGAGATCGCGGCGACGAGGGCCATGATCGCGACGAACGACTCCATGAGCATGCCGCCGTAGCCGATGAAGCGCGTCTGGCGCTCCTTCTCGATGAGCTTCGGGGTCGTTCCGGAGGCGATCAGCGCATGGAACCCGGAGAGCGCCCCGCACGCGATCGTCACGAACAGGAAGGGGAAGAGCGGACCGGCGAACACCGGACCCATGCCGTTCTCGCCGAAGATGCTGACCGCGGGGACCGTGATCTCGGGGCGCACCAGCACGATGGCTCCGGCGAGCATGACGATCACACCGATCTTCATGAAGGTCGACAGATAGTCGCGCGGGGCGAGCAGCAGCCAGACCGGGAGCACGGCGGCGATGAAGCCGTAGACGATGATGCCCCAGGCGATGGTGGTGCGGTCGAGGTGGAAGATCGCCTGACCCCACTCGGTGCCGGCGACCCATCCGCCGCCGATGATCGCCGCCATCAGCAGGGCGAAGCCGATGATCGAGACCTCGGTGACCTTGCCGGGGCGGAGATAACGCAGGTACACGCCCATGAAGAGGGCGATCGGGATGGTCATGGCGACCGAGAAGACGCCCCACGGGCTCTCGCCGAGCGCGTTGACGACGACGAGGGCGAGGATGGCGACGATGATCAGCATGATCAGCAGCGATGCGATGATCGCCGCGGTGCCGCCGATCTTGCCGAGCTCCTGGCGGGCCATCTGACCGATCGTGCGGCCGCCGCGGCGCATCGAGAAGAAGAGCACCGTGTAGTCCTGCACGGCGCCGGCGAGCACGACGCCGACGATGATCCAGATCGTGCCGGGCAGGTACCCCATCTGCGCGGCGAGCACGGGTCCGACGAGCGGGCCGGCGCCGGCGATCGCGGCGAAGTGGTGACCGTAGAGCACACGGCGGTCGGTGGGGACATAGTCCTTGCCGTCCTGCTTGACCTCGGCGGGAGTCGCCCTGCGGTCATCGGGCCGGGTGATGTACTTCTCGATCACCTTGGAGTAGAACCGGTAGCCGATCAGGTACGTGCAGACCGCCGCGAACACGAACCAGATCGCGTTGACGGTCTCGCCGCGCACGATCGCGAGCATGGTCCAGGCGACGGCACCCAGCAGGGCGATCGCGGCCCACAGGATGATCTTCGGCAGGGTCCAGCGGTTCGCCTTCTCGTGATGCTCTTCGGTGAGGGCGACGGAGGGGAGTTTCGGATCGGTGACGATCACGGGCTCGTCGTCGACGAGTCCGGCGCCGTCGCGGCGGCGCGACGAAGGTGCGGTCATGGGGGTCTCCTCGGGGTACGCGACGTTGCGTTCCCCCACGTTAGGAAGACGACGCCGTCGGAGAGGACCGAGGGAGCAGGTGCTGCGACGAGCGGCGCCGTTCACGCGGTGAACGGATGCGCCCGCGCAACACGACAGCACGGCACCCCGTGGCCCTTCGACCACGAGGTGCCGTGCTGTCGTGCTTCCGTATTACTCCCGCTTCTCCCCTCGCGGTGCGGGAGTCGCCGGCGCTGACGTCTGCGGTGCGGGAGTCGCCGGCGCGGTCGTCTCCGGAGCCGGGGTCTCCGGCGCGGGAGTCTCGGGCGCCGGAGTCTCGGGTACCGGAGTCTCGGGCGCCGGGGTCTCCGGAGCCTTCGCCTGCGGCACGTCGACCGTCAGCACGGTGCGGACATCCGACTCGCCGTACTGCACGACCCCGAGGTAGCGGGTGCCGGCGGCCAGGCCGGTCCAGCTGAGGTCGTACGACGTCTGCGTGCCGCGGACCGCGGCGAGCGGGTTCGGCGTGGCGGTCAGGTCTCCCTCGCCGTCGGGCAGCACGTTGGCGTAGGTCATGTCCCACGTCATCGGGCCCGTCGTCGAGTAGATGTTGGCCACCACGAGGTACGTACCCGCCGTCGGCGACGGGATCGTAACCTGCTCATCCGCCGAGCCGGTCGCAGAGCGCCAGCGCTGGTAGTACTGCAGGTCGTCCGGGCTCACCACGCGGTACACGGTGAGGTCGAGATCGCTGCCCTTGTCATCGGACGAGTCGAGGTCGAACCGCGAGAGCGTCGTACCCTCCGGCACGTTCACGATCCACGACACGTCCTTGTTCGCATCACCCGACTTCTCGTCACCCGAGTGACCCTCGACCGGGTTGTCCGCATCGGCGAGCAGCTCGAACGGAGTCAGACCCGAGAGTCCGAGCGCCAGATCTCCGGTGAGACCGGGGGTGATGTCCACCGACGTACTGCCGTCGACACCACTGCCCGTGACCTCGGCCGGAGCATCGGCCGTGACCGGGAACAGCGCGATCGGAGAGCGCACCGAGTTCTTCGCACTCGTCCAGGTCAGCGAACCCGTGGCCCACTGCTCCACCGGAGCGCTCGCGTTGTCGAACGTGACCGTGAAGGTCTTCGTCTGACCGGGGCGATCGAACTTCAGCTGCTGCGGCGTGACCTTGATGTTCACTCCCGGCACGGAGGCCTTGGCGGTGAACGTGCCCTTCTCGGTCGAGGTGACCGTGCGGGTGACGGTCTGCGCGCTGGTCAGCGAGCCGATCGAGATCGACGCCTGGTTCAGATCGCTGCCGTCGATGGGATCGATGCCGGGGAAGTCCGACAACCCCTTCCCGTCGAGGAACGCCGCCCAGTCCTTCACACCGTTGAGGTAGAGCAGACCCGGGTTCAGGTACCGCTTCGGATTGACCTGACCCGCACCCTGCTCGAACGGGTTCGTGTTCTTCGATCCGTCGGGCAGCACCGTGTCGTAGGCGGTGGTCATCATCGCCGACTTGATCTCGGCGGGCGTCGCCTTCGGGCGCTCACCGAGGTACAGGGCCGCGAGACCCGCGACGTGCGGCGAGGCCATGGACGTGCCGGAGAGGATGCCGAAGGTCGGCTTCTCGCCCGGAGCGTTCTCGGTCGCCGCGAGGATCGCGACGCCGGGAGCCGCGATGTCCGGCTTCATCACGTCGCTGCCGTCTGCCAGCATCGGTCCACGGCTCGAGAAGCCTGCGATCTGCGGCGTCGGGGTGGTGACGCCCGTGGTGTTCTCCCCGACGAGCGTGATCGGACGATCCACGCCGCCCTGCACGTACGCGAGCACCGCGGCGCGGTGCACCGCGTTCAGGTGCACGGTCGGCACCGAGTGGAAGTCGTTGTCGAGCGAGTCGGCGCCACCGGGCACGTTCACGAGGACCATGCCCATGCCCCCGGCATCCTTCACGACCTGCGACTTCTCGGCGCGGGCGTTGCCGCCACGGTCGCAGACCACGATGTGTCCGGCGACCTTGGCCGGATCGAGGGTGCCCGGCAGGCAGAGCTGCGGATCCTTCGCTCCTGCTGCGGAGGCATCGACGGCGGCGATGGACGGGCCGGTGACCCTCTGACCGAACGGCACGCTCACCGAGGCTCCGGCCTGCGCGAACCCGTCGAACTGCACGGTGCCCTCCCAGGTCGGGATGGTCGAGGCGGCGACGGTCGTGTACCAGGGCGATGCGTGGTCGGCCGTGACCGGGGCGGGGCCGTCGTTGCCGGCGCTGGTCGCGACGAAGACGCCGGCAGCCGCGGCGTTGAAGAACGCGAGGTCCTCCGGGGCCATCACAGTGCTGGCGGCGCCGCCACCGATGGAGTAGTTGATCACGTCGACGCCGTCGGCGACAGCCTGATCGATCGCGGCGATGAGGTCGCTCTGCGCGCAGATGTCATCGTCCTTGGTCGACGTGTCGGGGCCGACGTAGCAGGCCTTGTAGGCCGAGATCTTCGCGGCCGGTGCGACTCCCGAGACCGTCCCGAAATCGACGTTCTCGATGCTGGCCTTGACCTTGAAGTTGCCCGCGGCAGTGCTCGCGGTGTGCGAGCCGTGGCCGTCGCCGTCACGCGGCGAGAGGTAGTCGTACTGGAAGTCGAACCCGGCGGCCTCGGCTCCGGCGTAGAAGTACTGTCCGCCGATGAGCTTCGAGGAGTAGTCGCTCTTGTCCCAGTCCTGGCCCTCGACCATCGCGGCCTGGAACTGGCCACCGTCGGACTTGTCGAAGTAGACGTAGGTGCCGTCGGTGTAGGGCTGACCACCCTTGTTGCGAGTGTTCTGCTGCTTCTGCTTCTTGATCTTCTTGCCCTCGAAGGAGGGGTGCTCGGGGGCGATGCCGGTGTCGATCACACCGACGACGACGCCTTCTCCGGCCTTCTCGACTCCTCCGGTCTGCTGCCACACGCCGCCGCGGCCCTTGCGGTCGTCGCCGAGACCGAGGTAGTCGGTCGAGGTCTGCGCATCGGGGTGGCGGATCTCGTCGGGGTAGACACCGAGCACGTCCTTCGAGGCACGGAGCGCATCGACCTGTTCGCCGCTGAGGTCGGCGCTGAACCCGTTCAGCACCACCTGATACGTCGTGTCGGGGGTCACGCCGATGTCGCTGACGAGGTCGGTCTGCTCGGTCTGGAGGTGCTCGACGTAGCGCTGCGAATCCTGCGACTGCGTCTCGAGCTGCTCGCCTTCCGCGGGCTTGGTGGCCTTCAGCCCCTTCACGTCGCCCTCATAGGTGGCGAGCGGATCCGACTTCATCACGACGATGTAATGTCCGGGGGTTCCTGCGACGGGGACGGGGTGCGTCACCTCCTCCGTCGCGGCGTAGCCGGTGGTTGCTGTCGATGCGATGAACAGCGTGGCCAGGGTGGCGGCCGCTGCCATCCGGAGGGGTGTTCGACCCATGTGGTGCTCCCGATGATCACGGTGCAACCGCGTTGCTGCACCGCGGCCAACATAGTCCCGCCCTCAGCGATCGACGCGAGATCTGGTCGATCGACCAGTCGGCATTCGCCGATCGACCAGGGTTATCCACGGCCGCCCTCCCGATAGGTCGACAGTAAGCTGGAGAGGTGGCCCGTACCTCCGTCCTGTCGACTCGAGTGCTGCTCGTCTGCGCGGCGATCGGCGTCGCGACGGGCATCCTCGCAGGCATCGCCGGATGGGTGACACCGGTGCTGCTGGCGAGCCCCCTGCTGTTCCTCTACGGACTGGTGCTCGGATCGCACGTGCTGCCGGGCATCATCGCGCAGGAGGTGCTGCGCCTTCCGCTCGTCGCACTGATCACTCATGTGTTCGCCGCGCTGATCGCGAGCGCCTTCAACCCGGCCTGGGCACTGCGCTTCATCGGCACCGCGTTGCTGTTCGGTCTGATCCAGGAGGGGGTGGCCGCCCTCACCCGATATCGCTCCTGGGGGCCGTGGCGGTTCTTCATCTCGGCAGCGATCATCGGGATATTCGTGGCCGTCGTGGTGTTCTTCGCCGCCCACCTCGCGGTCATGCCCCTGTGGGCGCAGATCCTCTACCTCGCGATCTCGGTGCTCGGACCGATCGCGTGGACCGCAGTCGGCCTCGCGATCGGTTCCGCGCTCAGTCGCGCGGGCGTCGCCCGCCGATAGGCGCTCGTCCCGCATGGAGAATCAGGTAAGGCTCAGCTAAGTTAGAAGCGTACGATCCGCCGACCCGGGACTTCGCCGTGCGCCCATCCGCGCCCCTGCTCCGCGTGCGTGACCTCTCCCTCACCCACGCCGATGCGGCGCACCCCTCGCCGCGCGACGTGACGTTCGACATCGATGCCGGAGAGGTCGTGCTCCTGCTCGGTCCCTCCGGTTCCGGCAAGTCGACGCTCACCCTCGCGCTCAACGGACTGATCCCCCACGCCCTCCCCGCGACGCTGGTCGGCACCGTCGAAGCCGGGGGCATCGACACCGCCAGCGCGCAGACGGCCACGCTGAGCACACACGTCGCGATGGTCTTCCAGGATCCCGATGCGCAGATCGTCACCGGCAGCGTCTACGACGAGGTCGCGTTCGGCCCCGAGAACCTGCGGCTTCCGCTCGACGTGGTCGAAAGTCGCGTCGAGGAGGCACTGCGTCGGGTCGGACTCTGGGAACGGCGCGACGAGAACCCCGACCACCTCTCCGGCGGCGGAAGGCAGCGACTCGCGATCGCCGGAGCCCTGGCGATGGGCTCTCCGCTCATCGTGCTCGACGAGCCGACGGCGAACCTCGATCCCCAGGGCATCGACGACGTGTACGCCGCCCTCTCGGAGGTCGTCGCGACCGGCGACCGCGCGATCCTGCTCGTGGAGCACAACCTCGACGCGGCGATGGCTTTCGTCACGCGCGCGATCGTGCTCGACGGCGACGGCCGGGTCGCCTTCGACGGCCCGGCCGCCGAGGTCATCCGCGACCACGCGGATGAGCTGGTCCGGATGGGAGTGTGGCTTCCCGCTGCCACCCTGGCGGCACTCCGCCTTCGGGAACGGGGATTCTCGCTCGCCCCCCTGCCGCTGTCGCCGCAGGAGCTCGCCGCAGCGCTCGATCGTGAGAACGTCTCGCCCTCCACCCCTCGGCGCGCAGCCGACGAGATCTCTCCACCCTCCGGCGAGGCGACGGCACGTGTCGAGCCGATCATCCGCGCTCGCGGGCTGACCGTGCGCCGACGCCGCACCGAGATCCTGCACGGGATCGATCTCGATCTCGAACCGGGCAGCCTCACGGCGATCGTCGGTGCGAACGGCGCGGGCAAGACGACGCTGATCCAGGCGCTCGCAGGGGTCGTGCCACCGCCTCGTGGCCAGGTGCGGGTCGACGGGATCGATCCGGGCACCGCATCGCCGCGCGACCTCGCCGCGCGCATCGGGTTCGTCTTCCAGAATCCCGAGCACCAGTTCATCGCCCCCACGGTGTTCGACGAGCTGGCCCACGGACTGCGGCTGCGGCACGTATCGGATGACGAGATCTCGACCAGGGTCGGCGAGATGCTGGCCCGCTTCGGCCTCGAGCACAAGGCGGGCGTGCATCCGTTCCTGCTCTCCGGCGGCGAGAAGCGAAGACTGTCGGTGGGGACCGCCCTGATCACCCGCCCGCGGGTGCTGGCGCTCGACGAGCCCACGTTCGGCCAGGATCGCGCCAGAGCCGCCGAGCTGCTCGACCTGCTGCAGAGCCTGCGCGCTGAAGGCACGACCATCGTGATCGTCACGCACGACCTCCAGCTCGTGGCCGAGCACACCAGCCACGTCGTGGTCCTGGCGGCCGGCCGGGTGCAGGCGGTCGGCCCCACCGCCACCCTGCTGCAGGACGAGCGGCTGTTCGCCGACGCGGGGCTGCGCCTGCCCCCGCTGCAGCGCGTGCTGGCCTCGGCCGGGCTCGGGGCGACCGCGTGACCACGACGACCTTCGATCCGTACGCACGTATCACGGCGACGTCGCGGCGGCAGTTCCTGTATGCGTTGAATCCGCTCGCGAAGGTCGCCGGGTTCGCGCCGGCGATGGTCCTGCTCGTGTTCGTGCGCGACCTGACGACGCCCGCCGCTTTCCTGATTCTCGCCTACGCGCTGATCCTGGTCGGGGCGCGTCTCACGGTTCGGCTCCTCGCTCTCCTGCTGCTCGGTCTCCCGGCCGGCATGCTCCTGGTGGGCATCGGGTTCTCCGTATGGGTCGACACCGGACTCGTCGCGGGCAGTTCCCCCGTCTTGCGGATCGGCGACTGGACCCTCTACAGCGGAGCGCTCCTGATCGGCTTCGCGACGGCGCTGCGGCTCGGATCGATCGTCGCTCTCGCGCTCGTCGGCGGGCTCACGACCAGTGGGCCCGACCTCGTGCGCGCCAGTGTGCAGCAGCTGCGGGTGCCGTACCGGATCGGCTACACGGCACTGGCAGCGTTCCGGTTCGTGCCGCGGTTCGGGCATGAGCTCGCCGTGATCCGGGCGGCCCACCGGGTGCGCGGTTACCACGGCGGACGCGGACCGTTCGCCCGCATCGCCCGCGGGTGGGGCTACATCGTGCCGCTTCTCGCCGGCGCGATCCGTCACGCCGAGCGGGTGGCGCTGGCGATGGACTCGCGCGCCTTCGGTGCGCATCCCACCCGCACCGAGCGGCACCTCGTCCCGTTCCGCACACGCGACACCGTCTTCACCATCGCGACCCTGCTGGCATCCGCGGCCATCTTCGTCGCCTTCTTCCCCTGGCAGCTTCCCTGAAAGGCACCCGATGGCATTCAGCAAGATGGTCAAGCCCGAGTCGACCGAGCTCATCCACCTGGTGGTGCTGCGTACGGAACGCCTGTCGGCGCACTGGATCAGGGTGACCCTCGGCGGCGGCGAGATCGAGAAGTTCCGCCCGATGGGGTTCGACCAGTGGTTCCGGCTGTTCCTGCCCATCGGCGGCGACGCGGGCCTCGACCGGGTGCCGGCGAAGGCCAACAAGATGTTCGGCTACCTGAAGTTCCTGCGCATCCCCGACGGCGAACGTCCGGTGATGCGCAACTACAGCGTGCGGGCATATCGAGCGGCCACGGCCGACGCCGGCGCCGAGATCGACGTGGACTTCGTCCTGCACGGCTCGGCGGCCGACGGAACGGCCGGCCCGGCGTCTCGGTGGGCCGAGGCCTGCCGGCCGGGCGAGCACGTGCTGATCATCGACGAGGGTCTCACCTTCAATCCGCAGCGCGGAACGGATCGTGTCGTGTTGGTCGGCGATGAGACCGCCCTGCCCGCGATCTCCTCGATCTGCGCCTCGCTGCCGGCGAACGCGGTCGGCACAGCGATCGTCGAGACGCCGAGCGAGGAGGATGCGCTGGAGTTCGCGCATCCCGCCGGCATCGAGGTGGTGTGGATCGCGCGTCCGCACGATGTCGCTCCCGGTTCCCTCGCTCTGGAGACGCTCGGCCGCACCGCCCTGCCGGAGGCCCCGTTCCATGCGTACGCGGCGGGTGAGCAGGCGCTCGCATCGGGTGCCCGCAAACACCTCGTCGGCGAGCGCGGGGTGGACAAGAACGCGGTGAGCTTCTGCGGATACTGGAAGATCGGTGCGGCCTCCCCCGCGTCGAAGGCCGCCCGCGAAGCTGCCGCGGAGCCCCTGGCATGAGCGCGGATGCCGCGGGCCGGACGCCCCGCGCCGGCGGACGGTTCCGCTTCCCTACCGCCATCCTGCTGACCTGCGCGGCACTCGGCGTCGCCGGAGCGGTGCTGCTCGCACCGATGAACTGGTTCTCGACCGTGCTGACCGGGCCGCTCCCGTTCGTGGGCATGGCGCTCGCCGGTCTCTGGCTGCTGCCGTCGGTGATCGCGCTGCGGTTGCTGCGTCGCCCACTCGTCGGCCTGCTCGTTGCCCTGATCGCCGGCCTCGTCATGGTGCCGTTCTCCGGGTATGGTTTCCGCACCGTGCTGACCAATCTCTGGTGGGCGGCATTCACGGAGCTGCCGTTCCTCTTCGTGCTCTGGCGCTACTGGGGCACGTGGATGCACTATCTCGGTGCGGTCACGGTCGGCATCGTGTACCCGATCTCCGCGTGGGCATGGTTCGATCTCGGGTCGATGTCGCTCTTCGCCCAGATCGCGTTCTTTGCCGTGACCATCGCGAGCTGCGTGGGCGGCACGGCCCTCGGCATTCTGGTCGCCGACCGTCTGCGCAGAGCCGGAGTCGGTGCGACCGGTGGCGACGGGGCCGGAGTCCGCAGGGCCTGAGTCCGCAGGCATCGCTGAGCCTCGAGAGCACAGGCGCCGACGTCACGCATCGACGTCATCAGGCACCGCGTCATCAGGCACCGCGTGATCAGGCCGGCGTCGTCGTCAGGCGGGCGTCGTCGTCAGGCGGCGATGTCGAAGCGTGCGCGCCCGCCGAGCCTCGGGGCCTGCTGTGGGTCCACATATCGGGGCGGTATGAACCACACCCGCGCTCTACCCCGGCTCCCACTCCCACTCCCGTTCCCGGGAGCGTCGATGCGGATCTCCCACCCGTTGTCGTGGATGCGATGGTGACAGGTCTCACACAGCAGCACCCCGTTGGAGAGATCGGTCGGCCCGCGATCGCGTCTCCACCAGCGGATGTGATGCGC
>NZ_WNWT01000004.1:0-1332702 GCF_011754135.1 Microbacterium sp. Be9 | reverse complement strand
AGCTCGCCGGCAGCTGACACACAGTCTCGAGAAGGGGTCGACGGTTCGCCGTCGGCCCCTTCTTCGTGTCCTCGGGTCCGGAGATCGCGGTCGATGGGCAGTTCTCCCCATCGGCTCACCGTGCGCGACCGGGGTAGGGTGAATCCGGCGGAACCGGGGGGTGGCCATGTCAGACGTCGAGATCTTCTACGCGGAGCTGAACGATGCCGCGAGGAGCCTCACGACCGCGACCTCTGAGGTCCTCACGCAGGCGGCGGGTCTGCAGGGTGACGACACCGGTGTCGAGAACCCGGCGCACCGCTCCGCTCTGCGACTCGAGATGCACCGGCGGCTGACCGCTTTGCACGACCGGGTGTACGACCGCGTCGAATCGGGGGATGACCTCGCTGCCGCGATCTCCGCCATCGCGAGCAAGTACTCCGACCTCGATGTCGAACTCACCGGGCGGGACGGACCATGAGCCTGACATCGCCGAATCGGGGGTATCCGCTCGAACGCCTCGAGGGCAGCAGCGGATCCATGGGGTACTGGAGCGGTCTGTTCACGCGCGTGGCCGACCGGCTCGGCGACGTGCGTTCGGCCGCGAACTCCGCGCAGGAACTGCGCGGAGTCGGTCGTGCGGTCACAGCGGTGCGCGCAGATGCCGATGACCTCGCCGCACTGCTCCCCGCCGACATCGCCGAGGCACAACTCCTCGCCGGCGTCCTGCAAAGCTATGCCGACGCGTTCGATGCGTATGCCAAGCCCGCCAACGATCTGATCGACGACATCGAGACGGCGCACGCCGAGTGGTCCCGGCTCGACATCGCCGCCGATCGAGCCGGTCGTGCCGCCATGGCCGCCGCCTACGGTGACGATCAGTCCGAGATCGATGAGACGACCGACGCCGTGAACGATGCGATCGTCGACCGTGATGCCGCGAAAGAGGCGCTGGACGAGCTCTGGAACCAGTACGAACGGCTCTACGGCGACTGGGACGCCGCGTACGATGCGGCCCTCGCCGCACTCGCCGCAGGC
This sequence comes from Microbacterium sp. Be9, assembly GCF_011754135.1. NCBI lineage: Bacteria > Bacillati > Actinomycetota > Actinomycetes > Micrococcales > Microbacteriaceae > Microbacterium > Microbacterium sp. Be9. The sequence continues at coordinate 1,331,685 of NZ_WNWT01000004.1, read as the reverse complement.
ACGGGTGCCGTCTTGACGAACCAGGCGCGCGACCTGCTCGCCGACCTGCTCGCGGCCTCAAGCCCGGAGGAGGTCGCTCGACTCTGGGCGGCGAACCCCGAACTGCAGCAGGAGCTCATCGACAGCCACCCCGCCATCGTCGGCAACCTCGACGGGGTCCCCTGGGACGTGCGTGCGAGGGTGAACGCCGCGAGGCTGGAGGAGGTGCTCCAGACCGAACCCGCGGGTCCGCACCGTGACGACCTCGAAGCGATCGTGCGAGCGCTGAACGCGGGTGGGATCCCGGCCCCGAATCTGATCAGCTTCGACCCGGACGGTTCGGAGCAGGTGACCGCGGCGATCGCCTACGGCGACCTGTTGACGGCGTCGGAGATCAATACTCTCGTCCCCGGGATGCTGGGGAACGTGCACGACCTGCAATCGTGGGGTGAATCGGCGAAGGCGCTGAACTCCTCCGTGGGAGCCGGATCCGCGACCGTCGTCTGGTTCGGCTACGACACGCCGGAACTCCTCGAGGAGCCCGCGATGGGTCGAGCGCAGGACGGAGCGGCGTCCTTGCGCTCCTACCTGCTCGCGGTACGCGCGCTGTCGCCCGAGGCCGACGTCAACGTGATCGCACACTCGTATGGCAGTACGACAGCGGCGCTCGCCATCGGATCGCAGCCCGACGGTCTCGGCGTCACCTCGTTGATCGCGGTCGGATCCGCCGGGTTCCCGAACGATGCGGCCGTCGTCGACAACCTGACCAACGGCGAGCCCCCGCAGATCTATGCGACGATCTCCGAGGACGACGCCGTGGCCCGCGTCGGTCGCGCCACGGCTCCCGGGCATCCTGTCAGCCCGGAGACCCTGTCAGGGACTACCGTGTTCGACAGCGACGGTGGCGTGAGCGCATCCGGCGACAGTCTTCCGTCCGCGACCGGACACGATGCTCTGGGGCCCGGTGCATACCTCGAGCCGGGTTCGGAATCCTTCTACAACGTGTCGGAGATCATCCAGACCGGGGAGCCCGGTACCGTTCGCGGCGGCGAGGGCAGTACGCAGGGGTTCTGGGATGCGAGCAACTGGTGGATCAGCGATGAGTACGCTCTCATCGACTTCTGAGCGAATGGGACGACGAATGCGCGGGATATGGCGGCGCGGAGTGATGGCGGCAGCAGCCGTCGGATTGGTGATGACGATGACGAGCTGCGGAACCACGTCGGCGCCCGAAGGCGATGCGCTGTATCGCGATGGCGAGAAGAATTACGTCGCGTACTCCACCGTCATGCACTCCGTGATCATGGCGATCCACGAAGGCGACTGGGCCGTGGACCAGGGCTCATTCGGCGCCTCGCCGATTCCCTGCCGGATCGACGGCGACGTCTCGGGGTACACGTTCTCCTGGGCGCGGGTGCTCGAACCGGCGGAGGAGATCGATGTGGAGGCCGTGGTGGCCGCGGCGACGGCGGCGTTCGAGGATGCCGGGGTGGAGGCGAGCACGACGCGATTCGGAGAGGGCGATCGGCAGGAAGTCAACATCGTCGGCACCGGAGGCGACGTCGGCCGAGGTGTCGTGACGATCCGGCCCGGTCGGAACCAGATCTCCGCGACGGCGATGCCCGGGTGCATCCCCGGCGATGCGGCCGCGCTCTCGGACATGGTCTTCGGCGGAGAACTCGCCTATGACGGGGCTTCGCTGCGATTCCCGGCGTTCGAGGGTCCGAATTGGCAGCCGCGGTTCTATTTCCCCGAAGAGGGGAGCCCGGTGTACTACAACGAAGACGGATCGCCCGTCGAACCTCAGCCGACGACGACCGCGTTCCCGGTCGCGCCCTACGGCGGCTGACGAGCGCTCTCGGACGGTGTCTCAGCGGGCCGAGGTGTGTACGGCGGCGGCGTCGGCCAGGTGCCGCGCGTCGTGATTCAGCACCTTCACGATGATGCCGTGCTTGCGCAGTTCGGCCACGGTGCGGGCGCCTTCGTCCGCGTCGAGGCCGAGAGCCTTGATGTTCACGACGACCACCACGTCGCCGATGCGCAGGGTCGAGATGAGGCGCGCGAGGCGGTCGTTCCAGCTCTCCAGGATGTCGGGCGCCGGGTGACGGAATCCTTCGATCGGCACACCGAAACGGGTGAGATCTTCGCGCTGCTCGACCACTGACGGCAGACCTTCGCGGGCGACGACGAGACCGACCAGGCGTGAGCCGTCGGGGCGGGCGGTCCAGAAGTTGCGGTTCTGCTGCAACTCGGTGAAGCACTTCGGGCAGGACGCCGCATCGTGCGGCAGGTGCAGGGGACTCGTCAGAGCCTCTTCGACCGATGCCGTGGTCTTCGTGGGATCAATCGTCTCGCTCATCGCGCACCTCCGGCATCCATTCTGCCCTGTCGGCGTGCGTCGCGGTGACCGGATTCACAAGAGGCCGAGGCTCTGCACCGTCTCGCGTTCCTGCTGCAGTTCGGCCACCGAGGCATCGATCCGGGTGCGTGCCCACTCGCTCAACTCGAGTCCCTCGACGACGTGCCACTCACCGTCGATCGACCGCACCGGGAAGGACGAGATCAGGCCCTCCGGAACGCCGTATTCGCCGTGGGAGACGACGCCGGCCGACGTCCAGTCGTCGGTGCCCCGCACCCAGTCGCGCACGTGATCGATGGTCGCACTCGCCGCCGATGCCACCGACGAGGAGCCCCGTACCTCGATGATCTCCGCCCCACGCTTCGCCACGCGGGGGATGAACGTCCGGTCGAGCCAGGAGGGAACGTCGCCCACGATCTGTTCGAGCGCCTCTCCCACCGGCCGGCCGCCCACCGTCGCGTGCGAGATGTCCGGGAACTGGGTCGCCGAGTGGTTGCCCCAGATGGGCACGCGGCGAACCGTGTGCACCGGAGCCCCCAGCGTCAGTGCGAGCTGAGCCCGCGCGCGGTTCTCGTCGAGCCGTGTCAGGGCGGTGAAACGCTCGGCGGGCACGCCATCTGCCGAGGCGGCGGCGATCAGCGCGTTCGTGTTGGCGGGGTTGCCGACCACGGTGACGCGCACGCCGGATGCGGCGTTCGCCGCGATGGCCGCACCCTGCGGCCCGAAGATGCCGCCGTTGGCCGCGAGCAGGTCGCCGCGCTCCATACCGGGCCCGCGTGGACGTGCACCGACGAGCAGGGCGAGGTCGCAGCCGTCGAATCCCACTGCGGCGTCATCCGTCACCTCGACGTGATCCAGCAGTCCGAACGCGCCGTCCTGCAATTCGAGCGCCGCGCCCTCCGCGGCACCGAGCCCCTGCGGGATCTCCAGCAGCCGCAGACGCACCTTCTCATCCGGGCCGAGCAGGTCGCCCGCCGCGATGCGGAACAGCAGTGCGTAGCCGATCTGTCCGCCGGCTCCGGTGATGGTGATCGTGGTCGTCATGCCCCGAGCCTACGTCCGTTCGAGGGGCCTCCGCTCGGAGTACCCTCGTCCCATGACCTTCAATCCCGACGCCGACATCTCTGGCAACACCACGCGTCGTCGCGGGCGCACGGCAGCGATCGCCGGTGGCACGGGCGTGGGCGTGCTCGGCATCATCGCGCTCATCGCCGGGCCTCTGCTCGGCATCGACCTGACCGGGTTGCTGGGTGGCGGAGCGCCGAGCGGAGGCAGCGAACCAGCGGGCGGATCGGTCATCGAGAACTGCGATACGGGGGCGCAGGCGAACGCCGACGTCGACTGCCGCATGGCGGGTGCTCAGGTCGCGCTGGACGCCTTCTGGGCCGAGAACGTGGAGGGCTATCGCAAGCCGCAGATGATCGTCGTCGACGGATCGACGCCGACACAGTGCGGTACGGCGTCCAATGCCGTGGGGCCGTTCTACTGTCCCCCGGAGGAAGGGGTCTACGTCGACCCGACGTTCTTCCAACTCATGCAACAGCAGTTCGGGGCGTCCGCCGGCAATCTCGCGCAGCTGTACATCGTGGGGCACGAGTGGGGTCACCACATTCAGAACATCACGGGCGACATGGATGCCTACCCGAACAACGGCACGGGGCCGGGAAGCAATGGGGTGCGGATCGAGCTGCAGGCCGACTGCTACGCCGGGGCGTGGCTCGGCCGCATGACCGAGCAGAAGGATGCCGACGGCGATCCGTACCTGATGAAGCCCACCGAAGCGCAGATCGAGGACGCGCTGAACGCGGCAGAGGCCGTCGGCGACGACCACATCCAGGAGCAGTCCGGGTTCTCGAATCCGGAGACCTGGACGCACGGATCCAGTGTGCAGCGGAAGCGCTGGTTCGCGGAGGGCTATCAGAACGGGCTGGGCGTCTGCGCGCAGGTGCTGACGCTTCCCGCCGATCAGTTGGACCCGTGATGCCCGGCGGGTGGGCGAACGTCCGCTACCGTTGACGAAGTAGTCAGCACGACCGGCTGGGGGGCCGACGATGAAGAAGACGGATGCACTGTATCCACCGATCGAACCGTACGAGACAGGGGAACTCCTCGTCGGTGACGGCCACCGGGTCTACTGGGAGGTCAGCGGCAACCCCGAGGGCAAGCCGGTGGTGTTCCTCCACGGCGGTCCCGGCAGTGGGACATCGCCGTGGCAGCGGCGGTTCTTCGATCCGAAGCGCTACCGCATCGTGTTGCTGGACCAGCGCGGCTGCGGGCGCAGCACCCCGCACGCGAGTGCACCCGACGCCGACTTCCGTCACATCACGACGGCCCATCTGATCGCCGACATCGAACTTCTGCGCAAGAATCTCGGCGTCGAGAAGTGGCAGGTGTTCGGCGGATCGTGGGGCAGCGCACTCGCGCTCGCCTACGCGCAGGCGCACCCGGAAGCCGTGACCGAGCTGGTGCTCCGAGGCATCTTCACCCTGCGTCGAGTCGAACTGGAGTGGTTCTACGAGGGTGGTGCCGCGGCGCTGTTCCCCGATCTCTGGGAGAGCTTCCTGGCACCGATCCCCGTGCTGGAGCGCTCGCACATGATCGAGGCGTATCACCGTCGACTGTTCGACCCCGATCCCGCCGTGCACGTGCCGGCGGCGGTCGCCTGGTCCACCTGGGAGGCATCGACCGTCACCCTGACCCCAGATATCGCGCAGATCGAGGCGATGTCCGATCCGGCGAAGGCCACGGCGTTCGCCCGCATCGAGAACCACTTCTTCGTCAACCGCGGCTGGTGGGAGGAAGGGCAGCTGATCGCCGGTGTCGACGTCATCCGCCATATCCCGACGGTCATCGTGCAGGGACGACACGATGTCGCGACACCGATGATGACCGCATGGGATCTGCACCGCGCCTGGCCCGAGGCGGAGTTCGTCGTGGTCGACGACGCCGGTCACGCGGCCACAGAGCCCGGCACGCAGAAGGCGCTCCGAGCAGCGACCGATCGGTTCGCGCGATCGACGCGTTGACCGTCAGGCCTGCAGCGCCTTCGTCAGCGTCTTCACGAGCCCGGTGATGCTGCCGTCCACCCGGTAACGGGTCAGCCCTTCGCTGACGACAGCCCCGGTGCGCGCGGAGACGAACCAGGGCGGCTTCGGCAGGATCGTGAATCGTCCACCGCCGTTCGCGATCGGCAGCGACCGGGGGAACGGGCGGAAAGGGCCGCGCAGCACCGAGCGTTCGACGTCGTCGAGCAGGAGGGCGTTGTGCACCACACCGATGCCGCTGCCGACGTCGCCGATCGTTCCACCGGGGAATGCACCCCATGTGAGGGTGGGGGTGATGAAGGCGAACGCCGTCCAGCTGTTGATCGCGATGGACCCGTAGTGGAGCGCGGCGATGGCTCGCTCGAAGCCGGCGCCGAGCGACTTCTCGGTCGCGGGGTCGATCAGCAGGTTCGCGCCGAGGGTGCCCTGGAGCTTGTCGTTGGCGTGAGTCACGGCGGCGTCCAGGAAGTCCTGGCCCGTGCCCGGCACGGTCACGACGCCCAGCACGGGGGCGAAGTACTCGGTGCTCTCCAGTGCCGTCGGATCGTCGTCGGCATCGATCTCGACGAGCAGCCGGTCGCCCAGCACGAGGGCGTCGGGGTAGGCGTCGGTCGCGAGCTCCATCCGCGACGAGGAACCGGGGTACCAGATCGGGCGCTCCGGCGCGTTGGCGTACGCGCGCCGCAGCGCTGCGCGGAAGGCATCCGCCTGGTCCCAGTCGGACGAGATGATCACGACCTGGCCGGCGATGCAGTTGTGCCCGCAGTTCTGCAGCCGCATGGTCGCGATGTGCTCGGCCTGGTAGGTGAGGTCGGCATCGGTCCAGGCGCCGGGCACGACGATGATGGGGGAGACGCCGCCGAGCTCAGCCGTGATGGGCTTCTTCAGCTGGGGGCGATCCTCACGACGTCGTCGCTTCGTCGCCGCCGCGCCCTCGCCCTTCGACGGACCCCAGACGATGGTGTCGAACGTCGCCGCCGAGCCGGTGATGTGCACGTGCACGAGTCCGGGGTGGCCGGTGAGGTAGGCCCCGACGTCGGGCCCGCCGCGGACGATGCGCAGGAACCCGGGCTCGATGAGCGGCGCGAGTGCGCGCTTGTAGACCGGCACCAGCGCATCCTGTGTCGGGTTCACCTTGAGCAGAGCCGTGCGGTTGTGGGCGAGCAGCTCGTAGAGCACGTCGAGCACCGGGATCGACGTCACGTTCCCCGCTCCGAGCACGAGGCCCACACCGCCCGACTCGGTGGGCGTGCGCTGCGCGAGGCCGGCCGCTGCGCGCGCGGCGCCGGGGGTGATCCCCGGTTCCAGCCAGACCTCGCCCGCGAAGCCCGACAACAGGAACCCGTCGATGCCGGTGAGGGGGAAGGCGTGCACGCGGGTGCGTCCTCCGGGCGCGCGATCGATCGTGATCCCGTCGAGCGGGTTCACACCGTTCGCCAGGCGCGAGAGGGTCTCGATATAGGCGTCGAGCGCGCCGAGCACGCTGTACGGTCCGCTGAGCCACTCTTCACCGCGCAGGGGATGCCGCGCGTCGAGGCCCTTCGAGGCGGCGGCCGTGTGCGCCCAGTCCTCCGCGGTGGCGGCGACGCTCGTGCGCACCGCGCGCAGCAGCGTCGCCCGTTGGGCGACGGTGAGGGCAGACCAGGTGCGCGTTCCGGTCTGAAGGGCATCGACCGCGGCGTCGAGCCGTTCTCTTTCCCCTTCGCCCAGCTCCGGGGCTGCGCTTCCCGACGCGCGCTTCGAGGTCGGGGCGGAGGTGGCGGTTGTGCTCGCAGAAGTCATCGACGTCTCCTTCGGACGGGATCCCAGCTTAGGCGTGGAAGGGCTCGAGGGTATCGATGTCCGCTCGGCGCAGGCGGTAGTGGCGGAGGGTCAGCAGACTCCCGGCCATCAGCACGGCGGGCAGCGCGCTGAAGCTGAGCACGATGCCCGTGACGGCCGCGTCCGGCTGTTCGACCGTGGCGCCTGCGACGGTCGAGATGTAGCCGGTGGCCGCGAGGGTCAACGACACAGCGGTCGCGCCGAGGGCGAAGCCCACGGTCTCGCCCGCGGTCCAGATGCCGGTGAAGGTGCCGGCCTGTCCCGCTCCGCTCGTGCGTTCGTCGTGCGAGATCACATCGGGCAGCATGGCCATCGGCAGCGACTGGAGTCCTGCGTAGGCGACGCCGGCCACCGCGACGGACACGTAGATCCAGGCGCCGGATGCCCAGACGGCGAAGACGAGCGACGCCGCGGCCGCGGTGAACAGCACGGTGGCCATCGCGAACGCCCGCTCCTTGCCGACCCGTCGCGCGATCACGGTCCATCCCGGGGTGGCGAGCAGTGCGGGGCCCACCAGCGCGACGAAGACGAAGGTGACCGCGTCCTCCGACCGCAGCACCCAGGTCGCCACGTACTGCGCGCCGGCGAGCATCGTTCCCGTTGCGAGCGCCTGCAGCACGAACGTCCCCAGGAGTGCACGGAAGGGCTGGCTGCGCCCGAGTGCGCGGAAGCCCGACATGTACTGGTGCCGCCAGGTCGAAGCGACGGCGGCGGCAGCGTCAGCGGTGGTGACGGGGGCGGCCGCGGTGCGCTTCGCCGCCATATCCGCCGTCCCGGAGGCGATCAGCATGCCGATGCCGATTGCGATACCTGAGGCGATGCCCATCAAGAGGTAGCCCTGCACAGGGTCGTCGCCGGCATTGCGCAGGGCGGGGCCACCGGCGCCGAACAGCAGGATGGCTGCCGTCAGCACGACCACGCGCCACCCGAGCAGACGCGTGCGCTCGTCGTAGCTGCCGGTCAGTTCCGCGGGCAGAGCGACATACGGCACCTGGAACAGGCTGAATGCCGTCGCGGTCGCCAGGAACGCCAGCAGCACACTGATCGCTCCGGCGACCGGCCCCCAGGAGGGCGGTACGGCGAAGGTGAGGGCGAAGAAGAATGGCAGAGCGAGCGCACCGGTCACCATGAACCCGCGGCGCGACCCGGTGCGAGCGAGCTGGCGATCGGACGCGGCCCCGATCAGCGGGTCGATCAGCACGTCCCAGATCTTCGCCGCCGTGACGATCAGACCGGCGGCGAGGGCGGCGACACCGAGGTTGTCGGTGAGGAAGTAGGTCAGCACGAGGCCCGGCAGTGTCGCATAGCCGCCAGTCCCGAGGGAGCCGATCGCGTACAGCACGATCGTGCGCGGAGAAAGACGGACGGGTGCTCGTTCGGACCGAGCCTCGGTGCTCATCGCGCCAGTGTAGTGGGGCGATGCCGCGGGGTCAGATCAGCGAGAGCTCGCGCAGCTTCGACTCGACGTCGGCGTTCGACGGCTCGACGTGGTGCGAGGCGTCGGGGTACACGACGACGGGGATGTTGGTGCGGCCCGAGATCTCCTTCGCCACGTCTGCGGCGGCGGGCTCGGCGACCAGGTCGACGTACGTGTACTCGACACCGAGCGCGTCGAGCTGCTTCTTGGTGCGGATGCAGTCGCGGCACCAGTCGGCGCCGAACATCGTGATGGTGTCGGAGGCAGGAGAAGTCATGCATCCAGCCTACGGCCGCGCGGATGAGGTGGCGCTGAGTGCCGGCTGGGCGCGCGGTGGGGCATTCCGGACTCATCCCTTGTAAGTAAGGGTGCCCTAACTTAGGCTGGGGCCATGAGCGGCGCATGCGAGCATCTGGAGGATCCCGATTGGGACGACATCGAGGGTGCCGTGCTCATCGCCGGCGACGCCGCCGACGCCGGCTTCATCGCGAGCATCGCCGCGCGGTTGCCGTGGGACGCGCAGGGCGTCGTCATTCTCGAAGCGGCGGCACGCATCCAGTTCCGACACATCGACGTCCCCGACGGGGTGTCGGTGCGCTGGCTCGTGCGTGGAGACGGAACGAGGGCGCATACGCGCGGCGAACGGCTCGCGAACGCCGTGCACGCGTGGTGCGTGGAGTGGGCATGCAGTGAGCCGCCGTCGCAGTGGACGGTGTGGCTCGGGCCGCACACTCCGCCGCACGTGGCGCGCATGGCGCGCAGTCTGCTCGGCGTCGCCAACTGACCTCACGTCGGCGGTGGCGCACCGACCGGGCGGCGAAGGGCTGCTCGGGCTCTCAGCGCACCGAGGCGACCGCGGGAGCGTTCGCGCCCGCGGTGATCGCGTCGAGTGCGCGACGCAGCGACGAGCTCGACGTGTGCGCCGTGTACGGGAAGTACACGACCTCGACGCCGACCTCGGCGAACTCGCGCTCCAGGCGCAGACCCTTCTCGGTGCCGCGCCAGTCGTCGCCCTTGAAGAAGTGCGTGAACTGCACGTCGCGCCACGAGTCCATCTTCGACGGCGTCGTCTCGACGTAGACGTCATCGACGAACGAGATGTGCTTCACGATCTCCGCCCGCTCGGCCGTCGGGATGACGGGCTCGATGCCCTTCACCTGACGCAGCATCTCGTCGCTGACGACGCCTGCGATCAGAATGTCGCAGTGCTGCTTGGCGTGACGAAGAAGGTTCAGATGCCCGACGTGAAACAGGTCGAAAGCACCAACGGCATAGCCGATACGCGTCCCCATGATCTCCCCAGATCAGTAATTCCCCAGTAAGCGGATCCCCATCCGCTTCGCGACTCCCACAGCCGCGGTTCGAAAGTCTAGCAGGTCCGGGTTTCCTCCCGCATAGGAACCCGTGGAACGATGGAGGCCGCACGCGATGCGCGTGGGGGACAGGGGGCGGACGTGGGGACACCGGTCACGGTCATCGTGCCGACGTTCAACGAGCGCGACAACATCGCCGAGCTCGTGGCACGGACTGCGGTCGCCCTCGAGGGGTGGGACGCCGAGATCCTGTTCGTCGACGACAGCACGGATGACACGGCGGCCGAGGTCGCGCGGGTGGCGGCAGATGCTCCGCTCCCCGTGCGCGTGATCCACCGATCCGAGAACACGGGCGGACTGGGCGGCGCCGTCGTCGTCGGGCTCGAGGCCGCGGCCTTCGACATCTGCATCGTGATGGACGGCGACCTGCAGCATCCGCCCGAACTCCTCCCCACCCTGCTCGCCCGGTATGCGCAGGGAGACGCCGATGTCGTCGCCGCGTCCCGCTACATCGGCGGAGGGGACACGAGCGGCCTCGGCACCGCTGTGCGCTTCGGCGTCTCCCGCGTCGCGACGTGGCTGACGCGGGCGATGTTCCCGATCCGTCTCGCCCGCAGCACTGACCCGATGACCGGGTTCTTCCTGGTCGATCGCGGTCGTCTCGACCGCTCGACGCTCCAACCCCGGGGTTTCAAGATCCTCCTCGAGATCCTCGCTCGCAACGATCTGCGCATCGCCGAGGTGCCGATGGAGTTCGCTGAACGTCGACACGGCACGTCCAAGGCGAGCATGCGTCAGGGGGCGATGTTCCTCGAGCACCTCGCGCGCCTGCGCTTCGGCAAGATGTCGTTGTTCGCACTGATCGGTGCGATCGGCGCCGCCGCCAACCTCGGGATCATGTGGGCGCTCACCGCCGCAGGGGTCCCGTACATCTGGGCGGCGATCATCGGTGCCGAGGTCACGATCATCGGCAACTTCGTGCTGCAGGAGCGCTTCGTGTTCGCCGATATGCGGACCGACGCGCGCGCCCTCGGCATCCGCTTCGCCAGCTCCTTCGCGTTCAACAACATCGAGGCCGCACTGCGGATCCCGGTGATGGCTCTGATGGTCGAGTCGTGGCACATCTCGAGCGTCGTCGCGACCGGCCTCTCGCTCATCGTGGCGTTCTTCGCCCGCTTCCTGTTCCACTCGCTCGTCGTGTACGCGCCTCAGCGGCGACGCAAGGGTGAGGGCGATGGCGCCGAGCCCCCGACGGACACCGCGGCCCAGCGCGTGATCCGTGCCATCGATGCCGAGGTGATGAAGCCCGGCGAGCTCTGAGGGCGGGGCTCCTTCCGGAGCCGGTTTCGAGAGCGCTCGGCGACTCCTCTCTTGCCAGGACGGGCGAGGGGGTCCATAGTGGGCTCGTGGAATCCGAGGGCGGTCCCTCGCTGTCTCTCACCTGGGCGCATCGTGTCGAACAGTCGGCGCGCACCTGGGAGCAGAGCCACGCCAGGGGAGAGGTGCCCAGCATCTGGCCGTACGGTCTCGATGCACTGCGTGACCACGCGGCGGTCGAGGTGATCGACCTCGCCCCGCCGGGCCGCGTCGCGCGAGCTCGTGCGCGATTGTCCATGGGGCCGCGCCCCGTCGACGGTCTCACGCTGACGTGGGATGAGAACACGGCCTATCGGATGCAGACGACCCACCCGCGGACCCGATTCGCCACCGGGGTGATCTGGCTCACGGATATGGCCGAGACCGGGGAGGCACCGGCACGGATGGTCGCGATGCTCGGCAGGGCAGAGGCCGCCTGGGTGCTCAGCGACGCACAGGTCGAACCCCTGCGAACGATGCTCGGGCACGGACCGACGCGCGTGTTCGCTGTCCCTTTCGGCATCGACAGCGCGTTCTTCGTCCCGAGGCCCTATCCGGACCGGCCGCGGATCGTGAGCGTGGGGAACGACCGCGACCGCGACCCCGCCACCCTCTATGCGGCGCTCGCCCGGGTCCTCGCCATCCGTCCGGAGACCGAGGCGGTGGTTCAGACGCGGTCGGACCTCGACCCGCCGGAGGGGGTCCGGGTCGTGCGGCACATGCCGCATGCCGACCTCCGCGACCTCTACGCCACCGCGAGCGTGGTCGTCATCCCGACCCGGCCGAACCTCCATGCCTCCGGGATGACGGTCGCACTCGAAGCGCTCGCGACGGCGCGTCCTGTCGTCGTCACCGATACCCCGGGGATGGAGCAGTACGTGAGCGAGGGGCGCACCGGCCACCTCGTTCGTCCGGAGGATCCTGCCGAGCTCGCCCTCGCGCTGCTCCGACTGCTCGACGATCCGGGACATGCCGCCGAGCTCGGGCGGAACGGCCGGATCGAGGTGGAGCGGCGTTTCACGACGCAGATCATGGTCGCATCTCTCGTGCGAGGGCTGCTGGCCCCCGCCTGACGATGCGCCGGGTGCTGCCGAGGCGCCCTAGCGCTTGGCGCCGCGGCGCTTGACCCGCACGGCGGCGCGGAACGCGTCCGCGTGAGCGCGGCCGGCGTCGGCCCAGTCGCGGCGGGAGAGATCGGGCGAGCCCGTCAGCGTGGTCGCGGACCGCCACGCCTCGACGACGGTCGGCGCATCGAGATCGCCGTCGTACATCAGCACCCACTCCGGTCCGACTTCGCGTCCGAGAGCCTCGTTCGCCTCGTTGCGGGGGACGAGCACCGGTCGGTCCATCGACAGGGCGGCGAGGACGCTGCCCGAGTTGTGCATGAAACGGTAGGCCAGCACGATCAGGTCGGAAGAGGTCGCGAGCTGGACGAGTTCGGCATCGCTCAGGAAGTCGAGGTGGAGCTCGACGCCCGGGAGATCCGCGGTCCGCGCCCGGAGGTCGTCGCCGAGCTCAGGGGTGGACGGCCGCCCGCCGATCCGCAGGCTCAGCGCCGGCTCGACCGTCACGGCCTCGGCATAGGCATCGATGAAGCCCTCCAGACCCTTGTAGCGACGGATGCCGCCGAACGACCCCAGCTGCCCCGTCACCCGCTCCGCCGAGGGGAACCTCGCGTACCAGCCGCGGTAGTCGCCGTGCAGGATCAGGCTGTGCGGGGTGCCGGGGGCGAGCGGAGTGGTCTCGTTGATGACGATCCGGTAGTCGGTGTGGCGATCGATGAAACGCAGCAGCCACAGCCGAGGCGCGTTGTCGTCGGGGAGTTCGATGTTGTGCACGGTGCGCACCACGGCGATGCGACGGGAGAGGCGGTGTCGGAACACGAGCGCCGTCGTGAGGAGGAACTTGCCCGTGGACTTCCACCACGTGGAGCCGTGCAGCTTCGCCTCCGGCCAATGCCAGTGGAAGGCGTCGTAGCGTCCGAACAGAGCCGTCCCCCAGGAGAACCGCAGGCGGGTCAGGCCCTCCGTGGATCCGAGCGCCTCATCGAGCATCTTGTTGTACGGGTTCGTCGTCGGACGGGGGGCGCCCAACGATTGCATCACGCGGATGCTCGATGCGGTGTCGGTCATGGTCGTGTCATCCTCCGATGGGCGACGGTACTCGTCATAGCGGCGGCCGAGGGCGGCCGCGATCGTGCCGCGGCCGCGGTGCACGAGGCGGGTTCCTCTGGCGTGGTGGGTGATGTTCGAGGTCAGTGTTCCGAAGATCCTGCGCAGGCCGCCGACGACCATCCGGGCCACGCCGCCCACCAGGGCCTTCAACCGCAGGATGCCGCGACGGATCTTCCCGTCGGTCAACATCAGCTGGATGCGGGTGCCGGCATTCGCGGAGCTGTATGCCCGTTGCGCCGCCCAGGCGCGGCTCAGGCGCGACGCGACGACGAGATCCTCTGTCTCCGATTCGTTGCACCACACGATCAGGCCGCCACGACGTGCGAGCTGCCGCGAGAAGAGCGTGTCCTCCCCACCGCCCAGACCGAGGGACGGATCGAAGCGCAGCCCGAGCCGACGCACGGAACGGAGGTCGAGCAGCAGGTTGCCCGCGGCGGCCACCTGCAGCACGGTGCCCGTCCGTCTCGGCGGTCGCCGGAACGTGCCGGACGCGAGCAGCCACGGGTCGACGTCCTCGTCGAAGACCGAGATCACGCGGCCCATCACGGCGTCCGCACCGTGTTCGCGCCAGACCTCGATGAGCGAGGAGAGCCATGCCTCCCGAGGGATCTCGTCGTCGTCGATGAAGGCGAGGAGATCGCGATCGGCGCTTTCATCCAGGATGCGGTTGCGCGCGGCGACGATCCCCGGTGCGGGTTCGACGACGTAGCGCACAGGGAGATCCGCGTCCGCGGCGATGCTCCGCGCAGAACCCGCGGGGTCGTTGTCGACGACCAGCACATCCACCGCGACTCCGAGGTCGGCGCATTCGGCGATGCGTGCGGGGAGCGTCCGGAGCAGGGCCGCCAGAAGCTCGGGCCTCCGGTACGTGGGTACGCCGATCGTCACAGTGATCATGTCGTTCGATTCCGGTCCCCTGGTCATCCGCCCCATCCCCATGGCAGTATCGCGCCTCGACTCCGACGCCGGCTCATCGTATCGTGAACCCCCTGATACCGATCTGCGGGGGCTGCTCTCGCGTATAGTCGTTGTCCTGGGAGTCGACGTCGGTCGCGACTCTGGGGAATTCGACCGACGACCCGAGGCGATCCGTGACCCGGATCCGGGGGGAGGATCGCGTGTCAATCGAGCACGGACGGCTTGCCGTCGTCGTCGTCAACTACGCCTCGGCGCGGCTTCTGCAACGCAATCTGGTGACCGTGGAGCGCGAAGCGCGGGCGATCGATCCCGACGTGCTCGTCCTCGTCGTCGACAACTGGTCGAACGCCGATGAACGGCGTGCCGCCGGCGAAGTCGCCGACGCGCACGGCTGGCTGCTGATCGAATCGGAATCGAACTCGGGTTTCGGCGGCGGCGTCAACATCGGTGTCACGCGCGCGCTCGCCGAGGGGGCGACCGACGTGCTCGTCATCAATCCCGATGCGCACATCGACCGCGACTCCCTGCGTCGACTCGCTTCCGTCACCGCTGCCTCACGCACCACGCTCGCTTCGCCGGTCATCACGGATTCCGATGGAAGAACCTGGTTCGCCGGCATCGACCTCCTGCTCGACGACGGCACCATGCGCGCACGACGCAAGCGCGTCGACGGCGATGCGCAGCCGTTCGAACCTTGGCTGAGCGGGGCCTGCCTGTGGATCACGCGCGAAGTGTGGGAGCTCGCCGGCGGTTTCGACGACGACTACTTCCTGTACTGGGAAGATGTCGACTTCTCTCGCCGCGTGGTGTCCGCCGGCGGCTCGCTGATGCTCGTCGAAGACGCCAATGCGGTGCATGATGAGGGCGGCACGCAGCGCGCCGAACCCGAGACCTCCCGGGCGAAATCCGAGGGGTATTACTACTACAACATCCGCAACCGGATGCTGTACGCGGTGCGTCATCTCGACGATGCCGCGGTGCAGCGCTGGCGCCGCTCCATCCCCCGCACGGCCAGAGAGGTCATCCTCCGAGGTGGGCGACGGCAGCTGATCCAGTCGGCCGCACCGATCCGGGCCTATCTTCGCGGTGTCCGCGAGGCCCGTCGGATCGCGCGGACCCACGCAACGGTCCAGAAGGGCAGGAAATGGTCGTAGACGCATATCACCGTCTCGCGCGTGCGCAGAAGGGGCACGCGCGAGGGGCACCCGCGTACTCGGTGTACGTCAACCGTCGTATCGGGCGGGTGCTCGCCGCCGTGGCCTACCGGATCGGTCTCACCCCCAACCAGGTGTCGATCATCAGCGCGGTGCACTCGTTCGTCGCGATCGGACTGATCGCGTTCGGTCCCGTGAACGTGCCCATGGGGCTGCTGATCGCCCTCCTTCTGGTGCTCGGGTATGCCTGGGATTCCGCGGACGGCCAGGTCGCACGTCTGCGCGGCGGGGGAAGCCCCCAGGGCGAGTGGCTCGATCACTTCATCGACACGATCAAGATCGCCTCGCTCCATCTCGCCGTGCTCATCGGGCTCTACCGCGTCCTCCCCGAGACGCCTCTGCTGCTGTTGATCCCGATCGTGTTCAGCATCGTGGCCACGACCACGTTCTCCGGAATGCTCCTCAACGACCTGCTCAAGGGAAAGCACGCGGTGGCGTCGACCCATGAGCGCGGCGGCGGGACACTGCTGCGGTCTCTCATCCTGCTGCCGACCGACTTCGGTCTCGTGTGCCTCGTGTTCGTCCTGTGGGGATGGACCCCGGCGTTCCTCGTCGGCTACGGCGCACTCTGCGCGGCAGCCGTCCTGTTCCTGGCGCTCGCCGCGGTGAAGTGGTTCCGCGAGATCGGAAAGCTCGGGGAGGCCGCATGACCGACGAGAAGATCCTCGTGGTCTGCGCCGCCAACGTCTGCCGGTCGCCTCTGGCCGAACTCGCGTTGAGGCGGGGGCTCGGGGCGGATTCGCCCCTCTCGGTGAGCAGCGCGGGCATCCGAGCGAACGCGGGCGACCCGATCTGCTCGGTCGTGGCGTCGCTGCACGACGACGAGGAGTGGCAGGCACAAGCCCGGGCGCACCGGGCGCGACCGGTCACGGTCGAGCAGATCGAGCAGGCGAGCATCGTGCTCACGGCTTCGCGCGACATCCGTGGCGAGCTGGTGCGACTGGCACCGCGGTCGCGTGACTGGATGTTCACGATAAAGGAAGCCGCTCACCTCGGTGAGGGCTTCGCGTCGTCTGCTCCGGATCGGGTGGCGGAATATGTCGCCCACCTCGACCGGGGTCGATCGAGAGCCGTTCCGTTGGCCGCGTCCGGAGGTGTCGGGACCCGCCTGCGGCAGCTCTTCGGAGGCCGCACGACCGTCGACCCGACGAGCATCGCCGATCGCCACGGAAGCCGCGGACACCTGGAGACGATCTCGGAGGTCGAGGCCTCCGTCGCGACCATCCTGGCGCAACTGGGAGGACATCGGCGACACTCTTCTTGAGCGAACACTTGCGATATTCCGGTCCTCGCACTACGATTAGCCGACGCCGCGTTCTACGCGGTTGAAGGGGACCCGAAGCCGAGGGGGCTTTGGGAACGGGGAATCTGGGTTCTGGGGAGCTGCAGTGTTCAAAGTTTCATCATGCCGTTCTGGGGACGGCTCTTCGCGCTCACTACGAGCGATGGTCGTCGCGCCGTTGGTGGCGCTCGCACTCGTCACGGCCGGCTGCACCGCAGCGCCTGGCGCGTCCGAGACGCCGGCGCCTGAAGGCACCAGCACCACCGACTGGACGCCGCCTTCCGACACGGAGACCGAAGGGCCCACCGAGGCTCCGGCGCTCACCGAGCAGAGCGGGGCGCTCGACGCACCGATCGCGCTCTCCACCGACATGGTGGTCACGATCGACAAGATCTCGACGACGACCATCAAGCCCGAGACGCCCGGCGAGTACGCCGGCTCCGCAGTCGTCGTCACGCTCTCCGTGTCCAACGACTCGAAGCGCGCGCAGAGCGTCGATTCCGCGGTCGTCAGCCTCGTCACGGACGACGGCGACATCGGCGTCTCGACCACCGCCGGTCCGAACGAGCCCCTGCAGGGCGAGCTCGCCGCCGGCGCGAAGGCCACGGGGACCTACGTCTTCATGCTCGACCCGACTCAGGGCCGCTCGGTGAAGATCAGCGTCAACTACGCCGCAGGAGAGCCGGTGGCGACGTTCGCCGGCCAGCTCTCCTGACGCGCACGCATTCTTTCGCATCACTTTCGGTTTTTCATCGCACTAACTCATTTTCGAAGAAGAAAACTGGCGGCTGGGGAGTCACTATGGGGAACACATCGACCACGAGGCGGGCGCTGAGCGCGCTTGCGTCTGTCGTGACGGCGGCATTGCTCGTCGCCGGCATGACGACACTGGGTGCACAGGCGGCGTCGGCAGACGTCTCGTCGACACCACCGCCCCTGCTGCAGCGCGACGACAACGTCGTCACGTCGGATCCGATTCCGACCGTGCAGATCGACAACGGCTACGTCTGGTCTCAGACGACCATCGGTTCGACCGTGTACGCGGTCGGCAAGTTCGACAACGCCCGTGCGCCCCTGGCTGCCCCGGGAACGAGCCTGACGGCGCGTTCGAACGTTCTCGCCTATGACATCAACACCGGCCAGCTGCTGTCGTTCGCCCCGCAGGTGAACGGCGTGATCAAGGCTGTCGCCGCCTCGCCCGACGGAAGCCGCATCTACATCGGCGGCTCCTTCAACTCGGTCAACGGTCAGGCGCGCTGGAACTTCGCGGCCCTCGACGCCGTGACCGGTCAGCTCGTCCCCGGATTCTCGCCGTCCATCGGCGGCAGCGGCGTCTACGCGCTGGCCACCTCGGGATCGAGCGTCTACGTCGGCGGCCTGTTCACGCAGGGCAACGGAACGGCTCGCAAGAACCTCGCCGGCTTCAACGCCGCCAACGGTGCCCTGCTGAGCTGGGCACCGCAGACCGACCTCCAGGTCGACGCGATGGTCATGGACCCCGCGGGTCAGAACGTCATCGCCGCCGGCCGCTTCTCGCAGGTGAACGGCGACCTGACCATGCGCGGCACCGTCGCGCTGGACAAGACGACCGGTGCCGTCGACTCGTCGTGGGCGCTCCCGCAGACGGTCAAGAACGGCTCCAACACGGGCAGCAACTCGGGCAAGGCCGGCATCTTCGGACTCGCCGCCGATGCCACGGCCGTCTACGGCACCGGCTGGGTCTACGCCGACGCCGCCACGGGAAACCTCGAGGGCACGTTCGCGGCGGAGGCCGGAACCGGACAGGTCCGCTGGATCGCCGACTGCCTCGGCGACCACTACGGCGTCTACTCGACCGGCAAGGTCGTCTACACGACCAGCCACACGCACGCGTGCGGCACGATGAACCTGCACCCCGAGCAGAACCCGCGCACGCACCGCTACTCCGAGGCGTACACGGCCGATGCCCGCGGTTCGCTGGGCAACCAGCCCGCAGCCGGCGGCACCTACAAGAACTGGGCGGGCACCCCCGCGCCGTCTCCCTACGCCTGGACGCCCGACTGGGCCGTCGGCGTGACGACGGGCCTGGGGCAGGCCGGACTCTCCATCACCGGCGCCGGCAACATGATCTCGATCGGCGGCGAGTTCCGCTCGGTCAACAACGGTCGATTCGAGGGCCTCGTGCGCTTCTCGACGAACCCTCCGGGCGGAGCCAAGGACGGACCCCGCCTCGCCGCGGCCAACTGGACAGGCACTGCGCAGTCGTTCATTCCGGGTCGCGTCCGCGTCTCGATCCCGGCCAACTGGGACCGCGACGACCTGACGCTCACGTATGAGCTCCGTCGCACGGGCACGGCGACCCCTGTCGCCACGACAACGGCGAACGGAACCTGGTGGAACCGACCGGCCGTCATCCTCGAAGACAAGACCGCCACGCCGGGGTCGCAGCAGGAGTACACGGTCGTCGCGAAGGACGGCAACGGCAACACCGTGAGCAGTCAGGCGATGTCCGTGACCGTCGCATCGGGCACGGTCTCGAGCTACACCAACGCGGTCATCACGGATAGCCCGCAGCTGTACTACCCGTTGGGCACCGCGCCGCAGGACTGGGCGGGGGCGAACCCGCCGGTGTTCGGCTCGGGCGTGACGTCGTCGACCTCCGGTGTCGAGAACACCGCCACCGGTGCCTCGACCTTCTCCGGAACGAGCACGGGACGAATCTCGTCGACCGACAAGATCGCCGCCCCGACGGAGTTCTCGACCGAACTGTGGTTCAAGACGAACACGACGACCGGTGGGAAGCTTCTCGGCTACGGGAACGCGGCCTCGGGTGACTCCACGAGTTACGACCGTCATCTCTACATGACGAACAACGGTCGGCTGGTCTTCGGCACGTACAACGGCAGCACGCAGACCGTACAGAACTCCACGGCGTTGAACAACAATGCGTGGCACCATGCTGTGGCCACGCAGAGCGCTGCCGGCATGAAGCTGTACATCGACGGCGCTCTCGTCTCATCGGCAGCCGGTGCGACCACTGCCGAGAACTACGTCGGCTACTGGCGCGTCGGCGGGGACAACCTCAACGGCTGGCCGTCCGCGCCGAGCTCGATCAACTTCAAGGGTGCGCTCGACGAGGTCGCGGTCTACCCCTACGCGATGACCGCTGCACAGGTGCAGACGCACTACGGCATCGGCAAGGGCTTCCAGCCGCCGACCGCCGCCTTCACCGCGACGCCGACCGATCTCGCGGTGGCGTTCGACGCCAGTGCATCCGCACCGACCGGCTCGGCCACGATCACCGGCTACAGCTGGGACTTCGGTGACGACTCGGCGACGGCCACCGGCCAGACGGTCTCGCACACCTACACCGCCGCGGGAACCTACACGGCCAAGCTCACGGTCACGGACAGCAACGGGCTGGCCACCACGACCGAGAACCCGGTCGTGGTCCAGGCGGCGAATGTGCTGCCCACCGCCTCCTTCGAGGTCACGGGCACCGGTCTCTCGGTCTCCGCCGATGCCTCCGCCTCCACCGACTCCGACGGCACGATCACTTCGTACGACTGGAACTGGGGCGACGGATCGACGTCGAGCGGCCAGGTCGCCAGCCACGTGTACGCCTCGGCGGGCACGCGCACGGTGACCCTGACCGTCACCGACAACCGTGGTGGCACGGCGACCACCACGCGTGAGGCCGTCACGACCCATGCGAACCCGGTCGCGACGTTCACATCGACCGCGTCGGGGATGAACGTCGACGTCTCGGCCGCAGGGTCGAGCGCGTCCGACGGGGCGACGCTCTCCTACTCCTGGAACTGGGGCGACGGAACGCCTGCGGGTACAGGGGCGACCGCCGGCCACACGTACACCCAGCCGGGTGCGCATGACATCACCCTCACGGTCACCGACAGCCTCGGCGGCTCGGCGAGCGTCACGAAGTCCGTGACCGTTCAGGCGCAGGTGTTCGCAGCATCCGACTCGTTCGGCCGCGTCGTCTCGAGTGGCTGGGGCGCGGCTGATGTCGGCGGCACCTGGGCACCCATGAGCGGTTCGGCCGCCGTCACCTCCGTCGCCGACGGCGTCGGCAAGGTGAATCTCACCCCGGGTGAGACCCGCGAGATGCTGTTGCAGGGCACGTCGCTCCTCGACACGTCGGCGCGGATCACCTACTCGCTGGCCTCCGGACCGTCGACGGGTGTCGCGTACGAGGGACTCGGCGCACGTCGCTCCGGTTCGAACGGCTACCGTGCGCTCGCATGGCACCGTGCGGACGGCACCACGTGGCTCGTGATCCACCGCAACGGAACGGCCATCGCCAGCACCGCGGTCGCCGGTCTCACGTGGACCGCGGGAAGCACTTTCAACCTCGCCATGGAGACCACGGGTTCCGGAACCACGACGATCCGCGCGAAGCTGTGGGCGGCCGGCGCTGCAGAGCCCGCCAACTGGCAGCTCTCGACCACGGATGCGACGCCGGCCCTCCAGGCCGCCGGAGCCCCGACGGTGTTCTCCTACCGAGCCGGCAGCGCGACCGGCACCAACCTCGCGAGCTTCGACGACTTCACGCTGAAGAACCTCGGAGCCGCGACACCGCAGCCCGAGCCGCAGCCCGAGCCTCAGCCGACGAACGTCGCGCCGACCGCCGCGTTCACGGCGACGGCCACGGGCCTGACCGTCAACGTCAACGGCGGAGCGTCGACCGACTCGGACGGCACCATCGCCTCCTACGCCTGGAACTTCGGAGACGGAACGACAGGCACCGGAGCGACGAGCTCGCGGGCGTACACGGCGGCGGGCACCTACACGGTGACCCTCACGGTGACGGACGACAAGGGCGCGACCAACACCGCCACCCAGCAGGTCACGGTCACGGCACCTCCTGTCGAGCCGCAGCCTGAGCCCAACCCGGCAGCGCTGGCGAGCGATGAGTTCGACCGCACCGCTGGTCCCGGCTGGGGGAGCGCGGTCACCGGCGGTGCCTGGAGCATCGCCGGAGGCTCGCAGGCGGCGGCGACCGTCGCCGACGGCCAGGGCAAGCTGAGCCTGGTCGCCGGAGACACCCGTCATGCGACGCTCAACACGACGTCGATCGGTGATGCCCTCCTCGAGACGCAGTTCCGCGTCGATCAGGCTCCCGCCGCGGGTGGCGCCTACATCGGAGTCATCGCCCGTCAGACGGCCGCGGGGAAGTACTTCGCCCGCGCGTGGCTCCGTCCCGACGGAACCGTGTGGCTCGTGGTCCACCGTGAAGGGACCGTGGTGCTCACGCAGGCCGTGCCCGGGCTGGTCTGGGCGGCGAACACGTCGTACAGCCTGAAGGTGTCGGTCACCGGGTCGACCTCGACCGCCATCTCGGCGAAGATCTGGGCGACGGGTACCACCGAGCCGGCGAACTGGCAGATCAACGCGACGGATGCGACGCCGCTGGCTGCGGGAGCGGTCGGCCTCAGCGGCAACCGGTCGGGCAGTTCGACGGCGCCTCTGAACGTCTCGTTCGATTCGTTCCGCGTCACCGCGCCCCAGTAAGATCCTGACGCATGGCCACTGCTGTTCCGATCGCGCTCCTCGCCGTCGGAGGAATTGCAGCAGTGGCCATCGTCGTGTTCGTGCTCCGGCTGATGCCGCGCACCGCTTTCGTGGCCTGGGCGTGCGTGCTCTTCTTCGTGCCGCTCTGGGTCGGCGTGAACGTCGGCTTCTACTGGGCGGCGATCACGCTGCTCACGGCTTTGATGATCATCGTCAACTGGTCCGTCGTCCCTCTGCGGGCCGCGGATGCCTGGGTCGTGGCGTTCATCATCGTCATCGTCGGACTGTACGGCTTCGGCTCGGTGGACCTTCCGTCTCTCGTCGCCGCGCTGCTCGAGTGGGTCATCCCTTACCTCTGGGGGCGCGTCGTCCTCGCCCGCATCGCGCCGGGGTGGGTCACGTCGACGATCGCCGTGGTCGCGATCATCGCCGCGGTCCTCGGCATCGTCGAGTTCTTCACGTCGTTCAACCCGTTCGTGCTGATCCCGGGATCGGGCGTCATCTACGACACCTGGAGCCCTCTGCAGGAACGCGGCGGGGTCTTGAGGGTGGAAGGCGCGTTCGGGCATTCGATCGCCCTGGGAGCGGCCCTGGCGATGTCGTCGGCGTTCATCGTGGCGACGAAGTGGCGTCTGGTCCCGAAGATCGGCGGCGTCGTACTCATCGCCGTGGCGACGGTCCTGACGTTCAGTCGCGCGGGTCAGCTCACCCTCGTGCTCACTCTGGTGCTGTCCACGTTCCTGATCGTCGGGGTGTCCACCCGGTTCCGGGTCGCGATCGTCACCGCCGGCGTCATCGGCACCGTCATCGCGATCCCGATCATCGACTCCGTCTTCGGGGCGGCGGGCGATGAGGCCGGCGGCAGCGCGGACTATCGGACCGACCTCCTCGTGCTCCTCCAGCAGGTGCAGCTCTTCGGCAATCCGGGAGACTGGCATTCGCTCGTCTCGGGTGACTACTACCTCGGCTACTTCGCGCGCTCCGTCGACAACGCCCTCGTCCTCACCCTGCTCCGCTACGGCTACGTGCCGACCCTGCTGATCATGGCGGCGATCGTCTGCGCGGCGATCATGACCGTGCGACGTTCGACCCGGAGCCCGGCGTCCATCGCCGTCGTGGGGCAGCTGCCGAGCCTCGTGGTGGTCGCACTGATCACGCAGTACAGCATGTTCCTCTGGTTCTGCGTGGGGCTCGCGATCACGTGGGCCCGCGACGCCGACGCGCTCGGTGGAATGCGCGAGGGACCTGTGGAGATACGGCGGGGATCGCTCGAGACTTCGCGCCCGCCCCGTGGCGCCGTGGAGCGCCCTGCACAGTCATGAAGTCGTGGAATCGAACACTCCTCTAGAATCGAAGTCTGAGGGGGAATGGGGAGTCATGGGCGAGAGCCGGGTGAGTCTGCGCGTCATCGCCAGCTCGTTGCGCAAGTTCTGGTGGATGGTCGTGCTCTTCGGGGTCGTCGGGGCCGCGGGCTCCTACGGGTACGCCTCGCTGCAGACCCCGCTCTTCCAGGCGACGACCTCGCTCTACTTCGCTCTCAATCAGGGCACCAGCGCCTCCGACCTCAACCAGGGCTCTGTGTACACGCAGAGCCAGATGCTGTCCTTCGCGCAGCTCGCGACGAGCTCGCGGGTGCTCGATCCCGTCATCGAGGAGCTCGGCCTCGACACGACGCCGCGCGCTCTCGCGCGTGACATCGAGGTCACGATCCCGCAGAGCACCGTGACGCTGCGCATCACGGGGATCACCGATGACGCGAAGGAGGCCGCCGAGCTGGCCGACGCCGTGGCCGAACAACTCATCATCGTGGTCAAGGATGTGGCGCCGAAAGACCCACAGGGCGAATCCACGATCACCGCTCAGGTGATCGATGATGCCGTCGTGCCCGAGTTCCAGTTCACACCGAGCAAGCCTCGCGACGCTCTCCTCGGAGGCTTCCTGGGTGGCGTCCTCGGACTCGCCATCGCGGCGTTGATCGGTGTGCTCGACACCCGCATGCGCACCGAGGAGACGCTGACCGAGGCGGGCGGCGACCCTGTGCTGGGCGTCGTCTCGAAGTCTCCGCTGCTGGCCATGCGCGGTATCGCTGTGGCCCAGGAGCCGCTGGGCCACACCTCCGAGGAGTTCCGTCGCATCCGCTCGGCGCTCGCCTACGCGAACGTCTCCTCACGGGTGAAGGTGCTGCTGGTGACGTCGGGCATGCCGTCCGAGGGCAAGTCGACCGTCTCGGTGAATCTCGCCATGACGCTCGCCGGGCTGCGCAACTCCGTCCTGCTGATTGACGCCGATATGCGGCGGCCGCGGGCTCACGAGCACGCCGGCATCGACGGCTCGATCGGACTCACGAGCGTGCTGCTCGACGAGGTCGAGTTCGAGGTGGCCAAGCACAGCGTGGCAGACAGCACACTCGACATCCTCCCCGCCGGCACCATCCCGCCGAATCCTGCGGAGTTGCTCACCTCCGCTCGCATGGCGCAGCTGCTCGACTTCGCTGCGGCGGAGTACGACTACGTCGTGATCGATTCTCCGCCCATCCTGAGCGTGGCGGACGCGAACCTCTTCGCCACCCAGACCGACGGCGTGATCCTCGTGGTCGACGCGACCAAGACCCGTCGCGCCGCCCTCGCGAAGAGCGTCAAGTCGCTCGAATCGGGTGGCGCGCGCATCCTCGGCACCGTCCTGAACCGTGCTCGTCCGGATCGACACCGCAGCGAGTACTACAGCGACTGACGCGATGCCTCGACGCGGAAACACCGCGCAGGCGACGGAGTATATCGGTGTGACGCGGTGTTCGTTTGTCTTTGCCCCGGTAGCCGGGTATTCTTCATGAGTTGCGAGGGGGACTCGCTCTTTGCTGCCGGGGTCTAAACTGCGGCGGAGATGCGGGGTGATCATGAATCTGCCCCAGAAGACGGTGACATCGTGTCCACTCCGTTCCTCGATCTCGCATCACGCGAGTCCGCGACTCCGCCTCGGCGACGCTCTCGAAAGCTCCTCGCAGGTGCACTGACGGCCACCCTTGCGCTCACTGCCGCGCTGACAACCGTTCCGTCGTCGGCATTGGCCGACGACGCCGTGACTCTCGCACAGTCCCAGGCATCGGCGGACACCCCGGTCATCGACGATGACATGGATCGCGCCGTCGGCTCCGGATGGGGCTCGTCGCCCGAGGGGCCCTGGCGCGTCGTGGAGGGAACGGCGAGCGTGACAGGCGCGCAGGCCCTGCTCGCGAGCCGCAAGCCCGGCATCACCGCCCGAGCGACCGTCGACGGTGTCGCCGCGACCGACGTGGACAGCCGCTTCTCGCTGACCGTCCCCGAGCTTCCGGTGGGAGGGCCGCTCTACCTCTCCCAGGCTGTCCGCGTGTCCGGTGCCGACTCCTATGGGGTGCGTGTGCGCGTGCATCCCGACGGCTCTGCCTATGTGTCGATCGTGCGTCTCACGGACCTCATGCGCGTGCAGCACCTCAGCGAGCGCAGACTCCCGCTCACGGTGACGGGCGACACCACGCTGACCGTGGCACTCAGCGTCACCGGCACGAGCCCGGTGGAGTTGGGCGCCAAGGCCTGGGAATCGGGCGCTGCGGAGCCGACTGACTGGCAGGTGACGTACTCCGACGATTCGGCTGACCGGATCCAGGCGGCGGGTGGCTACGCCTTCTCGCTCTACACGTCTTCGGGTGCTCGGACCGCCGTTCCGGTCGGAATCGACGACGTCTCAGTCACCACTCCCACCACGGTGCCGGAACCTTCCACCGAGCCCACGCCTGCGCCGGAGCCGACGCCTGCGCCGGAGCCCACGCCTGCGCCGGAGCCCACGCCTGCGCCGGAGCCCACGCCTGCGCCGGAGCCCACGCCTGCGCCGGAGCCGACACCATCCCCGTCGCCCGAGCCGACGGCCTCGCCGACTCCGACTCCGACTCCGACGCCGACGCCGACTCCGACTCCGACTCCGACACCGGCGCCCGAGCCCGAGCCGGTGCCGCCGGGAACGCCGGAGGGCGTGCGCGGGACTCCCGGTGCCCATGCGCCCGGAACGCTCGCCTACGACGCCCCGGCGACGGCGGTCTATGTCTCTCCCTCGGGAGTCGACGGAGCCTCGGGAACCAAGAACTCGCCCGTCAAGACGGTCGCTGCCGCGCTGCGCGTCGTTCCGAACGGAGGGACGATCGTCCTGCGCGGCGGTTCCTACCACGAGGAGATCGTGGTGCCCGCGCAGAAGCGGGTCACGATCCAACCGGCACCGAACGAGTCGGTCTGGCTCGACGGTGCGAAGCCGGTCACGGGGTGGAAGGCCTCGGGACGCACATGGGTCGTCGAGGGCTGGAACACGGCTCTCGACGCCAGTCCGACCTACACCAAGGGGGCGCCGGACAACACTCAAGCCGAGTGGCGCTTCGTCGATCCGGCCCACCCGATGGCCGCACACCCTGACCAGGTCTGGGTCGCCGGGGTGCAGCTGCGGGAGGTGGCCTCTGCATCGCAGGTCTCGGACGGCACCTTCTTCGTCGATGATGCGGCCAAGCGCCTGGTGATCGGAACGAACCCCACGGGCGCATCCGTCGAGGCGAGCGTGCTCACGCAGGCTCTGTCGATCCGCTCGGCAGGCAGCGAGGTGCGTGGAATCGGCGTGCGCCGCTACGCCACCAGCGTTCCGCAGATGGGCACCGTGATCGCGGCAGCCCCGAACGTCGCGCTCACCGACGTGACCATCCGCGACAACTCGACGACGGGCTTCTACTCGTGGGCCCCCGGGACGACGCTGACCCGCGTGTCGTTGATCGGGAACGGCCTGCTCGGAGGAGGAGCTTCGCAGGCGGATGGGCTCAAAGTGACCCAGATGCTCTCGGTGGGCAACAACATGGAGCACTTCAACGATTCCCCGGTCTCCGGCGCCTTCAAGGTCACGCGGACTCGCGGGGTGACGGTGACGGACAGCGCATTCACCGGCAACGACGGACGAGGACCGTGGTTCGACGAATCGGTGCTCGACATCGCGTTCACAGGCAACGACGTGATCGGCAACACCGGCCACGGCGTCATGGTCGAACTGTCGGAGCGGGCCGTGGTGGCCGACAATGTCATCGCCCGAAACGGCGAGTTCGGGCTGTTCGTGCTCAATTCCGGCAATGTGAAGATCTGGAACAACACCTTCGTCGGCAACGGCAACCGGAACATCAGCATCGGGATGGATGCCCGACGCGCGTCCGACCCGAACACGCCTGGCCACGACCCGCGCACACGGTACGCGCCGCAGGCCTCCTGGATCGTGCGCAACGTCGTGATGTCGAACAACGTCATGGCAGAGAGCGCCGGAAACTGCCTGGTCTGCGTGCAGGACTTCTCCATGCAGTACACCGGGTCCCAGATGGTGTCGAGCGTCAACGGGAACCTCTACCAGCGCACATCGCCGGGGACGCCCCGATGGTTCTCCGCGTGGTCGAAGGGAGCGGTCTCCAGGGACCCCGCCGTGAGCGATACGCTCGCCGGGTTCACGGCCACGACGGGTCAGGACCGGCGTTCGCAGTTCATCGAGGGTGCTCCGGTCGTCGATGGCTCCTTCACGCTGCTTCCGCCGTTCGCCGCCGCCCAGGGCTCTGTTGCCGTCCCGGTGCCGTCTGATATCGCTTCAGTATCACGACTCCCCGGCAGCAGCACGACGCTGGGGGCCCTGCCCCGGTGACGATGTAAGCATGGGCTCTCTTCTCGCCGTCGGCGCGCGTGCGCTGACGATGGTCATCGCGCTGGTCTGCGGCGTCCTCACGACCCGGATGATCATCGGGGGTGCCGGCGTCGACAGCTTCGCCCTGTACACGCTGCTGACGACGATCCCCTCTCTGCTCACGTTCACCGACCTCGGCAGCGGGGCGGTTCTGGTCAACGCGGTCGCGACGAGCGAGAACGTGCGTACAGACGAGAAGCTGCGATATCAGCTCACATCGGTCGGCCGCGTTCTGCTGATGTTCGCGGCGACGGCGATGGCGATCAACACGATCCTCGTGCTCACCGGAGCCTGGGAGCTGGTGTTCGGCGAAGCAGGCGGTCGCCCCGGCGCTTCGCTGGCCGCGTTCTACTGCGTCACCATCTTCTGCCTCGGCATCCCCCTCGGGGTCTGGGCGCGGATCATGCTGGGGCAGCGCCGCAACCACATCGTCATCCTCCTCCAGGGCCTGATCTCACCCCTGACCATGACCGGTGTCTGGCTGATGCTGACGTTCGGCGGTGAGAACCTTCACTCCTTCGTCGCCATCGCCTCTTTCGCGGCCTCCTTCATCGTCTCGCTGCTCGGCATCCTCATCACGGCGCGCACGACGTCCCCCCTGATTCCCGCGGCTGCGCGGATGGTCCTGCGCCCTCGGCGGTATCCGGGAGTCCGGGTGATGGACGTGGGGTGGCCGATGCTGGCGCAGATGGTGACCTATCCCATCGCCGTGGGCTCCCAGCGGTACGTGATCGCCCAGCTCGGTGGTCCCACCGATGTGGCGGAGTACGGAGTGGCGGGACAGGTCTTCTTCGCGCTCAACGGACTGGTGATGGCGGGTGGACTCGCGCTCTGGCCCCATTTCGCGAAGAGTCGCCACGACGGCGATCTCCGGCGGGGACCGTTCCTGCTGTCGGTCCTGTTCGCGTCCGCCATCGCCGTCGCGACCGTGATGGTGTGGCTCGTCGGTCCGTGGCTGTTCGGCTTCATCACGCAGGGTGAGCTCACCGTGCGGCCGAGCACGATCTTCGCGTTCGGTCTGATGATCATGATGACCGCGGCGGTGTACCCCCTGGGCATGTTCATCATGGACAAGCCGGGAATCCGCTTCCAGGTGATCCCCACGCTGAGCATGGCCGCCGTCGGCATCACGCTCTCGTTCGTGCTGACCCCGGTGCTGGGGATCGCGGGACCGTTGATCGGCGTCGCCTTCGCGCTCGTCGTCTGCCAGCTGATCCCGTTCTCGATCTACATCGTCCGGAACAAGAAGCGGCTGACGGTCGGAGATCTCGACCCGGTGTAGTCCGATCCGGGCGGATCGACGCCGGAGACAGTGTGTCGGCGGCCGTCAGCTCAGGACGTGCGCTGTGATGCTCGAGCGATAGACAGCGGGAGCGTGTCGACGGAGTGCCTCTGCGCGGCTGTCCGCGACGCTCGAGACCATCTCGTCCCAGCGGGTGTCGATATCGGTCAGGGCCGTTGCGATGGAGTCGGGGTCGCCCGCGGTGACGAGCTGCGCAGTGCCGTAGCCGCCTGCTGCTTCCCGAAGACCGCTGCTGTCGCTGGCGATCACGGGGCGCAGGGCGAGGATCCCCTCGACGGCGGTGTTCCCGAAGGGCTCGTCGATCCGCGAGGGGACGAGGAGCACATCGGTCTTCTCCAGGAACGGCCAGATGTCGGTGTGGAACCCGGCGAAGTCGACGGAGACCCCGGCATCGGCTGCCTGTGCCCGCAACTCGGCCTCGAACCACTCGTAGCCTTCGAAGACCGCGCCGAGAAGGGTCACGTCCACAGCGCGTCCGGCGGCGTGCAGTCGGGAAGCCGCCTCGATCACGAGATCGGGCCCCTTGCGAGGGGAGAGACGTCCGATGTAGAGCACACGGAGCGGCCCGTCGGTGTGGGGGCGGGGCGATACCGGATGCGGGGGAGAGGCGACGCCGTTGTAGACGACGTGTGAGCGCCGGGCGAGGGCGGGCAGCGCGGCGTGGATCGTGTCCAGACTGAATCGGCTGTTCACCAGGGTGCGGTGGGAGGCCAGGTGTGGGGAGTAGAGGATGCCGTTGACGAGCCGGTTTCCCGAAGCCTCGGCCTCATGGACGTGGCTCACCGTTCGGATGCCCCGCAGCCGGGCGATCAGCGGCCATTCGGGGATGATGATCGTCGACACGTAGACGACGTCCGGGCGTAGGTGGCCGAGCAGGCGCCACGCGGCACCGAGGCCACGGAAGGTGTCACGGAAGAGTTTGGGCAGCCCTCGGGGCGTCAGGAGGACCTTGCGCAGCACGAGCATCGGGACGATGACGACCTCGACCCCGGCAGCACGCAGTTCCTTCACGAGGAGCCCGGAGCTCGGAAGCGCGACGACGACGCGCGCCCCGGACTCGACCAGGCCGATCGCGCTCTCCAGAAGCATGCGGTCGGAACCGAACAGCTCGGCACCCGGATGCACGAGCAGGACGGTGCGCTGCCCTCCGTTGCCGCTCATGAGCCGTCCGCTCCGGCGTCCGCCGCGGCGGGAGCGGGGGCCCAGTCCGTCTGTCGGCGACGTGCTCGTCGCGCCGATGGGTGGATGGTCGCACGCTCGGCGATCCGATGCGCGAGCGTTTCGTACTCGTCCGCGACGTCGTCCCAGCGGAACCGGGTGCGGGCGATCTCCCGCACCGCCGTGCCCCGTGCCGCGGCGAACGCCGGATCGGCCTCGGCCGCCACGACGTGCGCAGCGACATCGGCGGCGTCGGCGAAGAACCACCCGTTGCCGTCGAGTACTTCGCGGTTGAAGGGAACGTCGAAGCCGATCACGGCGGTCCCGGCCCCCATGGCCCGAAGGAGCGAGGGATTGGTCCCGCCCACGGAATGTCCGTGTACGTAGGTGAGCGCATTCGCGTACAGTGCGTCGAGCAGGTCCTGGTCGTACACGCCACCGACGAGGCGGATCCGTTCGTCGCCATCGGCCACGCGCTGTATCTCCTGGGTGTATCCCGCGCTGTACGGCGCGGAGCCCACGACCACGAGAGGGAGCTTCGCGTCGCTGTCTCGGTAGCCCTCCACGATCTCCAGCACGTGATTCTCCGGCTCGAACCGCGCCACGACGAGGTGATAGCCCTTCGTGCTGAGCCCCATCTCGGCCACGCCGCGTTCGGGAAGCTCGTCGAGGATGGGGGCGCCGTAGCGGATGAGTTCGGTGGGCACATCGAACTGGTGCCGGTAATAGTCGGCGATCCCCGGCGCATCGGCGATCAGAGCATCTGCCGTGCGTACCCCGAACTGCTCGGCCCAGCGGTAGTAGGCCTTGCCTCGTGGCCCCCATTTGGAGCGTCGCCATTCGAGACCGTCCATGTGCAGCGCGACCGGTGCACGACGCAGCCGGAAGAGGGGCAGGAACGGCGAGTTGGCCGCGTTGAACACGAACGTCGCGTCGGGACGCCGGCGGAACACGAGGTGCAACGCCGACAGCCCGGTGTGGCTCAGCGTCTCGATCTGCTTCACGGGGACGGCAGGAAGATGCACGACCCTCATGCCGAGGTACTCCTTCTCACGCCGCTCGGAGCCGCGGGTGTACACGACGACATCGTGTCCGCGGTCCGCGAGTCGGCGTCCGACCTCTTCGATGGCGGTTTCGAAACCGCCGTAGGCCGCGGGCACTCCTCGGGTCCCCACCATCGCGATGGTGAGGCGGTTCGAATTGCTCATCCGATCAGTATGCCCCGCTGGGCTGCACCATGACCTTGGCGGTACGCCACATGATCTGCAGGTCGTTCATCACGGACCAGTTCTCGACGTACCGCAGGTCGAGGCGGACGCTCTCATCCCAGGAGAGGTCGCTTCGCCCGGAGACCTGCCACAGACCGGTGATGCCGGGCTTGATGTAGAGGCGCCGGAAGACGGTGCCGTCGTAGTCGGTGACCTCGCTGGGCAGCGGCGGGCGCGGCCCGACCACACTCATGTCGCCGATGAGGACGTTCCAGAACTGCGGCAGCTCATCGAGAGAGAGTTTGCGCAGAACCTTGCCGACGCGGGTGACGCGCGGGTCGTCCTTCATCTTGAAGAGGAGCCCGGCGCCCTGGTTCTGTTCCTTGAGGGCGGCGAGCTGCTGCTCGGCATCCGTCTTCATCGAGCGGAACTTGACCATCTTGAAGCGGCGACCGTCACGGCCGACGCGCTCCTGGAAGAAGAAGACCGGACCGGGGGAGTCCAGCTTGATGAGCACGGCGAGCACGGGAGCCAGCAGACCGATCGGGATCAGCGCCAGCGTCGCCACGGCGACGTCCAGTGCACGCTTCAGGAGGTGCTGGCCGCCTTCGTAGGTGGGGATCTGCACCTGGATCAGCGGCAGGCCCTCCACCGGGGCGAAGGAGATGCGGGGACCCGCCACATCGGTGAGTCGGCTGGACAGCACGAGCTCGGCAGCGGTCCCTTCGAGCTGCCAGCTCAGCTGCTTGACGAACTCGGGCTCACCCTCGGGGCGGCTCGCCACGATGATCGTGTCTGCACCGACTTCGGCCGCGACCGACGACACGGAGTTCACGTTCCCCAGAACCGGGAACCTCGTGTCGTCGATCACGATGTCGCGCGCGTTGCCGTCGAGCAGCGTCGCGCCGACCACCTTGTAGCCGGATGCGCCGATCGGGTGCAGCGTCCGGACCACATACTCCACGTCGTCCCTGTTGCCGACGACGAGAGTGCGGGAGGCGAACCTCCCCTGGGAGCGCTGCTTCTGCAGCCAGTGGCGCCACAGCCACCTGGTCACCAGAAGAGTCAGCACACCGACGGGCAGCCCCAGCAGCAGCGTCAGTTGCATCGACTTCCATGCGAGCAGGACCGCCACGATGGCGATGATCCCGAAGGCGAGTCCGGAGGCGTGCACGACGCCCCGATACTCGGTGGCACTAGCGCGGAACAACGCGGCGTCCCGCGTGTGCATCGCGCTGAGCATGAGGTACCACAGCGCGGCGAGCGGAATGCCGTCGCGCATGACCTCGAGCCCGGAGACGCCGGAGGCCAGCTGGACCGCTGCCGTCAGACCGAGCGCGAACAGGATGACAGCTGCATCCGTCGTCCGCAGACGCATCCGATAGCGACGCTCCCACTGACGGCGTCTTTCCAGAGTCGCCGAAGCACGCGGTGTGACCACCGTGCGCGTCACCGACTTGGCAGCTCGCGGAGCCGCGACCGGCACGAAGCCCGTCCGAGCGATGCTCAGAGCATCCTCGACGGAAGTCATGCCGAGGCCTCGTGAGCCGTGAATGTACGCAAAAATCCCCAGTGCGACATGTGTTTCCCCAGTTTCCCCAGACCATGAACCCCACGTTCACGGCATTCGTCTGCGTCCCGACCCCTCGGGTCCTGCTGAAACTCTCCGTGATTCCCACATCACGGAGTGCGTTCTCACCGTCCCACACGGTGAGCGCTGACAGCAGGCACTGCAGACCTGATCCACTGTAGCGGAACATCGTCGCCACGGGAAGGTAATTCTGGTGAATGGACGAACGGGGGCGGCGAGGAGCGCCTGGTCGGGGGCTATCCTGTCGCGGTGACCGCGAACACCGACACTCCACGCTTCCAGCTCCGAACGATGCTGCCGCGCGACCCTTCTCAGCCGCATCGCACCGCGAGCCCGCTCGAGCTCTTCTTCGATCTGGTCTTCGTCGTGGCGGTGAGCATCGCCTCCGCACAGCTGCACCATGCCCTCAGCGAAGGGGATTTCCTGCACGGGGTCACCTCCTACGCGATGCTGTTCTTCGCGATCTGGTGGGCCTGGATGAACTTCACCTGGTTCGCCACGTCGTTCGACACCGATGACTGGCTCTATCGCGTCACGACGTTCGTGCAGATGGGAGGAGTCCTCGTCTTCGCCGCCGGCATCCCCGCGGCGTTCAACGAGAGCGACTTCACCATCCCGGTACTCGGATATGTCGTGATGCGCGTGGCGATGGTGGCGCAATGGCTGCGAGCGTCACGATCGGCCGGTGGACTGCGTTCGGCGACGCGCCGGTACGCGTTCGGCATCGCCGCGGTCCAGGTGCTGTGGATCCTGTTCCTCCTGATCCCGGCGGGACCTCTGCAGTTCGCCGCCTTCGTGGTCTTCGCCCTCATCGAGATCAGTGTTCCGGTGTTCGCCGAATTCCGGAGGCAGACGCCGTGGCATCCGCACCACATCACCGAGCGCTACGGGCTGTTCACGTTGATCGTGCTCGGTGAGAGCCTTCTCGCATCCGCGAACGCCATCATCGATGCGCTTCACGAGGTCGAGAGTCTCGGCCCGCTGATCGCGATCTCCGTCCTCACGCTCGTGGTCACGGCGTCGTTGTGGTGGATCTACTTCTGGCCCCCGCATCACCGTGCGATCACGAGCTTCGGCCGCTCGCTGCGCTACGGCTATACGCACTATTTCGTCTTCGCCGCCGCGGCGGCCTTCTCGGCCGGGATCGAGGTCGAGATCGACGTGCTGACCGGCAAGAGCCACCTGTCGAACCTCGCGGCCTCGTTCACGGTGACGATCCCGATCGCGATCTTCCTCGTGGGCATCTGGTGGATCGCGATCCGCCAGAACGCCGATCGCGTGGTGAACACGGTCGTTCCTCTCGGCGCCCTGCTGGTGCTGCTCGATCCGGTGTTGCCGATCCCTGTCACCCTCACCGCGCTCGTCCTTGTCGTGGTCGTGGTGGTGCTGGTGCTTCATCCTCCCGTGGAGTCCACGCGCATGGACGCCACGCGCATAGACAAGGCATAGCGCGGACAGAGGGTTCTGATCGGAAGCTCCGCGACGCTGGGGATAGGCGCCAGACGCCCGTCGACGAGGAGACAGATCATGAGCATCCCGGAACCCACCCAGACCCCTGACGGTCCCGCCTACGAGGGGCGTCTGCTCGACCGTGTGGACGAGGAGGTGGTCGATCAGGGGGCAGCCTTCGACATCCGTACGCTGCTGAGCCGGCGCGGGGTGCTCGGACTCGCGGGGATCGGGCTCGGCGCCGTCGTCCTCGCGGCCTGCGCGCCGGCGGCATCGGGCGGATCGACGAGCGCCGCCACGCCGAGCGCGACCGCGGGGACTTCCAGCGGCGATGTCGCGGGCGTGGGTGAGATCCCCGACGAGACGGCGGGCCCCTACCCCGGCGACGGCTCGAACGGCCCCGACGTGCTGGAGGACGCGGGGATCGTCCGTCAGGACATCCGGTCGTCGATCGACGGCGGGGCGACGGCAGACGGCGTTCCGCTCACGTTCGAGTTGCATGTGTTCGATCTCGCGAACGGGGGAGTGCCCTTCGCCGGAGTCGCGGTGTACGCGTGGCACTGCACGGCGCAGGGTGAGTACTCGATGTACTCCTCCGGCCTGGAAGATGTGACGTAC
The DNA here is from genome assembly GCF_011754135.1 of Microbacterium sp. Be9. Taxonomy (NCBI): domain Bacteria; kingdom Bacillati; phylum Actinomycetota; class Actinomycetes; order Micrococcales; family Microbacteriaceae; genus Microbacterium; species Microbacterium sp. Be9. The sequence continues at coordinate 1,296,252 of NZ_WNWT01000004.1, read as the reverse complement.
CTGCGCGGCGTGCAGGTGGCGGATGCCGACGGCAGGGTCTCGTTCACCTCGGTGTTCCCGGGATGCTACTCGGGGCGCTGGCCCCACATCCACTTCGAGGTGTATCCGGACGTCGGGTCGATCACCGATTCGACCGCGGCCATCGCCACGTCGCAGCTCGCGCTCCCCGAGGCGGCATGCACGGATGTCTACGCCGAGGCCGCTTACGACGGATCCGCGAGCAACCTCGCGCAGATCACGTTGGCGAGCGACAACGTCTTCGGTGACGATTCCGCTGCGCTGCAGCTGGCCGCGGTCACCGGAAGCGTGCGGGACGGGTATGCGGCCACTCTCGTGGTGGGTGTCGACACCGCGACTGCTCCGGCGATGAGCGGAGGGCAGGGTGGTCCCGGCGGTGGGGGACAGCCGCCGTCGAACTGAGCAGCGAACGGCGATGAGAGGCCTGTGGGATCGATCTGCTATAGTTATAGTGCAGCGTGTGTGCATCGCCCCTCTCGGCCGCCACGTCGCCACTGATCAGGGCCATTACGGACCGCGCACATCGATGCGTGCGGAATCCGCCCTCGGTCTCACATCTTGCGGAGCGCCCACGCGTGTCCGCCACACAGCAATGAGCATCACCATGAGCACCACCACCTTTCCCCCGTCCGACCCGTTGACCTGGAAGCAGGCCGACACCGATGTGCACGTCGCGACGCGCGACGGCGAGTTCGCCGGCTTCGTCGAGTTCGATGGCACTGCGCACCTCGTGCGCGACAACCACGGCGCCGAGCTCGGCGTCTTCGACACGCTCGACGACGCCTTCCGCGCGCTCGAAGACGCGGTCCGTTCCGAGCGGCGCGGATCCGTCTTCCCGACGATTGTGCCGCGCGCCTGGCGTCGCCGAACCCGCCGCGCTCGCGCCTGAGCGTGGCGGGAACCCCTGCACGCCCGCCCGTGACTGGGGGCTCGGCGAGAGGTTCCGATGTATTCCCTGACGCGTATAGAGCTAGGGCTACTGTGAGGTAAGCGTTGGGCAGCTGCCTTGGGCTTTCACAGCTCAAGGGCTCCGATCGTCAGGAGAAGATCATCTCCATCACACAGATCGAACCGACCGCGGCAACGCTGGGTCCGATTCGTCAGACGTATTCCGGTAACGCGGACTTCCCTCCCATGGCGAAGGCGTACAAGCAGGTTTCGCAGGTCGTCAAGGAGACCGGGCTGCTTCAGCGCACCCAGTGGTTCTACATCTTCGTGGCCACCGGTGTCGCTGTGGCGCTCGGCGGCCTCATCACCGGCTTCATCCTGCTCGGTGACAGCTGGTTCCAGTTGCTCATCGCCGCGGGCCTCGGCATCGTCCTCACGCAGATCGCCTTCCTCGGCCACGAAGCCGCCCACCGTCAGATCCTCTCCACGGGGCCGGCGAACTTCAAGCTCGCCCGCATCGTGATCGCCAGCATCGGCATGAGCTACTCCTGGTGGGATTCGAAGCACACCAAGCACCACGGCAACCCGAACCAGGTCGGCAAGGACCCCGACATCGAGGTCGACACGATCTCGTTCCTCGAAGAAGACGCCGCGAAGGCGAAGGGCCTGATCAAGCTGATCACCCGCAAGCAGGGGTGGCTGTTCTTCCCGCTGCTGACGCTCGAGGGGCTGAACCTCCACTTCCTCGGGCTGAAGTACCTCACGACGACGAAGAACGTCAAGGGACGCTGGACCGAGCTCGGCATCATCGCGCTGCGGTTCGCCCTCATCCTGGTGCCCGTGTTCATGATGCTCCCGCTCGGAATGGCCTTCGCCTTCATGGGCGTGCAGTTCGCGGTGTTCGGCGTCTACATGGGCGCAGCGTTCGCGCCGAACCATAAGGGCATGCCGATCATCGAGCCCGGCGCCCGTCTCGACTTCTTCACCAAGCAGGTGCGCACCTCCCGCAACATCAGCGGCGGATGGTGGACGACCTGGCTCATGGGCGGGCTGAACTACCAGGTGGAGCACCACCTCTTCCCGAGCATGCCGCGACCGCACCTGGCGAAGGCGCGCGAGATCGTGCGCGACTACTGCGCGGCGAATGACGTGCCGTACACGGAGACCAGCCTCGGCCGCTCGTACATGATCGTGATCGAGTACCTGAACCGCGTCGGACTGTCTGCCGGTGCCGATCCCTTCGACTGCCCGGCAGTCGCACAGTTCGGCCGGGCGTAGCCCCCGATCTCACCGGGCCCTGATCAGCCCGGGGACGACAGAGGCGCGAGCAGGAATTCCTGCTCGCGCCTCTGTCGTGTGTGCGTCTACTTGGAGGACTTCTTCTTGGTCTCCACCACGTCGATCGTGATCTTCTCGAGGGGGCGATCGTCGTCGAGCTCGTCTTCGAGCACCTCGTCACCGAGGAAGGTCTCCTCCGGCGTCTCGGCTGCGGCGACCTGGTCGGCGACCTCTGCAGGTGCTGCGGTGACGGGTGCATCCGCTCCGGTGAGCTCCGTCGGCAGTGCGTCGTCGGAGAAGATGCCGTCGGGGCGGATCAGCTCGCGCACCTCGGCCATGAAGCTCGACAGCTGCTGCTGCTGCCACCGCAGCTGACGGGTGCGATCCTCTGCGTCGTGCAGTACCGCCGTGGTGTGGCCGGTGACCGAGTCGACGATCTTCTGCGCCTTCGCGCGAGCGCGCTCGAGGGTCTCGCGCGCACGGACCTGCGCTTCGGCCTCGATCGCCTGCGCCTGCGAGCGGGTCAGGCGCTCGTAGTCCTCGGCGCGTGCCGAGATGCGCTGGGCATGCTCGAGCGATGCGGTGACCTGCTCGTTCGCGTCATTGGTGATGCGCTCGGCGTGGGCCACAGCCTGATTGTGCAGCACGAGGAACTCCTGCTGCGCGTCGTCTTGACGGCGGGTGAGGGTCTCCTCGAACTCCAGCACGCGCGCGTTCATGTCGCGGACGTCGCGCTCGGCGTCGGCACGCAGCTGGGTGGTCTCGCGCGTGACGAGGGAGCGCAGCGCGGCCGCGCCCTTCTCGGCTTCCGTGCGGATCGCCGTGGCCTCCTGCGCCGCCTGGTTCACCTTCTCCGCTGCGTGTGCGGCTTCGCGCTCGATGCGCGCTTCGTGTGCCGTGTACTCGGTGTCCATCTTCAGGCGCACCTGTTCGGCGTCGCGCTGCGCCTGGGCGGTGATCCGCTCGGCGTCGGCCTCGGCTTCGGCACGCTGCGCGGCCACCTCCTCACGGGCGGAGGTCATCAGACGGTCGGCCTGCACCGCCGCGTTCTGGATGAGGACGTTCGCCTGCTCTTCGGCGACCCGCAGGATCGCCTCGAACTGCTGACGGGACGGTGCCTCTTCCCCGTCGGGCTGCGGGGCATCGACGAGCTCGGACGTCAGCGTCGCGACCTGCTGCTCGGCGTCCAACGCCTTGACCTTGGCGGCAGTCAGCTCACTTTCGAGGGCCTCACGGGCCTTGCGCTCCTCTTCACGCACGGCTTCGACGGCGTCCTCTTCACGGGCCTGCGCCTCGGCGACGTCGGCGGCGGCCTGCTTGAGCTGATTGCGAAGGGTCGCCAGCGCGGCGTCGACCTCTGCCTTGTCATAGCCGCGGAAGCCGACGGTGAAGGCGCCCTGCTGGTCGCGCGGGGTGGTCTCGATCAGCTGATCGAAGAAGTCCGGGGAGCGCTCGCCATCGCGGTCGGCGGTTCCGGGGGATTCGCTCATGGTTCTAGCCTTTCTGGCGTGGTCACACCGGGAGCGGCGGCTCCGTCCCGACAGTCGGGACCGTGTGGACCGGAGGAGGTCGTCAGGGCGCACGCCACCACCATGACCCGGCGGAGCCCGGCGGGCAGGGCGCGCTCCCCAGCCTAGTTGCGTCGGCTGTGAGTTGCGCGCCCGTCTTCTGCTCCCGCGGGCGGAGACGGAGATCGCGGTGCCGGGCAGGTCACGTGTCGCGCATCCAGCGCGCGTTCCGGTCGTCGAGAGGGTCGCCGCGTGTGTACCGGACAGGTGGTCCGTCTGCGACCGAGATCCCCTGGGCTCGTGCCGCGGACGCGATGCGCTCCCGCAGATCGACCCAGGGCTGCACCGTCTGCGGAAAACCGAAGTACTCACGGAACGTCTCGATCTGCAGCCGGGTGCCTTCGGCGACGGGGATGAGCCGCACGACGGTGTCGTCCGGCTCGACGAACCGGATGCCGTAGGCGCCGTCATCGCGGATGACGTACTCCCGCTCCTTCTCCACCATCGCCGACGCCACGATCTCGCGAGCACGACCTTCGGGCGCCTGGATCACCAGCGTGGTGCCGAGCACGCCGAGGGCTGTGTCGAGCCGGTCCGAGGCGAACCTCTTCCCCGCTCTCGAACCGGCTTCGGAGGCACCCCGGCTGAAGCGTTTCCTCAGGAGCGGGCCGCCGACGATCAACGCGAGGATCGGCAGGCCGAGAAGGAGGTAGGGGGCGGGGTCCACGGGCACAGCGTATCCGGATCCGCGTGTGCTCCGGTGCGGTCGGGGAGCGACGTCAGACGGGGGTGACCAGGTGGTCGAGGACCAGCTCGCCCGAGGCGTTGAGGGCCTGCATCATCTCCGCGATCAGCCGGGGGTCGATGGGCGGCTGCTCCGCCGCGTCGTACCCGAACTGGAGTGGGATCGCCGGGTGGATCCAGACGGTGGCGCGCTTGTCGACGCCGTCGGTGACGGGTCGCCACGTCATCATGAAGCTCTCCTGGCGGCGGAGCTTCGTCGAGATGACTATCTTCAGGTGCGCCAGCGTCGCGTCCTCGATGAGGATCGGATCGGAAGTCCCGTCGTAGCGCAGTCTGCCCATGAGAGCACGCTACACCGCGCGCGTACTGCCTCTTCTGAGGTCTGTGCGCAACCCCCTCTGCGAGAGGTGATCCCCTCGATACCGTCGCAGCATGACGACAGCGGAGTGACAACGAGTGGAGGGCAAGGTGCAGACGATGGCGCGGACGCGGATTGCGCTCAACGAATCGGAATTCTTCCTGGCTCAGGGTCAGGACGTCGCCGAGCTGAGAGGGCGCATGGAAGAGGCGATGCGCGCCGGAGGAGGGTTCGTCGAATTCGTCGTGGTGGGCAATCGATCGGTCAGCGTGCTCATCACCGCGGCGACCCAGGTCGTGATCTCGGTCGAGACGGTGGAGTTCGACGCGCGCGACACCGGCGACAGTGCGGTGCCGTATGGTGGCGAGTACGACCTGCTGTGAGCGCGGGGTGACGTTGGCTCGCCCGGCGATCCTCCGACTCCTCGGCGACGCGGATACCGGCAGTTGCGTCGCCCTGATACGGTGTCGGCGGTGGGCATGGCGCTCCTGGGGCCGACGAGCAAGAGGGATCTGTCGAGATGAAGCGCTCCTCCCGTGTGCGTCTCGGGCGCATCGGGTTCGCCGCAGTACTCGCGGTCATCGTCGGAGCGCTGGCACCTTCGCTGTCCACGAGCACTCCTGCACTCGCTGCGACCGACGGCCAGATGGTCAATCCAGCGTCGGGGAACATCCAATCGAAGGTCGGGGACGGCTGTCGTGGGAACTACCGGGCGCATGAGGGTATCGACATCTCCGCCCCCGGCGGGGCACCGATCGTCGCCGCCTACGACGGAATCATCAAGTCGCGAACGGTGAACAGCGGCTACGGGAACTACACCGACGTCGAACATCCCGGTGGCTATGTCACCAGATACGCCCATATGGCTTCACCCGGAACGTATGCACCGGGTACTCCCGTGGTCCGCGGGCAGCAGATCGGAGTCGTCGGCAACACCGGCAACTCTCCGGCCTACCATCTGCACTTCGAGGTACGGCGGAACGGGGCGGTCTACACCGCGATCAACAACGGGTTCACCTGTCTCGCGAACGTCACCCGGGGAAGCCTGATCCCCCTCTTCCTTCCCGGTCTCGGAACGGGCCCTGTGGCCGCATCGGCCGATTTCAACGGCGATATGAAGGCCGACCTGCTGCTCGTCGCCGGGAACGGCGACCTCCGTTATCGGCCGGGGACGGGAGGGGGAAGCTTTCATCCTGCGATCACCGTCTTCAACGGGTGGGGCAATACCCGGAGACATGTCACGCACGTGGATTTCAACGGTGACGGCAGAGGGGACATCTTCGCAGCCCGATCTGATGGTGCGCTGGAGTTCTATGCGGGCAACGGCTCGGGCGGATTCGCGCCGCCAGTGAGTGTGGGCACCGGGTGGTACGAGACGCTTCACGTCACGTCAGGAGCGGACTACACCGGCGACGGAAGACAGGACGTCATCGCCGTCGCTCCGTCTGGCGTCCTCACCATCTATCAGGGCAACGGTGCTGGAGGGTTCGGGAGCGCACACGTGACATTCCCGGAGAGCAACTGGTCGAGCGCCCATTTCCTGATCGGCGGCGATTTCGACGGCGACGGCCGAGGCGACCTCATCGGGGTCACCGAAACCGGGAGCCTCGACTTCTATCCGGGCGTGCCCAATGGGTTCGCGGCCAGGCGCGTCGTCGGCGAAGGGTGGGTCGAGTTCACGGCGGTGCTCGGCGGGGTGGACTACGACGGGGACGGTCGCGTCGATCTGCTCGGCCGTACGCCCGCGGGCGAGCTGTATCTCTATCCGGGGCGCGGCGATGGGATGTTCGGGACTCGAAAACTGATCAGTTCGGACTGGGCCGACCACCTTGCCCTCGGATAACCGCCCCTGACGCGGAGTAGCGCCTGCCGCTGAGCGAGCCGCGGCGTATCGTGGGCGCATGGTCGGTGTCACATTCGAGGAGATTGTGACGGAGCTGTACTGCGGGCCTCCGGGAGCTTTCGTCTCGTCGCGCAGCGCCCGCGCTGCGGAGGTCGCCCCGGACCTCGGGTCGCGAATCCTCGCCGTGCGGAAGCCATCGATCGCGGCCTGGGTTGTGAACGTCTTCGCGCGGGAGCGGTCCGGCCGGCTGCGGATGGCCCTGCAGCTGGCGCGAGAGCTGCGCGAGGCGCAGGAGGATCTCGATGTGGCGGCTCTGGCGACGCTCGGCAGAGAGCGCCGTCTGCTGACGAGGAAGCTCTCTCAGGACGCGGGGGAGTTGGCTGCGTCGCATGGGGAGCGGGTCACGCCCTCAACCCTCCAGGCGGTCGAGCAGACCATCTCCGCTGCGTTCTTCAATCCGGCAGCGGCGGCAGCAGTCGCCTCAGGCCGACTGTCGCGTGCTCTCACCCCCGCGTCGACGCAGAACGACATCCGCGACGCCGTGGCGGGGGACGTGCCCGAGCTCGAGTCTGCGTCTGAGCCGCCTCCGGCGGATGAGCTGCAGACCCGTCGCGCTCGACGCGAGGCCGAGCGCGCGGTCGTCGCGGCGGAGAAGGAGCAGGCATCCGCCGAAAGGGAGCTCACGACGCGTGACAAGGCACTTCAGGAGTTGCAGGCCCGGAACGACGAGCTCGCCGCGCGCGCTGCGGAGCTCGATGCTCAAATGTCGCGGACTCGTGCCGAGCTGGCGCGGGTGGAGCGCGTCCTTCCGGAAGCGAAACAGAGTCGGGCCGACGCGGCGACACGAGCGGAAGCAGCCACCGATGCTCTGGACCTGGCTCGGGAGGCGAAGGACGCGCTGTAGCCGACGACGTGCACCGTGCGGACGTCGAGAGTTCCGTCCGGAGCGGTTCGGTCCGACTCTCACCAGGGAAAAGCAAAACCCCCGCCATGTAGAAGCTAGGCGAGGGTTTCTGGGCTGATTGTAATGATCAGCCGTGTGGCTCCGACCGGCATCGATCCGGTGACCTTTCGATTTTCAGTCGAACGCTCTACCAACTGAGCTACAGAGCCGCGCGACCGGCGAACCTGTCGCGTCCTAGACGAAGAGCCCTCTCCGAAGAAAGAGCTCATCGCACGGAGCGACCCTGACGGGACTTGAACCCGCGACCTCCGCCGTGACAGGGCGGCACGCTAACCAACTGCGCTACAGGGCCATACTTGTTTTCAATTATATCGGAAGGTGTGACCCCAACGGGATTCGAACCCGTGCTACCGCCGTGAAAGGGCGGCGTCCTAGGCCGCTAAACGATGGGGCCGAGTCAGTCCCGGGGGACTTCCTTGCCGACGCTCAAGCATAAGGGATGTTTCGGGCAAATCGCGAATCGAGGGCGCGGCGCCGCAACCCGGGCGTGTTCCGGGGGCACGATCGACGTGTCGGGAGTGGACGAAGACGCCGCCATGCCCCCTGGTGCGGATGTGAAGGTTGTTGTTAGTGTGGCAACTGTGAAACCGGCGGAAGGGGCCGTGTGAACGACAAGATCACGCTGGACGCTGCAGTTGCTGCGGCGTCCGAGGACTGCGGCTGCGCGCCCAGCCCGACCGAACGCCGTGCGTTCGGCAAGAACGGCATCAGCCGTCGTGGAGCCCTCGGCATCGGCGCGCTCGGTGTCGTCGCGCTGAGCGCGTTCGGCATCACCAACGGCGTCTCCGCCGCCTATGCCGCTACGTACCCGAGCTGGGACGACGTGCAGCGCGCGAAGAGCAATGAAGCGGCCAAGGCCGCGGAGGTCTCGCGCATCGAGGGACTGATCCAGTCGCTCACGCAGAAGGTGGCCGAGACCCAGGCCGCGGCCAAGGTCGCGTCCCAGGAGTTCTACGACGCGCAGCAGGCTTACTTCGCTGCGGCCACCGAGGCCGACTCCATGCAGGCGAAGGCCGACGAACAGGCGGGGGTCGCCGACAGCTCGGCGCGCAAGGCGGGCCAGGTGGCCGCCCAGCTCTACCGCAACGGCGGCGACGACACGTCGATGGAGCTGTTCTTCGCCGGGTCGGCGAGCAACGCCGATGAGCTGCTCGCGCGCCTGGGCACGATGGACAAGCTCCTCGAGTACAACCAGTCGGTCTACGACAAGGCTGTCGCGGCGCGCAACTCCGCGCAGTCCCTCAGCGATCAGGCCGTCGTCGCGCGGAACGAGCGCGACCGGTTGCAGAAGGTCGCCGAAGAGAAGATGGTCGCGGCTCAGCAGGCGGCGGATGCGGCTCAGGCCGCTCTGGACGAGCAGTCGGCCAACCTCGCCACGATGCAGGCGCAGCTCGCCGCTCTCAAGGACGCGACCACCCAGACGGTCGCCGGCTACCAGGCCGGTGTCGAAGCCGAGGCGAAGGCTCGTCGCGAACGCGAAGCCGCCGAGCGCGCAGCGGCTGCGGCCGCAGCAGCTGCGGGTGGTGGCGGTGGCGGTGGCGGAAGCCAGGGCAGCGGTGGCTGGTGCCGCCCGCACGGCGGAGGAAAGAGTTCGGGATACGGACCCCGTTCCGTGCAGTGCGGCTCTCAGGGCTGCTCCTCGTCGTTCCACTACGGCACCGACTTCGCCAACGGCTGCGGCTCGCCCATCTACGCTGCGAATTCGGGCACGGTCGACTACGCGGGCCCCAACGACGGCTATGGCAACTACATCCGCATCCAGCACGGCGGCGGTGTCGGAACCGGTTATGCCCACATCCGTGACGGCGGCATCCTCGTCCGCAGGGGGCAGAGCGTCAGTTCCGGTCAGGTCATCGCCTACGCGGGGAACACGGGCCGCTCGTTCGGTTGCCACCTGCACTTCGAGGTCTACGTCAACGGTGGCCCCGTGAACCCCGTGGCCTTCCTCGGGGCACGCGGAGTCTCCGCCTGACCAGCTCTCACCTCTGCACGAAAAAGACCCCCGGCCGCTGAGCGGAACCGGGGGTCTTCTTCGTGCAGGCGGAGGGTCAGTGACCCTGCTCGCCGAAGCGGACGATGGCCTCGTCGAGGATGCGCTGCGCCTCGGCGGCGTTGCCCCACTCGTCGACCTTGACCCACTTGTTGGGCTCGAGGTCCTTATAGTGCTCGAAGAAGTGCGAGATCTCCTTCTTCGTGTACTCGGCGATGTCGTCGATGTCCTGGATGTGCGCCCAGCGCGGGTCCTTCGAGAGCACGGCGACGAGCTTGTCGTCTCCGCCGGCCTCATCGCTCATCTTCAGCACGGCCACGGGACGGACCTCGACGACGACACCGGGGTAGATGGCGTGGTCGAGCAGCACGAGCACGTCGAGCGGGTCGCCGTCCTCGCCGAGGGTGTTGTCGAAGTAGCCGTAGTCGGCCGGGTAGCCGAAGGTCGTGTAGAGCACGCGGTCGAGGTGCACTCGTCCGGTCTCGTGGTCGACCTCATACTTCACGCGGCTGCCGCGCGGAATCTCGATGACGGCGTCGTGTGCGCCCATGCGTGTGCTCCTCAGGAAAAGTTCGGTTGGATGCCGCGGACTAGCCTACCCGCGGCGCTCGCGCGTCCGGGGGCCGGCGTGCTCAGGACCCGGCGTGCTCAGGACCCGGCGTCGACGGTCGGCACGTCGTCGTCATTCGATCGTCTGCGGAACAGACGATTCAGCAGTCGGCTCATCGGGTCGCTCAGGAGCAGCAGGAAGAGACCGGCGTATCCGTTCGGCGAGGCGGCGACCGCGATGACGAGTGCGGCGGCGAACAGGATGATCGCCGCGAGGTCGCCGATCGCCCCCAACCGGATGGTCTCGGTCGACACCTCGCCGAGTTCGGGATGACGCGCCAGATAGAGCCAGCCGGCGAGGGTGGTGACCTGGGTCATGATCAGCGTGCCGATGTACACCACGGCCTGCAGCGCGTCGGTGTCCATCTGGCCGATCATCGCGGTGGGGACCGGCAGCCAGACGATCGTGGCCATCCACGCCACGTTGATCCACAGCAGTGGTCCGGTGATCCGCTCCACGTCCCGGTACTGGCGGTGGTGCCCCATCCAGAACGTGGCGATGAGGAGGAAGCTCAGCCCGAAGCTCAGCAGCTGCCCCGAATGCTCGTCCAGGAACTCGGCCGTGCTCGTGTGGCCGGATGCGGCCTCGGAGACCGACTCCATGAGGGGCAGGATGAGCAGTGTCATGGCGATCGCCACGACGGCGTCGACGAATGCCTTGAACCTCTCGGTCCGGAACGGACGTGTACGCGTGTTGTCGGTCACGGCGTCAGGATAGCCCCGCACAGCGCCGCACCGCCGTGCGCGCGCGGATCGGAGGAGCGCCGAGCAGGGGAGTGCCCTAGCGTGGACGGGTGCCGTCACTTCCTCCCGCCATCGCCGAGATCCGCCTCGCCGTGCGTACCGCGCTCGCCGAAATCCCCGAAGGATCGACGGTCATCGTCGCCCTCTCCGGAGGCGCGGACTCGCTCGCGCTCGCCGCGGCCACCGCCTTCGAAGCACCCAAGCTCGGTGTCCGTGCGGCGTCGTTGACGGTCGATCACGGCCTGCAGGACGACTCCGCGGAGGTCGCCTCCGGCGCGGCGCGCACGGCCGCCGAGCTGGGTCTCGACCCCCTGCTCGTGCGCGTCGACGTCGCGGGCGAGGGAGGGCCCGAAGCCGCTGCTCGTGATGCCCGCTACGGCGTTCTTCGCGATGCGGCCATCGATGTCGGTGCCGCCGCGGTGCTGCTCGGGCACACCCTCGACGACCAGGCGGAGACAGTGCTCCTCGGACTCGCCCGCGGCTCCGGCGCCGCGAGCCTGCAGGGGATGGCGCCGGTGCGGGAGGACGACGACGGCGTGCGGTGGGTACGCCCCTTGCTCGGGGTGCGCCGGGAGACGACGCGGGCATTCTGCGCGGCATCGGCCCTCGAACCCTGGGATGACCCGCACAACATCGATGGCCGCTACGCGAGGGTCCGGGTGCGCGAGCGCGTGCTCCCCGTGCTCGAGGCCGAGCTCGGTCCCGGCATCGCCGAGGCCCTCGCCCGCACGGCAGAGCAGCTGCGGGAGGACGCGGAGGCGTTCGACGAGATGATCCACGAGACCATCGAGGACATCGTCGAGCACGCGGAGGCGGGGATCTCGGTCAGCGTGGCGGCGCTCGCCGCGAACCCGGCGGCGCTGCGCAACAGGATCATCCGCCTCGTCGTCGACAGCGAGTTCGGGGTGAGCTTGACGCGGGTGCAGACCATCGAGGTCGCGCGACTGGTGACCGACTGGAGCGGCCAGGGACCGATCGACCTCCCCGAGTGCTCGGTCGTGCGACAGGGCGGCCGCATCGTCTTCACGGCATCCGGTCGCTGAGCGCGTTTCGTCTCGGGCGCCTGTGGCGTCTTCGCGAGACGGAACGCGCTCAGCGCGGAAGCTCTACTTCTTGCCGCCGAAGAGGCCGCCGAGGATCCCTCCGAGGTCGATGCCACCGCCGGATGCGCCGTTGCTGCCACCGCCCAGCAGCCCGCCGATCACGTCACCGATGCCGCCGCCGGCGGAGCCGCCCTTGTCGCCGCCACCGAGGATGCCTCCGATGAGGTCACCGATGCCTCCAGAGCTCTCCGCGCCGGCATCCGCCTTCGCGGCCTTGTCCTTGCTCGCGTTCGCGATGAGGCCCATCACGATGGGAGCGAGGATCGGCAGCAGCTTGCCGAAGTCGATGCCGGGGGTCGCCTTCGACTCGGTGAGCTCCTTCGTGACCTCCTTCTCCTTCGAACCGAGGATGTGCGCGACGATCTTGCCGCCGTCGGCCTGATCGATGTCGTCGACCTTCGCGGCGCCGGCGCTGCCCTCGTGCTTCTTCAGTGCGTTCTGGATCGCGGCGGAGCCCTCGTCAGTCTTGGCGTTCTGCGCGAGCCCGCCGAGCAGCACCGCACCGCCCTGCTCGACAGCGACCTTGGCCTCGTCCCGCGAGACGCCCAGCTTCTCGGCGATGTCGTCGATCGGCACCTGCCTGAGGATGTCGTCAAGAGCCATGGTGAATCCTTCCGTCGGGGCGTCCGCCCACATCACCGCTCACAGTAGTGCGGATGGCGCGGGAGGGGGAGATGCCTTCCCGGCCGACCCACCGGGACCGAGCATCCGATCGCGTCGCCTAAAATCGATCCATGCGCGCCGCGGAAATCCAGGACGACCTCACCAGCATTCTCGTCACAGAGGAGCAGATCCTCGCCAAGCTCGATGAACTCGCGGCACAGGTCGCAGAGGATTATGCGGGCAAGGACCTCGTCCTCGTCGGCGTCCTCAAGGGCGCGGTGATGGTGATGGCCGACTTCGCCAGGGCATTGCCCTTCCACGCACCGATGGACTGGATGGCGGTCTCGAGCTACGGTGCGAGCACCAAGTCCAGCGGTGTCGTGCAGATCCGCAAGGACCTCGACACCGACCTGAACGGCAAGCACGTGCTGATCGTCGAGGACGTCATCGATTCGGGCCTGACCCTCAGCTGGCTGCTGGAGAACTTCGGATCCCGCGGAGCCGAGTCGATCGAGGTGCTCGCCCTCCTGCGCAAGCCCGAGGCCGCGAAGGTCGTCATCGACTGCAAGTACGTCGGGTTCGACATCCCGACCGATTTCGTCGTCGGATACGGCCTCGACTACGACGAGCGCTACCGCAACCTGCGCGACGTCGCGGTGCTCGCTCCGCACGTCTACAGCTGACGACCGCGACGCGCTACGCCGTGGGTGAACGCACAGCGACCCCCTAGGGCGCGCGCGATACGCTGATCCGATCATGGATGTGAAGAAGCTCACCCGGAATCCGCTGATCTACGTCGCGCTGATCGGCGTGCTCCTGTTCGGCGGTTTCCTGCTGATCTCGAATCTGGGCGCGCCCAAGCAGATCACGACGCAGGAGGGGCTCAAGCTGCTCTCCGGCACGACGGTCACCGAGGTCGTGAACACCGACGGCGACCAGCGCGTGGACATGACGCTCTCGAAGCCCTTCAAGGGCTCGGAGGACGTGCAGTTCTACTACGTCGACGCCCGCGCCGACGAGGTGGTCAGCGCGATCAACGAGGCGGCTCCGAAGGACGGCTTCAACGACGCCGTTCCCCGTGCGACCTGGTTCGACGGCTTCCTCTCGCTCCTTCTTCCGCTGGTGCTGCTCGGCCTGCTGTTCTGGTGGCTCCTGTCGTCCATGCAGGGTGGCGGCGGCAAGGTCATGCAGTTCGGCAAGTCCAAGGCCAAGCTCGTCAACAAGGAGACCCCCACGGTCACCTTCGCCGATGTCGCCGGTGCCGACGAGGCCATCGAAGAACTCCATGAGATCAAGGAGTTCCTCCAGGACCCCGCGAAGTTCCAGGCCATCGGCGCCCGCATCCCGAAGGGCGTGCTGCTGTACGGCCCTCCCGGAACCGGCAAGACGCTCCTCGCCCGCGCCGTCGCCGGCGAGGCAGGCGCCCCGTTCTACTCCATCTCCGGTTCCGACTTCGTCGAGATGTTCGTCGGCGTCGGCGCCTCTCGCGTGCGCGACCTCTTCGGCCAGGCCAAGGAGAATGCGCCCGCCATCATCTTCATCGACGAGATCGACGCCGTCGGCCGTCACCGCGGCGCCGGTATGGGCGGCGGCAACGATGAGCGCGAGCAGACCCTCAACCAGATGCTGGTCGAGATGGACGGCTTCGACCCGAACGCGAACGTCATCGTGATCGCGGCGACCAACCGTCCCGACATCCTCGACCCCGCGCTTCTGCGCCCCGGTCGCTTCGACCGTCAGATCGGCGTGGACGCGCCCGACCTCAAGGGCCGACAGAAGATCCTCGAGGTACACAGCAAGGGCAAGCCCCTCGCGAAGAGCGTCGACCTCGAAGTCGTCGCCCGCAAGACCCCCGGTTTCACCGGCGCAGATCTCGCCAACGTGCTCAACGAGGCCGCGCTGCTCACCGCGCGCTCGAACGCGCAGCTGGTAGACAACCGTGCTCTCGACGAGGCCATCGACCGCGTGATCGCGGGTCCGCAGCGACGCACCCGTGTGATGCGCGACAAGGAGAAGCTGATCACGGCTTACCACGAGGGCGGCCACGCGCTCGCGGCGGCGGCGATGAACTACACCGACCCCGTGACCAAGATCACGATCCTGCCCCGTGGCAAGGCTCTCGGCTACACGATGGTGCTGCCGCTGGACGACAAGTACTCGGTCACCCGAAACGAGCTCCAGGACCAGCTGACCTACGCCATGGGGGGCCGCGTCGCGGAGGAGATCGTGTTCCACGACCCCACCACAGGTGCCTCGAACGACATCGAGAAGGCGACCTCGATCGCGCGCAAGATGGTCATCGAGTACGGCATGACCACGCAGGTCGGACCGGTCAAGCTGGGCACCGAGGGCGGCGACATGTTCGTGGCACGCGACATGGGACGCGGTCGCGAGTATTCGGAGAAGGTCGCGGAGCGGGTGGACGCCGAGGTGCGTGCCCTCATCGAACAGGCGCACAACGAGGCGTACGAGGTCATCAGCGAGAACCGCGACATCCTCGACAAGCTCGCTTTGGCGCTGCTCGAGGAGGAGACCCTCGACCACAATCAGATCGCGGAGATCTTCACCGAGATCAAGAAGCTTCCCGAGCGCCCGCTGTGGCTGTCGAGCGAAGGTCGCCCGGTGTCCGAGCGTCCTCCGATCGAGGTGCCGAAGAAGGACGTCTCGCTTGCGGCATCCGTGGAGGCTCCGGCCGGAACGCCGCGCACGCAGCAGGGTTCGGCGGGAGCCGGGCACCCGCGGCCCGCGACGGCGTGACGTGACCGTCGACAGGCAGCGCGTCGAGCGGCTCACGAGGGAGCTGCTCGAAGCGATCGGCGAGGACCCGGACCGGCCAGGGCTGAAACAGACCCCGATGCGGATGGGCGAGCTGTACTCCGAGTTCTTCTCGGGCGTCGGCGAAGACCCGGCCGAGCCGCTCGCGCGCACCATCAGCGTCTCCCGCGGCCCCGCACCGGATACCCTGCCCTCCGGAGCCGTGCTGCTGCGCGACATCCGCTTCCGCTCCGTCTGCGAGCACCATCTGCTGCCCTTCGCCGGTCATGCGCATATCGCCTACCTCCCCGGGGAGCAGGTCGTGGGGCTCGGAGCGCTGGTGCGCGTCGTCGAGATCCTCGCGGCACGTCCTCAAGTGCAGGAGCGCCTCGGGGAGCAGATCGCCGACACGATCGCAGAGCACCTCGACACCCGCGGGGTGCTGGTCGTGCTCGATGCGGCACACGGGTGCGTCACGATGCGCGGCGGGCGGCAGACCGAGGCATCGACGCTCACTATCGCGGCGCGCGGAGAGTACACGGACGCCGTCGCCCGAGCGGAGCTCATCACCCTGATCGGCGCGTCGGTGCCTCTCGGGGGTGCGGCGCGCTGATGACCGGGATCTGGGGCATCGTCAACGTGACGCCCGATTCGTTCAGCGATGGCGGACGCTATCTCGACGTCGATCGCGCGGTCGCCCACGGACTGCGACTGCGAGCCGAGGGTGCGGCTGTGCTCGATGTGGGCGGAGAATCGACCAGGCCGGGCGCCGACCGCGTCGGCGACGAGGCCGAACAGCAGCGCGTCATCCCCGTGATCGAACAGCTCGCTGCCGCGGGTGTTCCCGTGAGCATCGACACGCTCAGCGCATCGACGGCGGCTGCGGCCGTGCGGGCGGGCGCCAGGATCGTGAACGACGTCTCCGGAGGGCTCGCCGATCCCGAGATGCGCGCGGCCGTCGTGGAGTCCGGGGCCGATTTCGCGATCGGTCATTGGCGTGGCTTCTCCGCCGACATGTACGCGAACGCCGAGTACCGTCGCGTCGCCCGCGAGGTCGCGGGGGAGCTGCAGGAGCGCATCGGCGAGGCGGCGGCCTCCGGAATCGCCCCATCGCGCCTGATCGTCGACCCGGGTATCGGGTTCGCCAAGGCGGGCGCGCAGAACTGGGAGGTGCTGCGGGGGCTCGACGAGATCGTCGCCCTCGGGCCGCGCGTGCTCATCGGCACATCGCGCAAGCGGTTCCTCGCCGAAGCACTGCGCCGGGAAGCCGAGAGCGACGGTGACGTGTCGGAGTCTCGACGCGACCTCGCTACCGCTGTGACCAGTGCTCTCGCGGTCAGGGCCGGAGTCTGGGCCGTGCGTGTGCATGATGTGGCGAGCACGCGCGACGCCCTCGCGATCGCGCACGCCTGGGAAGGCTGAGGGCGCATCGGGGTGGCCCCGTACGCTAGAAGCATGGAGTCCCTCGACGAGATCGTCCTCACCGGTCTGACCGTCTTCGGTCGTCATGGTGTCTTCGAACACGAACGCCGCGACGGGCAGGAGTTCACGATCGATCTTCGTCTGCGGTTGTCGCTCGCGCAGGCTGCCGTCTCCGACGACGTGAGGGACACCGTGCACTACGGAGAGCTCGCCGAGAAGGTGGCCGCGGTCGTGGCCGGGGAACCGGTGAACCTGATCGAGACGCTCGCCGAGAGGATCGCCGCCGTCGGTCTCGAAGACCGTCGGGTGCAGGACGTCGTCGTGACCGTGCACAAGCCGCACGCGCCGATCGCGCTGGACTTCACCGATGTGGCGGTCACCGTGCATCGCCGCCGAACGCCTGACGCGCTGGAGGACACGACCGTATGAGCCGCAACCTCGCGAACCCGCCCGACATGCCCGCGCCTCGTCCCGGACGTCCGGAGACCACCGCGGTCGTCGCCCTCGGCGCGAACCTCGGCGACCGTCACGACACGATCAGGGCGGCCGCCGAGAGGATCGCGCGGCTCCCGCTGGTCAGCGAGGTGCGCCTCTCCCGGTTGTTCGAGACCGTCGCCCTCCGGCTCGACGGGCCCGATCCCGAGGCACCCGGCTACGTCAACGCCGTGGCTCTGGTGACCACGCGCCTCGCTCCCGAGATCCTTCTCGGGATGCTGCACGCCATCGAGGACGAGAACGGCCGAGAGCGACGGGAGCGCTGGGGCGACCGCACGCTCGACCTCGACCTGATCGCGTACGGCGACGTCATCTCCGACGAACCGCGTCTGCAGCTGCCGCATCCGCGCGCTGCCGAACGCCTCTTCGTGCTCGAACCGTGGCTGGATGTCGACCAGGACGCGGTGCTGCTCCGCCGGGGCAGAGTCGCCGACCTCGTGGCGGAACTGCGGGCCCGGAGCGAGGGATGAGACGCACCTCTGCGGGCGTGCTCGTCGTCCTCGCGCTGCTCGCCGGCGGAGGCGGGTTCCTGCTCGATCACCTGTTGACGGCATCGGGACGTGTCACGTTCACCCCCTCGCTCCTGCTTCCGGTGCTCCTCCTGCTGATCGGCGCAGCCTCCCTCGGGGTCGCCTGGCCGGTGCGGCGCAGCGTGCGGTCGGGCATCCGCATCGATCCCTTCCGCGCACTCAGAGCGGCGACACTCGCGCGGGCCTCGAGTCTGCTCGGCGCCATCATGGCGGGGTTCGGAGCCGGGCTGCTCGTGTTCCTCCTGTCACGTCCCGTCATTCCGCAGGTAGGGTCGACTGTGGCCATGCTGGCCCTGATCGGAAGCGCGATCGTCCTCGTGATCGCCGCGCTCGTCGCCGAGCAGTTCTGCACCCTGCCGAAGGATCCTGATGACTCAGAACCCAGAGACCGCGCCCCTGAACCCGGCGGAGGGCACTGACCTCGACGCCCTCGACAGGGGGACGTACACCCAGCTGCGCACGGCACGCAACGAGGCCCGCCTCGAACTCGACGGCACGTGGCACCAGATCTCGCCGCGCTATGTCGTGTCGCAGATCGTGCAGAACGTGATCTTCATCGCGATCGTCGCGATCGCCGCCGTCGTGCTGAACGTCGTGCTGAATCAGCAGTGGGTGTGGATCCCCGCCGGGATCATCCTGCTCATCACCGTGTTCGCCCTCATCATCCTCCCGCGCCAGGCGAAGGCGATCGGCTACATGCTCCGCGCCGACGACATCGTCTTCCGCAAGGGCATCCTGTGGCAGCGCATGATCGCCGTCCCCTACGGTCGCATGCAGCTGGTCGACATCACGCAGGGGCCGCTCGACCGCGCGTTCGGCATCGCCCAACTCAAGATGGTCACGGCCGCCGCGACGACCGGCGTGCAGATCCCCGGTCTGACGCAGGGGGCGGCCGAGGCGCTGCGCGACACCCTCATCCAGGTCGCCGAGACCCGTCGGACCGGCCTGTGAGCGAGCAGCAGCCCCCTTTCATGCCGAGCGCGCCCCTGCCCGTCGAGGAGGGTTCCACGACGCTCGCGAACGGTGAGTGGCACCGCATGCACCCCCTCACCCCGCTCTTCAAGGGCGGGCTCGCGCTGATCATCATCGCGGGTATCGTCATCGCGAACATGCGGGATCGCCTGATCACCTGGGCCGTGGGCATCTTCACGCCCGAAGAAGCGCACTACGGCGACTACGCCGGTGCCGATCCTGTCGATTGGGTGCTCTCGAACAACCTGATCCTGGTCGCGCTCCTCAGCGTGCTCGGGCTCGTGGTCGTGCTGGTGCTGATCTTCTGGTTCGTCTGGCGCTTCCAGCAGTTCCGGATCACCGGCGATCACGTCGAGGTCCGCAAGGGAATCATCTTCCGCTCGCACCGCCGCGCACCTCTCGACCGCGTGCAGGGCGTGAACCTGACACGCCCGTTCCCCGCCCGCATCATCGGTCTCGCGAAGCTCGAGGTGGTCGGAGCCGGCAACGACGCGAACGTCGAGCTCGAATACCTCGCGACGCCCCGCGCAGAGTCGGTGCGTGCCGACATCCTGCGTCTGGCATCGGGTGCTCGTGCGGCGCGCGACGCCGCGCTGAACCCGGCGGCAACGTCGGCCGCGCCCGGTCCGACATCCGCCCGGGCGCAGCTGGTCGGTTCGATGAACGCGGGTGTCAACGGCCTCATCTCCGGCGTCGACCTCGCCGATGTCGTCCCCGAGAGCGTCGTGAAGATCCCGACCGGCCGGCTTGTGGGCTCGCAGCTGATCTCCGGGCTGCTGTGGTTCGTCTTCTTCGGAGCGATCTTCGCGATCGCGATCGGCAGCGCGTTGATCGGGATGCTGGCCGATGGCAACTCGGATGGAGGTTTCGTCCTCCTCGGGCTGGGTCTCGGCATGGGCGTCCCCATGGTCATCGCCGTGGTCGGTATCACCTGGGCGCAGATCTCGAAGTCGCTGCGCTACTCGATCGCTCCGACTCCTGACGGCGTGCGCATCACCTACGGTCTTCTCACGACCGTGACCGAGACGCTCCCGCCGGGACGCATCTTCGCGGTGGAGGTGTCGCAGTCGCTGCTGTGGCGCCCGTTCGGGTGGTGGACGATCAAGATCAACCGTATGAGCGGCAAGAGCGCAGCCCAGCAGTCGTCGGGAAGCGGACAGCAGTTCAACGTGGTGCTGCCCGTCGGCAAACGCGCCGATGTCGAACGCGTGCTCGCGCTGGTGCTCCCCGACGTTCCTGGGGAGAGCATCCCGTTCCTCTGGGATCAGGGCGTCGTGGGTCCCGCCGATGGCGACGCGTATCGGACGATGCCACGGCGTGCAGCGTGGCGGCGTCCGTTCTCCTGGAAGCGACACGGCTACCTCGTCGCCGACTTCGGTCTGCTGCTGCGCCGCGGAAACGTCTGGCGCAAGCTCGCCGTGTTCCCGCTGGCACGTCTGCAGGGGGTCTCGCTCAGCCAGGGGCCGATCGACCGGCACCAGCGGGTTTCCGGCGCACAGGTGCACACGGTCCCCGGGCCGATCACCGGGTACCTCTCGGGTCTCGAACGTGCCGATGCGCTGGCTCTGGTCGACGAGGTCAGCCGTGCGGCAGCGGAGGCGGCGTCTCGCGACACCACCCACCGCTGGAGTGCGCACGCGGCGGAGATTCCCGTCGCAGCGCCCCCGGCCCCGCCGGCGTACACCGGCCCGCCGCCGGTCTTCCCCGTCCCCGGACAGGCAGGGCCGCCCGCCCCGCCTGCACCGCCGGTCGACACGCCGGCGCCTCCGGTGCTTCCGGTGCTTCCGCCGGCATCTCCGGTGGGACCGCCTTCGGGTGTACCGGCAGCTCCCGCGGAGAACGCTCCGGAGGGTCCGCAGGTGCCTCCGAACTTCCCGGCTGCTCCGCCGGCAGCTCCTCCCGCACCCCCGCTGCTCCGGCGGACGAGGCGCGACGATGGCGCGTGACGGACGCCTCGGCGTCGGCATCATCGGGGCAGGGCGCGTAGGGCCGGTCGTCGGGGCGGCGCTCGGCGGTGCAGGACATGCCGTGATCGGGATCACCAGCGGATCCGACGACGAACGCGCCTCGGCCGTGCTGCCGGACGTGCCGGTTCTCGATGCCCTGGAGGTCGTGCGTCGCGCCGAGCTCGTGATCATCGCGGTACCCAGCGAGCAGCTGCCGTCGCTCGTCGCGGGCATCGCCGAGGTGGGCGGCTGGCAGATCGGCCAGCTCGTGCTGCACACCGACCCCGGCTACGGCATCGACGTGCTGCGCCCGGCAGCCGAACGCGGGGCGATCCCCCTCGCCGTGCATCCCGCGATCACCTTCACAGGGACGTCGATCGACCTTCGGCAGCTGCATGCCGGGTTCGCCGCGGTGACCGCTCCGGTCGCCGTGCTGCCGATCGCCCAGGCCCTCGCCGTGGAGATGGGGTGCGAGCCCGTCGTGATCGCGGAGGCGGATCGTCCCGCCTACGCCGATGCCATCGCCACAGCCACCGAGTTCTCGCGGTCGATCATCGGACAGTCGACCGCGCGACTGCGGGAGATCGGCGTGGAGAACCCCGGCGGCTACCTCTCGGCCCTCGTGCAGTCGACCGTCGAGAGGGCACTGCGCGAAGCCTCGGACGCTCCGCCGCTGATCTGAACCGTTTCGCGGCGGTACCCCGGATGCGGGCGCCAGTGGGACTCACCGTCCGCCGGAGAAGCCGCCGCCTCCGCCGCCCCCGGAGAACCCGCCGCCGAATGACCCTCCGGCACTCGACGAAGAGCCCGCCGAGGGGGCCGAGTACGTCGCGGCGGAGTGCGACGATGCCACGAACGAGGCGAGCTGCGTCCGGAGTGCGAACGATGCCGGGTCGCCGATCCAGGATGCGCCGCGCTCCGCATTCGCGTAGGCCTTCTCGAGCACATCACCCCACTCGCGTTCCATCCCGAACAGGATCGCGTAGGGGAGAAGCCGTTCGTACACGTGGATGACGTCGGCGGTGCCGTCGGCGCGACGTTCGGCTCCGGTGTACGACTGGAGCATGCGCAGGCGATCGGCGTCGGCGACCCGGATGAACTCCTTCACTCCCTGCAGATACTCGTAGGTGCGTGCGCCTTCGACGGTGAGCACCGTGTGCTTCGAGAACGGATAGACGCTGGAGAGCAGCACGAGGAAAGCCCCGATGGAGATCACGACGAGTGCAGGGATCGCGGACAGGCGTCCGCTGGCGGCGCTCCAGATCCCGAACGCCAAGCCGACGACGGCGAGGCCGATCGCACACCACTGCAGGATCACAGCACTTCGACTGCGTGCCTTCTCGGTGAGTCCGCGGCTCTGCGCCTCGGTCGTGCCTCGGTGCTGGAGTGCCGTCATCCGAGCGGCGAAGGCTTCGTCGGCGGCGGGGAGATCGACCACCCCGTCGGCGTCCGCATCGAGGAAGAGCGCTTCGAGGGCGTCGACGTCGAGCTGGTCGGGGCTGTGTGCCTCGCCGAGACGACGAACGCGAGGCTGGTCTTCCTCCGTCCCCTCTTCGATGCGCAGCATGCCGCGGACGGCGAGGTGCACGATCTCGGACGGGATCACGTCTTCGGCCCCGGGAACGACGGCAGCGGCGAGCAGCGGGGGCAGCGAGTCCGGCACGTCGTACTGGGCGACCACGATGCCGGTAGCGGCTCGCCGTCTGCGCGCGAAGGCCGACACCGCCACCCAGCTGCCGGCGGCGAGTCCGAGAGCGCCGACCGCGGCGGCGATCGGTGCGACGTCGGCGACCGGATCCGGTGTGCGGGCGAGCGGCTGCGTGGCGGTGCCCGGTTCGAAACCGATGGCCACCGTCACCCCGTCACCGGCGGGACGAGGCCCCGATTCGACACGGAAGGTCGCGCTGCGGCCGTCGGTGGTCGGACCCTCCAGCTCGCACTCCTCCTTCGAGCCGGAAGGGCCGGAGTAGCAGCGGGTGGCACCGTCGAGTGCGTTGCTCATCGCAGGATCGAACACGATCTCGGCGCGGAACCGGTCGATGGGCTGCGTGCTGTCGAGGGGGAGCAGGTCCCAGTAGAACTCGTCTGCCGGGGGAGCGGACGAACCCTCGGACCGATCGGTCGCGAGGATCACGTCGCGCATCTCGTACTCGATGACGTAGGTGGTGAGGCCCCGCACGAAGTCGTCGTCGTTACCCGTCAGCACGTAGAGGAGCCCGTCCTCCTCGTCCGTCTCGTAGGGCACGTCCGCCCCGTTGCCGTCGGTCACGGACAGGATCGTCGTCTCGATGCTCGCCCCTTCGTATGAAGTCGCGAGTCCGCGGACGATGCCGCGATTCTGGTCGACGTCGGGGAAGCGGGCCACGAGGGTCTCCGTCACGCGCATGCGGGCGCGGCCCTCGTCGTCGAGACCGATCTCGTAGACGGCATCCCACGAGCTGTAAGAGAAATCGTCGACATCGGTGGGGACGTCCGCGGGCCGGGGCGCAGCCAGGTGCGACGCGGGCCCGTCGGACGCGGCCTGCGCGGCGGCAGGGGCGAGGACCGCCACCATCGCGAGGGAGAGGGCAGCGAACGCGCGGAGGATCCGTGTGTGGGCCATTCTTCGAGGCTACCCAGCGTGCGCCAAGCAGCGGGATGCCGCCTCGGTAAACTGGGAGGGACTTCCAAGGAGCCCCCCACATGACTGACGCGTCCGCCGCGCCCGAATCGGCCTCGACCGACCCTTCCCTCGAAGAGGACGTCCACGAGCAGAAGGCCGTGCGCCTCGCCAAGCGCGAGCGCCTGATCGAGAAGCGGGCGGATGCGGGCGGCGGGGCGTTCCCGGTCGCCGTTCCCGTCACGCACACGATTCCCGCGCTGCGCGCCGAGTACGGCGAGCTCGAGGCCGGCGCCGAAACCGGTGTCATCGTCGGAGTCGCGGGTCGTGTGGTGTTCAGTCGCAACACCGGCAAGCTCTGCTTCGCCACTTTGCAGGCGGGTGACGGCTCGCGCATCCAGGCCATGATCTCCCTGGCGAACGTCGGCGAGGAGTCGCTGGCCGACTGGAAGGAGTACGTCGACCTGGGGGACCACGTCTTCGTGCACGGTGAAGTCATCTCCAGTCGCCGCGGCGAGCTGTCGATCATGGCGGACGACTGGACGATCGCGGCGAAGGCGATCCTGCCGCTCCCCAATGCCTACTCCGAACTCAGCGAGGAGGGCCGCGTACGCAGCCGCTACCTCGACCTGATCGTGCGCGAGCAGGCGCGCACGACGGTCCGCGCGCGCGCCGCCGTGAATGCGAGCCTGCGTTCGACGTTCACCAGCCATGACTACCTCGAGGTGGAGACCCCGATGCTGCAGGTGCAGCACGGCGGGGCCTCTGCCCGCCCGTTCATCACGCACTCGAACGCGTTCGACACCGAGCTGTACCTGCGCATCGCACCCGAGCTGTACCTCAAGCGCGCTGTCGTCGGCGGGATCGAGCGCGTCTACGAGATCAACCGGAACTTCCGCAACGAGGGAGCCGACTCTACACACAGCCCCGAGTTCGCGATGCTCGAGGCCTACCAGGCGTACGGCGACTACAACCAGATGGCCGCCCTCACACAGGAGCTCGTGCAGAACGCGGCGATCGCGGTCGCCGGCTCCACGACCGTGACCTGGGCCGACGGTACCGAGTATGAGCTCGGCGGCGAGTGGGACCGCATCTCGATGTACGAGTCGCTGTCGGCCGCATCCGGGCGCACCACCACTCCGCAGGACTCGGTCGAAGACCTGATCGCGTTCGCCGAGGCCAACGACGTCGATCTGCCTCCGCAGGCCACTCACGGCAAGCTCGTCGAGGAGCTGTGGGAGCATTTCGTGAAGGGCGACCTCGTCCGCCCCACGTTCGTGATGGATTTCCCCGTCGACACGTCGCCCCTGGTCCGTGAACACCGCTCGATCGCGGGTGTCGTGGAGAAGTGGGATCTGTACATCCGTGGCTTCGAGCTGGCGACCGGGTACTCCGAACTGGTCGACCCCGTGATCCAACGCGAGCGCTTCGTGGAACAGGCCAAACTCGCCGCACGCGGTGACGTCGAGGCGATGCCGGTCGACGAAGAGTTCCTGCGGGCCCTCGAGCACGGAATGCCGCCGTCCGGAGGAATGGGCATGGGGATCGACCGCCTGCTGATGGCGATCACCGGCCTGGGCATTCGTGAGACCATCCTGTTCCCCCTGGTCAAGTAACACGATCACCGACGGTCACTGCGCCGAGTGGCGACGGAACGCCCACTCCGGGAGTATCGCTCCGCCGATCATGGTCTCCAGGAGCGCGGCCAGTGAATAGTGCGGGTCGATCTCTCGCACCATCTCGAGGTATCGGCCTGCGTGGCTGGCGCGTCCCAGAGCCCATGACAACCACGCCGCCACGGTGAGGGGTGCGGATCGCGAGAGCCTCGGAGCCCGTGCCGCCGCTTCGCGTGCGGCGGTGAGGGCGCGTCGGAGGCGGTCGGTGTCGGGAGTGGGGCCGCGCCCGAGGAACACCTCACCCACCTCGTCGGGGATCATCACCCCGGATGCCTCGAACGCGGTCTGTGCAGCGAGGGTGCGCACGCCGCCTGCCAGGTCGGTCGCCCACTGAGCGATGGCGACGTCCCGCAAAAGGGGCTGCTCGAGGCACCACAGCAGCGTGGCCGTCGCGAACGGGGGCAGAGCGTCGGGTGCCGCCAGCACCGACTCGTAGAAGGCCGGAACATCGTCGAGCAGGACGAGCGCGGCGATGAGCCGCGGATCATCCCGACTCGTCAGTCGACCTCGACCCTTCCGATCGAGGAACGCCGCGAGCTCGAGCGACGCGGTCCCCACACGTTCCTTCTCGGCGAGGTCGACGTGCGGGAGATCCGCCCCGACGCTCTGGTCTCCGGACACGTCGGTCGACAGCGGTAGATCGGCGGGAGTGCGGATCTGCGCCAACGGCCCCAGCTCGGGCTCCTCGTCGAGGTAGCTCGACCACCCGGAGGGGGTCACGCAGAGAGCGTCGACGATGCGGAGGCCCGCCTCCTCTGCGCACCCCAACAGCTCGTCGACGGCGACCGCGTGGGGGAGGACGAGACCGTCTCGCGTCGGGTGCGACTCCTCATCGGTGTAGACGACGACCGCGACGGCATCCGTCGCTGTGACGCGGGCGACGAGGCCGACGGCGGCGTCGGCATAGACCTCGAGGTCAGCCTTCTCCTGCGGGAGATCGAGACGCATGGCTCCGTCGGTGCGGCTGCCTCGGAAAGGGAGGAGCACGATGCTCCGACGGGGCGTGAAGCCCGCGAGGGACGGGACGATGCCGAGGAAAGCGGCGGAATCGGAGGCTCGGAGAACTGTTGTCATCCCGAGAGTGTCGTCGAGGGCGAAGCCCGCCGAGCGCGAAAGAGGACCCTGTGGACGGAGTTCCTGTGAACGCCGAAATGTGCACGAACAGTGGCTCGCGTACCATGGGGTGATGGACAACTTCTGGCTCGCCGCGGCATGGTCGCTTCTGCCGACCGTCGGAGTGAGCATCGTGTTCTTCCTCGTGGTCCGCGGCATTCTCCGCTTCGACCGGACCGAGCGCAAGGTGCACGCGCAGATCGAGGCTGAGGAGCGCGCCGCGCGAGGCCTCCCGCCGCGCGCCTGAGTCCGACCCATCGGCTACTGTGAAGCCAGCGCACCTGTTCGGGTGCGCCTCGGCTGTGATGGTCACTGCGGTGGCGAGGGGGCACGATGACTGCGGAGACCTGGGGATGGTGGATCGCCGCCTTCCTCGTGGTGCTCGACATCATCATCCGTGTCACGGCCATCATCGTCATCCCCCGCAACAGGCGTCCCACGGCGGCGATGGCATGGCTGCTGGCCGTGTTCTTCATACCGTTCGTCGGTGTCTTCCTGTTCCTCGTGATCGGCAACCCGCGCCTTCCCCGCGCGCGTCGGCGCAAACAGGATCAGATCAACGAGTACATCGCCGAGACCAGCGAGCACCTGCATTTCGGCACGCTCCGCCCGAACGCACCCGCGTGGTTCGGGCCGATCGTGCAGATGAATCAGAAGCTCGGCGCCCTCCCGCTCTCGGGCGACAACGGCGCCCACCTCATCTCGGACTACCAGGAGTCCCTCGATGAGATGGCGCAGGCGATCCGCACGGCGCAGGAGTATGTGCACGTCGAGTTCTACATCCTGCAGTCCGACACGTCGACCGACAACTTCTTCCGGGCGCTGGAAGAGGTCTGCGCCCGTGGTGTCGAGGTCCGCGTGCTCCTGGACCACTGGGCCAACCGCGGCAAGCCCCGCTACAAGCAGACCATCGCGCGCCTCAATGCGATGGGCGCCGACTGGCATCTGATGCTCCCGGTGCAGCCGCTCAAGGGCAAGATGCAGCGCCCCGATCTGCGCAACCACCGCAAGCTCCTCGTCGTCGACGGCAACATCGCGTTCCTCGGATCGCAGAACATCACCGATTCGACCTACAACCTGCCGAAGAACATCAAGCGCGGTCTGCACTGGGTCGACCTGATGGTGCGTCTGGACGGCCCGGTCGTGCTGAGCGTGAACGCGATCTTCGTCGCGGACTGGTACAGCGAGACCGACACCGTCCTCGAGGGCATCGACATCGCTCACGCGAACATCGGCTCCGGTGACCTCGACTGCCAGGTCGTCCCGTCCGGTCCCGGTTTCGAGGTCGAGAACAACCTCCGGCTCTTCCTCAGCCTGCTCTATGCGGCGAAGAAGAAGATCATGATCGTCAGCCCCTACTTCGTCCCGGACGAGGCGCTGCTGCTCGCGGTCACCGCGGCCGTGGACCGCGGCGTGCATGTCGAGCTGTTCGTGTCGGAAGAGGGCGACCAAGCGATGGTGTACCACGCCCAGCGCAGCTACTACGAGGTGCTGCTCAAGGCCGGAGTCCGCATCTGGATGTATCGCAAGCCGTACATCCTGCACACCAAGACGCTGACCATCGACGATGAGGTCGCCGTGATCGGATCGAGCAACATGGACATGCGCTCCTTCGGTCTGAACCTCGAGGTCTCGATGCTGGTGCGAGGCGAGGAGTTCGTCGCCGAGATGCGCGAGGTCGAAGACAAGTACCGCTCGCTCAGCCGAGAGCTGACGCTGGAGGAGTGGATGCAGCAGCCGCTTCGTTCGACGGTGCTCGACAACCTCGCCCGCCTCACCTCCGCGCTGCAGTAGGCGACGCAGGCTATCCGCACGAACTTCGTGAGGGCTACCCTGTGACCATGACCTCCGCACTTCGTCCTCTCGTTTCCGTCATGGGCGTCGTCGCCGCTGCGCTCCTCATCGCAGGGTGCACTGCCGGTCCGGGCGCGCAGACGCCGACCAGCTCTCCAGCCCCGAGCGCCGGCATCGACGATCAGAACGACGTCGAGGGTGCACTGCTCGACGAAGGACGCATGTTCGCCGTCATCACGGTGGGCTCCTCCACCTGCGTGCCGCAGGTCGACCAGGTCACCGCGGAAGGACAGACCGTGACCGTCACCCTCGTCGACGCGGAGGGCGAGGCTTCGAAGCCCTGCACGAAGGATCTCGCGCCGCGCGCGAGCCTGGGCACGCTGCCGGAAGGCGTGGACCCGAAGGCCGACATCACCATGAACGTCACCTACGGTGACATCACCGACGATGTGGACCTCGACGGCGATCCGGCGGCGACGGGTACGCCCGGGACGCCCACCGAGTATCTGCCATCGGCCGGCTGGTTCGACGACGGCGGCCTCGTTCTGCTGACCTGGGGATCCTCGTCCTGCCCGCCGGTCGTCGACACACTGGAGGGCTCGGGGAACGCCGGGACCGCGACGTTCGTGACTGACGCGAACCAGGTGTGCACGATGGACATGGGACCGCGTGCGACCATCCTCTCCTTCGGCGATGACACGGTCGACGACGAGGCGGCCTTCACTCTGACCCTCGTCGGCGGCGGGCTCGACGGCACGGTCGAGGTCCGCTGAGCGTCAGGGGCCGCGGCTCTCAGAGGATGTGCACCGGGTGGCCTGACGGCAGTGCCAGGAGCAGAGCCCCAGGATCAGCCCAGCAGGTGATGCGCACCGCTTCACCGAACTCGTCGCCGTCGAGTTCGATCGGGATGGGCTCGGGTGCTGCGGCTTCGGCGGCGGCACCGTGGAAGTAGTGCACCGAGGCGTTCTTACCGCGGTGCTCGAGTACCCGGCGTCCGGCGCGGAAGCGGCGGAGCACGGAGTTGTCCCACCAGATCTTCCGCCAGACCCCGAACCAGCCGAACATGCCGGTCGGCTGGATGACGGCGACGTCCAGGGCGGCGTCGGTGATCGATGCGTCGGGGATCAGGGAGATGCCGGCGGGGAGAGTGCCGCAGTTCGCGAAGAGCAGGCTGTACGCGCGGTGCGAGTGCAGGCGTCCGTCATCGACCTGGTAGACGGCCCGGAACGGCTTCGCGCGCGGCAGTGAGCGGGCGGCACCGTCGACGTACGCGATCCATCCCACGGACTTCTTCAGGTCGGATCGGGTGTTCGCGATCATGTCGGCGTCGAGCCCCATGCCCGCCAGCACCACGAAGGCGTGTTGGGCCTCCTCGCCGTCTTCTCGTGTGAGGCGGGCCCAGCCGATGTCGATCGGATGCCGGAAGTCGCCGAGCGCGGCGCGGATCATCTCGGTCGGGTCACCGAGGGGGAGGCCGAGATTGCGGGCCAGCAGGTTTCCGGTGCCGCTGGGCAGGATCGCCAACGGCACCCCGCTGTTCGCGATCGCCTCGGACACCGCCCGCACCGTGCCATCGCCGCCGGCGACCAGCACGACGTCCACTCCGCGCTCCAGAGCCTGCGCAGTGGCGAGCTGCCCGGCATCCTCGATCGTCGTGGGATAGAACGCCGGATGCGCCCATCCTGCTTCGCGCGAGAGGTCGCGCACTGTGGCGCGGAGATGCTTGCCGTCGACCTTGATGGGGTTGTAGACGAGCGCCGCCTGTCGCTGGACGGGTGCGCTGGATGTCATGGCGCTACTCTAAACCGGGAAAGACCCGCCCCGTCGATCCGGAGCAGGTGACTCCTGGCGGTCCGCGCATCCGGCGCGCCCGGGCGTTCACCGTAGACTTGGTGGATGATCGACCTCGCACTCCTCCGCGAAAACCCGGAGATCGTCCGCCGTTCGCAGACTGCTCGTGGAAACGACCAGAGCACCGTCGACGTCGCTCTCGAGGCCGATCGATCGCGCAGGTCCGCGCTGTCCGCGTTCGAAGAGCTGCGTGCCGAGCAGAACGCGTTCGGCAAGCAGGTGGCGAAGGCTCCCAAGGACGAGAAGGCCGCCCTCGTGGCGCAGGCGAAGGATCTCGCCGAGCGGGTCAAGCAGGCCCAGCACGCCGCGAACGAGGCGGCAGAGGCGGCAGCCGCCGCTCTCGCCCGCATCGAGAACGTCGTCATCGACGGCGTCCCCGCCGGCGGCGAGGCGGACTTCGTCGAGCTGCGTCGTGTCGGCGACGTGCCGGCTTTCGATTTCGAGCCGAAGGACCACCTCGAGCTCGGTGAACTCCTCGGTGCGATCGATATGGAACGCGGCGCCAAGGTATCGGGCGCCCGTTTCTACTTCCTGCGCGGCATCGGCGCGCGCCTCGAGATCGCGTTGATGAACCTGGCGCTCGACAAAGCGCTGCAGAACGGATTCGTGCCGCTGATCACCCCGACGCTCGTTCGTCCGGAGATCATGCAGGGCACCGGGTTCCTCGGCGAGCACGCCGACGAGGTCTACCACCTCGACAAGGATGACGACCTGTACCTGGTGGGCACCAGCGAGGTGGCCCTCGCCGGCTACCACAAAGACGAGATCGTCGACCTGTCCGATGGTGCCCTCCGTTATGCCGGCTGGTCGACCTGCTACCGGCGAGAGGCCGGATCGCATGGCAAGGACACCCGCGGCATCATCCGCGTGCACCAGTTCAACAAGCTCGAGATGTTCGTCTACACGACCGCGGAAGAGGCGGAAGCCGAGCACCTGCGCCTCGTCGCGCTGCAGGAGGAGATGCTGACCTCGCTCGGCCTCGCCTATCGCGTGATCGACGTCGCGGCCGGAGACCTCGGATCGAGCGCGGCACGCAAGTACGACATCGAGGCGTGGGTCCCCACGCAGGGCGCGTTCCGTGAACTCACCTCGACCTCGAACTGCACGACCTATCAGGCGCGACGGCTCGACGTGCGTCACCGCCCGGCCGTCGACGCGGCCGATCCCGCGGGCCAGGGCACGGCTAAGACGCAGCACGTGGCCACCCTGAACGGCACTCTCGCCACCACCCGCTGGATCGTCGCCCTGCTCGAGACGCACCAGCAGGCCGACGGCTCGGTGCGCGTGCCGGAGGTTCTGCGGCCGTATCTCGGCGGCCTCGAAGTGATCGAGCCCCTCGCGGCCGGGCGGGCCGCCCGATGACAGGACCCTGGCTGGTCGGCCTCGACGTCGACGGGACGATCCTGCTGCAGGACGAGACGATGAGCCCCGGCGTTCCGGAAGCCATCGCCAGGGTGCGCGACGGCGGGAACGTCGTCACCATCGCCACAGGGCGCAGTTGGATGGCCACGCGACGCTATGTCGAGGAGCTCGGCCTGACCGCCGACTACGTGGTGTGCTCCAACGGCGCGGTGACGATGCGGCGCTCCGGCGACGACTGGGAGCGCTGGAACGTCGAGACCTTCGATCCGACCCCTGTCCTCGGTCTGCTGCGCGAGCGTCTTCCCGATGCCCGATACATGGTCGAACTCGCCTCGGGCCAGCGACTGTTCACCGAGCAGCTCGACGACTGGACTCTCGACGGCGGCCGGCAGGTCGACTTCGACGAGCTCGGGGAGCTCCCCGTCTCGCGTATCGTCGTCGTCTCTCCCGGTCACGACGAAGAGGACTTCCACCGTCTGGTGGCGGATGCCGGTCTCAACGAGGTGTCCTACGCGATCGGGTGGACCGCGTGGCTCGACATCGCACCGCAGGGTGTCGACAAGGGCACGGCGTTGGAACAGGTGCGCACGGAACTCGGGCTCGACGAGGGCCGCATCTTCGTCGCCGGCGACGGACGCAACGACATCGGGATGTTCGGCTGGGCCCGCTCGCTCGGCGGACGAGCGGTGGCGATGGGGCAGGCCCCCGACGTGGTGAAGGAAGCGGCGGGCGAGGTCACCGCAGATGTCGTCGACGGCGGCCTCGCGCGGGCTCTCGACACGCTTCCAGCCCCCGCCCAGGTCAGCGCAGGAGAATAGAACTCGGCTAGACTCACGCCTGGTCGACAGAAGCATCTGTCGGGAGGGTTGTCCGAGCGGCCGATGGAGCTGGTCTTGAAAACCAGTGGGCAGAGATGTCTCGTGGGTTCGAATCCCACACCCTCCGCATGTGAGCACGGTGCCCCCCGCACCGGCGCTTGATCCGAAAGGACCCGAGTGAGCCAGAACACCCGACGCCGTCACACGATCGCGCGCCATGGTCAGCTGGGCACTCCTGGCACCGTCGGCCAGCTGTTGAAGTTCATCGCGATCGGTCTCGCGGTGGTGCTGGTGAGCGGACTCGGGGTCGGTGCCTACGTCTTCTACGATCTCACGAGCACGGTCTCGGCGAACGCGGTCGAGATCGAGGGTCAGGACCCCATCCCGCCGGACATCGGCGAGTACGAGGGCGGCTTCAACATGGTCCTCACAGGCGTCGACACCTGTGAGGAGAAGTACAAGGACCTCTTCGGTGCTCGTTGCTCCGGCTCGGACGCCGAGGGAACGCTCAACGACGTGAACCTGCTCGT
This sequence comes from Microbacterium sp. Be9, assembly GCF_011754135.1. NCBI lineage: Bacteria > Bacillati > Actinomycetota > Actinomycetes > Micrococcales > Microbacteriaceae > Microbacterium > Microbacterium sp. Be9. The sequence continues at coordinate 1,263,740 of NZ_WNWT01000004.1, read as the reverse complement.
CCACGTCTCGCAGGAACCGCGACGCATCACGGTCGTCAGTTTCCCTCGTGACCTGATGGTGCCGATCCCCTCGTGCACCGACAAGAACGGCAACGCCACCTCCGCGATGAGCAAGCAGCCGCTCAACACCGCCTACACCGACGGCGGCCTGAACTGCGTCGTGAAGACGATCTCCGAGCTCACCGATCAGGAGATCCAGTTCGCGGCCGGCGTCACCTTCGGCGGCGTGATCGAGATCACCAATGCGATCGGCGGCGTCGACGTCTGCCTCGCCAACCCGATCAAGGACCGCTACACCGGACTGGACATGGCTGCGGGAACCCACACGGTCGAGGGTCTGCAGGCGCTGCAGTTCCTGCGCACGCGTCACGGTGTCGGTGACGGCAGCGACCTGGGCCGCATCGGCAACCAGCAGCAGTACATGTCGAGCCTGGCACGCAAGATGATCAGCGGGGAAGTGCTCGGCAACGTCCCCGTGATGCTGAAGCTCGCGAACACCGCGATCCAGAATCTGGAGCCGAGTGAGTCGCTCACGAACCCGATGACGCTCGTGCAGATCGCCCTCGCGGTCAAGTCGGTGCCGTTCGAGGACATCGTCTTCGTGCAGTACCCGAACGGGACGGACTCGGCCAACCCCAACAAGGTCGTTCCCAACTACACCGCCGCCTCGGCGCTCTGGGACGCACTCGATGCGAATGCACAGCTGCAGATCACGCACGAGAACAACAAGAACGACGGCGTGGTCGTGCAGGAGCCGACGGCGCCAGTCGAGCAGCCGGCAACGGATCCGGCAGCGACTCCCGACCCGGCAGCGACGCCTGACAACGTCGTGGCGCTGCCCGATTCGATCAAGGGCAACTCCGCGGCGCAGCAGACCTGCTCCAACGGCAACGTCCGCTGAGTCCTTCGCGAGAACGCGCAAACTGCTTGCGCGTTCTTGCAAGGATTTGCGTACACTGACTGCATGTCGAAGCGACTGGCAGAGGTGGCCCGCAAGGTCGGTGTGAGCGAGGCAACGGTCAGCCGCGTGCTCAACGAGAAGCCGGGGGTCTCCGACGCCACCCGGCAGGCGGTCCTCACCGCCCTCGACGTGCTCGGCTACGAGCGGCCGACCAAGCTCCGGGGCGAGCGTGCCCGCCTCGTCGGACTCGTGCTCCCCGAGCTGCAGAACCCGATCTTCCCCGCGTTCGCCGAGATCGTCGGCGGCGCACTCACCCAGAACGGCTACACGCCTCTGCTGTGCACCCAGAACGCCGGCGGAGTGACCGAGTCGGACTACGTCGACCTCCTCCTCGCGCAGCAGGTCTCGGGCGTCATCTTCCTCGGCGGGAATTACACGCAGGCGGACGCCGCACATGAGCACTACGAGCGGCTGCGCCAGGTGAACCTGCCGACCGTGCTCGTCAACGCCCGCGTCGCCGAGCTGCACTTCGCGACGGTGTCGACCGACGACGCCGCCGCGGCGGAACAGGCCGTGCTGCATGTGCACCAGCTCGGGCATCGGAGGATCGGACTGCTCCTGGGGCCGGAGGACCACGTCCCCTCCCGCCGCAAGCTCGAGTCCGCGCGCCGACTGCTGGATGCGCTCGGGGCACCGCTGTCCGACGAGCTCGTGGTGCGCGGCATGTACTCGCTCGAGTCCGGGCAGGCAGGGGCCTCGCGCCTCTTCGCTGCCGGCGCGACCGCGATCGTGTGCGCGAGCGACCCGATGGCACTCGGGGCCGTACGCGCGGCGCGGCGAGCCGGACTTTCCGTGCCGGGGGACGTGAGCATCGTCGGGTTCGACGACTCGGCGCTGATGAGTTGCACCGAACCTCCGCTGACGACGGTGCGACAACCGATCGAGTCCATGGGGCGCGCCGTGATCGCCCTGCTGCTCGCGCAGATCGCCGGCACGGCCCAGCCGAGCGACGAACTGCTGTTCGAGCCCGAGCTGGTGCTGCGAGCCTCGACGGGCCCGCTGCGCTGATCTGAGCTGCGGACGGCCCCGAGCCGTCCTTGTGCGCGCATGTAAGCCATCGTAATTTTCCAACATTCTGTTTAGTTCTTGCACGGAACGCGCGGAAAAGCTACATTCGACTCATCGCCATCGACGACGAGGAGATCTGTGGACACTGACGTTCTGCGCACGGCGGCACCGGCCCGCACCTTGACGATGCCCGTGGGCGAGGGGTGGTGGCGCACAGCCGTCATCTACCAGGTGTATGTGCGCAGCTTCGCGGACGGCAACGGTGACGGCATCGGCGATCTCGCCGGCGTCCGCTCACGGCTGCCCTACCTGAAGAGCCTCGGCGTCGACGCGCTCTGGTTCACCCCCTGGTACCTGAGCCCGCTCGCGGACGGCGGCTACGACGTACAGGACTACCGCCGCATCGACCCCCGCTTCGGCACCCTCGAAGAGGCGGAGCAGCTGATCGCGGAGGCGCTCGAACTCGGCATCCGCACGATCGTCGACATCGTGCCCAACCACATCTCCGATCAGCATGAGTGGTTCCGACAGGCGCTGGCGGCCGGCCCCGGCAGCCCGGAGCGCGAGCGCTTCTGGTTCCACCCCGGTCGGGGCGAGCGCGGTGACGGCATCCCGACCAACTGGGTCTCGAGCTTTCAGGGCGAGACCTGGTCGCGCACTCAGAACCCCGACGGCTCCGACGGCGAGTGGTATCTGCACCTGTTCACCCCCGAACAGCCGGACCTGAACTGGAACCACCCGGATGTGCGGCGTGAGCACGAGGACGTCCTGCGATTCTGGTTCGACCGAGGCGTCGCGGGCGTCCGCATCGACTCCGCGGCGCTCCCGGTCAAGGACCCAACTCTTCCCGACCTTCCGCCGGGCTCCGCTCCCACGGTCGGCCACCCGCACATCGACCGCGACGAGCTGCACGACATCTACCGCGACTGGCGGTCCGTCGCGGATGAGTACGACGGCGAAAGGGTGCTCGTCGGCGAGGTGTGGCTCGACGACGCCGAGCGCTTCGCCCGCTATCTGCGCCCCGGCGAGATGCACACGGCTTTCAACTTCGGATTCATGACGCAGCCGTGGAGCGCCAGGGCGATGCGTGACTCCATCACCGCACGCTCGCCGAACACGCGCCGGTCGGCGCGCCGGCGACCTGGGTGCTCTCGAACCACGACGTCACGCGTCCGGTCACCCGGTACGGACAGGCCGATTCCTCTTTCGCGTTCGAGCGCAAGCGCTTCGGCACCGCGACGGATGCCGTACGCGGCGCGAGCCGCGCTCGCGCCGCGGCGCTGCTCGTCGCGGCGCTGCCGGGCAGTCTCTACATCTACCAGGGCGATGAGCTCGGCCTTCCCGAAGTGGAACTGCCCCTCGACGCGATCGAGGACCCCATGCACTTCCGCTCTGGCGGGGTCGACCCGGGGCGCGACGGATGCCGCGTGCCTCTGCCCTGGTCCGGAACGGCCACGCCGTACGGCTTCGGCGGCGCCCCGTGGCTTCCGCAGCCCGAGGACTGGGAGGCGCTCACGGTCGACGCGCAGCACAGGGACCCCGACTCGACCCTCAACCTGTACCGCGCGACGATCGCGCTGCGCCGTCGACTCGACGACCTCGCCGGAGACGACCTCGAGTGGCTCGAGCTCGGCGCCGACGTGCTCGCGTTCCGCAGAGGGGACGGCACGCTCAGCATCACGAACCTCGGGTCCGCGCCCGTGCCGCTGCCGGCGCACCACGGGGTGCTCCTCGCCAGCGCGCCACTCGACGGTGCGCTCCCTCCTGACTCCACAGCCTGGCTCGCCCTCCGAGCCGTCCCCGCGCACCCGCACCGGGCGCCGAAGTAGCCCTGCACCACCCGATCAGCACCACATGGAAGGACAGACAATGAAGTCATCAACGAAGGCCATGGTCGCCGGCATCGCCGTGCTCGCGACAGTCGGCGCGCTCGCCGGCTGCACGTCCAGCGGCGACGGCGACAGCGGCGACGGACGACTCGAGCTGCGTGTCGCGACGTTCCCCCCGGGAGCGGACGCTGCCGCCTACGATGCGTTCGCCGCTCAGGAGAAGCAGTTCGAGAAGGAGCACCCCGACATCGACATCATCGGCGTCGAGTACGAGTGGGAGGGCCCGACCTTCGCCGTGCAGCTCGCCGGCGGAAGCCTGCCCGACGTCTTCACCGTGCCGTTCACCGACTCGAAGACGCTGCTCGAGAACGGGCAGCTGATGGACGTGACCGACGCGATCGAGAAGCTCGGCTACACCGACAAGTTCAACCCGATCATCCTCGACGGTGTCACCGGCGCCGACGGCAAGATCTACGGCTTCCCGCGCCAGGCGTACGCCGCCGCGCTGCACTACAACCGCGACCTGTTCGAGCAGGCCGGGCTCGACCCCGACAACCCGCCGGAGACGTGGGACGAGATCCGCGAGGCCGCCAAGAAGATCACGGATACCACGGGCAAGGCCGGGTATGCGCAGATGGCCATCAACAACACCGGCGGGTGGCAGCTCACCTCGCAGACCGTCGCCCGCGGCGGGCGCACCCAGACCGACAACGGGGATGGCACGGCCGAGTCGACGATCGACAACGATGCGACGAAGGCGTCGCTGCAGTTCCTGCACGACGTGAAGTGGGAGGACGGCTCGTTCGGATCGAAGGTCGACCTCGACTGGGGAACGATCAACCAGGAGTTCGCCGCCGGCAACATCGGAATGTACACATCGGGTTCCGACATCTACACCGCCCTCGTACGCGACTTCGGCATGGACTCGGACATCTACGGCATGACCGTCGTGCCCATGGAAGGCGACGACCCCGGCACGCTCGGCGGCGGTGACATCGCGGTGATCAGCCCCACGGTCGACGACGCGACGAAGGAGGCGGCGGTCACGTGGATCGACTGGTACTACATGCAGAAGCTGATGGACGAGGACGCGGCGGTGCTCGATGCGAAGACCCTGAACGAGTCCGGCCAGGCGGTGGGCACCCCGCTGCTCCCGGTGCTCAGCCGTGAGCTGTACGACGAGTCGCAGGTGTGGATCGCCGACTACATCAACGTCCCGGTCGAGCAGATGGCGCCGTTCAGCGACCGCATCTGGGACCAGACGCCGGTGGGTGAGCCGAAGGTGAAGACGCAGGAGGTGTATGCCCTCCTCGACACCGTGGTGCAGAAGGTCCTGACCGACCAGAACGCCGACATCGACGCTCTGCTCGCTCAGGTGCAGACCGACGCGCAGGCGAAGCTCGACGAGTAACGCTTCATGACGATGACGCTCTCCGAGCAGCGGGCGGCGGTGGAGGACTCTCCGCCGCCCGCTGTGCGCCCCTCCCGCCGCCGCTCGCCCCTCACCTGGTTCCGCGGCGGCGGGCTCGCGAACCTGCTGTTCGTGCTCCCCATGCTGTTCGTGTTCGTGCTCTTCTCGTGGTCCCCGATCGTGCAGTCGGTGATCATGAGCCTGCAGAAGACGAACCTGATCGTCTCCGAGTGGGTCGGATTCGACAACTACCTCGCCGTGATCGGCGACCCCGAGCTCGGCCGCGCCGTGATCAACACGCTCTGGTTCGCCGTGCTCGCGCTGCTCTTCGGGTTCCCGCTGCCGCTGCTGATGGCCGTGCTGATGAGCGAGGTGCGTCGTGGCAAGGGCATCTACTCGGCGCTCGCCTACCTGCCCGTCGTGATCCCGCCGGTCGTCGCGGTGCTGCTGTGGAAGTTCTTCTACAGCGCCGACCCGTCCGGGGTGTTCAACACCGTGCTCGGCTTCGTCGGCATCCCTCCACAGCCGTGGATCCAGGACGCGGTGCAGGCCATGCCCTCGCTCGTGCTCGAGGCCACGTGGGCAGGCGCCGGTGGGTCGATCATCATCTACCTCGCCGCGCTTCTGGGCGTGCCGCCCGAGCTCTACGACGCCGCGGAGGTCGACGGCGCCGGCATCTGGAAGAAGATCTGGCACGTCACGCTGCCCCAGCTGCGCGGCATCCTCTTCATCATGCTGATCCTGCAGGTGATCGCCACCGCGCAGGTCTTCCTCGAGCCGTTCCTGTTCACCGGCGGTGGACCGGCCGGAGCGACCAAGACCGTGCTGCTGTACATCTACGACAAGGCCTTCCGCAACAGCCTGGGCGGCGACTACGGCGAGGCGACGGCCGTCTCGGTGCTGCTCGCGATCGTCCTCGCCCTCCTCTCCTGGCTGTACTTCAAGCTGACCGACCGTTGGAGCACGACGTGAGCCTCACCACCCGCCTCTCGACCCGTGCCGCGGAGAAGGCGGCGGAAAAGGCCGCCGATCGCGTCGGGGACCGCACCGTCATCTCTGACTCCGAACGTCGGCGGCCCGGCATCCGCATCGGGATGTCGCTCACGCACGTGTTCCTCGCCGTCGGACTGGTGGTCGCCGGGCTCGGGCCGATCCTGTGGCTCGCGAAGTCGGCGATCACCCCCACCCAGGACACGCTGCAGCAGCCGTTCGCCCTGTGGCCGAACGGCATGGACTGGGAGAACCTGTCGACCGCGTGGAACGACATCCAGATCGACCAGTACTTCTTCAACACGGTGATCATCGCCCTCGGCGCCTGGTTCGTGCAGCTGCTCATCGCGACGACCGGGGGCTACGCGCTGTCGGTGCTGCGCCCGAAGTACGCGCCGATCCTGAACGCCCTGGTGCTGGCGACGCTGTTCATCCCGGGCATCGTGCTGCTTGTGCCGTTGTACCTGACGATCGTGCATCCGCCGCTGCTCGGGGACGTGAGCCTGCTCAACAACTACCTCGCGGTCTGGTTGCCGATGGGCGCGAACGCGTTCAACATCCTGCTCGTGAAGCGGTTCTTCGATTCGCTCCCGTGGGAGGTGTTCGAGGCAGCGCGCACCGATGGCGCCGGACCTTTCCGGCTGTTCTGGTCGATCGTGCTGCCGATGTCGAAGCCGATCCTCGGCGTGGTCTCGGTGTTCGCGATCATCGCCGCGTGGAAGGACTACCTGTGGCCGATGCTCGTGCTGCCCGACCCTGCGGTGCAACCGTTGTCGGTGCGTCTCCCCGCCGTGCAGTCGCAGACAGAGCTCGACGTGTTCCTGGCGGCGCTGGCGATCGCGACCCTGATCCCGATCGCGATGTTCCTGATCTTCCAGTCGGTGTTCCTGCGCTCGGCCGGACTCGGGGGTGCCGTGAAGGGCTAGTCGACGGTCGGCGGCACTGGCGGATGCAGGGCGTCGATCAGGGCACCCATGATGCCGGGCATATCGACGGTCGGGTCGATCATCCATTGCAGCTGGAGCCCGTCGGACGCCGCCTGGATCACCCGCGCGAGCGTGTCCGGGTCGAGAGTGGAGCGTCTGCCGTCGGCGCCGAAGTTGTCGGCGATGGAGTCGCGCAGGCGCGCGCTCCGATCCAGGAAGTAGTCGTGGGCGGGGTGTTCCGGGTCGGCGGCGTCCACGGAGAGGCGTGAGAACAGGGCGACGAGACCCGGGACCTCGGTGTTGTGGCGGATCACGCCGATGAACGCGGCTCTGGCCTCGGCGTCGCTGAGCCCGGCGGGATCGAGGCCGTCGTGCTCGTCGCGCTTGCGGAGCACCTCGGTGAACAGCTCCTCCTTCGATCCGAAATAGTGCAGGAGAGCAGCGGGGGTGACGCCGACGACTTCGGCGATCTCCTTGAGGGACGCGTTCTGGTAACCCTTGCGTCCGATCACGTCGAGGGCGCTCTCGAGGATCTCCTCGCGTCGCGCCACGCCCTTCGCATACGAACCCCGTCGTGCCATGCTTCGACCCTAATCCTGAATGCCGTTTGAAATCTAATACTGAAGGGCATATGGTTTTCGCAAGGACATCGACGTCGCCCGCGAAAGGAACACCATGACCGAGATCTCGGCTTCCGACCTCACCCTCGAGGAGAAGGCGTCGCTCACCAGCGGTGCGGACTTCTGGACCACGAAGGCCATCGCCCGCGCGGGCATCCCGTCGGTGATGATGACCGACGGTCCGCACGGCCTGCGCAAGCAGTCCGGTGCCACCGATCACCTCGGTCTCGCGAGCAGCGTCCCCGCCACCTGCTTCCCACCCGCCGTCGGCATCGGCTCGTCGTGGGATCCGGAGATCATCGAGCGCGTGGGCGCGGCGATCGGCGTCGAAGCCGCGATCGAGAACGTCGCCGTCGTGCTCGGCCCCGGCATCAACATCAAGCGCTCGCCGCTGTGCGGCCGCAACTTCGAGTACTTCTCGGAAGACCCGATCGTGTCCGGCGTCCTCGGCGCCGCCTCGGTCCGCGGTATCCAGTCGAAGGGCGTCGGCACCTCGCTCAAGCACTTCGCCGCGAACAACCAGGAGTTCGACCGCATGCGTGCGAGCTCCGACGTCGACCCCCGCCCGCTGCGTGAGATCTACCTGCGCGGGTTCGAACGCGTCGTGAAGGACGCCTCGCCGTGGACCGTCATGTGCTCGTACAACAAGCTCAACGGCGTCTGGACCTCGGAGGACCCGTGGCTGCTCACCAGCGTGCTGCGCGACGACTGGGGCTTCGACGGCCTCGTCGTGTCGGACTGGGGCGCCGTCAACGACCGCGTCGCCGGCGTCGCTGCAGGCCTCGACCTGGAGATGCCGGCGTCGGGAGGGCGCACGGATGCGCAGCTCGTCGCCGCCGTGCGTGCGGGAACGCTCGAGGAGAGCGTGCTCGACACCGCCGCGGGCCGCGCCATCGAGCTCGTGCGCAAGGCCGGGGAGCGCCCGGCCGTGGCAGGCCCGCTCGATGTCGATGCCCACCACGCACTCGCCCGCGAGGCGGCCGGTCGTTCCATCGTGCTGCTGAAGAACGAGGCTGCCCTGCTCCCGCTCGCCGTCGACCAGAAGATCGCCGTGATCGGCGCGTTCGCGACCGAGCCGCGGTTCCAGGGCGCGGGGTCTTCGCTGATCAACCCCACCCGCGTCGACAAGGCGCTCGATGAACTGCGTGCCGTGGGCGGCGAGAACGTCTCCTACGCCGCGGGCTTCGCCGTCGAAGGCGGCACCATCGCGACATCCGGTCGGACTGCCGACGACCTGCGGGCAGAGGCCGTCGGCGTCGCCGAGGCGGCAGACGTGGCCGTGGTCTTCCTCGGCCTCCCCGCTGCCGAGGAGTCGGAAGGCTTCGACCGCGATCACATCGACCTGCCGGCGCCGCAGCTCGCCCTGCTCGACGCCGTGCTCGAGGTCAATCCCCGCGTCGTGGTCGTGCTGTCCAACGGCGGCGTGGTGGCCCTGCCCTTCGCCGACCGCGTGCCGGCCATCGTCGAGAGCTGGCTGCTCGGTCAGGCCGGCGGCAGCGCGGTGGCCGACGTGCTCTACGGTGCCGTGAACCCCTCGGGCAAGCTCACCGAGACCGTGCCGGCCCGGCTCGAGGACAACCCGTCATTCGGCAACTTCCCCGGCGAGTTCGGACACGTGCGCTACGGCGAGGGTCTGCTGGTCGGCTACCGCTGGTACGACGCGAAGGGTCTCGACGTGACCTTCCCGTTCGGCCACGGACTCTCGTACACGACGTTCGAATACGGTCGAGCGACAGCCGATGTCGGTGCCGACGGGGACATCGTCGTGCGCGTCGACGTCACCAACACCGGTGACCGCGACGGGCGCGAGGTCGTGCAGGTCTACGTCGCCCCGGCCGCGTCGATCGTGCAGCGCGCACCTCGTGAGCTCAAGGCCTTCTCCTCGGTCGCGCTCGCTGCCGGGGAGACGCGCACGGTCGAGCTCGTCGTGCGGCGCGAAGACCTCGCCTACTGGGACATCCGCGTCGACCGCTGGGTGGTCGAGGGCGGCACCTATGCCGTCGATGTGGCCGCCTCCAGTCGCGACATCCGCTCGACCGCGTCGGTCGAGGTCTCGGGTGACGAGGTGCACCAGGAACTGACCATGAACTCCTCCATCGGCGACCTGATCGCGCACCCCGTCGCCGGCCCCATCGTGCAGCAGGCGCTGGGCGGCCTGATGGGCGGACTCGGCGGCGACGCGGCTGCGGCGTCGACGATGCCGAACGACGAGGCGATGCAGAAGATGATGGCCTCCTTCCCGATCGGACGTCTGGCCGGATTCCCGGGGCTCCCGGTCGACTTCGAGCAGATCGAGCAGCTGATCGCCGCAGCGAACACGGGCGGTCCCGCCGCCGGCTGACCCGTCAGGAATGCAGGGGCACGGCGCGCGCGTGCGCGCCGTGCCCGAGCTCTTCCCCCGCTGTTCCGGGCAGGTCGAGCTCGGCCGTCGCGCCGACCGGGACCACGAGGTCGACATGCAGCTCGCCCTCGTCGACACGCCACGCGATCGAGGCGTCACCGTAGGGCGTGCGCTGCATCGCCGAGGCATGGGTGAGCCCGCCACCGGGACGTGGTGCGAAGCGGATGCGGCGGTATCCGGGCTCTGCGGGTGCGAGCCCGGCGACGCTGCGGTGCAACCAGTCCGCGACCGCTCCCAGCGCGTAGTGATTGAACGAGGTCATGGTCCCGGGGTTCACGGTGCCGTCGGGGAGCATCGCATCCCACCGCTCCCAGACCGTGGTCGCGCCCTGCACGACCTGGTACAGCCAGGACGGGCAGCCCTGCTCGAGAAGAAGGTCGTAGGCGGCATCCGCGTGGCCGGTCAGGGTGAGCGCGTCGCAGACGAGCGGCGTGCCCACGAAGCCGGTCGCGATGCGGTTGTCCGCGGCATGCACGAGCGCGGCGAGGCGTGCCCCCGCGATCGCACGCTGCGTCTCGTCGGCGAGCAGGTCGAAGACGATGGCCAGGGCGTACGCAGTCTGGGCGTCGGAGGTCATCGTGCCGTCGGGTTTCACATACGCACCCCGGAAAGCGGCAGCGACCTCGGAGGCGAGCGTGCCGTAACGATCCGCGTCGGCGGAGCGTCCGAGCACACGAGCCATATCGGCGACCGCTCGCGCCGACCGGGCGAAGTACGCCGTGGCGACGAGATACCGATCGGTGCGGGCATCGCCCGGATCCTGCGGGGGCGCCGCGGGATCGAGCCAGTCGCCGAGCTGGAACCCCTCGTTCCACAGGCGGTCGGGTCCGGCCAGTGATTCCACCTTGTCGACCCATCGGCGTGCGCTCTCGAACTGCGTCGCCAGAACGCCCTCGTCTCCGAAGCGCTGGTACAGGGTCCACGGCAGCAGCGTCGCCACATCTCCCCAGGCGGCGCCGGCGCGGATCGGAGACCACACCTTGTGCGACGGGATCACGGGCACGAACCACGGGACCGTGCCGTCGGGCAGCTGGTCGGCCTCCACGTCACGGAGCCATCCCGACAGCATCCCCGAGACGTCGAACAGCGTCGACGCGGTCGGGCCGAACACCTGCACGTCGCCCGTCCACCCCACGCGCTCATCACGCTGCGGGCAGTCGGTGGGGATGTCGACGAAGTTTCCGCGCATGCCCCAGACGACGTTGCGGTGCAACTGCTCGACCAGGGGATCGGAGCAGGTGAACCACCCGGTGCGCTCGAGGTCGGTGTGCAGCACACGGGCGATCAGAGCGCCGGCCGCGACATCCGCATCGAGGTCGCCCGGCCAGCCGGAGACCTCGGCGTATCGGAAGCCGTGGAATGTGAACCGCGGCTCCCATTCCTCGCCGCCGGTGCGTCCGGCGAGTGTGTAGGAGTCGCTGGAGCGTGCGCTGCGCAGCGGCCGCGTGTAGATCTCCCCCTCCTGCAGAACCTCCGCAGTGCGCAGCGTGACGGTCGTGCCGCGCGGACCGGTCACGCTGATGCGCACCCTTCCCACGAGGTTCTGCCCGAAGTCGAGGATGCGGGCGCCGCCGGGTGACGTGAGCACGGCGACGGGGGCGATCTCCTCGGTCACCCTGACAGGTGGCGCCGTCGGTGCGACCAGGGTGCGCGGATCGCGATCGCGCACCGCGACAGGCAGCCACTGCGCGTCATCGAAGGCGGCGGTCGTCCACTCCGGGAGCTCCTCGCGTGCGTCGTAGTCCTCGCCGTCGTAGATGCCGGAGCGGAGGATGGGGGAGAGCGCGCCCTTCCATGAGTCGTCGGTCACGATCGTCTCGCGTCGTCCGTCGACATAGGTGATCTCCAGCTGGCCGAGGAACGACAGATCGCTTCCGAACACGTTGCGGTACCCGCCGCGCCAGCCGAGACGTCCGCGGTACCAGCCGTCGCCGAGCCAGGCGCCGAGCGCGTTCTCGCCGACGACGAGCAGGGCGGTCACGTCGTAGGTGTAGTACCGCAGCCGTTCGCGATAGACCGTCCATCCCGGCGACAGCGTGTCGGAGCCGACGCGCTCGCCGTTGATCTCGGGTTCGTACAGGCCGTGCGCGGTGGCGTAGAGCCGGGCGCGGGAGACCTCACCGTCGAGCCGGAAGCTCCGCCGCACCAGGGTGGCGCGGCGGGCGTCGCTCTCCGGGTCCTCATCGAGGTCGAGCCCGACCGGCCGCGCCGACCAGTCGTCGGGGTGGAGGAGGCCGGCTTCCACCCAGGTCTGCGGGCTCTCGGCCGACCAGCGGCCGTCGGCGCCCTGCACCGCCACACGCACACCGACCCGCTCGCGGGAGTCGAGCGCACGAGTCGGCCAGGGGACCAGGACCTGCTCGGCGGACGTGACCTCGACGGTCTCCTCGGCGTCGTCGCGCACCACCGTGACGGCGTAGCGCTCCTGGCGCCAGCCGGCAGGCGCATCCGTGGTGGTCCAGCTCAGGCGCGGTGCGCTCTCGCCGATGCCGAACGGTTCCCGGTGGTGCTCGATGCGGGGTGCGGAGACGGTCGTCATGGTCCTCATCCTCGCCGATCCCGATGACGATGGCGACGGCGACGGCGACGTTCGGACCGGCGACTCCGCCGGGTCCGCGCTGGTCAGCCGGGTCCGCGCTGGTCAGCCGTCTCCTGGCCGTGCCGTCTGCGGACGGCGTTCGCGTGGGGTATCCCCTTCGAGAAGAAGAGCGACAGCAGACTGATGAGGATGAGCCCGAAGAACGCGATGCGCAGCGACGACAGCTGCGAATCGCGGTAGACCGTGGCGAGAGTGTCGGCGTCGGCATCGTCCAGCCCGGCCTTCTCCGCGATGGCGGCGACGTCGGCTGCGGGCACGATGGTGACTCCGTGCTGCGTGGCGCTCGCCACGGTCGCCTGGGTGGTCTCGGGCAGGTCGCTCGCCGCGACTCCCGAGGCGAACGAGGTCGACAGCGCACCGATGAGGATCGAGCCGATCAGGGCCGTTCCGAGCGACGAGCCGAGGTTCTGGAACACTCCTTGAAGCCCGCCGACCTCGCTCGTCTCCTTCTCGGTCACGCTCGACATGTTCACGTTCCCGAGCTGCGAGGCGAGGAGTCCGAGGGCCGCTCCGGCGAGGAACATCCCGGTCGCGAAGAAGCCGCTGCGCAGGTCGCTGGTGGCGGAGCCGAGAAGGATGAGGGCGCTGACGACGAGTGTCAGCTGTCCGATGCGCACGATCGTCCGCGGAGACAAGAGGCGCGAGAGTCGGGTGCCCACGATCGAGAACAGCACGAGAGCGATGGAGAGGGGGAAGATCCGGATCCCGGTCTCCAGGGCATCGAGGCCGAGGGTCATTTGCAGATACACCGGCACCATGAAGAAGAGCCCGGCGGTCACGGTGTACTGCGCCCCGAGGACGGTGAGTCCGCTGCGGAGCGAGGTGATCGAGAACATCCCCACGTGGATGAGCGGCGACCGGCCGAGGCGTTCGAGCAGGCGCTGACGCGAGAAGAACAGGGCCAGGAGCACGACGCCGAGCACGATGAACCAGGCGGCGGGAGAGATGCCGAGAGGGGCGACCACGACGCCGCCGATCGTGGGCGGGTTCAGCGGCAGCACCCACCCCCACGTCTTGCTCTGCAGCATCCCGAACACCACCGCGACCAGCCCGACCGACGAGAGCGCGACGCTGAGGACGTCGATGCGCACGCTCTGCCGTGGCGTCGGGTCGGTGACGATCCGGGCGCACAGCACCACGCCGATCATGATGAGCACCTCGGCGGCGAACACGTAGCGCCAGTCGAAGTAGGTCGTGACGAATCCGCCGATCAGTGGTCCAGCCGCGACGGCGGCCCCGGAGACGGCGCCGATGATAGCGAACGCCGTGATGCGCTCACGGCCGCGGTAGTTGTCGGCGACGAGGGCGGCGATCGTCGGGATGACGAGCACGGCACCCAGACCTTCGACGACCGACCAGCCGAGGAACAGGAACTGCACGTTCGGACTCACCGCCGTGATCAGCGACCCCACGGCATAGATGCACGATCCGATGACGAACGCCCTGCGGCGGCCCCACACGTCACCCAGCCTCGCCCCGAGCAGCATGAACGCCGCCATCGTGAGGGTGTAGAACGTGATGGCGCCCTGCATCGCGGCCACGGTGGTGTCGAGGTCGGACACCACCGTCGATATCGACACGTTCATCACGGTGCCGTCCAGCACCATCACGAACTGCGCGGAGCCGAGGACGGCGATGACGCCCCATCTCTTCATGGTGACTCCTTCGAGCCTGTTCATCGTGGCATCCGACGGGGCGATCTCCGTGCGGGCGTCACCCCTTCCGGATGAGGTCGGCGGGCGGCGGGCACGCCCGAAGGCACTCAGGCGGGCGTGCTCGATCTGCCTTTCGCGCTCGCGCCGCGCATGATCCGTGCGACCGCCGTGATCAGGAACAGCTGCCCGGTGATGCCCTCGGCGATGGCGATCCCCTGTCCGGTGGTGCCGACGGGGACCAGATTGCCGTATCCGGTCGTGGTCAGTGCGGTGAACGAGAAGAACAGCTGGTTGCCGAGCGAGTCGAGGCTCTCCTCGCCGAACATCGGTGTGGGGGAGATCTGCGAGATCAGGTTGTAGACGAAGGCGAAGAACATCCCGACCAGGATGTAGGCCGTGATCGCCGCCAGCAGCGCCTCCAGGTCGAGGCCCCGCCGGTTGACCTGATGCGCGATGATGGCCCACGGAGCGACCAGCAGAGCGAGCATCGATGCGGCCGACAGCGGGATCGCGAGCACCGGGCCGTCGACGCCGAAGAGCGCGGCGATGACGGCGGCGGCACCGGCGACCGAGAGCACCACCCACCACACACGCTGCACGAGATGTCGTGCACGGGTCACGTAGAACACCATCGCCACTGTCGCCAGCATGGCGAGGAAGGCCCAGGGGCTCGGGTCGGTGCTGGGCTGCGCCGCGCAGAAGCCGTACGAGACGATGAGCAGACCGAGGATGATCGCGTAACCGCGCGCCTGGCCGTCCCGCTCGCGATGCGAGGGGGTGTGGGCGTTCTCCGCGTTCACGGTGTCGGTGCGGGGCATGATCGGTCCTCTTCCGCGCGGTGGACGTCGGGTGCCCACGATGTGCGGCAAGTATCCCAGCGCGAGTGCGCATCCCCGCTCAGCCCGCGTGCGCGTCGGTCGGAAGCGAGTTCGGGGGTGCCGGTTCGTCACCGCTCGTCCGACCCGTTATGATGGCTAAGTGCATCCGTGCTTTCGGGTCGGATGCCTGGAGACGTCGCATAGTCCGGCCGAGTGCACCACCCTGCTAAGGTGGAGTCCCCTCACGGGGACCAGGGGTTCAAATCCCCTCGTCTCCGCAGAAGAACCCCCGCTCAGGCGGGGGTTTTCTCGTTCCCGGCCCCTGCGCTCCCGCGTCGGGGCAGACTCGAACCATGCTGCGCGACATCACCACGATCGTCTTCGACGTGCTGGGCACCCTGGTCGATGAACCCGGAGGGCTCCGCATCGCCATCGAGGAGGCGGGCGGCTCTCCCCGTGATGCCGATGAACTCCTCGGTGTCTGGCAACGTCATATCGAAGGGGAGCAGCGCCGGATCGCACGGGGTGAGCGCGACTATGTCGACTCCGGAATCCTTGATCGCGAGGCGGCGACTCGGGTGGCGCAGACCGCGGGGATCACGGATGCCGCGACGATCGATCGCCTCGCCACCGCGACGAAGCGTCTTCCCGCCTGGCCGGATTCGTGCGAGGGCGTCGCGCGGCTTGCCGCCCGCTTCCATGTTCTCGGGCTGTCGAATGCGAACCCGGAGTCGCTGCGCGCGCTGGGGGAGTACGCCGGACTGCGATGGCACGGGGCGCTCTCCGCGGATGCCGTCGAGGCCTATAAGCCCTCACCGCGGGTCTACCGGCTCGCGGTGGAGGAGGCAGGGGGCGACCCGGAGAGAGTGCTCATGGTCGCCGCTCACGCCTGGGACCTCACAGGCGCCGGAGATGCAGGGATGAGGACCGCGTACGTGCCGCGTCCGGTGGGTGATCCGCCCGCGGAGACCGACGCCTTCGACGGTCGCTTCTCCACCCTGGCCGGGCTGGCGGATGCGTTGGACTGAAGCGGCGGGATCGGCTCGTGTCTGTGTCCGACCCGACGTTCGGCTCGACGCTCAGGTAGCCTCGTCCGCATGGCCACCGCAGCGACGCAGACCCACAAACGTGAAGCCTTCGGCTCGCGCAATGTGTTCATCCTCTCGGCGATCGGCTCCGCGGTCGGCCTCGGGAACATCTGGCGGTTCCCCTACGTCGCCTACGAGGGCGGTGGCGGAGCCTTCCTGATCCCGTACCTGTGTGCTCTGCTCACGGCCGGGATCCCGCTGCTGTTCTTCGACTACGCGATCGGTCACCGATTCCGTGGGTCGGCGCCGCTGGCGTTCCGTCGCATGCACCGTGCGGCCGAGCCTCTCGGCTGGTGGCAGGTGCTCATCTGCGTCGTGATCGCGGTCTACTACGCGGTGATCATCGCCTGGGCGGCGATGTACACGTGGTTCTCGGCCCAGCTCACCTGGGGCGCGGGCAACGAGAACGACTTCTTCTTCATCGACTTCCTGCGATCGGCGGACGTCGCCGAGGTCGGTGTATCGACCGATTTCGTCCCACAGGTCGGCATCCCGCTCGTCGTGGTCTGGCTGATCGTGATCGTCATCATGGCGCTGGGCGTCAAGCGCGGCATCGGCCGGGCGAACATGATCCTGATGCCGCTGCTCACCGTGATGTTCGCGATCCTCGTGGTGCAGTCCCTGTTCCTCCCGGGAGCCATGGACGGCCTCAACGCCTTCTTCACCCCGAACTGGGAGGCACTGGCCGACCCCGGCGTCTGGGCATCCGCCTACGGACACATCTTCTTCTCGCTCTCCGTCGCCTTCGGCATCATGGTGACCTACTCGTCCTACCTGAAGCGGAAGACCGATCTGACCGGTTCCGGGCTCGTGGTGGCCTTCGCCAACTCCGGTTTCGAGATCCTCGCCGGCATCGGCGTCTTCGCGGCGCTGGGATTCATGGCGCAGGCGCAGGGAACGGAGGTGGCCGGTGTCGCGTCCTCCGGAATCGGTCTCGCCTTCATCGCCTTCCCCACGATCGTCTCGCAGGCCACGGGAGGGTCGATCATCGGTGTGCTGTTCTTCGGAGCCCTGGTGTTCGCCGGCGTCACCTCCCTCATCTCGATCCTCGAGGTGATCGTGGCCGCCCTGCAGGACAAGCTGGGATGGGCGCGCGTGCGCACGACCCTCACGGTCGCGATCCCGTTGGCGATCATCTCGATGGCGCTCTTCTCGACGACCACGGCCCTGTCGGTGCTCGACACGGCCGATGCCTTCGTCAACTCCTTCGGCATCATGGCGGTCGCGCTGGTGGCGGTCATCATCGTGGCCTGGCTGCTGCACAAGCTGCCGGTGCTGGTCGAGCACCTCAACCGGCGTTCGAGTTTCCGGGTGGGCACCGTCTGGAAGGTGCTCGTCGGGGTTCTCGCGCCGGTCGTTCTCGGATACCTCTTCGTCAGCGAGCTCATCGCGAAGACCTCCGAACCGTACAGCGGCTATCCCGCCTGGTTCCTCGCCATCTTCGGCTGGGGGATGGTCATCGCCCTGGTCGTCCTGGCGCTGATCCTGTCGGCGCTGCCCTGGAGCACGCGCTCGCATGCGAAGGACGACCCCGAGTACGACGAGTTCCTCTCCGAGGAGCACTACGAACCGGATACCGAGACCTCGGCGATACCGGCAGTCGGCACGACGAAGGGAGCCGGCGCATGACTCCGATCGCGATCGTCATGATGATCGTCGCCATGGTCACGGTGTGGGGTGGCCTGATCGCCGGGATCGTCAACCTGGCGCGTCATCCCGAGGAATCGGAGACCGAACCGGCGCCGCCCGTCGAACTCTGACGTCGATTGAACTCTGACGTCGATTGAACTCTGACGTCGATTGAACTCTGACGTCGATTGAACTCTGACGTCGATTGAGCTCTGACGTCGATTGAACTCTGACGTCGATTGAGCTCTGACGTCGATTGAGCTCTGGCGCCGATCGCATCGGACCGCAGAAGTCGGGTCGCGAGGGGCGGGCGACGGTGACGATGGTGAGGAAAGGAGGACCTCATGATCGGCACGCTGAACGCCTTGATCGACGTGGTCGACGCAGGAGACCCGGGTCAGGAGATCGACGTGGCCTCGTTCTCGCATGAGCACGGCACCACCGAGTATCACCTGCGCCGGATGTTTTCGGCACTCGCGGGCATGCCGTTCTCGGAATACGTGCGTCGTCGTCGGATGACCCTCGCCGGGGCGGAGCTCGCTGCGGGTGCCGCGAGTCTGCTCGACGTGGCCGTGCGCCACGGGTACGGGTCGGTCGAGGCATTCGGACGCGCGTTCCGGGCTGTGCACGGCATCAGTCCGGCCGATGCGCGCCGTGACGGGGGTCCTCTCCGCACTCAACCCACGCTCCGGTTCCGCCTGAGCGTCGAAGGGAGAATCCCCATGGACGTCACCATCACCACTCGGCCCGCGTTCGTCCTCGCCGGTCATGCCGCCGAGGTCCCGTTGATCCACGAGGGCGTCAATCCGCACATCCAGGAGCACATCGCCGCGATCCCGTCCGAGGAACATGCGCGCCTCAAGGGCCTCGGCGACGCCGAGCCGTCGGGGATCCTGGCCGTCACGGCCGATATCGAACCGGACGCACCGGAGGGCACGCTGCTCACGTATCTGCACGGCGTCGCCCTGCAGAGCACTACTCCCGTTCCGGACGACCTCGACTCCCTTCCCCTCGAAGCCGGTTCCTGGGCGGTCTTCGCGGCCCAGGGCCCGTTCCCCGAGACGCTGCAGGATCTGTGGGCCGCCACAGCGACCGAGTGGTTCCCGTCGAACCCCTGGAGGCTTCGTCCCGGTCCCTCGATCGTGCGCTACCTCGAGTTCCGGGGTGACTCCGCGTCGTGCGAGCTCTGGCTTCCGGTCGAGCACGGCTGACGCAGGCCCGAGGGCGGGCGGGCGTCCGCGCACCACCCGCCCTCGCCTCGCCGCACCGTGTCCGACGCCCGTGCGACACTGGGCGCACGATCAAGGAGGGCACGTCATGGCGGCGATCGATCCCAAGAAGACGCTCGACGCGTATCGCGCGAAGAGGGGAGAGTTCCGCATCGTCGAGGTGCCGCCCCTGCAGTATCTGATGATCGACGGGGCAGGCGACCCGAACACCGCACCCGCGTACCGGGAGGCCGTGTCCGCCCTGTTCCCGGTGGCCTATGCGCTGAAGTTCGCGAGTCGGAACGAGCTCGGCGTCGACACGGTGGTGATGCCGCTCGAAGGACTCTGGCATGCACCGGACATGGAGTCGTTCACCTCGCGCCGCGACAAGTCGGCGTGGATGTGGACGATGATGATCATGGTCGGCGACCACATCACCGGGGCGATGTGCGTGGCTGCGGTGGAAGCCGTCGCGAAGAAGGCGGCGAAGAAGAAGGAGTCGATTCCGGCACTGGAGTCCGTGCGGTTGGAGACGCTCGACGAGGCCACCTGCGTGCAGACGCTGCATGTCGGCCCGTTCGACGACGAAGGTCCGGTGCTCGACGATCTGCATCACCGCTTCATCCCCGAGAACGGGCTGCAGATGCGAGGACTCCATCACGAGATCTACCTGAGCGATTTGCGTCGCGTCGATCCGGCGAAGCTGCGCACGATCCTCCGGCAGTCGGTCATGCCGCGCGCCTGAGCGGTGGATACCGGGAAAGCAAGCCCCTCCTCGGCTTCCGGTGCGACGGATACGCTTCAACGATGAGCACGGTCAAGAATGCGGCACGCGTCGCCAAGAGGTCGTCGACGTTCCGACGGATCGCCCGTGCCGGTTTCGTCGTCCTGGGCCTCATCCACGTCATCATCGGCTCGGTGGCGATCTCCATCGCGGCGGGCGCCTCCGGCGACGCCGACCAGGACGGAGCGATGGAGCAGATCCGCCAGAGCCCGATCGGAGGCCTGCTGCTCGTACTCGTGGCCGCCGGGCTGATCGCGCTTGCCGTATGGCAGATCGCCAGTGCCTTCCTCGCCGCCGACCCGGCCGAGACGAAGAAGTGGGGTCAGCGCGTCAAGCTCTTCGGCATCGCCGCCGCGTACCTCGTCGTCGGAGGCATGGCCCTGATCTACGCGGTGGGTGGCAACGCCGACTCGGAGACGGCCTCGAAGACCTTGAGCGCGGTGCTGCTCTCGGCGCCGGGCGGCGTGGCCCTGCTGGTCGTCGTGGGGCTCTCGGTCATCGGAGTGGGGGTCGGGTTCGTCGTCGGCGGTTTCACCCGCGGCTTCGAGAAGCTGCTCGACCTGCCATCGGGGGTCGCTCGCGGGGGCATCGTGACGCTGGGAGTGATCGGGTACTTCGGCAAGGGCATCGCGGTGGCCGTGACCGGGGTGCTGTTCGTGGTCGCCGCCGTGACACAGGACCCGGAGAAGGGCGCAGGGCTCGACGCTGCTCTGCACAGCCTGCTCGAGCTGCCCCTGGGAGGACTCGTCCTGGGGTTGGTCGGCGCAGGCTTCGCGGTCTACGGCGTCTTCTGCATCGCTCGGGCCCGCTTCGCTCGCATGTGACCTCCAGGCACGTGTGAGCGTTCAGGCCGCACTCAGGCGGTCGCGGGCTTCTCGCTCCACACCAGAAGGAACGCTCCGAGAGCGATCATCAGTCCGCCGCCTGTCGCGCCCATCGCCTCGATGCGTCGTGGGGAGCGACCGAACCAGTCGCGGGCGGCACTCGCGAGGAGCACCCACACCGCGTCGCACGTCACACCGATGGTGACGACGATCGCCCCGAGCAGGAAGAGCTGCGCGGGGACGGAACCGGCATGCAGATCGACGAACTGGGGCAGGATCGCGAGGAAGAAGGCGATGGACTTCGGGTTGGTCACGCCGACGACGAAGCCTTCGCTGAGGAGTCGCCACCCCGAGCGCCGTGCCGGTGCCGCGAACATGGCGCGCGCCGCATCCTTCCGGTGCCTGATCGCCTGGATGCCGAGGAAGATCAGGTAACCGGCGCCGAGCACCTTGACGATCGTGAACAGCACGATCGACTGTGCGATCACGGTGCCGACGCCGAGCGCGACGGCCACGACGAGGACGATCGACCCGACGGCCGTGCCGAGGATGCTCAGGAACCCGCCCCAGCGCCCCAGCACCATGGCCCGGCCGATCGTGAACAGCACCGTCGGCCCGGGGATCACGACCATGACGAACGCGGCGACGACGAAGGCGAGCAGCGTGTCCGGGGCGATCATGGGATGAGCCTAGAGGCGCGGGCGCCGGGCGGTCGAGGCCCGGCCACCCGGCGCTGCCGGATCAGGTGCTGCCGGAGACGGTGCTGCCGGATCCGGTGCCCTCGATCAGACGGTGCCCTCGATCAGACCGTGCCCCAGAAGCGGTCCTCCGCGTCCTGGTCCTCGCTGATCAACCAGACCTCGACGATGCGGTCATCGGCGACGCGGAAGACGTCGACGCCGTGCTGGTCGAGGTCGTCGCGCCCTTCGCGCTGGGCACGGAAGCGCACGGTCGCTGAGACGAGTGCGCCGCTCTCGGTCGCCGATTCGGTCTCGAGGGCGAAGGTTCCGCCGCTCAGCTGCATGAACCGGCCGAGGTGCGCGAGGATCGCGTCGGGACCGACATGGTCCCCCGAGACCTGGCTCTCTCCGGGCTGGTGCCAGACGGCGTCCGCGTGGAAGGTCGCGGCCAGAGCCTCCATGTCTCCGGCGGCCATGGCCGCACCATACTGTCTTACGACGTCGATTGCCGACATGATGCTCCTCCTGGATGGGTCGGTACTGTGGAGCATCCAGCGTCTCGACCGGGACGCGGTTACTTCAACGTCACCTGGGAAGGAGCGGCGGATGTCGCGCACATGGACGGTGTTCTCCGCCAGTTGCCCGTCGCGCGCGTCCCTCGCCCGCATCGCGAACAAGTGGACCGCGATGATCGTCGTCCTCCTGCACGAGCAGCCGCTGCGCTTCGGCGAGCTGCACAGCCGGATGGACGGGATCACGAAAAAGGTGCTCGTCGACACACTCCGCGCCCTCGAACGCGATGGGATGCTCGAGCGGGCGGTCGGCGACGACGGTCATCCCCGGTACCGACTCACCCCACTCGGGCGGACCCTGCACGAGCCACTCCAGGCGCTGCAGGTCTGGGCGGAGTCGCACGTGGAGGATGTCCGCGATGCGCAGGACCGCTACGACGAGGCCGCCGACGCGAAGACGCTCGACGGGCGCTGACGCCTGCGCCCACCCCCTGCTCACAGGTGGGAAACTGGAACGATGAGCGTTTCTCCCGGTGTCGACCTGATCGCCCCCTTGAACGAGGCCGAGGTGCGGCGCATCCGCGGGGACTTCCCGATCCTGGGAGCGCAGGTGCACGGGCATCCGCTCGTGTATCTCGACTCGGGGGCGACGTCGCAGCGCCCGACCGCGGTGCTCGACGCCGAGCGTGACTTCGCGACCTCCATGAACTCCGCGGTGCACCGTGGCGCGCACACGCTCGCCGCCGAGGCGACCGAGCTCTTCGAAGACGCGCGCGCCGCCGTCGCCCGATTCGTGGGCGCCGCCGACGACGAGATCGTCTGGACCTCGAACGCGACCGAGGCGACCAACCTCGTCGCGTACTCGCTGTCGAACGCGTCGCTCGGGCGCGGGGGAGCGGCCGCCGAGGGGCTCCGTCTCCGCGAAGGCGACGAGATCGTGACCACAGAGATGGAGCACCACGCGAACCTCATCCCGTGGCAGGAGCTGGCGGCGCGCACCGGCGCGACGCTGAAGGTCATACCCCTCGACGACCACGGGGGCCTGCGGCTCGACGTCGCGGCAGAGCTGATCACCGCCCGTACGAAGCTCGTCGCGTTCACCCATGTCTCCAATGTGCTCGGTGTCGTCAACCCCGTCGATCAGCTCGTCTCGCTCGCGCGCGAGGTCGGCGCACTGACGCTGCTCGACGCCTGCCAGTCGGCACCCCACCTCCCGCTCGACGTGCGTGCCCTCGGGGTCGACTTCGCCGTGCTGTCCGGTCACAAGATGCTCGGACCGACCGGCATCGGCGCCCTCTACGGTCGGCGCGAGGTGCTGGCAGCGATGCCCCCGTTCCTGACGGGCGGTTCGATGATCACCACGGTGACCACGACCGAGGCCGAATATCTGCCGCCGCCCCAGCGCTTCGAAGCGGGAACGCAGCGCGTCTCGCAGGCGATCGCGCTCGCCGCGGCCGTGGGCTACCTGACCGAGGTGGGGATGCCGCGCATCGCCGCGCACGAGGCCGCGTTCGGTCGCCGTCTCGTCGACGGGCTGAGCGCGATCGACGGCGTGCGTGTGCTCGGCGCCGGTATCGACCTGCCCCGCGTCGGCCTCGCGAGCTTCGACGTCGAGGGCATCCACTCGCACGACGTGGGTCAGTTCCTCGACGACCGCGGCATCGCCGTTCGCGTCGGCCACCATTGCGCGCAACCGCTGCACCGCCGCCTGGGTGTGACCTCCTCCACCAGGGCGAGCACCTACCTGTACACGACCGAGGCCGAGGTGGACGCCGTGATCGAGGGCGTCGCCGGAGCGATCGACTTCTTCCGGAGGGGCGCATGAGCGACCTGCAGAACCTGTACCAGGAGCTGATCCTGGACCACTCGCGCACGCCGCACGGCTATGGACTCCGCGACGAGATCCCCGCGCAGTCCCACCAGTTGAACCCGACCTGCGGTGACGAGATCACCCTGCAGGTGCACCGCGATGCCGACGGCAGCGTCGAGGCGATCGCCTGGGAGGGGCACGGCTGCGCGATCTCGCAGGCATCGGCCTCTCTGCTGGCGGAGCTCGCGGAAGGACTCAGCGTCGAAGACCTCGAGGTGCGCATCGCGGCCTTCCGCGAGGCGATGCGATCCCGCGGCACGATCGAACCGGATGAAGAGCTCCTCGGCGATGCCGCTGCCCTCGGTGGGGTGTCGAAGTACGTCGCGCGCGTCAAGTGCGCCATGCTCGCCTGGGTCGCGGCGGAAGACGCGCTCACGCGCAGCTGAGGTGCAGGATGGACGCATGTCCCTGCACCTGAAGCCCCTCCCCGCCACCCGCTTCGAGGCGTGGGTGACAACCGCACGGCAGCGCCTGATCGACCGGAACAGGGAGTCGGGGCGACGCCTCGGCGCGGACGCTGTCGGGCACGTAGAGCAGGTGTTCGGCGACCTGTTCCCGGAGGGTGGTGCGGCCTCGACGACGCGGGTCATGCGCATCGTCGACGATGCGGATGGCGAACTCGGAACACTCGTGCTGGCCCTGAGCGGACAGAAGATGCTCCTGCTCGACCTCGACCTCGACATCGGCCTCGGCGGTGCCGAGACGCTGAGCGATGCCCAGAACGAAGGGCTGCTCGCGCTCCTGCTCCCGATCGCCCGCGACATGGGCGCCACCCAGATCGGGGCGCAGCTCTTTCCGCAGGACACGGCCGGACGGGTGTTCGCCGAACAGAGCGGATTCGAGGTGGCCTCGATCCAGATGGTGCTCGAACCGCTTCCGGTGCGCGACGTTGCTCCCCACGTCGAGGTGTCGCCGATGACCGCGGAACGTTTCCCCCGCTTCGCGGCAGCGTCGGAGGAAGGGTTCGCGCACGACCTCGTCGCATCGGGGCGCTACACGTCCGAGGAGGCCATCGCCGAGTCGCATCGCCAGATGGTCGAGGAGCTTCCCGACGGGCTCGATACCGAAGGACAGGAATTCTTCACCGCTTCTGTCGACGGAACCGAGGTCGGCATCCTGTGGTTCGGGATGCGGCGGCGTGACGGTCGTCCGCAGGCGTTCATCCTCGACATCGAGGTGGCCGCGGATCAGCGCCGGAGAGGTTACGGACGCGCGTTGATGCACGCCGCCGAGAGAGAAGCCCGCAGGCTCGGCGCGGACTCGATCGGGCTGCATGCCTTCGGCTTCAACACGGGGGCCGTCGACCTGTATGAGCAGCTCGGCTACCGCCGCACCGAGGAGAGCCTGCTGCGCGAGGTCTGAGCCACGGTCACGCGAGCACTCGACGGGAATAGCCCTGAGCGCGAGGCGTTGGGGCCAACATGACAACTCTCGGAATCATCGGTGCAGGACACATCGGCAGCCAGGTCGCACGCGTCGCGATCGCGAACGGCTACGACGTGGTGATCGCCAACTCGCGTGGACCGGAGACACTCGCCGACCTGGTCGCCGAGCTCGGGCCCAGGGCTCGGGCCGCGACGGCGCAGGACGCGGCTGCTGCCGCAGACGTGGCCGTCGTCACTGTGCCCCTCGGCGCGATCGACCAGCTCCCGGCCGAGCAGCTCGCGGGCAAGATCGTCCTCGACACCAACAACTACTACTTCGAGCGGGACGGACACATCGAAGCCCTCGACAAGGGGGAGACCACGACGTCCGAGCTGGTGCAGCGTGCGCTCCCCGGCGCGAAGATCGTGAAGGCGTTCAACCACATCTTCGCCTCGGAGATCACGTCCGACGGAACGCCGGCCGGCACCCCCGACCGTCGCGCGCTGGCCACGGCCGGCGATGACGTGGAAGCCGTGGCCTTCGTGACGCGCTTCTACGACGAGGCCGGCTTCGACACCGTCAACGTGGGTCCGCTCAGTGAGTCCTGGAGGGTCGAGCGCGACCGCCCGGCGTATGTGGTGCGGCAGACTGCCGAAGAGCTCACGGCGAACCTCGCGATCGCGAACCGCCTGCCCTGAGCATCGTCGGGGGCGAGGGAGGAGCCCTCGTCCCCGCCCGGGCCGCCGCCGCTGCGAGGGCTTGGGATACCAAAAGTTGAGGAACACCGCCGGGAGTGCGAGAATGCCCAGATGGCGGGGGCTATAGCAGGAGGCGGCGAACTCGAGTCGGTGAGGGTCACGCGCATCCTTCGCGATGACATCATCCTCGGGCGGCGGATGCCGGGGTCGCGCCTGGTGGAGCGCGACATCGCGGCAGAGCTCAATGTGTCGCGACTTCCGGTCCGGGAGGCCATCCGCACGCTCGTCGCGGAGGGGATCGTCGTCGCCCGTCCCCGCACCTGGGCAGTCGTGCGGGAGTTCACCCATCGGGACATCCAGGACTTCGCCGAGGTGCGCGAGGCCATCGAGACGCTGATCTTCGTGTTCGCCGCCGAGCGGCACGACCAGGCCGGTATCGCCCGGATCCGCGAGGTCTACGAGCGTGAGCTCGCGGCCGCGAAGGCGCAGGATTCCGAGGCTGCGAGGGTGGCCGCAGCGGAGTTCCACGAGGTCGCCGTCGAACTCGCGGCGAACGAGATGCTCGGAGAGCTCATCGCCGTGTTCCTCACGCGTCTGCGCTGGTTGTTCGGTCAGCACGACGATCTGCTCGCGATGGCGGACGAGCATCGCATCATCCTCGAGGCGATGACTGCGCGTGACACCGAGGCATTGCGCCGGATCGTCCCCGCGCACCTCGCCAGTGGTCAGTCCGCAGCCGAGCGACGCCTCGCCGAGAACAGTGACCTGACGGCCTGAGCTGCCGGTTCGCCCTGACGCAGGTCGGGGGACCGCAGAGTCGGCTCCGGTTGTATATTGGGGCGATCGGAGTCGGTCCGGAACTGTTGCGCTGTCCTGGGGAGCGAGATGCGGAGTCTTGCTGTCGCGGTCGGATGCCTGTTGCTCGTCGGCGGGATCACGCTCGTCGCGATCGCGGATCAGGAGCGCATGGCGTCGATCGCCGCGGTCAAAGCGGAGATCGCACGCGTCGAAGGCGCGCTGGACACGTCGCGCGGCGAGAACCGGGAACTCGCCGAGAAGCTCACCGCCTTGCGGTCGAAGCTCGCTGAGCAGGACGCGCAGATCGCCGACACGACGGGGTTCCTGCCGTGATCCGCCGGGTGCTGGCCGTCACCCTCGCCGCCTCGGTGCTGCTCATCTCGGGGATGATCGGCAGAGCTGACGCCCTCGAGCACGAGAGAACGACCGCTGTCGCACAGCTCGTCGCACTGAACGGCCAGTATCGCGACGCCGGCCAGCGCACCGACTACCTCGACGGGGCCGTCGAACGCGCAGAGCAGGAGACCGCCGATCGCGCCGCCGTCCTTGCGCTGCGGCCCGCCTTCCTCGCCGAGGTCCAAGCCCTGACCGCCGCACTCCAGGGAGCCGAAGGTCGGGTGGATACGGCCGCGCATCGCGCCGCCGCCCTGTCGGCACAGCAGGCCGTCGCCGCCGAGAAGGAGAACCCCGATACCGTCGCGGCGGCCACGGCGACCCTGCACGCGCTCACGGAGAAGGTGGGCACAGAGGTCGCGTCCTGGCAGGCGGCACAGAGCTCGGGTCCCGGAGGGCCGATGTGGTCGTCGAGCAGTCCGGAGGGGTACGCGCGGGTGCGGGCAGCCCTCGACCTCGTCGGTGGTGGGGGCGTGGGACTCTACGAGTCCTCGTCGTGTGCGGGCGGGAACGCCCCGGCATGCGCGAACAGCAACGGATACATCAAGTACCGCGCCGACATCGCGACCTGGAGTGCCGGCCGGTTGAACTGGGCGATGGCGCATGAGCTCGCGCACATCTACCAGTTCCGCGTATGGGGCGCGCTCACCTCATCCGGGGCGTACGGGGCGCTGTTTGGCGGTGACCCGGAGTTCCTCGCGAACTGCATGGCCGTGGTGCGGGGCTATCCCGGATCGGTCGGCTGCAACGGCGACCAGCAGGCGTGGGCCTCGGCCATCTGGGTGGGCACCGTCCGCTGAGCGGGAGCCTGTCGCCGGCGTCGCCTCAGGTCGCCGGCGTCGTGGTGTCGATCGCCGCGCGCAGCGGGCGACGCATCACTCGCCAGTAGGAGGCGGGAGCGATGCGGGTGAGCACGTCGATCAGGCGGGCTTCTCGCCCGACCATCGTGCGCGCAGCCCGTCGTTCGGTCGCCCGCACGATCCGGGCCGCGGCATCGGTGGGCTCGGTGTGGTACATCGCGGCCTGCGCGGCGGCGGCCCGGGCCGCCACCTCCGGGTCGATCGCCGCGGCGTAGCGACCGTGCAGGATGATCCCGGTGCGCACCCCCGCAGGGTAGACGGCTCCGACGCTCACCGAGGTGCCCTCGAGCTCGTGCCGCAGAGCCTCGGAGAACGCGCGCACCGCGAACTTGCTGACCGCGTACGGGATGCGGCCGGCGGGGGCGGCGAGTGCGTAGACGCTCGCCAGGTGCGTGATGTGCGCGGCCGGCGCGGCGCGGAGCGCGGGGAGAAGGGCTTTGGTGACCGAGACCGTTCCCCAGAGGTTCACGTCGGTGAGCCAGCGCATCTCCTCCATGGTGAGCTGGTCGATGTCGCCGAGCATCGACGAGCCGGCGCACGTGATCAGGGCGTTGATGCGCGGGTGGGCCTCGGTGATGTCGGCGGCGGTCGCGAACACGGCCTCGTCGTGGCGGAGGTCGACGACGTGCGTCGTCACGCGCACACCCTGCAGTTCGGCCGCGATCGTCGCGAGTGACGCGGCGTCGTGGTCGATGAGCGCGAGGTGTACTCCCCGAGCCGCCAGCAGGCGTGCGATATCCGCGCCCATCCCGTTCGCCGCTCCGGTGATCACGGTGGTGCTGCCGGTGAGTTCGAGGTGCTTCATTGCTCTCCTGCACGGCGCGATCCTGGTGCGAACCCGCGGATGTCGGATGGGTGGGGCAAGCTGATTCCGAACCATTCTGGCCGACACCGGGCTGCAGTGATACCGGTACGCTCAAGGAGAGGAGGTACCGGTGGGACGGACAGCGGATGCCATCGCCGAGGGCGTTGCGATCGCGACCGCTGCGGCGCGCCTCGCCGTGAAGAACCACATCCTCATCGGCACCATCGCCGAAGACGGCGTCTTCGACATGGACAAGTACATCGACGACGCGCGTGAGGCGCTTCGTGCCATGGCCGAGGAGTCGGAAGAGGCCGCTGCCACCGTCACCGCGTTGCGCAAGAGGGCGAGGGGCCGGCACTCCGATCCGGTGGGGACGCACGACTACCGCGACCGCGATGTGCGCAACCTCCGCCGACGTGCCAAGCAGTCCACCGGCGTTGCCGTGCGCCTGCGAGAGATCATGCAGGACCGCGATCGGCTCGCCGAGATCGTCGAGGAGGCGCGTGACGCCGCCTGGGCGGATGTGCGCCACAACCTCGACCGCCGACTGCGGGTCGAGGGCATGCGTCCGGATCAGGATCCCGATTACAACCGCATGCGCGAAGCGCGGATGCAGGCCCTTCGACTCGTCGATCTGCAGGCGCTCTCGTCGGAGCAGAGGGCCAAGGCCAAGCGCCGGAAGAAGCAGCAGAAGGCCGCGTCGGTGGAGGACTGAGGCCTCGTTTCGCTTTCGCGTCGGGACTGTTGTAGGCTGTTCTACGGCCCGCTGAGCGGGCTGGGCGCCCGTAGCTCAATGGATAGAGCATCTGACTACGGATCAGAAGGTTAGGGGTTCGAGTCCCTTCGGGCGCACACTGTGTTGAGACAGTGAAGGAACGGCTTCCACTTCGGTGGGGGCCGTTTCTGCGTTTCTGCCCGCTGTCATCGGTCCTCGATGCTGCCGCATCCGCCCACGTCCGCATCCGCCCACGTCGCGAGTTTTTCTATACAGTCCAAAAATCATATGTAGGATAGGCAAACCTAACTTAGGAGTTGTCCATCGTGACTGAGCTGCTCACTTCCTCGACCGTCGACGTCTACCGCTCCCAGATCGCACGCACGGCGTCTCGGGTGGCCGCAAGGTTCACCGAAACCACACAACCCACGTCCGGCGCCTCGCTCGCAGAACTGCAGAAACTCGTCGATCGGGTCGACCTCGCCGGCTCCGGCATCGGCACCGCGTCGGCCATCCGTGAGATCGATGATCTCTTCCTCGCCCACGCCGTGTGGTTTCACCACCCCCTGTATGCGGCGCACCTGAACTGCCCGGTGGCGCTCCCCGCCGTCGCGGCCGAGACGATCCTCGCCGCGGTCAACACCTCGGTCGACACCTACGACCAGTCGACGGTGGGCACGCTGATGGAGCGTCGGCTGATCGAGGCCGTGACGGGATGGGTGGGGTTCGCCTCGGGCGACGGCATCTTCACCTCCGGGGGCACGCAGTCGAACCTCCATGCGCTGTTCCTCGCCAGAGAGGCGGCACTGGCGGCGGTCGGCGGCTCGCGTACGACGTCGATGTCTCGCTTGGTCGTCTTCGCCACGGCATCCAGTCATTTCAGCGTCGGCAAGTCGTCGCTGCTGCTCGGCCTCGCCGACGATGCGGTCATCGAGGTGGCCGACGACAGCGCAGGGCGGATGCTTCCGGCTGACCTCGATGCGGCGGTCTCTGCGGCTGTGGCGGAGGGACGGGTGCCCATCGCCGTCGTCGCCACCGCAGGCACTACGGACCGCGGCGTGATCGACCCGCTCGCGAGCATCGCCGCGGTGTGCGACGCCCGCGGTCTGTGGCTGCACGTCGACGCTGCCTACGGAGGAGGACTCCTGGTCTCGTCCCGGCGCCGGCACCTTCTTGCAGGCATCGAACGGGCACGGTCCGTCACCGTCGATTTCCACAAGAGCTTCTTCCAGCCCGTCTCCTCCAGCGCCCTGCTCGTGCGCGACCCCCGGGATCTGGTTGCGGGCGCCTGGCACGCCGATTACCTCAACCCGCGGGAGAACGACGAACCCAATCAGGTGGACAAGTCGCTGCAGACCACGCGCCGTTTCGACGCGCTGAAGCTGTGGGCGACGCTCCGATCGATGGGGACGGCGCAGATCGGCGAGCTGTTCGACGCGGTCATCGATCTCGCCACGGCCGCCGGCGATCTGGTCGACGCCGATCCCGAACTCGAGCTGGTGGGTCGCACCCAGCTCAGCACCGTGCTCTTCCGCGCGCGTCCCGGGGATGTGCCGCCCGCAGTGCAGGATGAGCTCGTCGCGGGGGTCCGGCGCGTGCTCTTCGAATCCGGCCGTGCACTCGTCGCGAAGACGGTGATCGACGGACGGCCCTGCCTGAAACTGACTCTCCTCAACCCGGAAGCCACCCTCGACGACGTCCGAACGATCCTGGACATCGTGAAGGACGCGGCGACTGCTCTCGCGGGCATATCGCCGGATCTCGTCGCCGCGGAGGCGACGGCATGACCGCGCACGTGCACGACGTCGTCGGCATCGGCATCGGCCCGTTCAACCTGGGGCTCGCCTGTCTCGCGGATCCGCTCGGGGTGGACGCGGTGTTCCTCGACCGTGCGGAAAGCTTCCGATGGCACCCCGGGATGATGATCGAGGGCTCGACCATCCAGGTGCCGTTCCTGGCCGACCTGGTCACTATGGCCGATCCCACCTCGCGCTTCTCCTTCCTCAACTGGTTGAAGCAATCGGGGCGGCTCTACCCGTTCTACATCCGTGAGAGCTTCTATGCGCTGCGTACCGAATATGACGCGTACTGCCGCTGGGCGGCCGAGCAGCTGCACCAGCTGCACTGGAATCACGAGGTCGTGCGGGTCGAGCATGACCCTGTCGACGACGTCTACATCGTGCAGGCGATGCGCACCGACACCGGCGAGGAGCGCACACTGCGCACCCGTCACGTCGTCGTCGGGGTCGGCACGAGCCCCACGATCCCGACGGCTCTCCGCGACATCTCCGGCCGTGCCGTGCACAGCTCGGCATACCTGGAGAATCGTGATGCGCTTCGCGCGACGGATTCGATCACGGTGGTCGGCAGCGGCCAGTCGGCGGCCGAGATCTACCGCGATCTCCTCGAGGGTGCGCGCGAGGGCGGCTATCGTCTCGACTGGATCACCCGGTCGCCGCGGTTCTTCCCCATGGAGTACACGAAGCTCACCCTGGAGATGACCTCACCGGAGTACACCGATCACTTCCATGGCCTTCCCCTCGCACTGCGGCAGCACCTGAGTCGGGAGCAGCGGAGCCTCTACAAGGGTGTCTCCTGCGACCTCATCGACGACATCTACGACACCCTCTATCGGCTCAGCGCCGAAGGTCCAGTGCCCACGACGCTCCTCGCCGATACCGAGGTCACCGCCGCCGAGTGGGACGGCGTGCGCTTCCGGCTCTCGTTGCGGCACGGCCAGCTCGGAGAGCAGTACGACAGGGAGACGGCCTCGCTCATCCTCGCCACGGGGTACTCTGCCCAGACGCCGCCTTTCCTGCAGGGCATCGCCGACCGTCTGGACTGGGATGCTCTGGGCAGGATGGACGTCGCGCGCGACTACAGCGTCGACGGCGGACGCGGGCGGGTCTTCGTGCAGAACGGTGAAGAGCACACCCATGGGTTGACCGCCCCGGACCTCGGCTTCGGCGCCTGGCGCAACTCGTCGATCCTCTCGTCGATCCTCGGTCGAGAGGTCTACCCGATCGAGCGCCGCATCGCGTTCCAGGACTTCGGTGTCCCCGCCGATGCCCTCCGGGAGTCCACCGTGCCCGGGGCGGTCGTGCGATGACGACGACGACCGGGATCGGAGTATCGCTCACCGTCGCCAGCCCCCTTCGGGACGCGGCTATCCTGCACCGCTGGCTGGCCGATCCCCATTCGGCGTACTGGGGCATGACCGACCTGGATGTCCCCGCCGTCGCGGCCTATCTCGCCGCTGTCGATGCTGATCCCGCCCAGCAGGCGTGGCTCGGGCTGGTCGACGAGGTCCCGCTGTTCTACGCCGAGACCTATGACCCGGCGCAGGTGCTGCTGACAGAGGTCCACGACGCGGTGCCGGGCGACATCGGCATGCACGTCCTGGTGTCGCCTCCGGGCGAGGACCCCCGACACGGGCTGACCGATGCGGTGTTCGCCGCCGTGATGTCGTGGTGCTTCGATGAGCTCGGCGCGGAGCGCGTGGTCGTCGAACCGGATGTGCGCAACGCGCGCATCCGCGCGAAGAACGTGCGCGCCGGCTTCGACGAGGTGCGCCACGTCGTCATCGACGAGGGCGGGCACCTCAAGACCGCGATGCTCTCGGTGTGCACCCGCGCCGGCTTCGCGGCGTCCGACCTGATCCGCCTCGACCGAGAGGGACGCGCATGATCGCCCCCGCCGCCCACCTGACGATCGATTCGCTGGAGCGCGCACAGCGTCACCTGGTGGCCAAGGCTCTCGCGGAGTTCAGCCACGAACGGCTGATCGCCCCGGAGCCCTCCGGCGATGGTTGGCGCGTCGGTTTGCCCTCCACCGCCGTCGAGTACCGGTTCCGCGCCATGCGTACCGAGCTGGAGCACTGGATCATCGAGGAGAGCAGCATCCGTCGCCTCATCGACGGTACAGATGCCGTGCTGGACGCGCAGCAGCTGATCCTCGAGCTGCAGCCGACCCTCGGCCTGTCGGATGAGCTTCTCCCGTTGTACCTGGAAGAGATCGCGTCCACGCTCGCTGGCTCGATGTTCAAGATCGCGCGGGGTGGGCCGTCGGCGCGGGAGCTGGCCGGCGCCGACTTCCAGACGATCGAGGCGGCGATGACCGAGGGGCACCCTGGTTTCGTCGCGAACAACGGGCGCATCGGCTTCGGTGTCTCGGATCATGCCACCTTCGCTCCCGAGGCCGCCCGGTCGTTCCGCCTGGTGTGGGTCGCCGCGCGACGGTCAGCATCGCATCTGGCCCTCGGCGCGGATCTCACCGAGGAGACCCTGCTTTCGGGCGAGTTGAGCCCGACCGAACGCGATCGCTTCGCCACCCGTCTTCGCGACCTCGGCGAGGAGCCGGCCGACTTCCACCTGCTGCCGGTGCACCCGTGGCAGTGGGAGAACCGCGTGACCATCACCTTCGCCCCCGACCTCGCCCGACGCGACCTCGTCTACATCGGCGAGAGCGAAGACGACTATCGCGCCCAGCAATCGGTGCGCACCATGTTCAACGTCTCCCATCCGCATCGGCACTACGTGAAGACGGCGCTCGCTGTGCAGAACATGGGGTTCCTTCGAGGGCTCTCTCCGGCGTACATGCGCGTCACACCCGCGATCAACGACTGGGTGGCCGAGCTCGTGGCCGCCGACCCGACATTCGCGGATGCCGGCTTCCGAGTGCTCCGGGAGCGCGCGTCGATCGGCTACACGGGCGACGTGTACCACCGCACCGCACAGCCGTCCGCCCACCGCAAGATGCTGGCCGCCCTCTGGCGTGAGAGCCCTGTGCCGTTGGCAGCCGGGGCTGAGCGACTGGCGACTCTGGCGTCGCTCCTGCATCGCGACGGCGAGGGCGTCTCGGTGGTCACCACGCTCATCCGTGCTTCCGGTATCCCCGCGACCGCGTGGGTCCACCGGTTCCTTCGCGCGTATCTCCGGCCGATCGTGCACAGCCTGCTGGCCCACGATCTCGCGTTCATGCCGCACGGCGAGAACCTCATCCTCATCCTCGAGCGGAACGTGCCGACCGGTGTGTTCATGAAGGACATCGGTGAGGAAGTAGCACTACTGTCCGAGCGCACGCTGCCGGAGGAGGTGCGACGCATCGTCGCCCCCGTCGGCGACGAGGAGAAGGCGCTCGCCGTCTTCACCGACGTCTTCGATGGGGTGCTCCGGCACCTGGCGGGCATCCTCCACATCGACGGCACCCTGACTGAGGGGGGCTTCTGGCGCCTGGTCGGAGAGACGGTCGATGAGCATGCCGATGGGCATCCCGACCTCGAGTCACTCGTCGATCTGCGGGCCGATGCATTCGCCCATTCGTGCCTGAATCGTCTGCAACTGCGCAACACGCTGCGCATGGTGGACCTCGCGGACCAGTCCGCTTCCCTCATGTACGCCGGAACGCTCGACAATCCCATCGGTCGGGCGCGCAGCTCGTCGCCCATTCCGCTGTCGACCCAGGGAGGGTGAGCGGATGACCAGCGGTGGTTCGCGACGTCCTCGGCATCCCGCGCATCCGGGCGATGGATGTGCGGGACCGTGGATGTGCGGTCTCGCGGAGCGCGATCAGAGCAGGCTGGTGATCGCCGGGTCGCGGTCGGCGACGTCCGCGGCGGTGGCGACGATCACCTGGCGGATCGCGGCGACGGCGACGGCCGGCGTGACGTCTGCACGGTGGGCGAGGCTCACCGTGCGGGTCATCATGGGGTGCGTCAGTCGCACCGAACGAAGAGCGGGGCGATCGAGCAGAACCATGGCCGGCACCACAGCGACGCCGACGCCGCGCTCGACGAAACGCAGCACCGCATCCATCTCGGCGCCCTCGAGCACATGGGTGGGTCGGAGTCCCTCGGCGCGGAAAGCCGCATCGGTGGTGGCT
This sequence comes from Microbacterium sp. Be9, assembly GCF_011754135.1. Classification (NCBI taxonomy): domain Bacteria; kingdom Bacillati; phylum Actinomycetota; class Actinomycetes; order Micrococcales; family Microbacteriaceae; genus Microbacterium; species Microbacterium sp. Be9. The sequence goes on along the minus strand of NZ_WNWT01000004.1, from coordinate 1,228,413 downwards.
CGAAGCTCGTAGGTCTCGTCGAGGGCGATCAGGGGGAGGGTGGCGAGGTGGTGAAGCGTCATCGACGCCGAACTCGACACCGGTGGCTCGCTCGCGGCCGAGACGACGACCAGCTCCTCGGTGAGGAGCGGGGTCCGCGTCAGGCTGAATCCAGAGGGAGGAGGTCCTTCGGACTCGGTGATGAGGGCGATGTCGACGGCGCCGACCGCGAGCTCCTCGACGAGCCGGCGAGAGCCGCTCTCCGTCAGGTGCAGATCGATGCCGGGATGCGCGGAATGGAAAGCGCGGATGGCCTCGGCGACCAGGCTGATGCAGAGTGTCGGAGGGGCGCCCAGGCGCACGCGTCCACGGCGGAGTCCGGCCAGCTCGCCCATCTCGTCACGAATGGCGTCGGCCTCGGCGAGCATGCGCTGCGCGCGGGGGAGGAGGGTCTCGCCGGCGGCCGTGAGAGCGATGTGGCCGCGTGCGCGGTGGAACAGTTCCGCGCCCAGTTCGCGCTCGAGCGTGGAGATCTGCCGGCTCAACGACGGCTGCGCCAGATGCAGGTGCTCGGAGGCGCGGGTGAAGTGTCCGAGACGCGCGACCTCGACGAACCCGCGGAGTTGCTCGAGGTTCATGACCATAGCCTACCCGCATCGTTTCAACTCGAACTATGCATTGGAGTTATTAGGATCCCCTAACTAGCGTGGATCGCATGGCTACGCGCGAACGACAGATATCCACCACGGTCCTCGTCATCGGCACTGGAGGGTCGGGTCTGCGGGCGGCGATCGAGATCGCCGAACACGGCGTGGACGTGCTCGCCGTGGGGAAACGACCGCGGCAGGATGCGCACACGTCGCTCGCCGCCGGCGGCATCAACGCGGCACTCGGCACGATGGATGCCGACGACAGTTGGCAGCAGCACGCAGCCGACACCATCAAGGAGAGCTACCTGCTCGCCAACCCGCACACCGTCGAGATCGTGACGCAGGGTGCCGAGCGTGGCATCCGCGACCTCGAGCGCTGGGGCATGGACTTCGCCCGCGAAGACGACGGCCGCATCTCGCAGCGCTTCTTCGGCGCCCACACCTTCCGCCGCACCGCGTTCGCCGGCGACTACACGGGCCTCGAGATCCAGCGCACCCTCGTGCGCAAGGCCGAGCAGCTCGAGGTCCCGATCCTCGACCACGTCTACATCACGCGCCTGCTCGTGCGCGACAACGTCGTGTTCGGCGCCTACGGCTTCGACCAGGCCGACGGCACCCGCTACCTCATCCACGCGGACGCCGTGATCCTCGCCGCGGGCGGACACAACCGCATCTGGCGCCGCACCTCGTCCCGCCGCGACGAGAACACCGGCGACTCCTTCCGTCTCGCGGTGGACGCCGGCGCGCGGCTCCGCGACCCCGAACTCGTGCAGTTCCATCCGTCGGGCATCATCGAGCCGGAGAGCGCAGCGGGAACCCTGATCTCCGAGGCCGCACGCGGTGAAGGCGGAATCCTCCGCAACGCCCTCGGCGAGCGATTCATGGCGAAGTACGACCCCGAGCGCATGGAGCTCTCGACCCGTGACCGCGTCGCGCTCGCCGCGTACACCGAGATCCAGGAAGGGCGCGGCACCGAGAACGGCGGCGTCTGGCTCGACGTCTCGCACCTGCCGCGCGAGACGATCATGACCCGTCTGCCGCGCGTCTATCAGACGATGATGGAGCTGCAGATGCTCGACATCACGACCGATCCGATCGAGATCGCGCCGACCGCGCACTACTCGATGGGCGGCGTCTGGGTGCGTCCGGAAGACCACCAGACCGACGTCGACGGCCTCTATGCGATCGGCGAGGCGTCGAGCGGTCTGCACGGCGCGAATCGTCTCGGCGGCAACTCGCTCATCGAACTCCTCGTCTACGGACGCATCGTCGGTCAGGCGGCAATGGAGCATGCGGCGGGGCTCGACGCGCAGCGCCGGTCGGCGACCGCGGTGGCGGAAGCGCGGGCCGAGATCGACGATCTGCTGGCGGCCGAGGGGCGCGAGAACGTCCGTGCCCTGCAGCGCGCGATCCGCAACCTCATGACCGAGTACGCCGGTGTGGTGCGCTCGGAGGAGGGGCTGCGCGCCGGTCTCGCCGACCTCGACATGATCGAGGGGCGCATGGAGGACATCGGCATCCACCCCGACATCGCCGGGTTCCAGGACCTCGCGCATGCGTTCGACCTCAAGGCATCGGCACTCGCCGCCCGGGCCACCCTCGAGGCCGCGCTGGAGCGGCGGGAGACCCGCGGATGCCACAACCGCAGCGACTTCCCCGACACCGATCCCACGTTGCAGGTGAACCTGGTGTGGTCGCCGAAGGACGGCGTGACCCGTGAGGCGATCCCAGAGATCTCGCCGGAGATCGCGGAGCTCATGCGCGAGGTCGACACCGCGGGCAAGCTCGTCGAGTAAGAGCACACTGCGGCTGCTTCCGGTCGCACCTGCTGTCGTCCCGCCGACGATCGGGCAGCATCAGGTGCGACCGGAGCGGATCCGGTGCGGGAGGATGAGCAGATGCACATTCCCGCAGAACTGCTCCCCGATGGTGCGGACTGGCTGCCCGTGGAGAGCGGCGAGTCGGGCGCGGCTGTGCTTCGCGATGAGGCCGGTGGGCGATACGTCAAGGTGGTCCCCTCGTCGCAGGTGGACGAACTGGCGGCCGAGCGCGACCGGATCGCATGGCTCGCGAGCGTCGGCATCCCCGGTCCGTCGGTGATCGAGTGGCGTCTCACCGCGCACGGCGGTGCCCTCGTGACCTCTGCGGTGGAGGGAGTCCCCGCCGACCGGCTCGATGCGGCCGGTCTGCGTGCGGCGTGGCCGGCGATCGCCGACATCCTGCGGCGTCTCCACGCCGTCCCGGTGTCCGACTGCCCCTACGGCCAGGGAGTGGACGGGATGATGACGGCAGCCAGAGCGACGGTCGCCGAGGACCGGGTGCAGACCGAGTTCCTGCCCGTCGCGCTGCAGGATGTGCCGCCGTCGCGGATCCTCGCCGGCCTCGAGAGCGAGCTCCCGCGACGGATCGTCCAGGAGCAAGCAGAAGCGGTGGTCTGCCACGGCGACTTCTGCCTGCCGAACATCCTGATCGCGCCCGACGGCTCGCACGTCGCCGGACTCATCGATGTCGGCCGGCTCGGGCGTGCCGACCCCTACGCCGACATCGCCCTGCTCCTGGCGAACGCCCGCGAGACGTGGCCCGACGAGAGCACCGCCCGTCGGGCGGACGACGACTTCGCTGCGCGGTACGGCATCGATCTCGACTCTGCCCGTCAGGACTTCTACCTGCGGCTCGACCCGCTGACCTGGTAGCGCGGTCGCGGGTCTCAGCCGGCCTGCGGCTCTTCCGTGTCGACCACGCCGATGCCGACCGCCTCGTGATCGGGCTCGGGCTCGTCGCGCTTCGGGGCCTTGGGCTCCTCGCCCGGGGCCTTCTCGGTGCTCGGCTCTTCGAGCTCATCGGTGCTGGGCACTTCACTCGGGTCGGCGTCTTCGGGGGAGTCGGCTTGTGCCGGTGTCGTGACCTCGCCGTCGCTCGTGTCGGAGGTCGGGGTGGGAGTCGGAGTCTGCGCCTCGGCGGAGAGCTCGTCGGTGGGCGCGGGCTCGGGAGTGCTGTCGGTCATGGGGACCCCTTTCGATGATGTCGTCCGCTCAGGATGCCTCGGCGGCGGATGGGGCTGTAGGGGGTTGACGGGACGGCGAGTTAACCTCGGTGAACCGAAGTCGCCGATCCGGCGTAGCCTGGAGGGGTGACTGCGTACGTCTCGGCCTTCGACCTCTTCTCCATCGGAGTGGGGCCTTCGAGCTCCCATACGGTCGGACCGATGCGAGCGGCTCTCGACTTCGCACGACGACTCACTGCGACGGGCGTCCTGCCGCAGGTCACCCGCATCGGAAGCACACTGTACGGCTCGCTCGGCGCGACGGGAATCGGGCACGGGACGCCGGATGCCGTCGTCGCCGGCCTCCGCGGACTCGCGCCGGAGACCTGCGACCCCGCCGAGGTGCGCTCGGCCTGGACCGACCTGCCGGCACAAGCCGTGATCCGCATCGACGGCGCGCACGACGTGCCCTTCGCGAAGGAGGACATCGTCTTCGCGCCGCGCACCCGGCTTCCCGGTCACCCGAACGCCATGACCATCACCGCCTGGGGCTCCGCGGAGCAGGTCGTCGCCGAGGAGACCTACTACTCGGTGGGCGGCGGGTTCATCCGGCGCGATGGCGAGGAGGCGAAGCTCACGACCTCGGGATTCCCGTACTCGTACGCGGATGCCGCGTCGCTGCTCGCACTCTGTGACGAGAACGGACTCTCGATCGCCGAGGTGGCCCGACTCAACGAGACCTCGCTGCGCAGCGAGGAAGAGGTCGCGGCCGGCCTCGACGCGATCTGGGACGCGATGTCGGGGTGCGTGGATGCGGGTCTCCACGCCGACGGCACGCTTCCCGGCATCCTCAAGGTCAAGCGGCGGGCCGGAGTGATCCGCGGCCAGCTCGAAGAGGTCGAGGCCGACGGCCATCGTGAGCTTCCGGGTGAGTGGCTCGGCGCGTTCGCGCTCGCCGTCAACGAGGAGAACGCCGCGGGTGGCCGCGTGGTCACGGCGCCGACGAACGGTGCCGCCGGAATCCTCCCGGCCGTCGCGATGTACTGGTGGCGGTTCCTCGCCGACTCCGGACTCGGGGCGGGCAACGCGGTCACGCCCTACGGCGAGCTGGTCGGCAGCGCACTCCTCGGGTTCGAGTCGGACGTGCGCGCGGTGAGCGACGGGAGCGACCTCGACGAAGAGCAGACCGCCGAGGCGAACCGTCGCCGTGGCATCCGCCGCTTCCTGCTGACCGCGACGGCCCTCGGGTCGTTGTTCAAGGCCAACGCGTCGATCTCCGGGGCGGAGGGCGGATGCCAGGCCGAGGTCGGCTCCGCCTGCGCCATGGCAGCCGGCGGCCTGACGGCGGTGATGGGCGGCACGAACCGCCAGATCGAGAACGCCGCCGAGATCGCGATGGAGCACCACCTGGGTCTCACGTGCGACCCCATCGGCGGACTCGTGCAGATTCCGTGCATCGAGCGCAACGCGATCGCCGCGTCGACGGCCGTGACCGCCGCCCGCCTCGCCCTGCGCGGCGACGGCAGCCATTACGTCTCCCTGGATGCGGTCGTCGAGACCATGCGCCAGACCGGGGCCGACATGTCGACGAAGTACAAGGAGACCAGCGAAGGCGGCCTCGCGGTCAACGTCATCGAGTGCTGACGGTCCTCGGTCGCGCGGGTGTCCCCGGATGCCGGTAGCCTCCACGAGACGACACGCGGAGGATCACGATGGATGAGTTCTGGGAGCCGGCCTCCCGCCGTCGACGTCAGCAGCCCGTCGTGGCGGTGCGCCCGAACGACGACGCCCCCGCACCCGGCGCAGGATGGCCGACGAGCATCCCCGCCGTCGCCCAGGTGCTGCGCGAGGGGATCGACCTCGACCCCGGCGTCACGTTCCTGGTCGGCGAGAACGGCAGCGGCAAGTCGACACTGGTCGAGGGGATCGCGATCGCCTATGGGCTCTCTCCCGAGGGCGGTTCCCGCCAGGCCAGACACACCACGCGCGCGACCGAGTCGCCGTTGTCGGACTGGCTGCGGCTGCAGCGTGGCGTGGGGGCGAATCGGTGGGGTTTCTTCCTCCGCGCCGAGACGATGCACTCGTTCTACACCTACCTGGAGGAGAACCCCTCGGCCCGCGGCGACGTCCCGTTCCACGAGATGAGTCACGGCGAATCGTTCCTCGCCCTGCTGGAGAGCCGATTCGACGAGCCGGGCTTCTACTGCCTCGACGAGCCGGAGGCGGCGCTGTCCTTCAACTCGACGCTCGCGCTCATCGCCGTGCTCCGTCGCATCGCCGATGAGGGCGGCCAGGTGCTGTGCGCGACGCATTCGCCGGTGCTCGCTGCTCTTCCCGGCGCGAAGATCCTCGAAGTGGGGGAGTGGGGTGTGCGTCCGGCGGAGTGGGACGACCTCGAGATCGTGAACCACTGGCGCTCGTTCCTCGAGCATCCGACCCGCTACCTCCGCCATCTGCTCGATTGACTCGCGCGCCGTGCCCTCGTCGCGCGTCATAGGCTGACGGACATGACCGAGCAGAAGCCCCCGCGGCGGCGTGGCCGCCCCCGGGGCGTCTCCGACTCGCGAGCGCGCATCATCGCGGCTGCGGTCGACGACTTCAGTGAAAAAGGATACGACGGCGCGACGATCCGCTCCATCGCCGCCAGGGCCGGTGTGGATTCTGCCCTCGTGCATCACTACTTCGGCACCAAGGCCGATCTCTTCGCAGAAGCCGTGGGCATTCCGCTGCGACCGGATGTCGATGTGCCGGGGATCCTCGCGGGTCCGCGTGACGAGATCGGCGACCGGCTGATCCGGTACGTCCTCGAGGCGTTCGAGCAGCCCGAGGTGCGCCGTCGGGGAGTCATGCTGCTGCGCACTGCGATCGGCAGTCGGCTCACGACCCCGCTGCTGGCGGGCTTCCTGTCGCGCGAACTTCTCTCCCGGGTGGCTCGGCGCCTCGACGTCGACGACGCCGATCTGCGCGCCTCGCTCGTCGCCTCGCAGATCGCCGGGCTGCTGATCGCACGCTATGTGCTGCGGCTGCCGGCGCTTGCGGCGGCACCGATCGATGAACTCGTCTCCCGTCTCGGCTCGACCGTTCAGCGCTACCTCTTCGACTGACGCCGAACGTCGGCATCGGGTGTCTGCGGACCCTGTTGACGCGGACGACGGGCGGGCGCATAATTCATCACATGATGAATAACTCCGCCGTCGAGATCGCGCAGCTGCGTGTGCGTCGCGGGGCGGTGCACGTGTTCGACGGGATTGACCTCGCGATCCCCCGCGGCCAGATCACGGGCCTGCTGGGCCCTTCCGGATGCGGCAAGACCACGCTCATGCGCTCGATCGTCGGGGTGCAGAAGATCGCTTCGGGCGAGGTGACGGTACTGGGCGAGCCGGGAGGGTCGCGACGGCTGAGACACCGCGTCGCGTACGGCACGCAAGGAGCATCGGTGTACGGCGACCTCAGCGTGCGCCAGAACCTCGCGTACTTCGCTTCGCTGCTGAAAGCGCCCAAGGGCGACGTCGACCGGGTCATCGATGAGGTGGGTCTCGGCCCGCAGGCGGGGCAGCTCGTGGACTCCCTGAGCGGCGGCCAGGCCACGCGGGTGTCGCTCGCGGTGGCCCTGGTCGGAGCGCCCGAGCTCGTCGTGTTGGACGAGCCGACGGTGGGACTCGATCCCGTGCTGCGCGCCGAGCTGTGGGCCCTCTTCCGCGGTCTCGCGGATCGAGGGGTGACGCTCATCGTGTCGAGCCATGTGATGGACGAGGCCGTGCGCTGTGACCGGCTGCTGCTGATGCGCGAGGGGCGGATCATCGCCGACACGACTCCGACCTCGCTCCTCGCCGACACCGGCACGACCGACGCCGAGGCCGCGTTCCTCGTGCTGATCGAGCGCGACCGCGCGGCTGGTGTCGGCGACACGAGGCGATCGCGCCGAGGAGCGCGCGACCAGCAGGAGGAGGCCGGAGAATGAACGGCCGCCGGACGTTCGCCACCGCCGGGCGCGTGCTCGCCCAATTGCGGCACGACCCGCGGTCGATCGCGCTGATGCTCATCGCGCCGAGTCTGCTCGTGGGCCTCTTCGCCTGGCTGTTCAGCGATCAGGACGGCGTCTTCGATCAGTTCGGCGGCGCGATCCTGGCGCTGTTCCCGTTCATCGTGATGTTCCTCATCACCTCGATAACGACCCTGCGCGAGCGCCGTTCGGGCACCCTCGAACGCCTGATGACGACCCCGCTCGAGAAGGCCGACTTCATCCTCGGGTACGCGCTCGCGTTCGGTCTGATGGCTCTGCTGCAGGCGGTGATCACAGTGTCGTTCGCCGTCGGGGTGTGCGGGCTCGACGTCGAAGGTCCGCTCTGGCAGCTCGGCCTGGTCGCGGTGGTCGACGCGCTGCTCGGTACCGCGCTCGGTCTGCTCGCGAGCGCGTTCGCCCAGACCGAGTTCCAGGCGGTGCAGTTCATGCCGCTGCTGGTGTTCCCGCAGATCATCCTCGGCGGGCTCTTCATGCCCCGTGATCAGATGCCCGATGTGCTGCACGCGATCTCCGACTGGCTTCCGCTGAGCTACGCGATCGACACGATCAACGCGGTCGCCGCGGGCGACGAGGGGTGGGATGTCTTCGGTCCGCTGCTGATCGTCGTGGCCTTCGCGGTCGGCGCTCTCGTGCTCGCCTCGCTGACACTGCGGCGGCGCACCCGCTGACTCCCGTCCCGGTCGGTGTTCAGCGCGCGGCGCGGTTCTTGGTGTGCTTGGTCGGTGTGGCGGCCCACGGATCCTCGGGCCAGGGATGCCTCGGGTAGCGCCCCCGCATCTCGGCGCGGACCTGTGCGTAGGGGCCGGACCAGAACGAGGCGAGGTCGTCGGTGACCGCGAGCGGACGCCCTGCGGGGGACAGCAGGTGGAACAGCACCGGTACCCGTCCGTCGACGAGGCGGGGGGTCTCCGCCCAGCCGAAGCACTCCTGGAGCTTCACGGCGACGACAGGACGTGACGTCGGGTCGCCGTCGGGTTCGGGGTAGGTGATGCGGACGCGGGATCCGCTGGGCACCTCGAGGCGCTCCGGCACGAGGTCGTCGAGACGCACCGCTTCGGGCCACGGCAGCAGCCGACGAAGAGCCGACGTCAGGTCCAGGCGATCCACGGGGGTGCCGGATGCCAGGGCGTCGAGCTCGGACGCCAGCCAGGTGTCGAGGGTCTCTATCAGTCCGGCGTCCGAGACATCGGGCCACGGATCGCCGAGCTCGCGTCGTAGCATCGCCAGACGGCGGCGCAGTCCGTCGGCGGCGTCGGGCCAGCTGAACAGCGTGAGTCCGTCGCGCCGGAGCACACGACGCACGGCATCCCGCCCCTCCTGGGCCGATGCCCGCACCGGCACCGATGTGCGCAGGATCGCACCGATCCGGCGTTCGCGTCGGGCCTGGACACGACCTCCGACGAAGTCTGCCTCGACGCGGTCGGTCATCAGGTGGCTGGCGGCCTGCTCCATCTGCAGCTCGGTGAGCGCCGCAGCGGAGCGGATGATCGCACCGGACCCGGCCGCCGTACGGCCGGAGGCACGGGTCACGTCGGCGACGGCGAGCCATTCGACGGCTGCGAGCGGGCCCGTCACCCCTGCGCGTGTCCCGGAGGCGAGCAGGTACGTCGCTCCGGTGGCGGTGCGCTCGACGCGGTGGGCGATGCGCTCGGGAAAAGCCAGCGCGATCACGAGGCCGACCCCGTCGAGGTCCGCGCGCACGCCCGGCGCCGGGCCGATCATGCGTTCGAGGCGGTTCGCGTCGTCTCGCCATCGGCGGGCGTCCGGGGTCCGCCCGTTTCTGAGGGCGATGAGGGCCCGCGCGATGTCGGCCTCGGGGCTTCGCAGATCGCCACCCACGAGCGCGACGACCTCGGCCGCGAGACGGCTGCCGACCGTCGGGCTGCCGTCGCGCAGAGCACGGGCCAGCCGGGGATCGGTCGGGATGCCCGCCAGTGCACGTCCCTCGGCGGTGGCGCGGCCCTCGTCGTCGATCGCGCCGAGGCCGTGCAGAACAGCGATGGCGTCGGCCAGGTGGGCGGCGGGCAACGGGTCGATCATCCGCAGGCCGTTTCCACCCGGGGCACCCCAGCACGCGAGCAGGAGCGCGGCATCGGCGAGGTCGACCACGGCCAACTCCGGCACCGGACGGGCGGGTGCCGCCGCGTACGAACGCTCGTCGACGCAGCGGATCACCGCGCCGGGGCCCTGGCGCGTGGCGCGTCCGGCCCGCTGCACGCACGACGAGCGAGGCGCAGCGCTGGTGACCAGGCCCGTCATGCCGCGGGCGGCGTCGCGCTGCGGATACCGCGACAGGCACGTGTCCACGACCAGACGGACGCCCGGCACGGTGAGCGAGGATTCGGCGAGCGACGTCGTGATGATGATGCGCGGACGGTCTTGCGGTGTACGGCCCCGGATCACGGCGTCCTGTTCGGCCGGGGGAATGCGGCCGTGCAGTTCCCGCACGTCGAACCTGTCGCCGGCATCGCGGACGCGGCGGGCGATCTCCGCCACCTCGCGGGCACCAGGGGCGAAGACCAGTACGTCGGCATCGGGCTTCTCGCGGACCAGATCCCGTGCCGCCGATACCGTGACCGCCGCGACGTGGTCGAGGAATCCCCACGTGACACCGCGCTCGTCGAGCCGGGGCACGGGGCTCGGAGCCCAGCGTTCGGCGAGAGGGAAGGCAGGGACGTCGTGGTCGACGATCGGTGCCGGAGTCTCTTCCGTACCGAGGACCGCTGCCAGGCGTTCGGCGTCGAGGGTGGCGGACATGGCGACGACCACAAGATCGTCGCGCAGCTGCCTCACCTCGGAGAGCAGGCCGATCAGCAGATCGGTCTCGAGCGCGCGCTCGTGCACCTCGTCGATGATCACGGCACCCACGCCGTCGAGACCGGGATCATCGAGCATACGTCGAAGCAGTACGCCGGCGGTGACGAACTCGACCTGCGTCTCCGGACCGGCTGTGCGCTCGCCGCGGACGCTGAAGCCGACGCGTGCGCCGAGGGGTGAGCCGTCGAGGTGAGCGAGTCGGCGGGCGGCGGCGCGGGCGGCGACGCGGCGAGGCTGGGTGACGATCACCCGACCGCTGCGCCGTGAGGCGACGAGCGGCGGTACGAGTGTGGTCTTGCCGGTGCCCGGGGGTGCGGTCACGACGACCGACCCGCTCGTGTCGAGCGCTGCCGAGACCTCGTCGACGGCGGCCGCGAACGAGAGGCCCGCGCCGATGGTGGCGAGGTCGAAGACGGCGGGGGTCATCCGTCCAGTCTGCCCGGTCGGGCGACGTCCGGAGCCGTTCGGAACTCAGGAGATCTGCGGGGGATTCGGCGGAGCGGGCAGTACGGCGCGTCCACGGGGGCAGATGTCCTGAGCCGTGAACGGGGGACGGCGGTGCCCGCTCCGGAAACAGCGGATGCCGCGACCGGGTCGGTCGCGGCATCCGCCGAAGTGCTCTGCCTGCTCCGCCTACTCTGCTGCGGGAGCTGCGGGGGTTGCGGAAGCGGGCGGCGGTGGAGTGGTCGGCGTCGACACCCGGGGCGCGGGTGCGGGTGCGGGCGGCGTAGCCTCGGCGACTCCTGCACCGAAGCCGCGGCCGACGGCCTGACCCTGGATGATCCCGGCGAGGTCGAGCCCCGTTGCCGAGTGGACGCTGTCGAACACCGAGCGCAGGGCCTTCGCGCTGTCGGCGCCGACGACGTTCGACGCGCCGTCTTCGCCGGAGCTGCCGATGATCGACACGTTGCCGATCGCCGCGTAACCCTTGGAGAACTCGGCCATGATCGACGGCAGCACCTCGAGCACGCGCTGCGAGAGGAACGCGTCCTGGTTCGAGGCGATGGCCTTCGCCTCCGCCTCGAGAGCGGCGGCACGGGCATCACCCTCGGCGCGGATGGCGTCGGCCTCGGCGCTGGCGCGCAGACGGCGGGCTTCGGCCTCGGCTTCTGCCTGAGCACGCAGGGCGTTCGCCTCACCGCTGGCCTTGGCGATCGCGGCCGCGGCCTCACCGTCGGCACGAGCCTTGTCGGCCTGCGCCTGCTGCTCGGCGATGCGGGTACGGGCCTCGGCCTGCTTGACCTGCTCGATCGCGGCAGCCTCGGCGGCGCGCTCGCGCGTGTAGAGCTCGGCCTGTGCGCGGGTCTCGGCCTCATACCGCTGTGCATCGGCGACGCGCTTGACGTCGGCGTCGAGCTGGGCCTGCTTGTTCTCGGCCTGCTGCTGCAGAACGGCCTGCTCGGCCTGAGCACGAGCCAGCGCCTCGGCCTGCTCGGCTTCGGCGCGGGCGCGGCCGATCCCGGAGTCGGAGTTGGCCGTGTTGGTGTCGAGCGCTGTCTGCTCGATCAGGTTGGCTTCCTTGTTGGCGATGTTCTTCTGGTTGATCGCACGGTCGGCGTTGGTCTGGGAGATCTCGGCGGCCTGACGTTTCGCCTGGATCTCGGGGGCGCCGAGCGACTGGATGTAGCCGACCTTGTCGGTGATGCCCTTGATCTGGAACGAGTCGAGGATCAGGCCCTGTTCGGCGAGCTCCTGCGAGACGTCGGCGGCGATCTGGTCGGAGAACTTCTTGCGCTCGCGCATCAGCTCCACGACCGAGAGCGTCGCGACGATGCCACGGAGCGCACCCTCGAGCTGCTCGGTGGTGAACTGCTCGATGGCCTTGTCTTGCGATGCGAAGCGCTCGGCCGCGCGGCGCACGTACAGGGGGTCGGAGCCGATCTTCACGATCGCGACGCCGTCGACGTTCAGTGTGACGCTGTCGAGTGACTGGGCCTCGGCGTTGAGGGACACCTGCCGCGAGCGCAGCGAGATGATCTCGTGGCGCTGCGTGATCGGGTTGACGAGCGACTTGCCGTTCACGATGACCGTGACGGGCGACTCTGCCAGCTCGGAGCTGGTCGTGCCGTCGGCGGCGATGACCGCGCGCTGGATCTTCTGCTTGCGGCCCGAGATGACGAGTGCTTCGTCGGCTCGCGCGACCTTGATCCAGCTGCGTGCGAACAGCAGCAGGATGAGCAGCAGAACGACGGCGACGACGACCGCGATTCCGACGATGACGAGGATGCCGACGATTCCGGCGATCTCCATGGATGACCTCCCTGGTCCCCCCGAAGGGGCGGTCCCGAGCGCGCCGTGGTGCGCGCCTTCGCCCCCCACCCTGCCAGAAATGCAGAGAGGCCGTTCCGGGGGCATCGTGATGGGCGGAAAACTCGACGTCGGGAGGAAGGTCTTCGGCCATACGTCCGCCCGACGAGGAGATCTCCTCCTGCGGGGGTGCGGGCAGGGGCTGGTCAGGGTGTGCGGGCAGGGGAGGTGCCGAGGCCGAGGCCGAGGGCGTCAGCGGGCGCGGAGCTTCTCCGCGAGGTCGCGCAGGGCGCGCAGCTCGTCGTCGTCGAGACGGGACATGCGGTCGGCGATCGAGCGTCCGTGCACGGTGGCGAGCGAGCGGAAGGCCCGGGCCCCCTCGTCCGTCGCCCGGATCAGCGCACCGCGACCGTCGTCGGGGTCGGCGCACTTCGCCACGAGTCCTCGTGTGACCATGCGGTCGACCAGGCGCGAGACGCTGGGCTGGCTGATCAGCATGTTCGAGGTGATGTCGCGCAGCCGCGCGGTCATGTCGGGGGAGCGGGTGACGGTGAGCAGCACGTCGTACTCTGCCTGCGCGATATCGCTGTGCTCGAAGTCGCTCATCATCTCGGTGAACAGCTCGTGCTGCGCGCGGAACAGGCTCTCCCAGGCCTCCAGGGCGAGCTTGCGATCGGTCATCCTCACAGAATAGTGCGAACAGTAAAGGGCCGGTCGGAGAGGCTCCCGACCGGCCCTTGTCCCTTGCACCAAGAGTGTCCTGCAATCACATGCGGTGGATGCCACAGCAAACATTCACCGTGTGATCACTGTATAACGGCGAGATAACGAATGCAACGGTTTGATCACGGAAAGTTCTCGATCTCAGGCGACGTTGTCCGATCTCACGAAGTTGGCGGAGTCTCACGAAAGCTGTCGGAGCGTCTCACGAAAGTGGCGGAGTCTCAGGAAGTTTGTCGGAGCGCGGCGGCGCCACCTCCCTGCCGAAAACGATCGTTTTCGGCGTCCCCTGGCCACGGGTGAGGTCATCACGACTCGACCAACCCTATTGAGGCTGCGGATGCCAGCCCCTCGGTGCCGAGCTGGCCCGGAGGGGCCGGCGGCAGCACCGATGTTGAGCGACGCTGTCGCGAAAAAGCACGGAACGTGAAGACCGATTCCCGCCAGCAAACCCATCCCTCGGGTGATGAAGTTGCAACGGCCCAACAGACGTGGCCGCTCAACTAAGGAGGACACATGACAGTGGCGCTTGTCACAGGTGCAAATCGTGGAATCGGCCGCGAAGTTGCAAAAGAGCTAGCTCGACGCGGTATCCGGGTCGCGGTGGCCGCCAGGTCTTTATCGGCCGCGGAAGAACTCGTAGCCCAGCTCGGTTCGGAGTCGATCGCGGTGGAGCTTGACGTCACGAATCCCGCATCGGTGCGTGCTGCCGCCCAGCGAGTCCAGGAGTTGACGGGCGGAATCGATGTCCTCGTAAACAACGCCGGCATCTTGCCCGAAGCGACCGTCCAGACACACGAGGTCGTCGACGTCGACCTTTTCCAGCAGACCTACGCAACGAATGTCTTCGGAGCCGTCTCCGTCCTACAGGAGTTCCTTCCGCAACTACGCCGATCGCCCGCAGGGCGCATCGTCAACGTGACCACCACAATGGCCTCGCTGACCGATCAGACAGACCCTCAGTCGCCGTACTACGGCATGGTCGTGCCCGCCTATCAGAGCTCGAAGGCAGCGCTCAACAACGTCACAATCGCGCTGGCGAAAGCTCTCGCGGACACCCCGATCAAAGTGACATCGGTATGTCCGGGATTCGTGCAGACCGACCTGACTCCCATGAATCGAGAGCAGGCATCGGAAACAGCCGCTAACGCAGCCCGTGTAATTGTCAGCGCCGCAACGCTTGATGCAGACGCGCCATCCGGGACTTTCGTTGACCGGAACGGCAGCGTCCCCTGGTAACAGCATCTGCGTTTGAGGCAGTGCAACACGAGCGAGGCGCGAAACGGGGAGGTGCTCGGATTCTCGGCACCTCCTCCTCGATCCGACCCGCAACCGGCGCTTACTCGCAGGCCGGAGGAGCCTGCTTTGATCACCGCGAAGTATGTTAAGGGCGCAGCTCCCGGAAGAACGCGCGTATGTCGCCTACGAGGGCGTCTGGCTGTTCGAGCGCGGCAAAGTGCCCTCCGTGTTCGAACTCTGTCCAGCGGACGATGTTGTCGTGGCGCTGGGCGAGGTGGCGGATGGGTGTGAAGTTCTCGTACGCGAACACGGCAAGCGCGGTCGGGGTCGTTGACTGTTGGGGTTCGGTGCCCCAATACGGTGCGTGGGCGCGCTCGTAATAGATGCGGGCTGCCGATCCTGCGGTTTGTGTCACCCAGTACAGGGTCACGTTCGTTAGCAGGTGGTCTCGATCGATTTCGACGCCTGGTTCTGACCATTCGTAGAACTTCTCGGCGATCCATGCCAGTTGCCCCGCCGGGGAGTCGGTGAGGGCGTATGCCAGAGTTTGGGGTCGTGTTGATTGGAGCTCGGCGTACCCCGATCGCTCAGCGTCCCAGGCTTGTGCGCGGGCCCACGATGCCAGCAGCCGCTCACGTTCAGGTTCCGGCAGTGCATCGAGCTCGGACTGTTCGGGTTCTCGTGTTGCTCCTGAGCCTGGGAGCAGGTTGAGGTGGACGCCGATCACGTGGGCGGCGTCGACCCGTCCCAGCTCGCGCGAGATCGCCCCGCCCCAGTCTCCGCCCTGAGCGCCGTACTTCTCATATCCGAGGCGATGCATCAGCTCAGCCCATGCATGAGCCACTCGCACATGGTCCCAACCGATGGAAGCCGTTGGTCCCGAGAGGGTGAATCCCGGGATGGACGGTAGGACCAGGTGGAAGGCATCGCTGGGGTCGCCCCCGACAGAGACGGGGTCGGTGAGGGCCTTCGCGACAGAGATGAACTCCACCAGCGAGCCGGGCCACCCGTGGGTCATGATGAGCGGAGTGGCGCCAGCATGGGGTGATCGGATGTGCGCGAAATGGACTGTGGTGCCGTCGATCTCGGTCGTGTACTGAGGCCATGCGTTGAGGGCCGCTTCCGCACCCCGCCAGTCGTATCCGTGAGCCCAATACTCGACGAGTTCACGAAGGAGGTCCCCGGGGATGCCGTATGTCCAGTCAACTGCAGGCGGCTCAGACGGCCATCGCGTGTGAGCTAAGCGATTCGTCAGGTCGTCTAGCTCGGCCTGTGGGACGTGCAGACGGAATGGATGGATCGCGGTATCGATGGAGCCCATGGACTCGAACATAGCCCCGGCTGAGGCGCACGATTTCTGTCTTGATCGATCTCGGCTCGGATGAGGGACCGCCGTAGGCAGCGCTGCGTTCGGAGGGGTGCGGATATCCACACCCCGAATGCTGGGGCGGGCCTCTCCGCTCTGGGTGGTTTGCTTTACTGACGCGGCGGAAGCGCGTTTCTAGCGTTGCTTGTATGGACCTAACCGCTGCAACTGACTCTGCCTCTGAGCTCACCGGGATCGCCGGATGGGCGGTCAATCTCATGGAAACTCTCGGTGGGCCCGGCGCCGGCCTGGCGATCGCGCTCGAGAACCTGTTCCCTCCACTTCCGAGTGAGGTGATTCTGCCGTTGGCTGGATTCACCGCGAGTCGGGGGAGCTTCACTCTCGTTGAAGTGCTCGTGTGGACAACCCTGGGATCGGTTGTGGGGGCGCTCGCCCTCTACGGGCTTGGAGCGTGGCTGGGCCGCGACCGACTGCGGCGAATCATCGCCCGAGTACCGCTGATGAGGCTGTCCGATGTCGATAAGGCTGAGGCCTGGTTCGAGCGGCATGGTTACAAGGCCGTGTTCCTCGGTCGGATGATTCCGATCTTCCGGAGTCTGATCTCTATTCCTGCCGGCATCGAGCGGATGAATGTCGTCCGCTTCACGCTCCTGACCACAGCGGGAAGCCTGATCTGGAACTCGATCTTCGTGCTCTCGGGCTTCTACCTTGGCGAGAACTGGGCGGCCGTCGAGCCCTATGCCGATGTTCTCCAGAAGGTCGTCATCGTCGCGGTAGTCGCTGCCGTTGCCCTTTTCATCGTCCTCCGGGTGCGACGCGTTCGGCGTGAAAAGATGACCGGATGAGTCGAGACCAGCACGAGCCGGTGGCGGTGCTGAGACGCGGCGGGTTCAAGCGGATCCCGTCGAGGCTGGCGGGCGTCGCGCTCGGGGTCGCGCTGATCCCCGTCGACATGCTCGCGGTTATCGGCGGGCTGCTCTCCCGAGACGCGGCGAGATCAATCGTCCGACTCGAACACGCGCGGATCACTGCCCTGATTGGTGGGCGTCTTCGGAGCGAACCACGCGGGTGGCGTGCCGTGGGATACCTCGCGGTCCGCTCGCTGCTTGGAATTCTGGGAGGGACGGTCCTCGCACTCATTGTGGCGGGCGTCGTTGTGGCTGTCAGTCTCACAGTGGGAGCAGCAACGGGAGGCGCAGTACCTCTTTTCGATGCGCCTGCAGGACAGGTCACTTATCGCACCGTGGCGATCTTCGTGCTGCCTGGGTTGATCCTTCTCTTTCTCGCGGTGCAGGGAGTGATCGCTGCCGCGCAGCTGGAACCGAAGCTCTGGAATGCGTTCACTCGCCCGGGGAACGATGAACTCGAGAACCGGGTATCTCAGCTCACAGTGACGCTTGCAGATGTCGTCGACGCGATAGATGACGAACGGCGTCGGATCGAGCGCGACATTCACGATGGTGTCCAACAGCGAGTCGTGGCCCTGTCGATTCTGCTCGGTCGAGCCGAGCGCCAGGCGAATCCCGACGAGCAATCGGCTCTCTATGCGCGTGCTCTCACGGAGACACGGCACATCCTCGACGATCTCCGAGACGTGTCCTGGCGCATCTATCCGGCAATGCTCGCCCGCGACGGGCTGGGCCCTGCGCTGGAAGCGCTCCGGGAACGAACGCACCTGCCCATTCACCTGGACTACGACTTGGCAGAGCGATGCCCCAAGTCTGTCGAATCGGCCGCATACTTCGTTGCAAGTGAGGCCGTGACGAACGTGATCAAACATGCCGCAGCACACAGCATCGACATCACCGTGCGCCAACAGGGAGGACGGCTGACGATGACGGTGCACGATGATGGCGTAGGCGGTGCGGACCCAGCCGGGCAAGGAATCGCGGGCATCACCTCGCGAGTCACCGCACTCTCCGGCACATTCGACCTCGACAGCCCTGCCGGCGGCCCAACGACTATCCGGGTGGACATACCGTGCTCATAACCATTGCCGAAGACTCCGCCCTGCTTCGCGAGGGGATCGCCCAGCTCCTCGTAGCCGAGGGCCACGAAATCATCGACGCGGTCGGTTCCGCCAGCGAACTGATCGACGCCGTGTCGGAGCGGCAACCCCAACTGGTGATCGTTGATGTCCGGATGCCCCCCGACTTCATCGACGAGGGCATTCGGGCAGCACTAACGATCCGATCGACCTGGCCCCAGGTTGCTGTGATGGTCCTCTCGCAGTACGTCGAGCGCCGTCACGCCACCGAGCTACTCACCGGCGCCGGTGGGGTGGGCTACCTACTCAAGGACCGCGTCTCCGACATCACCGCGTTCCTCGCAGCGATCGAACGTGTCGGAGACGGCGGAACCGCATTCGACCAAGAGGTCATTCGCCAACTGCTCCTTGCCGGCCCCGCAGACTCACCTATCTCGCGTCTCACCGAACGTGAACGCGAAGTGCTGACGCTCATGGCTCAGGGGCACACCAACGCCTCCATGCGCCAGGAACTCTTCGTCACCCAAAGCGCCGTTGAGAAACACATCAACTCGATCTTCACCAAGCTCGACCTTCCGCACGGCACTACGTACAACCGGCGCGTTCTCGCGATCCTTGAGCTGCTTCGCGACTCCTGACACGCCCATCGGCCCGCGACCGCCGAAAACGCCTGCCGAATGCTGGTTCCGGGCCTCCCTTCTGGAGGAGTGACCGATGCTCAAAACCCGCACTCACCGTAAACGATGGCGACCTCAACCGGTCAACGCACCACCCGCCCTCTTCAGCACTTCGCTTCGCGAGCCTCCGTTGCGGTGTTGTCCATGATGTGCTCGCTGCCTCGCCATCCCTTAGTAGCTGCGGGCGGTCCGCCTGACGCCCACCGGCCGCGGGCATCGCGCCGTGAGCACGATGCCCGCCCGGTCAGCTAGCACCGACTTCGCGTCATGAGAAACGCGCTGATGACCGCAGCGCAGAGCGCGAGCACAGCGCCGACGCCCAGAACACCAGCGGGCGCACGCCCGCCGCACAGGTCGCACGCGACCTCGGCATGTCCCGCGCCACCTTCTACCGACGCTTCAACGCGCTAAAGGCCGCCGACTGCTGCCCGCCGCCGCGGACCGCGGAAGCCAACGAATGCTCACTGGGAAGATAGGGTCGGAACGCATCGGACGCGCTTGCCCACCCGAGCACACGACGTGGGCGCGTATTGATGCGGTCTGCGATCCCTTCGAGGTCGACCTGGGAGAACCGTCGCAGGTCGGCACCCTTCGCGAGATACTGCCGCAGGAGCCGGTTCGTGTTCTCGTTGCTGCCTCGCTGCCAGGGTGAGCGTGGATCGCAGAAGTACACGTCCAGACCCAGATCTGCCGAGAGCTGCTGATGCTCGGCCATCTCCCGCCCGCGGTCCCAGGTGAGCGTCTTCCGCAGCGCCGGAGGCAAAAGCGCGAGGTCGGCGGCGATCGCCGATCGGACCGTGGCCGCCTTGTAGCCGTCCGGCAGCGGGATGACTCGGACGAATCGCGTCGAGCGCTCGACGAGTGTCGCGACAGCGGAGGGTCGGGCTCCCATGACGAGGTCGCCCTCCCAGTGACCGATCTCGGTGCGCTCGGTCACGCAGGCCGGACGTTCGCGGATCGAGACCATGTTGCGCAGCACCCCACGGCCGTATGTTCGCTGTGGCACCCTCGCTCGCCGCACCGACCGTCCCGAGCGCAGATGCTTCGCAGACCCAGGTCCCAGTTCACGGCGGCCAGCGACGTAGATCGAGCGGTAGATCGTCTCGTGCGAGATTCGCAGCAGCGGATCGTGCGGATGTGTGCGCCGCAGCCAGTGGGCGATCTGCTCGGGCGACCAGTCCAACGCCAACCGTTCCCGCACGATCCGCAACAGCTCCGGACGAGACTCGAGGCGCGATGCCTTCGGCCGCCTGGCCCGCTCCCACGCAGCCCGATCCGCCAGCGTCGCGCGGTACGCGTCGCGGCCGCCGTTGCGGGCAATCTCCCTCGAGACCGTCGACGGCGCGCACCCGATCGAACCGGCGATCACCCTGTTTGACAAGCCCGCCGCGATCCCGCGCGTGACTTCCTCGCGCTGTTCGACTGTGAGATGCCGGCGACTCCGTCGACGCGTGGCAGGGCGCACCCCGCCGTGCTTTGCGAGATGCGCCCGAACAGCCGACGGATTCGACCGCAACGACCGGGCGATCAGCCTGCTCGGCTCACCCTTCGCCCAGAGCTCCCACAACGCGTCCTCTTGTTCGCTCGTGAACCCCACGCGCACCTCCAGAACGGTCGAGATTGCCCACGTTTACGGAGCAGGAACGCTCGGAGACGGGGCCGCCGACGCCCTCTCCAATAGGTGCGAGCGCATCTGTGCGATCAGGGTGCCGCGCTCGATTCGTCGAGATGGTGACCTCGCGCGCTCACGACGGCTGCGGTCCCGAGTGGGGAAGGAAGCCCTCGGCGACGACGTCCCAATCGGTACTCCCTGGCCAGTGCTGCATCGCTCGGGCGGATGCGGCGCGGACGATCTCGGCCGGGCCGGGGTCAATGCCGGCTGCTCGACTGGTCGCGACGATGTGCTCGAGGAACGACAGGCACATGTCCAGGCGCGCCTCCCCGCCGTCGTAGCGACGCTGCTCGACTGAGGCCGTCAGGCCGGCGAGCGAGGCGCCGAGCGTGTCGACGATGCCGCGGGCGTAGGGCAGGAACCGGGCCGCATCGACGCCGTGCGCCGCCGCCAGCGCTGTCGCGTGGAGATGCGCGTACATCCCGGCGAAGTAGATGTCGAGCATCGCCAGGTCCAACGCCGGCGGCACGGCGTGGTCCTCGCCGACGACGTCGTTGGTGCCCCGCATCGCCGCGAACAACGGGCCGGTCTCTGCGAGGTCGTCCTCAGCGCCGGCGTACAGCACGACGCAGTCGTCGGTGCCCACCATCGGGGTGGGCACCATGACCGCTCCGGTCACGTACCGGACGCCACGGGCGGCCGCGTGCGCCGCTGAACCGACGGCCTCGGCTGGCGTCCCCGTCGACACGTTCACGACGACCCGCCCGCCCAGAGCAGGCGCGATCTGCTCGATGACAGCACGGCTTCCCGCGTGATCGCGAACGCACACGACGACGAGGTCCACACCGTTCAACGTCTCGGAAGGAGACTCGATGAGGACGATGCCTGTCGCCTTCGCGAGCCCGAGCTCGTCGAGCGTCTTCGGCGTCCGGTTCCACGCCAGGACACGCTGCCCTCGTTCGGCAGCGGCTCGGGCGATCGCGGCACCCATGGCTCCGAGGCCCAGGACCGCGATCGTCGCTGGCGCGCCTCGGTCGTTCGTCGCGAAGCTGTCCGTCTCGTCCGTCTCGTCCGTCTCGTCCGCCTGGGTCGTCATGTCCACCATGCTGGGTTGGTGCGTCGGTCACGTCCAGTACGCACAATGGAGTGCGGACGAACCCGCAGGTGAGCGAGGCAACAGTGAAGCAGCGACAGCAGTGCGGCGTGAACGTCGTGTTCGACCTCGTCGGGTCGAAGTGGAAACCGACCATCCTCTGGCGCCTGGCCGAAGGCGATCGGCGCTTCGCCGAGCTGCGTCGCGCCATCGACGGCATTTCGGAGAAGGTGCTCGCAGATCAGCTGCGCGAACTCGCACGAGACGGCCTCGTCGAACGCGACGCTGGCGCCGGATTTCCGCTCCGGGTGGACTACCGCCTCACACCTATGGGCGTCGAACTGAACGACCTACTTGACCCACTCGCAGCATGGGGTGATCGCCTGGCAACGGCAGCGAACTCAGCAGAACACCCGACGCTCGCTCCACCCAAGGTCGGCACGCGTCGCTCCCATGGTGCGTTGACCGGTTGAGACCGCCATCGTTTCTGGCGGTTTGACGGATTCGTTGCTCTAGAGGTCGCCGTATAGGTGTGCCAGAACCTGGTTTCGGCAGACGCTTTCGGTCCATAATCCCGGGGCGAGGAGGTCGCCCCGGCGCGCTATAGCCCAGGTAGGCGGGGGCAGGTCCAGGAGTCAACGCCCCTCAGGATCGCCCACTCACTATCGGCTATGGTGCGACCGCTGGGGCGGGGGCGTCGATCGCGAGCTTCACGCCGATTGCGCCGAGGAGGGTGCCGGTGACCCACTTCTGCCAGCGCATCCAGGCAGGTTTGCGTTGGAGGAAGGTGGCGACTGACCCGGCGGCGATAATGATCGCGCCGTTCACGGCGACGCCGACGAGGATCTGGATCGCGCCGAGCTGGAAGCCTTGTGCCACGATGCTGCCTGCTGCGGGGTCGATGAACTGCGGGATGAGAGCGAGGTAGAGGATCGCGACCTTCGGGTTGAGTAGGTTCGTCAGGAGGCCCATGCGGAAGAGCTTGCCGAACGAGTCACGTGGAAGATCGTTGGTCTCGAACAGCGATTTCCCGCCCGGGCGGAGCGTTTTGTAGGCGAGCCAGAGCAGGTAGACGGCACCCGCCACCTTCAAGGCGATGAACAGCCATGGGACAACGAGGAACACTGCTGCCAACCCGAGGTTGGCCATGATCATGTACACGACGAAGCCCACCGCCGTGCCGGACAGCGACATCATCCCGGCGCGCCATCCCTGGCTTATGCTGCGCGAGACGAGGTACATCATGTTCGGGCCGGGGGTGAGGGCGAGCCCAAGCTCGATGAGCGCGATACCGAGGGCGGCGGATAGCGAGATCATGCACGCTTCTTTCGTGGGGTGGGTTGCGGTGAGCATCCCCCTCGATGCCGAACTCCGACAAGTCTCCCATTCGCTGCCGCAGGCGACAGCGCACCCCACTTCTCGAGCGGGTGTACCCCGGGTGGCGCGGCCCCGTCTCCGGGAGGAATCGGCAAGCTAGCGGGCACCATCATGCGGGGTGTTTAGGGGGCGCATCAGCATTAGCGCGAAAGTTCCCACGGCCGCGGCGGTGACTGCGATATCGCGGCGAGGTGCTTTCGCGAGCTGCCCCGTCTCTATCCGAGCTGCCCAGCGTTGCAGGGTCCGCACCGCAACGCCGGAGTGCTCCGCAAGCCGCGTCCACGGCACCCCGTCCTGGTGTTGGCGCACAAGCTCGGCCTTTTGCCGGTCGCTGAGGTGCGCCATGATCCCTCGTCAGGCCCGCTCGACGTGCTCGGCCAAGTGCCGATAGATCGTGGGCCGGGACACCCCGAACGTGTCTGCGATCTCCTGCACGGTGTGGCCGCCCTCGTCATACATCGCCCGGGCTTGCCGGATCTTCGTCGGCGTCATCTTGAACTTCGGGCCGCCTTTCCGTCCCCGTGCGCGGGCGGCCGCGAGGCCGTCGTGGGTGCGCTCCACGATGAGGTCGTGCTCGAACTCCGCGATCGCAGCGAGCATATGGAAGAACAACCGGCCACCAGGCGTGGTGGTGTCGATGCCCTGCGACAGGGCTTTCAACCCAACCCCACGCTGCTGCAGCTCATCCGCGACTTGCTTGAGGTTTCGCACAGATCGGCCGAGCCGGTCAAGCTTCGTCACCACGAGCGAGTCACCCTCTCGCAGATACCCGAGGGCATCCGTCAGCGCCGGCCTCTTCGCCAGGGTGCCAGATGCGTGCTCGACAAAGATCTTGTCGCACCCCGCAGCTTCGAGCGCATCGGTCTGGCCGTCCGGATTCTGGTCTCGGGTCGAGACACGGGCGTAACCGATCGCGGCCATGCCTCAGCGTATCGCGAACGCCGCCTGCTTTACATAGATCGTCGACACGAGTCATGAGACACGACTCGCCGAACTGAGCCAGTAGAGCGTCGGCTGACTCATGAACGGTCGTTTGCGGGATCTGGCGTCACGCTGATGCACGTCTGAGTTTCTGCCTCGGCCAGGCGTGCGTTGCTAAGAGGGCGAGCGCGATGGCGCAGAGAATCAGCGTGGATACGAACCCTCCGGCGTAGTGGTTGGTCGGTATCTGCTCGTCGGCGACAGCGACGACGGCGAGGCCGAAACTGTTTCCAAACTGCTGCGCGGTTGTGAGCACTCCGGAAGCAGCTCCGGCTAGTGCTGCGGGGAGCAGATGAGTCACGCCGTCAGCGATTGACGCCAGTGCTATACCCATGCCGATGCCGAAGATCCCGCTCGCCGCGATCAGGGCCGCGGGGAAGGGGGCGGCAGAGAAGGCCCAGATTGCGGCCAGACCGGTTGTCATGATGAGCGCGCCGAGCGCGGTCGTTCTGTCTGTCCCGAGCCGGCGCTGGAGCCGGTGACTGTTGGCGGCGGCGAGGAAAGCCCCGAGAGATAGGGGAAGGAATGAGAGACCGGTGGCGAGGGGGCTGAGCAAGTGAAACAACTGCAGGTTGAGCGTCATGAAGTAGAACGTGGCTGTCATGGCTCCGCCGATGAACATCATCGCAGTAACGGGCCGCCAGGCGCCGGTTCGACCGAGCGCTACAAAGGGGATCAGAGGTGATGCCGCGCGCTTCTCGATGAGCGCGAATGTGACGAGACTGACCAGGCCGAGGAGGGCCCAAGCGGCAGCGGTGAAGGCGTTGGAAACTGACATGACTGTGAGCACAAGTGATGCCGTCGCGACGAGAAAGGCGGTGCTGCCAGCTAGGTCGAGTTGGGGCCGTGCGGTGGGGCGCGGCGTCCGGTTACTGAAGACGAGTAAAGCCAGAAGTACGAGCCCGATCGGGACGTTCACCAGCAGAGTCCACCGCCACCCTAGGGTCTCGACGATGACTCCACCGCCAAGTACTCCGAGAGCGCCGCCGCTGCCGGATGCCGCGCCCCATAAGCCGAACGCTTGTGCGCGAGCTGGGCCCTGAAGGAAGGTTTGCGAAAGGAGTGAGAGGCACGCCGTCGTCATCAACGCCGCACCAATCCCCTGCCCGACTCGACCGGCGATGAGCACCTCGGCTGTGGGAGCGAGCCCTGCTCCCAGGCTGGTCAACGTGAAGACGCCCACCCCGATGGCTAAGACTCTGCGCGATCCGAACCGATCGGATAGCCGTCCTGAGAACAGCAGAAGGCCTGCGATCGGAATGGCGAAGGCGTTCACGACCCAGGGCAACGTCTCAGCAGAGAACCCGAGCCCGGTTCTCAGATCAGGAAGCGCCACAGCGAGAATTGAGCTATCGAGTGTGACCATCAGTTGTGCCAGGCAACACAACAGGAGAGTGGTTCGATTTCCTTTCATCGCTCGTTCGATCTCGAGATGGCATTGTCTCGCTGAGTTCGCTCGGTCACGGCGCTTGCTCCCTGGATATGTCACGTGGTGTGGGTGAGGTCTGAGGCTAGGAGCTGAGCCGGACAGCCTCTGTCCTCCTTCCGTTGCGAAGGGGGGATCGCTCGCGGCGGACCGCTGGTGTCCTCCTTCCAGGGATGATCGGTTCATGTGGGATACGACATCAAGGACGTTCGAGCTACTAGGGATGCTTCAAAGGAACGGGTTCGTCGGCAGCGTCCAGCTAGCGTCCGACCTGGGCGTGACGACCAGAACCGTGCGGCGCGACGTGGCAAGACTCCGCGATCTCGGGTACCCCGTTGACACACGTCTCGGTGTCGACGGCGGATACTCTCTCGAACCTGGGGCGGTCCTGCCTCCGATCTTTCTTTCCACCGATGAGGCGCTGGCGTGTGCTCTCGCGCTTAGAAGGTGGAAGGAAAGCTCTGATCCAACCCTGACCGCCAGTTCTCTCGGCAAGCTCCTCGCATCACTGCCCACCCAAGTGCGGTGGGTCATCGATGCGGTAGCGAAGGTCACGATCGATGCGCCAGTGGACGGTCTCGAACCGATAGAGTCCCCGGTCGTTAACATCGGGGTTCTCGGCGAGTTGGCAAGAGTATGTCTGCTCGGCCGTCGAGTGGAGTTCAAGCACTCGCAGCGAAACGGAGCGACGAAGGACCGACGGGTTGATCCCCTTGCGTTGGTCAACACAGTGCGGCGGTGGTACCTCGTCGCCTTCGACGTCGACACCGACGATTGGCGGACGTACCGTGTCGATCGCATCTCCGACGTCGCAGTCAGCCAGATGCCGATCCGATCGCATACGTTTCCCGGCCCGAGCGTCGATGAATGGGTGACGCGACAGCTCAGCGCGGGGTGGCAGCAGGTGACCGCCACCGTCCGCGTGCACGCGTCAGTGGATACGGTGGAGCGCTGGGTTGCGCCGGCATGGGGAGTCATTGAACAGGAGACGACTCGGACCACGATCGTGCATGCGGGTGCCGAGAGTTACGAGTCCATCGCCAGATGGCTCCTGCTCCTACAAGCCGACATCGAGGTGCTGGAACCCAACGAGCTACGGACGGCGTTCGGCGCCGTAGCACAGCAGGCTGCTCGCGCAGCCCAGCGAGCTTAAACAGGGTGGGCCGGCCATCGCACGACCGGCCCACCTTGGTCAGCGGAGAGGCCGGAAGAACTCCGTGAGGTCCGCGATAAGGAGCTGCGGTTCTTCGAGGGCGGCGAAGTGCCCGCCACGGTCGGTCACATCAGTCCACCGAGTGATGGTGTTCTCTCGTTCGGCGTAGCGGCGAATGCCGACGTCGTGAGCGAACATGATGACCCCGGTGGGAACACCGGAGGGCTCCTTGACTGCTCCCCACGCTGAGTGCTGCGCGTAACCGATGTAGGCGGCTGTGCCGGCGGTCTCGGTGAACCAGTACAGGGACACGTCGGTCAGGATTCGATCGAGGGAGATGATCGTTTCGGGGAGCTCCTCGTGCGGAACGGTCCACTTCTGGAACTTGTCGATGATCCACGCAAGCTGGCCGGCGGGAGAATCCACGAGCCCCGCGGCGAGAGTCTGAGGTCGAGTGGACTGGATCGCGATGTAGCCATACTCCTCCTGCATGAACGCCTGAACCCGCCCCAGACGGTCGAGCTCCAACGGAGTGAACGACGCAAGATCTGCTTCGCTGGGAGCCTGTAACGGCATTCCCATCGAACCGTTGACGTGGACGCCGACCACATGAGATGGTGCCACTCGGGCGACCTCGGGAGAGACGGCAGCGCCGATGTCACCACCCTGTACCCCGTATCGGTCGTAGCCGAGACGTTCCATCAGTTTTGCCCAGGTCCGCCCGATTCGAGCCGCGTCCCAACCGCCCTCGACGACCGGGCTCGAGAATCCGAATCCCGGCAGCGACGGAATGACCACGTCGAACGCATCCGCCGCCGCCCTTCCGTGCGCTTCCGGATCAGTGAGGGGGCCGATGAGGTCCACGAACTCAACGAACGACCCCGGCCACCCGTGAGTGAGCACCAGCGGTAGAGCGCCCGACACCTTCGATCGGACGTGGACAAAGTGGATCGTCTGCCCCTCGATCACCGTCGTGAACTGCGGAAGCATGTTCAGCGCCGCCTGCTGTGCCGCCCAGTCGAACTCGTCAGCCCAGTACCCGACCAACCGTCGCAGATAGCTGACCGGCACTCCTGTCGACCAGTCATCACCAGGTAGCGGCGGCGGGAACCGGGTCTCGCTTAACCGGCGTCTGAGCTCGTCGACGAAGCTCTCCGGGATGTCGATTCGAAACGGCTGAACCTCGGCACTCATAAAAAGTTCCTTCCATCGCGTGCTGGCTCAAATGAACCACGCCACGACGACGACGCTAGGAATGAACGAGGACATACCCTGTCCCCCTGCCGACAATGATCGTTTTCGGCGCGAGGCGTTATCCGTGCTGGACGGGCTGCCGAAATCGCCGGTCACAACGGGCTAATGGCAGTGTTTTTCGGCTGGCGCCCTTGCTCATCGATTCATTTGCTGAGGACGCGACCCATCACCTGTCGGTCGTCGCCGTAGGTGGCGAGGCTCACCCATCCTCGCGACGAGTAGAGGCGTACCGCCGGGTCGTCCGGACTGCTGGACGTTGCGAGCAGCGCGCGCCGGTGGTCAAGGTTCGCGAGCAGTGCGTCGTGCAGCTGACCCCCTATGCCTCGGCCCCGCACTTCAGGAATCACGGCGAGCTCGACGAACTCAAAATGTCCCCCGACCCATCTCTCAACTTTTGAACCAAGCTCGCGCGTGATGAAGTCAGACCAGTACTGTCCGCGTTCCCCGGTGTAACCCCACGCGAACCCGACCAGCCGCCCGTCGTCATGCGCGACAGCGAGGCGGTATCCGGCACGCGAGCGATGACGGTCCCATGGCGATATCGCCCACTCCTCTGGATCGTTCACCTCTCCGAACGCCGCGGTCCAGACGCCAAGAACTTCATCGCGGTGTGCCGACGCGTCCGTGCCGGCCACGGTTCCGATGGTGATCACACATTCATCGTTGCAGGAGAAGGCAGCCCGCCGGAAACGATCGGGTTCGCGCCACGCCGCCGGTTGATAGCGTGTCGGCATGACGCAGTACCGAGCCGTATTCGACGCCGCCGTGACCTTCTCGAACGAGGGCGGCATACAGGCGCAGAGGTTCAGAGTTGACCTCCCGAGCGCCGACGTCAGTGACGAGCTGGTGGCCGAACTGTTCGTGAGATCGCTTGACCTCCTGATGACGGATAGCGCGACCGTGAGCAGTGTGCAGATCATCGAGGAGCCTCACAAGGGAACTCGCGGAGGGCCAAGCGATCCTCGTTTGGACCCACCAGAGCGCTGACCACAAACGATCGTTTCCGGCAGGCGCACCGCGGTCACCGGCCGACTGCACGACACGCCGGTCGCGCACCTGCCGAAACCCCCTGCCGGAACTTGTCGCGCCGAAACGGTCCGCCCGACCTTTTAGGCAAGGTGAGATCGAAACGCGAATACCGACAAGTTTCGTGAGACAACCGGCAGTTCGGCAGCGCACCACTCACCCGTCTTTCCGGGGATGTTCTGTCTCACCGACCGACAATTTCCGTGAGATCGGACAGACGTGTCCTGTCTCATCGGATCTGCCGAAATCTCCCCTACCTGCAGATCGTCTCACCGGAGTTGCAGATTCTCATCGGAGTTGTCACTCGGCGGCGTGGTGTCGGTGGGGTACCCGGCAGCGGAGTAGCTTTCACGTCAAGTTGGTACCCGCACCGCGGAAGACCTCCGCGGACGCCGCTGGCATATGCCCACGTGCGGCGCGGCCTCCTTCGTGTGGGTCTCGCATCCGAGGAACTCCCCGGTGGGTGGGAGCTGCGGGGCAACCCTCGACTCGGCGGTCAGATCCTTCTTGTCCACCAGGACCAGGGCGCGACCCTGCGGGTCCTCTCCGAGAGCCGTGTCACTCGCAACGGTGTACCTCACGCGGGCGCGACGGCTGCTCGACGCGCCGCCTGGTACCAGCCTCTGCGTCCGATGTGCACCGGACTGAATTTTGATGAGTCCGATCATCTGCACATGCTTCTCCTGATGAACCTGCGCGGAGACATTCCCGCTTGGCGCATCGTCCACCCGATCGAACCGGGCAAGTCCAACGGATCGGTGGACTGCGATCTCGCTGTCAACCTCATCCGCGACACCGACAGCGCTGCCGGGCGCTTCGAAGCAGATGACGAAGACGTCGACTTCTTCCGTGCCGACATCAACGAGGAGACCGGCGATGTCTGAGGCGTTCAACGGCGCTCGTCTCGAAACTCTTCGGAACCTTCTTGGACTCACCCGGAACGAGCTCGGCGCGCGCCTGGGACTGACACAGTCCCTGCTCTCCCGAATCGAACACGGTCATGTCCCGCTGTCTGAAGACCTCGCAGCCCTCGCCAGTCAGGCTTTCGGAGAGCCGATCAAGTTCTTACAGTCCCGCTCAACGCCGTCCCGCTTGGTCCCGTCGCCTACCGAAAAAGTCGACGACCCGTGCCGCCGAACGCGCACGGATCAGCGAGCTCTATCGAGAAGCCTCACGCGTCTTCCACGAGATCAGCGCAGCGTCGGGGTACCGAACGGTTGCGCCTCAGATCGACAGAATCTCCGGCGACATCGAACGTGCAGCGGACGCCATCCGGGACTCTGCAGGGGTCGCGAACAATGCGGCAGTGCGCAACGCCACGCGGATGCTCGAAAGGCTCGGTATCGGCGTGGTCGTCGACCTGGACGACGAAGCGCAATCACACGACCGCGCGGATGATTCCGGGATCTCGATGCCGACCAAGAACAACGAGCGCCCTCTCGTTGCGACAACGTCGATCGCACACGGCGACGTACAGCGCATGACTCTCGCTCATGAACTAGGACACCTGGTTCTGCACCGCGACGCTCCCTCGATCAACTGCTCGATCCGTCATCCCCAGGAGCAGGAAGCGTACTTCCTCGGAGCACTCGTCCTTGCACTACGCCAAGTCATGGCTGCACGAATCTCCGAATCTGCGACGCTTCGGCACTTTCTCGGTGTCAAGAGCGAGTTCGGTGTGTCGGTCGGCGCGGCTGTTGTGCACGCGCACCGACTGAGCTTGATCAGCACTGATCGGTACCGCGGCCTGCAGATGCAGATGCAGATGCAGATGCAGGCGCGCAAGTGGAAGTACGATGAGCCGGGCGAAGTTGCCGCGGAATCGCCAAAACCCTCGCCCAAGCACTTTCGCGCGCCTATCCGACGTCGACTTGCGCACGCGCCTCACATGAGCTCGGCATCCGACCATCTCGTCTGCATCGCTGGGCTCACCGTGCTGAGGGTGATGCGAATGCCGTCGAACCAACTGGATCGCCGACGAATGTGACGCCACTTCGCGGGCGATTCGGAGAATCAGTGCGACATGCTGATGGAGATCAATCGGATGCAGCTCGACCTCCTGCGGGAGCTTCGTCGGGATGTCCCTCCCATCGCCGCGCCGGGAGAGGGAGCAGGCGATGACGCCAGGAACGCATCCGGTTGAATCTCACCGCGGCGACCTCGCCGGGCGTCACCATCAGGTTGCACCTGACCTCCGCCGAACCAGCGTCGAAGACCGAGCTCGGCGCACCGCCCACCAGACGACGACAGCGATCGACGTCCCGAGCACGGCTCCAGCGACCACGTCCGTCAGCCAGTGCGCCTCGAGGTATGTTCGGCTCCAGGCGACCATCGTGATCCAGGTCACCGCGACCAGCCAGAAACGTCGACCGATCAGGAATGTGAGCATGACCGCAGTCGTTGCTGCGATGGTGGTGTGTCCGGAGGGAAACGACGTCAGGCCGGTGTCAGCGAGCGAGTCGGTCGGGCGAGGGCGGGCGACGAGCACTTTGATGGTGGCGGTCGCCGCCTCCGCACAGATCATCGCCGTGGCGAGTGCGAGCGCGCTCCACGGCCTTCTCATGATGAGCAGCGAGACCGTGAGGAACAGCCCGACGACGACCATCGCCCCCACTCCGCCGGCGGAATCGAACCACGTCGCGACCGCCACCCACGGCTCCGTCCGCCAGTCGAGCATGAGATCGTGCCACAGGCCGTCGAGTGCGGTCGGCCCCCTGCCCGCGACGACCAACAGCATTCCCAACGACACGGTGCTGAGGATCCCTGCCGAACCGAGGACGAGCGGAAGCCACGGGTGGCGGAGAAGCGGTGCGGGCGTCGTCAAGGACGCATCGTGTGGGAGTCGCGTGTTTCGAAGCATCGGGTCGCTTTCGTGGAGATGCACACGACGTGTCCATCACGCGCCGTATCTCGTCCTTCGACGATAGGAACGTGCGCTGGGCATCTCGTGCGATGTGCCACCCTCCGCTCTGAGAGAACCCTCAGGAGCGCGGAAGACCCAGCGGCGGGACGCGACGAACCGGAACAGGGAGCCGAGCAGGAGGCCGATGACGTTCGTCGAGATGTTGTCGGCCAGCGCAGAGGTGAACCCGAGCAGATAGTGGCTGATCGTGAGGCATCCGATCGCGATGGCGCTCCCAACGAGACTGACGGCGACGAAGGAGGCCATCTCGGCTGCGATGTGTGTGCCGTGTCGGTCGCGGAACGTCCACCAGCGGTTTCCGGCCCAGTTCGCAAGGATCGCGAGCACTGTGGCCACTGCTTTGGCGATCAGGACCGCTCCAGCGATGCTGCCGTTCGACAGGAGTGTGGCACGCAGCAGGTTGAAGACGACGACATCGATCACGACTCCTACCCCACCGACCGCTGTGAATCGGAGGAGATCTCGCGCGAGGGACCGGAAGGGGCGCTCATGCATGACGTGGCTCCCTCTGCGTTTTGACGACGTGGTGTGTGCGCGACTGAAGCGCCCACACCGTGACGCGCCACATCGCCTCGAATACGATGCTGCCGCGCATCTTCGATGCTCCGAGTCGACGGTCGGTGAAGGTGATCGGCACCTCCGCGATGGTGAGGCCGGCGTCGTGTGCTCTCCACAGCATCTCGATCTGGAAGCAGTAGCCCTCGCTCTGGATGGCGCCGAGACCGATGCGGTCGAGAGCGGTGGCGCGGAACGCGCGATAGCCGCTAGTCACGTCGTGCAGCGGTAGCCGCAGCCCAGCTCTGGCATATGCGCTCCCGGCCCGCGACAGCGCTCGTCGCGAAAAGGGCCAGTCTTCGACTACCCCTCCTGGCACCCACCGTGAGCCGACCACCATGTCGGCGTTGAGAAGCGCCGCCATCAGACGGTTGAGTTCCTCAGGATGGTGCGATCCGTCGGCATCGCATTCGACGACGGTGCCGTAGTCGTGCCGCTTCGCCCACGCGAAGCCCTGAAGGTACGCGCCGCCGAGACCGGACTTCGTCGGGCGGTGGAGCACGTTCACGGACTTGTCCTGACGTGCGAGCGCATCGGCGATCTCACCAGTGCCGTCAGGCGAACCGTCGTCGACGACGAGGATGTCTGCGGCGGGAACGCTTCGACG
This sequence comes from Microbacterium sp. Be9, assembly GCF_011754135.1. NCBI lineage: Bacteria > Bacillati > Actinomycetota > Actinomycetes > Micrococcales > Microbacteriaceae > Microbacterium > Microbacterium sp. Be9. The sequence goes on along the minus strand of NZ_WNWT01000004.1, from coordinate 1,195,756 downwards.
AAGGCGTGCGACGATGTGCGCGACGTTCTCTGCTTCGTTGTACGTGGGCAGGATGACGAGTGTGCGATCGGACATGATCATTCCTTGGTCAGGTGGTACACGGTGGTGCGATTGATCAGCTGCGAAGCGTCGATGCGGAATCCGTTCTGCAGGAGCAAGGTGATGTCGGTGGGACGCCCGGTTTTGGAGGGCAGCTCCACAGCCCAGACATCCGACGATCGAGGCATGTCAGCGACGGCGACGGAGTTCGGCACGACCGCATCCCAGAGGTGCGTCCGCTCGGTGTACGGCGTCTTGAGGGCTGGATCGTGCAGGCCGCGGAACGCGTCGGGATACAGGGAGATCATGATGCGCGGGTCTCGCGACGGCTTCGTCGCCTGGTCGAAGAACACAGAGTCACCAGGGTGCGCGTTCACCGCGACATACTGCGCCACTGCGCGCCAGTCGCTCCCACCGTCCTTTGCCCACATCGTGCGCTGTCCGAGATACACCGGGACGCTGGCCACCAAGAGTGCAGCGACCAGGCCCAATGGGACGACGCGGCGCAGCCGCGGCCCGACCAGCCCTCCGGCTACTTCGGCTCCAAGCGCGATGAGGATGGCGGCGGCGGGCACGCAGAACGACAGGTACCGCACGTTGTACATCGGAGAGATCGCGTTCCCCACGAGCAGCAGCGTGGACGGTACCGCGAGCCACAGTAGTGCGAGCACGGTGAGACGCCGCCGCGGTCGGTCATCCGCGCGCCCGCGGGCGAGGGAGGTCACGAGCGCTGCGGATGCCGCGGTGACCAGCAGCCACCCGATGACACCCACGAGCGGGTGGCCGAACCACTGCGACACGAGCACGTTGCGCGCTGTCGCGTAGTCACGCCGCGCGAGGAATGCGATCTGGGATCGTTGCCGGTATCCCAGAACGATGATCGGTGCCGCAAGCAGCAGTCCTGCAGCAGCGGAACCGGCCCACACGCCAAGACGGCGGCGGTGCATGAGGGCGATGTACAGCGCATGAACGATGAGCACCAACCCCAGGTAGAGGAAGAGGTACATGCACGCAGCCGCGCCGACGGCATAGCCGAGCCACTCTCCGACCCCGCCCCGACGCCGGAGGAGACGCAGAAGCAGGACGGTGAGCCACACGGCGGCGGCGGCCCCGAGCGCGTACGAGCGCGCCTCGGAAGCCATCGAGGTGGTCCGCGGGAGCATGATCCCCACGATGCCCGCCGCGATCGCGATCCGATCGCCGGCGAACCCTCTCACCAACACCACGATGCCGGCGACCATCAGGCCGACCGCGATGGCGCTCGGCAGTCGGGTGGCGAGCTCGGTCGAGCCAAACACGCCGACCCAGAGGTGGAGCATCGCGTAGTAGACACCATGCACGGCATCGATCGTGCCGAGCATCCCGGCGAGACCCGACCAAGACCGTTCCGCAGACATCACGCTCGCTGCCTCGTCGCCCCAGTACGACGGGATCCATGAGCCTGTGAACCCCACGACGGCGCCAGCGGCGCCGATCAGCCATGGAAGGGACGCGCGCGGCACCCGCACGCGTGCACGCCGACCCTCGTCGGTGCGCGCGACATGCGTCTGCAGCATGCTGTTCCTCCGGATCTGCCGGTGTGATGTCCTCGTCACACTGCTCTCGGAACTTCTGAACTGGCTCGGCGAGTCGCCTACCACCGTGAGAAGGTTCTCAGGAAAGCGGCGCGTTGCTGCATCTCTGAGAGAACACTCACCCGCGGCGACCTTGTCACGGAGCCAACGTCAAGCAATTGTCGGGATTCTGACGGCATGACGAATCCTCTGCCCGACCACATGCGCACCATCCTGTTGAACAGGGTGCCGGAGGTGACCTTCGCCTTCTGGGTGATCAAGATCCTCTCCACGACCACTGGCGAGACCTTCGCCGATTTCCTCAACGTCGACCTGGGCTTGGGTCTGAGGATCACCACCTGGGTGATGGGCGGAGTCCTTCTGGTCGCGCTCGCCGCGCAATTCGCGACCAAACGGTACACCTCAGGCATCTACTGGACTGTAGTGGTGCTCATCAGCATCGTGGGGACGCTCCTCACTGACAACCTGACCGATGTGCTCGGTGTCCCGCTCTGGGCAAGCACGCTCATCTTCAGCGCCGTGCTCGCACTCACGTTCGGCATTTGGTTCGCGCGCGAACGCACGCTCTCGATCCACACGATCTTCACGCGCCGTCGCGAGGCCTTCTATTGGATCGCGATCCTGTTCACCTTCGCCCTCGGCACTGCAGCCGGCGACCTGATCTCGGAGGGACTCGGTCTCGGGTATGTCTTCGGGACCATCCTCTTCGCTGCCCTGATCGGCGTGATCGCCATCGCGCGGTTCGCCTTCAAGGCGAATGTGGTCTTCTGCTTCTGGGCCGCCTACATCCTGACCCGGCCGCTCGGAGCCTCGATCGGCGACCTGCTCTCGCAGGCTCCGGCAGACGGCGGGCTCGGGGTGGGGACGACGATCACGAGTGTCGTCTTCCTCGTAGTCATCGTCGCCCTGGCCGCGTATCTCGGGGTGAAAGCCACCAGACAGCGCCGCGAGGCCGCCGTGTACGCTTCCTCGTCGCTGGTCTCCGTCGCCCCGTAGGATCACCACGAGGGAGGCCGATGATATGACGCTGCGAGTACTCACGGTCGAGGACGAACGCGAGATGGCCGATCTCATCGCCCGCGGCCTGCGAGCCGATGGACGAGAGCTGACGACGGCTCCGTTACGCAGAAGAGCCGCCTTCCGAAGAGGAAGGCGGCTCTTTCGTCGCAGGAAGGGACGGATCAGATGACGCCCTGGGCGAGCATCGCCGCGGCGACGCGCTCGAAGCCCGCGATGTTGGCACCGGCGACGTAGTCGCCCGCGACGCCGTGACGCTCCGCGGCGTCGAAGGCGGCATCGTGGATGTCACCCATGATCTCGCGCAGCTTGTTCTCGCTGTCGCCGAAGCTCCAGCGCTGACGGGAGGCGTTCTGGCTCATCTCGAGCGCCGAGGTCGCGACACCACCGGCGTTCGCGGCCTTGCCGGGGGCGAACAGCACACCGGCCTTCTGGAAGGCGTCGACGGCATCCGGCACGCAGGGCATGTTCGCGCCCTCCGACACGGCGCGCACGCCGTTGGCGATCAGTGCCTCCGCGTCGGCGAGGGAGACCTCGTTCTGCGTGGCGGACGGCACGGCGATGTCGACCGGCACCTCCCACACGCTGCCGCCCTCGACGAAGCGGGCGCTCGGGCGGCGGTGGGCGTACTCGACGATGCGGGCGCGCTCGACCTCCTTGATCTGGCGCAGCAGGTCGACGTCGATGCCGGCATCGTCGACGACGTAGCCGGAGGAATCGGAAGCCGTCACCGCGGTGGCGCCGAGCTGGGTGGCCTTCTGGATCGCGTAGATCGCGACGTTGCCGGATCCCGAGATGCCCACACGCTTGCCGCTCAGGGAGTCGTCGTGCACGGCGAGCATCTCCTGCGCGAAGAAGACCGCGCCGTAGCCGGTGGCCTCGGTGCGCACTTCGGCACCACCCCACCCCGTGCCCTTGCCGGTGAACATGCCGGACTCGTGGCGGTTGGTGACCTTGCGGTACTGGCCGAACAGGTAGCCGATCTCGCGGCCGCCGACGCCGATGTCGCCCGCGGGAACATCGGTGTGCTCGCCGAGGTGGCGGTACAGCTCGTTCATGAACGACTGGCAGAAGCGCATGACCTCGGCGTCGGACTTGCCGTGCGGGTCGAAGTCGGAGCCGCCCTTGCCGCCGCCGATGCCCTGACCGGTGAGCGCGTTCTTGAAGATCTGCTCGAAGCCGAGGAACTTGATGATCGACAGGTTCACCGAGGGGTGGAAGCGCAGTCCGCCCTTGTACGGGCCGAGCACCGAGGAGAACTGGATGCGGTAGCCGCGGTTGACCTGCAGCTTTCCGGAGTCGTCGATCCACGGCACGCGGAAGAGGATCTGACGCTCGGGCTCGACGAGCCGTTCGAGGATGCCGCCGTCGACGTACTCCGGGTGGCGTTCCAGGACCGGGGCGATCGAGTGCAGCACCTCGTGGACGGCCTGGTGGAACTCCGGCTCGTGCGGGCTGCGGGAGAGCACCGTGTCGAACACGGGCTGCACCGATGCGGCGAGCGGATGGAAGTCGGCGGGAGACGAAGCGGTCACGCGGAAGAGCTTTCTGGTGGGGGATGGTGGTGCAGGCGATCGTGTCGCGTGAGGCTGTGCCGGATCCGGCAGAGACTTCACTCTAGTCGCCACCGAAGCGGGGGTTCCCGCCGGTTCGGTGGCGACGTCGGTCACCCGGTGTTCTGCAGGCCGGCGGCCACACCGCTGACGGAAAGCAGCAGCAGTCGCTGCTGTTCCGCGTCGGCGCCGGAGCCCGTGGGATCCTCCGCGGCCGAGCGCAGCGCCCGGAGCGCGCGCAGCTGCAGGAGCGAGAGCGCGTCGACGTACGGACTGCGCAGCTGTACGGCGCGCTGGAGCACGGGCTTGTTCTCGAGCAGACTTTCGCCGCCGGTGAGGCGGATCACCCAGCGCCGCGTCGTCGCGAGCTCGTCGAGCACGAGCTGCGCCAGGTCGTCGCGGTCGCCGAGGGCGAGGTACTGGCGCGCGATGCGCTCGTCGGTCTTCGCGAGGCTCATCGCGACGTTGTCGATCATGGTGCGCAGCAGCGGCCACTCCCGGTACGCCTCGACGAGCAGCGCCTCATCGCCGACGGCGTCCAGAGCGGTGCCGAGGCCGAACCATCCGGCCAGGTTGATGCGAGCCTGCGTCCACGCGAAGACCCACGGGATCGCCCGCAGGTCTTCCAGCGACTCCACCGACAGTCCGCGGCGGGCGGGGCGGGAGCCGAGCGCGAGCAGACCGATCTCCTCCATCGGGGTCACGGTGGCGAACCAGGGAGCGAAACCCTCCGCCTTCACGAGGGAGAAGAAGCGCTCGCGGGAGGCAGCGTCCATGATCGACGCGACCTCGGCGTACCGCGCGGCCGCCCGGCTCGTGCGCTGCTCCTCGGTGGGGGAGGAGGCGAGCAGCGTCGCCGCGGCGACCTGGTCGATGTGACGCATCGCGATCGCGGGCTCACCGTAGCGCGCGAAGATCACCTCGCCCTGCTCGGTGAGCTTGAAGCGGCCGTCGACCGAGTGCGGCGGCTGCGCGAGGATCGCGGAGTTGGCGGGGCCGCCGCCGCGTCCGAGGGCACCCCCACGACCGTGGAAGAGGGTCAGCTCGATGCCGGACTCCCGGGCCCACCGCGCGATCTTCTCCTGCGCCTCGTACAGGGCGAGGTTCGCGGCCACCGGGCCGACGTCCTTCGACGAGTCGGAGTAGCCGAGCATGACTTCGAGCCGGTTGCCGGTGGCCGCCATGCGCTCGCGGAACTCCGGGAACGTCACGGCTTCCTCGAGGATGCCGGGAGCCGCCTGCAGGTCGGCGAACGTCTCGAACAGCGGCACCACGTCGAGCACCGGAGCGTCGTCGCCGAGGGCGTAGTGGGCGAGGCGGTGCACATTGGCGAGGTCAGAGGCGGCCTGGGTGAACGAGACGACGTAGCGCCCGGCGGCGCGCAGCCCGCGGTCGCGCTGGATATCCGCGATCGCGCGGAACACCTCTAGCACCTCCTCGGTCTGCGCGCTGACGGCCTCTCCCGCCTCGAGTTCTGCCAGTGCCTTCGCGTGCACCTGGGAGTGCTGACGCACCTCCAGCTCGGTGAGGTGGAAGCCGTAGGTCTCGACCTGCCAGATCAGGTGCTGCACGCCGCCGAACGCATGGCGCTTCGCGCCGGCATCGGCGAGCGACGCCTGCACGGCGCGCAGATCTTCCAGCAGCTCCTCGGGACGTGCGTACGCCTGGGCGCTGTCGTCACCCCGGCGCGTGGCGGCGACGCGACGCGCCAGGATCAGCAGCACGCGGCGGTGCGGCTCGTCGGGAGAGCGGGTGGCGAGCTCGGCTGCCAGCGCGGGCTCTGCAGCGGCGAAGCTCTCCCAGAGTGCGGTGACCTCGGCGCTGGGCGGCGTGTCGTCTGAGGCGAGGGTGAGCGTCCGGCCGATGCGCTCCAGCGCACGCTCGAGCCCGCGCAACACGTGGTCCGCCGCGATCTGCGAGGCCTCGCGCGTGACGGACGCCGTGACGAAGGGATTGCCGTCGCGGTCGCCGCCGACCCACGAGCCGATCCGCACGAAGGCGGGGACGACGGGGGCGCTGGCACCCGAGTCCTCTCCCCGGAGCGCGTCGTCGATGCGACGGTACACATGAGGCACCGTCGTGAAGAGCGTCTCGTCGAAAACGCCCATCACGGTGCGGACCTCGTCGGTCGGAGACGGCTTCTGGGAACGCAGCGGAGCGGTGCGCCAGAGCGTGTCGATCTCCTCCAGCATCCGTCGGCGGGCACGGTGCTCTTCCGATCCGCCCTCGCTCGCGGCGTCGTGCTGCGTGAGCAGTTCCGACAGGCGGCGGATGCTCGACGAGACCGCACGGCGGCGGGCCTCGGTCGGGTGCGCGGTGAAGACCGGGTGGAAGCGGAGGCCCTCCAGGCGGCGGCGCGCCTCGTCGTCGCCGACCTCGGTGCGCAGTCGGGCGTACGCGGTCGCGACGGTGTCGGCGGCGTCCTCACGTCCCGGCTGTCCGGCACGCTCGCGCAGCACGCGCACACGCTGGTGCTCCTCGGCGAGGTTGACCAGGTGGAAGTAGCAGGTGAAGGCGCGGGCGACCTCGTCGGCCCGCTCGACCGTGAACGACTCGGCGATCGCCGCCGCGCGCTCGAACGCGTCGGGGGTCTCCTCGTCGTAGGCCTGGATCGTCGCGAGTCGCAGCCGTTCGACGTCTTCGAAGAGGCCGTCGCCGCCGGCTTCGCGCAGCACCTGCCCGAGCAGCTGCCCGAGCATCCTGACGTCTGTGCGCATCGCATCCGGGATGCCGCGGCCGGCTTCGAAGCGGCCGATCACGCGGATGGCCTCGGTGTTCGTGGGCTCGGAGAAAGAGTGTGCGGGGGTCACCCTTCGAGAGTATCCCTCGGGGAAGGGGTGTCCTGCACGCATGACGGACTGCGTCCGGGCACGGGATCGAGAGAAGCACCGGGGCTTCCCGGCGACCTACGATGGGGGGAATGCGCATCTCAGCGAATCCCCTCCGCGGACAGCAGTTCCCTGCCGTCCTCCTCCTCGTCGCGGCCGGGCTCGGGCTGCTCCTCGCGAACCTCCCGACGCACGACGCGCTCGCCGCCTTCCTCGACTTCCACATCGCGATCCCCGGCACCGCTCTCGACCTGTCCATCGCGCACTGGGTGTCCGACGGTCTTCTCGCCGTCTTCTTCCTCGTCGTGGCCATCGAGCTGCGTCACGAACTGACCCACGGCGAGCTCGACTCCCCACGCAAGGCCGTGCAGCCCGCGATCGCGGCAACCGGAGGCGTGCTCGTCCCGATCGCGGTCTACCTCCTGATCGCCGGCGGCGACGGCACCACGGCGCCGGGCTGGCCCATCCCCACGGCGACCGACATTGCCTTCGCCCTCGGGGTGCTGGCGATGTTCGGCAAGGGGCTGCCGTCGCGGGTGCGCGTCTTCCTGCTCGCGCTGGCCATCCTCGACGACATCATCGGCATCATCTTCATCGCGGTGCTGTTCGCCGACGACGTGCAGTGGCTGCTGTTCGGCCTCGCGATCGTCGGCGTCGCGGTGTTCTGGGCGCTGAGCCGGCTCCTGCACGCCAAGGGGCACCCGCTGATCGCGGTGGCGATGGTCCTGGTCGGCGTGCTCACCTGGGGCCTGGTCGCTTCCTCCGGCATCCATGCCACGATCGCCGGTGTGCTGCTGGGCCTCGTGATGTCGCCCGTTCCCGCCGGTCGCACCCGGCATGCGCTCGAACCGACCGTGAACGGTGCGATCCTGCCGCTGTTCGCGTTCGTCGCGGCGTTCGTCGTGATCCCCGCCGTGTCGATCACGCAGCTGTCGCCGGCGTTCTGGGCCATCGTCGTGGCCCTGCCCGTGGGCAAGATCATCGGCATCTCGCTGTTCGGCTGGCTGGCGATGCGCATCCGCCCGAAGGGCGCCGATCCGGCGCTGCCGTTCGCCGACATCCTCGCCGCGGGAGCCCTCGGCGGCATCGGCTTCACGGTCTCTCTGCTGCTGGCGAATCTCGCCTTCGCCGACGACGGCGGCATCAGGGACCAGGCGATCCTCGGCGTGCTCGTGGGGTCGCTGATCGCTCTCGTGCTCTCTGGGATCATCGTGTCGCTGCGGGCCCGCTGGTACCGTCGGGTCGCATCCGCAGCATCCTGAGAGGCATCATGACGGGAAGTCCGACTCGGGGCCTCTCCGCGCCCGACCGATTCGAGGAGGAAGCGTGAGCGCTCAGCCCGAGACCGATGCCGGCGTCGACGACGCACAGGATCCGCTCCGTCAGGCCGCCGACACCATGCACGCGGTCAGGGACCGCTGCGTGTGGTCGCAGCAGATCACGCACCGCGACCTCGTGCCGTACCTCATCGAGGAGTCGCACGAGGTGATCGACGCGGTCGAGGCCGGCAGTCGCGACGACCTTCGCGAGGAGCTGGGCGATCTGCTGTGGCAGGTGCTGTTCCACTCCGCCATCGCGGCTCAGGACCCGGATGATCCGTTCGACATCGACGATGTGGCGCGCACGCTCACCGAGAAGATGGTGCGTCGCCATCCTCACGTGTTCGCCGGGGAGGTCGCTGACACCCCCGAACAGGTGCTGGTTCACTGGAACGCGGCGAAGGCGGCCGAGAAGCGCACGCGACGCAGCGTGCTCGACGGTGTGCCGCGGGGGATGCCGGCGCTCGCGCTCGCGCAGAAGCTCGCGGGCCGCGCCGCCGGTGCGGGCGTGACGATCGACCCGACACCGGCCGCCGTCTCGCCGGACTCGGAAGCGGAGCTCGGCGAAGCGCTCCTCGCCCTCGTCGCGACGGCGCGCGCCGAGGGCTGGGATGCCGAGCGGGCGCTGCGCGAGCGGCTGCGGGTGCTCGAAGACGACGTGCGCGCGGCCGAAGCCGCCTCCTGACGCCCGGCGCGACGACGCCGACAGACCTGGGAAGATGGAACCGTGGCTACCGTGAATCCGCCGCGCGGCATGCGCGACATCCTCCCCGCCGACAAGGCCCGCCGTGAGCGTGTGCTCTCCGTCATCCGCGAGCGCTACCTCGCACACGGATTCGACGAGATCGAGACGCCCGTCGTCGAGGACTACGACCGACTGCATGCCGGTATCGGCGGCGACAACGAGAAGCTCTCCTACAACATCCTGCGCCGTGGTCTCGATGCCGATGCGATCCGCGCCGCCGCCGACGACCCGGCCGCGCTCTCCGATCTCGGCCTCCGGTACGACCTGACCGTGCCGCTCGCGCGCTTCTACGCGAGCAACCGTGGCCAGCTCCCCACCGTGTTCCGCTCGATCCAGATCGGTCCGGTCTGGCGCGCCGAGCGTCCGCAGAAGGGCCGCTACCGTCAGTTCGTGCAGTGCGACATCGACATCATGGGCGATGACTCCTCGCGCGCCGAGGCCGAGCTGATGGTCGCCTCGCTTGACGCCGTCGACGCGCTGGGCCTCGAGGGCGCGACCGTGCGCATCAACGACCGCCGGGTGCTGGATTGGATGCTCGACAGCTTCGGGTTCACGGCGGAGGAGCGCCCAGGGGTGCTCATCACGATCGACAAGCTCGACAAGATCGGCCCCGAGGGGGTGGCGGCCGAGCTGCGGGAGCGCAGTGCCTCGACTGCGGCCGCCGACGCGTTCGACGCCTTCCTGCGACGTCCGCAGACCATGGAGTACCACCCGTTCGGCGAGCGGCAGATCCGCAAGGCGCTGCCCGAGGGGGCACCGGCCGAGCTGATCGAGCACCTGGTCGGCATCGGCGAGGCCGTGGCCGCGGGGCGCGGGCAGTCCGACATCCCGCTCGTCTTCGATCCGTTCCTCGTGCGTGGCATGGGGTACTATACGGGCACGATCTTCGAGCTCGCGCACCCCTCCGTCGGGTACTCGCTCGGAGGTGGCGGCCGGTACGACGGCATGATCGGGCGCTTCCTCGGGCAGCAGGTACCGGCGGTGGGCTTCTCGCTCGGATTCGAACGCCTGGTCGACTTGATCGCCGATGAGGCCGATGCCGGGGCGCGGGCGGTCGTGCTCATCCACGATGCCGAAGTTCCGGTGCACGAGCTGGTCCGGCACAAGGCGGCACTGATCGCCGGCGGGGCCAGGGTGCGGCTCGAGCGACGCACCAAGAACGTCAAGGCGCTGCTGGAGCGATCGGCTGCCGACGGCTACACCGCCTTCGCGACCGTCTCCACCGGTGCCGACGAGCTGGAGCTCAAGCCGCTCTCCTGACGAGCCGGGGTCGTCGCCGGATCCCGTTCACGCCGCGTTCACGGTGTCGGGATGGAATCAGGGCGTGAGCCGCTTCCGCATCCCCGTTCTGGCCGGGGTGACACTCGTTGCGCTCCTCATCGGCTTCCGGCTCGTGCTCCGCCGACAGGCGGCGCTCGCGCGACGGCGGATCGGGAAGCCGCTGGGGGAGGAAGCACTCGATGCGGATCGCCTCTGGCGTCGAGGTCTCGACGGAGCGCCCCTCGACCTGCTGGTGCTCGGCGACTCGATCGCCGCGGGTCTCGGAGCCGAGCACCGCAAGGAGACGCTCGGCGGGCGTCTGGCGAAGTCGACGGGACGCCGGATGCACCGCCCCGTGAGGCTGCGCACGGCGGCAGTGGTCGGTGCGGAGTCGCCCGATCTCCCCGCTCAGCTCGACGCCCTGCCCGCCGAGTACCGCCCACACGTGGCCGTGATCGTCGTCGGAGGGAACGACGTGACCCACCGGCTGCCGGTGGGGCTGTCCGCGCAGCATCTGCACGAGACGATCCGCCGGCTGCGCGAGATGGGTGCCGAGGTCGTCGTGGGCACCTGCCCCGACCTCGGTGCGTTGCGCGCCGTGCCGCAGCCCCTTCGGCGGATCGCGTCGAGCCTGTCGCGCCGTCTCGCTGAGATCCAGGACGAGACGGCCCGACAGGCGGGCGCCGAGCCGGTGGATCTGCGCCACGCGGTGGGATCGATGTTCTTCGACGAGCCCGAAGCGATGTTCAGCCTCGACCGCTTCCATCCGAGCGCGCTCGGGTATCGCCGCACAGCCGAGGCGCTGCTGCCGGCGGTGTATCGCGCGGCGGAGAGGTCGCTCAGCTCGCGCCGTCCGCCGGCTCCGCGCTGAACGACGCTGCCCATTCGGCCACCCGGCGGCTGCTCTCCTCGTCGGAGATGTCCTCGACACGGGTCATGACCGACCAGCGCACACCGAACGGATCGCGGATGCTGGCGAACCGGTCGCCCGAGACGAAGGGCGCGGGCGCTTCACGCACGGCCGCTCCCGCGGCGACGGCCTTCTCGACGACCGCATCGACGTCCGAGACGTACAGACCCATGGAGTAGCAGTCGTCGTCGCCGTCGGGGGAGCGCACGAGGTGGTAGTCGGGGTTCGGCTCTCCGAGCTGGAGCAGGCCGAGACCGAAGTCGAGGTCGGCGTGCGCGACCACCCCGCCGAACTCCGTGACGTCGATGACGCGGGCGCCGAAGACGTCGCGGTAGAACTCGATCGCCTGCTTCGCGTCGGGGATCGCCAGGAAGGGCGTGAGGGAGGTGGCGCTGTTCGGGCGGCCGTTCGTCGTGTATGTCCCGTTCGTCCCGGTCGTCGGGGCGTTCGCGGGGGTCTTCGCGGTGGTGTCGTTCGTGGTGTCGTCAGTGCTCATGCCGCCACGTTAGGCGGGTCGGGATGGCGGTGGCTTGAAGATCTGCGACAGCATCCGGATGTCGGGTCCGGAGCCTACGCTGGGGCTATGGTGAACCCGAGCCGCGGTGTGCTGTATCCCGCACGTCTGCCGCAGTTCCATCGGTTGCCGGCACCGTCGTCGGTGGCGGATCTGGTCGCGTGGTTCTGGATTCCGGAGTGGGACATCGAGCCCGGGCGCTCGTCGCGGCAGGAGGTGGTCGCCTATCCGGCGCTCAACCTCGTCGTCGATGCGGATGCCGTGACGCTGTCGGGCGCGACCACCCGCCTGTCCCACCGCGATCTGCGGGGGAGCGGATGGGCTGTCGGTGCCCTTCTGCGACCGGCAGCAGTCGTCGCGCTGATCGACGATCCGTCATCCCTGGTCGACGCGGAGCGGGTGCTCGACGCGGGAGAGGTCGTCGCCGACCTCCGCCGTGCCGTGGCCGACGCGATGGAGGCGGGTGAAGGGCGCCGGGAACGGGCGGTCGAGGCTGTCTCCCGGTGGCTCGAGAAGCGTGTGGGACCGGTTGGCGAACCTGCACGCCAGGCCAATGCCGCCATGGAGGTGCTGATGGGAGACGGGGCCGCCCTCACCACGGAGGAGGCCGCCACACGCCTGGCGGTCTCGGTGCGGACCCTGCAGCGCATGACGCACCGCCACGTCGGGCTCTCGCCGGCCGCGATGATCCGGCGTCGGCGCCTGCAGGAGGCGGCGCAGCGGGTACGCGACGAGCCGGGAGTCGACCTGGCTTCGATCGCCGCAGAACTCGGGTACGCCGATCATGCGCATCTCACGCGGGACTTCCAGGCTGTGCTCGGCATCGCGCCGCGGGTGTACCGTTCCGAGACGCGCGGCTGAGATCGGACAGGCGGAGCCCCGGAGTCGTGAGAGCTCAACCCCGAGGGCTCAACCCCGAGGAGCTCAGCGCCCGAGGAGTTCAGGCCCGTGTGAGCCGCAGACGCAGCAGGCGGTATCCGATGCCGAGCAGCACGACGGCGGTGCCGATGATCGACGCGAACACGGGCAGGGTGTTCACCAGGACCAGACATCCGAGGGCACCGAGAACCTGCAGCGCTCGCGGGTAGCGTCGCGCACGCCCGCGCTGCCGGAAGGCCGCGGCGTTCGCGATGAGGTAGTAGAGGAGGACACCGAAGGAGGAGAAGCCGATGGCACCGCGCAGGTCGGCGACGAGCACGATGGCGATCACGATGAGGGCGATGGTGATCTCGGCACGCTGCGGAACCTGGTGGTTCCGGTCGATCTTCGCGAGGAACCGCGGAACATCGCCCTCGCGGGCCATCGCCAGGGTCGTGCGGCCGATTCCGGTCAGCAGCGCCAGGAGCGCGCCGAGCGAGGCGGCAGCCGCGGCCACGCGGAGCACCGGAATCCACACCGATGCACCGGCTGCGGCGAGCAGATCGACCAGCGGCGCCGTCGCCCCGATCGCTTCGGCACCGAGCACGAGCACGACGACCGACCCGACCAGTGCGTACACGACAACGGCGCCGCCCAGGGCGAACACGATCGCACGGGGGATCGTGCGGGCGGGGTCGACGACCTCTTCGCCCATCGTCGCGATGCGCGCGTATCCGGCGAACGCGAAGAACAGCAGCCCGGCTCCCTGGAGCACCCCGTAGACCGTCGCCTCGGGCAGCGGAGGAGGAGCGGCCGTCGGGGCGGCTGCTATACCGAATCCGACCGCGACCGCGAGCCCGAGCAGCGAGCACGCCACGAGGATGCGGGTGACCAGTGCTGTGCGGGTCACACCGAAGCAGTTCACGACGGCGAGAAGCACGACGGCCGAGACGGCGACGGGCACCTGCCAGCCGGCGGGGGCTGCATAGGCGGCGAACGTCATGGCCATGGCTGCGCAGCTCGCGATCTTGCCGATCACGAAGCTCCACCCCGCGATGAAGCCCCACCAGGGGCCGATCTCGGCGCGGGCATAGGCATACGTGCCGCCGGCGACGGGGTGGGCGGCGGCGAGCTGCGCCGACGAGGTGGCGTTGCAGTACGCGACGACGGCGGCGATCGCGAGGGCGATGAGGATCCCGCTCCCGGCGACCCCGATCGCGGGTGCCCACACCGCGAAGACGCCGGCGCCGATCATCGATCCGAGGCCGATGGCGACGGCATCCGCGAGTGTCAGGCGACGGGCGAGGGGCATCCCGTCATCGTGGCACGCGGCGGTGAACGGCGGGTGACGCCGCCCCCGCGTGCGCCCCAGCCGTCACTGCGGCGGGCAGGGTGAGGGTGGCGGGATCGGAGCCTCCCACACGCACGGTCTGCTCGCTGGCGATCAGGCGCGAGTGATCGCGCACCGGATCATCGGTGCCGGAGTTGCGCAGATGCAGCGGGTGGGCGCCGGACGACACCTGCACGCGCAGACGCGACCCTGCGGCGAAGCGGTGGGCAAGGGGCGCGAGTTCGAGCCGGATACGGCCGGTGTCGTCGGTGCCGGTGTCGTCGGTGCCGGTGTCGTCGGTGCCGGTGACGTCGGTGCCGGTGTCCTCGGTGCCGGTTTCGTCGGGCGAGAGACGTCGATACCCGTCGGTGACCGCTCGGGAGACGCCCCTGGAGTCGACCTCGCAGAGACGCACGAACAGGTCGGCTCGAGGATTCGACGATGCGAGACGCAGGGCGATCTCGGGCACTCCGATGACGATCAGGTCTTCCGGAAGCGGATCACCGGTGAACACGAGGACATCGTCCCGGCGTTCGCGGGTGCTTTGTCTGCGTCGCCCTGCGGAGAAGGGATTGAGCGTGCGTCCGCCCCCGTCCGGCGTCGGGTCCGCCGGGTCGTAGCGGTATGTCAGCTCGGCGGTGGGGTGCTCGACACCGCTTCGGTCGAGTCGTCCGTCGGCGGTGAGGGCCATCGACATCGCCGAATGCGGCGGGGGCCAGATCTCCAGCTCCCGCGGGCCACCTCCTCCGGTCACGTCGAGGCGTACGCCCTCCGCGGCGGCGTCCGCGCGGAAGGAGCGCAGTACCTCGCGGGCGCCGATCACCGTGATCTCGGGGGCACCGTGCACCCAGTCGCCGATGATGAGGCGCACCGGGCGCCCCGCATCGCGGAGTGCGGCGTAGTCCGCCAGCTGACCGACCAGGAACAGGTCCTGCCATCCGGCCACGAGAGTGACCGGCGGGATGCTCTCGATGTCCTGTGCGAAGTGCATCGGCTCCCACCAGGGGTCGCCTTCGTCGCTGTGCTCGACCCAGTCGCGGAAGAACTGCGGGTCCGCGCCACGTGCCACGCGCACCGCGTCTGCAGGCGGGATCGCGAGCGCACCCCGACGGAAGGCGCGGCGGGCGCGCAGCAGTGCCCACGCCTTCGACGGCAGCGACCGCTCCTGGATGTCCAGCGCGTACGCCCACGTGAGCGGCGTGTCGATCGAGAATCCGCCGCCCGGGTAGAGGATCGCGTCGTCGAACCGCCGCGCCGAGATCGCGATGCCCAGGGCGTCCGGACGCACGTCGCCGTCGCAGTAGGCCCACTGGGTCACGCCGAAGTAGCTTCCGCCCCAGGAGTGCACGCGTCCTGTCGCCCACGGCTGCGCGCGCAACCACCGCATCGTCGCCTGTCCGTCGGAGACCTCGTCGTGCAGCGGGTCGAACACTCCTCCCGACCCGAATGTGCCCCGGCAGCTCTGCACCACGACATGGTGCCCGCGTTCGGCGAGGAACAGGGCCACCCCGGCGATGCCGTCACGCCCGTACGGGGTGCGGATCAGCACGGTGTGCCCGTCGGATCCCTCCGCATGCCAGTGGTCGGTGAGGAGTGCGGCTCCGTCGTCCGCCGAGACCGGGATGTCGGCCGTGCGCGTGACCTTCCGATGCGTCTGCGGGGGCATGTCGACGGATCGGGAGAGGCGTCGGTACTCACGGCGGGCTGTGCCGCCGAGACGGGGAGCATCGGTCATCGCACGCCCTTCACTCTGGTGACCGCGAATGCGGCGATCACGGCCATCACGACCGCGCCGATGTAGAGGGCCGCGAAGTTCTCACCTGTCGGCGAGCCTATGCGGGTGGCGAAGAATCCGAAAACGGGCACGAGGATGCCCGGCAGCAGATAGGCGAGGGCCACGATGCCGAGATCCTTGCCGGCGTCATCCACGGAGGGGAGGCACTCCGTCATCAGGGCGACATCGGCCGCGATGTAGGCGCCTTGACCGGCCCCGACGACCGCGATCCCGACGAGGAAGAACGCGATGTCACCGAAGGAGATCGCCAGTATCAGGCCTCCCGCGCTGGCGAGTGCGCCGATGACGACGCTCGGCTTGCGGCGGCCCGTGCGATCGGAGATCACCCCGAACACGAATGCCATCACCAGGTTCATGAGCGTGAAGGCCGCCGTGGCCTGCGTCTGCACCGCGGCGATCTCCGTCGGGTCGTCGATGCCGAAGCGGCCCGAGATCGTCAGGTAGAGGTAGCTCGTGACCGACACGATCGATGCGGTCATGAAGAAGCGGCACAGCCAGGCCCAGGCGAAGTCGGGGTAGCGGCGGGGGCTCAGCCAGAACGTCGCCAGAACGGCGTTCCAGTCCATCGGGTCGGCGGGCTGCCGGCGACGGATGTCCTTCAGCGTGAAGAACAGCATCAGTGCCAGGAGCACGGAGAACCCGCCGGGGATCAGGAACATGCCGACCTGGCCGATCGGGGCGACCACTCCGGCGAGCGACACTCCGCCGAGGATCCCGATCGCGGTGGCGGCCCCCGTGACGGCCGACATGATGGCGCGGATGCTGCGGCGGATCTGGTCGGCGAACAGCGTGTGGACCGTCATCGACACGGCGCCCCAGCCGACCAGGACCAGGATGGTGCCGGCTCCGAGCGCGAGGAGGGAGGGGGCGGTCGCCTGCACGACGTATCCGGCCAGGGCGATCAGCGAGCCGGAGAGGATCCAGGGGCGGCGGATGCCGAGGCGGGACATCGATCGATCGCTCAGACGACCGAAGATCGGCGTCGTGATGAGGATGGCGGCGCCGCCGAGCGTGAGGATGATGCTGAGGTCGCCCGTCGCCTGGTCGGGGTCCCACTCCTTGAGGAGCTGGGGGATCGCGACGCTGGCGACGCCCTGGGCGATGCCGGACCCGAGCCACGCGAGCACGAAGGCGATCCAGAACCAGCGTGTCTGGCGCTGACCGGGGATCGCGTCGGTGGTGAGTGGCGGAGCGGGGTCTGCGGGGAAGACAGGATCGACTGCGTGGGTGGACATCATCGTCTCCGGATCTCGGTCGGGGTGGGGAAGGGTCACAGGTGCGCTCCCGTGGTCGTCACTGCATCCGCGGGGGAGTGGCCGGCGGAGCGGTAGGCATCGGCGAGTTCCCGGACGAAGACGTCGCGCCACTGGCGTGCCCTCTCCCACCGGCCGGTCAGGCCGGGGGAGGCATGGTCGTGGCCGGCGCCGATGCGCAGGACCACGGGGACTCCGGCCTCGCGCAGCGCGTCGGCGTACGCCATCGCGCCGTCCAGGAGGGGATCGAATTCGGCGGCGAGGATCAGGGCGGGAGCGAGGTCGCGGTGGTCTGGCGCGTCCAGCGGAGAAGCGTCGGCGAGGGGAGCGCCGGCGCGATAGACCTCGGCGAGGTGCATGGCCGCCTCCCAGTCCGCGGCGGCGAGGCGGCGGGGCATCGATGCGCCGACGAGGCGCAGCGCGGCCGGAAGCACTTCGAGCGCCTGGTGGTGCAGAGATGTTCCGGCGTCGCGCTCGCGCAGCGCGGCGGAGGCTGCGATGGTCGCGCCGGCGGAGTTGCCGCCCACGCCCAGCCGATCCGCATCGATCGCGAGCTCGTCGGCACGTTCGCGCAGATCCGCCAAGGCCGCGACGGCGTCGTCGACCGGAGCGGGGAACGGGTGCTCGGGCGCCAGCCGGTATTCGAGCGAAATGATCTGGACGCCGGAGCGCAGTGCGCGATCCGCACAGAGCCGATCGTTGAGCGACTCGTCGATCGTGCCGCCGGTCCAACCGCCGCCGTGCAGCCACAGCATCGTGGGGAGGGCGCCCGGCGCGGCTGCGGTGCGGAACCGTCGGGCGCGCAGCGGACTTTCCCCTCCCGCCACCGTCAGATCGTCGATCTCCACGCCCGAGGGGACCGGCGCGGTGAACTCGGAGGCCAGGAGGTCGCTCAGCTCCCGCTGCGCCCGGCGACGCGCACCCATGGCGGGCGACTCCAGCTCGGGGAGGGTCGCGGAGAGCTCGCGGATGCGCTGGATCCACTCCAGGATCGCCGGACTCAGCGGCGGCTCGTGCTGCTCCTGGTCGCTCATGACGGCGTCCTTCCATGGAGGGTGCGCAGCTCGGAGACGACCAGGCGATGCGCGGCATCCGCTGCGGGCACGAATCCGGTCGAACCGAGCGAGCCGTGCGTCTGTCCGATGAAGCGCATCGCGGTCACCGGGACCCCGGAGGCGGAGAGCGCTCGGGCATAGGCTTCTCCGTCGCCGCGCAGGGGGTCGAGCTCGGAGGTGAGGATCACGGCGGGCGGAAGCCCCTCGTGCGATGCGGCCCGCAACGGGGACGCATACGGGAGGCGAGCGGCCGCGGCATCCTCGCCGACATACTGCCGGACCAGGGTGCGGCCGACCGCGCGCACGATGACTCCCGGCATCCGCGCATCGATGCCGGCCATATCGGCATGACCCATGGTCAGGTCGAGTGCGGGGTTCTCCAGCAGCTGCAGGGCGATCGGATGCGCCGAGCGATCGCGGTTCATCAACGTCACGGCTGCGGCGAGGTCGCCTCCCGATGAGGCCCCACCCACGGCGAGGCGGTCCGGCGATGCCCCCAGCTCCGTCGCGTGGGTGTGCGTCCACTCGAAAGCCGCCCAGCACTGCTCCGGTTGGGTCGGGAACTGCTGCTCCGGGGCGTGGGCGTAGTCGGCGGCGACGATCACGATCCCCGCATCCCGCGCTCGGGCTCGGAACCGCGCGTCCCACGAGACCCAGTCGATCCCGGCGATCGTGAATCCGCCGCCGTAGAAGTACACCAGCGCGGGGAGGCCCGAGCCGGGTGGCGTGCGCTCCTCGCCGGGCCAGTAGACGCGCACGCGTACGTCGGGGTGCCCGTCGACCGGAACGATGTGCTCCTCGGCGGCGGTGGGGAGCGGCGTGATCCCGAGCGCGGCGCTCACGGTGTCGTCGTTCCTGGCAGCGACCCGGCGTCGTCCTGCGGGGTCTGCGGGTTCCTCCTCGAGCAGAGGCGCGACCCGCTCCTCCCACGCCGCCACGGCGCTGTCGAGGGTCGGGCGCCGGAATCGGGACCGCGGTGTCGGCATCGGGCATCTCCTTCGACGGTTCCGCACCGGTGGGTTCCGACCGGGGCGGGTTCCGACCTAGTCTGAGGAATCGAAGAACTTCGATGAAGAAGGGAGGTCCGAGCATGCGCGCACGACCGGGGCGGGTCACCATCTACGACGTCGCGGAGCGCGCGGGAGTGAGCATCTCCACCGTGTCGCTGGCGGTGAGTGCGCCGCACAGGGTGCGACCCGAGACCCGCGAACGCATCGTCGCCGCGGCCACCGCGCTCGGGTATCGGATGACGCAGGGGCGACGCGTGGGGGCCGCGCGCATCGCGGTCGCTGCACCGTTCACGACCTACCCCTCGTACCTGCGTCGCCTGTCCGGGATGCTCCGCAGGGCCAGGGATGCGGCGGTCGACATCATCCCCTACGACCTCGATTCGGCGGCGGCCGCCGATGAGCCGCTGCTCGACGTGCTGCCCACGCGCACGGACGCCACCGGCCTCGTGGTGATGGGGGTTCCGCTCGGCGGCGCGGCGCGACGGGCGAGCAGGGCCGCGCGCATCCCGGTGGTCTACGTCGACGTGGTGCCGACGCGGTCGGACGTGGGAGGTCCGGTCGTCCTCGTCGACGACCGTGACGGCGGTGCGCAGATCGGCCGACACCTCGCCGGCCTCGGACATCGTCGTGTCCTGTTCGTGCATGAGCCGCAGCGCTCGCCGGCCTACGTGTCGGCCGGGATGCTCCGTATCGAAGGGCTCACGCAGCACCTGGCGATGACCGACCTGGCGGTCCCCGATCCCTCCGCGGTCGACGGCCGGGTGATCGCTGCGGCCCGCGCCGCGGGTGCGACGGCGATCGTCGCGAACCACGACCAGTTCGCCGCCGCGGTGCTGTCGGCGTTGCGCGCGGACCCCGACACCGCTCCGCTCGCTGTCGTCGGCTACGACGACGGCGAGGTCGCTGCGGCGCTCGACCTCACGACCGTGCGGCAGCCGTTCGAGGAGAGCGGTCGCACGGCTCTGGAGCTCGTCCTCGGACTGGTGTCGGGCGCATCGACCGCGCACGACACCGTGCGCCTCGCCCCCACCCTGATCGCGAGGGCGTCGACGCTCGCCGGCGGGATCAGCCCCGCGAAGCGGTGACGCGCTTCTTCTCCCGGATGTAGACCTCGCGGCGCACCTTCGCGACGACGTCGCCCTCACGGTCGGTGATGACGGTCTCGAACCACTCGAGCACCTTGGCTCCGCCGCGTGCACGCTCGCGGATCTCCTCCGCCTTCTCCTTCGACACCTCGAACTCGGCGGTGAGCACGCCTCGGCCGGGCTTGAGGAACTCGATCTCGCCGCGGGTGTCCCACACGACGTGGTCGCGTCCGAGCTGGTGCATGACCAGCATGAAGAAGTACGGGTCGGTCATCGCCGACATCGAGCCGCCGAACGCGGTCTTGACGTAGTTGCGGGTGAAGACGTTGACGTGCAGCTCGACGGTCGCGTGCGTCCAGTCCTCGCTGAAGCGGCGGATGCGGATGCCGCTGAAGAGGTTGGGGATCCACAGGCTCATGCCGATCGCGAGACGGCGGGGAGTGATGCGCATGAAGGCCAGTGTGCGGCACCAGGGCGGAAGCGACGAAGACGTCTGGAGGGTTGGCACAGTTATTATAGTTCGCATAGAATAAGTAGCGATTATAGGAGAGGAGGGCCGGATGCTCATCCGCGTCGATCCCGACAGCCCCCGCGCGCTCTACGACCAGGTGGCGGCCTCCATCCGCTCCGACATCCTCACCGGGGTCCTCGCGCCCGGCGATCGCCTTCCCGCGGCCCGCGACGTCGCCGAAGCGCTCGACATCAACCAGCACACCGTCCTGCACGCCTACCAGCGGCTGCGCGATGAGGGGTTGGTCGATCTGCGTCGCGGGAGGGGAGCGGTCATCGCGGCCTCGGCTGCGCCCCTCGCCGAACTCGCTCACGACATCGACGAGCTGGTGCGCCGTGCCGCAGCCCTCGGCGTCTCCGCCGACACGCTCGCCGGCATCGTTCATGCGCACCGTGACGCCCGATCCGATCTCGACCGTTCTGATCTCCCCCGTTCCGATCCCGACCGCCCCGACAGCCGCGAGGAGGACTCGCCATGACCATCCACGACCTCACCCGCACGCCGCCTGCGCTGCTGCGACGCGCTCGGCTGACCTTCTTCGTCGTCGCGGTGATCCTGCCGATCGTGATCACCGCCGTCGCCGTCGTGATCCTGCTCGCCTGGCTGCCCACGCTGCCGCCACAGGTGGCGACCCATTGGGGTGTGAGCGGCGCCGACCGGTTCGGCCCGCCGTCCGTGTATCTCTGGATCCTCGTCGGGGTCGGGCTCGGCTTGCCGGCGCTGATGGCGATCGTCACCCTCGCGTCCGTCGGTGCGCACTGGGGCGGGGCGGCCCGGCTGATGGGCGCACTCTCCGCGGGGATGTCCGCCTTCGCGGCCGTGATGAGCCTCGGATCCCTCGCGATCCAGCGTGAGCTCGCCGACCCCGCGGAATCGCCCGGCATCGGGGGCACCATGGCACTCGCGTTCGCCGCACTCCTTCTGGTCGGCGGCATCGCCTGGGCCGTGCAGCCGCGCGTGCGGCCGGAGCAGGGGCGCACGCTCGAACCCCGCTACTCGGTGCACGTCGCGAAGGGCGAACGCGTCGTGTGGGTCGCCACGACGACGATGCCGCGCGGCGCGCTCGCCTTCCTGCTGTTCGTGCTCCTCGGTCTCGTCGCGCTCGCCGCGTACATGCTCGGCACCGGCGTCGAGGGTGGCTGGATCGTCGCGCTGGTCGTGGTCGTCGTGGGCTTCGCCCTCGCGGCGACCGCCTCGTTCCGCGTCACGGTCACACCGGAGGGCTTCTCCGCTCGTGCCCTGCTGGGCTGGCCGCGCATCCGTGTCCCGCTCGACGAGGTCGAGGCGGCGCGCGCTGTCGACATCTCCCCGTTCGGCGAGTTCGGCGGCTGGGGATGGCGCATCGCCGTCGACGGGCGCACCGGGATCGTCATGCGCCGCGGATCTGCGATCGAGGTCTCCCGACGGGGCCGGCGACCCTTCATCGTCACCATCGACGGCGCGGAAGAAGCCGCGGCGCTGCTCCAGGCCTATGTCGACCGCGCGGGGACCGCGGCCATCGCCTCGACCGATCGATCGACGGACTCCGGAAAGGGGACCTCATGAACGACCAGACCCTGAACCCGCGCCGTGTGCCGTGGACCGCGGTGATCGTCTTCGTGGCGGTCTCCTTCGTCCTCTCCTGGCTGGTCGCCCTGCCCCTGTGGCTGGGCGACGGGCTCGCCGAGCCGAGCTCGGTGTTCCTGCTGCCGGTGATGATGTTCACGCCTGCGGTGGCGGCTCTCATCGTCACTTTCGCGATGCGCGTCCCCGCACCCGGGCAGCGCGCCCGCTTCCTCGGACTGTGGCCGCTGCGCCCCGCGAAGCGCGTGATCTGGCTCATGGTCGCGGGGTGGCTCGTTCCGCCGCTGCTCGTGGGCCTGGGCGTCCTGCTCTCCGCCGCGCTCGGTTTCGTGCAGCTCGACCTGACATTCTCGGCTCTCGCAGCCGAGCTCGAGAAGGCAGTGCCGGCCGGAACGCCACTGCCTCCTGTCCAGGTCGTCGTGTTCGCGCAGCTCGCGATGATCCCCATCGGCGCGCTGTTCAACAGCCTCTTCGCGTTCGGCGAGGAGCTCGGCTGGCGGGGGTGGCTGCTTCCGGCGCTGCGTCCGCTCGGCACGTGGCCGGCTCTGATCCTCAGCGGCGTGATCTGGGGCGTGTGGCACAGCCCGATCATCCTGCTCGGCTACAACTTCGGGCGCACCGACATCACGGGCATCCTGTTCATGATCGGTGGATGCGTGGCCTGGGGCGTCCTGCTCGGCTGGCTGCGGCTGCGGTCCGCATCGGTGTGGCCGGCGGTCATCGCGCACGGATCTCTGAACGCCGCGGCGGGGCTCATCCTCATCGTCGCCGCGACGCAGCCCGACCTGGCGTTGGCGGGACCACTCGGCGTCGCGACCTGGGTCGTCCTCGCGCTCGTCGCGGTGGTGCTGCAGCTGACGGGACAGTTCCGTGCCCAGCCCGAGCTCGCCGACGCGTCGGGGCGGCTGCTCTCGGCACCGCGGCCTTGACGGAGGGCGGCGCCGGGGGTTGGCTGAGGCCATGGAATCCACCCCCGCCGCCTGGTCCGACGCCGACAGCTTCCTCTCCGATCTGCTCGTCGGTCCCGATCCGGCGCTGGAGTCGGCCCTCACTGCGCAGCGGGCCGCCGGCCTCCCGGAGATCGAGGTCGCGCCCGTCGCCGGCAAACTGCTGAACCTGCTGGTCCGCATCAGCGGCGCGCGCCGCGTGCTCGAGATCGGCACGCTCGGCGGCTACTCGACGATCTGGCTCGCCCGCGCCGTCGGCGCCGAAGGACGGATCGTGACGATCGAGGCGGAATCGGACAACGCGGCGGTCGCCCGTGCCAGCATCGACGCCGCGGGGGTCGGTGATCGCGTCGACATCCGGGTGGGGCGGGGAGCGGACGTGCTGCCGACCCTGGTCGGCGGATTCGATCTGGTGTTCATCGACGCCGACAAGGAGTCGAACACGATCTACCTCGATTGGGCGGCGAAGCTCGGGCACTCCGGCACGGTGATCGTGCTCGACAACATCGGGCGCGAGGGCGAGATCGTCCGCGACGACAGCACCGATCCCAAGGTCGTGGGCACCCGCGACGGACTGCGGATGCTGGGGGAGGATCCGCGCTTCGATGCCACGGCCCTGCAGACCGTGGGCGTGAAGGGATGGGACGGCTTCGCGATCGCCGTGGTCGTCTGACCTTCCGGGGCTTCCCGCCGCGGGCGATTCGCGTCCGGGCGAGTCCCGGAGTCCGTCGGGAGGCCGGGCTAGACTGGGCGCGGATCGACGACGCTCCACACAACGTTTTCCCCCTGAGCAAGGAGCACATCAGTGGCACTGATCGAGGCTGTAGGCGCACGCGAGATTCTCGACTCGCGCGGAAACCCGACCGTCGAGGTGGAGGTCCTCCTCGACGACGGCATCGTGCAGCGGGCGGCCGTTCCGTCCGGCGCATCCACGGGCGCGTTCGAGGCGTACGAGCTCCGCGACGGAGACAAGAGCCGCTACGGCGGCAAGGGCGTGCTGAAGGCCGTCGAGGCCATCATCGATGAGCTCGGACCGGCGATCGAGGGTGTCGAGGCGAGCGAGCAGCGCATCGTCGACGAGATCCTGATCGATGTCGACGGCACCGAGAACAAGAAGCGCGTCGGCGCCAACGCCATCCTCGGCGTGAGCCTGGCCGTGGCCAAGGCCGCCGCGGACTCGGCCGACCTCCCGCTGTTCCGCTACCTCGGCGGCCCGAACGCGCACGTGCTGCCCGTTCCGCTGTTCAACGTCATCAACGGTGGCGAGCACGCCGACAACGGCATCGACATGCAGGAGTTCTTCCTCGCGCCGATCGGCGCCGAGACCTACTCCGAGGCACTCCGGTGGGGTGTCGAGACCTACCACGTGCTGCGCGCCGAGCTGAAGGCCGCCGGCTACGCGACCGGTCTGGGCGACGAGGGCGGCTTCGCTCCCGACCTGCCCAGCAACCGTGAGGGCCTCGACTTCCTGGTGAAGGCGATCGAGAAGGCCGGGTTCACGCCCGGAACCGACATCGCCCTCGGGCTCGACGTCGC
This sequence comes from Microbacterium sp. Be9, assembly GCF_011754135.1. Lineage (NCBI taxonomy): Bacteria > Bacillati > Actinomycetota > Actinomycetes > Micrococcales > Microbacteriaceae > Microbacterium > Microbacterium sp. Be9. The sequence goes on along the minus strand of NZ_WNWT01000004.1, from coordinate 1,171,054 downwards.
CGCGACCGAGTTCTTCAAGGACGGCGTCTACCGTCTCGACAACAAGGACTGGGACGCCGCCGCGCTCACCGAGTACTACGTCGGACTCGTGAACGACTTCCCGATCGTCACGATCGAAGACGCTCTCGCCGAGGACGACTGGGACAACTGGAAGCACCTCACCGACGTCCTGGGCTCCAAGGTCCAGCTGGTCGGCGACGACCTGTTCGTCACCAACCCGCAGCGTCTCGCCGACGGCATCAAGCGTGGCGTCGCCAACTCGCTGCTCGTCAAGGTCAACCAGATCGGCACGCTCACCGAGACGTTCGACGCCGTCAGCCTGGCGCAGCGCTCCGGGTACACGGCGATGCTCTCGCACCGCTCGGGCGAGACCGAGGACACCACGATCGCCGACCTGGTCGTCGCGACCAACGCGGGCCAGATCAAGGCGGGCGCCCCTGCCCGCAGCGAGCGTGTCGCGAAGTACAACCAGCTGCTGCGCATCGAGGAAGAGCTCGGCGACGCCGCGGTCTTCGCCGGCCGCTCGGCGTTCCCGCGCTACCAGGCCTGAACGCACGACACATCGAAGAAGCCGCCGACACGGCGGTGAACACCGCCGCTGAGCCGGCACGACGAAGGAGGAGCCGTGGCACGACGACCGGCTCCTCCTTCGTCGTCTCCGCGAGCGCAGCCGACGCCCTCGCCCACGAAGAAGGGCGCGAAGCCCCGGGCGCAGGCAGCGACGACGTCGTCTCGGCGTGCGTCGAGCGCGTCCCGAGGCGAGGCGCCTCGCGTCGACGTGCGCGAGTGGGCATCCGGCATCCGGCTCTCGGCTTTCTCCGTCATCATGCTCTCTCTCGTGGTGCTGGGAGCCTGGGTGCTCGTGCCCACGCTCGGGACCTTCATCGATCAGCGTCAGAAGATCGCTGCTCTCGAGGCATCGGTGAAGGTGAGCGAAGACCAGATCGAGGCGCTCGTCGCGGAACGCGAGCGTTGGAACGACCCCGCGTACATCGCCACCCAGGCCCGCGAACGCCTCTACTACGTCAAGCCCGGCGAGGTCGTCTACCTGGTCGACAACGACCTCGACCCCGCAGCACTTCCGCGTGAGCAGGACCCCGTGAGCGAGACGCTCGTCGAGACGCCGACGGACTGGATGCCGCAGTTGCTGCGCACCGTGGTCTCGACCGGGCTCAGCGACACGGCCGCCGTCGCTCCCTGAGCATTCGCTCCGAGCATCCTCCCTGGCGGCTCCCCTACGCTGGTGGGGTGACCACGCCGCCGTTCCCCGCCCCCACGCCCGCCGAACTCGCCGTCGTATCGGCTCAGCTCGGTCGTCCCGCCCGAGGCGTGGTGGGCATCGCGGCCCGCTGCGTGTGCGGCAACCCGACGGTCGTCGCGACCACCCCGCGTCTGCCGGACGGCACGCCGTTCCCCACGTTCTACTACCTGACGCACCCGGCGGCGACCGCGGCGATGTCGACGCTCGAGGCCACCCAGGTGATGCCGGAGCTCGCCGCCCTCCTCACCGACGACGAAGACGTGGCCGCGGCCTACCTCGCAGCCCACGAGGCCTATCTCGCCGACCGTGGGCAGTTCGGAGAGGTCTCCGAGATCGACGGCATCTCCGCCGGAGGCATGCCCACGCGTGTCAAGTGCCTGCACGCCCTGGCCGGACATGCCCTGGCTGCGGGCCCCGGGGTCAACCCGATCGGCGACGCCGCACTCGCACGCTCTTCATGGTCGCCCTCGGTCTGCCGCTGCGAAGACCCCGGTGCCGCCGTGCGCGACGGGGCGGCCCCCTCGGCATGACCGCGCGCCGGAAGCTGCGCAGCGCTGCCGCCATCGTGGTGGTCGCGGCGACCGTGCTGCTCATCGGCGCTTCCGCCACGCCGCCGCCGATCCCCGATGACCCCGCAGATCCGGTCCGCGCCTCGGAGTACTGGCTCGACGGCGCACGCATCCGCGAGGCCTGGCAGACGACCCGCGGCAAGGGCGTGACGATCGCGGTGATCGACACGGGCATCGGCAAGGTGCCGTCGGTCTTCGGCGACGCGGTCGTCGGGGGCACGGACGTGTCGGGGGCCGGGACTCCGGACGGACGCACCCCGCTGGGCGCGGTCGACGGCAACCACGGATCCTGGGTGGCTTCGCTGGCTGCCGGACGCGGTGCACCGGACGGAACGGGCATGATCGGCGTGGCTCCGGAGGCCAACCTGCTCTCGATCTCCGTGGGTTTCGGTGCGGCCGCGGCGGTGCCGTTCACGGAACAGGTGGCGAAGGGCATGAAGTGGGCCGTCGACAACGGGGCCGACGTCATCAATCTGTCGTTCACCACGAACACGCTCGATTGGGACGAGAGCTGGGACGAGGCGTTCCTGTACGCCTTCGAGCACGACGTGGTGGTGGTCGTCGCCGCCGGCAACCGGGGGAGCGGGACGAACATCATCGGCGCCCCGGCGACCATTCCCGGCGTGCTCACCGTCGGCGGCGTCGACCAGACGGGCACGGCCAGCATCGAGGCGTCGACGCAGGGCATCACGATCGGGATCTCGGCGCCCAGTGAAGGCCTGATCGGTGTCTCGGCCGACGGCTCGGTCGTCCCCTGGCGCGGCACCAGCGGTGCGGCGCCCATCGTCGCCGGAGTCGCGGCGCTGATCCGCTCGGCGCACCCCGACATCAAGGCGATCGACGTCATCAATCGCATCATCAAGACCGCGATTCCGGTCGAAGATGCGATCAAGCCCCAGGATCCGCTGTACGGGTACGGGCTGGTGGATGCGGCGGCGGCGATCTCTGCGAACATCCCCGCGGTGAGCGAGAACCCCATGGGAGACCTGGCGGAGTGGATCCGCGTGTTCCGCCGTGCGCAGTCGGAACCGCAGCCGGTGGAGACGAGGACCCCGGTCGCCGTTCCCCCTCTTCCGGCCGCAGACGCGCCGACCGAGGCCGGTTCACCGTTGCTTCCCAGCGCGGATTCACTGCGCTACGGTACCCTGCCGCTCATTGCGCTCACCGTCCCTGGTATCCTGGTAGCGCTTGGCGTCACCGCAGCTGCCCGGCGCATCCGATCGGCGCGCATTTCCGTACGCCACACCCCCGACTCCGAGGAGTAGTTCTTCTGTGCCTCAGAACAGCACTGTGCCCAAGATCCTGATCGTCGGCGGAGGGTACGCGGGTTTCTACACCGCGTGGAAGCTCGAGAAGCACCTGCGCAAGGGCGAAGCCGACGTGACCATGGTCGACCCGCTGCCGTACATGACGTACCAGCCGTTCCTGCCCGAGGTCGCCGCCGGCTCCATCGAGGCGCGACACTCGGTGGTCGCGCACCGTCGTCACCTCAAGCGCACGAACGTCCTCACCGCCAAGGTGACGAACATCAACCACGCGCAGAAGGTCGCGACCATCACGCCGCCCGTGGGCGAGCCGTACGAGTTCGCGTACGACCAGATCGTCGTCACCGCCGGTGCCGTGTCGCGTACCTTCCCGATCCCCGGCATCGCCGACAACGCGATCGGTCTGAAGACGATCGAAGAGGCCGTCGCGATCCGCGACAAGGTCATGTCGAACTTCGACAAGGCCGCCTCCCTCCCGGCCGGGCCTGAGCGCGACCGTCTGCTGACCGTCGTGGTCGTCGGTGGTGGCTTCGCCGGCATCGAGGTGTTCGCCGAGCTGCGTTCGCTGGCGTCCGCGCTGGTGGCCAAGTACCCGCAGATCAGCTTCGACGACACGCACTTCCACCTCATCGAGGCGATGGGCCGCATCATGCCCGAGGTCTCGCTGCAGACCAGCGAGTGGGTGCTCAAGGACCTGGCCAAGCGCGGAGCCAACGTGCACCTCGACACGCAGCTGACGAGCGCCGTCGACGGCAACGTCGAGCTCTCCACCGGTGAGGTCATCCCGACCGACGTCATCGTGTGGACCGCGGGTGTCATGGCCAACCCGACCGTCGTCCGCGGCGGAGACCTGCCGGTCGAGGAGCGCGGTCGCATCCAGACCCGCGCCGACCTGCGCGTCGGCACTCCCGAGGCGTTCGTCGAGGGAGCGTGGGCGGCCGGAGACGTCTCGGCCGTTCCCGACCTGTCCGGTGGCGGGGTCGGCGGCTTCTGCGTGCCGAATGCCCAGCACGCGGTCCGCCAGGCCAAGCTGCTCGCGAAGAACCTCGTCGCGGTCCTCCGGGGAGAGAAGCCCAAGGAGTACTTCCACAAGAACCTCGGTGCCGTCGCCGGCCTCGGCCTGTACAACGGTGTCTTCCAGTCCGGCAAGATCGCCCTCAAGGGTTTCGTGGCCTGGGTCGCGCACCGCGGCTACCACGGTCTCGCGATGCCCACCTGGGAGCGCAAGTTCCGCGTCATCTGGGGCTGGTGGAACAACCTGTGGCTCGGCCGCGACCTGGTGAACCTCGAGACCGTGCAGAACCCGCGCTACGTCTTCGAGGAGTTCGCGGCGCGCCCGCGCCCGGCTGCTCCGGCCGCGAAGGCTGCTCCGGCTGCGAAGAAGTCGGCGGCCAAGGCCGCTCCGGCCGCATCGGCCGAGGTGACGGAGAAGCCGGTCGCGAAGAAGCCGGCGGCGAAGAAGCCGGCGGCGAAGAAGCCCGCAGCGAAGAAGCCCGCCGCCGAGAAGGCTCCCGAGCCGGCCGAGGCTGCCGCCAAGTAGCAGACACGCTCGCACACGAACATCGGCCCCACGCGCTCCGCGTCGGGGCCGATGTTCGTCTCTGCGGGGCGGCTCCGAGGCCATGCATAGGTACGGCCGGTATCGTCACGCGAGCAAGGGGAGTACTCCCGAATGCGGCGACGTCGTCATTACGAGCACGAGATCGTGCTCCGGCCCGCCGGCCCGTGAGGGTGGAGGAGACCTTGGCACCCGCATCGCGGGCTGCCGAGAGAACCCTGCCGTCGTCCCGGCGTCGTGGATCCGCGGTGGTCCGCACCACGAAAGGGACCACTCATGGGAAAGCTCTCCCGACTGATCGGAATGGCATCCGAAGCACTCGAGAAGAACGCCGGCACGGGGCGCGACCCTCACGCGGGCGACCGATCGCGCTCGCAGGACGGGTCCCGGTCGACGGACTGGGGAGGCATGCTCCGTGGAGCAGTCGACGCGGTCCGCGGTCCTGCCGACCCCGCACGGTCGTCAGGCCAGGACAGGCCTTCGTCGGCCGACCCGTACGCGCCGCCGGCCGCGTCCGGTGGACGACCGCGTCCCGCGCACACGGCACCATCTGCTGCAGACCCGTACGCGCCGCCTCCTCCCGGAACCGCGCGGGGCTCACACGCCGTGACCGACGCCGACCGAGCGGCCATCGCCCGCTACGACTACCTCCTCCAGACGGCGGATCCGCAGCGTGTCGAACAGATCCACCGCGAGGCGTTCGCCCGCCTCACACCTGACCAGCGCGCGCAGGTCGAGGCCCGGATGAGGCAGGAGCTCGAACCCGGTGAGCGACCGCGGTCCTCGTCGGCGGACGACCTCGCCCGCGCCGCCGGACGTGCTGAGGCCATGAAGCCGGGCCGGATGCGCGGACTGCTGTCGCGAGCACGTGGAGCCGGTATCGGTGGCGCGGGTGGTGGTGCGGCGGTCGCGGCTGGTGGCGCGGCCGTCGGATTGCTCGGCGTGGTGGCGGGCGGGGCCGTCCTCAGCACCGTGGCGGGGCCCCTGTTGGAGCAGGCCGCGAACATCGGCGTCGACTTCGGCGCGATGGCGGAGGGCATCGACATCGAGTCCCTGGCCGCCGGCATCGACGTCGAGTCGCTCACGGGAGGTGCCGGTGAGCTCCTGGGCTCGGCCGGCGAGACCGTGTCGGGTCTGGGCGATGCGGCGAGCGGGTGGGGCGAGCAACTCGGCAATCTCGGCATCCCCGGTATCGGCGACATCTTCGGGCGCTGATCGCGGATGGTCCTCACTGCTGCCGCCGATCATGGCTTCACCGGGCTCACCGGATTCGCGGCCGACGTCCTCACCGCACTCGGGGATGTCGGGGTGGGTGTGCTGGTCTTCCTCGAAGTCCTGGTGCCCCCCATCCCGAGCGAGGTCATCCTGCCGTTCGCGGGGTACCTCAGCCAGAGCGGCGCCCTGAACCTGGGGTGGTTGATCTTCTGGAGCACTCTCGCGTCCCTGCTGGGCGCTTTGCTGCTGTACGGACTCGGTGCCGCGATCGGCATGGATCGGGCCGTGCGCATGCTGGCGGCCACTCGGCTGGTGAGCCGGTCCGACCTCGAGCGGGGAGGGGACTGGTTCGTGCGCAGCGGCGGTTGGACCGTGCTGGTCGGGCGGATGGTCCCCGGCGTCCGCAGCCTCATCTCGATCCCGGCGGGCGCATCCCGCATGAACCTCGTGACGTTCAGCATCTACACGGTCATCGGCAGCGGCCTCTGGAACACACTCCTGCTGGGCGTCGGCGCAGCGCTGGGCACGCAGCACGAGCAGTTGGAGCAGTATCTCGGCTATCTCGACTACGTCGTGTACTCGGCGATCGCGATCGCACTCGTCGTCCTGATCGTGCGGAGGATCCGTGAGGCCTCGGGCGAGAAGAAGCGAGCCATCGACCTCGAAGACTGAGAGGGCGGGGGCGAACCCCGGTGTGCCCCCGCTGGGACTCGAACCCAGACTGAAGCGATTTTAAGTCGCCTGCCTCTGCCATTGGGCTACGGGGGCCTCGCCGCCAGCCTATCGCCGTGCCCGCATGCGACGCGGTGCCGCAGGGGGTGATCCCGAGTCCGATGAGGCCTTAGGGTGGGGGAGTGCTCGACCTCATCGACGAACTGAGCCCCGTCCATGGTGCGCCCGCGGTCGCCCCCGAGTGGGAGGACCCGGCCCGCTACTGGCCGCGCCTGTCCGCCGTGACCGGGCATCTCCCCGCCCCGGTCGCGGTGATCGACAGGGAGGCGCTCCGCTACAACGCCATGGACCTTCTGGTGCGGGCCGGCGGGCTGCCGATCCGTGTCGCCTCGAAGTCGGTGCGCGTGCGATCCGTGCTCGATGCCGTGCTCGCGCTGCCCGGGTTCCACGGCATCCTCGCCTTCACGCTGGAGGAAGCGCTCTGGCTCGCCGAGACGCACGACGACATCATGCTCGGCTACCCGACCGTGGATCGCGGAGGACTGGAACGGCTGTTCGCCGACGAGCAGGCCGCGCAGCGCATCACCCTGATGGTCGACGACCTCGTGCATCTCGATCTGATCGACAGCGTCGCCGGCCCGGGGTCGCGACCCGAACTCCGCGTCGCGATCGACGTCGACGCCTCCTGGCGCTCGTCGCTCCTCGGCCACATCGGCGTCCGACGCTCGGCGCTGTTCAGCGCCGGAGAGGTGGCGGCATTCGCTCGCAAGGTGGTCGCGCGGCCAGGGTTCCGGCTCGTCGGACTGCAGATGTATGACGCGCAGATCGCGGGACAGGGCGATGACGCCGGGCCCGATGCGCCGTTGATCCGGATGGTGCAGGCCCGCTCGCGCAATGAGCTGCGGGAACGCCGGGCAGCCATCGTCTCCGCCGTCGGCGCGATCGCTCCGCTGGAGATCCTCAACGGCGGTGGCACCGGATCGCTCGAGTTCACTGGAAGCGACGAGTCCCTCACCGAGGCGAGTGCGGGGAGCGGGCTCCTGGGCGGCCATCTGTTCGACGGGTACCGTTCGTTCCGACCTGCTCCAGCCTCGGCGTTCGCGTTCGACGTGGTGCGGCGCCCGGCCGTCGACATCGCCACCGTGCTCGGCGGAGGCTGGATCGCCTCCGGCCCCGCAGTCGCGTCCCGTCAGCCGCGTCCCGTATGGCCGGAAGGGCTCCACACGCTCTCCCGGGAAGCGGCTGGAGAAGTGCAGACACCGCTCCAGGGGCCGACGGCCACGTCGCTGGGCGTGGGGGACCGGGTCTGGTTCCGTCATGCCAAGAGCGGCGAGCCGGCCGAGCGCATCGAGAGTTACCACCTGGTCTCGGGCGACGAGATCATCGACGAGCTGCCGACCTACCGCGGCGAGGGAAAGGCCTTCCTGTGACGAGAATCGGCGGCACCTGGCAGAACTGGGGCCGCTCGGCCTCGGTCCGACCCGTGCGTGTGGAGCGTCCGCGCAGCCCGGAGGGCGTGCAGCGCGCGGTGATCGCCGCAGTCAAGCACGGGTTGCCGGTGAAGGCCGTCGGCGCCGGTCACAGCTTCACGGGCATCGCGGTGGCCCCGGGCGTCCTGCTCGAGCTCGACGACCTGCAGGGCCTCGTCTCCGCGGACGCCGCCACCGGGCGCGTGACGTTGCTCGCCGGCACTCGGCTGCACCGCATCCCGGCTCTGCTCGCGCCCTACGGGCTCGCGATGGAGAACCTCGGCGACATCGATCGGCAGTCGATCGCCGGTGCGATTTCGACGGGCACGCACGGAACGGGAGCCGGATACGGCGGCCTCGCGACCCAGGTGGTCGGTGTCACGATGGTCACGGCGGCCGGCGAGTTCCTCCGCATCGACGAGGAGCACGAGAATGAGCTCCTGCCCGCCGTGGCGTTGGGCCTCGGCGCGCTCGGCATCGTCGTCGAGGTGACTCTCCAGTGCGTGCCCGCGTTCGTCATGCACGCGATCGACGAGCCGGTGGCCCTGGACGAGGTGCTGGCCAGCCTCGACGAGCGCGTCGCTGCCGCCGATCACTTCGAGTTCTACTGGTTCCCCCACACCGATGTGGCCCTGACCAAGCGCCAGACGCGCATGCCGGAGGCGACGGTCCGCAAGCCGCTACCGGCGGTCGGGCGATGGATCGATGAGACGCTGCTCTCGAACGGCGTGTATCGCGTGGTGTGCGCGGCGGGCCAGGTCATCCCCGCGATCACTCCACCCTTCAGCCGGCTCGCCGTCAAGCTCACGGGCGATCGCGAATACACCGAGCTGTCGCACCGGGTGCTCATCCAGAGCAGGACCGTGAGATTCCGCGAGATGGAGTACGCGATCCCCGCCGAGAACGCCGTGGCCGCCTTCCAGGCGGTCCGGGCGCTCATCGACCGACGAGGGTGGCGGATCGAGTTCCCGATCGAGGTGCGGTTCGCGGCCGCCGACGACCGCTGGCTGTCGACGGCCCATGGGCGTGCCAGCGCCTACATCGCCGTGCACCGGTACTGGCGAGCCGACCCCACGGAGTACTTCGGTGCCGTCGAAGAGATCATGCACGAATACGGGGGACGCCCGCACTGGGGCAAGCTCCACACGCTGACCGCGGAGACGCTCCGGGAGCGGTACCCGCGGTTCGACGATTTCGTCACGCTGCGCGATCGCCTCGACCCCGAACGTCGATTCGCCAACCGCTATCTTGAACGGGTCCTCGGCAGCTGATCGGTCTGCGGTTGTCGCCGGGCATGCCCAGTCCACGTGCAGGCTGCGCGTCTAGGATGAGAGAAACACGAGGAAGGGTGGGCCTCTGATGGAATGGCTCGTGCCGGTACTGATCGTTGTCGGAGTGATCCTGCTCGTCGGCATCTATCTGTGGGCCACGTACAACTCGCTGGTGCAGCTAAACGTCCGCGTCGATGAGGCGTGGAGCGGAATCACGGTGCAGCTGAAGCGACGAGCCGACCTCATCCCCAACCTGATCGAGACGGTCAAGGGATATGCCTCCCATGAGAAGGCCGTCTTCGAGAACGTGACTCGTGCGCGTGCCGAGACCCTGTCGGCGGGAGGCCCCGGGGAAGCGGGCATCGCCGAGGGACACCTGCAACAGGCTCTGCGCAGCCTGTTCGCGGTCGCCGAGGCGTACCCGCAGCTGCAGGCGAGTACGAACTTCCTCCAGGTGCAGCAGGCACTGGTCGACACCGAGGACAAGATCCAGGCCGCACGCCGTTTCTACAACGGCGGTGTGCGCGAGCTCAACACCAAGATCAAGGTGTTCCCGAACAACCTGTTCGCGAAGGGCTTGGGCTTCTCCGAGCGGGAGTTCTTCGAGGTCGCCGACAGCAGCGCCATCTCCGAGCCACCGCGCGTGCAGTTCTGATGACCTCCGCCTGACCAGACCCCGCTCACCACGGTGAGAGGACGAGGCCGTCAGTGGTGAATGAGACGTCGCCGCGCAGGCTCCAGGAGTCGGTGCGATACGTGGTGGTGCGACGTTCGCCGTTCTGGCCGGTCCCGGTGACGGTGGCCACGAGAACTCCACCCTCCGCTGTGAAACCGGCTGGGGAGAGCGCGATGGTCGGTGACTCGTCGATCCGATAGCGGATGCCGGTCACATCGCGGAACTCCGTCCCCCAGGGGATTCGGATTCCGCAGCCCTCCGCCTCCGTGGTGGCTGGGGCGGTACAGGTCTCGAGGAGCTCGTCGAGCCTGTCCTGTGCGGCAGCAGTCGCTTCCGGGCGCACGGCGACATCGACCGTCGCCGTGGTCTTCGCGCCGGGCAGCACCGACACCGATCTCTCGCCGTCGAGCAGCGTCGTCGGCGCGACAGCCACGGTGTAGGTCGCAGGCAGCAGCGGAACACCCTTCCCTGCCGGAATGGTCGCGTCGCCGATCGCCACGTCGGAGCCGATGCCCGACTCGATGGTCAGGCTGCCCAGACCCGCGGAGTCGACGATCCAACGGTCCTCCACGACGCCGAGGCTCAGCTGCGCCTCCTGCTCCGCGCCGTCCAGGCGGAACGAGATGTCGGCGACGGCGGATGCTCCGTCGGTGTCTTCACGGACGCGCGTGACCTCCGCATCCTCGATCAGAGAGGTCGCGGCGTCGAACGCGTCGAGGGCGGTCGTCGAGACCTTCATCCCGGTGGCCGCCACAGCACCGGCGTCGCCGGATTCCAGGGCGTGCAGGTAGTCGAGTGCCGCCTCCTCGGGAGTGGACGAGTGGGCTGTCGACTGCCAGATCCACAGGCACGCGGCGGCCAGGACGAGTCCCGCGGCACCGCCGATGAGCCACCAGCGCGCCTTTCTCACGTCCGGCTCTCCCGCGCATGCAGATGACGGCCCACGGCACGGCTGTTCGCCAGCGCTGCATGCAGGGCATCGGTGGCGTCGCCCCAGCCGGAGACCGAGACGTTCTCCAGACCCTGCCACCCCGCCGCGAGGGCGAGCTCTGCCGCGATCGGTTCCGCATCGCCGGGGCGCGCCTGCGGTTCCCACCAGGCGGACTGGACCTGCAGCGTCGACGTCGCGCGGTCGGCCTTGAGGTCGACCCGCGCCACGATGCGGTCGCCGACGAGGACGGGCAAGGAGTAATAGCCGTACCGACGCTTCTCCGCCGGCACATAGATCTCGATGCGGTAGTCGAGTTCGAACGCGCGGAGTGCTCGATCGCGGAACCACACGACGGGGTCGAACGGGGTCAGGATCGCGGCCGCATCGATTCCCCGGGGAAGCACCGCGTCACGATGCCGCCAGGCCGCGAGCGGACGCCCGCCACGTTCCCAGCCGCGCACCTGCACCGGCTGCAACTCGCCCGCATCGGCGAGGTCGGCGATCGAGCGGGCGACGGCCGCCCGGTCGCGGATCCGGTAGTAGTCTGCGAGGTCGGACTGCGTCGCGACACCGCTCGAACGGGCCGCGCGACGCGTCAGCTCGAGAATCGCATCGGCGCGGGAGACCTCCTCCGAGCGGATGCCGTCGGGGATCACATGCTCGGCCAGCGCATACGTGCGCTCGAAACCGCGGCGCCCGCTGATCGCGACGTCGCCGACACGCCACAGGTGCTCGAGGGCGAGCTTCACATCGTCCCAGTCCCACCACGTTCCCCGCTCTCGGGGTGCATCGGCGCGGAGGTCGGCCGGCCGCAGCGGCCCACGCGCGCGCAACTCGTCCTGCACCCACTGCACCGTGCGCGCGTTGCTGCTCATCCAGGAGTCCTCGCCGGCCCACCGCCGACGGAAGTCCTCCATGCGGAACCGCCACAGCGGCCAGTCCTGGATCGGGATGAAGGTCGCCTCGTGCGCGAGGTACTCCACGTAGTGGGTCGTGCGGGAGAGGAAGACGCGGTCGAGGAGAGCGGGTTCATACGCGCCGAGTCGCGAGAACAACGGCAGGTAGTGGGACCGGGCGAACACGTTGACCGAATCGATCTGGAGCACCCCGAGCCGGTCCATGACCCGGTGCACGTGCCGCCCCGTGACCGATGCGGGGCGGGTGCGTGTGAAGCCCTGAGCAGCCAGAGCGATGCGGCGTGCCTGGGTGGAGCTGAGGGTGTCGGTCACACGGCCAGGGTATCTCCGGCCGCCGACATGCCACCCCCCGGAGAAAGGATGCGTCCGACGGCATACGGCATGACCGTAGACTTGGGCGATGAGCGAGGACCAGCGACCCCGGCTGCGAGATCTGTTCCGTCCGCGCCCGGTCTCCACCGACCGCACCGTGACGACCGAGGCCGACGAGGCGGTGCCCCTGCCCCTGCGGATAACGGCGGGATATGCCTGGCGGCTGCTCCTGATCGCCGCCGCGATCGGCGTCTTCATCTGGCTGGTGATGCTGCTCAAGCTCCTCGTCATCCCGCTGATGGTGGGCATCCTCATCACGGCGTTGCTGTGGCCGGCGTTCTCGTGGATGCTGCGACGTGGTCTTCCGCGCTGGCTGGCGATCGCGCTCTCGCTGATCGGCACGGCCGCCATCGTCACCGGATTGATGTGGCTCGTCGTCTGGCAGGTGCGGGCTCAGCTTCCCGACGTGCAGGCGCGCTCGACCGAAGCGTTCGATCAGTTCCAGGTGTGGCTGCACGACGGTCCGCTGAACCTCTCGGACACGCAGATCGCCGACTACCTCCAGCAGGGTCTGGATCTCATCAGCGAGCAGGCGCAGGTCCTCTGGACGGGCGCGCTCGCCATCGGCACGACGGTCGGTCACGTCGCCACGGGCGCCCTGCTCGCGCTGTTCATCCTCATCTGCCTGCTGGCCGATGGTGCGGGGATCTGGCGCTGGACCCTCAAGATCTTCCCGCGTCGCGCCCGCCTGGCCGTCGATGGTGCCGCGCGCAACGGCTGGACCACGATCGTGAACTACGCGCGCACCCAGCTCTTCGTGGCCACCATCGACGCGATCGGCATCGGCCTCGGGGCGTTCCTCCTCCAGGTGCCCCTCGCGCTCCCGGTCGCCGTGCTCGTCTTCCTCGGCTCGTTCATCCCGATCGTGGGTGCGGTGGTGACCGGCGCCGTCGCCGTGTTCCTCGCGCTCGTGTACAACGGTCCGTGGATCGCGCTCTGGATGCTCGTGGTGGTCCTCGCCGTCCAGCAGATCGAGGGGCATATCCTGCAGCCGATCATGATGGGTTCTGCGGTCAAGGTGCACCCGCTCGCCGTCGTCCTCGTGGTGGCGGGTGGCGCGATGATCGCCGGCATCCCCGGCGCCCTCTTCGCTGTGCCGCTGGCGGCCTTCGTCAACGTCGCCGCGGTGACCATCAGCTCGGGCTCCTGGCGCACCGGCGTCGGGCCGAGCGGAGACCTTATCTGGAGCACAGTTCCGCGCGAGCGGAGACGGAGGAATCGATGAGCGCAGTCCCCAGCCTGACCGAGTTCGAGCACGCCGCTCAGAGTCTGGCTGAGGTGATCTCGCACACGCCGACGCTGCCCTCGCGAGCCCTCTCCGACATCCTCGGAGCCCCCGTCCTGCTGAAGATGGAGAATCTCCAGCGCACCGGGTCGTTCAAGATCCGCGGGGCGGCGTACCGGCTGTCGAAGCTGAGCGCCGAGGAGCGCTCGCGCGGCGTGGTCGCGGCGTCCGCGGGAAACCATGCGCAGGGAGTGGCGCTCGCCGCGCAGGAGCTCGGCATCCCCGCCACCATCTTCATGCCGTTGGGCGTTCCCGTGCCGAAGCTGCTCGCCACGCGTGGCTACGGAGCGGAGGTCGTGCTGGAGGGCGAGACGGTGGCGACATCCCTGCGTCTCGCCGCCGAATTCTCGGAGCGTACGGGGGCGGTGCTGATCCACCCGTTCGACCACCGCGACGTGGTGATCGGGCAGGGAACGCTCGGTCTCGAGCTTCTCGAAGATGCACCCGATGTCGACACCGTCGTGCTCGGCATCGGCGGGGGAGGTCTCATCGCCGGCGTCGCCGCGGCGGTGAAGGCACGCGCCGCCGAGCTCGGGCGCACGGTCCGCATCATCGGCGTGCAGGCCGAGAACGCGGCCGCGGTCCCGCCCTCGCTCGAGGCCGGAGAGCCCGTCGACATCGTGACGCGACCGACCATCGCTGACGGCATCCTGGTCGCTCGACCGGGCGCGGTCCCCTTCGACATCATCAAAGAGCTCGTCGACGAGGTTGTCACCGTCTCCGACGATGACCTGGCGAGGGCCATCCTCATCCTGCTCGAGCAGTCGAAGGTCGTGGTGGAGCCCGCCGGTGCGGCCGGTGTGGCGGCGATCCTGGCCGGCAAGGTGTCGGCCATCGGGACCACGATGGCCGTGTTGTCGGGCGGGAACATCGATCCGCTCCTGCTGCAGCGCGTGGTCTCCCACGGACTCGCCGCCTCCGGTCGCTATCTCACGATCCGCATCCCTCTGCCCGACCGTCCCGGCCAGCTGGCCCGCGTGTCGGAGCTCATCGCCGAGGCCGGTGCGAACGTGATCGAGGCGATGCATACCCGCCACGGCCACGGCCTCCAGATCAGCGAGGTCATCCTCGAGCTCAGCGTCGAGACGCGTGGACCTGAGCACTCGGAGCACACGCTCGACACGCTGCGCCGCGCCGGCTTCGAGCCCATCCTCGTCCCCGATTGAGCACACCGATCGATCACGCAGAAGCGCCCCCGCGTCCGACAGGATGCGGGGGCGCTTCTGACAGGATGCTCAGCCCGTGTAGGTCTCGACGTTCACGATCTCGACGCTGATCGATCGCCCGTTGGGAGCCTCGTAGGAGGACTTCTCGCCGACCTTCAGGCCGAGGATGGCCTGACCGAGGGGGCTGGCTTCGCTGTACACGTCGAGGTCGCTGCCGGCCGCGATCTCACGGCTGCCGAGGAGGAAGACCTCTTCACCGCCCGCGACGAGGGCGGTGACCACGGTGCCGGGCTCGACGATCCCGCGGCTGGCAGGAGCCTCGCCGACCTTGGCGGTCTTCAGCAGGCCTTCGAGAGTGCGGATGCGCGCCTCCTGCTTGCCCTGCTCGTCCTTGGCGGCGTGGTATCCGCCGTTCTCCTTGAGATCGCCCTCTTCGCGGGCCGCCTCGATGCGCTTGGCGATCTCGTCGCGGCCGAAGGTGGACAGGTGCTCCAGCTCGGCGACGAGCCGGTCATACGCTTCCTGCGTGAGGAAGGGAACCTGAGCATCGGTGGACATGACGAAGCTCCTTCTTTCGGGATCCCTCCGGCATGCTGCGGGGGATATGCCAAGACGCCCCGGCACGGTGCCGGGGCGTCGTCTTGTCTGGCACGAGTCTAAGCGACCCAGCAGGCGTTCACCAAACCTGTGGTGGCTGCCGAGACGGTCGGAATGGTGACGGAGCGGGCCTGGGAGTGGCTGTCTCCGGCCTCGATCTCGACGATCTTCCAACCCACTACGCCGAACTCCTCGTCGAGGGCCTCCACGGCGCACACGACATCCTTGCCCTGCACGCCGGTCACCTGGAAGCTGATGTTCACGGAGTGCTCGTCGACGAGTTCGAAGCCCAGGTCGTCCGCGTCGACGGACGCCATCGACTGGGCGACGGTCATCCAGCTGAACGCGCCCACGATCAACAGCGCGATTACGCCACCGATGATCCACGGCGTCCGGCGTCGTCGGGTTCGGCCATAGCGTTCGTCGAGCTCTTGTGCGGTCGTCACAGGTGGGTCTTCCGGTCGTTAGGCTGGTGTTACCAGGTTATGCGACCTGCGTACGAAAGGCCGATTCATGTTCTCTCTGTCCGAGACCCCGATGCCGACGCCGAGCATGACCGTCGATCCGGTGTCGGTCACCCCGGGGTTCGTCGGCTTCGCCGCGATCGTCGTGGTCGTGATCGCGGTGATCCTGCTGATCTGGGACATGAACCGTCGCATCCGCCGGGTCCGGTACCGCGAAGAGGTGCGTGACGAGCTGGACGCCGAAGAAGCGGCGCGGGCCGAGGGCGGTGCCGCTGCACCCGGAGCGAACGAATCGACAGCCGACGGCACGACCTCAGCGGAGGGCGAAGGCGACACGCCCGCTCGCTGACCGACCGCTACGGTGCGCCCAGCGAGGGCGACAGCGGTGACAGCGCGATGAGCAGGCACGCGGTCCAGTGGCACAGGAACGCGAGCACCGTGCACACGTGGAAGATCTCGTGGAACCCGAAGTGCCCCGGCCAGGGGTTGGGCTTCTTGAGCGCGTAGACGACGGCGCCCCCCGTGTAGAGAAGGCCTCCCACGATCACCAGCACCATCATCGCGAAGTTCGCGTTCATGAGGTCGACGATGTACATCACGGCCGCCCAGCCGAGCAGCAGGTACAGGGCGACGTAGAGCCAGCGCGGCGCGTGGATCCAGAAGACCCGGAAAAGGATGCCGACGAGGGTTCCGCCCCACACCAGGCAGAGGAGCAGTACGCCCTTCGCGGGCGGGAGCGCCAGAACCGCCAGAGGAGTGTAGGTACCGGCGATCAGCAGCAGGATGTTGGCGTGGTCGATGCGCTTGAGCAGCACCTTCACCTTCGGCCGCCAGTCGATGCGGTGGTAGAGCGCCGAATTGCCGAAGAGCAGCAGCGAGGTGAGCATGAACACGGCGGAGGCCCACTTCGCCGGGGCGCCATCGGCCACGACGATGAGGACGATGCCCGCGATCAGAGCCACCGGGAACGTGCCGGCGTGGATCCATCCGCGCCAGGTCGGTTTGACCTCGGTCGCCGCATCCACGGCGGCCGCTTCGAGCAGGGGCAGCTGGGGGACGTCGGGGCCGGAGGGCTCGGGAGTGCTCACGTGCTCACTCTAAGCCGACGCGCATACCCCACAGGGCACATATCCTCAGCGCGCACACACGATGCCGCGGGCCTCGACACGGTAGCGTAGGGAGGTGATGTCACGCGAGAGCCCGGGGCGAGGGCCGCTGTATCGGCTCTACACCAGCCGGCTGCGTCGCCACCTCGATCCGGCCAGCGTGCCGCATCATGTTGCGATGATGATCGACGGCAACCGTCGCTGGGCGCGTCAGCTCGGACTGGACACGCCCGCAGAGGGCCACAGGGCGGGCGCCGCCAAGATGCGCGAGTTCCTCGGCTGGTGCGACGAGCTCGGTGTGCGCGTGGTGTCGCTGTATCTGCTCTCGAGCGACAACCTGCGAAAGCGCGATTCCGCGGAGCTCGCCGACCTCATCGAGATCATCGCCGAACTCGCCGAGGCTCTGTCCCGTGAAGGCAACTGGCGGGTCAAGCACGTCGGCCGATCCGACATCCTCCCGGCGGAACTCGCGCGCGTCCTCTCCGACGCCGAGAAGCGCACGAAGGATCACACCGGATTACACGTGAATCTCGCCGTCGGCTACGGCGGACGCAATGAGATCGTCGACGCGGTGCGGAGCATCATCACGAAGCACGAGGCATCCGGCGGCACGCTGGAAGACCTCGCCGCCCATCTCACGCCCGAGATGATCGGCGAGCACCTCTACACCGGCGGTCAGCCCGATCCCGACCTGGTGATTCGCACGAGTGGGGAGCAGCGGCTGAGCGACTTCCTGTTGTGGCAGAGCGCGCACAGCGAGTTCTACTTCGTCGAGGCGCTGGGTCCTGATCTCCGACAGGTGGACTTCCTCCGTGCGATCCGCGACTACGCCGATCGGGACCGACGCTTCGGGCGCTGAACGGGTGTCGGGAGGCCGGGGACCAGGGACCTGTGAGCCGTGCCACAATGACGCAGTGAGCACTTTCCGGGACTATGTCGACACGTTCGACACCGAGTCCGGCTATCTGAACTGGGCGGCCTTCGGTCCGCTGTCGCCGTCCGTCCGTGAAGAGGTCTTCGCCGACGCCGATCTGCTCGGCAGCGGGCGGCCGTCATCGCTCTCCCTGGTCGCCGAGCGCATCGGTCAGGCCCAGGAGCTCGTCGCCGAGCTGCTGGACGCGGAGGCCGACGACGTCACTTTGCAGCCGTCGTCGACCCACGGGCTCATGCACGCGCTGTTCGGGCTCTCCGGCGACGTGATCGCGAGCACCGCCGAATTCCCGAGCGTCAGTCTGACCCTGGAGCGCGCATCCACGGCATCGGATCGAACGGTCGCACCGCGCTGGATCACACCCGACGACGGGCGGGTGACACCCGACACCGTGATCGAGGCCCTCGATGACGAGGTGGTCGCGCTGGCGGTGAGCCACGTCGACTTCCGCACCGGATTCCGCGTCGATCTCGCGGCGCTTCGCGAGTCGATCGGGCCCGACCGCCTGCTCATCGTCGACGCCGTCCAGTCGTTCGGTGTGATCGACGCCGACTACTCCGCTGCCGACGTGGTGGTCGGACACGGCTACAAGTGGTTGCGCGCGGGTCGTGGCAGCGCCTTCGCGTGGTTCTCGCCCCGTGCACGAGAGCGCATCACCCCCGTGTTGTCCGGTATCACCGGCACGACGGCTGCGGGGCTGTTCGTCGACGAACTGCCTGCACCTGCGCCGTCGGCCCGCGCCTTCACCGTGAGCCAGCCCGACACGCTCGCGGCCGGCCGACTCGCGATCGGCGTGCGCGACGTGCGCGATGCCGGCGTCGACTCGATCGAGGAGCGGCTCGCCCAGAACGTCGACACCGTGATCGAGATCGCCGACCGCCACGGCATCGAGGTGAGCTCCCCGCGCGAGCGCAGCCGGCGTGCGGGCATCGTCGCGCTCGCTCCGGAGGAGCCCGCGCGACTCGCCGCGGCACTCGCCAACGCCGGAGTGGTCGTCACGGCACGGGGTGCCTCGGTGCGGATCGCGCCGCACGCGGGCACCGACGCCGCGACATTCGAGCTCCTCGACGATGCTCTGCGGGCGTTCGGCAACGAGACGTTCATCAGCGCGTAACGAATCATTGGCGTGTCGAATTCGGGTTAATCACCCGCACGGTCGTACGTTCTAGGCATCGGGCAAGGCGCCCGTTCGAGTCGGCCTCAGGTTGACGACTCGTGACCCCCTGGTCGACTCGTTCGAATAGCCGGGATTCCCCGGGTCGGGAGTGGGTCGTGACCACACGTACAGCGCAGCAGGCCACCAGCACCGCGCAGCAGTCCACCCGTAAGACGTCGAGCCGGGCATCGTCCGCCGATCCGGATCAGGATCTGCGCACGTATGTCCTCGACACCTCTGTCCTGCTGAGCGATCCGCAGGCGTTCTTCCGTTTCGCGGAGCACTCGGTCGTCCTTCCCGTCGTCGTGATCACGGAACTCGAGGGCAAACGCCACGACCCGGAGATCGGCTACTTCGCACGGCAGGCCCTGCGCCACCTCGACGACCTGCGCATCGAGCATGGACGGCTCGACTTCCCGGTGGAGGTCGGCGAGGGTGGCACGCTCCGCGTCGAGCTGGCGAACACCGACTCCTCCGTGCTTCCCGCCGGCATCCGCCTCAGTGACAACGACACGCGCATCCTCTCGGTCGCCATGCACCTCGCGCAGGACGGGCAGGACGTCACGATCGTCTCGAAGGACCTGCCGATGCGCGTCAAGGCCGCCTCTCTCGGCCTGCGCGCCGAGGAGTATCTGGCCGAGCAGGCGGTGGACTCCGGGTGGACCGGCATCTCGACGCTCGACCTCTCCGGTGACGACATCAGCGACCTCTACGAGAGCGAGGTCGGCATCAGCGAGCAGGCACGCGGTCTCCCGGTGAACACCGGACTGATCATCCACTCCGAGCGCGGTTCCGCGCTCGGCCGGGTCACGGGCGACGGCGAGTACCGACTGGTACGAGGAGACCGCGACATCTTCGGTATGCACGGCCGATCTGCCGAGCAGCGCATCGCGATCGACCTGCTGCTCGATCAGGAGGTCGGCATCGTCTCCCTCGGCGGACGTGCCGGTACCGGCAAGTCGGCGCTCGCGCTCTGCGCCGGGCTCGAAGCGGTGCTGGAGCGGCAGCAGCAGAAGAAGATCATCGTGTTCCGGCCGTTGTTCGCTGTCGGCGGGCAGGAGCTCGGCTACCTTCCCGGCGACCAGGGCGAGAAGATGGGGCCCTGGGGTCAGGCGGTGTTCGACACGCTGGGCTCGGTGGTGTCGGGAAACGTGATCGAGGAGGTCATCGAGCGCGGACTGCTCGAAGTGCTCCCGCTGACCCACATCCGCGGACGCTCCCTCCACGACGCGTTCGTGATCGTCGACGAAGCCCAGTCGCTCGAGCGCAACGTGCTGCTGACGGTGCTGAGTCGGATGGGCCAGAATTCCCGGGTGATCCTCACTCACGACGTCGGTCAGCGCGACAACCTCCGGGTCGGACGTCACGACGGAATCGCCAGCGTGATCGAGACGCTGAAGGGGCACGGCCTCTTCGGGCACGTGACTCTGACGCGCTCCGAGCGTTCGGCCATCGCCGCGCTCGTCACCGAGCTCTTGGAGGGTGGAGAGCTCAGCTGACGACGGAAACAGCGGATGCCGCGAGGAAGAGTCCTCGCGGCATCCGCTGTTTCGCGCTATGGGTCAGCCCGGGTGCGTCATCGACAGCAGATCGAGCTTCTCGTCGAGCTGCTCCAGAGTGAGGTCGCCGCGCTCCACGTAGCCGAGGTCGATCACGGCATCGCGCACCGTGATCCCCTTGGCGACCGAGTGCTTGGCGATCTTCGCAGCGGCTTCGTAGCCGATGAGCTTGTTCAGCGGGGTCACGATCGACGGGCTCATGCCCGCGAAGGCAGCGGCACGCTCGACGTTGGCCTGCAGGCCGTCGATCGTCTTGTCCGCGAGAACGCGCGAGGCGTTCGACAGCAGACGGATCGACTCGAGCACGGCCGTGCCCATGACGGGGATGGCGACGTTGAGCTCGAAGGATCCGGATGCGCCGGCCCAGGCGACGGTCGCGTCGTTGCCGATCACACGCGCGCACACCATCAGCACGGCTTCGGGCACGACCGGGTTGACCTTGCCGGGCATGATCGAGGATCCGGGCTGCAGGTCGGGGATGTGCAGCTCTCCGAGACCCGTGTTGGGGCCGGAGCCCATCCAGCGCAGGTCGTTGTTGATCTTGGTCAGCGAGACCGCGATCGTGCGCAGGGCGCCGGAGGCCTCGACGAGACCGTCGCGGTTGGCCTGCGCCTCGAAGTGGTCCTTGGCCTCGGTGATCGGCAGCTCGGTCTCGGCTGCCAGCAGCGCGATGACCTTCTGCGGGAAGCCGAGCGGGGTGTTGATGCCGGTGCCGACTGCGGTGCCGCCGAGCGGGACCTCGGCGACGCGGGGGAGGGCCGACTGCACGCGCTCGATGCCGAGGCGGATCTGGCGGGCGTAACCGCCGAACTCCTGGCCGAGCGTGACGGGCGTCGCGTCCATGAGGTGCGTGCGACCGGACTTGACCGCGTCCTTCCACAGCTCTGCCTTTGCCTCGAGGGCGACGGCAAGGTGGTCGAGCGCGGGGATGAGAGTGTCGATGAGGGCCTGGGTGACCGCGATGTGCACCGAGGTCGGGAACACGTCGTTGGACGACTGCGAGGCGTTCACGTGGTCGTTGGGGTGAACCGTCGCGCCGAGGATGCGCGTCGCGAGCGTGGCCAGCACCTCGTTCATGTTCATGTTCGACGAGGTGCCGGATCCGGTCTGGTACGTGTCGACCGGGAACTCTCCGTCATGGGCGCCGGACGCCACCTGATCGGCGGCCTGGGCGATGGCGTCGGCGATGGCGCCGTCGAGGGTGCCGAGTTCCTTGTTGGCGAGCGCTGCGGCCTTCTTGATGCGGGCCAGGGCGGCGATCTGCGTCGATTCCAGACCCTTGCCCGAGATCGGGAAGTTCTCCACGGCGCGCTGGGTCTGCGCTCCGTACAGCGCGTTCACGGGCACCCGCACCTCACCCATGGTGTCGTGCTCGATGCGGTAGTCCTGCTCGGTCATTCCGAACCCTCCTCGGTTGCGGGGTCAGTTCCCTCGGTGGTGACGCCGTCGGCGTCGATTCCGACCGTGATCACGGGCACTGCGGTGCCCTCGGCCAGACGGTAGTTGGCGCCGACGATGCCCAGGCGGCCCGCGGAGACGGCGTCGCTGATGATCTCGGACGACTGCAGCAGGTCGCTCACCGTGTTGCGCAGGTGTTCGATGCCGACGAGCTCCGAGTCGATCTCGGCGACGGTGGTTCCGCCGTTCTCGGCCAGCACCTTCCGCGCCGCGGGGACGATCGGGGCGATCAGCTTCCAGATGTGCGGTGGCAGGGGAGCGGCGTCGATCGCGGTGCCCTCGATCGCTGCGCGCACGGCGCCGCAGGAGTCGTGGGCGAGAACGACGATCAGGGGCACTTCGAGCACCGCGACGGCGTATTCGAGGCTCGCGACGATCGACTCGCCGATCACCTGTCCGGCGTTGCGCACCACGAACAGGTCGCCGAGGCCGAGGTCGAAGATGATCTCGGCGGCCAGACGCGAGTCCGAGCAGCCGAAGAGCGTCGCGACCGGGTGCTGGGCCGCTGTCAGATCCTTGCGGCGGGCGACGTCCTGGTTCGGGTGCCGCGGCTCGTCCTGCACGAAGCGGCGGTTGCCGTCCTGCATCTGCTTCCAGGCGGCGGTGGGGGTCAGCGGGTGCGTCATGAAGCCTCCGAGATGGTGCGGATCTGCGGAATGAGCGACTCGGCGAGCTCAGCGGTCGAATCCGCCGACCGCGATCCGTAGAGCAGGATGTAGTCGTCGCCGGCCTGGGTGCCGATGGCGTAGGTGACGTTCGCGTTGGATTCGGCGCTGCCCGGCTTGTAGACGTCCCAGTCGAGTCCGCCGATGCGCACCGTGTCGGTGGGGGCGATGCCGTTCAGGCGCTGCGGTGCCCAGGAGGAATCGGCGTCGAACGCTTGCGCGACCTTGATGAAACCACGTTCCTTGTCGGACTTGGGAGCGAGGGTGACCTCCCACACCACGGTGGCTCCACCCTGCATCTCTGCACCGTTCGCACGCCAGAAGTCGCCGAGCTCGGGGATGAGGACAGGGCGGTCCATCGAGGACTCCACACCTTCGGCGACCGCGGCGACGTCGAGGGGCTTCTGCTCGACGGGGGCGCCGCGAGGCACGGCGAAGATGATGACGGCGACCACGGCGAGAGTGACCAGCAGCGCGGCGACGAGGTTGCGCACCGTCTGGCTCGATCGGTAGGCCTTGCTGGATGCGGCCTTGCGTGCGGCGGTCTCGTCCGGAGTCTCGGGGCGGCCGAGTTCGGCGATGATCGGGGGCTGCTTGCTCATGAATCTCCCGCCGGGGTCTCGGCGTCCGAAGCCGCGGCGCGGGCGGCATCCAGGCGGCGCTTGGCCCCCAGCAGCCACTCCTCGCAGCGGGCGGCGAGAGCCTCACCGCGTTCCCAGAGGGCGAGGGAGTGCTCGAGCGTCGGGGAACCCTGCTCGAGTTCGGCCACGACCTTGACCAGCTCGTCACGGGCCGCCTCGAACGACAGCGTGTCCACAGGGGTGTCGTTCAGGGCGCTCACTCCTCCATCTTACGTCGTGTGCCGCGGGTGCTCGGCTCAGGCGTCTTCCGCGATCTCACCCTCCGAGCGGGCGCTCAACGAGCCCCGATCGAGGGTGATCGTGAGCGCGCTCCCGGCCGGCGCGTCGGCGGCGTCACGCAGGATCACGCCGCCGTCGAGATGGGCGATGGCATAGCCCCGGGCCAGCGTCGCCGCGGGGGAGAGCGCGCGCAGCGACGCGCGGAGCTCGCCGGTGCGGCGGCCGGCGTCGTCGAGCTGTCGGTTCACGGCGTCTCGTCCACGTCCGAGCAGCAGCCAGATCTCCTGGGCGCGGGCGTCGATGATCGGCGCGGGCGAGCGCAGCACGGGGCGCGAGCGCAATTGCTCCAGCTGCGAGATGTCGTGGGTGAGTCGCTGCGTCAGCCGCGTGGTGGCGCGGGAACGCAGCTGGGCGATGAGCGCACGCTGTTCGCCGACGTCGGGCACGACGCGTTTCGCGGCGTCGGTCGGGGTCGAGGCGCGCAGATCGGCCACGTCGTCGAGCAGCGGGTGGTCGTTCTCGTGCCCGATCGCACTCACCACCGGGGTGGAGACCGCGGCGACCGCTCGCACCAGCTTCTCGTCGCTGAAGCCGAGCAGCGTCTGCGGGTCGCCGCCGCCGCGGGCGATGATGATCACGTCGACCTCGGGGTCGGCGTCGAGTCGAGCGAGGGCCGCGAGCGTGTCGGGAACGCAGCGGTCGCCCTGCACAGCGGCGTACTCGGTGCGGAAGCGCACCTGCGGCCAGCGCAGTTCGGCATTGCGGTGGACATCCTTCTCGGCGTCGGACCGCTCACCGGTGATCAGACCGATCACGTGCGGGAGGAACGGCAGGCGCCTCTTCCTGGCCGGGTCGAACAGACCCTCCTGCCGCAGCTGCACGCGGAGCTTCTCGAGCCGCTCGAGCTGGTCGCCGAGCCCGACGTGCTTCATCGCGGAGACCGCGAAGCTGAAGTCGCCGGCCTTGACGAAGTAGTCGGCCTTCACTGCGGCGACGACGTGATCACCGACGCCGATGTCGGACGGGATGCGTCCGCGCACGCTCGACCACACCCGGATGGAGATCTGCGCATCGGAGCGGGTGTCCTTCAGTCGCGCGAACACGTTGCCGGCGCGGACGTTCCAGGAGGTGATCTCGCCCTCGACCCAGACGGTGTTCCACCGGGCGATGAAGTCGCGGATGGTCGCATTCAGACGCGTGACCGAGGTGGGGGCGTCAGCGGTCGAGTCGCGGGGTGCGACGGAATCGGCCGGAGGGGTCTCGCCCTGGCCCGTCGTCGCTTCGAAGACTGTCATCCGCTCCCGTTCCGTGCCCCTGAACCTCCCCGGCCGCGCACAGCTGTGCGACGGTAGAATTCAAGGGTGACTTCGACTGCCGTTCATCTCCCCGTGCCCCGCCTTCCACGAGTGCGTGCGGCGGCCGGGCGGCTTCAGGATAACCCGGTGGCCGGACACAAGCGCGTTCTGCTCGCCGCACCGCGCGGCTATTGCGCCGGCGTCGACCGCGCTGTGGTCGCCGTCGAGAAGGCCCTCGAGCGCTATGGCGCTCCGGTCTACGTGCGCAAGCAGATCGTGCACAACATCCATGTCGTGACGGAGCTCGAGGAGAAGGGCGCGATCTTCGTCGAAGAGGTCGACGAGGTCCCCGAGGGCGCTCACGTGGTCTTCAGCGCTCATGGCGTCTCGCCGGCGGTCGTGAACGCGGCCGCCGATCGCGGACTCCACGCGATCGACGCGACGTGCCCGCTGGTCACGAAGGTGCATCGCGAGGCCGTGCGTTTCGCCCGGGACGACTTCGAGATCCTGCTCATCGGCCACGACGGCCACGAAGAGGTCGAGGGAACGGCCGGTGAGGCTCCCGAGCATGTGACGGTCGTGAACTCTCCGGAAGAGGCCGACACGGTCGTCGTGAAGGATCCGAACAAGGTCGTCTGGCTCTCGCAGACCACGCTCTCGGTCGACGAGACGATGGAGACCGTCAACCGCCTGCGCACTCGTTTCCCCGAGTTGCAGAACCCGCCGTCCGACGACATCTGCTACGCCACGCAGAACCGCCAGGTGGCGATCAAGAAGGTCGCCGCCGGTGCGGATCTCGTGATCGTCGTGGGCTCGTCGAACTCGTCCAACAGTGTGCGCCTCGTCGAGGTCGCGCTCGAGTACGGGGCGAAGGCCGCTTATCGCGTCGACTACGCCGAGGAGATCCAGCAGGAGTGGCTCGACGGCGTCGAGACCGTCGGCGTGACCAGCGGCGCCTCGGTGCCCGAGGTCCTGGTGCGCGAGGTGCTCGACGCGATCGGCGACGCCGGTTACCGCGACGTCGAAGAGGTGAAGACGGCAGAGGAGGACCTCATGTTCTCCTTGCCCAAGGAACTGCGTCAGGACGCTGCGGGACAGCGCGACGCGCGGGCACTCGGCGGTCGTGCATCAGGAGGAGGCGCGTAGCGGTGAACGCCGCGGAGGCGGAGCCCACCCTCATCGGGTCGGTGCAACGCGCTCTGCGGCTGGTCGACATCGTGGCCAACTCTCCTCGTCCTCTTCCGCCCAAGATGCTCGCGGCGATCACCGGTCTGACCCCGGGCACCACCTACAACCTGGTGCGCACGCTCGTGCACGAGGGGTATCTCGCGTCGGAACCCGACGGGGTCGTGCTCGGCGCCCGGTTTCCGTCTTTCCAGGAGCAGATCAGCTCGCGGGGCGTGTTCCTCGCCCGCGTGCGCGCGGCGCTCCGCGAGGTGACGGAAGACGTGGGTGCCACGGCCTATCTCTCACGCTTCGACGACGGGGAGATGCACCTGGTCGATATCGTCGACGCGGTCCGCAACCCCCGCATCGAACTATGGGTGGGGCTACAGTCGAGCGCCCACGCGACGGCGTTGGGGAAGCAGATCCTCGCAGCCCTGCCGGAAGCCGATCGCCTGGACTACCTCTCGAGGCACCGTCTGCCGGAACTCACCCCGCGGACGATCACCGACCGCAGGGCGCTGCTCACTCAGCTGGACCGCTCGCCGGGCTGGGCGATCGATCGGGAGGAATACGCCATCGGCGCCACCTGCGTCGCCGTGCCGGTCATCGCGCCGGGGATCACCGCGTCCCTGGCGATATCGCTGCCGGCGGATCGGGCCGTCGTGGATCGCACGCTCGTCTCGGCTCTACAGCAGACCGCGCGGAAGCTCTCGCTGCAGTTGGGGGCGGATGCGCTGGACGAGGGGAGCTCCGGAGCGGAGTTCACTATCTGAAGTACGACCCCTGGTATTGCGGCATGCGTTTTCCTACTATGGGGAGAGTAGCGGCATACATGAACGCTACTGATCGCCTTCAGCGTCCCCAGCGCTGGCGATCAATCTGGATGAGGAGCGTCCCCAGTGCTCCACGTCCGCGGCCCCGAGAAGTCCCCACTTCTCCGGGGCCGCTATCGTTTCCGGCGCGCGGTCCCGCGGCGATCGGCTGCGAACCGGCCAGAGGTGGGGCCGTTAGCATGGCGAGATGAGTGAAGAACGGCCCCGGTACGGCGAAATCGCGACTCCCGAGGAGCAGCGACGAGCGGCCGGTCTGCCGCCGCTCGAAGACGTGGTGATCGCACCGCCCACGACGCCCCTGCCGCCTGCTCCACAGGCAGGTCCTTCGACGAGTGATCCCGCGACGAAGCGATCGCACCCTCTCGATCGTTTTGCGACGATCGCGATGCTCGCCTACGGGCTGATCAACATCGTCGTCACCGGTCTGTCCTACCTCGACCTGCCCACGGTCATGAACCAGACGATGAAGGTCCTCGGCATCGAAGGGGAGTTCACGAACTTCGCGCAGGGGAAGACCTGGGGGACGATCGCCGCGATCGTGCTCGCGGTCGGATGGTCTGTCACCGCCGCGCTCTCGATCCGTCGCCTGCGTCGAGGACGGATCACCTGGTGGCTCCCGATCGTCGGCGCAATCATCACGATGGGCGTGGTGTCGATCTGCATCGCGGTGCCGATGATGAGCGATCCGGCGTTCGTCGCCCACCTCGAGCAGATGACGGCTCCCTGACCTCATCCCGTCGGCGTCGACGCACGACGCCCCTCGGCTACGAAGAAGGGGCCCGGCAGGAATGCCGGGCCCCTTCTCTCGTCTCGCGACCGATCAGCTCTGGGACTGGCCGTACGAGCCGAGCTGACGGGTCGACTCGACCACGCGGGCAGCCATCGCCGACTCGGCGATCTTTCCCCAGGCGCGCGGGTCGTACTGCTTCTTGTTCCCGACCTCGCCGTCGACCTTGAGGACGCCGTCGTAGTTCTTGAACATGTAGTCGGCGATCGCACGCGTGTAGGCGTACTGCGTGTCGGTGTCGATGTTCATCTTGATCACGCCGTTGGCGACCGCGAGGGCGATCTCCTCATCGGTGGAACCCGATCCGCCGTGGAACACCAGGTCGAGCGGCTTGGCGCCGGTGTTGTACTTGGCGGCGACCTCGGCCTGGATCTCGCCGAGGAGCTCCGGGCGCAGCTTCACTCCACCGGGCTTGTACACGCCGTGCACGTTGCCGAAGGTGAGGGCGGCGATGTAGCGGCCCTGCTCGCCGAGGCCCAGTGCCTGGACGGCCTGGTCGACATCGGCGAAGGTCGTGTAGAGGGCTTCGTTCGAGCCTTCGTGCTGCACGCCGTCCTCTTCGCCGCCGACGACGCCGATCTCGACCTCGAGGATGGCGTTGATGTTCTTCATGCGGGGGAGCAGGTCCTTCGCGATCTCGATGTTCTCCGCGAGGGGAACTGCCGAGCCGTCCCACATGTGGGACTGGAAGATCGGGTTGCGACCGGCCTTGACCTCTTCTTCGGACGCGGCGATGAGCGGCTCGACGAAGCCCGCCAGCGCATCCTTCGGGCAGTGATCCGTGTGCAGTGCGACGGTGATCGGGTAGTTCTTCGCGACCTCGGTGGCGAAGCGGGCGAACGCGAGGGCGCCCGTGGCGCGGGCCTTCACCGTGTGGCCGGCGAAGTAGTCGGCTCCACCCGTGGTGACCTGGATGATGCCGTCGGAGCCGGCTTCGGTCAGCCCCTGGAGGACGGAGTTGATCGTCTGCGAGCTGGAGACGTTGAATGCGGGGTACGCGAAGCCGCCGGCCTTCGCGCGGTCGAGCATTTCGGCGTACTGATCCGGGGTGGCGACGGGCATGAGAACTCCTGCGATAGGGGAAGCCGGGACAGCTGCCACTCTATCGGGGCGTGTGGGCCTCTACCGCAGTCATGACCTCCAGTGCGCAAGACCGCTTCTGCTTCCTTGTTAAGAATCGCGAATCCTTCGCGGGATACGGGCCGAAAGGGGCCGGATTCGGACCCGTCGGTGGCTAGGCTGACCGCATGGTGAGTCTGACAGCGGATCTGAGCCCTCTTCGTCCCGACCGTAACCTCGCGATGGAGCTGGTGCGTGCGACGGAGGCCGCGGCGATCCGCGCGGTGCCGTTCATCGGCCGCGGTGCCAAGGAGGCGGCGGACGGTGCGGCTGTCGATGCCATGCGCGCCTTCCTCGGCACGGTCGACTTCCAGGGCCGCGTCGTCATCGGCGAGGGGGAGAAGGACAACGCCCCGATGCTCTTCAACGGCGAGGTGGTGGGCACGGGCCGCGGACCTCTGTGCGACATCGCGGTCGACCCCATCGACGGAACCTCTCTCACGGCCGCCGGTCGGCAGAACGCCCTCTCCGTGATCGCCGTCTCGGATCGTGGCACGATGCTCGACGCATCGACCGTCTTCTACATGGACAAGCTCGTCACGGGCCCGGCAGGTGTCGGGGTCGTCGATATCCGTCTGCCGATCGGTGAGAACATCCGCAAGCTCGCGGGTGCGCTGGACAAGCCGGTCGACGAGATCGTCGTCTCGGTGCTGAACCGCCCGCGTCACGAGCAGCTGATCCAGGAGATCCGCGACGCCGGCGCCGGCACCCGTCTGATGAGCGACGGTGATGTCGCCGGTGGCATCAACGCCGCCCGTCACGATGCGCGCACCGACATGTGCGTCGGGGTCGGCGGCAGTCCGGAGGGCATCGTCACGGCGTGTGCGATCAAGGCTCTCGGCGGGCACATCCAGGGTCGCCTCTGGCCCCGCGACGATGACGAGCGTCAGCGCGGCATCGACGCCGGACTCGACATGGACAAGGTCTACGAGGCGGATGACCTGGTGCAGGGGAACAACACGATCTTCGTCGCGACCGGTGTCACCGACGGGCAGCTCGTCGCCGGCGTCCGTCGCGAACGCGGCTACGTCTACACCGAGAGCGTCGTGCTCCGCGGGGCATCCGGAACCCTTCGGCGCATCGCATCGGAGCACCTCGTCTCGAAGTGGCTCTGATCGTTCGGGAGCCTGCCTTCACGTGATCGTCGGCCGGGGAACCGGTGGCATCGTTATCGAGCCGGTATCGCCCGGCAGGGGCACGATCCACGGTTCTCCGGGGCGCCGTGTCACAATTGTCACTGGGTTTGTCGCCGTCGACGGAGCCGCCAGGCACCGCAGGCACAGGAGGGCGAACAGATGACAACGCAGCACACGAGCGGCTCGAAGGCCGCCCCGACGAAGATCATCACGACCAACACGGGCCGCATCCTGCGGGTGAGCGCCGATGCGGAATCCGTTCCGACACCGCCCGTCGCCACACCGGCCGCTTCGGTGGTCGATCCGGCTCGCCGGGCCGACGTGCTCTTCCGTGTGCGTCGAGACGAGGGACACGAGATCAGCGCCTGGTGGATGATCGGCGCGTTCCTCGCGACCAGCGGTCTCGTCATCCTGCTGCTCAGCGGCGTTCCCGGCATCGCCTGAGGGCCGTCCCCGGTCGCTGATCCGCCCGCATCATCCCTCGTCGAGTCGATGCCGCACGTCGCCGACGTCCGCACGGACCGTCTCGCCACGCGTGGCCTCGAGAGCGGCGATCCCGCCGGTCTGCGACGCATGATCGCCGGAGGCGGTGTCATCCGTCGTGAGGAGCTCAGGTGCGGTGAATCTTCTGGCTGCGCCCACCGTGGTGGCAGATGCGGTCGCGAGCGCAGAGGCATCGACGCCTGGGAACTGGCGGGCGGTGACGAGCACGCGCGTCTCGAGTGAGCCGGCGAATCGGTTGTAGCTGTCGACGGTGCGCTCCAGCGCCCGACGCAGGTCGTCGGCATGCCCGGCGAGCGTACCCAGCCGGTCGTACAGCTGTGTGCCGAGGGCGAGCAGCGTGCGCGCCTCGGTCGACACCTCCTGCTGCGTCCAGGTGAAGGCGACGGTCTTCAGCACCGCCCAGAGGTTGACGGGGGAGGCGAGCGCCACCCGGCGGCTGAACGCATAGTCGAGCAGGGTCGGGTCCTCATCGATGGCGGCGGCCAGCAGCGACTCGCTCGGCAGGAAGCAGATCACGAACTCGGGACTGGCATCGAGTCCCGCCCAGTAGGCCTTCTTCGCCAGGGCGTCGATGTGCGCACGGACCGCCTTGACGTGCTTCTGCATCAGCGTGCGGCGTTGCGGCTCTCGCGCGTCGCCCCCGGGGAGAGCGGAGGCCTCGAGGTAGGCGTCGAGAGGGACCTTGGCGTCGACCGCGATCGAGCTGCCGCCGGCGAGGCGGATGACCATGTCGGGTCGCCCCTGACCGCGGTCGGAGGAGATCGTCGCCTGCAGGTCGAAGTCGATGTGACGGGTGAGTCCGGCAGCCTCCACCACGCGGCGCAGCTGGGTCTCTCCCCAGACACCGCGCGTGGCGGTGGAACGCAGAGCGCCGGCCAGCGATTCCGTCGTCGCCCGCAGCGCCTCGTCGGACTCCTGGGCACGACGCAGCTGCTCTTCGAGAGTGCCGAACTGGGCGTGCCTCTCCCGCTCGATGGCCGTGACCTTGGTCTGCATCTGCTGCAGACTCTCGCGGACCGGAGCCAGGGCGGTCAGCACGGCGTTCTGCTGCTGCACCCGCTGCGCCTCCGCACGCTGCTCGTTCCGCGCATGCTCGACGGCGTCGCGGTACAGGTCGTACTGCCGGTCGCGATCGTCGCGCGCGGACGCGAGCTCGGCCTGAGCACGCGCGAGTTCGGCTGCCCCGCGACCAGCACGGAGGAACCAGCCCACGGCGACACCCGCCGCGAGGGCGACGAGGAGGAGAACCACAGCCAGAGCATCCATGTGTTCATGATGCGGCCGGCATCCGACATTCCCGGGTCGCCGCGCACGGATCTGCGTGACGAGTCGTACGCGTTGCGGTGGTTCAGGCCCGGCGGTTCAGGCGACGGCGCGCTCCAGAACGGGCGCGACGGGTGCGACGGGGGCGGTCACGCGCAGGCTCAGGGCATCGGCGAGTGCGAACACGTCGGCCGCGCCGGCCCTCGCGGCCGCATCGATGACGATCTGCGCGCAGGCGCGGGCATCGGCGAGGGCGTCGTGGTGCGCGAACTCCTCGAATCCGGCAGCGGCGGCGGCGATCGGCAGGCGATACGAATCGAGTGTGTACGTCTTGCGGGCGACCTGCAGGCTGCACAGCGAGCGGTAGGGCGGGCAGAGCTGCCCGGTCGCCTCGGAGGCGCGACGCAGGACGTTGAGGTCGAAGCCCGCATTGTGCGCCACGAGCACGTCGGCCCCGGCGAACGCGCACAGGCGATCGAATTGATCGACCCACGTGGCGGCCGACAGCACGTCCTCGGGCTGGATGCCGTGGATGCGGACGTTCCACTCCTGGAACTCGTCGTGCCCTGGCGGTGGCTGGATCAGCCATCCCGTGTTCGCGACGACTTCTCCGCCGCGCACGCGGACGAGACCGACGGAGCAGGCAGAGGCCGGACTGGAGTTCGCGGTTTCGAAGTCGATCGCAGTGAAATCCAGTGGCACATCCCCACTTTCCCCCGGCGGCTCGCAGAGGGGTCGGAGACTCGCCGTATGCTGGCGACATGGCTGAGGACATGGCGACGTCGTTCGGAGCGCAGGCCGGGGACTACGAGGCCGGAAGGCCCGACTATCCGTTCGAGGCGGTGGCGTGGATGCTCGAGCGGATGCCCGCGGATTCCCGCCGCGTCGCCGATGTCGGCGCGGGAACGGGCAAGCTCACGCGCGTGCTCTCGCAGGCTCCAGACGCCGAGGTCGTCGCGGTCGACCCCGACCCGGAGATGCTTGCCACGCTCCGCGCTGCGGTTCCGGGGGTGCCCACCTTCGTCGGGTCCGCGGAGCAGCTGCCGCTTCCGGACGCGAGCGTCGACGCCGTCGTGCTGGGGCAAGCCTGGCACTGGGTGGATCCGGTCGCCGGCTCCGCGGAGATCGGGCGCACCGTACGCAGCGGGGGAGTGCTCGGCCTCATCTGGAACATCCGCGACGATCGTGTCGAGTGGGTCCGCAGGCTCACCGAGATCATGCACGGCAGTCACGCCGAGATCATGCTCGCCGAGGGCGATCCTGTCGTCGCCGCACCCTTCGGCCCGATCGAGCAGGAGCGGTGGGAATGGGTCCGCCCCGTCACCCGTGAAGTGCTGCACCGGATGGCGGCGTCGCGCAGCTACATCATCACCGCCCCTGACGAGGAGAAGGAGCGCATCCGCCGGGAGCTCGACGCCCTCTTCGATGAGCTCGACCTGCATGGCGATGCGACCATCGACCTTCCGTACGTGACCCGCGCGTACCGCGCCGTCCGCGACTGACGCACAGCTCCCGCAGGATCGCCGGGCACCGGCCAGGTAGACTCGTGCCCCGCGGCTCTCACTATCGGCATCGTCCGTGATGGCAACGTCTAAGTAAGTCCACTTCTATCGCGGGGCAGCACATGGCAGGCCCCGCCAGTGGTCTAGGACGTCGCCCAACTCCGTATCTCGGCCTCCATCGATGGGTCAGCAGCGCCGTGGAGTGCGAATACGGGGGCCGCGGGCGAGCCGCCAATGGTGCAGTACGAGATGGTGTCGCCAACTGCGGATGTGGCGGGTACGATGACGAGCCACGGCGGGTCGGCTTCGATTGCTTCCACCGTCGCTTGGTCCTTCTTGAACTCCGGCGAGCCGCCGTGGTCTTGCGTGGTCTTTTCGATGCAGAGATCGACGAGTAGTGAGTCGGTGAACTCCGCCTCAGCAACCGGAGCTGACGTCGGGGAAGAGGTGGGGGTCGCGGTCGCGGCGGAGCCGTTGGTGGCCGACTCGACCGGTGCCGGAGAATTGATGGGTCCGGTCGCGGTACAGCCGGTCAGGGCGACGAGGGTGAAAATAGCCGCGAGGCCGATTCGTGTGCGCATATTCGAATGCTACTGAGCTTGCGGCGAACTGCACGAGTGACCACGCGGGAAGGAGCGCCCGATAAGCTCTTCATGCCATGCCTAACTTATCCATAGGAATCGTCGGCCTGCCCAACGTCGGCAAGTCCACCCTCTTCAACGCACTCACCAAGAACGACGTGCTCGCGGCGAACTATCCGTTCGCGACGATCGAGCCCAACGTCGGCGTGGTGAACCTGCCCGATCCGCGTCTGGAGAAGCTCGCGGAGATCTTCGGCAGCGAGCGGATCCTCCCCGCCGCCGTGTCGTTCGTCGACATCGCCGGCATCGTGCGCGGTGCGAGCGAGGGGGAGGGCCTGGGCAACAAGTTCCTGGCCAACATCCGTGAGGCCGACGCCATCGCGCAGGTCGTTCGCGGCTTCGCCGACGACGACGTCGTGCACGTCGACGGCACGGTCAACCCGGCATCCGACATGGAGACGATCAACGCCGAGCTCATGCTCGCCGATCTGGAGACCGTCGATAAGGCGATCGCCCGGTACGAGAAGGAAGTCCGCGGCAAGAAGATCGAGCCTGTCGTGCTCGAGACTGCGAATGCGGCGAAGGATGCGCTGGAGCGCGGCGTGCTGCTCTCGGTCGCCGGCATCGACCTGACGCCCATCCGCGAGCTGGGTCTGCTCACCGCGAAGCCCGTCATCTTCGTCTTCAACGTCGACGAGGCCGTGCTGACCGACGACGCGCGCAAGGCGGAGCTCGCCGCTCTCGTCGCCCCGGCGAAGGCCATCTTCCTCGACGCGAAGATCGAGTCGGAACTGATCGACCTCGACCCGGAGGATGCGGCGGAACTGCTGGCTTCGACCGGCCAGGACGAGTCCGGACTCGACCAGCTCGCCCGCATCGGGTTCGACACGCTCGGCCTGCAGACGTACCTCACGGCCGGTCCGAAGGAAGCTCGCGCCTGGACGATCCCCAAGGGGTCGAAGGCGCCTCAGGCGGCCGGTGTCATCCACACCGACTTCGAGAAGGGCTTCATCAAGGCCGAGATCGTCTCGTTCGAAGACCTGGTCGAGACCGGATCCGTCGTCGAGGCCCGCGCCAAGGGCAAGGCCCGCCTCGAAGGCAAGGACTACGTCATGCAGGATGGCGACGTGGTGGAGTTCCGCTTCAACAACTGAGTGAGGTCTGAGGACCCATGGTGATCGATGAGCCCCGGCTGACCGCGAGTCTCGGCGATGCCGGTATGTCGATCGCGTTCAGCGATCCGCAGTTCGATGCGGCGGGCACGCTCCGATACCTGCAGGTGAGATTGCACGGGAATCAGCTCGACGCTCGGCTGACCTTCTACGTCTACGACGTCGCGGAGATCGTGCGCTACTTCCAGGGGCTCGATGAGGAGTGGCGCGGGTGGCCAGGCGAGCGTCGGTTCGAGTCCGTCGAGAGCGAGCTGCAGCTGAGCGCGCGCCATGCCGGGCGCATCGAGCTGTCCGCCAGGTTGACGGGGGAGGCTGCCCGCGAAATCTCGAGCCACGTCGGCTGGACCGCCCAGGCGATCGTCGGTGTCGAGCCGGGGGAGGAGCTGTCGCGTTTCGTCCGCGACTTGGACGCCCTGACCACCCGGGTGACCGCATAGGCTCTCTTCGCTTCGATGTGAGGGCCGGAGGCCGCGATGGAATTTGAGACACCGGAGTCGCACCTGGCCGCGCTCGCCCGACGCCGCACGTTCCTCATCCGCACCTGCCTGACCATCGTCATCGTCGGGCTCGTGGTGAGCGGGGTCACCGCCTTCCCGCTCCGCGAGGAGTTGATGCTCGGACGCGACGTCCTGAACAACACAGGACTTAGCGCGGTCTTCCCAGATCTCGCATTCTGGGTGCAACGGGTCGCTGAGGGGCTCGACGTCACGGGCACCGACTACCCGTTCCTGGCCTACGGAACGGACTGGCTGGCGTTCGCCCACCTGGCGATCGCGGTCGCTTTCGTCGGGCCGCTCATCGATCCGGTCCGCAACGTCTGGGTGACCATCTGGGGACTCATCATGTGCGCGGGCATCGTTCCGCTGGCACTCATCGCCGGGGCGATCAGGGGTCTTCCGTTCGGCTGGCAGCTCATCGACATCTCCTTCGGCGTCGTCGCGGCCGTGCCGCTGACGATCGCGCTCGTGCTGACCCGCCGACTCGAGAGATCTCGTATCGGCGCTCGCGGAGAACCCGCGTCCGCGGCCCACCCGCACGGGTGACAGGATTGACGGATGACCGCAACACTCGTGGCCCAAGGGCTGGCCGGCGGGTATGGCCACCGCACCCTGTTCGATTCCCTCGACCTGACCGTCACCGCGGGTGACGTCGTCGGCCTCGTCGGGGCGAACGGGGCGGGGAAGTCGACCCTTCTGAAGCTGCTGGCCGGTGTCGACGAGCCCCAGGCCGGCACGATCCGGCTCTCACCGGCGGATGCCTTCGTCGGCTGGCTGCCGCAGGAGCACGAACGCATCGTCGGGGAGAGCGTCATCGACTACATCGGCCGTCGTACCGGTTGCGCGGCCGCGACCGAAGCCATGGATGCTGCCGCAGCGGCCCTGGGGGACCCGTCTCTCGCCGCTCCTGGCACCGATCCTGCCGACACCTACTCCGTCGCGCTGGACCGCTGGCTGGCGAGCGGTGCCGCCGACCTCGACGAGCGACTTCCGGTGGTGCTCGCCGACCTCGGACTCGACCTGGGCGACGACCTGGCCGCAGCGATGATGACCTCGCTGTCGGGCGGACAGGCCGCCCGCGTGGGGCTCGCCGCGCTGCTGCTCTCGCGCTTCGACATCGCGCTGCTGGATGAGCCGACCAACGACCTCGACCTCGACGGGATCGAGCGGCTGGAGGCCTTCGTGCGCGGACTCCGCGGCGGTGTCGTCGTGGTCAGCCACGACCGCGAGTTCCTCGCGCGCTGCGTGACCCGCGTGCTGGAACTCGATCTCGCGCAGAACAGCAACCGGGTGTTCGGCGGTGGCTACGACGCGTACCTGGAGGAGCGGGCCACGGTCCGGCGGCACCAGCGTGAGAAGTACGACGAGTTCGCCGACAAGAAGGCCGACCTCGTCGCTCGTGCCCGGACCCAGCGCGAGTGGTCGAGCCAGGGTGTGCGCAACGCGATGAAGAAGGCTCCGGACAACGACAAGATCAAACGCAAGGCGTCGGCCGAGTCGAGTGAGAAGCAGGCGCAGAAGGTGCGTCAGATGGAGAGCAGGATCGCCCGGCTCGAAGAGGTCGAAGAGCCGCGCAAGGAGTGGCAGCTCGAGTTCACCATCGGCTCGGCGCCGCGTTCCAGCTCCGTCGTGTCGACACTGAGCTCGGCCGTGTTCCGGCAGGGAAGCTTTCAGCTCGGGCCCGTGTCGCTCCAGGTGAACGCGGGGGAGCGGATCGGCATCACCGGCCCCAATGGCGCGGGGAAGTCGACGCTGCTGCGCGGGCTGCTCGGGCGGCAGCTTCCGGACGAGGGCACGGCGAGTCTCGGTGCGAGTGTGCAGATCGGGGAGATCGACCAGGCCCGCGCCCAGCTCGTCGGCACGCAGCCGCTCGCGGTCGCCTTCGAGGGGCTCGTGCCGGAGATGGCGTCCGGCGAGGTCCGTACTCTCCTCGCGAAGTTCGGACTCAAGGTCGATCACGTGATGCGCGCTGTCGACGAACTGTCGCCGGGGGAGCGCACCCGCGCCGGACTGGCGTTGCTGCAGGCGCGGGGCGTCAACCTGCTCGTGCTCGACGAGCCGACGAACCACCTCGACCTGCCCGCGATCGAGCAGCTCGAACAGGCGCTCGAGTCCTACGAGGGAACCCTGCTGCTGGTCACCCATGACCGGCGGATGCTCGCGACCGTGCAGACCGACCGGCAGTGGCGGGTGGAGGCCGGGCAGGTCGTCGAGGCATGACGAGCGTCGTCATCGACAGCGTCCCGCACGATCGGCTGACCACGAACGACCTGGCAGGGCTGCGGGAGCTTTTCCACGCCGAGTACTCCGCGGAACTCGGGGTGTGGAATCCTGATCAGCCCTACGGTTACGCGCCGCACGACCTCCATGTCATCGCCCGACTCGATGATGCCGTGGTGGGACACGTCGGCTGGGCGCGGCGCACCATCAGCGTCGGTGCAGCCGAGGTCGTGATCGCCGGAGTCGGTGGGGTTCTGATCGCCCCGCAGGCACGAGGAGAGCGGGTCGGCGCCCAGCTCATGGAGTGCGCAGCCGCATCGATGACGGAGGCCGGGGGCATCGCGTTCGGGTACCTCGGATGCCGTGAAGAGGTCGTCGCCTTCTACGAATCCTGCGGATGGCACCGCGTCTCTGCAGCGGAGCACTCGATCGATCGCGCCGGTCAGCCCACCACGCAGCCTCCGGGGCCACCGATTCTGACACTCCCGCTCGGCTCCCCACCGCGCAGGTGGCCCGAGGGCACGATCGATCTTCGCGGGCGGGCCTGGTAGCGGCCGACTCTGCTGATCCGCTGCCGGAACGTCTTGCTGACCGCCGGGTCGGGATACGCTGGAACATGGCGGCTTCGGCCGCGGTTCGGTCGCTGGCGTCCACCGTGGACGTTCCGCCGGAGTTCCTGACCCTGACGGCACGAGGAGATTGACGCCGATGACCGACACCCAGATCTTCGAGCCCGACGGCCGCGCGATCCCCTTCGTCGACGAGGGCGACGGTCCCGTCAAGCTCGTCCTGATCCAGGAGCGCGATCTGGCGGCGGATGTTCTCGGCGTCGTCGCGCACTACCTCGCCGAGGAGGCGGGCTTCCACGTGCTGCGCATCGGTCATCGCGCTGAGGTCAAGCATGAAGAGGTCTCGCTGGAGGATCGGGTCGAAGACGTACTCGCCGTGATCGATCACGTCGGTCTGGGCGACAGCTGGATCGGCGGCCATGGCTTCGGCGGTACCGTCGCACGGGCCTTCGCTCTGGCCCACGCCGATCGCGTGAACGGCCTGGCCCTGCTGGCTGTCGAAGAGAATGACATTCCGCTCGCGCCGGTGATGCCGATCCTCATCATCCAGGGCACGAAGGACATCGACGCTCCGTTCGCAAACGGAGAGCAGCTGCAGTCGACGGCGCCGGAGCGCGCGAGCGTGAAGAGCATCGACGGGGCCGATCACATGTTCCCGATGACGCACCCGATCGAGACCGCCGTGGTCATCGAGGAGTACCTCGACTGGGACTGAGCACCTCGCCCAGAGGCCCTCGCCGAGCGACTTGACCCGCTATCGACCCTGACGCTTCTTGTACGGCTTCGGCTGCCCCTTCACGGCGGGCGTGCGGCCCTTGCCCTTCGATGCTTTGGCCTTTCCTCCGGCCGGGGCGGGTGCATTGCGCACCGGCTCCGGAGCCGCGGCGACCTCTGCCTTCGCTTCGACGAGGAGGAGTTCGCCGACAGGGGTGAGCCGGGTCGGGCCTTCGCGATGGACGATCGGATGACCGACCTCGGCTTCGAGCTTGTCGATCGACGTGTAGAGGGAAGCCAGCGGGATGCCGAGCTTTTCCGCCGCACGCGGGAAATGCAGTTCCTCCGCGAGGACGACGAAGCGGCGGAGCAGAGAGATCTTCACGGTGGCCTTTCCAGAGTTCGCACGGGTGTGCGAGCTTCTTCCAGGTTACGCGGTGCAGGCAGACGGATGCCGCGACCCCATCGGCCGCGGCATCCGGAATCCTTCGGTCAGGCGACCTGAGGGGTGACGGCGAAGGACACGGAGCCTTCGTCGTCGACGCCGGCATCGAGGATCTTGTCGTCGAGTGCAGCGGCCGCCGACTCATCGAGGAACAGCCGGGTGCCGGCGACCTCCACGACCTGGTCCTGCGGCTCGGGGTCCGCGGCGACGAGCACGGCGAGGCGTGCACCGCCCTCGGGTCCCTGGGCCTCGGTGGAGTGGATGCGGAGCCCGGCATCCGGTGCGTCGGTCTGACGGCTGACAAGGGTCGTCACGATGGCGGAGGCGTTGTCGGTGAGGGTGAGCACGAGACTCTCCTTCCGGTTGGGGCATGCCACGGTCGCGGCATGTCCGGGCCACGATGCCGGACCTCGGAGATCGTCTCAACCCCCTTGCGCGGATTCGGAGGAGGCTCTTACCCTGCTCGCAGGTTCTTGCGCAGAAACACCTGCGCGGTGCCGTCGCCGTCGGGCACCCGCTCATGCTCTTCATAGCCGCACGACTCGTACAGGCGGATGTTCGCCTCGCTCAGGCTTCCGGTGAACAGCTCGGCGACGTCTGCGCCCGAGGCCTTCTCGGCGCTCTCGAGCAGCAGCCTCCCGATTCCCTCGCCCTGCATATCGGGGGCGATCGCGATCCTGCCGATCAGGAGCAGACCGTCCTTCTCGACGTAGCGGATGGCACCGACGAGGCGCCCGTCGATGCGCGCCGTCAGCCCGGACTCGGACCGCAGCTCCGCCTCCAGCTCGGAGAGCGTCTGCGTCAGCGGCGGCATGTCGACGCTCCCGTAGATCGCGGCCTCCGAGACGAAGGCGGCGCGCTGCACGGTCAGCACCTCGCCGGCATCCGCGTCGCCGATCGGGGAGATCACGATCGCCGGCCGGGTTCTGCTCGGATCTTCGTTCACGGCGTCTTCGTTCACGGAGTCTGCTTTCACGTTGTCTGCGTCATTCACCCGAGCCACATTCCGGGTCGCCTCCCCACGGTGTCAACCCCCTCGCCGCGCGTCGCCGCCCCGGCTAGCGTCACCGGTAGGAGGTCACACCATGGCTGAAAGCAAGACCACGAAGACCGGCGGCTCGACGAAGGGCGCGGCGAAGACGACCAGGCAGCAGAACGCGGAGAAGGGGTTCACTGCCTCGACGACGCTCGCGAACAACCTGCAGGCGGTGCTCGTCGACCTGCTCGATCTCGCGATCCAAGGAAAGCAGGCTCACTGGAACGTCGTCGGACGCAACTTCCGCGACACGCATCGCCAGCTCGACGAGATCATCGACGATGCACGGACCTTCAGCGACACGATCGCGGAGCGCATGCGTGCGCTGCACGCCGTGCCCGACGGGCGCAGCGCGACCATCGCGAAGACGACGTCGCTTCCCGAGTTCCCTGCGGGGGAAGTGTCGACGACGGAGACCATCGACCTGATCACCGAGCGCCTCGAGGCCGCGGTGGGAACGGTGCGCGATGTGCACGACGCCGTCGACGAAGAGGACCCGACCTCGGCCGACCTCCTGCACGCCATCATCGAGCGGCTCGAGCAGTTCGCGTGGATGGTCAGTGCGGAGAACCGGAGTCCGGCGGGTCGCTGAGCCCTCTCGCGTCCGCGGAATCGCCGTCACTCGTCGGCGGCTCCGCGGACGAGAGGACGGCCACGCATGACCCGGGGCAGCGCCACCCACAGGGATACCACCAGGACGACCGCTGCGACGAGAGCGATGATCCCCGCCGTACGGTCCACCGTGAAATCGACGATCAGGGTCGTCACGCCGATGGTCAGGGCACCGATGACGACCAGGTCGATACGGACGATCCGGGCGGCGATGCGGACGAGGTCGGGCTTGCGACGGCGGCCGAAAAGTGCACGATGCATCCCCACCGGCGCGAGTGCGAGGATGGTCGCCACCGCAGCGAGAGCGACGAGGACGACGTACAGATCTCGCTGGAGCTCGTCCATGTCGGTGAAACGCGGTTGGAAGGCGACGGCGAGGAGGAATCCGGTGAGGATCTGCGTACCGGTCTGCATGACGCGCAACTCCTGCAACAGCTCGTCCCAGTTGCGATCCGCGCGTTCATTCGCGGTCTCGTCGCGTCCGTCGGCACGGTCGTCGAGACCGTCCCCACGACCAGATGGTTCTGATGTCATGGTCTCAGTGTGGATTCCGCACTCCGGTGCTGTCCAGACGCGTGCACCCGCAGAACGAAAGAAGGCACGATGACGCTCCCGCCGATCCGCGACTGGTGGTCCGAACTCTCGGAAGACGGGCGCCGGGCGGTGCTCGACAGCAAGACCCCGCACCTGGAAGAGGAGGTGCGCGAGGAGATCCGCGTCATCACCGGCGCCGTGGTCGGGATGGTGGAGTCGCTGAGCGACGACGACCTCGAGTACGCCCGCTCGCACGCCGAGCACGAGGAATGACCTCCTGCGTGCACGGCTCGGTTGCTTACGCGTCGTCGGTCTCGGTCGTAGCCGCATCCTCTTCACGCAGCCGTGGTTCGGTGCGTCGTTCCGGGCGCACGCCGGCCTTGTCAGCGTAGAACGCGCGGATCCGGTCCATGTCCGACGCGACATCGCCGGTCAGGTCGATCGTCGGCCCGAGTCCCGTGGTCATGGTCGTCCGATCGACGAACCCGAGCGTCACCGGCATGCCTGTTTCTCGGGCGATCCGGTAGAAGCCCGATTTCCAGTACTCGTTGCCGCCGCGGGTGCCATCCGGGGTGACCACCAGGCCGAAGACCGTGCCGTCGTGGACTTGGCTCACGACGTCTTTCACCACGCGTGCCGGATCGGCGCGGTCGACGGGGATGCCGCCGAGGCGACGCATGACCGGTCCTCTCCAGCCGTGGAAGAGGCTCTTCTTCCCCAGCCAGTGCACGTCGATATCGAGCTTCCAGGCGATGGCGAGCATCAGGACGAAATCCCAGTTCGACGTGTGGGGCGCGCCCACGAGCACGGTCGGGCGCGTCGGCGCGGCCTCGCTCACGAGCGTCCATCTGCTGAACGCCCAGAAGATGCGGGCGAGGAGTCGTGTGAGCATGGATCAACCGTAGGGGAGAACGGCTGTCCGCCCGCTGTCGACGCCCACCGGGCAGGTTCGGCGCCACCGCCTCCGGGCGGGCGTACGATCGAGGGATGAAGAAAACGCAGCAGGACTCCGTGCAGCAGGAAGCGCCCGTCGGGCTGCAGCCGCTCCTGGACTCTCTGAATCTGCTCGAGGGCGATGCTGCCGGCTATTGCAGCAATGGCGTCTGCCAGTTCCCCGCCCCGAAGAGCGAGTAAGCGGCAGACGCCATCGCAGGCCGTCTACGGACGGTCAGTGACCGCCGTGGAAACCCTCGCCGGCATCGTCGGCGGGCTTGCGCACGAACGGGCTGAGCGCCACAGC
Organism: Microbacterium sp. Be9; assembly: GCF_011754135.1. Taxonomy (NCBI): domain Bacteria; kingdom Bacillati; phylum Actinomycetota; class Actinomycetes; order Micrococcales; family Microbacteriaceae; genus Microbacterium; species Microbacterium sp. Be9. Next base: position 1,128,405 of record NZ_WNWT01000004.1, on the reverse strand, counting down.
CGCGAGCGAGATGATGGCGGCGATGAGGAACGCCATGCGCGCGCCGGGGGCGCCGGCGACCGCGGTCGACAGCCCCTCCTGCTCGCCCGCGTGCAGGATCGACGAGTACGTCACCAGCAGCAGCGCGACACCGGCCGCGCCGCCGACCTGCTGCAGCGTGTTCAGCACCGCAGAACCGTGCGAGTACAGCGATCGCTGGAGCGACCCGAGCGAGGCGGAGAACAGCGGCGTGAAAGACATCGCCAGGCCGACCGACATCGCCGCCTGCACGATGATGAGAACCCACCACACGGTGTGCTCGCCCACCGTCGAGTAGAAGAAGAGCGACGCCGAGACCAGGATCGTGCCGGGGATGAGCAGCGGACGCGTGCCGCGCGCATCGTAGACACGGCCCATGACGGGCCCGAGCAGCCCCATGAGCAGCGAGCCCGGAAGCAGGATCAGGCCGGACTGCAGCGGGTTGAGACCGGCGACGTTCTGCAGATACTGCGGAAGCAGCGTCAGCGTGCCGAACATCGACAGCGCCAGGATCGACATGATGATCACCGACAGCGTGAAGTTGCTGGAGCGGAACACGCGCAGATCGAGCAGCGCGTCGTCGACGCGCTGCAACACGAGCTGACGCCAGACGAACAGGCCGAGCGACACCGCGCCGACCACCAGCGAGATGATGCCGGCGGTCTCGCCCGATCCGCCCTCGCCGCCGAACTGGCTGAGTCCGAACACGATGCCGCCGAAGCCGAGCGCCGCGAGCGGGATCGACAGCACGTCGAGCGGCACGGCGCGGGTCTCACCCAGGTTCGTCATCCACTTGACGCCCATGAACAGGGCGATGAGGGAGATCGGGAGGATGATTCCGAAGAGCGCGCGCCAGCTGGCGAGTTCGAGCACCGCACCCGCGAGGGTCGGGCCGATGGCGGGAGCGAGCGAGATCACGAGGCCGACACGGCCCATCATGCGACCGCGGGACTGCGGCGGCACGACGTTCATGATCGTCGTCATGAGCAGCGGCATCATGATGCCGGTACCGGCCGCCTGGATCACACGGCCGACGAGCAGCACGGCGAAGCCGGGGGCGACGAGCGCGACGAGCGTGCCGAGCGAGAACGCGATCATCGCGGCGATGAAGACCTGACGCGTCGTGAACCGCTGCAGGATGAACCCGGTGGTCGGGATGACCACGGCCATGGTGAGCATGAAGGCGCTCGTGAGCCACTGGCCGAGCTCGGGCGGAATGCCCAGGTCGGTGTTCAGATGAGGGATCGCGATCCCCATCGTGGTCTCGTTGAGGATGGCGACGAAGGCGGCGACCAGTAGCAGCCAGATCACCCGCATGTCCTTGCGGGAGATCTCGCCCCCTGCCGCTGCGGGGGTCGTCGAGATGGAGCCGGTATCGACGGCAGACATGGGCGGCCTCCAGGGCGAAGAAGAAACGGAGTATCGCGAGAGTTCGCAAGAGTCACTCAGCGTAACGGCAGCCGCGGACATTTCATTCCGAATTCACAGATATCCGCCGACGGCGGAGGCGCGGGCCTCGGTGTCCCCGCACGTGAGTACGCTGGCGCCATGAGCATGGGCGGCGGCATGGGCGGTGGCCCGCGGGGTGGTGGCTTCCGCGGGGTCGACGAGAGCGCGCAGCGGAAGCTGAATGCCGAGGCCCCCCGGATCAACGGCCTCGGTGCGCGGGTCGTCTCGCTGTTCCGCGCGTATCGCTGGCGCATCTTCTCCACCGGCATCCTGGTGGTGGTCGGCGCCGCGATAGCCGTCGTGCCGCCGCTGATCGTGCAACGGATCTTCGACGATGCACTCTTCCCCGTCGCCGGGGGAGGGCCGCACCTCGAACTGCTGGCCTGGCTCGTCGCCGCCATGATCGGTCTCTTCCTGCTCTCCGCTGCTCTCGGAGTGGCCCAGACCTGGCTCACGGCAACCGTCGGCAACAGTGTCACCGGCGACCTGCGTGTGAAGCTGTTCGAGCACCTGCAGGCGATGGAACTCGGCTTCTTCACCCGCACCAAGACGGGCGTCATCCAGTCACGCCTGCAGAACGACGTGGGTGGCGTCTCCGGCGTGCTGACGAACACCGTCACCAGCATCCTGGGCAACGTCGTCACGGTGATCGCCTCGCTCGTCGCGATGATCCTGATCGACTGGCGTCTCACGCTCATCGCCGTGATCATGATGCCGTTCCTGATCTTCGTCCAGCGCAAGGTGGGCCAGGTGCGGGCACGTATCGCGGGAGAGACGCAGGAATCGCTGTCCGAGCTCACCTCGATCACGCAGGAGACGCTGAGCGTCTCGGGCATGCTGCTGTCGAAGGCCTTCAACCGCCAGCGCACCGAGTCAGAGCGCTACCAGGCGGAGAACCGCAACCAGGTGGTCCTCCAGGTGCGCCGGGCGATGAGCGGCCAGGGTTTCTTCGCCGTCGTGCAGGTGCTGATGGCCAGCGTTCCTGCCGTGATCTATCTCGTCTCCGGATACCTGATCGCCGGCGGCACCGGGGCGATCACCGCAGGAACCGTCGTCGCGTTCACCACGGTGCAGGCGCGGCTGCTCATGCCGTTGATGGGTCTGATGCGGGTGTCACTCGATCTGCAGACGTCGTCGGCGCTGTTCGCGCGCATCTTCGAATACCTCGACCTCGTCCCGGAGATCCAGGATGCGCCCGACGCGATCACGGTCGACGACGCACCCGGGCCGCGAGGACGCCTGGAGTTCGCCGAGGTGGTGTTCCGCTACCCGGACGCGTCCTCCGACGCCCGTCCGACGCTCGACGGAGTGTCCTTCGTGGCGGAACCCGGCCAGCACGTCGCGTTCGTGGGCACCTCGGGCGCCGGCAAGACCACGATCCTGTATCTGGCTCCTCGCCTGTACGAGGCGAAGGGAGGAGCCGTGATGTTCGCCGGTGCCGACGTGCGCGCGCTCACGCAGGAGTCGATCATCGACAACGTCGGCATCGTGTCGCAGGAGACGTACCTCTTCCATGCCACGATCCGTGAGAACCTGCGCTACGCCAAGCCCGATGCGACCGAGGAAGAACTGATCGCCGCTTGCACCGCCGCGAACATCCACCACATCATCGCCGGCTTCGAGCAGGGCTACGACACCGTGGTGGGGGAGCGCGGCTACCGGCTCTCCGGTGGCGAGAAACAGCGCATCGCGATCGCCAGGGTGCTGCTGAAAGACCCTCCGGTGCTGCTCCTCGACGAGGCGACCTCGGCACTCGACACGGTCTCGGAGCGCGTGGTGCAGGAGGCGCTCGACGAGGCCGCGAAGGGGCGCACGACCCTCTCCATCGCCCACCGGCTCTCGACGGTGATGGGCGCGGACGTGATCCACGTTCTGGAGGCCGGGCGCATCGTCGAGTCGGGTTCGCACGTCGAACTGCTCGCCCGCGGCGGTCTGTATGCCGAGCTCGCGGCCGAGCAGGTTGCGGCGTCGCGCGTGCTCGAGACCGAGGCCGCCGTCGAGGAGGAAGTGACCGGGGGCGCCGTGGCACCCCTCGCCGATCGCCGCGCGGACAAGGCGCCCGCCGATTCCGCGGGGGCGGATGCGGTCGCGACCATCACCGCTGCGGTGCCGCTGCTCGCCGAGCCTCGACCGGACGAACGGGTCTACCCGCCTGAGCACTGAGTACTGAGCCCTGAGCCCTGAGGAGGCGTCGTGGCACCGCGCGTCAGTGCACCGAGAGGCCGCCGTCGACGAACAGCGACTGGCCGGTGACGTAGGCCGAGCCGGCTCCGGCAAGGAACACCGCCGCTCCCGCGAAGTCGCTCGGCAGACCGTTGCGCCCGATCATCGTGCGCGCGGCGAGCTCCGCGACCTTCTCCGGGTCCTGCTGCAACCGGGCGTTCAGAGGGGTGAGCACGAAGCCGGGGACGAGCGTGTTGCTGGTGACGCCGGTTCCACCCCAGGCCTCGGCCTCGGAGCGCATGAGCGATTCCACCGCGCCTTTCGACGCGCCGTAGATGCCGCTGCCCACGAAGGCGCGGTGGGCCTGCTGGGAACTGATGTGAATGAGTCGACCGTATCCGCGTGCGGCCATGCCCTGCGCATAGCGCTGACCGAGCAGGAACGGCGCGAGGGCGTTGACTGTCATCGTCGCGTCCCAGTCGTCTTCGGTGATCTCCGCGAACGGCGGGCGGATGTTGATGCCGGCGGAGTTGACGAGGATGTCGGGCGCGCCGAACGGTGCGGCCGCTGCTTCGCCGACCGCGTGGATCCCGTCCCTCGTGCTGAGGTCGCCGATCACGCCGTGGGCGCGGCATCCGAGCGCGCGCAGCTCGTCGACCGTCTCGCGGACGCGATCCTCACCGCGCGCGACGATGACCGTCGACGCTCCGGCGCGAGCGAGTGCGGTGGCGATCCCCCGGCCGATCCCGGAGCTGCCGCCGGTGACGACGGCGGTGCGACCGTCGAGTGAGAACAGGGAGGAGAGGTAGTCGTTCATGTGTTCACCGTCAGGGTTCGGAGGGCGGGGATCACCACGCGAGCGCGGCGGCGATGGCGGGGTCGGGCGCGGCGTCGGCGAACTCGGGGAGGGCCCGCAGCTCCGAGATGAAGGCGTCGACCTCGGCGGCGTAGGTCGGGTCGGCATGGCTCTCGGCGATCTCGAGGAGCGAGGCGACGTCCATCGCGAGGATGAGTTCGATGCGAGCGGTCACCGAGGCGTGGGCACCGGCCTCGTGCAGCACGTGGAGGCCGCCGCGGAGGGCCGCGAGGTAGTCGCGCAGCACCGGCAGCTGTGCCTTGCCCTGAGTGATTGAGGTGCCATCGGCGCGGAGCCGCCAGCGCACGACCACATCGGGGATCACATCGAATGCGCGTGCCCGGGTGTACATGAGCTGCGCGACCACCTGGTCTTCGTAGGCGACCCCCTCGGGGAAGCGCAGGTCGTGCCAGAACGAGGTGCGGCTCACCTTCGACCAGGCGACGATGTTCGAGACCGCCAGGGGGTGCGCGGCGAGGGTCGTGCCGAGTCGCTCCGGAGACGTGGCCGCAGCGACCCAGGGCTGCACGCGGCCGGCGACGTAGCCGTCACCGCGGACCCGCGAGCGTACGTAGGCGCCGGCGACGAAGTCGCTTCCGGTCCGGCCCAGTGTCTCCGTCATGCGGGCGAGGGCGTTCGGCAGCAGTTCGTCGTCGCCGTCGAGGAAACCGAGGTACGGGGTGTCGACGAGCTCCAGACCGACATTGCGCGCGGCGCCGAGACCGCGGGAGGCCCCGTGGCGGATCGTCGTGAAGCGGGGGTCTTCGGCTGCGGCGGCGTCGAAGATCGCTCCTGTGTCATCCGTCGAGCCGTCGTCGATGAGGATCGCCCGCCATCGTGACTCGGTCTGCGCGCGCAGCGAGTCGAGAGCGGCGCGGGCGAAGGCCGCGATGTCGCGTCCGGGGACGATCAGCGTCACGATCGGGGCGGAGGCAGTCACCTGCTGAGTCTATGACCGTGGCTCAGCCGCGGGCCGCGCGCACCGACTCGGCGACGAGCACAGCCAGCCGTTCGGGAGCATCCGGGGGCAGAGCCGCGCGATCGAACGTGAAACGTACGGCGGTCTGCGCCACTTCGGGGGCCACACCGCAGGCGAGCAGCACGTGCGACGGCTCGTCGCTGCCCGCCGCGCATGCCGATCCGCTCGACGAGATGACCCCGCGGCGCTCCAGCTCGAGCAGAATCGACTCCCCGCTGGTGCCGGCGAACGTGAAGCTCGCCGTTCCGGGCAGACGGCCTCGGGAATCCCCGGTGAGCGTGGCATCGGGGATGCTCGTGAGCACCTGGGTGATGAACCGCGCGGTCGCCGATCCGACCTGCGCCGCAACCGTTACGCGTTCCGTCTCGGCGAGTTCCAGCGCCGTCGCGAGTGCGACGGCGCCCGCGACGTTCTCGGTGCCTGAGCGTCTCCCGCGCTCCTGGCCGCCGCCGTGCAGCAGCGGCTCCACCGGCACGCGCCCACGGACGGCCAGGGCACCGATGCCTTTCGGAGCCCCGAGCTTGTGGCCGGCGATCGACACCGCGTCTGCGCCGAGATCACCCAGAGGGAGCCATCCCGCCGACTGCACGGCATCCAGATGCAGGGGGACGCGGGCGGCACGGGCGACGGCGGCGAGCGCCGACACATCCTGGACGGTGCCGATCTCGTTGTTGGCGTGGCCGATCGAGATCAGAGCGGAGTCGTCCCTGATCGCCGCAGCCAGGTCATCCGGGTCGATCCGTCCGCGCGAGTCCACGGGCAGGAGGGAGACCTCGATGGCGTGGAAGCGTCGTAGATAGTCGGCGGATCCGAGGATCGACTCGTGCTCGATCGGCGAGGTCACCAGATGCCGCCGCCCCGTCTCGAGAGCCGCGAGCATGATGCCCTTCACCGCGAGGTTGTTCGCTTCGGTGCCGCCGGCGGTGAACACGACGTCGCCCGTCCGCATCCCCAGCACGCGCGCCACCCGTGCACGGGCATCGTCGAGCGCGCCCGCCGCGGCCTCGCCGGCCGTGTGATGGCTCGACGGGTTTCCGAACACGCCGGAGAGGAACGGCCGCATCGCTTCGAGCACCTCCGGTCGTACCGGGGAGGTCGCGGCGTGATCGAGGTAGAGCATGCCGGTGCGGGGCAGGTCCGAGGGCGACATCGCGGTCAGTCGATCCGCAGATCCAGGCCCAGATCGAGGGCGCGCGCGGAGTGTGTCAGCGCCCCCACCGAGATCACGTCCACTCCGGTGCGGGCGATGTCGCCGACCGTGTCGAGGTTCACGCCTCCCGAGGCCTCGACCGTGGCACGGCCGGAGATGAGGGCCACCCCCGCGCGCAGGTCGTCGAGCGAGAAGTTGTCGAGCAGCACGGTGTGGGCACCGCCGTCGAGGACGGCGGGGATCTGGTCGAGCCGGTCGACCTCGACGACGACGTGGGTCGTGTGCGGGAGGCGGGACAGTGCCTCGCGGAGCGCCGTCGCGAGGTCGAGCCCCGAACGCGTGAGCACGGCCAGGTGGTTGTCCTTCGCCATCACGGCATCCGACAGCGAGTACCGGTGGTTGTGTCCGCCGCCCGATTCGACCGCATGCCGTTCGAACGCCCGCAGTCCCGGCGTGGTCTTGCGGGTGTCGGCGATGCGAGCACCAGTGCCCTCGATCGCGGCGACGTACGCGGCGGTGAGGGTGGCGATACCGCTCATCCGCTGCGTGAAGTTCAGGCCAACGCGCTCTGCGGTGAGCACACTGCGGGCCGACCCCGAGACCGAGGCGAGCACATCGCCCGCGGCGAACTCGTCGCCGTCACCGACGTGCAGGTCGATGTCGAGAGTCGCGTCGGTGAGCCGGAACGCGGCGGCGAAGACCTCTCCACCACTGAAGACTCCGGGTTCCCGGGCGACGAGATCGGCGGTCGCGGTGGCATCCGCTGGCAGCAGCGTGGTACTGGTGACGTCCCCCCAGGGCGCGTCTTCTTCGAGGGCCGCGCCGACGACGCGGTTCATGGTGGCGGTGGTCAGCATCAGACGGGCTCCAGGATCGATGAGGGGAGGCGAGAAGAGGCATCGGCGGCGGTTCCGGCCGCATCGACACGATGGTGGGCGCCGACGGATACCGTGCGGGCGAGCGCTGCGGTGGCCGTCGCCTGCGCGAGCAGCAGCAGATTCGCGTCTTCGTGCGCCGACACGGTCGTCGGCGCCGGGCTCTCCGCGGTCCAGGTCTGCAGGACGTCGAGCGCGCGGGAGAGACCGTCTCTGTTCCGCAGCAGTCCGACGTCTTCCCACATCAGCCGCTGCAGCGCAGAGCGACTGAACGCGGGGGCGATCGCACCGCGGCTCCCTTCCGCACGGGGGCGGGCCTGAGGGGAGCCGTGCGCGACATCCGCCCAGGGTCTCGTCAACGCCGCCGCCGCACGGGCCCCGAACACCGCGCCTTCGAGCAGCGAGTTCGACGCCAGACGATTTGCCCCGTGCACCCCGGTGCGTGCCACCTCTCCCGCGGCGAAGAGGCCGGGCACGGTGGTGCGGCCGTCGAGGTCGGTGACCACGCCACCCATCAGGTAGTGCGCGGCCGGCGTCACGGGGATCGGTTCGCGGGCCCAGTCGAAGCCGCGTTCTCTGGTCACCCGATCGATCGTGGGGAACCTCCGCGCGAGGGTCTCGGCACCGAGCATCGTGGCGTCGAGCCTGACCGGGGCGGCCTGAGCCGTGGCGCGGCGTGCGATCGCTCGCGCCACCACGTCGCGCGGTGCGAGCTCGCCGTCGGGGTGGCTGTCGAACACGAACCGACGGGCGTCGTCGTCGATCAGTGTCGCGCCCTCGCCGCGCACCGCCTCGGAGATGAGGAACGCGGGGCCCTTCGCCAGGATCGTCGGATGGAACTGGACGAACTCCAGGTCGGCGACCGCAGCGCCCGCCCGTATCGCGGCGGCGATGCCGTCTCCGGTCGTCCCCGCCGCGTTCGTCGTGTGCGCGTAGAGGTGGCCGGCGCCGCCGGTGGCGAGGATGACGGCATCGGCGGGGATCTCGGAGACCTCACCGTCGAGGAGGATCCGGATTCCGCGCACGGCGCCTTCCTGCCTCAGCAGGTCAACCAGGAAGGCATGTTCGATGAGGGGGATGTCCGTCCGCCGCACGGACGCGACGAGCGCCGCGGAGATCGCCGCGCCCGTGGCGTCACCTCCCGCGTGCACGATGCGGGCGTGGCGGTGGGCGGCTTCACGCCCGAGCAGCAGAGTGCCGTCCACCGCACGATCGAAGCCGACACCGCGTGCGATCAGCTCGGCGATCCGTGCCGCTCCGTCCGTGACCAGCACCTGCACGGCGTCCCGGTCCGACAGCCCGGCACCGGCGTCTCGGGTGTCGGCGGCGTGCAGTGCGGCAGAGTCGTCCGGACCGTAGATGCCGGCGACGCCACCCTGAGCGAGCCCGGTGCAGCCGTCTCCGAGGTCGCGCTTGGTGACGATCGTCACGTCGTGTCCGGCCTCGTGCGCATGAAGCGCCGCGGTGAGTCCCGCAATGCCCGACCCGACGACGATGACGTTCATCGTGCGCCCGCGACCACCGGAGGCCTCGCCGCGAGCATCCGCTCCAGCGCCACACGCGCGGGGTCGGCCACATCGTCGGAGACGGTGATCCGGTTCGGCGTGCGGCCGGCCACCAGCTCCTCCAGAACCCAGGCCAGGTATCCGGGGTGGATGCGGTACATCGTCGAGCAGGGGCACACCACCGGGTCGAGGCAGAAGATCTCGTGCTGCGGGTACTGGGCGGCGAGCCGGCGGACGAGGTTGATCTCCGTGCCGATCGCGAATGTGGTCGGCTCGGTGGCCGTGTCGATCGCCCGGCGGATGTACTCGGTCGAACCGGCCTCATCCGCGGCGTCGACGACCTCCATCGGGCACTCGGGGTGCACGATCACGCGCACGCCGGGGTGCTCGGCACGGGCCTGGTCGATCTGGCCGACGGTGAAACGCCGGTGCACCGAGCAGAAGCCGTGCCACAGGATCACGCGCGAGTCGAGCAGGTCTGCGGCCGAGGATCCGCCGAGCGCTCGCCGTGGGTTCCACATCCGCATGTGTTCGAGCGGCACCCCCATCGCCTTCGCGGTGTTCCGACCCAGGTGCTGGTCGGGGAAGAACAGCACGCGGCGCCCACGCTCGAAAGCCCACTCGAGCACGGTCTCAGCGTTGGACGAGGTGCAGACGATCCCGCCGTGCCGTCCGACGAAGCCCTTGATCGCCGCTGAGGAGTTCATGTACGTCACCGGGATCACCGGCACGCGGCCGTCGGCGTCGACGGCGTCGAGGTCGCCGAGCACGTCTTCGAGCTGTTCCCAGCAGTCCTCGACCTGGTCGATGTCGGCCATGTCCGCCATCGAGCATCCGGCGGCGAGGTTGGGCAGGATCACCGCCTGGTCGGGCTGCGAGAGCAGATCAGCGGTCTCGGCCATGAAGTGCACGCCGCAGAACACGATGGCTTCGGCATCCGTCCGTCCCTTGGCCGCGGTCGCGAGCTGGAACGAGTCGCCGACGTAGTCCGCATGCTGCACGACCTCCTCGCGCTGGTAGAAATGGCCCAGGATCACGACGCGGTCGCCGAGGGTGGCCTTCGCGGCGCGGATCCGTCTGTCGAGCTCCTCCTCCGTCGCCTCGCGGTACTCGGTGGGCAGCTCTCCCTGACGCGGCGCCCCCGTCGGGATCACGTCGCCCATGGAAGAGCCGGGTCCGTAGCCCGGTCGCGCGTCGAAGTCCCACGGACCGGCGGCGAGGTCGGTGGTGCATGTGGCGTCGGTCGACGCGCCGCTGACGATGGCCTGGATCGCATGGTCGACCGAGGCGTCCAGCGGCGGGACGGCCGGCGCGGGGACGAAGGTGATACTCATCGGGTGCTCGTTTCTTCGGGACCGAGCGGGCCGCGATCGGCCAGCTCGACGTCGGTGTTGTCGCGGTACAGACGTGCAGGTCGGTGGCTTCCGGTGCGGAACCGGTCGGTGGGGAGCAGGTTGCCCGCGGCCTCCACCTGACGCCGGAAATTGGCGGGGTCGAGGGTGCGGCCGAGAATCGCCTCGTAGGCTTCGCGCAGCTCGGCGAGGGTGAACTCCGCAGGAAGGAATCCCTGGGCGACGCGGCTGTAGCCGACCTTGTTGCGCAGACGCCACAGCGCGTACTCGATGATCTTCGCGTGGTCGAAGGCCAGCTGCGGCAGCTCGTCGATGTCGAACCACTCCACGTTCTCGGGCGCGTGACCGGACGCGCGATGCGCCGCGCTCTGCGCTGTCACATCGTCCTGTCGCAGCAGCGCCCAGTAGACGATCGACACGACCCGGGTGGGGGAGCGGTCGACGGCGCCGAAGGCGTAGAGCTGCTCGAGGTAGCTGGGGGAGAGTCCTGTGGTCTCGGCCAGGGTGCGTGCCGAGGCGTCGACGGGCGATTCGGTCGGGGTGAGCCAGCCGCCGGGGAGAGCCCATCGATCGGCGTACGGCTCGCGGGTGCGCCGCACGAGGGGCAGCGCGAGGACCGCGCGTCCGTCGTCCGTGCGACGCAACGTCAGGATGACCGTCGAGACGGCGACCCGGATGTCGCTAGTTTGAGTCATGGACACCTTAACCTCCGACACCGATCTTAGTGTCATTCGGACACTTAGTGGGCGCCGATGACGGCGGTCCGCGTCGAGTCCGAAACGTTATCTCGTGGGCGCAGGGAAGCTTGTTCGGCGGGGCGGGGTTTGTTAGGTTACTGTCCTAACAAACCCCTTCGGGAGGAGCCGACCGGCTGCCTCCCAGGGCCCAGGAACCCCACCTCCGGGGTTCTGCTCCATCCGGAGCGATCCCTCCTGCAGTGCAGCACCGAGAGGAAACAAGAGAAATGATCCGTAACGGAAGGCGCAAGATTGCGCTCACCGCGATTGCCGGAGCATCCGTCCTCGCCCTGGGCCTCACGGCCTGTGGTGGCGGCAGCGACAGCGGCAACGCCGATGGCGACCGGGCCCTGCGTGTCTGGGCCGGCAGCCAGACCCCGATCGCCGCGAACTACAACCCGTTCGCACCGACAGTGCTTCATGGCGCGCTCGGACCGATCTACGAACCGCTGTTCTTCTACAACAAGACCGCGGACTCCGAGCCGGTCGGCCTGATCGGCGACTCGTTCGAGTACAACGAGGACGGCACGGTCATCACCGTGACCATCAAGCCCGACCTCAAGTGGAGCGACGGCGAGCCGCTCACGGCCAAGGACGTGGCGTTCTCGTTCAACTACGAGGCCAACAACCCCGAAGGCAACGGTCTGGTCTCCGCCGAGGCCACCGACGACACGACCGCCGTCCTGACCTACTCGTCCGCGCAGTACACCACGGAATTCCAGCGGATGGGGTCGAGCTACATCCTCCCCGAGCACGTGTGGAAAGACGTCAAGGACTTCGCCAACTTCACGAACGAGGACCCCGTCGGGTCCGGCCCCTACGTCGTCGACAAGACCACGAGCGAGTCCTACACGCTGGTGGCCAACGAGAACTACCGTGATGCCGACAAGCTCGGCATCAAGAAGGTCCAGTACATCGCGGTCGACAACAACCAGACCGCTCAGGATCTGCTCGCCGCCGGCAAGCTCGACTGGACCGGCATGTTCATCCCGAACCCGGACGACGTGACCGGCAACGGCAAGATCGACTGGATCAACACGCCCCAGGACCCGACGGTTCTCTACACCTGCTCGAACGCCGACCTCGGCTGCACCGGTCCGCAGACCGACGTCGCCGTGCGTCAGGCGCTCAACGTCGCGATCGACCGCTCCACCATCAAGGACAAGGCGTTCGTCGGGCTGACGGGCGACATCTCTCCCGCGTTCACTCTGCTGCCGCGCGACGAGAAGTGGCTCGCCGATCCGGCCAACGAGGTCAGCCCGCAGGAGGCGAACGCCGCCGAGGCCGGTTCGATCCTCGAGGCCGCCGGCTACACCAAGGGCTCCAGCGGCATCTACGAGAAGGGTGGCGTGCCGCTCGAGCTCACGCTCACCTCGGTCGACGGGTGGACCGACTACAACGACGCCGCGAAGCTGATCGCCGAGCAGGCAGAGGCGGCCGGCATCAAGATCACGGCATCGACCGTGCAGTGGCAGGAGTTCTCCGACTCCCGTCAGGGTGGCGACTTCCAGCTGATCATGGGTGGTGTGATCGGCACGTCCGTCGCCGACCCGTTCCAGATCTACCGCGACTGGTTCGGCGGCACCGCCGTCGAGTCGACGAGCCCCGTCGGCACGGAGGTCCCGGCAGGCCGTTGGAACTTCAGCCGTTACAGCAACCCGGTCGTCGACACCGCGATCCAGTCGGCGATCAGCACGAACGACGAGGCGACGAAGAAGGAGCTGTACGCGACGATTCAGACCGAGATCGTCCGTGACCTGCCCTACATCCCGCTCGTGATCAACGCGACGCAGACCTTCTACAACACGAAGGACTACACGGGCTGGCCGACCGAGGAAGACCTCTACGCCTTCCCGCCGTCCTGGGGTGCGATCGCGGCAGGCTACGTGCTGACGCAGCTGCAGCCGGTCAAGTAGTAAAGGAGTCGGGGAAGAAGGAAGTCAGGAAAACAGTGACATGAAGTTCTATGCACGAAGAATCGGGTTCTACGCGTTCACGCTCTGGGCCGCGATCTCCATCAACTTCCTTCTTCCCCGGCTCATGCCGGGGAACCCGGCCGACATCATGATCGCCAAGATGCAGCGAGCAGGCGGTGAGGTCTCCGAGACCGCCATCCGCAACATCAAGCTCCTGCTCGGCGGCGACGATTCCTCTCTCTGGGAGCAGTATCTGTCCTACTGGGGACGCATGTTCCAGGGCGATCTCGGAGTATCGGTCACCAAGTTCCCCACTCCGGTGACGGAGCTCATCGCCGGTGCGCTTCCCTGGACGCTCGTCCTGGTCGGCACCGCGACCGTCATCTCCTTCGTCCTCGGCGTCGTGCTCGGCGCCTGGGCCGGATGGAAGCGAGGCACCTGGGTCGACCACCTGATCCCCGTCACGACTGTGCTCCAGTCGATCCCGTACTTCTGGTTGGCGCTGATCCTCGTCTCGGTGTTCGCGGTCGGTCTCGGCTGGTTCCCGATCTTCGGCGGGTACGACGTCTTCGACTACCCGGACGGCCCCGAGCCGACCTGGGCGTTCTTCACCGACGCCGTCGCGCACGCGATCCTGCCCGCTATCACGATCGTGATCAGCTCGGTCGGCGGGTGGATGTTCGGCATGCGCAACATGATGGTCTCCACGCTCGCCGAGGACTACGTGCTGACGGCGGAGGCGAAGGGTCTCCGGCCCCGTCGCGTGCTCACCACCTACGCGGCCCGCAATGCGGCGATCCCCTCGATCGCGGGCTTCTCGATCACGCTCGGTTTCGTGGTCGCCGGCTCGATCGTGATGGAGCAGGTGTTCACCTACCCCGGAATCGGCAAGCTGATGTTCCAGGCCGTGACCAACAACGACTACGCGCTGATGCAGGGACTGTTCCTCGTCATCACCCTGACGGTGCTCGCCGCCAACTTCATCATGGACCTCGTCTATGGCTTCATCGACCCGAGGGCTCGCCAGAATGTCTGACACGAAGAACCCGCTCCTGACGCAGGAGCCACCCGTCACCGCCCCGGCCAGCACGGTCTCGCTCGCCACGCAGCAGGGGCGCAAGCGTCGTCGCATCCTTCCCAGCACTTCGCCGAAGTTCATCGTCGGCGTGATCCTGGTCGCGGCCATCGTGCTGTTCGCGATCATCGCGCCGATCTTCTCGCAGGACCCGCGCAGCACGGCGAACCCTGCGCTCCAGCCGCCCTCCGCGGAACACTGGCTCGGCACCACCAAGCTCGGCAACGACATGTTCGCGCAACTGGCGATCGGCGCTCAGGGGTCCCTGCTCATCGGTGTGACCGCCGGCGGCATCGCGATCGTGCTGTCGTTGTTCTTCGGCGTTCTGGCCGGATATCTGGGCGGCTGGCGCGAAGACGGTCTCGCACTCCTCACGAACGTGATGATCGTGATCCCCGGGCTTCCGCTGGTGATGGTCATCGCCTCGTTCGTGCCGCAGCGCAGTTGGCAGCTCGTCGCGTTCGTGCTCGGCATCACCTCCTGGGCCGGGGCGGCATATGTGCTCCGGCTCCAGACACGATCGCTCCGTACGCGTGACTACGTCTATGCGTCGAAGGTCGCAGGGGAGCGGTCGTTCCGCGTGATCCTGGTCGAGATCATGCCCAATCTCCTGCCGCTGCTCACGGCCCAGTTCCTCTTCGCGATCATCTTCGCGATCCTCGGAGAGGCCGGCCTGTCCTACCTCGGTCTCGGCCCCAACTCCTCGATCACGTGGGGATCGATCCTCAACGACGCGCAGTCGGGGCAGGCCCTCGGACGCGGTGCCTGGTGGTGGTTCGTCCCGCCGGGGCTCATGATCGCGATTCTCGGTGCCGGCCTGTCGCTCATCAACTTCGCGATCGACGAGGTCATCAATCCGAAGCTGCGCAATGCGCCCGAAGCCGCGCGGCGTGTGCGCAAGGCCGCCAAGACCAAGGGAGTCACCGCATGAGCGAGCCGGTCCTGACGGCGCGGAACGTGTCGATCGAGTATGAGGTGGATCCGCCGGTGAAGGCCGTGCGGGATGTGTCGCTGACGTTGAACCGGGGCGAGATCCTGGGGTTGGCGGGGGAGTCGGGCTGCGGGAAGACGACCCTGGCCTACGGCATGAACCGTCTGCTCAAGGCTCCGGCTCTGATGACGGGCGGGGAGATCGTGTTCCATGACCGGGATGGTCATGACATCGACATCGTGGGACTGGACGGCGAGGGTCTGCGCGCGTTCCGGTGGGACAAGATCTCGATGGTGTTCCAGGGGGCGATGAACTCGTTGAACCCGGTGATCAGTGTCAAGGCACAGATCTTCGACATCTTCGACACGCACCGGCCCGGGATGAGCAAGAAGGCGAAGACCGCGCGGGCGGAGGAACTGCTGACGCTCGTCGGCGTGGACCCCAACCGCCTGTCGAGTTTCCCGCACGAGCTGTCGGGTGGCATGCGGCAGCGCATGATGATCGCGATGGCTCTGGCCCTCGATCCGCAGGTGATGATCATGGACGAGCCGACCACGGCGCTGGACGTGGTCGTGCAGCGGGGCATCATCCGGGAGATCATGCGGCTGCGGGAGAAGCTCGGATTCGCGGTGATCTTCATCACGCATGATCTGCCGATGCTGATCGAGATCAGTGATCGGATCGCGATCATGTTGCAGGGGCAGATCGTCGAGGAGGGAACGGCGGAGGAGATCTACCGGACTCCGCAGCACGAGTACACGAAGCGGTTGCTGTCGAGCTTCCCGTCGCTCAAGGGCGAGCGGGGCGACTTCGTCCGCACCGGTGTGAGCCAGGAGGGCGTCCGATGACCACGAGCATCACGAGCTCCACCGCGGCCGTGCCGCAGGTGGCGACGTTGGAAGCGCGGAATCTGGTGAAGGATTTCCACCTGCGGTCGGGATTCAAGACCAGCATCCTCCATGCGGTGAAGGACGTGTCGTTCACCATCGAGGCGGGCAAGACGGTCGCCCTGGTGGGGGAGTCGGGGTCGGGGAAGTCGACGATCGCCCGGATGCTGATGAAGCTGGAGACGCCCACCAGCGGCGAGATCCTGTTGGACGGGAAGGCGTCCGGGGCTCGGGGGCGGGCGTTGGAGCGCTACCGCGCGGACGTGCAGATGGTGTTCCAGGACCCGTTCGCGTCGTTGAACCCGTTCCACACGATCGTTCATCATCTGGAGCGGCCGATCCGTCTGCACCACCCGGAGCTGTCGCGGGCGCAGGTGCGGGAGCGCGCGGTGGAGCTGTTGGAGCGGGTGCGTCTGACCCCAGGGGAGAGTTTCGCGGAGCGGCGCCCGCACGAGCTCTCGGGCGGGCAGCGACAGCGTGTCGCGATCGCGCGGGCTCTCGCCCCGGGCGCCCGGTTCATCGTCGCCGACGAGCCGGTCTCGATGCTGGACGTGTCGATCCGGCTGGGGGTGTTGAACCTTCTCGCAGATCTGCAGCGCGAGGAGAACCTGGGTGTGCTGTACATCACACACGACCTGGCCACGGCGAGGCACTTCTCGGATGAGATCATGGTGCTCTACAAGGGCGACGTCGTCGAGCGCGGCCTCGCGGACGAGGTCATCCTCAACCCGCAGCACGAATACACCAAGACGCTCCTCGGGGCAGCACCAGAGCCCGACAACCTCGGCCGCCTGCGCGACGAGGTGCGGGCCGAACTCGGCATCACCCGCTGACGGCCGGCGCTCCGCCTTCGAATCGCGTGAATGGTCGCGTCTGACCCCGGAACGGGACCATTCGCGCGATTCGAACGCGCTTCCGGAGAATCCGGCACCGAGGATCCGACCGGCTAGACTGGACCCACAATTGAAGACAGGCCGAATGAACCACGCGGGAGAGCCCCGGCGAACGCAGCCGGGCACCGAAGGAGCAAGCCTCCCCGCCAATCTCTCAGGTACGCGTACCGCGCGGTTCCGGCCACTCTGAAAAGCGATCCGGCGACTCTGCGGATCCGCCGACGGTGAAAGCCCCGCCTCCGCGCACGGGTGAAGCTCTCAGGCCCATGACAGAGGGGGAGTTCCGAGGAACGACGGTGCCGCCGTTCCGCCCGACACAGCCCGGGAGAACTCCATGTCCGACCCCCGCTACACCCCGCTGCGCGCATGCCATGAGGCGCTGGGCGCATCGTTCACCGACTTCGGCGGCTGGCAGATGCCGGTGCGGTACACCTCCGACCTCGCCGAACACCACGCCGTGCGCCAGAGCGCGGGCATCTTCGACATCTCGCACATGGCCGAGTTCACGGTCCAGGGCAGCGGAGCCGCCGATTTCCTCGACAACGCCCTGGCCGGCCGCCTCTCGGCGCTGGCCGTCGGGAAGGCGAAGTACTCGCTCCTGCTCGCCGAGTCCGGCGGGATCATCGACGACGTGATCGTCTATCGCCTCGAGGGCGATGACTTCCTCATCATCTCCAACGCGGGCAACCGCGACGCCGTCTCCGCTGCTCTGCGCGATCGCACCGACGGCTTCGACGTCGTGGTGCAGGACGTCTCCGACGACTATGCACTCATCGCCGTGCAGGGACCGAACGCCGAGGCCATCCTCGCCGAGACCCCGGGCATCACCGACGTCAGCATTCCCTGGACCGAGCAGAAGTACTACGCCTGGGCGTCCGCGAACTACGACGGCGTGCCCGTCCTCCTCGCGCGCACCGGTTACACCGGCGAGGACGGCTTCGAGCTTCTGGTCGCCGCCGACCGCGCCGCGTCGCTCTGGGATGCGCTCCTCGCCGCGGGCGCACCGCACGGCCTCGTCCCCGCCGGACTCGCCGCGCGCGACACCCTGCGGCTCGAGGCGGGTATGCCCCTGTACGGACACGAGCTGAGCCTCGACACTCGGCCGGCGCAGGCGGGCCTTGGCCGGGTCGTCGTGAGCGCGAAGGAGCAGTTCGTCGGCAAGGCCGCTCTCTCCGCCGCTGCGGAGTCGGCCGAAGCACCGGAAGCGCCGGTCCTGGTCGGACTCGTCGCCGAGGGCAAGCGCGCCGGTCGCGCCGGCTACGCCGTGGTCGACGAACACGGGTCGGTGCTCGGTGAGATCACGAGCGGCGCGCTCAGCCCCACGCTCGGTCATCCGATCGCGATGGCCTACGTGACCCCGTCTTCCGCGGAAGAGGGAACCGCAGTATTCCTTGATGTGCGGGGGACCAGAATCCCCGCGACCGTGACCGCCCTGCCTTTCTACCGGAGGACCAAATGACCGATCTCGCCGCACTCCACTACACCGAAGAGCACGAGTGGATCGCCGCTGACGGCGACACCGTGACCATCGGGATCACCGACTACGCCGCCGAGAAGCTGGGCGACGTCGTGTTCGTCGAGCTCCCCGCCGTCGGCACCGAGGTCACCGCAGGATCGGTCGTCGGCGAGATCGAGTCGACGAAGTCGGTCGGCGAGCTCTACGCTCCCGTCTCGGGCACGGTCGTCGAGATCAACGACGCAGCGGTGGATGACCCGTCGCTCGTCAACGCGGCGCCGTTCGAGGGCGGATGGCTGCTGAAGGTCACCGTCGCCGCCGGTGCTCTCGACGGTCTGCTCGACCGCGACGCCTATGTCGCTCTCACGGAGGGCTGATTCTCCAGTGGTCACTTTCGCCGATCGTCACATCGGACCCACGGATGCCGCGCAGCGCACGATGCTCGCCGCCCTCGGTCTCGACACCACCGCAGCCGACTCTGCGCTGAGTCCGGTAGAGGCGCTCATGCGCCAGGCCGTGCCGGCGTCGATCTACACCGGTCCGTCTGCCGAGGCCACGGATGCGCCCTCGCTCATCCCGTCCGCGGCGAGCGAGACCGAGGCTCTCGCCGAGCTCCGGACGCTCGCGTCGCGCAACACCGTGAACCGCCCGATGATCGGCTTGGGATACTACGGCACCATCACGCCGCAGGTGATCCAGCGCAACGTGCTGGAGAACCCCTCCTGGTACACGGCGTACACGCCGTACCAGCCGGAGATCTCCCAGGGGCGTCTGGAGGCGCTCATCAACTTCCAGACGATGGTCGCCGAGCTCACCGGGCTGACCACGGCCAACGCGTCGATGCTCGACGAGTCGACCGCGGTCGTCGAGGCGATGCTGCTCGCCCGTCGTGCCTCGAAGTCGGCGTCGACCGTGTTCGCGGTCGACGCCGATGCCCTCCCGCAGACGAGGGCGATGCTCGACACGCGTGCTGAGGCCCTGGGTATCGAGATCGTCACGGTCGATTTCGCCGCTGGCGAGGAGCTGCCGGCCGACCTGTTCGGTGTGTTCGTCCAGTACCCCGGGGCATCCGGACGGGTCTGGGACCCGTCCGCCGTCTTCGACGCCGCGCACCTCTCCGGTGCTCTCGCCGTCGCGGCGGCGGATCTGCTCGCACTCACCCTGATCGCCTCGCCCGGATCCCTCGGCGCCGACGTGGCGGTCGGCACGACCCAGCGCTTCGGCGTGCCGATGGGCTTCGGCGGGCCGCACGCCGGCTACATGGCGGTCCGCTCCGGCCTCGAGCGTCAGCTGCCCGGTCGACTCGTGGGAGTGTCGGTGGATGCCGACGGCAAGCTCGCGTACCGGCTCTCGCTGCAGACGCGCGAGCAGCACATCCGTCGCGAGAAGGCGACGTCGAACATCTGCACCGCCCAGGTGCTGCTGGCCGTCATGGCATCGATGTACGCGGTGTACCACGGCCCTGACGGGCTCCGGGCGATCGCTCTGGACGTGGCCCGCAAGGCGGACGCTCTGGCCACGTGGCTCATCGAGCTCGAACTCGACATCGAGCACAGGGAGTTCTTCGACACTCTCCGTGTCCGTGTGCCGGGCCGCGCCTCCGAGATCGTCGCCGCCGCGCACGACGCGGGCTATCTCCTCCACGAGGTCGACGCCGACACCGTCGGCGTCTCGGTCGATGAGACCACGACGTTCACCGACCTCGATCGGGTCGCGGGCTGCTTCGCGTCGGGTACAGGGCGCTCTTTCGGCTACATCGCCGCCTCCGAGCACGGCCGGCTTCCCGAGGCGCTGCGGCGTCAGGACGAGTACCTCACGCACCCGGTCTTCCACTCGCATCGCTCGGAGACCGCCATGATGCGGTATCTGAAGAGCCTCTCCGACCGCGACTACGCGCTCGATCGCGGCATGATCCCGCTGGGCTCGTGCACCATGAAGCTCAACGCCGCCACCGAGATGGCTGCCATCACCTGGCCCGAGTTCGCCGGCATCCACCCGTTCGCCCCGGCGTCCGACGTGCAGGGCTACCTCGAGCTCATCGACCAGCTCGAGGGCTGGCTCGCCGAGGTCACCGGTTACGACGCGGTCTCGCTGCAGCCGAACGCCGGTTCGCAGGGTGAGCTCGCGGGTCTCCTGGCCATCCGCGGGTACCACCACGCGAACGGCGACACCCACCGCACCGTGTGCCTCATCCCCTCGTCGGCCCATGGCACGAATGCGGCATCGGCCGTGCTCGCCGGCATGAAGGTCGTCGTGGTCGCGACGGACGAGCTCGGCAACGTCGACCTCGACGACCTGCGCGCGAAGATCGCCCAGCACGCCGACGACCTCTCGGCCCTGATGATCACCTACCCCTCCACGCACGGTGTGTACGAGGAGCAGGTCGTGGAGATCACGTCCGCCGTGCACGACGCCGGTGGGCAGGTGTACGTCGACGGCGCCAACCTCAACGCCCTGCTCGGCTATGCGCGCTTCGGTGACCTGGGCGGCGACGTCTCGCACCTCAACCTGCACAAGACGTTCGCGATCCCGCACGGCGGTGGCGGCCCCGGCATCGGGCCGGTCGCGGCGAAGTCGCACCTCGCACCGTTCCTGCCTTCGCACCCCCTCGCGCAGAGCGCGGAGCACTTCGGCGGCTTCACGTTCGAGGGCGGTGTGATCTCCGCCGCTCCCTACGGGTCCGCGGGGATCCTGCCGATCTCGTGGGCGTACGTGCGCATGATGGGCGCCGACGGGCTGCGTCGCGCCACGGCAGCGGCCGTGCTCTCGGCGAACTACATCGCCGAGCGCCTCGGCGGCCATTTCCCGGTGCTGTACACCGGCGAGAACGGTCGGGTGGCGCACGAGTGCATCCTCGATCTGCGTCCGCTCAAGGAAGCCACCGGCATCACGGTCGACGACGTCGCCAAGCGCCTCATCGACTACGGCTTCCACGCGCCGACCATGTCGTTCCCCGTCGCGGGAACCCTGATGGTCGAGCCGACGGAGTCGGAGGACCTCGACGAGATCGAGCGCTTCATCGAAGCGATGATCATGATCAAGGCCGAAGCGGAGGCCGTCGCTGCCGGTCGCTGGCCGGCCGATGACAACCCGCTGGTGCACGCGCCGCACACCGCTGTCTCGCTCATCGCGGGGGAGTGGAACCACGCGTACTCGCGCGAGGACGCCGCCTACCCGGTGCATGCGCTGGTCGCCGGAAAGTACTGGCCGCCCGTGCGCCGCATCGACCAGGCCTACGGCGACCGCAATCTGGTGTGCGCCTGCCCGCCCGTGGAGGCCTTCGCCTGAGCCTCGTGCTCATCCGAGCAGGCGGTGTCGCGCTTCCGAGTGGAGCGCGGCACCGTCTTCTGTTTCGTGGTGTTTCCCCGGTGTTACAGATGGTCACCACTCAGTAACAGTTCGTTAGCTGAGGGCGGCTGCGACAGAGGCGCGGGTTACTCTCAGGTATCCCTGCGTGCTCGACGATGCGCACGCAGAACCCCGAATGTCCACAGGAGGACACAAAGTGAAGCGCAACAAGATCGCCCTTGCGGGCACCGCGTTGTTCGTGATCGGCGCGCTGGCGCTGGCGGGCTGCGCCAGCGGTGGCGGAAACGACTCGAAGGGCGACGCCGGCGGCAACGTCGACGCGGACGCTATCATCACGACGAACGGATCCGAGCCGGAGAACCCGCTCATCCCGACCAACACCAACGAGGTCGGTGGCGGAAAGATCCTCGACGAGATCTTCGCTGGGCTGATCTACTACGACGCCGACGGCAAGCCGGTCAACGACGTGGCTGAGGAGATCACCACCGAGGACCCCCAGCACCTCACGGTCAAGCTCAAGAAGGGCGAGACCTTCACCGACGGCGAGGAAGTCACCGCCGACAACTTCATCAAGGCGTGGAACGAGGGCGCGAAGCTCTCCAACGGCCACCTCTCCAGCTACTTCTTCGAGGACATCGAGGGCTTCAGCTACGACGAGGACTCCGAGCTGACCGGCCTGCAGCAGGTCGACGACTACACCTTCACCATCGCGCTGAACAAGCCTGCGTCTGACTTTGCTCTGCGTCTCGGCTACTCCGCGTTCTACCCGCTGCCCGATGTCGCTTTCGAGGACATGGACGCCTTCGGGCAGAACCCGATCGGCAACGGTCCGTACAAGATCGCCGGCGATGACGCGTGGCAGCACGACGTCCAGATCGAGCTCGTCCGCAACGACGACTACGACGGCGGTCGCAAGGCAGCCAACGGCGGTCTCACCATCAAGTTCTACGCGACGCAGGAAGCGGCTTACGCCGACCTGCTGTCGAACGAGGTCGACGTCATCGACGCGATCCCGACGAACTCCCTGGCGGTCTTCACCGACGAGCTCGGCGACCGCGCCGTGAACCAGCCCTCCGCTGTGTTCCAGTCGTTCACGATCGGCCAGTTCCTGCCGCACTTCAGCGGCGAAGAGGGCAAACTGCGTCGTCAGGCGATCTCCATGGCGATCAACCGCGACGAGATCACCAAGACGATCTTCTCGGGCACGCGTACGCCCGCGAAGGACTTCACGTCGCCCGTCATCGACGGCTGGTCCGACTCGGTCCCCGGCAGCGAGGTCCTCGACTACGACCCCGAGAAGGCGAAGGAGCTGTGGGCCAAGGCCGACGCCATCGCCCCCTGGGACGGCGAGTTCAAGATCGCGTACAACGCAGACGGCGGGCACGACGCCTGGGTCGACGCGGTGAGCAACAGCATCAAGAACACGCTCGGCATCGAGGCGTCCGGCGACCCGTACCCGACCTTCCAGGACCTGCGGACCAAGGTCAACGACCGCACCATCACCACCGCTGCACGTTCGGGATGGCAGGCCGACTACCCGGGTCTGTACAACTTCCTCGGACCGCTCTACGCGACGGGCGCCGGTTCCAACGACGGCGACTACTCGAACCCCGAGTTCGATGACCTGATCAAGGCCGGCATCAGCAACCCCGACGCCGACGCACAGATCGAGGACTTCACCAAGGCGCAGGAGGTTCTGTTCAAGGACCTCCCGGCGGTCCCGCTGTGGTACTCGAACGTGACCGGCGGCTTCAGCGAGAACGTCAGCAACGTGACGTTCGGCTGGAACTCGGTTCCGCTGTACTACGAGATCACGAAGGCCGGCGAGTAAAGCCCGACGGCACTTCACCTGTGAGGCGGTGACGATTCTTCGTCACCGCCTCACAGGCTTGTGTTCGCCTCGCTTCTCTCACCCCTCTAAGAAGGGACAAGCGGATGCTCGGTTACATTCTGAGACGTCTTCTGCAGGTGATCCCGGTCTTCTTCGGAGCCACCCTGCTCATCTACTTCCTCGTGTTCGCCATGCCTGGCGATCCGATCCTCGCTCTGTTCGGGGACAAGACCCCGAACCCGGCTGTCATCGAACAGCTCCGCGAGCAGTACCACCTGAACGACCCGTTCATCGTGCAGTACTGGTACTACATCACCGGCGTCTTCCAGGGTGACCTCGGAACGACCTACTCGGGTCGTCCGGTCTCGGCGGTCCTGGCAGCCACCCTCCCCGTCACCGGGCGCCTCGCTGTCATGGCGATCGGGATCGAGTTCACGCTCGCGATCATCATCGGAACGATCTCGGCGCTGCGCAAGGGCAAGCTGTTCGACAACGTGTCGCTCGTCGTCGCCCTCGTGGCGATCGCGATCCCGATCTTCGTGGTCGCGTTCCTCGCACAGTACTTCCTCGCGATCCAGCTCGGATGGTTCAAACCCACCGTGGGTGCGGATAACGACTGGGGCGGTCTGTGGCTTCCGGCGATCGTGCTCGGATTCAGCCTCTATGCCGTGAGCATGCGTCTGATGCGCAGCTCCGTCATCGAGACCCTGAACCAGGACTGGGTACGCACCGCCTACAGCAAGGGACTGTCCAGGGGTCGCGTGCTTCCCGTGCACGTGCTGCGCAACTCGCTGATCCCCGTCATCACCAACTCCGCCACGAACTTCGGCGTGCTGCTCGTCGGTGCGACCGTCACCGAGGGAATCTTCAACGTCCCCGGTGTGGGTAACACGCTGTTCCAGGCGATCCAGCGCGGCGAAGGCCCGACGGTGGTCTCGTTCGTCACGGTGTTCGTCATCCTTTACGTGCTGGTGAACCTTCTCATCGACCTGCTCTACGGTCTGCTCGACCCGAGGATCCGCTATGCCTGACACCACTCCGCAGCACTACGTCGCCCCGGTCGAGACCGAGTCGATCTCTGTCGACGCCGTCCGCATCTCGGACAAGCCCAGCAACCTGTGGAGGGATGCCTGGGCCGACCTGCGCCGTCGTCCTCTGTTCTGGTTCTCGATCGCGCTCGCGCTGTTCTTCCTCGTGATGGCGTTGTGGCCGACGCTGTTCACCACGACGCCGCCGAACGACGACTGCCAGCTGTCCAACAGCAACGGCGGCCCGACCGAGGGACACCCCCTCGGCTTCACGTTCCAGGGATGCGATATCTACGCCCGCATCGTGTGGGGATCGCAGACGTCGCTGGCCGTGGGCCTGATCGCCACGGTGATCTCGTCCGTGCTCGGCCTGATCATGGGAGCCCTCGCCGGTTTCTACGGCGGCTGGCTCGACGGGCTGCTGTCGCGCATCGGCGACATCTTCTTCGCCATCCCGTACATCCTCGCGGCCGTCGTCGTGATGACGGTGTTCCGTGACGCCCGTTCGGTGTGGACCCTGGCATTCGCGATCGGCGCCTTCGCCTGGGCCTCCACTGCGCGAGTCGTGCGAGCGGAGGTGCTCCGAGTGCGACAGGCCGACTTCGTGATGGCGTCCCAGGCTCTCGGGCAGTCGAAGTTCCGGATCCTCGTGAATCACGTCGTCCCGAACGCGATCGCTCCGCTTCTCGTCGTCTCGACCCTCGGGCTCGCCGCGGCCATCGTCGCCGAAGCCACGCTCTCGTTCCTCGGAGTGGGTCTCGGCAGCAATGTGATGTCGTGGGGTAACGACATCGCGAAAGCCCAGGCCTCGCTTCGCGTCGCTCCGATGGCTCTCATCTATCCGTCGATCGCCCTCACCCTGGCGGTGCTGGCGTTCGTGACCCTGGGCGAGCTCATCCGAGACGCCCTCGACCCGAAGGCGAGGGCACGCCGATGAGCGAGCGCATCACCGAACAGGTCCCTCTGCTGAGCGTCCGCGACCTGAAGGTCGCCTTCCGCACCCAGGAGGGGCTGCGCGAAGTGCTCCACGGAGTCAGCTTCGACATCATGCCGGGAGAGACCGTCGCCATCGTCGGCGAGTCCGGGTCGGGCAAGTCCACGACGGCGACCGCCATCGTGAACCTGCTTCCCGGAACCGGACAGGTCACCGGCGGGTCCATCACGCTCGAGGGGCGAGAGCTCACGACGCTGAACCGTCGCCAGATCGAAGCCGTCCGCGGCCGGGACATCGGCTTCGTGCCGCAGGACCCGATGTCGAACCTCAACCCGGTCTGGAGCATCGGCTTCCAGGTCAAGGAAGCGATCCGAGCGAACGGCATCGCGGGAGATCGTGGGAGCGCCAAGGCGCGCACGGTCGAGGTCCTGCAGCAGGCGGGGCTGGCTGACGCTGAGAAGCGACTGCATCAGTTCCCGCACCAGTTCTCGGGCGGAATGCGACAGCGCGCGCTGATCGGGATCGGTCTCGCCGCCGACCCGAAGCTGCTGATCGCCGACGAGCCGACCTCCGCGCTGGACGTGACGGTGCAGCGCGTGATCCTCGATCACATGGCTTCGCTCACGCGCGACAAGGGCACCTCGATGCTTCTGATCACGCACGATCTGGGCCTCGCAGCCGAGCGTGCGAACAAGATCATCGTGATGAACAACGGCAACATCGTCGAGGCAGGTCCGAGCCGGCAGATCCTCGAGGACCCTCAGCACCCGTACACGAAGCGTCTGGTCGCCGCGGCGCCCAGCGTCGCCTCGCAGCGCATCCAAGCGGTGGTGGAGGACCGGGGCATCGAGACGACCGAAGACCTCGCTGCCATCCCTCCGACGGTGCGGGTCGCCGGCCTCACGAAGGACTACAAGATCCGTCAGGGGAACTTCCGCAGCGAAGCCTTCCGTGCTGTCGACAACGTGTCCTTCGAGATCCCGCGCGGCAAGACCCTCGCTCTCGTCGGAGAGTCGGGATCGGGCAAGTCCACGGTCGCCAAGATGGTCCTGAAACTCGAGGAGCCGACCAGCGGCACCATCGAGATCGACGGCGTGGACGTGTCAAAGCTGTCGAATGCTCAAGCATTCGGCCTGCGTCGACGGATGCAGCCGGTCTTCCAGGACCCATACGGTTCGCTCGACCCGCTGCGCAACATCGGCAACACCATCGCCGAGCCACTGCAGATCCACGGCGTCGGCGATCGCTCGTCGCAGCGCGAGCGGGTCGAGGAGCTGCTGGATCAGGTCTCGCTGCCGCGCGTGCTCGCCACCCGGTACCCGAATGAGCTGTCGGGTGGGCAGCGTCAGCGCGTCGCGATTGCTCGAGCGCTGGCCCTCAAGCCCGACATCATCGTGCTAGACGAGGCGGTGTCGGCGCTTGACGTGCTGGTGCAGGATCAGGTCCTGCAGCTCCTCGCCGAGTTGCAGTCCGAGCTCGGCCTAACCTATCTGTTCATCACGCACGACCTTGCCGTCGTCCGCGTATCGAGCGACCTCGTGTGCGTGATGGAGAAGGGGAAGATCGTCGAACAGGGCACTGTCGACGAGATCTTCGCCAACCCGCAGCAGGAGTACACCGACCGTCTGCTCAAGGCGATCCCCGGGGCGTCGATCCCTCTCGGCGGTCGCTGACGGTGATCGAGCCACAGCACCCCGAGGGCGCGCGTACCTATCGCGCGTCCTCGGGACTGGTCATCCTGATCCCGAGCACGCTACTCGCGCTCTTCCTTCTTGGCGACGCCGTTGTCCGAGGGAGCTGGGCGCAGATGCTGCTCCTCGCGCCTTGGGTGCTGCTCGCACTGTGGATCGTGTACGAGTTGAGCTACGTCTCCTCGGTCCGGGTGGACTCCGAGGGGGTCGTGGTGCAGAACATGCTGCGGCGGACCAGCTTCGGTTGGGCCAATGTGCGCGACATCGATCTTCGCTGGCAGCTGCAGTTCTCGCTCACTGACGGACGTGAACTGACCTGTTACGGCGGTCCTGCTCGTGCACGACCACCGCGTCCGGTGAGGGGCGGTGAGAGCGATACCAAAGCCCCGTCCGGACTGCGAGAGCTCACGTCGATCCGCGATCTGTGGGAAGCGGCCCCCGCTGGGGACTCGTCGATTCGTCGCACCTGGGATGTCCCCGGGCTCATCGTGCTCGCTGTGATCGCAGTCTGGGCAGCCGGCGCGGTCCTGGTCGTCAAGTCCACGATGCTCTGAGCGACCGGTATCCCCCCGCGCTCGTCGGAGAAAGGCGATCCCGGATACCCTTCCTTCGCCCTTTCGCAATCCTCCCTGTGTCAGGCTTTGTTCCTGCGCGCGTTCTAGACGTAGACATACGAGTTCGTTTCCTGGCTGAAGGTCGCTTTTCACTGATGCGCAGAGTGACATTTACTTGAGTTCTTCGGTGGCAACGAGATCGGGGCATAGAAGTCATTGCCGCCAACGACAAAGGAGGGGCAATGATGCTCAGAAAGAAGATTGGCTCTATCGTTGCGGCAAGTCTCTTGGCTGCGGGGCTCGTGGTCGGGACTACGATCCCCGCTTCCGCGGCTTCGTCCACGACCATAAACCTCGCTGATACCGCCGCAATTCAAGACGCCACACGAGATATGTCGATCGTGGACTCGGCCGGGAAGACGTGGTGGATCACCGTGACAACTTCCTGGCAGCGGCAGTCGAGTACGAAGGGTGTGCTGAGGACCATCATTCTTCGGCCGAAGACATTTCCAAGAAACGAGTGTCTATCGATCTCCGTCGGATCGACATCTAACATAAATTACAGCTCTTCACCACGCACATTGTGCGGCTCCGGAACTTTGACGTACACGCCGATGAGAACCACGACTGCGAATGCGGGATCGACGAACTTGGGTCAGCTTTGGTTCCAGATGCCCGACCCTTGGGCGCCACTCAGTGGCGGCTCGAGGACGATCACGATTCAGTACAACTCCTAGTGGCTTCGCGACACGCTTGTTTGGGATCTGTTCACATCTGAGGCGCGTCTGAACTGTCCCGGTCATCGGCGTAACTGCGCCGGTGACCGGGCCGGTGCGAGTGTCCAACACTCAGCCCGGCAACCCGAACAACTCCGGCCACATCGACGCTGCCCACGGATACCCGACGAACGCGGCGGCGTCGATCACGAAGTGCGCCACGAGGAACGGCATCAGTCGGCCCGTGCGCTGGTACAGCCAGCCGAAGAGCAGCCCCATCACCAGATTCCCGATGAAGGCGGGGTATCCCTGGTAGAGGTGATAGCTCGCGCGGAGGATCGACGTGGAGATGATGATCGCCCACGGACTCCACCCGAGCTGCCGGAGCCGGGTGAAGAGATAGCCGAGCACGACGAACTCCTCCTGCAGGGAGGCTCGGGCGGCGGCCAGCAGCAAGACGGGAACGGTCCACCAGAAAGCGCCCACCCCTGCGGGGTCGATCGCGACCGTGAGCCCGAGGGCGCGGCCGGCGAGGTAGAGGCCGAGTCCGGGGATTCCGATGGCCAGGACGAGGAGCACCCCACGTCCGACATCCTTCGCGATCCCCGTGCCGTCCAGCCCCAGCCGCGCCAGGTGCGGGCGACGCGACTGCCACAGCAGGAAGCACACCAGCAGGACGGGGACGAGGGAGAAGCCGATGGCGAGCACCTGGTAGATGAGGTCGAAGATCTCCCGGTCGCTTCGCGAGGGGTTGAGCGCGGCCACCTGGTCGGCGATGGGGGTCTCGTCGGTGAGCCGGTAGGCGAGCTGCACGATCGCATACACCGCCGACTGGCCGAGGCCCAGCGCGAGGACGATGGCGATCTCCCACCACAGTCGTGCGCGGGAGGGAGCGGGGGAGAGGTCGGGGAGGTCCCACGGAGCCTGCGGTCGGGTCACGATCTCGATGCTACGACCTGCTTTTCAGGAACAAGCCCTGAGCTTGCGTTATCCTGGAACGTCGGCTTCCCGGCGAAACCCCACATCTTTTAGGACACCTGCATGGCGCACGCCCTTCGTTCTGACCTCCGCAACGTCGCGATCGTCGCGCACGTCGACCACGGCAAGACCACTCTCGTCGACGCCATGCTGCGTCAGACGGGCTCCTTCGGCGAACACGCCCACGTCGATGAGCGCGCCATGGATTCGAACGACCTGGAACGTGAGAAGGGCATCACGATCCTCGCCAAGAACACGGCGATCACATACAAGGGCAAGCACGCCCAGGGCAAGGAGATCACGATCAACGTGATCGACACCCCCGGTCACGCCGACTTCGGTGGCGAGGTCGAGCGCGGCCTGTCCATGGTCGACGGTGTCGTGCTGCTGGTCGACGCGAGCGAGGGTCCGCTGCCGCAGACCCGCTTCGTGCTGCGCAAGGCGCTCGAGGCGAAGCTCCCCGTCATCCTCCTGGTCAACAAGACCGACCGTCCTGACGCCCGCATCGCGGAGGTCGAGGAAGAGGCGCACGACCTGCTGCTGGGTCTCGCCTCCGACCTGGTCGACGATGTGCCCGACCTCGATGTCGACGCGCTCCTCGACGTTCCGGTGGTCTACGCCTCCGGTCGTGCCGGTGCGGCATCGCAGAACCGTCCCGCCGACGGTTCGCTGCCGGACAACGACGACCTCGAGCCGCTGTTCGAGGCGATCCTCGAGCACGTTCCCGCTCCGGAGTACGACGACGAGCACCCGCTGCAGGCCTGGGTCACGAACCTCGACTCCAGCCCCTTCCTCGGCCGTCTGGCGCTGCTGCGCGTCTTCAACGGCACGCTGAAGAAGGGCCAGACCGTGGCCTGGGTCCGTTCCGACGGCACGCACCAGAACGCGCGTATCACCGAGCTCCTGAAGACCCGCGCGCTCGAGCGCTACCCCGCCGAGTCCGCCGGTCCCGGCGACATCGTCGCCATCGCCGGCTTCGAGAACATCACGATCGGCGAGACCATCGCCGACCCCGAGGACGTGCGCCCGCTGCCGGCCATCACGGTCGACGACCCCGCCATCTCGATGACGATCGGCACCAACACCTCGCCCCTCATGGGCAAGGTCAAGGGGCACAAGCTCACTGCTCGCATGGTCAAGGACCGTCTCGACAAGGAGCTCATCGGAAACGTCTCGCTCAAGGTCGTCGACATCGGGCGTCCGGATGCGTGGGAGGTGCAGGGCCGTGGAGAGCTGGCCCTCGCTATCCTCGTCGAGAACATGCGTCGCGAAGGTTTCGAGCTCACCGTCGGCAAGCCGCAGGTGGTCACGAAGAAGATCGACGGCAAGACCTACGAGCCGTTCGAGCACCTCACGATCGACACTCCGGAGGAGCACCTCGGGGCGATCACCCAGCTGCTCGCGAACCGCAAGGGTCGCATGGAGAACATGACCAACCACGGCACCGGCTGGGTGCGCATGGAGTTCATCGTCCCGTCGCGCGGCCTCATCGGCTTCCGTAGCGAGTTCCTCACCACCACGCGTGGTACCGGAATCGCGAACGCGATCTCGCACGGGTACGAGCCGTGGGCCGGTTCCATCACGACGCGTCAGAACGGCTCCATCGTCGCCGACCGCCAGGGCGTCGTCACCCCGTTCGCGATGATCGCCCTGCAGGAGCGCATGTCGTTCTTCGTGCAGCCCACGCAGGAGGTCTACGAGGGCATGGTCATCGGCGAGAACTCCCGCGCCGACGACATGGACGTGAACATCACCAAGGAGAAGAAGCTCACCAACATGCGTGCGGCGAGCTCCGACACCTTCGAGTCGATGACGCCTCCGCGCCAGCTGACGCTGGAGGAGAGCCTCGAGTTCGCCCGCGACGACGAGTGCGTCGAGGTGACCCCCGAGGTCGTCCGCATCCGCAAGGTGAACCTCGACGCGAACACCCGCGCGCGGGAGACCGCTCGTCTGAAGCGTCAGGACGCGAACGTCTGAGACCACACTCGGCGAAGCTCCGAGTGAGAGGGCCTCGTGCCGCCGGAAGGCGTGCACGAGGCCCTCTTCTCATGTAAATCCCAGGTGAGGGATGGTTTTCGCTCAGGTTCGTGGTTCAGAGTGGTTGACTTGCGCCTGGGACGAGCTCCCGATGAGTCTCCTGCAAGGGCGTACGACCACCCGAAAGTCGAACCCATGCTTCAGAAAACCCGTGCGCTTCGGCGCGCCTCCGCGGCGGCGTCCGCCCGTTCCGCCGCCCACCGCCCCATGACCCTCCTCGGCCTCGCCTCCGCCACCCTGGTCGGCATCACCCTCAGCGTCGGCCTCGCGTCCGCGCCGGCGGTCGGAGCCATCAACCCCGCGGTGGCCGTCACCGCCCCCGCGCTGGCCGGTGCAGAACCCCTCGCGCAGATCACCGAGGATGCGGCCGCCACGCTGGCGAAGGCGAAGGATGCCGCGACGGCGGCATCCACGCTGGAATCCGAGGTCGTCGCGTCCGGGCTCGACGTCGGCGCGGTGACGTCCGTCGACACCACCGACCTGCAGAAGGACATCGACAAACTCGACGACATCGACGTGACGCCGGTGCTCCTGGTGGGGGTCCTCGCCGACGAGGTCGAAGAGGAGACGGCGAACGTCGTCTCCGATACCGACGAGCTTCGGAGCGCGCTCACCGCTGCGCAGCAGAAGCAGGCCGAGGAGGAGGCAGCCAGGGTCGCGGCGGAGCAGGCCGCTGCGCAGGCCGCGGCGGAACAGCAGGCCGCAGCTGCTCTGGCCGCAGCCAACACCCCGGAAGGCGCCAAGGCAGCCGCGCAGCAGATCATGTCGAGCACCTACGGATGGGGCGGCGATCAGTTCTCCTGCCTGAACTCGCTGTGGAACAAGGAGTCCGGTTGGAACTACCAGGCGTACAACCCGAGCGGCGCCACCGGCATCCCGCAGGCCCTTCCCGGCAGCAAGATGTCGTCCGCGGGCTCCGACTGGCAGACGAACGCCGCCACCCAGGTCGCCTGGGGTCTCGGATACATCTCATCGGTGTACGGAACGCCGTGCAGTGCGTGGTCGCATTCCCAGGCCATGAACTGGTACTGACCCCGGGTCATCCCGCCGAGGATTCTCTAGCCGAAGGCGGCCGTCGAGCGCTACGGTGACTCTGACGGCTGGGGGCGTCACGGATCCGAGGAGGAGAAGTGCTCGACCCGACGGCGTGGCGCGGTGTTCCGCAGGAGGTGTCCACCGGCACCCTGCCGGGATGGGATCGCGTCGAGGAGCTCGTACGCGAGGCGCACTCCCGCTACGCGTGCGAGCACTCGGGCGGCGTCGCCGACTACATCCCCGTGCTCGCGGAGGTGGATCCGGAACTGTTCGGGCTGGTGGTGATCGAGGTCGGCGGCGGGCTGCACGACGCCGGCGATGCCCTGCACCCGTTCTCCATCCAGTCGATCTCGAAGATGTTCGTCTACGCACTGGCGATCCAGGAGCACGGCCACGAACGTGTGCGCGACATCGTCGGCGTGAACAACACCGGACTCGCGTTCAACTCCGTGATGGCGGTCGAGCTCAACGATGGGCACCCGATGAACCCGATGGTCAACGCGGGTGCCATCGCGACGACCGCGCTCATGCCGGGCGGCACCGCCGTCGAGCAGTGGGAGCGCGTGCGGGAAGGACTCTCCGCCTTCGCCGGGCGACCGCTGAGCCTCGACGGCGTCGTCTATGCCTCGGAAGCGCAGACGAACGACCGCAATCGTGCGCTGGGGCGTCTGCTGCGCAGCTACGGTCGGCTCGAGGGGGATCCCGATGAGGTGGTCGACGTCTACACGCGTCAGTGTGCTCTGGCCGTGACGGCTCACGATCTGGCGGTGATGGGGGCGACGCTCGCCGACGGGGGAGTCAACCCCGTCAGCGGTGAGCGGGTCGTCTCGGAAGAGGTGTGCCGAGACACCCTGGCCGTGGTCGCGTCGACCGGGCTGTACGAACGCTCCGGCGACTGGCTGTTCGAGATCGGGCTCCCGGCGAAGTCCGGCGTCTCCGGAGGCGTCGTCGCGGTCGCCCCCGGGAAGGGCGCGGTGGCCGGCTTCTCGCCACGGCTCGACGAGGCCGGAAACTCGATCCGATCGCAGATGGCGATCGGCTATCTGTCGCGCGTCCTGGGGCTGAACCTGTTCGCCTCCGCCCCGGCGCGCAGAGATCCACCCGCACCCTCGGCCGCACCGCAGGAGCACTCATGATCCAGCCGGTGCAGAGCCCGACCAAGACCTCGTGGCTGCCGATGGTCAGCCTGTTCCTCGCTCAGGTGCTGATGTCGTTCAACGTGGCGGCGCTGCCGATCTCGCTCGGCGGCATGGTGAGCGAATTCGGTGTTCCGCCCACGGTCGCGAGCACCACCATCGTCATGTACGGCCTCGCGGTGGCCGCCCTCGTGATGACCGGAGCGAAACTCGGCCAGCGGATCGGCTGGGTCGTCATCTTCCGGATCGTGATCGCGCTGTTCGCAGGCTCCTCGGTCATGATGATCCTCGCTCCCACCGTGTGGTGGGCGATCGCCGGCCAGGCGGTCGCGGGAGCAGCCGCGGCGATCATCGTGCCGTCGATCGTCGCACTCATCGCCGAGAACTACCGCGGACCGCAGCAGGCGACCGCCATCGGCGCGATCGGTTCGGCCCGCGCGATCTCGGGGGTGAGTGCCTTCCTCATCGGCGGCACCCTGGGAACGCTGGTCGGCTGGCGCCCGATGTTCTTCATCGTCCTGGGGATCGCCGTGGTGGTCTTCGCGCTGAGCTTCACCCTGCGCGGTGATCGCGGTGACGCCTCGATCCGCATCGACCTCGTGGCGTCGCTGCTGATCGGAGCGGCGATCGTGCTGCTGACGCTGGGTTTCAACAACCTGAACTCCTGGGGTGCCGTGGCGGCGACGACCGACGCTCCCTTCAACATCCTCGGCCTCTCGCCCGCTCCCGTGTTCATCGTCGTCGGCCTCGTGCTCGGCCAGGCATTCTTCCTGTGGACGAGGAAGCGGATGGCGGAGGGGAAGGTGCCCCTGATCGACCTGAGCGTCCTCGGCTCTTCGCGGGAGCGGGCCGCCGTGTACGCCATGTTCATCGTGGTCGCGCTGGAGGCGTGCGTGAACTTCACGATCCCGCTCTACATCCAGATCGTGCAGGGCCGTACGCCGTTCGACACCTCCATGGCCATGATGCCGTTCAACCTCACCGTCTTCGTGACGGCCACCCTGGTGGTGCGACTGTACCGGCGCTTCCCTCCACGCACGATCGGTGTCGTGGGGTTCATCCTCACCACGGTCGCCCTGGTGTGGTTGTCGTTCGTCGTGAACAACAACTGGGAGACGATCCCGACCATCGTCGGGCTCATCGTGTTCGGCATCGGTCAGGGCGCGCTCGTCACGCTGGTGTTCAACGTGCTCGTGACCGCAGCCCCCGCCGAGCTCGCCGGTGACGTCGGGTCGCTGCGCGGCACCACCCAGAACCTCGCATCGGCGGTCGGCACCGCGCTGGCGGGCGCACTTCTGGTGTCGCTCCTCGGACTCAGTGTCGGTCGTGCCGTGGTCGAGCACCCCGAGCTGCCCCCCGTCGCTCGTCGCCCAGGTCGACATGGACAATCTCAACTTCATCAGCAACGACGACCTGCGCGTCGCGCTCGAAGCGACCGACGCGACGCCCGCGCAGATCGACGCGGCGGTGGTGGTGAACGAGGAATCGCGGCTCGGCACGCTCAAGCTCGGCCTGCTGCTGCTGGCGGGGGTCAGCGCGCTGGCGATCCTCCCGGCCTCGCGGCTGCCGCAATACCGGCCGCACGAGATCCCCGACCCGTCTCCGGCCGCCGGTCCGGAATGACGGTCAGCGCAGCTCGGAGATGAGCACGGCGCTGGTTCCCGATGCGGTCGCCTCGAAGATGTGCGGGGCATCGCCGGGGTACGTGAGATAGTCGCCGGGGTTCAGCAGCACCGGTTCACCCGCCGGGCCGATCCGCGCCTGCCCGGCCATCAGAATCACGTGCTCGATCGTCCCGGGGTGATGAGGATCGGAACGGCGGGCATCGCCGGGCTCGGCCTGGATCAGGTAGACGTCACGGCGGGCTCCCGGCGGGCTCGCCGACAGCAGCGTCGCACTGTACGCCGCGGCGGAGGAGGGGACGCCGGCGAGATCGTCGGCGCGGATGAGCGTCGGTGCGTTCGCCTGCTGATCGACCAGCACGGCGAAGGGCACGCCCAGCGCGACGCCGAGAGCCCACAGCGTCTCGACGCTGGGGTTCCCGGCGCCGCTCTCGAGCTGGGAGACGGTCGCCTTGGAGATGCCGGCGCGTCGAGCGAGCTCGGAGACCGACAGGCCTGCGGTCTCTCGCTCCCGGCGCAGGGTGCGGGCGATACGTGTGCGGAGTTCCTCCATGTGTTCATCATGTCAAACGTTCGTTCGCTTGACTATCCGATCTCGACTGTTCAGAATTATGATCATGTGTTCAGTAGAGCGAACGACAATGCGCGGGATGCCTGATGACCGCGGAGCGTGAGGTCTGGCGCGAAGCGCTCGGGGTCGTCATCGCGACCAGTGCGTACGGTGTCTCGTTCGGTGCGCTCGCCGTGGCATCGGGCCTGGACGTCTGGCAGACCTGTGTGCTGAGTCTGCTGATGTTCACGGGCGGATCGCAGTTCGCCTTCGTGGGCGTCTTCACGGCCGGGGGGCTTGCGGCCCTGCCATCGGCGGTCGCTTCGGCGGCACTCCTCGGCGTCCGCAACGTCGCCTACGGCATGCGGATGTCGCCGATCGTCGGGGGAGGTCCCGTCCGTAGGGCGGCGGCCGCCCATTTCACGATCGACGAGTCGACGGCGGTGGCGATATCGCAGGGCGACCCACGGCTGCGACAGGTCGGCTTCTGGGTGACCGGGATCGGCATCTTCGTCGGCTGGAACATCACCACCCTCATCGGAGCGCTGGTGGGGGATGTGCTCGGAGATCCTCGGACATGGGGGCTGGATGCGGCGGCAGCCGCCGCCTTTCTGGCTCTGCTCTGGCCTCGTCTCCAGCAGCGCCAGGCCATCGCGGTCGGCATCGCCGCGGCGGTCGTCGCCGCGGCCCTCACTCCGTTCCTGATGCCCGGCCTGCCCGTGCTCGTCGCCGCGGTCGTCGCTATCGCGGTCGGCTGGTTCAACTGGATGGGGCGTCCGACCGCGCCGGGCCGCCCATCGTCGGGTGCGGGGTCGGAGGTGAGCTCATGAGCCTGTGGAGCGCGATCCTCCTCGCAGCGTTGATCTGTCTGGCGCTGAAGGCCGCCGGCTACCTCGTTCCTCCCCGGGTGCTCGAGGCGCCACGCACGGCCCGCATCTCGGATCTTCTGACGGTCGCGCTGCTGGCCGCCCTCGTGGCCGTCCAGACCCTCGGCGATGGGCAGGCGATCATCGTGGATGCACGTGTGCCCGCACTGCTGGTCGCCGGTGGGCTCCTGTGGTTGCGGCAGTCGTTCCTCGTGGTCGTCGTGGCGGCCGCGCTGGTCGCCGCCCTGCTGCGCCTGTTCGGCCTCGCCGGCTGATGCTGCGCCCCTCCGCCTGTTCGTCGGGGCCTCGTCGGTAAGATCGACAGGTGCGCGTGAGCTGGATGTCGAGAGTGTTGTCATGGATCGCTGCCGCCCTGGTGGGCGGTGTCTACGGCATCGCCGGCACCATCAGCCACAGTGTGATGTGGGGCCCGATCCCGATCGGCATGATCGTGGCAGCCATCGCCTGCGCGGCCATCCTCATCGCCGTCCGCGCTCTGACCCACGACAGGGGCGCGGCCGTGGCCGCCGGTCTCGGGATGATCGGCATGCTGGTGCTGATCTCCGGCGAAGGGCCCGGAGGATCCGTCGTGGTTCCGGCCTCGTTCGCCGGACAGATCTGGACCTATCTGGTCGCCGGAATCGTGCTGCTGGTCGTCGCGTGGCCGTCCGTTCGGCGTCTTCCCGTTCGCACCGAGGGGCCAGCCGCGCAGGAACCCGAGCCCCGCGAGTCGTAGACTGAGGGGGTGACGTATGTGATCGCCCTCCCATGCGTCGATGTCAAGGATCGCGCCTGCATCGACGAGTGCCCCGTTGACTGCATCTACGAGGGCGAACGCTCGCTCTACATCCACCCTGACGAGTGCGTCGACTGCGGTGCGTGCGAGCCGGTGTGCCCGGTCGAAGCCATCTACTACGAAGACGACCTTCCCGACGAGTGGCAGGACTACTACAAGGCCAACGTCGAGTTCTTCGACGAGATCGGGTCGCCCGGTGGCGCAGCCAAGGTCGGTGTGTACGCGTTCGACCACCCGATCATCGCCGCTCTCCCGCCGCAGGGCGAGTAGGCGCATTCCGTGAGCGTCCGCGACCTCGCCGACTACCCGTGGGATGCCGTCATCCCGTTCCGTGAGCGTGCCGCGCGGCATCCGGACGGTCTGATCGACCTCTCGGTCGGTTCTCCCGTCGACCCGACTCCCGAGATCATCCGGCGCGCACTGGCGGAAGCCACGGACGCCCATGCCTACCCGCAGACGGTCGGAACGCCGAGCCTGCGCGAAGCCATCGTCGAGTGGTACGCGCGACGTCGGGGGGTGCCCGACCTCCGTGTCGACAACGTTCTTCCCACGATCGGCTCGAAGGAGCTCGTCGCACTGCTGCCGACCCTGCTCGGTCTCGGCGACGGCGACATCGTCGTCCACCCCCGCGTGGCCTACCCGACCTATGAGGTGGGCGCCCGTGTCGTGGGGGCGTCGCCGCTGCCCGCGGATGATCCGGAGGAGTGGCCGGAGGGCACGAAGCTCATCTGGATCAACACCCCGGGCAATCCGGACGGTCGCACCTGGACCGTGAGCGAGCTCGCCGCCGCCGTGCGTCGTGCCCGTGAACTCGGTGCCGTGCTCGCGAGCGATGAATGCTACGCGGAACTCGGCTGGGACGGCGAGTGGGCGACCGAGCCGATCCCCTCCATCCTCGACCCGCGGGTGACGGACGGGAGTCGAGCGAACCTGCTCAGCGTGTACTCCTTGAGCAAGCAATCGAACCTCGCCGGGTACCGCGCAGCCTTCGTGGCCGGATGCGCACGCATCGTCGGCGAGCTTCTCACGGCGCGCAAGCACCTCGGTCTCATGCCGCCGGCGCCGGTGCAGCACGCGATGGCGGTCGCCCTCGGCGACGACGAGCACGTGGCGGAGCAGAAGGAGCTCTACCGCGTCAGGCGCGACGCCCTGCGTCCTGCTCTGGAGGCGGCGGGCTTCCGCATCGACGGCTCCGAGGCAGGACTCTATCTCTGGGTGACGGAGGGGCGCGATGCCTGGGAGTCGATGGAGCGACTCGCCGCTCTCGGCATCCTCGCCGGTCCCGGGCCCTTCTACGGCGCTGACTCCGGGGAGCATGTCCGGCTGGCGCTCACGGCGCCGACCGCGCACGTCAGAGAGGCGGCGCGCCGACTCTCTGACGGCGATATATAGGTTCTCTCCCTGAAATGGGCTTCCCTTTGGCGGATGTCACAGTAGGCCTGCGCGACTACTAGGCTGTAAAGGCGATTCGGTCGTGACCCGACCTGGCGCTTCAGCGCCGTGAGATCGCCAGTTCAGGCTTGATCAAGATCTTGTCCGACAGCACCGCGACGAGCGGGCTCGGACACTACGAGGAGGTCCGCGTGAGTGCAGCGGCAGACCAGACGGCGAAGCTGACGATCGGCGACACGACCGCCGAATTCCCGGTGCTGCGCGGCACGGCGGGGCACGACAGCATCGATTTCTCCACGCTGACGCGGCAGACGGGGTACACGGGCCTGGACTACGGGTTCGTGAACACGGCCTCCACGAAGTCCGAGATCACGTTCATCGACGGTGACAAGGGCATCCTGCGGTATCGCGGGTATCCGATCGAGCAGCTCGCGGGCTCCACCAGCTACCTCGAGGTGGCCTGGCTGCTCATCTACGGCGAGCTGCCGTCCGCCTCCGAACTCGCGGAGTTCGACGAGAAGATCCGTCGCCACACTCTGCTGCACGAAGACCTCAAGCGCTTCTTCTCGGCGCTGCCGCACACGGCGCACCCGATGTCCGTGCTGTCTTCGGCGGTCGCCGCACTTTCGACGTACTACGAAGGTCAGACCGACCCGCACAACCCGGAGCACGTCGAGCTGAACATGGTGCGCATGCTCGCCAAGCTCCCCGTGATCGCGGCGTACGCGCACAAGAAGAGTGTGGGCCAGGCCTTCCTCTACCCGGACAACTCGCTGAGCTTCGTCGACAACTTCCTGAAGCTGAACTTCGGTGTGCACAGCGAGGAGTACGAGGTCAACCCGGTGATGTCGAAGGCTCTCGAGCTGCTCCTCATCCTGCACGAAGACCACGAGCAGAATGCCTCGACGTCGACCGTCCGCCTGGTCGGTTCCACCGGTGCGAACCAGTTCGCCTCGGTCTCCGCCGGCATCCAGGCGCTCTCCGGCCCGCTGCACGGCGGTGCGAACGAGGCCGTGCTGACGATGCTCGGGCAGATCCGCGACTCCGGCCAGAGCGTCTCGCGTTTCGTCGAGCGGGTGAAGAACAAGGAAGAGGGCGTGAAGCTGATGGGCTTCGGGCATCGGGTCTACAAGAACTACGACCCGCGCGCCAAGCTCGTCAAGGACGCGGCCGACGAGGTGCTCTCCTCGCTGGGCGTCACCGACCCGCTCCTCGACCTCGCGAAGGAGCTCGAGGAGCTCGCGCTGGCCGACGACTACTTCCGCGAGCGTCGCCTGTACCCGAACGTCGATTTCTACACCGGCGTCATCTACAAGGCGATGGGCTTCCCGACCCGTATGTTCACGGTGCTGTTCGCCATCGGGCGCCTGCCCGGTTGGCTCGCGCAGTGGCGTGAGCTGCAGCTCGACCCCCAGACCAAGATCGGCCGCCCGCAGCAGCTGTACACAGGATCGCCCGAGCGGTCCTTCCCGACGCGCTGAGCTCCGGACCAGAAAGCGCCCCCTCCGTCGAGACGGAGGGGGCGCTTTTCTGCGTGAGTGCTGCCGGCCGGGGTCAGCGGCCCTGCGAGCTGCGGCCACCCTGGCGGGACTGGCTGCTTTGCGTGGAGTATCCACCGCCCTGGCCGGCGCCGGAAGCGCCCGAACGGGGACGACGACGGCGACGCGACGGCGGGTTCGCCGCGCTGTTCCTCTCGCCTCCTGCGGGGCGCTGCTTCGAGGACTGGCGCTGCTGCTGCTGCTGAGCTTGCACGGGTGCCGGGCGCACGTGCGGTGCACGCTCGGGGACCAGAGCCGTGACGGCAGCGGTGGTGACATCTTCCAGCGGGGCCGAGATGGCGGCCTTGCGCAGGAGGTCCTTGACGTCGCGGCGCTGCTCGGGGAGCACGACCGTGACGACGGTGCCTGCGGCCCCGGCGCGGGCCGTGCGGCCGGAACGGTGCAGGTACGCCTTGTGCTCGACGGGCGGGTCGACGTGGACGACGAGATCGACGTTGTCGACGTGCACGCCACGGGCGGCGACATCGGTGGCGACGAGCACGCGCACTCCACCGTCTTCCGGGGCCGCGGAGAAGGCACCGAGGTTGCGTTCGCGGGCGTTCTGCGAGAGGTTGCCGTGCAGGTCGACCGCGGGGATCCC
Organism: Microbacterium sp. Be9; assembly: GCF_011754135.1. Lineage (NCBI taxonomy): Bacteria > Bacillati > Actinomycetota > Actinomycetes > Micrococcales > Microbacteriaceae > Microbacterium > Microbacterium sp. Be9. Next base: position 1,087,549 of record NZ_WNWT01000004.1, on the reverse strand, counting down.
CGCGGCGGTGAGCTGCTTCGCGAGCTTCTTCGCCTGGTGCTTGGTGCGGGTGAAGAGGATGCGACGACCGGTGCCCGAGGCGAGCTCACGCACGAGGGCCGTCTTGTTGTCGGCCGAGTCGACGACCAGGACGCGGTGCGTCATCTCGCCGACGGGCACGCTCTCCTCGTCGACCTCATGGCTGACGGCGTTCGAGAGGAAGCGACGGGCGAGGGTGTCGATGCCGCGGTCCAGCGTGGCGCTGAACAGCAGGCGCTGCCCACCGGCCGGCGTGGCCGTGAGGATGCGGGTGACGCCGGGGAGGAAGCCGAGGTCGGCCATGTGGTCGGCCTCGTCGAGCACGGTGACTTCGATCGCACTCAGGCGCACGACCTGCTGCTTCATGAGGTCTTCGAGTCGACCGGGGCAGGCCACGACGATGTCGACGCCGCCGCGAAGCGCCTGCTCCTGCGGGCGCTGGCTGACCCCGCCGAAGACGGTCGTGACGCGCAGGCCTGCGGCCTCCGCGAGAGGCGCGATGGTCGCGGCGATCTGGGTCGCGAGTTCACGGGTGGGCGCGAGGACGAGTCCGCGCGGAAGGCCGGCGCGACGCTGACCGCCCGAGGCGGCGAGGCGTGCGACGAGCGGCAGAGCGAAGGCGATGGTCTTGCCGCTTCCCGTGCGTCCGCGGCCCAGGAGGTCGCGTCCGGCGAGGGAGTCGGGAAGGGTATCGCGCTGGATGGCGAATGCCTCGGTCTTGCCGGAATCGGCGAGAACGGCGGCGAGCTCGGCAGGAACGCCGAGTTCAAGGAAAGTAGACATGCAGAAACTCCGTCAGCGCACGAGTGAACGGCGCGAGATAGGGGGTGAGGTGGGCGACGGCGCAGGAATTGCGCATCGGTTCGCCGTTCGAAAGGCCAGCTCATGCTGGTGGTGGGAGCAGTTCCGCTCGCTTCGGTCCTCGGAGACCCCGTGACGACGACGATGTTGCGGGACCGGCGGTACGCGCAACGATGTCAGTCTACCAGTGCGCGCATGCCGTCGGCTGCATGTCGCCTCCCGCGCGGGTCGTCGGCTCCGCGGAGACGGGCCGGAAGACTGCTCTCAGGCGTGCAGAGCCTCGTTCAGGGTCACTCCGACACCGGCGCGACGGACGGCTTCCACCGCACCGCTGAGCGAGTTGCGGCGGAAGAGCAGGCCGTCCTGACCGGAGAGCTCCGCACCCTTGACGGTCTTGCGCCCGCCGTCGGCGGTCACGGGTCCGTCGACGAGGACGATCTTGGTGCCTGCGGTGACGTAGAGCCCCGCTTCGACGACACAGTCGTCACCGAGCGAGATGCCGATGCCCGCATTCGCGCCGAGCAGGGTGCGGGCGCCGATCGACACCCGATGCGTTCCGCCACCCGAGAGGGTGCCCATGATGGATGACCCTCCGCCGATGTCGCTGCCGTCTCCGACGACCACACCCTGCGAGATGCGGCCCTCGACCATCGATGCGCCCAGTGTGCCGGCGTTGAAGTTGACGAATCCCTCGTGCATGACGGTCGTGCCGGGGGAGAGGTACGCCCCCAGGCGCACTCGGGAGGCATCGGCGATGCGGACGCCCGCCGGCTGCACATAGTCGGTCAGGCGGGGGAACTTGTCGAGCCCCTGCACCTGGATGCCCGCGCGCTGGAGCTGCGGGCGCAGGCGGGCGGCGTCAGCGGGGAGGACGGGCCCGGCGTTGGTCCAGGCGACATTCGGAAGGTGTCCGAAGACGCCGTCGAGGTTCAGCTCGTTCGGGCGCACGACGAGATGCGACAGGGCATGCAGGCGCAGATAGGCGTCGGCGGTGGAGGCCGGTGCCGTGTCGAGGTCGATCTGCAGCTGCACCACCTCGATCGTGACGTCGCGTCGTTCGTCGCTCCCCGCGAGGGGTTCGAGCGCAGCGACAGCCACCTCGTCGGTCGTGACCGCACCGGTGTGCACCTCGGGGTACCAGGCGTCGAGAACCGTGCCGTCCCCGGCGATGGTGGTCAGGCCGATACCCCATACGGTGCGTGCGTCGCTCATCCCTCCACGCTATCGCGCTCCCGGGGCGACGACCGCACTCATGACGGGGTAAGTAGGCTGGACCCATGGTGCTCGATCTGACCGCGTCCTCCGTCGACCTCACCCGTGCGATCTGCGACATCCCGAGCGTCTCCGGCGACGAGAAGACACTCGCCGATGCGATCGAGGCCGCAGTGTCCCCGCTCGACCATCTGGAGGTCTTCCGCCACGGGAACACGATCGTCGCCCGCACCGACCGCGGCCGGGCACAGCGCGTCGCCATCGCCGGTCACATCGACACCGTGCCGATCAATGCGAACCTGCCCACGCGCGACATCGAGATCGACGGAGTCCCCCATCTCTGGGGTCGCGGCACCGTCGACATGAAAGCGGGCACCGCCGTGCAGCTGAAGCTCGCGGCCGAGCTGACCGACCCCGCGATCGACATCACGTGGATGTGGTACGACAACGAGGAGATCGAGGCGTCGAAGAACGGTCTCGGTCTGCTCGCCGCCGTGCGTCCCGACCTGTTCGAGGCGGACTTCGCGATCCTCGGCGAGCCGTCCAACGGTGAGGTGGAAGGCGGTTGCAACGGAACGCTCCGTGCGATCGTGCGCACCACCGGCGTGCGTGCTCACAGCGCGCGTGCCTGGATCGGCGAGAACGCGATCCACCGCGCGGCGCCCGTCCTCACGCGTCTGGCGGAGTACCGTGCCAAGGAGGTGCTGGTCGAGGGGCTGCTGTACCGCGAGAGCTTGAGCGCCGTGCGCATCGCGGGCGGCGTCGCGGGGAACGTCATCCCCGACGCCTGCGAGGTGGAGGTCAACTACCGGTTCGCGCCGAGCAAGTCTGCGGCCGATGCCGAGGCTCACCTCCGCGCAGTCCTCGCCGGCTTCGACGTCGAGATCACGGATGCCGCCGAGGGGGCGCGTCCCGGGCTCGACGCCGAGATCGCGAAGCAGTTCGTGGCGGCGGTCGGCGCCGAGCCGCGCCCGAAGTACGGGTGGACCGACGTCGCACGATTCTCCGCGCTCGGGATCCCGGCTGTGAACTACGGGCCCGGCGACCCGCACCTCGCCCACCACGATGAGGAGCGTGTACCCCTCGCGCAGATCGACGCCGTGGAGCGGGGCCTGCGCGCATGGCTCACCTCGCACTGAGCGCAAGGCGCCGCTGGGCGAAGGCGCCGGTCGCCCTGCGCGTGGCCGTCGTCTACCTCGGAGCCCGGGTCGTCACGACGGTGTTCCTGGTCATCGCCGCCTCACTGTCGACCTCGTCCTCGCGGTTCGGCGCGGAGGCGGGGATCATCGATTTCGTCCTCGGCTGGGACGCGCAATGGTACTGGTTGGTCGCCGAGAACGGCTACCCGACGGATCTTCGGCTCACCGACTCGGGTGACGTCGCCGAGAACGCCTGGGCGTTCATGCCGGTGTTCGCATATGCGGCCAAGGGGATCGGCGTACTGCTCGGGTCCTGGGGTGCCGGTGCGCTCCTGCTCTCGCTCGTCGCCGGCTACCTGGCCTGTCTCGCGCTTCACCGCCTGCTTCGTGATCGCATCGGCAACTCCGCGGCGACGTGGGCCGTCGTATTCTTCGCGGCGGGACCGATCGCGGCGATGTTCCAGGTGGGGTACGCCGAGACGCTGTTCCTGCTGCTGCTGTTCCTCGCCCTCGATGCGACGACGCGGCGCACCTATGCCTGGCTGTACATCCTCATCCCCGTGATGGCCTTCACACGACCCGGTGTCCTGGCCTTCGCCCTGTTCCTCGGGCTGCACGGACTGCTGCGGTGGATCCGACGTCGGCAGGATCCGCTCACCGGGCGCGAGATCGCACACATCCTCGCGCTCGGCGCGCTCGCGACTCTGTCCGGTTTCGCCTGGCAGGTGATCGCCGGCATCGCGACGGGGGATCCCGGTGCGTATCTCGCGACCGAGCTCGCGTGGCGCCAGCACTGGATCACCGGCGGAGTCGAGGGTTTCATCCCGTTCGAAGGGTGGATCCAGGCATCGCAGTTCTGGTTCGCCCTCTGGGGGATGCCGCAGTGGTGGGGGCCGATCGTGCTGGTGCTGTCGGTGGTCGGCGCTGCTGCCGCACTCCTCTTCTCTCCGCAGGTGCGCGCTCTGGGCGCCGACATCCGTCTGTGGAGTGCGAGCTACCTGCTGTATCTGCTCGCGGTGTTCTTTCCGCAATCGAGCACGTTCCGCCTGCTTCTCCCCCTGAGCCCGCTCTGGGGAGCGGTCGCGGTGCCGCGATCGCGGCTCTGGCGTGTCGGCGTGCTGGCCGCATGTCTCCTCGGGCAATGGTTCTGGATCTACCACGTGTATGCGCTCGGAAGCACGTTCTGGCAGGTGCCGTGAGGGTGAAGCTCGACCCAATTGTTGCTCCGTGACCTCCAGGTCCCGGTGACACCCGATAAACTCATCCCATACCACCGGAGGAAAGGGAGCCACGATGGCAGCGATGAAGCCGAGGACCGGAGACGGACCTATGGAAGCCGTGAAAGAAGGACGACTCATCATCGTGCGCGTTCCACTCGAAGGCGGCGGCCGCCTGGTCGTCTCCGTGAACGACGCCGAGGCCAAGGAGCTTCACGACGTGCTTGCCGCCGTCGTGGCACCGGCCTGATCGACCTGGGGTCCGCGTCGGCGGATCCGAAAGGGCGATGGATCCTCGGATCCATCGCCCTTTTCGCACGGTCTCGAGCCGCGCGGTCAGCCGCGTTCGGCGAGACTGATCAGCTGCAGCAGACCTTCGCCGGCGGGGGAGACCGTGGCGAGGACCGCCGAGGATTCCTGCGTCTCCTGCACGAGGGACCGGTAGGCGGAAGTGATCTCGTCGCGCTGGACCGGATCGGCGACGCGACCGCCGGCCAGCACGCGGGGCACGAGCACGAGTCCGCTGGTGCGTGCGAGACGCAGACCGTGTTCGACGTACTCGATGACATGCTCGGGGTCGGCGTCGACCAGCACGATGTCGTAGGAGTTCTCGTTCATGCGGGGGAGAACGTCGATCGCGCGGCCCGTGATGAAGCGGGCTCGGGTGGACGGCACCTTGGCATCGGAGAAGGCCTGTCGCGCCGCGGCGAGGTGCTCCGGTTCGTTGTCGATCGAGGTGAGGACCGCCTGGGGTGCGCCGCGCAGGAGCCAGAGACCGGAGACTCCGGCGCCGGTGCCGATCTCGACGATGGAGCGTGCCGAGGTCGCGGCCGCGAGCACGGCGATCTGCGAACCCACGGCGGCGCTGATCGGCATCGCTCCCAGTTCGACCGCATGCGCGCGTGCGCGGCTGATGGCGTCGGGTTCCACGATGGACTCGCGCAGGAAACGCGCGTTCGCGTCATGCTCGCTCATGGCCTGTTTCTCCCTGCCTGACTGTGATCCTCTCCAGAGTATTCGGTCGGCGAGTGCGGGGACCGCAGGCGCGGCGGTAGCCTGTAGAGATGACGTTCGGGCTCACCTTCGAGAAGCTGTTGCTGATCGGCCTCATCGCGGTTCTGATCATCGGCCCCGAACGTCTCCCGCGAGCCGCGGAGAGCTTCTCGCGCATGGTCCGCAAGGCCGGCGAGTATCTGCGCGCGACCAAGTCGAGGGTGCGCGAGGAGATGGGGCCGGAGATCGACGACGTCGACTGGCGCAAGCTCGACCCGCGCCAGTACGACCCGCGCCGGATCATCCGCGATGCGCTCATGGAAGAGCCCCAGCCGGCGACCCCGCTGCAGGCGGCCCAGACCATCGCGGAGCCGATCGCCGGAGCTGCGGCCGCGGCGACCACGGCTCCCGCGACCCGAGCCGTTCCGCAGGAGTTCAGTGCATCGAACCGCCCTCCCTTCGACGCCGAAGCCACCTGACGGGAACGCTCGCCGATCGAGCGCGCAGGGCTCTGCGCGCTCGGCGCCTAGGAGATCTTCGAGCGGAGGGTGGCGATGTCGTCGTCCGTGAGCAGGCCACGAGGGATCGCGGTCGCGGCCGAAGTGTCTCGCAGCTTCAACAGCACGGCGTACTTGCCCACTCGCATCCTCTGGAAGGTGCGGTAGGCGATGTCGGAGCGACGACGGCCGCTGCCCATCTGCAGGCTGTCCTCTTCCAGCGATACCCACACGACGGTTCCGACGGGCATCGCGATCCGGACGGCGGTTCGCGCGCCCGATACGGTCATCACGACGGCGAAACCCGCGAGCGCGACGATGATGACCGGCATCCATCCTGCTCCGAAAGGGCCCTGTTCCCCCGGACGGACGGGCGTGCCGAGGTTGAGGATGCTGAGCACGAGGGCTGCGGCGAGGGCGACCCACATGACGAGGGCGGCGGGTCGGGTCAGCGAGTAGATCGCTGCGTCCCGAGCCATTCGTCGCAGCAGACCCTCATCGACGGTCAGAGAGCGGGGAGGCATCGGTCCATCTTCCCACGCGTTCAGGTGAGCGACATCGGCAGCGATCGACCGGAGAGGCCCCTGCCCCGCCGCGCCAGGGTGCTCGCGAGGTCGCGGATGGTCGTCGCCGCGACATCGTCGCTCTCGGTGGAGACGATCGGCTCGCCTGCGTCTCCGCCCTCGCGCAGAGCGGGGCTCAGGGGGATCGAGGCCAACAGTGGCACAGGGACTCCCGGTTCGGAGAGAGCCTCCGATACGGCGGCGCCTCCGCCCGAGCCGAACATGTCGATGACCGTTCCATCGGGCAGTGTGTACGCCGCCATGTTCTCGATGACGCCGATCACGCGCTGACCCGTCTGACGCGCGACGAGACCGCTGCGGATCGCCACCTCGGCGGCAGCGGTCTGCGGGGTGGTCACGACGAGAACTTCCGCATGGGGGAGGAGCTGGCCGATCGAGATCGCGATGTCGCCCGTCCCCGGCGGCATGTCGATGAGGAGGACGTCGAGGTCGCCGAAGAAGACGTCGGTGAGGAACTGCGAGACCGTGCGGTGCAGCATCGGCCCACGCCACGCCACCACCGATTCGCCGTCGCGGAGGAACATCCCGATCGAGATCGTCTTCACGCCGTGCGCGACCGGGGGGAGCATCAGGTCGTCGATGCGTGTCGGCTGCGTGCCCGCAGGGATGCCGAGGAGCCCGGGGATCGAGAACCCGTGCACGTCGGCGTCGACGAGACCGATGGACAGACCCTGCGCGGCAAGTGCGACGGCAAGGTTCGCGGTGACGGTGGACTTGCCCACACCCCCCTTGCCGCTGGAGACGAGGATCACACGGGTGAGGGAATCGGGCCCGAACGGCATGTGGCGTGCGGGCCTCCCGGCGCGGAGTTTCTCGGTGAGAGCCTTGCGTTCTGCCGGCGTCATCACGCCGACCTCGACGTCCACCTCCGCGATGCCCGGAACGGACGCCGCGGCATCGCGGACGTCCGACTCGATCCGCGCCGCCGCTGGACAGCCGACGATCGTGAGGACGATGCCGACGCGGGCTCGACCGCCGTCGACGGAGATGTCCCGGACCATGTCGAGATCCCCGATGGGTCGACGGAGCTCGGGATCCGTCACCGCGGCGACAGCCGCGCGGACACGCTCCGCCGCGGTCACGACGCGGCGCCGGATCGGGGCTTCTCCGGCACGTCTTCGAGCTCGGCGAGAAGGGCTTTGAGCTCCTGGCGCAGCACGTCGCGCGTGACGACCTGCGAATTGCGCTCTTCGAGCGACATGCGCAGAGCCACGATCTCGCGGGCCAGGTACTCGGTGTCGGCCAGGTTGCGCTCCGCACGCTGGCGGTCCTGCTCGATCTGAACCCGGTCGCGGTCGTCCTGACGATTCTGCGCGAGCAGGATGAGCGGTGCGGCGTATGAGGCCTGCAGGGAGAGCATCAGGGTCAGTGCCGTGAAGCCGAGGGCGGCGTCGTCGAAGCGCAGCTCGTCGGGCATCAGCGTGTTCCAGACGATCCAGACCACACAGAACAGGCTGAGGATCAGCAGGAACGCGGGCGTCCCCATCGCGCGAGCCACCCACTCCGTGAAGCGTCCGAAGCGGTCGCGAGACGTCGCCCGCGGCCGTGTCGTGGTGCGGCCCGGCGCATCGAGGCGCGGAGAGCGGGGCATCAGCGCGTCTCCTTCGTCGGGGCGGCGGGGGTGGACCCAGGGAGGGTGCTCGCAGCGGGGGAGGTGTCCTCGCTGTCATGCGAACGCCAGTCGTCCGGAAGGAGGTAGTCGAGGACGTCGTCGATGCTGATCGCTCCGACGAGGCGATGCGCCGCATCGATCACGGGGAGCGAGACGAGGTCGTAGCTCGCCAGCAGCCGTGCCACCTCGGCGGCGGAAGCGGTCACGGGCACGGGCTCGAGGCTGTCGTCGAGGATCGCGCCGAGTCGCTCATGCGGCGGGTAGCGCAGCATCCGCTGGAAGTGCACGAGCCCGAGCAGGCGCCCGGTCGGAGTCTCGAACGGCGGGAGGGTGACGAACACCGCGGCGGCCAGCGCGGGGTGCAGTTCGTGGCGGCGGATCAGCGCGAGCGCCTCGGCGACGGTGGCGTCGGCCGAGAGGATGATCGGCTCAGGCGTCATCAGACCGCCGGCGGTGTCCGGGCCGTAGCGCAGCAGCATCCTGACGTCTTCGGCTTCTTCCGGCTCCATGAGCTCCAGGAGCTGCTCCAGGCGGTCAGGCGCCAGCTGGGCGAGCAGGTCGGCCGCGTCGTCCGGTTCCATCTGGTCGAGGATGTCGGCGGCGCGTTCGTCTCCCAGACGGTCGAGGATGTGCACCTGTTCGTCTTCGGGCATCTCCTCGAGGGCATCGGCAAGGCGGTCGTCCGACAGCTCTTCGGCCACCTCGATCATGCGCTGCTGCGGAAGGTCGAGAAGCGTGTTGGCGAGATCGGCGGCGTGCAGCTCGGAGTACGAGGCGACGAGCTGCTCAGCCGACTGCGACTCACCGGGAGCGCGTTGCTCGGCGACCTCGCTCCATGCCGCGAACGTCGTCGGACCCTTCGCAAACGGGGAGGCACTGGTCTTCGGTCGGCGGAGGAAGAGCTGGCTGATCGCCCATTCGCCGAGGCGGTTCGGTTCGATCGCGATGTCCTCGATGACCGCGGTACCGCTGCCATCGACGAAGCTCACGCGTCGTCCCAGCATCTCGGCGAGCACGCGCACCTCGCCGGCGCGCGGGGAGAACCGCCGCACGTTGATCAGGCCCGTGGTGATGACCTGGCCGGAACGGATCGAGGTGACGCGTCCGATCGAGAGGAACACGTGGCGTCGTCCCGGGATCTCCACGACCAGACCGATGACGCGGGGCGCCGCGGTACTTCGATACACGACGACGACATCTCGGACCTTGCCGAGCCGGTCGCCGACGGGATCGAAGACGGCGCACCCGGCAAGGCGCGCGGCGAAAACCCGTTGTGTGCTCACTTCTCCAGCGTAGTCGGCGGCTCGCGTCTCCGGCGGGTCGGCCGTGCCTCGGGCCGTCCGACGGCACGCGTGGAAGAATAGCCGGATGAGCATGCTGAACCGGCCCGCGAGCGGCACAGACACCGGCGAGATCGTCGCGTCGATGCGCGACTACGAGAGCGCGCAGAAGACGGTCTCGAAGCTGATCGCGGGGGAGGTGCCGGCGCGCGACATCGCCATCGTCGGTCAGAGCGTGCGCACGGTCGAACGCGTGACCGGCAAGCTCGGCTACGCCGCCGCCGCGCGCTCCGGGGCGATCAACGGTGTGTTGATCGGGCTCTTCCTCGCCGCCATCCTCGTGCTCGGCAACCCGGAGGTGCCGATCCAGCTCTTCCTCGGCTTCGTCCTCATCGGCGTCGCGGTCGGGATGATCCTCAGCCTGGTCACCTACGCGATCGTCCGTCGCCGGCGCGACTTCGCCAGCGTCACGCAGTTCGCGGCCGATCACTACGAGGTCACCGTGCTGTCCTCGTCGCTGGGCAAGGCCCGGCAGGTCCTCGGCGCGAACAAAGTGGCGCCCGTGCGACCGCCGGTCAACCTCGACGAGCCGCCGCGTTACGGCGAGCGGATCACGCCCGGTGCGACTGCTCCTGACCCCGCCCCGGCACCCGGGGATCCCGTGATCCCGCCGCGCCCGGCCGACCCCGTCGCACCGCCAGTCGCCGACCCGGTCGCCGACCCCGAACCCGAGACGACCCCCGAGCCCGGGTCCGCATCGGCAGGGACCGCCGCTCCGTCGACCGTGACCCCGGTCGAGCCGGACGCCGCTCCCGGCACTCACGGCATCCAGGGCGAACGGGCATGACGGCGGCCTCCCCGCTCTCCGTCTGATGGTCGAGATCCAGGTCGCGCTCCCGACGGGACTCACCGCCGTGTCCGCCGACTGGACAGTCGGCGACAACGGGGCGACGGTGATCGTGGCCCACGGTGCAGGGACCGGCAAGGACCATCCGTTCCTCACCGGCTACGTCGATGCGCTGAGCACGATGGGCTTCTCGACCCTCCGCTTCAACTTCCCGTATGTGGAGCAGGGGCGACGGATGCCGGGACCCGCCGCGCATGCGATCGCCACATGGAACGCCGTCGCGGCCTTCGCACGCGAGTCCGATCCCTCGGCGACCCTGTGGGCGACGGGCAAATCGTACGGCGGACGCATGGCGTCGATGGCGGTCGCCGAGGGCATGCGTGTCGACGGTCTCGTCTACCTCGGGTACCCGTTGCATCCGCCCGGACGTCCGGAGAAGCCACGGGTCGAGCATCTGCCGGGGATCACGGTCCCGCAGCTGTTCGTGGAGGGGACGAACGATCCCTTCATCCAGCCGATCTCGCAGTTCGAGGAGGCGATCGCGACCTGTCGGGATGCGCGCGTCGTCTGGATCGACGGAGGAGGACACACCTTCGAGGTGAAGGGCCGCAAACGCCCCGCCGCGGAGATCGGGGCCGCACTCGCCCCGATCGTGGCGGAGTTCGCCCTCGGCGGCGCGGAGGAGTGAGGGCCTCGGTCGGACGCCCCCTCAGTCGATGAGCCTCGACAGCTCCTCATCCGCGAGCACGCGCCCCACGGTCGAGATGCCCAGTGCGCTCATCCGCGGGTTCGATTCCGCGTAATACCATCCGAGCCCGAGCGCCTGCTGCAGCGCCCATCCCGCGCCGCGCCGCCACTCGAGGTCGTCGACAGCCAGGCCCTCGCGGAGCAGGTGTCGTCCCGGCGCGTCGAAGAGGTGCCAGGCGGCGACCAGGTCGAGTGCGGGATCCGCGGGACCGAAGTCTCCGCCGTCGAGCACACCGGCCAGGCGGGTATCGCCCTCGTGCTCCGCGACGAGGAGATTGAACGGCGTGAGGTCCCGGTGGCTCATCACCGGAGCGCTGGCGGACGGGAGCTCGCGCAGCACCGACCAGAGCCGCCCTGCGCGGGCCGCATCGAAGAGATGCGCACTCCGCCTCAGGCACGTCGCGACCCATTCGTCGTGGTCTCCGAGGTCTCCGCCCCGGCCCCTGCCGTCGAACACACGGTCGCGCACGTCGACGGTGCGCAGCGCCCGGATGAGGGCGACCAGGTCGTGCGCGAGCGTCTCGGACGTGGAGGAGAGCACAGGATCCGCCGGGTCACCCTCGATCCACGTCTGCACAGCCCAGGCCGAGTCGAACTCCTCCGACGCGGAGGCGGTGCCGTAGGAGCGCGGCGCGGGGAACGGGCTCGACGCCGCGAACTCCTCGAGTGCTGCGGCCTCGCGGACGAGCTCGTGCGCCGCTGCCCCGAGGAGGGGGAAGCGGGCGACGAGTCCGTCGCCCACCCGGATGATCCTGTTCACCGTGCCCGTCATGGGGACCGGTCGCAGGGTCTCGCCACGGAGCTCGGGGAAGCGGCGCGCGATCAGGTGCGCCGCGACCTCGGTCTCGAGTGCGAGCTCGCCCTCATGCATCCGTCGGTGTCAGCTCTGCAGTCGCGCCATCCACGCCTCGACCTCGTCGGCCGTGCGGGGGATGCCGGCCGAGAGGTTCACGGGGCCGTCGTCGGTCATCACGATGTCGTCCTCGATGCGCACGCCGATGCCACGGAGTTCGGCCGGCACGGTGAGGTCGTCGATCTGGAAGTAGAGTCCAGGTTCGATCGTGAACACCATGCCCGGGGCGAGGATGCCGTCGTAGTACATCTCGCGACGGGCCTGGGCGCAGTCGTGCACATCGATGCCGAGGTGGTGCGAGGTGCCGTGCACCATGTACCGACGGTGCTGGCCGCCCTTGTCGGCATCCAGAGCCTCTTCGGCGGTGACGGGCAGCAGACCCCACTCGGCCGTCCGCTCGGCGATGACCTTCATGGCGGCTCCGTGCACGTCACGGAAGCGTACACCGACCCGAGCGGCGGCGAATGCCGCGTCGGCGGCCTCGCGCACCGTCTCGTAGACGCGCCGCTGCACGTCGGTGAACGTGCCGGAGACGGGCAGCGTGCGCGTGATGTCGGCGGTGTAGAGGCTGTCGGCCTCCACACCCGCATCCACCAGGATCAGGTCACCGGGAACCACGGTTCCGTCGTTGCGCGTCCAGTGCAGGTAGCAGGCGTGCGGGCCGGAGGCGGCGATCGTGTCGTAGCCCTCGCCGTTGCCGTCCTCGCGTGCGCGGCGGTGGAAGACGCCTTCCACGACGCGCTCGCCGCGTGCATGAGCCGTCGCGGCAGGAAGCTCGCGGATGATGTCGTCGAAGCCGTTCGCCGTGATCTCGACGGCGCGGCGCATCTCGGCGATCTCGAACTCGTCCTTGATGAGCCGCAACTCCGAGACGAAGCGGGTGAGGGTCTCGTCCTCGTCGAGCACCAGCTCGCCCTCGACGGCTTCCCTGTCGTCCAGATGGGCGGTGGCGATGTCGAGGTCGGCGGCGACGCCGGCGAGGGACGGTCGCGGACCGATCCAGAACTCTCCGACCGTGGCGTCGGCGTAGAACTCCGTCGTCGTGCGGTCGGCGCGCTCGCGGAAGAAGAGGGTGACGTCGTGGCCGGTCTCGGTCGGTGCGAAGACGAGGACCGAGTCGGGCTCGGCATCCGATGCCCACCCGGTGAGGTGTGCGAAGGCGGAATGCGCGCGGAAGACGTAGTCGGTGTCGTTGCTGCGTTGCTTGAGAGAGCCGGCAGGGATCATGAGGTGCTTGCCGGGGAAGGCCGCGGAGACGGCGGCGCGACGCGTGGCCGCGTACGACGCCTGGGTGCGCGGCGCGGGAAGCGTCTCCGGGCGCTCGGCCCAACCGGTCGAGATCGTGTCGAGGAAGCCCTGGGGGAAGGGCTGCTTGCGGTTGGTGGTGCCGTTGTCGACAGACGCTTCGACGGTGGGTTCTGCGATCGTGTCGCGCTCTCCTGTGCTCATCCCTCCAGTCTGTCACCTGGCGGGCGGGTGCGGGAGTCAGCCGGCGGGCTCGAGCTGCACGACCAGAGCGCGGTGGTCGCTGCCACCGGCATCGTCCAGCACGACCGACCCCGTCGGAGACCAGTTCTGCGACGCCATCACATGATCGATCGGGGCGCCGGCGAGGGCAGGGAGAGAGCTCGGCCAGGTACCCGTGAGGCCGTTGCCGGTGCGGGATGCGACATCGCGGCAGTAGCCGATATCTCCGCCCTCGACTCCGAGAGGGGCCATGTGGTCGATCGTCGCGTTGAAGTCACCGGCCAGGATGAAGTCGCCCTGGGGGCACTGATCCGCGATCCACTGCAGGTCGCTGCGCCACTGCTGCATCTCCTCCATGCGCGGCGCGACCGCGTGCACGGCGACGATGGTGGGGCCAGAGCCGTCGATCGGCATGAGCACGACGCTGGGCACCGAGCCGGTGTTGCTGGTGCCGTCCTTCGCCGACTCGATCACGGAGTACTCGCCGAGGTCCGGGGCGACCAGCACGGTCGTCTGCCACGACTGCGGCCCGTCCTGCACATCCGGGCGGAACTGCACGTGGTGCACCCACATCGGGTGTCCCTGCTCGCGGAGCATGATAGCGATGCGCTCGCCGACGGCCTCGGTCGTCTCGGGGAGGGCGACGATGTCGGCCCCCTGATCGAGGATCTGCTGGGCGATCGCCTCGGCAGACACCGCTTCTCCCGCCGTGTTCCAGGTGAGCACGCGGACACTGTCCTCGGTCTTCTCCGGGAGTGCGGATCCCCCGAAACCGCGAACGGCACCGATCGCCGCGGTCGCGCCGGCGCCGAGCAGCGCAACGATCAGGACGGAGGCGGCGAATCCGCGGAGCGGACGGGCGAACAGCAGCAGGAGCGCGAGCACCGCGACGACGAGGAAACCGCCGAGCACGATGCCGCGCGCGGACACAAGCTGCGCGAACGGGTAGGTCTGCTCGAGACGGAAGAACTGCGGCCACACCACGACCGCCGTCGCGATCGCGAGCAGCACGGTGAAGAGGATCCCCAGGAGACGAAACATCCCCACCAGCCTAGGAGCGTCGCCTGTGAAGTCCCTGCCTCGACATCCGCTTCCGTGCGCCTCCGCGTCCGCGCGGGTCGCCGCTCGGTACGCTCGGAGGATGGCCACTTCGTCCCACGGATTCGCCGGTCCCGCCGACCTGCACCTGCACTCCAACCATTCCGATGGCACGGAGTCGCCGGCCGAGGTCGTCCGGCAGGCGCACGCGCACGGGGTGCGCACGCTCGCGCTGACCGATCACGACCGCTCGACCGGTTGGGGCGAGGCGGGAGACGCCGCCGTCGCACGGGGGATGACCTTCATCCCGGGGATGGAGCTCTCCGCGAAGCACGAGTGGCGCAGCGTGCATGTTCTCGGCTACCTCTTCGATCCGGAGGATGACGCGCTGCGGGCCGAGACCGATCGCATCCGCGGTGATCGGATCGGCCGTGCCGAGCGGATCGTCCGCAACATCGGGCGAGACTACGACCTGCAGTGGGACGACGTGGTGGCGCAGACGGCACTCGACGCGACGGTGGGGCGTCCGCACATCGCCGACGCCCTCGTCGCCCGCGGCATCGTGCGGGATCGGAGCGAGGCGTTCGACGGCATCCTGCATCCACGGGAGGGGTACTACGAGCCGCATTACGCACCCGATCCGCTGACCGCTGTGCGTCTGATCACCGAGGCGGGGGGAGTGGCGATCATCGCCCACCCCGTGACGGCGGGGCGCGACCGCGTGATGCCCGTGGCGTTCATCGAGCGCCTCGTCGATGCAGGCCTCGGCGGGTTCGAGATCGAGCATCGCGAGAACACGGAGGCAGGCAAGCGGCTGTTGCGAGAGATCGCCGCGAAGCACGACCTCATCATCACGGGCTCGAGCGACTATCACGGCGACGGCAAGCCCAACCGTCCCGGCGAGAACACCACCTCTGACGAGATGGTGGCCAGGCTCATAGCACGCGGCACGGGCACCGCCCCGCGTTTTCCCTGATCCTCGGCATTCTGGCGGTCATCTCTCGGCGACCTGTCGAGCGGGACCGATACCGTCCGAGGCATGCAGCGAGCGACTTCCCTCGAGCGACGCGTCGACGCGTGGGCTCATCGCCTCCTCCGCGATTCCCCGTCGAACGGCATCCGCGCCGGCCTGATCGAGTTCGCGGTGTTCGTCGTCAAGCAGGCGTGGGCGTGCATCTTCGGGGCGGCGCTGCTGGTCCTGATCGTCGCCGCGCGTCTGTGGTACCCCGACGATGCGGTGCTCGCCCGCAACGACGCACTCACCATCGCCGCTGTGCTCATCCAGGTGGCGATGCTCGTCTTCCGACTGGAGAGCGGGCGTGAGCTGTGGGTCATCGTCCTGTTCCACATCACCGGCACCGCCATGGAGCTCTTCAAGACCGACGTGGGGTCGTGGGCGTATGCCGCGGACGGGATTCTCCGCATCGGCGGTGTCCCGCTGTTCAGCGGTTTCATGTATGCGGCGGTCGGGTCGTACATGGTGCGCGTCTATCGACTGTTCGACCTCGGGTTCACGCGGTATCCGCGGCGATGGATGACGGCCGTCCTCGCAGCGGCGATCTACCTCAACTTCTTCACCCACCACTGGTGGTGGGATGCCCGCTGGGTGCTCCTGGCGGGAGTCGTGGCGCTCTGGCTGCCCACAGTGATGCACGCGCGGGTGTGGCGGCGCACGATCCGTCTGCCGCTCCTGGCCGTCTTCGGCGGGGTCGCGGTGTTCATCTATCTCGCGGAGAACATCGGCACGTGGGCGGGCGCATGGGCCTACCCGGATCAGGCCGGAGGCTGGCAGCCGGTCTCGTTGAGCAAGCTGAGCTCGTGGTTCCTGCTGATGATCATCTCGGTCGTGCTGGTCGCCTGGGTGTATCCGCCGCAGGTGCCGGCAGCCGTGCTGCGCACGGCCGACGAGGCACGCGCACAGGAGTCGGATGTCGGCGACCGACGGTGAACCCGCCGCAACCGGCTCTCGGCTTCCGCGTCCACACATGCGAGAGGGCGCATACGCCGGAGTGAACCCGGTGGATGCGCCCTCTCGGTGACGTGCTCAGGCCCCGGTGACGGGAGCCGCGCCGGCGCCGGAACCGCCACGGCGACGACGGCGACGACGTGCCGGAGCCGGCTTGCCGTCGTGGTGCTCCTTGCCCGCACCGTCATGCGTGCCCGCGCCCTCGGCACCGCGATCGGCGGCCGGTGCGGACTGCCCCTCGCCGGACGTCGAGTCTGCCGCGCCTTCGGTGAAGGTCGAACCGACCGGAGTCGTGCTGTTCCGACGGCGACGACGGCGGCGGGTGCCGCCCTCATCGGTCCCCTCGGCGGCGGCGTCGGCCGCGCGCTCGGGTCGACGGGTGCGCTCGGTCTTCACGGACTCCGTCTTGGGCGCCGACACCAGGCGGCCCTTCGTGCCCTGGGGGATGTTGAGGTCCTCGTACAGATGCGGGCTGGACGAGTAGGTCTCGATGGGCTCGGGCTGGCCGAACTCGAGGGCGCGGTTGATCAGGGCCCACTTGTGCAGGTCTTCCCAGTCGACGAAGGTGACCGCGATGCCGGTCTTGCCCGCGCGGCCCGTACGGCCTGCACGGTGCAGGTACGTCTTGTCCTCATCCGGGATCGTGTGGTTGATGACGTGCGTCACGTCATCGACGTCGATGCCTCGGGCGGCCACGTCGGTCGCGACCAGGACGTCGCGCTTGCCCGCCTTGAAGGCGGCCATCGAGCGCTCGCGCTGATCCTGACCCATGTCACCGTGCACGCCACCCACATTGAAGCCGCGGTCGCTCAGCTCGTCGACGAGGCGCTGCGCCGCGCGCTTCGTGCGGGTGAAGATCACGGTCTTTCCGCGACCCTCGGCCTGCAGGATGCGGGCGATGACCTCGTCCTTGTCCATCGAATGCGCACGGTAGACGAGGTGCTTGATGTTCGCCTGCGTGAGGCCCTCGTCGGGGTCGTTCGCACGGATGTGGATCGGGTTCGACATGAAGCGACGCGCGAGGGCGACGATCGGGCCGGGCATCGTCGCGGAGAACAGCTGCGTGTGACGGACGGCCGGGACTTTCTGGAAGATCTTCTCGATGTCGGCGAGGAAGCCGAGGTCGAGCATCTTGTCGGCCTCGTCGAGCACGACCTCGGTGGCGTGCGAGAGGTCGAGCAGGCGCTGACCGGCGAGGTCGATCAGTCGACCGGGCGTGCCGACCACGATCTGCGCGCCGGCCTTGAGCTGGTCGATCTGACCTTCGTAGGCCTTGCCGCCGTAGATGGCGACGACGCTGGTCGAGCGGTTGCTGGTGAGCAGGTCGATGTCTTCGTACACCTGCACCGCGAGCTCGCGCGTCGGCACCACGATGAGTGCCTTGACGCCGTGCTCCGGGTCCTTGCCGAGGCGCTGGACGACGGGGATGCCGAAGCCGAAGGTCTTGCCTGTTCCCGTCTTGGCCTGACCGATGATGTCCTGGCCGGGAAGGCCGAGGGGGATGGTCTGCTCCTGGATGGGGAACGCGTCGACGATGCCCTTGGCGGCGAGTGCGTCGACGATGTCCTGATCGATGCCGAGATCGGCGAAAGTTGTCACTTTATTCAGATTGCCTGTCCGGCGAGCCTGCGGGATCGCCACGTTAACGGATCCACGCCGTCTCTTGTGCCACAGGCGCGGGGCCCCGCTCCGACGGCGGGGACACGCCCAGCCTACCCGAGGGGCGCATCCGGCCAGGAAGGAGCGTTCGGCACGAGTATTGTGAACGTCGTGGTGGACTCGGGAGGACGACCTCGTGGTTAAGTGGTTCTGGCAGCGCGACGACGCGCCGCGACGCACCCTCGCGCTGCGCGGCAGAGGCGAGCAGGGGGATGCGACGCGCATCGATTTCGCCGAACTCGCTCCCGAGCTCAATCGGTTCCTCGGGCAGGCCGCCTATCTGCAACTGGGCTACTTCGAGACGCTGACGCGTCTCATCCGCGCCACGACCGCGCTCTCCGAGAAGGAGTCGCTGTCTCGTGCGGCAGGGGCCGCCTTGACCAAGCATCGGGGGATCGTGGAGCTCATCGCCGAGCACGGTGACGACCCCACGCAACTGATGCTCCCGTTCCGGGAGAACCTCGACGCGTTCCGTCGAAAGACCATCGGCGCGCGCCCACGGGAGACGCTTCTCGCCGTGTACATCACCGCCGGAATGCTCGACGACTTCTATCTCGCGCTGGCGTCCAGCTACGGAGACACCGGGCGGCGCGTGGCGGAGATCCTCCGCGAGGACGACGCTCGACACGAGATCGTCGCCATCATCCAGGAGACGATCGAGAGCGACGAGGAGTGGCGTTCGCTGCTGTCGATGTGGGCGCGCCGCCTGGTCGGCGACACGATCCTCGTCTGCCGCTCTGCGCTGCGGCCCGAGCGTCTCGAGATCGACGAGGAGCGCATCGAACCGGTCTACACCGAGCTCATGGGTGCGCACGCTCGTCGCATGGACGCGATGGGACTGGCGTCCTAGGCGACACAGTTCGACGGCTCAGATGCCCAGCGCCGCCCTGCTCTGCGCGTCGGAGCGCTTGCGCATCCCGGTGATGGCCACGGTCGCCAGTGCGGCCACGACGGGAGCGCCGAGGACGCTCGCGAGCCACAGCCAGATGCTGTCCTCGCCCACACCGGCCCACTGCAGGCCCGTGTAGGTGAGCGCCGAAACGGCGGTGGCGATCGCCGGGGTCAGGGCGACGCCGCGCAGCTCGCGATCACGGATCAGGAAGTGCGCGGCGATTCCCAGAGCGCACGCGCCGATGAGTGCGAGGAGGATGTACATCGCGCGGTCAGGCGACGAAGCCGACGCGGCGCGATTCCTCGGTGCCCAGCTCGATGTAGGCGAGGTTCGCGGTCGGGACGATGTAGGAGTTGCCCTTCACGTCGGCGAAGCTCACGTGCGACGCGCTCTGCTCGAGCGCCGCGGCGACCTGGGTGCGGACCTCTTCAGCGCTGGCGCCGGTGTCGAAGCTCAGTTCACGGCCGGTGTTGATGATGCCGATGCGGATTTCCACGCGTGCTCCTTGAAGTTCGGGGACTGCGCCAACTCTACCCCGCGGGCACCGGGCAGGATCGGCCGCGGGGACCGGTTTCGCCGTGAGCGCACAGCGCGGACGACTGCGACCCCGGACGTGCCTGGCGGGTGCGGGCTGCGATGTCCGCACGTCCGGATAGCGTGGAGGTCATGACACCCGATACCGCTCAGCGCGCTGTGATCGCCGCAGAGCCGTCGGCATCCGGTGTCATCATCGGCGCGCCGGGAACGGGCAAGACGCGCACCCTCATCGAGCGTGTCGTGCACCTGCTCGACGTCGAGGGGCTGCGCCCCGAACAGGTCCTCGCCCTCACCCCGAACCGCCAGGCGGCGACGGCTCTGCGCGATCGGATCGGCGTGCGCATCGGTCAGGCGACGCCGGGACCGTTGGCCAGATCGCTCGGTTCCTTCGCCTTCCAGATCGTCCGTGGAGCGATGGTGCGAGAAGGAGCCGAACCGCCGGCGCTGCTGACCGGTGCCGATCAGGACCGCATCATCGCCGAGCTGCTCGCCGGAGATGCGGAAGACGGGCGCATCCGGTGGCCCGACGCGCTGAGCCCTTCCGTGCGCGCCTCGAAGGGGTTCCGCTCCGAGCTGCGTGCCTTCCTCGCCGAGTGCACCGAGATCGGCGTCGGCGCCGCGGAACTCCGGGCCTCGGGAAACGAGGTGTGGGTGGCGACGGCGGAGTTCCTCGTCGAGTACCGCATGGTCCTCGACGCGCTCCGCTCGGCGCACCGCGACGCCGCTGATCTGCTCAGCGAGGCGAGCACCATCCTGGATACGGCAGACGCGAACACCCTCGGCCCGCTCGCTCCCTTGCGCGTGGTGCTCATCGATGACGCGCAGGAGCTCACCCGCGGTGGGATCGCCGTCGTGACGGCCTTGCGCAGCCGCGGGATCGCCGTGCACGCCTTCGGCGATCCTGACATCTCATCCGGGTCGTTCCGTGGAGCCAGCCCCGAGCTGTTCGCCCAGCTCGCCGGCGTGCTGGGAGACGTGCACGTACTCGACGGGCCGCACCGCCAGCGTCCGGCGCTCACGGCGCTCACCCGCACCGTGACGCAGGCGATCGGCGTGTCCGGACGGGTCGAGCACCGGCGCGCTCCGGTGCCGGTGACCGCCGAAGAGGTCGAAGCCGGAGTCGCGACGTTCGTTGCTCCTTCCCCCTATGAGGAGCTCGATCGCATCGCCGGCGTCATGCGCGAGTGGCACCTCTCCGACGGCATCCGCTGGGACCGGATGGCGGTCATCGCCCACGACACCCGGCAGGTCACCGCACTCGAGACCGAACTCGCCGCCAGGGAGATCCCGACACGAGCGGCCGGTGTGCAGCGCCCGCTCGGCAGCGAGGGGATCGTACGCGACATCGTCGGCATCGTGCGTCTGGCACTCACCCCGGTCGAAGAGCGCACGTCGCCCGCACTCGAGGAGGCGCTGCGCACCCCCTTCGGAGGGATGGACGCGATCGGGCTGCGGCGACTGCGTGCGCGCCTCCGACACGTCGAACTCGAGCAGGGAGGATCGACGCCTGCACGCGAACTGCTGCGCCGGGCGATGGCGAATCCTGCGCACCTCACGCTGATCGACGCTCCGGAATCGCGCACGGCCGAACGGTTCGCCGAGACGATCGAAGCGCTCTCCCGCGGTGCGGCGGCGGGGGAGACGATCCACGACCTGCTGTGGCGGGTCTGGGATCAGGCTCGGGCCGTCGACGGCCGGCGGCTGCAGATCGCCTGGCGCGAGATCTCGCTGCTGCCGACGGGAGCGGAGACGGCTCGTTCGCTCGATGCGCTGGTCTCTCTGTTCGACGCCGCGAAGCGCTTCGTCGAGCGTACGCCGAACGAGAGGCCCGAGGTCTTCGTGCGCGACATCCTCGACAGCGAGGTTCCGGAGGATTCGCTGTCAACTCCCGACCGGCCGGGAAAGGTCACGCTGCTGACCCCCGCCACCGCCCTCGGCACGGAGTTCGACGCGGTCGTGGTCGCCGGCGTGCAGGACGGCATCTGGCCGAACGTGCGGTTGCGTGGCGGTCTGCTGCAGACCTGGCGTCTGCCGGATGCGATCCAGGCCGCCCGCACGGGGATCTCCATCGAGGCTCCAGGGGTCCTCGACCGTCGACGTGCGGCACTGCACGATGAGCTCCGGCTCTTCGTGCGCGCTGTGTCGCGCGCACGCGATCGTCTCCTGATCACGGCGGTGGACGACGACGACCTCACGCCCAGCCCGTTCTTCGGCTTCCTTCCTGCGCCGGAACCACCCGAGCGGCATGCCTCGGCGGAGCACCCGCTCACCCTGCGCGGACTCGTCGCGCGGCACCGACGCACGCTCACGACGACGGTCGCCGAGCCGGTGCGCCGTGCCGCCGCGGCACAGCTCGCCGTCCTCGCTCGCGAAGGCGTCCCTGGAGCCGACCCGGCGGAGTGGTACGGGATCACCCCGCCATCGACGCAGGCGCCGCTGCGCGATCTCGCCGTCACCGGAGCCCGGGTATCGCCCTCGAAGATGGACTCCTACGAGGAATGTGGCCTCAACTGGGTCGTCTCGGCGCTCGGCGGCGACACCGTGATGCCGCCGACCGCCGGCATCGGCACGATCGTGCACGAGGCGATGGAGAGGGTACCCGAAGGAGATCTCGAGCGGATGCGGGAGATCGTGGCCGAGCACTGGCCGGAGCTCGATTTCGAGACCGAGTGGATCGGGCGCAAGGAACGACGTCGTGCCGATCTGCTCGTCGATCGGCTGCACACCTACCTGGGCGACGTGCGCCGGGAGGGAGGGCGCGTCATCGGCAGTGAGGTCGAGTTCCGCTTCGCCGTCGACGTGGCTCCCGCGACCGACGAGGAGATCGCGCCGACGGTGCACGCGGTGGGGGAGGACCAGGCGAATAAGGCGATCATCCACGGCTACATCGACCGTGTGGAAGCCTACCCGCCGGGCGCCGGCGAGCATCCGACAGCTCGAGGCCGCGGCTGGGAGCCGATGTCGGGGGGTCCTGACGGCCCGACGGTCGTGGTCGATCTGAAGACGGGGAAGAATGATCCCGAATCCGACTCCGGTGTGATCGAGCACGCGCAGCTGGCCGCCTATCAGGTGGCGGTCCAGCAGGGACTGATCGAGGGGGCGCCGTCGTCGTCGCTGGCCGGCGCTCGACTCGTGATCGTCTCCAAGACACTCGCCAAGAGCGACTACCGCATCGCCCATCAGCACACGCTCGACGATGAGTCGCGAACGGCGTTCCTGAAGCGCGTGTCGGATGCGGCTCGCGGTATGTCGGCATCGAGCTTCACCGCGCAGGTCGAGTCGCACTGTGCGGACACGCAGCGCCGGGTGCACCCCTGCCGCATCCATACTGTGCCGGCGGTGAGCTCATGACGGGCGTGAGCGGGCCGGAGCGGAGCGGAGCAGGGTGGAGCGGCGGTGCGGGCATCTCCGCCACAGACATCGCGGCTGCGCTGGGGCAACCGTCGCCGACACCCGCACAGCAGCGGGTGATCGAAGCGCCGCCGGAGCCTGCCCTCGTCGTCGCCGGAGCAGGAAGCGGTAAGACCGAGACGATGTCGGGGCGGGTGGTCTGGCTCGTGGCCAACGGGCACGTCCGCCGCGACGAGATCCTCGGCCTCACCTTCACGCGCAAAGCCGCAGGAGAGCTCGCGGAACGGATCGCCCATCGGCTCGCGGTCATCGACGAGTACGGACGCCGGGGGCTCCTCCCGCATCTGCCCGAGATCGTGGCGGACGGGTCACTTCGGAGGGTCGACGAGGCCGTGCCGGGCCGACAGCGTGAGCTGGTGCGCGCGCACGTGCTCGACGAACTCGCTGCGCACCGCGGAACGGGATGGGATCCGGTGACCCCTCGTGCTGCGGAAGACCTGATGATCCGGCCGCGCGTCTCGACCTACAACGCCTTCGCCGACGGCATCGTCCGTGAGCACGCGGCGCGCATCGGACGGGACCCCGACGTGGCGATGCTCAGCCAGGCCGCCTCCTGGATGCTGGCACGCGAAGTGGTGCTCCGCAGCGACCTCCCCGAGCTGGAGAACATCGATTTCGCGCTCGGCACGGTCATCGACGCTGTGCAGAGGCTCGCCGGCGATGCCCTCGACCACCGCGTCGACCTCGACCGTGCCGAGCACATCGCCCGCGATCAGGCACTCGCGTTCGAGCCCTATCGGGGCAACGCCGACGTCGAGAAGGCGGCGGTGAACCTGCTCAGTCTGCCGACGCTGACCCGCCTCGTGCGCGACTACATCGCCGAGAAACAGCGCCGAGGCGTGCTCGACTTCGCCGACCAGGTGGGCGGGGCCTACGACATCGTCGAATCGGCTCCCGACGTACGGGCCGAACTGCGCGAGCAGCACCGTGTCGTGCTGCTCGACGAGTACCAAGACACGTCGGTCATCCAGACCCGCTTCCTCGCCGAGCTGTTCCGCGACTCCGCGGTGATGGCCGTGGGCGACCCGCATCAGTCGATCTACGGTTGGCGAGGTGCGAGCGCCGACAACCTCTACGCCTTCTCCCGCACGTTCTCGAGCACCGCAGCGGCGCAGACCTACAGCCTCATGACCAGCTGGCGCAATGATCGAGGCATCCTCGGGATCGCGAACCGCGTGCTCGAACCCCTGCAACGCCCGGGGCTCGACGTGCCGCCGCTCGAACCGCGCCCCGGCGCCGGGGAAGGCACCGTGACCATCGAGTACCCGTTCACGGTGGACGAAGAGGCATCCGCCGTGGCGGAATGGTTCGCCGAGCGCCGTGCCGCGCACGACGCCCGCAGCGCCGGTGAGTCCCCGGGCGCGAAGCCGCACACCGGAGCTATCCTGTTCCGTTCGAAACGCCACATGCAGACGTTCGCCGCCGCGCTCGCGGCGCGTGGCATCGCGCACCGCATCCTCGGCCTCGGCGGTCTGTTGGCGACGCCGGAGGTGGTCGACGTCGTGTCGACGCTGCGCGTGGTGCACGACCCCACCGCGGGGTCGGCGCTCATCCGCCTTCTCACGGGTCCTCGTTTCGGTGTCGGCGTTGCCGACATGGCGGCGCTCTACGACCTCGGGCGCACACTCTCCGAGCGCGACCCCGCCATGGCTCCGTTGCCCGAGGAGGTGCGCGCGCGGCTGCGTTCCTCGCGGGGGGCCGACGAGGCGGTCTCGATCATCGACGCGGTCGACGTGGTGCGTGCGGTGCGCGACGACTATCGGCTCCTCGCGTCCATCACGCCCGACGGCAGGGCGAGGGTGCGTGCGGCGGGGGAGATGCTCGAGCGACTGCGCCGCGCGTCCTCCCAGCCGATCCCCGAGCTGATCCGGCTGGTCGAGCTCGAACTGCGGCTGGACATCGAGTTGGCGGCCAACGAGACCAGAGGCCCGGCCCGTGTCGCCGCGACCCAGCTGCGGGCCTTCGCCGATGAGGTACGAGCCTTCCTCGCGGCGGACGAGCGGGGGAGCATCGGCAGTCTGCTCGCGTGGCTCGACAAGGCCGAGAGCACCGACGAGCTCATGCCCCGGCCCGAGCCGCCGGAGGCCGGAGTCGTGCAACTGCTGACGATCCATGGGTCGAAGGGGCTGGAATGGGACGCGGTCGCCGTGGTGCGGCTCGTGGTCGACGAGCTTCCCAGCCGGGTCTCCGACACCTCCGGCTGGTTCGGCTTCGGAGTCGTTCCGTTTGCTCTGCGCGGTGACCGCGACGCGCTGCCCCGATTCGAGTGGGATCCGGTCGAGGCGATGGGCGACGAGGCCGACCCCGTCAAGCGCCAGAAGCTCGCGCAGGCCTCACTGTCCGGTGGTGCGACGAAGGCGAATCCCCGGGGCGGCGCGATCAAACGCTTCAAGGATGCCTACCGGACCTATCAGCAGCAGGAGGAGCGGCGTCTGGCGTACGTCGCGGTCACCCGCGCGCGCACCGATCTGCTTCTCAGCGGTGCGCATTGGGCAGGACAGAAGTCTCCGCGCACCCCGAGCCCCTATCTGGTCGAGGCCATCGAGGTGCAGGGGCTCGACGAGGTCGAGGCGGTCGACCCCGACGACAACCCCTATGACGGCCCCGGTTCGACGTTGCGGTGGCCCCTCGACCCGTTGGGGGCACGACGAGAGGTCGTGTCCGCGGCGGCTGCGGCCGTGGATGACGCCGCCCGCAGAGGGACGGCGGAACCGTCGGTGGAGCTCGCCCGCCTGCTGGCCGAGCGTGCGGCGAGGCAGCGCGGAACCGACGCGGACGCCCCGACGCGCGTCCCGGCATCGCGATTCAAGGACTACGTCACCGACTTCTCCGGCACGCTCTCCTCGATCGTCAGACCCATGCCCGAGCGACCGTACCGGCAGACCCGGCTCGGCACGCTGTTCCACGCCTGGGTGGAACAGCGTTCGGCGCTGGTCGGTGTCGGCAGCCGTCCGGATGAGGCCCTCTGGGAGCTCGACGAGGATGAGATCGCGTCGGAACCCGCGCAGGCGACGGTGGAGACGCGGGAGGGGGCGGCAGCGACCGCAGATGCCGCCGATCTCGCCGCTCTGCAGGCGACCTTCGAGCGCAGCGAATGGGGAGGACTGCAGCCGATCGCCGTCGAGATCGAGATCGACTTCGCCCTCGGCGCCGGACTTCCCTCGTCGGAGGTGGCAGGATCGCACATCGTCATCTGCAAGCTCGACGCCGTCTACCGACGCGCCGACCGTGGTGGACGCATCGAGATCGTGGATTGGAAGACCGGGAAGGCTCCGCGAACGGCAGACGAGCGCGAGGAGCGGATGCTGCAGCTGGCGCTCTACCGTCTGGCGTACCATCGGCGCTTCGACGTGCCTCTGGAGGACATCGACGTCGCGCTGTACTACGTCGCGGACGACCTGATCATCCGTGGCGACCGTGTCTACTCGGAGGAAGAGCTCTTCCAGCGCTGGAGCGCCGCCCGCGCCGCACGCTGAGCTTCGTCCGAGTCGGACTCGTCGTACTCGGCCGCAGCGTCCGATGCGGAAGGACGTGTCTGTTCGCGGGGCTCGAAACCACGGGTACCCGCGAAGATGCTCCGCGCCTCGGAGAGATCCTCGGTCTCGACATTGAGCATCTCGGTGCGGTGAGCGCTGTCGTCCTGGTCCCGGTCGGTCGTGCGTCCGGTGTCGATGGTGCGCACCGGTTCCAGTGACTCCGTGTCCTGCGGCGACGACTCCGCCTCCTCCGGGACTTCGATCCACAGTTCTTCGGGGTTGTAGGCATCGGTGTGCATGGAGGTGTCGACCTCGGCGACGGTATCCCGGGGCACGCGGTCGAGCGCGTCCATGGCGGAGTCGACGCCGGCAGCGCGGGCATCGATGATGCTGAGGTCGTCCGTTCGCAGGCCCTCGGCGAGAGCATCGAGCAGTGCGGCGGCATCGTCGACGATGTCCGGCCGATGCATGGAGTCGCCGTGCACGAGCCAGCGTGCGAACTCGAGTTCGGCGAGCAGGCGGGCTCGCACCTCGAGGCCGGGATCGGGGGCACGGTCGACGGCGCGGGCATACGCGGCGTGGACGTCGTCTGACGCATCGGGAGCTGCGGAGAGCCAGGAGAGGTCGACCGCCGGGTCTCCCACCGCGAGCCCATGCCAACCGACGAGGCCGACCACTTCGGGCCCGCGCTCCGGATCGTCGTCGAACAGGAACGAGGTCGACTGCACGCCTCCGAGGACCACGGTGGACTCGAAGCGCCAGAGGTCGTCGTCGGCGACGGCATCGCGCCAACGCACCGTGAGACGTGCCGGCACGCGCCCGGTGGCCGCCGCGGTGTCGATCAGGCGCTCCAACTCGGCGCGGCTCTCCTCGGCGGTGCGGGTTCCGAGTCCTGCGCCCCGGACGACCGAGGTGGGAAGGCCGTGCACGGCGGCGATCGCGGCTCCCATCGACGGCGCGGCACCGCGCCCCGCGGGCACCAGGGCCGCCTCGATCTGGAAGCCGGGGAGGAGCTCGGTGACGAGCGCGCGACCCTCGCCGATGCGCGTCTCCCCGATGTAGGCGGGCACGCGGAACGGCAGCATGGCGCGGGCGCCGTCGGTGAGCGCTCGAAGAGCGAGGGCTTCGGCGGCGAGTTCGCGCGCCGTCTCGTCGTCGTCCGCGACGCGGATCGCGAGTTCACGGCCGTCCGCCAGCGAGGCGATGGCGGAGTCGAATCGACCGTCGCCGTCCGCGCTCAGACCGCGGGCACCCGTGACCTCCGCCCCGGGCAGTGCGGCGGTCACTGCCGCGGCTAGAGTGAAAGGAGAGCGTCCCATGCCCCCAGGGTAGGTCGGCTCAGGGGCGGTCCCGCCTCCGCCACGCCCGTGAAAGAGGGAGTCGATGACCATTCAGCGCCCGTCCCTCGACCGTGCAGCCGAACTCCGCGAGGAGCCGGATGTGCTCGATCGTCTGCGCGCCGACCCGGCGACCCGCGTCATCGTCGTGCGTGAGGGACGTGTCCGGGTCGTCGATTCCGCGCTGCTGCGCGTCGCACCGGATGCGGTCGTCGAGGCGACCTGGGCTCTCCTCGGCCGCGATGTCGACGGCACCGTGCTGCTCCTCGCCGCCGCCCCGCCGGAGAACGACGCACTCGACACGGCCCCGGACGAGATCTGGCTCGGCCTCCGTGACCTCGGCGGACGTCTCGACGGGCAGGAGTCCGAGCTCCTGATCGGCGCGATCGCCCTCGCGGGATGGCTGCGCGATGCCCCGTTCTGCCCTGCGTGCGGTGGAGCGACGCGACTTCAGCAAGGCGGATGGTCGCGGCGCTGCCTCGTGTGCGGGCGCCAGCATTTCCCGCGCACGGATCCAGCGGTGATCGTCGCCGTCGAGAGCCGGGACGGCGAGCGCCTCCTGCTCGGCGCCAACGCGAACTGGGGCGGACGGATGTTCTCGTGCTTCGCGGGCTTCACCGAGGCCGGGGAGTCCCTCGAATCGACCGCGTATCGCGAGATCGAGGAGGAGTCGGGCGTGCGGCTGTCCGCCCTGCGGTACGTCTCGTCCCAGGCCTGGCCGTTCCCGCGCTCGCTCATGGTGGGCTTCCGCGCCGTGGTCGACGACGAGTCCGCTGCACGCCCCGACGGGGAAGAGATCATCGAGGTGCGCTGGTTCACGCGCGCGGAGATCGGCTCCGCACTCGCCGGAGACGGGCCTGTGGGCCTTCCGGGCCCGGCATCCATCGCCCGTGCCCTGATCGTCGAATGGTACGAGGACCACGCGTGAGCGCACTCGATGCCCTCGATGAGCGGCAGCGGGCAGCGGCATCCGTGCTGCGGGGACCCGTCGCCGTGCTCGCCGGTGCCGGGACCGGAAAGACACGGGTGATCACGCATCGCATCGCGCACGGCGTCGACACCGGCGCCTATTCGCCTTCGCGTGTCATGGCCGTCACGTTCACCGCCAAGGCCGCGGGCGAGCTCCGCGGTCG
This sequence comes from Microbacterium sp. Be9, assembly GCF_011754135.1. Lineage (NCBI taxonomy): Bacteria > Bacillati > Actinomycetota > Actinomycetes > Micrococcales > Microbacteriaceae > Microbacterium > Microbacterium sp. Be9. Next base: position 1,058,833 of record NZ_WNWT01000004.1, on the reverse strand, counting down.
CCTGCGTGCTCTCGGAGTCGAGGGTGTGGCTGCCCGCACCTTCCACGCGACAGCACTCGCTCAGCTGAACTTCTTCTGGCCCACGCTGGCCGGTTCCCCGGCGCCCTCGATCATCGACAACAAGGTGCGGATGCTGGGGCAGGCCGCCGACGCGATACGCCTCCGTCCCAGCACGGCCACACTGCGCGACATCGCCTCCGAGATCGAGTGGCGCAAGGTCTCGATGCTGTCGATCGACCAGTACGCGGCACTCGGGCGTCCGATCAGCGGTGTCGATGCGGGCCAGCTGATCGAACTGATGCGGGGATACGAAGCACTGAAGGACGATCGTCGTCAGCTCGACTTCGAAGACGTGCTCCTCGCCTGCGCGGGCATGCTGGAGGCGGAGCCCCGGGTCGCCGCATCCGTCCACGAGCAGTACCGGCACTTCACGGTCGACGAGTTCCAAGACGTCTCGCCGTTGCAGAACCGGCTGCTCGAGCTCTGGCTGGGCGATCGCCATGACATCTGCGTGGTCGGCGATGCCAGCCAGACCATCTATTCGTTCGCGGGGGCCGAGCAGCGGTTCCTGCTCGATTTCGAGCGCCGCCACCCGGACGCGACGGTTGTGAGGCTGGAGACGAACTACCGCTCGCAACCGCCGATCCTCACCGCAGCCAACGCCCTGATGCACGGCCGCCCCGGCGCGTTGGAGCTCGTGCCGGCCCGGGAGCAGTTCACCGCGGATGCGCCGACCATCACCGCCTACGACACCGAGGGGGAGGAAGCCGCGGGGATCGCTGCGGCCATCTCCGCCCGCATCGAGGCGGGTGCCTCCCCCTCGGAGATCGCAGTCCTCTACCGGGCGCACGCGCAGTCCGCGGTTCTGCAGCAGGCGCTCGCGGCCGAGGGCATCGCGACGTCGGTGCTGGGCGGCACACGCTTCTTCGCCATGCCGGAGGTTCGTCAGGCGATCCTCGCGCTCCGGGCCGCCGCCGTGGCTCCCAGCGAGCAGGGCTTCCTCCCCGGGGTGGAGCGGGTGCTTCGCGAGCTCGGTCTCACAGAGGAGCCGCCGGCGGCAGGGGGAGCGCAGCGCAGCGGATGGGAGGCGCGACGTGCCATCCTCCGGCTCGCGGAGGAGGCGGGGCCCGAGGCGGATCTGCGAAGCTTCAGCGACGCGCTGATGGCGCGGGCGAAGGACCAGCACGAGCCGACCATGCGCACCGTCACGCTGTCGACCCTGCATGCCGCCAAGGGGCTGGAGTGGCCGCACGTGTACCTCGCCGGATGGGCGGAGGGATCGCTGCCGATCTCGTATGCGACGACGTTCGAGGCGATCGACGAGGAGCGGCGACTGGCCTACGTGGGCGTCACGCGCGCCGCCCGTACGCTGGCGCTGTCGTGGTCGAGATCAGCGGGTCGGGGGGAGCGCTCTCCGTCGCGGTTCCTCGCTGAGATGGGGACCACGGGCCGCGGCACCGGCATTCTTCGTGAAACGACACCGGACGCCACTCGCGGGAACCGTCCGCGCTGATCCGCACCATCCTCCCGGACGCACCTTCGTCGTCGGCGAGGAGCAGCGCGGCGAGCCGCCCGGCTTCAGCGACCTGCGCGGCGCGGATCGGGCCCGGATCACGACCGATCATCTGCGTGTGCAGCAGTGGCCAGGCCGGGTCGAGGTCTCGGGCATGGGCGTCGCGACACGCGAGACAGGCGGACACACCGGGGACCACGAGCGGCCCGACGGTCACGCGGCCGGGCTCGAACGCGACCGGTAGGTGCGCGACGTCCTCGCGCAGGTAGCGGGCGAACTGCAGTGCCGCGGACACGCCGTTCACGAGCACGATGGCCACGCCGGGCCGGTGACCGATGTCCACGAGTTCGATGCCTTCGTCGGAGAGCGCCTCGCGCATCCGGTACTCGCTCCGGCCGTCGGCGATCCCGATGTTCTCGACCCAGGCAGGGCGTGCCGCAGCGACATCGTCGAGGAGCACGTCGTCGAGACGCGCGAGGAGTGTGCGTGCCGCCTCCCGCGGAGCGCCGGCCGCGTGCGCGATCACGTCGAAGGAACCCCGCCGGAAACCGGAGCGCAACCGGCTGAGAAGCAGTTCCACCCAGGGGTCCTCCGCATCGATGCGCAGGCCGCCGTCATCTCCGAGCTGAAGGGTGTGCTCGTCGCGCCACAGCAGGGGAGAGCTCGGGTGCAGACGTGTGAGGAGCGGAGGGGTGAGCGGCATCTCTCCGATTGTGGAGAGGATGGCGGCATCGCGGGGCCGCAACCGGGCATCCGTGGACAACTCGCCGACGTTCGTCGAGCGGGGGAGGAGAGGTGCGGGCATCCTCGGACGCCCGCACCCTGCCTCAGACCGGTCGGTCGCCCTCCGGGGCCGCGTCGCCGTCTCCGTCCGCTTCATCCGTGGTTCCCGCTGCGGGCTCGTCGGCCGAGAAGTCGTCGCCGTCGAGCAGGCGGGCCAGTGCTTCATCGAACTCGTCGGCCACCGGCTGTTCGCCACGCTCAGCCGCCTGCAGCCGGGCGACGAGTCCGCTCGGGTCGTCGATGTCCTCGGCCGTCGGCATCAGGTCGGGGTAGTCCCACAGCGAGTCGCGTCCGCTGATGCCGACGGCGTCGGTCACCGCCTGCCACATCGCGGAGGCTTCGCGTATGCGTCGGGGGCGCAGCTTGAGCCCGACCAGTGCGCCGAGTGCGTCTTCCGCAGGACCGCCGACGGCGCGTCGGCGTCGAGCGGCTTCCGCGATGCGGGCACCGTCGGGCAGCCGCGAGGTCGCCTCGGCTGTCACCACGTCCACCCAGCCGTCGATCGTCGCGATGAGGTTCTCGAGTCGGGTGAGCGCCTCGCGCTGCGCCTCGCTCTGCACGGGGAGGAGAGCGCCGCCCTCGATCGCCGCGCGCAGTTCCTCGGGGTCGGAGGGATCGAGGCGGCTGGCCACGTCTTCCAGCGCGTCCACATCGACGGTGACTCCGCGCGCGAAGTCGGTGATCTGCGCCATCACGTGCAGGTGGAGCCACTTCGCGTGCCGGTAGAGCCGCGCGTACGCGAGCTCGCGGGTGGCGAGGTAGAGCGCGATCTGGTCTTCGGGGATCTCGAGACCTTCGCCGAACGCGGTGAGGTTCTGCGGGATGACGGCCGCCGTCCCCGCGGGGAGCACGGGGATGCCGACATCGCCTCCGGAGACCACCTCGAGCGAGAGGTTGCCGAGCACCTGACCGAACTGCGCGGCGAACACCGAGCCGCCCAGGCCTCGCATCAGCTTGCCTGCCCCCTGGACGACGTCGCGCATCTCCTCCGGCACCTGCGTGTCCAGGGCGGAGGTCAGCGCGTCCGCGATGCTCGTCGACACCGGGTCGGCGATCTCCTTCCACACCGGCAGCGTCTTCTCGACCCACTCGCCGCGGGTCATCGCTGTCGGTGTCTCGGAGAGCTCCGAGATCGTCGTCGCCTCGCCGAGCCACAGATTCGCCAGCGCGAAGGAATCTGCGAGCGAGGTGCGTGAACCGTCGGTCACACCCTGCCCGTCGCGGTTGGCGATGAACAGGGCCTGGCGCAGCGCGTTCTCCCAGGGATCGCCACCGAAGGCGCCCTGCAGCTGCGACATGATCGTCTGCATCATCGCGGGATCGAGTGTGAAGCCGTCCATCCCCTCGAAGGCGCCCCGGAGCGCTTCGGGGTCGATGTCCCCGCCGCCCTGATTCGAGAGCATCTTCCGCAGGAACTCCTGGAAGTCCTCGGGTGTCGGGTCGTTGTCTGCCATGTCGCTCGCCCTCTCAGCACTTCTGTTGCCGTGGCCTCTACGCTAGTCACAGGTTTCTGCGCGCGAACCCGATGCGGGCAGATCGGTGTACGCCGCTCGCGAACGACGGAGGAATGCAGTGGATCGAACGCGGTCTGGGAAGCTCGGACTCGGAGTCTGGGCGCTGATCGTCGCGCTCATCGCCCTGGTCGTGCTGACGTTCCTGCCGTCGCCCTACGTGATCCAGCGGCCGGGCCCGGTGTACGACACCCTCGGCACTGCGGAGGGAGCGGACGGCGAGCAGGTTCCGCTGATCAGCGTCGAGGGCGCCGAGACCTTCGAGACCGCGGGCACTCTGGACCTCACGACGGTCCAGGTCGTCGGCAACCGCGAGCGCACACCGAGCTGGTTCGAGCTGGCACTGGCGTGGATGGACTCGTCCAAGGCGGTCGTCCCGCTCGACACGGTGTTCCCGCAGGGGGTGACGAGTGAGCAGCGCGACGAGCGCAACGCCACGCTGATGGTGGACTCGCAGCACGAGGCGACGGCCGCTGCGCTGAACGAGCTCGGGTACGACACCGGTGCTCAGGTCGTCGTCGTCGACGCCGTCGCCGACTCCCCGGCCGCCGGCATCCTCGAAGCCGACGATGTGATCACCGCGATCGACGGCACGCCGGTCACCTCTGCGACGCAGCTGCGCGAGGCGATCCAGGCTGCCGAGGGAGCCCCCGTGCAGCTCACCGTGCTGCGCGCCGGAGCCGAGCAGACCGTCGAGATCACTCCCGAGAAGCACACCGAGGGCGACGCGACCCTGTGGCTCATCGGCATCACGCTCCGCACCGACTACGACTTCGAGATCGACGTCACGATCCAGCTCGACAACGTCGGCGGCCCCAGCGCCGGGATGATGTTCGCGCTCGGCATCATCGACACCCTGACCGAGGGCGAGCTCAACGGCGGGAAGGACGTGGCCGGTACCGGCACGATCGACGCGGCCGGCACCGTCGGGCCTATCGGCGGCATCCGGCAGAAGCTCTACGGTGCCAGGGACGCGGGGGCCGAGTACTTCCTCGCTCCCGAGGCCAACTGCGACGAGGTCGTCGGGCATGTGCCGGACGGGCTCCAGGTCATCCGCACCGCGACGCTCGACGAGTCTCTCGCCGCGCTCGAGGTCATCGCGGACGACGGAGACGTCGCCGCTCTTCCGACCTGCGAACGCGCCGGGAGCTGAACACACATGTGCGGCCGTGACCTCGCCGTGACCGGGATGACAGCCTGCCCACAGTGAGCGATGCCTAGGATGGTGGGGTGACCTCCTCGCCTTCAGCTCCGAACCCGGCCACGCCTCGAACCTCACGACGCATTCTCGGCATCTCCCTGGTGATCATCGCCGCCTTGATCGCGGTGTTCTTCGTGTTCGCCTCCCTGTACACCGAGTTCCTCTGGTTCGACCAGGTGGGCTTCACCGGCGTCCTCACGACGCAGTGGATCGCCACGGCGGTGATGTTCGTGGTCGGCTTCCTCGGGATGGCCGTTCCGCTGTTCGTCGTCATCCAACTCGCGTACCGCCTGCGTCCGGTGTACGTGCGACTCAGCTCGCAGCTGGATCGGTACCAGGAGGTCATCGAACCGCTGCGTCGCCTGGCGATGTGGGGCATGCCCATCTTCTTCGGACTGTTCGCCGGCTTCGCGGCCGCGGGGCAGTGGAAGACCGTCTGGCTCTGGGCCAACGGTGTGGCGACGTCCGACGTCGACCCGCAGTTCGGCATCGACACCGGCTTCTACATGTTCGCGATGCCGTTCTACACGATCCTGCTCGCCTTCATCTCGGCTGTTCTGCTGCTCTCGCTCCTGGTCACCGCCCTCGTGTCGTACCTGTACGGCTCGGTGCGCATCGGCCAGGGTGAGCTGCGCATCTCGAAGCCCGCACGCATCCAGCTCGCGGTCATCGCGGGCCTCTACCTGCTGGTGCAGGCGGCGAGCCTCTGGCTCGATCAGTACAAGACGCTCGTCGAGCCCGACGACCGCATCACGGGCGCGGCGTACACGGGCGTGAACGCGACGATCCCGGGTCTCGCGATCCTCGCGATCATCGCCGCCGTCGTCGCGATCCTCTTCTTCGTCACCGCCGTCATCGGCCGCTGGCGCTTCCCGCTGGCCGCGACGGCGCTGCTCATCGTGGCGTCGCTCGTCGTCGGCGTGGGATACCCGTGGGTGGTCACCACCTTCCAGGTGAAGCCGAACCAGAACGCCTACCAGGCCGAGTACTACCAGCGGAACATCGACGGCACGAAGGAGGCGTACGGGGTCGCGGACCTCGAGACCACGCCCTTCGCCGCCAAGACCGACGCAGAGGCGGGGCAGCTGCGCGCCGACGCCGAGACCACCGCCTCGACGCGCATCATGGACCCGAAGGTCATCCCGCCGACGGTACGCCAGCTCGAGCAGTACCGCGGGTACTACCAGTTCCAGACGACGATGGACGTCGACCGGTACGAGATCGACGGGAAGATGCAGGACACCGTGGTTTCCGTGCGCGACCTCGACATGTCCGGACTCGGCGACGGCGACAACTGGAACAACCGCGTCGCGGTCTACACCCACGGCTACGGCCTCGTCGCAGCCGCTGGAAACCAGCGCACCACGGACGGCGAACCGGTGTTCCTCGAGCGCGGCATCCCCACCTCCGGGTTCCTGTCGGACCGCGAGAACTTCGAGCCGCGCGTGTACTTCGGCGAGAACTCGCCCGAGTACTCGATCGTCGGCGCCCCCGAGGGGTCGGAGCCTGCGGAGATCGACTACCCGCGCGGCAAGGACGGCTCGAGCGAGACGAAGACCACGTTCGAGGGGAACGGTGGTCCGAAGATCGGTGACACGTTCACGAAGCTCCTCTACGCGCTGAAGTTCCAGTCCGAGCAGATCCTGTTCTCGAACCTGGTGAACGAGGACTCGCAGATCCTCTACGACCGCGATCCCAAGACGCGCGTCCAGAAGGTGGCGCCGTACCTCGAGCTCGACAGCGACCCGTACCCGAGCGTGGTGGACGGCCGCATCGTCTGGATCGTCGACGGCTACACCACGAGTCAGACGTACCCGTACTCGACGAGCGTGAGCCTGTCGGATGCGATCGCCGACTCCAACATCCCGTCGCCGACGCTCGCCATCGACGACATCAACTACATCCGCAACTCGGTCAAGGCGACGGTCGACGCCTACGACGGCTCCGTGACGCTCTACGCGTGGGACGACGAGGACCCGGTGCTGAAGACCTGGCAGAAGGTCTACCCGTCGACGGTGAAGCCGATCAGCGAGATGTCCGGCGAGCTCATGAGCCACGTGCGCTACCCGACCGACCTGTTCAAGGTGCAGCGTGACATCCTCGGGGTCTACCACGTCGACAAGGCCGGATCGTTCGCACAGCAGGACAACCGGTGGCAGACGCCGAACGACCCGCGCAGCGAATCGATGCTGCAGCCGCCGTATTACCTGACCATGCAGATGCCGGGGCAGGACACTCCGAGATTCTCGATGTTCTCGACGTTCATCCCGAACTCGCAGGGCGCGGGTGGAAGCCGTGACGTGCTGATGGGCTACCTCGCGGTCGATTCGGACGCCGGCTCGGAGAAGGGCAAGAAGGCAGAAGGTTACGGCCAGCTGCGCATGCTCGAGATCGACACCGACACGACCGTCCCCGGCCCCGGTCAGGTGCAGAACACCTACAACTCGGACACGTCCGTGGTGCCTCAGCTCAACCTGCTGCAGCAGGGGGAGTCCGAGGTCATCTATGGCAACCTGCTGACACTGCCCGTCGGTGGCGGTCTGCTCTACGTGCAGCCCGTGTACGTGCAGTCGTCCGAGGGGACGCAGCTGCCTCGACTGCAGAAGGTGCTGGTCGCCTTCGGTGACCGCGTGGCCTTCGAGAACACGCTCACCGAAGCCCTCGATACCCTCTTCGGCGGTGACTCCGGTGCAACCGGCGGCGATGACACGGTCGAACCCGATCCGGACGCTCAGGTGCCCGATACCGGCGAGGTGCCGACGACGGAGCCCACGCAGCCCACGGGGGCCGAGGCGGAGGCGCTGGCGGCTGCGCAGTCTGCCTTGGTCGACCGTGAGACGGCACTGAAGGCGGGAGACCTCGCGAAGTTCGCCGAGGCGGACGAGCGTCTCACCGCAGCGGTGCAGAAGCTGATCGAGCTCGACTCCGCCGCAGGCAACTGATTCGAGACATCCGCATCGAATGGGCCTCCCTCCGGGGGCGCCCATCCGCGTCTCTCCGGTGGACCTTCCTCGGTCAGGCGGGCCGAAGTGCGGCGGAGGCGGCGTCGATGGCCTCGACGTCGAGGGAGTAGTACGCCCAACGTCCACGCTGCTCGCGCCTGACGAGTCCCGCGTCGGAGAGGAGCTTCATGTGGTGGGAAACGGTGCCCTGAGAGAGCCCGACGGGCTCCGTGAGATCGCAGATGCACGCCTCCCCGCCGTCACCGGCGGCGATGAGGGAGAGCAGACGCACGCGGGTCGGATCTCCCAGCGCCTTGAACACGCGCGCCACCCTCTCGGCTTCCTCGGTGCTGATGGTCGAGGTGATGCGCGGTACGCAGCAGGAGGTGCCGGCGTCGATCGTGGCAGGGATGGTCATAGGGCCATGCTACCCACGTATTGACAAACATCGATAGATCACGCACTGTGTTCATATCGAAGTTCATCAATGTAAGGAACGTGATGTCCGAGCTTCCCGTCGTCGTCATCGGCGCAGGCCCCCAGGGGCTGGCCGTCGCCGCACACCTCACCGAGCGCGGGTGCGATGTGATCGTGTTGGAACGTGGGTCGAGCCCCGCCACCGCGGTCTCCGAGTGGGGGCACGTGCGCTTGTTCTCCCGCTGGCCCGAGCTGACCGATGCGGCCTCCCGTCGCCTGCTGGAACCCTCGGGATGGACCGCTCCGACGGACGGGTATCCGACCGGCGCGGAGTGGATCGTGCGGTATCTCGCGCCCCTCGCTGAGGTGCTGGGGGAGCGGGTCCGCTACTCGACGACGGTCACCGGCGTCGCGCGCAAGGGGCGGGACCGTGTGGTCGAGAGCGGTCGCGCAGGACAGCCCTTCGTCGTTCATGCGCTCGGCGCGGATGGCGAAGAACTCCGGATCGGTGCACGAGCCGTCGTCGATGCGAGCGGTACCTGGGGTCGCCCCAATCCGGCCGGAGCCGAGGGGCTCCCCGCGATCGGCGAGACAGGCTTCGCCTCGCATATCTCCTACCGGATTCCGGATGATGTCACGGCCCAGGCCGGGCGGCACGTGGTCGTCATCGGGTCCGGGCACTCGGCCACGCACACCGTGCTGCGCCTGACCGCGTTGGCGCGACGACACCCCGGTACACGGGTCTCGTGGCTGATGCGCCGGGGAAAGGCGGCGTCCCGCCTGCTCGGTGGTGCAACGGGCGATGCGCTTCCCGAGCGCGCGGCGCTGGGCGCGCGGGCTCGAAAAGTCATCGAGTCCGGTCTCGTCGATGTCATCCAGGGGTTCCGCGTCGCGGAGTTCCGCGCGGACGAAGAGGGTCTCACGATCATTGCGGACAGCGGAGGTGCGGTGAGGGGCGTCTCGCACGTGTTCGCCTTGACGGGATTCCGTCCCGACCTCGGCATGCTCTCGGAGGTGCGTGTGGCATGGGACCCCACTCTGGAGGCGGTGGCCGGCATCGCCGCGGACATCGACCCGAACGTCCACTCCTGCGGGTCGGTCGGGGCGACAGGGGCGGCCGAGCTCACCCAGCCGGAAGACGATTTCTACATCATCGGCGCGAAGAGCTACGGGCGTGCGCCCACATTCCTGGCGCTCACGGGATTCGAGCAGGCACGCAGCGTCGCCGCACGGCTCGCGGGCGACCTGATCGCCGCGCGGAGCACGCAGCTCACCCTGCCTGCGACGGGTGTCTGCGGGGGATCGGGTGACTTCGATGGCGAAGGCGGCAGCTGCTGTGGGAATCCCCTCGTCCAGGTCGGCACGGTTCGGGCGAGAATGGAGTTGATTCCGGCAACCGCCGATCACGCCGCAGAGAATTCCGACAGCACGCCCGCGAGGAGCATCCGATGACCGACGTACCCGTCAAGCCCTCCGTCCTCTTCGTCTGCGTGCACAACGCCGGCCGCTCGCAGATGGCCGCGGGTTTCCTGCGTGACATCGCGGGGGATCGGATCGACGTGCGCTCTGCCGGTTCCCTGCCCGCGGATCAGATCAACCCGGTCGCGGTGGAAGCCATGGCCGAGCTCGGTGTCGATATCACGGCGGAATCGCCCAAGGTGCTGACCACCGAAGCCGTGCAGGCCTCCGATGTCGTGATCACGATGGGCTGTGGCGATGCCTGCCCGTTCTTCCCGGGAAAGCGCTATGAGGACTGGGAGCTCGACGATCCTGCCGGACAGGGGATCGACGCCGTGCGACCGATCCGGGACGACATCCGCGCCCGGATCGAACGTCTGGTGGCCGACCTGATCTGAGCCGGGTGCGACGCACTCGATCGAATCCGATCGAGTGCGTCGCACGCGAAGCAAAGCGAAAGGCCCCCTGACCTGGATTTCTCCGAGTCAGAGGGCCTTTCATTTGTTGCGGGGACAGGATTTGAACCTGCGACCTCCGGGTTATGAGCCCGGCGAGCTACCGAACTGCTCCACCCCGCGGCACAAGAAGTAACTTATCACGGATTCCGGAGTCGGTCGAATCGAGAGGGCATCGGGACGACGTCCCGGGCGTGTCGATGCGAGAGGATGGAGTCATGTCCGAGATCGCAGCCGTCCCCGTCGCCGTGTGCCAGTTCGCGCCCACCGCATCCCGAGCCGACAACCGCGAGCGGATCGCCGAATTGACGGCCGATGCCGCCGCGCGTGGTGCGAAGCTGGTCGTGTTCCCGGAGTACTCGAGCTACTTCGTGGATCCTCTGGACGAGAGCCTCGCGGCGAACGCCGAGGACCTCGATGGGGAGTTCGTCGCGACCTTGGCCGCTCTGGCCGCCGAGTACGCCGTCGTGATCGTCGCCGGTCTCGCGGAGCGGGCCGCGGACGGTGAGCGGGTGCGGAACTCCGTCGTGGCGGTGCGCGGCGACGGCATACTCGCCGTGTACCGCAAGCAGCATCTGTACGACGCATTCGGGCAGCGGGAGTCCGACTGGGTCGAACCGGGTGAGCTGGGCCCAGCGGCCACCTTTGACCTCGGCGGTCTGCGCTTCGGACTCATGACCTGCTACGACCTCCGCTTCCCCGAGGTGGCCCGTTCGCTCGTCGATGCGCAGACCGACGCCCTCGTCGTGCCGGCGGAGTGGGTCAGAGGACCGCTCAAGGAGCATCACTGGACCACGCTGCTCGCCGCCCGTGCGATCGAGAACACCGTCTATGTGATCGCCGCGGACCACCCGACTCCGATCGGCGTTGGACATTCGCAGGTCATCGATCCGCAGGGCGTGATCCTCGCCGGTGTGGGCACTGCTCCCGGGATCGCGGTCGCCGTGGTGGAGGGGGAGACGATCGCGCGCGTGCGGGCGACGAACCCGTCGCTGCGGGTGCGGCGCTACGCGGTCGTGCCGCATGACACCGTCCCCGGCGGAGCGGTCGCCCCCGGGGCTCCCTCCTGATCCGCAGTCAGGCGGAGAAGCCTGCGAGACGCGCAGCTGCCTCTTCGAGCACGTCGACGCGCTTGCAGGCCGCGAAGCGCACCAGGCCCGAGTACTCGCCCCGGTGCGCCTCCGAGACGAAGGCCGTGAGCGGGATCGCGACGACGCCCGCGCGTTCGGGCAGAGCGCGGCAGAACGCTGCGGCGTCCGCGCCGCCCAGTGCGGTCGCATCGGCGACGGTGAAGTAGCCGCCCTGCGGGGCGTGCACGGTGAATCCGGCCTCCCTCAACCCGGCTCCGAGGATCTCGTGCTTTCGCGCGAGCGCGGCGGCCGCATCCGCGAAGTACGCGTCGTCCATCCGCAGCCCCACAGCGATGGCAGGCTGGAAGGGGGAGCCGTTCACATACGTGAGGTACTGCTTCACCGTCAGCACGGCCGTGATGAGCGCGGCCGGCCCGTGCACCCAGCCGATCTTCCATCCCGTCGTGGAGAAGGTCTTGCCGGCGGACGAGATGGTCAGTGTGCGCTCGGCCGCTCCGGGGAGGGTCGCGATCGGCGTGTGCGGCGCATGGAAGGCCAGGTGCTCGTACACCTCGTCGGTGACGATGATCGCGTCGTGCCTCTCCGCCAGACGCACCACCTCGCTGAGAACCTCGCGCCCGAACACCGCGCCCGTGGGGTTGTGCGGGTCGTTGACCAGGATGATCCTGGTGCGGTCGGTCACCGCTGCCGCGAGTCGGTCGAGGTCGGGCTGGAAGTCCGGGGCCCGCAGCGGGACGGTGCGAAGGCGCGCCCCCGCGAGAGCCACGGCCGCGGCGTAGGAGTCGTAGAACGGCTCGAACACGACCACCTCGTCGTCCGGGCCGTCGATCAGCGCCAGCAGTGCCGCGGTCAGCGCTTCCGTCGCCCCGGCCGTCACGATCACCTCGCGTGTGGGATCGACGGTCAACCCGTAGAAGCGACGCTGATGAGCGCTGATGGCGTCGAGGAGATCCGGGGTTCCGCGACCGGGAGGATATTGGTTCGCTCCATCTGCGATGGCCTGTCGCGCCGCCTCCAGCACCGCTGCGGGACCGTCTTCGTCGGGGAAACCCTGACCGAGATTGATCGCTCCGGTTCGGGCCGCTGCTGCCGACATCTCTGCGAAGATGGTGGGCGCGACGGTTCCGTCCGCAGCGAGCAGACCTGCACCCGCTGCTGTACGACGCCATGCGCCGGGAGTGACACTCATGAAGAACAGGCTAAGGCCATAGCTGAAACTCATCTTCGGCATAAGGAACGCACAGATACAGGCGTCATTCTGAAATGGTCGTCGAAGGAGCACACACCATGAACGAAGACAACCCCCAGGACCAGTCGGCACCCGCGTCGAACGACGCCGTGCCGTCCACCGAGGCCGCAGAGGTCGCCGCTCAGTCGGCGACGGATGCCGCCGCTGACAACGCCACACCGGCGCCCGCCACGCCGGCGTCGGCCGCGCCGGCACCCGTCACACCGGCGTCGGCCGCGCCGGCACCCGCTGCGCCGGTGCACGGGCATGAGATGCCGTCGACGTTCGCCTCGCAGGCCCCGGCCGCACCGGTGATCGCACCGGTCCCGCAGGGCTACGCGGCACCCGCCGCCACCGCGCCGGCAACCGCCACCGCGCAGGGCGCGGCGTTCGGCATCCCCACCACATCGTCGTACACCCAGCCGACGCAGCCGCTCGACGGCGGTGCCGGCCTTCCGGGCGAGGGGACGAAGACCAAGGAGCAGAAGCCGCGTAGCGGCGCGAAGTTCGCCGCTTTCATCGTCGCGGCCGCTCTGGTCGGCGGGGTCGCCGGTTTCGGCGGAGGCGCTCTGCTGAACGGGCTCCAGGACCAGCCCTCCTCGGGCACGGCGACCGGGCCGCAGACGGTGACCGTGAACAACCCCGGTTCCGTCAACGAGACCACGGCTGTCGCGACCGCCGCACTCCCGTCCGTCGTCACCATCGAGGTGGCGGGCTCCGACCAGGCAGGCAGCGGATCCGGTGTCATCATCAGCGATGACGGCTACGTGCTCACCAACACGCACGTCGTGACGCTGGGCGGCGCTGTCGCGGATCCGACGATCCGGGTGACCACGTCCGATGGACGCATCTTCGAGGCGACCGTGGTCGGCACCGACCCGATCTACGATCTGGCCGTGATCAAGCTGAAGGATGCCAAGGGGCTCACCCCGATCGACTTCGCCGATTCCTCGAAGCTCAACGTCGGCGATACCGCGGTGGCGCTCGGAGCCCCGCTCGGGCTCGCGAACTCGGTCACGACGGGCATCGTGAGCGCGCTGAACCGGAGCATCCAGATCGCTTCCTCCGCTCTGCCCGACTCGTCCTCCGAGGACGCTCCGAACCAGCAGCAGACGCCCGATCAGGGACAGGGCCAAGGGCCGTTCCAGTTCGACATCCCGGGCAGCGGCACGCCGCAGACCTCGGACTCCATCTCGATCGCGGTGATCCAGACGGATGCCGCGATCAACCACGGGAACTCCGGTGGTGCGCTCGTGAACAGCAAGGGCGAGCTGATCGGTATCAACGTGGCGATCGCGAGCTCGGGAAGCTCCGAAGAGTCGGGCTCGATCGGCATCGGCTTCGCCATCCCGTCGAACATCGCCAAGCGGGTCTCCGACGAGATCATCGCCGACGGTGCGGCGACGCACGGCCTTCTCGGCGCCTCGGTCCAGGACGCGTCGAGCGTGCAGGGTGCCACCGTCTCCGGCGCGTACATCGCCAAGGCGACGGACGGCGGCGCTGCGGCTGCGGCCGGCATCCAGGAGGGTGACGTCGTCACCACGTTCAACGGAGTCCCGATCACCAGCGCGAGCGATCTCACCGCTCAGGTGCGTGCGGCGGCGGCCGGCAGCGATGCCAAGGTCACCTACGTGCGCGGCGGCAAGCAGTACGACGTCGAGGTGAAGCTCGGCGAACTCGCCGGCTGAAGCCCACCGCGCGCCGAGAAGGACGCCACCCCGCGATAGGCTCGCGGGGTGGCGTCCTTCTCTTTCGGCACCGGCAATGCGGCCAAGCTCCTGCGGATCCCGCTGTATGCCGTCGGACGCATCGGCACGGTCCTCCTTCCGCGCGGTCGGCGCTGGGTCTTCGGCTGCGGAGCCGGGGTGGGCGACGGCGCCCTCGCACTGCAGCGCTTCGCATCGGCGGCCGGCCACGACACGATATGGCTCACATCGTCGGAGCGCGAGGATCGGGATGCGGCGGCGCTCGGCATCCGGTCCGCGCGCAAGGGCGGGCTTCGCGGCTGGTGGCACACAGCGCGGGCCGGGGTGCTCGTCGTGACGCACGGGCTCGGCGATGTGAACCGCTACGCGAACGGCGGTGCCTTCGTGGTGCAGCTCTGGCATGGGATTCCCCTGAAGCGCATCGGCCTGGACTCGCCCGCGACCACCCAGGTTCCGAACGTTCCCGGCGCAGCGCTGCTCCGCCGTGCCGTCGGCATCCTCTACCGCGCGGCGGCCCAGCGCATCCGAGTGCTCCCCGCGGCTTCGCACCGCGCGAGAGGGCGTCTGGAGTCCGCCTTCGGACTCGGGGGCGACCGCGTAGTGGTGACTGGAGAACCCCGAGTCGACGTGCTCTCGCGTGGTGCGGTCGACGAGGTGCGGTCGGCGGCATCCACTCTTCTCCGTGCAGTGGCGGGAGAGATCCCGGAGACGGCGCGCTCCATCCTGTATGCGCCCACCTGGCGTGACGGTGCCCCCGACCCCGCGGTTCCCACCGCCGACGAGTGGATCCGCATCCTCCGGCTCCTCGAAGAACGTGACGCCGTTCTTTTCGTACGCTCGCATCCTCTCGGCGAAGGCGGTTATGCTCCGCCTCTTCCGAGCAGGCGGGTGCGCGCGCTCGGGGCCCCAGTGCTGTCGGACGTGACGCCGGCGCTCGCGGCATTCGACGTGCTCGTGACCGACTACTCGTCACTCGCGTACGACGTCGGTCTCCTGCGCATGCCGGTGCTCTTCCTGGCTCCCGATGCGGAGGAGTACGCCACCACCCGTGGCTTCTACGGTCGGTTCGATGACGTCGCGGGCCCGGATGCCGCCGCTGACTGGACGGAGCTGCTCGCGCAGCTCGACGCCCTCCTCGCAGACGATGCCGTCCGCGACGCGGCATCCGTCCGTTCCGCTACGCTCAGCGCGGAGATGCACGCGTATCGGGACGGACGCAACACCGAACGCGTCTATCAGGTCATCCGCGCACGGGGAATTCCCGCGCCGAAGGGAGCAGTATGACAACGGCCCGCATCGATGACGCGGCGGAGGCCCTGATCATCGAAGGGACCGGTCAGCGACCGGAGACGGCCGACCTGCGCGGACCGCGGGCGCACGTCGAGGCTCGTATCAGCGGAGGCGGCGCGACCTGGAAGGCGACGTTCCCGCTGCAGGCATCGCGTTGGGGCGGGCCCTCGCTCCCGCTGCCGACCGGCTCCTACGAACTGCGGATCGCCGGCGCCGACCTCGACGGCGTGCGCATCGCTCCGGTGGTGCTCACCGGGGTGCGCATCGCCGTCGAGGCCGGTGTCGTGCGCATCGCCGCGCCGATCGATCCGGTGTACGAGACGGCGGAAGGACGATCCACCCTCGAGGAGAGGTACGTCGCACAGGCGGGAGGCACGGAGAACGCCGTGTTCTTCGAGAGCTTCTACGGACGCAGCGTCGGCTGCAACCCTCGGGCCATCGACCGGGAACTGGCGGCGCGAGCCCCCCAGGTGCGACGGTATTGGAGTGTGGTCGACCTCTCCGTCGAGGTGCCGGAGGGCGCGATCGCGGTCGTCGAGGGCAGCCCGCAGTGGTGGCACGCACGCGGAGCCGCTCGACTGCTCGTGGTGAACGACTGGCTGCGACGGCGCTTCGCTCGCAAGCCCGGCCAGAAGGTGCTCCAGACCTGGCATGGCACACCCCTCAAGCGGCTCGCGCTGCACCGTCCCGGTTTCGATCCGCGCCGGATGGCGGCGGTCGTGAAGGAATCCCGGCGCTGGGACGTCCTGCTGGCGCAGAACCCGTATTCCGAGCGCATCCTCCGGAAGGCGTACGCCTTCTTCGGGCGACCGATCTGGGTGGAGGGATACCCCAGGAACGATGCGCTCACGACGGGTGATCCCGTCGCGGTCCGTGCAGCGCTCGGCATCGGCCCCGATGAGCGGGTGCTGCTCTACGCGCCGACCTGGCGTGACGATCGCGCCGAGATGGTCGACTTCGTCGACGCGGAGCTTCTGGCACGCCAGGCGAACGCCGTGGTCCTCGTTCGCGGTCACTCCCGCACTCTGGAACAGGGGCGGGATCTCGCCGGTGCACGGGTCATCGATGTGACCGGCTACCCGGAGACGGCGCGGCTGCTGCTCGCCGCGGATGCGCTGATCACCGACTACTCCTCGGTCATGTTCGACTTCAGCGTCACCGGCAAGCCGATGTACTTCCTGGTGCCCGACATCGATCACTATCGCGGACAGCTGCGCGGTTTCTACTTCGATCTCGCGGAGAGGGCGCCCGGTCCGCTCGTGCGGACGCAGGAGGAGCTCACCGCTGCCCTCGACGACGAGCGCCATGAGGCGACGTATGCGGATCGCTATGCCGCCTGGCGTCAGCAGTTCAACGCTCGCGACGACGGTCATGCCGCGCGGCGCGTGGTCGACCGCATCCTGGACCTCGGGTTCGTCACGGCCTGAGCGCGGCGGGGCGCGAGCACGCTCGCGTGGAACACCTCCGGCGAGAGATCTCGTCAGCGAGGGCGTCAGCTCGACGGTTTCCGTGCGAGGGGGTCAGGGCAGCGGGGTGTTGCGGGTGCCGAGACGCGAGGCGTCCACGGTGTCGTGGGCTCCCCGGAGCACGCCGCCGAGGAAGCCCAGACCCCAGGAGATGTGCATCGTCGGCAGGACGAGGAGCGTCCACATCCGCTGTCGCACGCCCCCTCCGCCGGGAGCCAGCGCGACGCCGAGGATGAGCAGCAGGTAGAGGGCGAGCGGTCCGTACACGAGAAGGGAGGCGACCATCGAGGCCACCCCGGTGAGCACGCCGGTCACCTGCAGGACCCCGACGAGGACGGCGAGGGCGACGACCACGACAAGCGCGGGCGGGGCGAAGTATCGAAGCCCGTTGCTCCGTCCGAACCGCCGAACGAGCTCGCCCCGCCAGGCCCCGGTGGCACGGAACTGTCGGGCCAGACGCAGCCAGCTCTCCCGTGGCCAGTAGGTGACGGACAGGTCGGGGTCGAACCAGACCCGATGACCTGCCTGGCGGATCCGGAGGTTGAGCTCCCAGTCCTCGCCGCGTCGAATCGACTCGTCGAACAACCCGACCTCGTCGAGCACGTCACGCCGCATCACGCCGAGGTAGGCCGACTCCGCCTCGCCTTCCTGGGAGCTCCCGTGATATGCGCCACCACCGAGCCCGACCGGCGAGTTGTACAGACGCGCCACGGCCTTCTGGAAGGGGGTGCGTCCTTCGGCATGCATCACGCCGCCGACGTTCGCGGAGTCGGTGCGTTCCAGGGTCTTCAGCGCCCGAGCGGCGTACCCGGGGGAGAGCTCGGAGTGCGCGTCCACGCGCACGATCGTGTCGTAGCGGCTTGCGCGGATCGCGGCGTTCAGGCCGACGGGGATGTGCGCCGCAGGATTGTCGAGCAGCCGGATGCGGTCGTCCGCGTCGGCGAGCCGTCGCGCGAGCTCGGTGGTGCCGTCCGTCGACGGCCCCAGCGCGAGCACGAGTTCGGTGGGAGCGTCGACATCCTGTGCGAGCACCGACGCGATCGCGTGTTCGAGGTATGCACGCTCGTTGAGCACCGGCATCACGAAGGACACCCCGGGCCGGGGAGTGGGGAATTCGTCTGCGGGCACATGACGATCATGGCACGGCGTCGACGGACGTTGCCTGAGGGTGTGGGAGGGGCAGACCTCGGGTACGTGGCTGGGGCTCAGCCGGAGGAAGCGACGCGGACGAACTATTCTGGAGGGATGGGTGCACTGTCTGACGCGAAGAAGGCATATCGTCTGCTGAAGCGGGCGCTCGCGTCTCGCACCGCGGTGCAGCGTGTGCGGCGGCGTCTCGCCGAGCGCGAACCGCTTCCGGCCGATCATTTCAAGGTCGCGGTCTACTTCGCCGACGGCGCGGTGAACATGTACCAGATGCGCCAGTGGTACCGCCCGCTCGCCGAGCTCTCGAAGCGCTGGCCCGTCGTCGTGCTCTCCCGCCAGGCGACCGGGACCGAGAAGCTGCTCGAGGAGGATTCGCCGCCCGTGGCTTTCGTGCCGAAGGTGCGCGACATGGAACGCTTCATCGCGACCCAGGACATCCGCCTGGTGCTCTACGTGAACCAGAACACTCGGAACTTCCAGATGTTCCGCTACGGGCGGCGTTGGCACGTGTTCATCAACCACGGCGAGTCCGACAAGATGTACATGACGACGAACCAGTACAAGGCCTACGACTACGCGTTCGTCGCCGGACAGGCCGCCCGTGATCGTCTCTCGCGCACGCTGTGGGACTACGACGTCGACCGCCGCACGATCGAGATCGGTCGCCCGCAGGCCGATCATTACGCCGGCACCCTTCCGTACACTCCCGATGAGCGCACCGTGGTGCTCTACGCGCCGACGTGGGAGGGAGACCGACCCAGCGCGCACTACGGTTCGATCGCATCGCACGGCGAGGTTCTCGTGTCTCGCCTGCTCGCGACCGGCGCCCACCGTGTCATCTACCGTCCCCACCCTCGCAGCGGGGTCGTCGACGAGGAGTACGGAGCCGCGCACCGACGGATCGTGGCTGCGATCCATGCGGCGAACACGGCGGACCCGAACGCACACCACATCTACGATGCAGCTCCGGAACTCGGTTGGCAGCTGACGGCGGCTGACGTCGCGATCGTCGACATCTCCGCGATGGTGTACGACCGGCTTGCGGCGGGGAAGCCGCTGATGATCACGCGTCCGACCGACGAGCAGGCATCGATCGACACGCAGGGCTACCTGGCGGACTGCGAATGGTTGACCGCCGAGGCGGCGGCCGACATCGTGGCCGAGGTCGACCGCGTCCGCGCGGATGAGGCTGCGATCGCCCGGTTGCGGATGTGGGTCCAGCACTATTTCGGTGACACGACGCACGGGGTGGCCACCGCGAAGTTCCATGCGGCTGTCGACGGCCTCATGCAGGAGTGGGAGCGCTGGCAGGCTCACGAGGTCGGGACCGTTCGAACCGACGAGGATGACGACGACGACGAGGAAGCCGACGAGGACTCCTGATCATGGATCTCCCCCTCGCGCGTGCGATCGCCGCTCGTCTCGATCTGGTGGGTGCCACCGGCTCCACGAACGCCGATCTGCGCGCGCACGCGTCCGATGCCGACGCGTGGCCGCACCTGGCGGTCCTGGTCACGCACGACCAGACGGCCGGACGTGGCCGCCTCGACCGCACCTGGACGGCACCCGCGGGCGCGGCCATCGCCGTCTCGGTCCTGCTTCGGGCGCTTCCCGCCGATCCTGCCGCGCGCGGGTGGATCCCGCTCGCCGCAGGGGTGGCCATGGCGGAGGCGATCGCTGAGCAGCTTCCGACGCACGACGTCGCCGTGAAGTGGCCGAACGATGTCCTCGTGGATGGACGCAAGATCTGCGGCATCCTCGCGGAAGCGACGACGGACGCCGTCGTTCTCGGCGCCGGCGTGAACACCGCCATGACGGCCGAGCAGCTTCCCGTGCCGTCGGCCTCGTCGTTCGCCGCACTCGGCGCCGTCGCGGACGACGATCTCCTGCTCTCCAGCTACCTCGAGAGACTCGACGGCCTGCTCTCCGCGCTGACCGTCACGGAGAACGCGGTCGTGAGCGGTCTGCACGGCGCCGTGTCGGCGCGGTGCGCGACTCTCGGGCAGACGGTGCGGGTATCGCTGCCGGCTGGACGCTCTCTCGAAGGAGTGGCGACGGCGATCGACCCGGACGGTCGTCTTCTCGTCGAATCCGAAGGTCTCCAGCACGCGATCTCTGCGGGGGATGTCGTGCACGTGCGCCCGGCCGGAAGCTGACACGCCGCCGCACAGACGGCTTTGTCGCAGATCACGGGCACAATGGTGGGGTGACCCAGCCTGTGACGCTCGGCGGGCGGCCCCTGATGCCGCCGCCCGGTACGCCTTCGGAGGAGCTGTTGATCGCGCGCTTCCGAAGCCACGCACGTCGGCTGTTCTGGTCGGCTCTCGTCCTCATCGCCACCTTCGGAGCGACGGCGTACTTCTTCGGCAACCTCCCGGCGGGGTTCGAGGACTGGATGCTCCTCGCCGCGGCGTGTGCGCTGTTGCTGTTCGCCGTCGTGCTGCCGTTCATCGTCTGGTACTCGCGGAGCACCACCGTCACGACGCGGCGGGTCATCGTCCGCCAGGGGATCGGTTCTCGTCGGCGCCATGAGATGTCGCATGCCCGGGGCTACACGATCGCCGTTCGGCGGGGGCCCTTGCAGCGGTTGTGGGGGTCGGGCACGATCACCCTCTCGAACGGCGTCGACGCGCCGCTGCGACTGCCGAACGTGCCGAACGTGACTCTGGTGCACGAGACGCTTGCCGACCAGATCGAGGTCGGGCAGATCCTCGCCCACCGCGACGCGCAGGCCGTCGGCGACTGAGTTCCCTCGCCGGGCATGCCGCGGAGCGAGCCGGCGCCGGCGACGCCCATCGGCAACCGGTCGTGCGCGCCCGGTCGCGTGCGGAAGAATGGGTGCAGACGAATGGAGGCGGCACATGGCGTTGCGTGTTGGCGTGATCGGCGGAGGACAGCTGGCCCGGATGATGATCGCTCCGGCGGTCGAGCTCGGGATCGAACTGCGGGTGCTCGCAGAGGGGGAGGGGATGTCTGCCGAGCTGGCGTCCACCGCCGTGGGCGACTACCGCGATCTTGATACGGTGCGGGCTTTCGCGGCCGGCGTCGATGTCGTGACCTTCG
Source organism: Microbacterium sp. Be9 (assembly GCF_011754135.1). Lineage (NCBI taxonomy): Bacteria > Bacillati > Actinomycetota > Actinomycetes > Micrococcales > Microbacteriaceae > Microbacterium > Microbacterium sp. Be9. Next base: position 1,037,563 of record NZ_WNWT01000004.1, on the reverse strand, counting down.
ACCATGAGCACGTGCCGCAGGACGTTCTCCGACAGCTGGTCGCGGACGGCGTCTCCGTGCACCCGGGGCCGGATGCGCTCCAGTACGCCCAGGACAAGCTCGTGATGCGCGCGCGCCTCGCAGAGCTGGGGATCCCTCAGCCCGAATGGGCGGCTGTGCGCACCGCCGCCGAACTGCAGGCCTTCCTGGACGAGCACGCCGGAGCAGGCGTGGTGAAGACGCCACGCGGAGGCTATGACGGCAAAGGCGTGCGGGTCGTGCGTGCGGCGGAGGAGGCACAGGACTGGCTGGCGGCGCTCGCCGACGGAGACGCCCTGCTCGTCGAGGAGCTCGTCCCCTTCGTGCGTGAGCTCGCCCAGCAGGTGGCGCGTGGCGTCGGCGGCGAGATCGTCGCCTACCCCGTCGTCGAGACCGTTCAGCGCGACGGGGTATGTGCCGAGGTCATCGCCCCGGCTCCTGCCGCGACCGAGCGTTTGGTGGAGGTCGCGGAGTCGATCGGTCGCACCATCGCGGAAGGTCTGGGCGTGACGGGCATGCTGGCGGTCGAGCTGTTCGAGACCGACGACGAGCGGATACTCGTCAACGAGCTCGCGATGCGTCCGCACAACAGCGGCCACTGGAGTCAGGACGGCGCCGTCACCGGCCAGTTCGAACAGCATCTGCGGGCGGTCGCCGACCTTCCTCTCGGGAGCACCGCGCCGCGCGCCGCGTGGTCAGTGATGGTGAACATCCTCGGCGGCCCGGCCGAAGGGACGTTGGACGAGCGCTTCGGGGCCGCGATGTCTGAGCACCCGCAGGCGAAGATCCACACCTACGGGAAGGCGCCCCGGCCCGGTCGGAAGGTCGGCCACGTGAACGTTGCAGACGATGATCTCGACGATGCGGTCTACGTCGCCCGTGCCGTCGCCGCGCACTTCGTCTGATCAGATCGCATGTGGCGGCTCTTCGCCGACACATGCGCGGCAAGTGGTGTGCCGTTCGGGGAATCTCACAGCGGCAGACCGTACCCTGATCTGGTGACCGAGCCACTGCACTCTTCCGCCGAGCCCCTGGTCGGCGTCGTGATGGGATCCGACTCCGACTGGCGCGTGATGAGCGATGCATCTCAGGCGCTCACGGATTTCGGGATCCCCCACGAGGTGGAGGTCGTCTCCGCGCACCGCACACCCGACAAGCTCATGTCGTACGCGCGCGACGCGCGTTCACGCGGCATCCGCGTCATCATCGCCGGTGCCGGGGGAGCCGCCCATCTGCCCGGGATGCTCGCCTCCATGACACCGCTTCCCGTCGTCGGCGTGCCGGTGCCGCTCGCATATCTCGACGGCATGGATTCCCTGCTGTCGATCGTGCAGATGCCCGCGGGTATCCCGGTGGCGACCGTGTCCATCGGCGGGGCGCGCAACGCCGGTCTGCTGGCCGCGCGGATTCTCGGAACGTCGGATGAGGCTCTCGCCGATAGCGTCGAGGAGTACGCACGTGCGCTCGAGGCGCAGGTCGAGGAGAAGAACGAACGGCTGAAGGGTTCACTGTGACTCTTGCGCCTCCGCGCGCAACACGGCGCCCGCTCATCGAGACCCGGCCGCTGCGGCATCCTGATCCCGCCGATTCGGGGACGATGGTCAAACGCGGGTGGTGGCTGATCGCGGTGAACCTCCTGGTTCCGGGCTCCGCGCAGGTGCTCGCCGGCAACCGTCGCCTCGGGCGATTCGGTCTCGGTGCCACGTTGCTCTCCTGGTTCCTCGCGATCGTGGCACTGGGCCTCGCGCTCTTCGCCCGCCCTGTCCTGCTCTGGCTCACGATCGGTGGCGGGTTCTTCTCCGCCGTGGTCCTGACGATCGTGCAGGTGCTGCTGGTGGGGTACGTCGTGCTCTGGGCCGTGCTCACCTTCGACACTCTCCGCCTGGTGCGACTCGTGAAAGTGCCTGGGCCGTCCCGATTCGCCATCCCGGTCGTCGCGTTGGTGCTGTTGGGACTCGTGGGAGGCGGCGCAGGCTACGCTGCGACCGCCGTCGGATCGGTGCGCAACACGATCGGCTCGATCTTCGGACAGAGTGGACCGAGCGTGCAGCCCAGCGACGGCTACTACAACATCCTTCTCCTCGGCGCCGACAGTGGTGACGGGCGCGATTCGATGCGGTTCGACAGCATCTCGGTGGTCTCCGTGAACGCCGACACCGGGGCTGTCACGATCACCGGTATCCCGCGAGAGCTTCCGAATGCGCCGTTCAGCGACGGCAGTCCGATGCAGGAGCTGTATCCGAACGGGTTCGAAGGCCATGGCTCATCGACCTGCGGCTGGAACGGCTGGATGAACCATGTACGCAACGCCGCGGAGGTCTGTCGAGAGGATGGTGGCACCGGCCTCTATCCGGATGCCAAGGCCAACGGCTCGGAACCCGGGATCGAGGCGACGAAGGACGCGGCGGAGGGAGTTCTCGGAATCGAGATCCCGTACTACGTCTTCGTCGACATGCACGGCTTCGCAGAGCTCGTCGACGCTCTGGGCGGCGTGGAGATCGACGTCACCGAGCGTCTGCCGAAGGGCGGCCCGCCGGAGGGATGGACGGGCAGCGATGTGAACGAGTGGGCTATCGGATGGATCGAGCCCGGCAAGCAGCGCATGGATGGCGATACGGCGCAGTGGTACGCCCGCTCGCGGTACACCACCAGCGACTGGGATCGCATGAAGCGTCAGAGAGAGCTGCAGGCCGCGATTCTGGCGCAGTTCACCCCGCAGACGGTTCTCACGCGTTTCAACGAGGTGGCCGCGGCGGGGACGGCGCTGATCAGCACCGACCTTCCCTCCGACAAGCTCCCGGAGTTCTTCGATCTGATGCTCAAGGCCAAGGAGCAACCGGTCACCTCGATCGAACTCACACCCGAGACCGGCGTGGACGAGCACCAGCCCGACTACGCATTCATCCACGAGATGATCCAGCAGAAGCTGCATCCTCCGACGGAGACGCCGACTCCTGAGCCGTGACCCCGGGTGTCCCGGAGCGGCGGAATTCTGTGCTGGTCCGTGCCCGCTGGAGCGCGAGGTCAGTGCGCATGACAAAGCCCACGGTCGCCTCCCGAAGGAGAGCGGCCGTGGGCTTCCGGTGGGTTCCACCGGATGCACCAGACGACGGTGATCGGAGGGGGAGGGATCACCGTCGTCCAGTCGACCACCGCACGAGGCGGCAGCCGGACCTAGGCGCGCTTGCGGCGTGCAGCTCCGACCGCGACGAGTGCTCCGCCGGCGACCAGCGCAGCTGCTCCGCCGCCGAGGATCCACGGCGAGACGTTCCCGCCCGTGAGGGCCAGCTCGATACCCCCGCCGGTGAGCGGCAGCTCAGAACCTGCGGCCGCGACTCCAGGATCGTGGTCGCAGCTCACGGCAGCATCGTGGCCGTGCGAGACCGTGATCGTCGCCGTGTACGCACGCGAGCCGTTGAAGGCGACGGCGTAGGAGCCCTCTCCGTCGGACGGCGGACGGAACGTGAGCGTCAGGCTGCCGTCTCCGGCAGCGGTGTTGCCGGAGACCGCGGCTTTCCCTGCGTTGTAGCCGGAAACCGAAACGTTCACGTTCTCGGACGGCAGGAAGTAGCCCGGTCCGAACACGATCGTCGAGGCTTCGCAGATGTCGATGATCGGATCGCCGACCTTGGCGCCGGGAGGCGTCGGATACGAGTCGGACGACGCGGACGGAACCGTCGGCGCAGCGGTTGCGACGGTGGGCGCGACGAGTACGAGCGCGCCGGCGGCAAGGCTGATGGCAGCCAGTTTCTTCAGCATGATTTCTCCCCAGAATTTCACGCGGAATCGCCTTTGGATACACCCCTGCATCCAACTGCGTGACGTCGTCCTGCCCCCACGGCAGGATTGCGGACGTCAGATATTCCCCAGTGAGTCGACAGTACCCTATCGAGCTGTTAATGTCACGAAGCGCATCGGAGCGGTGATCGACTCGTGACGGGGGTGTCGATCAGCGGGGTGTGCAGCACTTCGGTGAGACGCTCACCTGCGCCGGTGCCCTGGAACTCGATCGTGATCGTGGTCGATTCTCCGGGCGCGAGGGAGACCTCGTGCTGCACCGCCGATCGATCCCCGATCATCGCCGTCTGCACGCCCTCCTCTGCGCCGTCCCGATCGATATGCGACGGTGTCGACCCCTCGGGGCCGTATACGGCGATCAGAGTGCGCACCGTTCCTGCCGGTACGCCGTAGAAGCCATCGGCCGTGACGTAGGCGGGCAGGGTGGTCGCGGCGTCGGCGGGGGCTGTGTTCGTCCACGTCACCCGCACCTGCGTGGTGGGTGTTCCCTGGCACGTGCCGACCGATGTCGAGATGGCGGCGCGGGTGTAGTAGTCCATCTTGCCGCCGGTGGTGTCGTTCATCAGCACCCCGACGGAGGTCGTATCGGAGGTGTCGTCGGGGATCGTCCCGCCCAGGGCGGAAGCCGCGAGCACGGTCTCCTCGGGCTCGTGGGCACTCCAGATGCGGATGCGTCCCTCGGCCGCCGAGTCAGAGAGAGCTCCGAGCAGTGCGCGCGGTTCCGCGCGGGACAGGGCGGCACCGAACAGGGCTCCAGCGGCCTGAGCGAAGATCTCGTCCTGTACCGCGGGATCGGGGACGGCAGCGTAGATCTCCGACAGGAGGATGTCGGTGATGTTCTCGGACGTGGCCGTGAAGGGGCCGAACGTGAGATCTCCGGTCGCGGCGATCAGATGCTTTGCGACGACGGCGTCCACGGCGATGACGCCGTCCACGGTCCCGCCGAACCGTCCCTCCCACCGCGCGGCGATGGCGGCGCCGGCCTCACGGAAATCAGGGATGCTGGTGAGATTCTGCAGATATCGGCCGGGGCGATCCTCGAACAGGGCGATCGTGGAGTCGCTGAGAGGCAGGCCGGTCTCCAGCGGAGGAAAGTCCCGAGTCGATGCCTGGGTCTGAAGCGAGATCTTGCCGCCCTCGGCATGCAGCAGGGCGATCGATCCGATGATCCCGCCCGAGGATCGCAGCTCCGCGTTGTTCTGCATCGCGAGCACATAGTTGCGCGGGCCTTCGCCGCCGAGCATCGTCGGCAGCAGCACGGCGGCGCCGTGGAGCGAGCCGACGACGGTCGCCGCCTCGTCGACCGATGAACGCATGGTGCGGATGGCATCGGCGAGCGGGGGGAGCGTGGCGTCCGCGTCGATGCGTCTGCCCTTCGACTCCGCGGTGCCGAGCGCCGTGTCCGCGGCGCCGAGCGGGCCGGCGATCTCGGCGAACGGTGCGAGGTCGATGGTTCCGCCGGCGAAGCCGAGGCTCGCCAGGTCGAAGTCCGCGGCAACATCCAGGAGCGGCGTGAGGGCGTCGTTCGACACATCGTCGGCGATCTCGGCGATGTCGCTCACAGCGCTGAAGTTCGGTCCGATCCAGGGGAGGGCGCCGAAAGCGTGCCACACCGGGTCGGAGGTCAGGGCGTGCGCAGACTCCGCGTTGTGAGCGATGCTCCGCGCGATCGGCCTCGCGCCGTCGAGATCACCGGTAGCGATCGAGGCCTTCAGCTGCGAGGCACCCTTCGCGACCTGCTGAAGGTCGTTCACGGCGCCGATCCCGCGGACGGTGACCCAGCCGACGGCGATGAGGAGAAGGGTCAGCAGAATGCCGACGGTCCACCCGATCCATCGGCGCCGGACGGGAAGTCGACCATCGCTCACCCGAGCATTCAAGCATGAACCGCTGCGGCCGTGGTGGGCGAAAACTGTGCGAACGCTGACACTACGGTGGCGCGGGCGCTGACCTCACGGGGGGAGCGGCACAGCGGGGATAGCCTGTGTGCATGGGTGCTCGACTGCGTGTTGTTCTGGATCAGCTCGTGGATGTCGTCGATGCCGATCACGCGGACGCCGCGGTGGGAATCACCGCCGGCCTGGTCGCGACCGCCCCCTCCGGTTGCGCCGTGGACGCCATCGTTCCGGCCGGCGCGTCCGTGCCTGTGGCGGGAATAGGGGACATCCGCACGCTCGGGATGGGGCGTCGTGAACTCGCCGCAGCCTGGCAGCTCGGGATCGCTCCGGGTGTCGGCGGCGGACTCATCCATTCGCCGACGCTGATGGCGCCCCTTGTGCGCCATGATCGGGTGCACGACAACCACCAGACCACGGTCACGGTGTGGGATCTGCGAGCCTGGGATGCGCCGGAGCTGCTGTCCAAGGGGAATGCGGCCTGGCAGCGAGGCATGCTCCGTCGAGCTGTGAGACATGCCGACGCGGTGGTGGTGCCGTCTCACGCCGTGGCTGAGCGTCTTTCGGAGCTGGCGAAGATCGGCGACCGCGTTCGGGTGATCGCGGGCGCACCGCCGCAGGGATTCGACGTTCCCTTCGACGCTGCTGCGCGTCGGAACGCGCTGTCGCTGCCCGACCGCTACATCGTGGTCAGCGGATCTCCGTCGGGACTTGCCGACGGCATCCGAGGTGCGGTGGCCGCGGGGCTCGACGCGGTGGTGTTCGACGCTCCCGAGGGGTCGGAACCACACTATGTGGAAGTCGCCTCTGCCGCCGGGCTGCCTGAGCGGCGCGCGCACGTCCGCGGGGTGCTGTCGATCGAGGATCGCGCCGCCATTCTCTCGGGTGCATCCGCCTATGTCGCCACCAGTGCCGTCGCCGGGTGGCCGTGGCGCGCCGTCGAGGCGATGGCACTCGGCATCCCGGTGGTGGCAGTCGACAGCGGGTCGCACCGTGATGTTCTCGCAGACGGCGGGGTGCTCGCTAGCGCCGATGAACTCTCCGAAGCCGTTGCCGCAGCTACCGGAGACTCCGCGACACGCCTCAGTGTCCTCGCCGCCGACCGTTCGCGAGCGTTCTCGTGGGCGAGCGCAGCTGAGCGGCTCTGGGCCCTTCACGCCGACCTCTGATTGGCTGAGAGCCACCTGCGCATACGTGCGACACGCCGGAAACTTGTGGTGCGATCCCGGCAACAGTGGCATCATCCCGCAACTTCCGTCACACTGGTCACATGTCTCGACGTGCCCCACGCTCGCGAAACACCCTGAGGACCGCCCGTCTCCTCACCTGTTTCCTTGCTGCCTCCGCCCTGGTCCTCGGCACCGTGGCCCCCGCCACTGCTGCCACGGCGTCGGTCTCCTTGAGTGCTCCGAGTACGTCTCGAACGATGGTCGACCCCGCCGCGAGCGGGATCGTCAAGACGACGCTGGCCGGCTTCACGCCTGGCAACCTCATCAGCGATGCCGTGTTCACGGACAAGACCACGATGACCGAGGCTCAGATCCAGGCATTCTTCAACAGCAAGGTGTCACGGTGTCAGGGGGGAAGGGACGAGAACAACGAGCCGATCGTGTGCATCAAGGACTTCACGATGAACACCGTCACTCGTCCGGCCGACGCTTACTGCAGCGGGTACTCGGGGGCGGCGAACGAATCGGCGGCTCGCATCATCTATCGCGTCGCGCAGGCCTGCAACATCAACCCGCAGGTGCTTATCGTGATGCTCCAGAAGGAACAGGGGCTCGTCACTCACATCTGGCCCAGCGCATGGCGCTACCGGATCGCACTCGGGCAGGGATGTCCTGACACCGCGCCCTGCGACCCGAACTACATCGGGTTCTTCCATCAGATCTACGGCGCAGCACGTCAGATGCAGATCTACATGGAGGGCAAGTGGTTCCAGTGGTATGCCCCGGGCAGGACCTGGAACATCCTCTACAACCCCAACGCCAACTGCGGGAGTTCACCGGTGTACGTCGCCAACAAGGCGACGTCGGCTCTCTACTACTACACGCCGTATCAGCCCAACGCCGCTGCGCTCAACGCCGGATACGGTCTGGGAGACGGGTGCTCCGCGTACGGAAACCGCAACTTCTACAACTACTTCACCGACTGGTTCGGATCCACCCAGGTCTCGTCGGGCCTCGCCACGGCGACGGCAGCGATTCAGGGTGAGTACCTGGCGCAAGGCGGTGCTGCCGGGCCCGGAGCCCCGGTCTCCGACGTCACTCGTCTGCAGCAGAACGGCGGGGGCTACGGGCGTGCGTTCTCCATTGCCTCGATCTACTGGACGGGATCCTTCGGAGCGAAGACGGTGTGGTCCGGTCCGCTCCGGGAGTACTACTTCGCGCGGCAAGGCGCCGACGGGCCCCTGGGGTGGCCCGTGCTGAACCAGCAACCGCTCACACAGGGCATCGGGCAGCTCTTCTCCGGAGGATCCGTGTATTCGGGCTCCAAAGGTACGTTCGTCGTCGCGGAACCGTTGCGCTCAGGCTATTTCGCACAGAACGGTGCGAACGGTGAACTGGGGATGCCTACTGCCGATCAGGTGTGTGCGGGTGGGGTGTGTTCTCAGACCTTCGAGGGTGGGATGGTGTCGTCTTCTGGGGCGGGTGCGTTCGGTGTGTCGGGCCCGGTCTATGCGGCGTATGCCGCTGCAGGCGGGATCTCCGGTTCGTGGGGGGTGCCGGTTTCTGCGGTGGCCGCTCTGCCGGGAGGGACCGGTCAGGCGTTCGGGAGTGGTTCCGCGTATGCGGTGACGAATGGGACGGCGTTCTTCGTGTCGGGTCCCATCCGTGATCAGTACTTCACGCTTGGTGGGGCCACGGGTCGGCTCGGTTTCCCCGTGGGGGCGCAGACGTGCACGTCCACGTTGTGCTCGCAGGAGTTCCAGTACGGGTGGATCAGTTGGTCGGCGGCTGCCGGAGCGCGGGTGGGTGCGCCTGCGATCGATGCCGTGGCGACGGCTCAGGCCGCGACGCTGGGGGCGAGGATTCCTTCGTCGTTCGTCTATTACTCGTTCAACGGCGGGGGGATGGCCGAGGGATTCGCGAATGGCGCCGTCTTCTTCAAGCGCACCCTGGGTGCGTTCGCGGTCACCGGAAAGGTTCGCGATGCGTACTTCGCCGCGGGAGGTGCCTCGGGTTCGTACGGATGGCCTACCAGCGCACAGGTGTGTGCGGGTGGGGTGTGTTCTCAGACCTTCGAGGGTGGGACGATCCGCTTCTGAGGGGGCGTGAGGCCTTGGGCACCGGTCCGTTCATCGGCCGGCGCCCAAGGAGTCCTCAACCAGCGTTCAAGTAGGCGTTCAGCGTCTCGCGGAACGGAGCCGGCTCGAATCCGGATTCCACGATCTTATCTAGCGCGAGCACACTGTTCGCCGGGCGCGGGGCGACCGGCGTCGAGGCAGAAGCGAAGTACTCGGAGGTCGAGACACCGCTCACGCGCTCGGGCGCATTCCCGGTCAGAGCGAAGACTTCGGCAGCGATCTCCGCCCAAGTTGCGGGTTCGCCCGTACCGGACAGGTTGTAGGTGCCGTAGGCGGCGTCGGTGTGAAGAAGGTGCACGATCGCCGCAGAGATGTCGCTCGTGAACGTCAGCCGTCCCGTTTGATCGTCGACCACTTGCGGATCGATGCCGCGCTCCGCAAGCGACACCATGGTGCGGACGAAGTTCTTGCCTTCGCCGATCACCCATGACGTGCGGACGATGTAGTGCCTCGGCACAGTGCTGACGATCGCGTCGCCCGCAGCTTTGGTCTGGCCATAAACTCCGAGCGGGCGGAAACAGTCGTCTTCGGTGTAGGCATCTTCCTTTGTGCCGTCGAAGACATAGTCGCTCGAGACGTGCACGAGGGTGATGCGGTTCTCCGTTGCCACTTGAGCCAGCGCAGCGACTCCGGCGACGTTTGCCGCCCACGCGGCGGCGCGGCCTTCCGGTGTCTCCGCGAGGTCGACCGCGGTGAACGCGGCGGCGTTGATGATCGTCTCGTAGTCACGCCAGCGCCGTGCGGAGGCGAAGCCGGGGTCAGTGAGATCCAACTCGCTGCGTCCGGCGTACTCGTACTGCGCCGAATCGCCGAGGAGTCTGCGCAGAGCGACACCGAGCTGACCGTTGGCCCCGATCACCAGGGTCTTCTTTGCCGGAATCGGGGCGATGTCCGCGAGGCGCGGATGTGCGAGGTCCTTGGCCGAGATCTCGACCTCGGACAGCGGGATGGGCCACTGGACGGACGCGGTCTCGTCAGCCAGATTCAGGAACGAGTACTCCGCATCCGCCGACCAGTGGTCGTTGACGAGATAGACATAGGCGGTGTCCGGCTCGAGTGTCTGATACGAGTTCCCGACTCCACGCGGGACGAAGATCGCGCGTGACGGATCGATCTCAGCGGTGAACACCGCGCCGAAAGTCGGGCCCTCGCGGAGGTCGACCCACGCGCCGAAGATGCGCCCGGTCGCCACCGATACCCACTTGTCCCACGGCTCCGCGTGGATGCCACGTGTGGTCCCGACCTCGTCGTTAAAGGAGATGTTGTTCTGCACAGGACCGAAGTCCGGAAGACCTGCGGCGATCATCTTCTCGCGCTGCCAGTTCTCCTTGAACCAGCCACGGGAGTCCCCGTGAACGGGAAGGTCGGCGATCAGGAGTCCGGGGATGCCCGTCTCCGACACTGTCAGCGACTTTCCGAACTCCGTCATCACTGTCCCTTGGATGCGTAGAACGTCTCGGTCGCGTCTTTGGAGGGAGCCCACCACGCCTCGTTGTCGCGGTACCACGCGATCGTCGAGGCGAGACCGGATTCGAAGTCCCCGTATGTGGGCGTCCAACCGAGCTCGTTCCGGAGCTTGGTCGAGTCGATCGCGTACCGCAGGTCGTGGCCCGCGCGATCCGTGACGTGATCGTACGCGTCCGCAGGCTGACCCATCTCGGTGAGGATGAGTTCCACGACCGACTTGTTGTCCTTCTCGCCATCGGCGCCGATCAGGTAGGTCTCGCCGATCTCGCCCTTGTCGAGGATCGTGAGAACGGCTGACGAATGATCGTCGGCGTGGATCCAGTCGCGCACATTCTGTCCGGCGCCGTAGAGCTTCGGACGGATACCGCGCAGCACATTCGTTATCTGACGCGGGATGAACTTCTCGACGTGCTGGTACGGACCGTAGTTGTTCGAGCAGTTCGAGATCGTGGCGCGCACACCGAAGGAGCGCACCCAGGCGCGGACGAGGAGATCGCTGCCTGCCTTGGTGGAGGAGTACGGAGAGGAGGGGTTGTAGGGGGTCTGTTCGGTGAACCTCTCGGGATCGTCGAGCTCGAGATCACCGTAGACCTCGTCTGTCGAGATGTGGTGGAAGCGGCGGTCATGACGGCGCGCTGCCTCGAGAAGGGTGTAGGTGCCGATGATGTTGGTGTCGAGGAACGGACGCGGATCGTGCAAGGAGTTGTCGTTGTGCGACTCCGCCGCGTAATGCACGACGGCGTCCACCTCGGAGAAGAGGTCGTCGACAAGCTCGGGGTCCGCGATATCGCCTTCCACGAACCGGAGACGATTCGCCGGGAGGCCCTCCAGCGAGGCCCGATTGCCCGCGTAGGTGAGCTTGTCGAGCACGGTGACATGGGCATCGGTCTTCTCGATGACGTGGTGCACGAAGTTGGAACCGATGAAGCCGGCGCCGCCGGTGACGAGCAGTCTCTGCATGACGACCAGCGTACCGGGTAGGGTCTGCCCGATTCGGGGCGTTTGTTCAGGCGAGCGCGATCAGGGAGACTAGTGATCATGCGTGGCATCATTCTCGCCGGCGGCACAGGCTCCCGGTTGCACCCGATCACCCTCGGCGTCTCCAAGCAGCTGGTCCCGGTGTACGACAAGCCGATGATCTACTACCCGCTGTCGACGCTGATCCTCGCCGGCATCCGCGACATCCTGATGATCACGACGCCCCACGACGCAGAGTCCTTCCAGCGTCTGCTCGGGGACGGGTCGAAGTTCGGTGTCTCCATCACGTACAAGACCCAGCCGTCCCCGGATGGCCTTGCGCAGGCATTCATCTTGGGGGAGGAGCACATCGGCGACGACTCGGTGGCCCTCGTCCTTGGTGACAACATCTTCTACGGCCAGGGCATGGGCACGCAGCTTCGTCAGTACACAGAACTCGACGGTGGCGTCGTCTTCGGCTATTGGGTCGACGACGCCGCGGCATACGGGGTGGTGGAGTTCGACCGCGAAGGCAAGGTGGTCTCCCTCGAGGAGAAGCCCGCCCACCCGAAGAGCAACTACGCCGTTCCCGGGCTCTACTTCTACGACAACGACGTGATCGAGATCGCGAAGGCTCTCAAGCCCTCACCTCGTGGAGAGCTCGAGATCACCGACATCAATCGCGAGTACCTCGACAGGGGAAAGCTCAAAGTGCAGCTGCTCACCCGTGGCACCGCTTGGCTCGACACGGGGACATTCGATTCACTCGCCGAAGCGACGGACTTCATCCGCACGGTGGAGAAGCGCCAGGGACTCTCGATCGGTTGCCCGGAAGAGGTCGCGTGGCGGATGGGGTTCCTCACGGATGACGAGCTGCGAGAGCGCGCGGAGCCGTTGCGCAAGAGCGGGTACGGCGAGTACCTCCTCAAGGCGCTCGCACAGGGACGCTGACTAGGCTCGTCCGAGTTCAGTGACATTCCGCGCTTGGCGCGGGCATGAGTTGTGCCCTCCCACCGAGGGTCTGGAGGGATCAGATGACGACGCCGGGGCAGAAATCAGCGACATTTCCTGATGGCGGGAAGCGGCTGGTCATCTACGTCGTCTACGACCGTCGTGGGACGGTCGAGGAGTTCGTCCGGTTCGCGTTGGAAGGCATGCGAGACGACGCCGCGCACATTCTCGCGGTGGTGAACGGGCCTCTGGACGATGCCGGTCGAGCCACGCTCGAGAGCGTGACCGACGACATTCTGGTGCGCACCAACACCGGTTTCGATATCTGGGCGCACAAGGAGGGACTGGCGCATATCGGCGATCGAATCGCCGAGTTCGACGAGGTGCTGCTGACGAACGACACCTGGTTCGGCCCGGTTCGTCCGTACGGTCCGGTCTTCGAGCGGATGAATGCTCGTGAGGTGCATTTCTGGGGCATGACCGATCACGAGTGGGAGCCGCTCAACAAGTTCACGAACGAGGGTGAGCTTCCGTATCACCTCCAGTCCTTCTGGATCGCCGTCCGCAAGGAGATGTTCTTGTCTCCCGACTGGCAGGAGTACTGGCGGGATCTGCCGGAGATGCCGTCCTACTTCGATGCGGTGCTCAAGCACGAGACACAGTTCACGAAGCATTTCCAAGAGCGCGGCTACTCTGCTTCGGTCGCTTTCGCGTCGCACGACTATCCGACCGAGCACCCCTCGCTGTTCAACGCCGATCTTCTTCTTGCCGACGGCTGCCCTCTGGTCAAGCGTCGTCCCTTCTTCCACTATCCCCCCTTCCTCGACCGGCATGCCGTCATCGGACGGCGGACGGCTGCGGCGATCGCCGGATACGGCTATCCGATCGAGTTGATGTGGAGCAACCTCGCGAAGAACGTGCAGCCGAAGACGCTGAACACCGATGCGGGAATGCTCGAAGTGCTCGACGAGAGCGCTCATGCCCCGGCACCGAGCAGACGCATCGCGGTCCTTGCTCACTGCGCGGATCCGCGGACGATCGACCATATTCTCAATCGGCTCGAGCAGATCCCCGTCGATTTCGATCTGGTGGTGACGACACTCGACGACGACAGCGCGACCCGTATCCGGACGGCGATCGATGATCGGCGACTCACGAAGGCGACCGGCTTCGACATCCGTGTCGTGCCGTCGAAGCACGGACGCGACATGAGCGCGTTCTTCATCGGATGTCGGGACATCCTCGTGTCCGACCGGTACGACCTCGTCGTCAAGATCCACTCCCGCGCCCCGCGGAAGCGCGGGGCGAACATCGCACGGTACTTCCGCCGCTACCAGCTCGAGAACCTCATCTCGAGTCCCGGGCAGTTCTCGAACCTTCTCGCCCTGTTCGAGCGTGAACCAGGACTCGGAGCGGTCTTCCCGCCGATGATGCATATCGGATACGCCCTCGCCGGGCGAGGATGGTCGCAGTACCGGGAGCCCGCGCTCGAGATCAGCGAGCGTCTCGGCATCAACGTGCCGTTCGACGGCGCCTCGCCCCTGGCCCCGATGGGCGGCATGTGGGTTGGACGTCCGAAGGCTCTCCGCCTGCTGCTGGATGACCAGCTCCGTTATGAAGACTATGTCGCCGCGAAGCGTGGCGGGGCCGACCTCGCCCGCGTGCAAGAGCGTCTTCTGCCGCTTGCACTGGGCGAGATCGGCTACCACTGCCGCACGGTGCTCAATCAGGAGCACGCGGGGATTGCCTACGCGAATCTTGCGTACAAGCTCGATCAGCTCTCGATCACGCCCCCGGGCTACCCTCTGGAGCAGATCCAGTGGCTGCATCGCGCAGGATGGGCCGGCGCCGGCGGAATCGTCGCGATGACCCGCATGTATATGCGTTTGAACCATCCGACGACTTCCGCGCGTCTCGCGCCGGTCATGCGCCCGTTCGTCGCCGTGGCCCGCATCGGGATGCATACGCTCCGCAAGGTGCTCCGACGAGGACGTCCGATCGAGGGAGAGCTGCTGTGATTGTCAACGATCAGCCATCGGGACTCACGTCGGAGAGCAGACGCGCGGTCATCTACGTCGTGTTCGACCGCCGCGGCGCGGTCGAGGACTATGTGCTGTATGCGCTGGAGCAGATGCGCGCAGACGCGGACCACATCCTCGCGGTCGTCAACGGCGCCCTGAGTCCGGAGGGACGCGAGCGTCTCGAGGCAGTGACGGACGACATCCTCGTGCGTCCGAACGAGGGGTTCGACATCTGGGGCCACAAGGCAGGTATCGATCACCTGGGCGACGGCATCGAGAAATTCGACGAGGTCGTGCTCACCAACGACACCTGGTTCGGTCCGGTGCGACCGTACGGGCCGGTGCTGGACAGGATGGCGTCGCAGGATCTGGACTTCTGGGGCATGACGGACAACGTCCGAATGAAGAATCCTGCGACAGGTGAGGGGCGGGTGCCTGACCACCTGCAATCGTTCTGGATCGCGGTGCGCAAGCGCATGTTCATGTCCGGCATCTGGCGCGACTACTGGCGCGATCTGCCGGCTATGGATGATTACTATGCGGCTGTCCTCAGTCACGAAGTGACGTTCACACAGCGGTTCCATGACGCGGGTTTCGTCTCTGCAGCGGCTTTTTCCGCCGAGAACTATCCGACGGATCATCCCGCGCTCTTCAACGCCGATCTGCTCATCGCCGACGGATGCCCGCTCGTCAAGCGTCGTCCGTTCTTCCACTGGCCGCCGTACCTGGACCGTCACGGCGTGATCGGCAGGTGGATCGCCGAGGACATGGCATCGCACGGATATCCCGTCGAGTACATGTTCTCGAACCTCGCCCGCAATGTGCCGCCGAAGGATCTCAACGTCGATCTCGGGTTGAACGATGTTCTGGGCGACATCGACCACGGGTTCGACCCCTTGCGCGCCCCGCGGGTCGTCGCCATCCTCCACATCTTCTACGTCGACATGACGGACGAGATGCTGGACCGCGTCGACATGCTCCCCACCACCTACGACCTCGTCATCACGACCCAGGATGAGAGGCGTGCTGCGGACATTCGTGAGATCGTCGATGCGCGGCCGCGTGACGGTCGCGCGGTCGACGTGCGCGTGGTCGCGTCGAACGATGGTCGTGATCAGAGCGCGTTCCTCGTGGGCTGCAAGGATGTGCTCCTCGACGGCGGCTACGATCTCGTCGTCAAGCTTCACTCGAAGAAGACCCCCCAGGATGGTTTCAACGTCGGGCGCGCCTTCAAGGAGCAGCAGTTCACGAATCTGCTCGCAAGTCCGGGATATGCCGCGAACGTGCTCGCCCTGTTCCAGCGCGAGCCGGGACTCGGGATCGTCTATCCGCCCATGGTGCACATCGGCTACCCGACCATGGGGCGCGCCTGGTGGGCGAACAAGCCGGGATTCGAGAAGCTTGCTGCCCAGATGGGGATCATGGTGCCTCTCGACGACATCTCACCGCTTGCGCCGTACGGTTCGATGTTCATCGCGCGACCGGAGGCGCTTCGTCTCCTGGTAGAGCAGCCGTGGGAGTACTCGGACTTCGGAGGTGCTGAGGCATACCAGGACGGCGGCCTCGCCCACGTCCTGGAGCGGGTACCGAGCTATGCGGCCGCGGAGCTCGGGTTCCACACGCGCACGATCACGAACGCCGAGTACTTCGCCGTGAGCTACACGACGCTCGACTTCAACTTCGACGAGATGTCCTCGACCGTTCCCGGACGCACCTACGAGCAGATCACCTTCCTGCGCGGTATCGGACATGTGGGGGAGGGGAAGCTGCGCGATTTCGCGCGGATGTACATGCGTCGCAACCACCCTGGCGCCGGAGCCCGAATCCGTGCCGCGCGCGAGCGTATCGTCGGCGGCATCCGCCGGCGCCTCCCCGGGCATCGGTGAGGCGCGCCGCGCCGAGGCACAGGTTCTGCTGAGGATAGGCTCAGGGACGACCCGAACACCCGAAAAGGAAACCCCCGTGGACAGATTCACTCGGCTCGCCGCCGAGCCGTTCACCACGATCGACGCGCGCGGACTCCGCGACGGTGGTCGTGGCGGCAAGGTCGGCGAACTGTACCGACGGCGCGAACTTCTGATACTGCTCATCCGTCGCGACCTCCAAGCACGCTATCGCGACAGCTTCCTCGGGTTCCTGTGGACCGTGATCCGCCCGCTGGTACAGTTCCTGGTCTATTTCATCGTGCTCGGACAGATCCTCGGCGCTTCACGGGGGATCGACAACTTCGCGATCTACCTTTTCGCCGGTTTCACTCTCTACACGTTCTTCGCCGACGTGATCTTCGGCTCGACGGGGTCGATCATCTCCAACGCCGGACTCGTGAAGAAGATCTATCTCCCGCGTGAGATCTTCCCGCTGGGAAGCATCGGTGCGGCCAGCTTCATGTTCCTGGTGCAGCTGGGTGTGCTGCTGGTCGCGGCGCTGCTCCTCAACGGACTCCCAGAGCCGGTGCACATGCTGTGGTTCTTCCCGTCGCTCGGGATGGTGCTGCTGTGGGGAATTGCGACCGGGCTGCTGCTGTCCGCCCTCAACGTCTACCTTCGGGATATCCAGTACCTCACCGAGGTCGTCATGATGCTCGCGATGTGGGCCTCGCCGATCGTCTACTCGTGGACCATGGTCAAGACGGTGGTGGCGCAGTACGACCTTCCCGCGTGGCTTCTCGAGGTGTACCTCGCGAACCCGCTCACCGTGGGGGTATTCGGATTTCACCGGGCGTTCTGGGGCTCCGGCACCGTCGCCGACTACCCCCCGAACCTCGGGCTGAGGATGGCGATCATGAGTGTCATCGGGCTCGTGTTCCTCTGGATCTCGCATCGCGTCTTCACGCGCATGCAGGGCAATTTCGCGCAGGAGCTGTAGGCCATGATCGATAACACCGACCTCTCATCCCGCCCGGACATCATCCGTCTCAAGGGCGTGAGCAAGAAGTTCCGCGTGCGCAAGGACAACAACCTCAAGGACCGCATCGTCCACTTCGGAAGGCACGGCAAAGCCTTCCGAGAGGAGTTCACCGCTGTCGACGAGATCTCGCTCGACATCAAGGCGGGCACGACCGTCGGGCTGCTGGGCCAGAACGGCTCGGGAAAGAGCACGTTGCTGAAGCTCATCGGCGGTATCGTGGCGCCGACGACCGGTACCGTGGAGGCTCGGGGGCGCATGGCCGCGCTTCTGGAGCTGGGCGCAGGGTTCCACCCCGATCTCTCCGGCAGGGAGAACGTCTATCTCAATGCCGCGATCCTCGGGCTCAGTCGCGCTCAGATCGACGAACGGTTCGACGACATCCTCGAGTTCAGTGGAATCGGCGAGTTCATCGAAACCGCCGTGAAGTTCTACTCGTCCGGAATGTATGTGCGACTGGCTTTCGCTGTTGCGGTGCACACCGATCCGGACGTGCTTCTCGTCGACGAGGTTCTCGCCGTCGGCGATGAGGCTTTCCAGCGCAAGTGCATGGACCGCATCCACCAGTTCCGTGAGGAGGGCCGGACGATCATCCTCGTGAGCCACTCCGCGCAGCAGGTTCAGGAGCTCTGCGACCGCGGCATCCTGCTCCATCACGGGAAGCTGGTGTTCGACGGGGACATCAATCGCGCGGTGGACGGACTGCGTGACGTGCTCGCCGACCGCGAGGTGGGCGAGGCGCCTCCGGAGGAGACCATCCATCCGATCCAGGTGAAGCGCATCGAGCTGGTGGACGACGATGGCGCAACCATCAAGGAGCTCCAGACGGGCGATCCGTTCACGGTCCGTGTGCATGTCGATACGCTGCGGCCGATCGAGCGATGGGAGATCGGCTTCAGCATGGACACCCCGCTCGGGCAGATGGTGATGGCCTCGAACACCGAGGTGCTCGGCGTGGTGCTCGATCCGATCGCAGGCAAGACCGTCGTGGATCTCCGCATCGCCCAGGCCGGATTCGGTCCGGGGGACTACTTCGTGAATGCGAACGCCGCCGGCGTGAGCGAACCGAGCAGCCACGGCCTCATGCGCGGCGCCACGTTGCGGGTGCGGACCGACGACACCACGATGGGTACCGTGGCGGCGAAGATCACCGTGGACTCCTCGGTGGGACGATGACGCCACCGCCGAAGGTCGCCGCTGTTGTCCTGGCCTACCGTCCGTCATCGAGCATCCGCGACAACCTTGCGAAGCTCGCCGCCCAGGCAGACCACATCTACCTGGTGAACAACTCGCCGGACGACGAAGGCACTGAGAAGCTCCTCGCCCCGTTACGCGACGGTGACGCCCTGACCGTCCTGGACCAGACGAAGAATGTCGGCGTCGCCGCAGGATTCAACGCGGGGATGAGGCAGGCTCTCGGCGCAGGATTCGACTATGTGTGGGTCTTCGACCAGGACAGCACTGTGGCAGACGGGATGCTTGAGGCGCTCATCGGTGCCTTCTCGCCTGCCGGCCGTCCCGTCGCCATCGCCGGGCCGGCGCTGCGTGCCGAGGAGACCGGCCACTTGTACGACGGCGAGAACCGGGTGGGTGTCGAGGAGCAGGTGGCAGTGATCTCCTCGGGTGCGCTCTTCTCCCGGGCGGCGCTGGAGAAGATCGGGCTTCACGATGAACGCCTCTTCATCGACTACGTCGATCACGACATTTCGCTCCGAGCACGCCGAGCGGGTTACCGCGTGGTCAAGGTGTACGACACGGTACTCGACCATCGGTTCGGCGACTCGGTGCCGTCTACTTTCCTCGGCAGACGGATCTACCTCTCGAACTACTCGCCCATGCGTCAGTACTACATGACGCGTAACCGCATGATCATGATCCGACGGTACGGCTTCGGCCGTTGGTTCTGGGACGACGCTGCATACGCGACGAAGGCCTGGATCAAGATGCTGCTCTGCGAGCGCGAACGGGGCCCGAAGATTCGCGCTGGCATACGCGGGTTCATCGACGGAGCGCGGTTTCGTCAGGTGAGATCAACCGTCGGCTGAGTGCGTGCCTTGGGCGGGCCGGCCTGCGAACGGGGGAGCACCGCGTTCTCAGGCTTGATCAGATCCTGTCGATAGGATGTGACCTGCTGTTCGGCTCGACGGGCAGTTCCCTCTTCCCGCCATCATGGCAGTGATCTAGTGAGGCATGAGTTGTTGTCATCGTCAACGCCCCCGAACGAGGCAGGGTCCAGGCCGTCCCGCTGGGCGGCGGTCCGAGATTCCTACCGCAGTTTCGTCATGCCGAGGGAGGACGGGCTGCCCAATCGTCGAGTCCTGCTCGCCCCTCTGAGCCTGCTGGCAGCGGTGTTCGTGCTACTGGTCATCCTCGGCATCACCGGTTCGTCCACGGGAGTGATGCACGGCCTCGTTAGCAACGACGCCGATTCGGATCTGATCGCAGGCATGCCCGAGCCGATCCGGAGCGACGAGTGGTTCGTGCAGACGACATGGACGATCTCGCAGGTCGAGCAGGGGCTGCCTACCCGCAACGAGACCTTCCCGGGCGGCATGGACGCGACGGTCCAGCATGACCTGCCGACGCGCGACTGGTCGACAGCCCTCCGCCCGCACCTCGTCGGCTTCCTCTTCCTTCCACTCGACCAGGCGATGGCCGTGAAATGGTGGCTCCCGGCATTCGCATTGGTCGCCGCCGCGTTCCTGTTCGCCGTGACGCTCCTCCCTCGACGCCCGATCACCGCCTTGCTCCTGTCTTGCGGCTTCTTCCTCGCGCCATTCTTCCAATGGTGGTTCTTGTCGATCACGCTTTATGCGCCCGCGTGGGCGCTTCTGGTGATGGCGGCGATCGTCTGGTGCGTGAGGTCTCGGCACCGGACGGGGAAATGGGTGCTGGCGGCGCTCGTGGCCTACCTCACCGCGACGATGGGAACGGGAATCTACGTGCCGTTCATCGTCCCCGTCGTGTGGGTGGTCGCTGCCTTCGGCGTCGGATTCGTCCTCATGCCCTCTGTCGACAGACCGCGATTCGTGGACCGTCTGAAGGCGGTGGTCCCGGTCTTCATCGCCGGTGCGGCCGGTGTGGCACTCCTCTGCATCTGGCTGGTGACCCGTTGGGACACGATCGTGGGCTTCACGAGCACGGTCTATCCCGGGGAAAGACTCCAGCCGGTCGGTGGGGGTGGCGGGTACGAGCTCGCGGCTTTGTTCAGTGGTCCCTTCTCGCCGATCATCGGACCGTCCGGCGGCGTGCCATGGGGCATGAACAGCTCCGAATCGGCGACATTCGTACTTCCCGGTCTCTTCCTGCTCGTGCCGCTCATCTGGATCGCTCTTCGCCGCTTCCGAAGAGGCGAGGGGGTCGATTGGCTCACCGTATGCCTCTCCGTCGTCGCCGTGGTGTTCCTGGCATACATGTTCCTGCCCGGGTGGGACCCGGTCTCGCACCTGCTCCTGCTGGATCGAACAACCTATGGCCGGGTGAGGCTCGGATTCGGACTTCTCAGCCTCGTCCTCGTCGTGGTCGCCGGCACCCGACTCGCCGATGAGCGCGGTCGGGGCGGCGGTCTTCGGCTGCCTGCCGCGGTCGCGACGATACTCGCCGCCGCGAGCGTCGGGGTCGCCGCTCTCATCGGCGCTTCCGGCGACTTCAGCTTCCGGGACTTCGCCGCGGCGAATCCATTGGTCGCGGGGGCCACGGTCCTGTGCGTCGCTCTGTTCGTCGCGAGCGTGTGGCTGTTCGCGACCAACCGGATCGCTGTCGGGGCGGGGCTCGTGCTCGTGCTGTCGCTGCTGTCCACGGCGGGTGTCAATCCGCTCTACCGTGGTGTGCTCGACCTCCGCGAGACGCATGCGGTGGATGCCATCGAGAAGATCGACGCGACGGAACCGGGGGATTGGGTGGGCATAGCCGACTCTCCGCTGCCGACGATGATGCTCGTTCAAGCCGGGGTCGCCTCCTACAACGGTTTCCAGAGCGCACCGTCGCCGGAGATGTGGGAGGAGATCGATCCGACGAACAGCAGTGAGAAGAACTGGAACAGGCTGGCGAACGTCTCGTGGGTGGTAGGCGACGGAGATCCCGATCCCCGCAACCCGGCACCGGATCAGATCCAGTTGACCTTCGATTCCTGCAGTGCGTTCGCGCAGGCGAACGTGGAGTACGTGATCGCCGAGAGCGACATCTCGCAGGACTGCGTCCGTCTGGTGACCACGACGACGGACGGACCGACCAAGATGCGCATCTACGAAGTCGTTCCCGTGTCCTGACGGCGATTCGGACGTCGGCGGAGGAGCCGGCGTCCGAATCCGCTCAGTCCAGGAAGCCGGCCCTCCGGCAGATATCCTCCGCGATGACCAGGGCACTCGTGGCCGCCGGTGAAGGTGCATTCAGCACGTGCACCTGCTGAGGGGCGATCTCGAACAGGAAGTCATCGACGAGTTTGCCGTCCTTCGTGATCGCCTGCGCGCGGATACCGGCGGGGGACGAGGTCAGGTCACGGGCTTCGATACCGGGGACGAGGACCGACAGACTCTGCGCGAACATCCGTCGGGAGAACGAGCGCAGGACCTCTTTCACGCCGACCGGGATGTTGTGAGAGGCCATGCGGAGGAACCCGGGGTAGGTGATGTCGCCGATCGCCTCGGGAATGTTCAGTTTCGCCCAGCTGTAGCTCTCTCGTCCGAGTGCGGTGACCGCGTTCGGACCCGCATGGCGACTGCCGTCGATCATCTTCGTCAGGTGGACGCCGAGGAACGGGAGGTCGGGGTCCGGAACCGGGTAGATCAGTCCCCGAACGAGGTGTTCCTTCTCGGCCGAGAGGTGGAAGTACTCACCGCGGAAGGGCACGATGCGTGCCGAGGGGCGCAGCCCCGCGAGTCGCGCGACCTTGTCGCTGTGCAGACCGGCGCAGTTGATTAGGAAGTCTGCACGTGTCGTGCCCTTAGTGTGCTCGACGACGACGTGCCCGTTCTCATTGCGGATCGCTGTGGCCTGGGCTCCGAGGATCATCTCTGCGCCGTGCTCGGCCGCCATCTCCGCGAGACGTCGGCTCACGGCGGCGTAGTCGATGATTCCCGTCGTCTCGACGCGAAGTGCGGCCACACAGGCGACGTGCGGCTCGTACTCGTGCGCCTCCGCGGCCGTGAGCCAGCGGGTGGGGACGCCGTTCGCCTGGGCGCGCCGCTCCAGCTCCTTGAGGTTCGGCAACTCGGACTCATTCGTCGCGACGATGAGCTTGCCCGTGAACTCGTGTGGGATGCCGTGCTCGACCGCGAACCTCCGCATGCTCGCGTTGCCCTGGACGCACATCTTCGCCTTCAGGGAACCCGGCTTGTAGTACGGTCCCGCATGAATGACGCCGGAATTGCGGCCCGTCTGGTGCAAGGCCCACGCCTCTTCCTTCTCGAGGACCACGACGCGCTGTCCCGAGCGTGCCGCGCGCTCCGCAACGGCGAGGCCGACGATGCCGCCGCCGATGATGACGACACTGGTTCCTGGCACGGTAAATCTCCTTGACGACAACAAGCGGGTAGGATGGCGGTGGCGATTCTGGTGCCCGCACCACGTTTCGATCCTACGGCTCCGAGTGCCGTGAACTCTCCGAACCCCACTTCAAGCGAAAGGTGAACGATGGCGCACACCGTCGCTCTCGGCGAACCGACTGTCGGACCAGAAGAGCTCGCGGCGGTTCAGCGCGTGTTCGATTCGGGATGGCTTTCCGGAGCAGGACCGACGTGCCGTGAGTTCGAAGGGCGCTTCGCGGAAGCGGTCGGCACCGCGCACGCACTCGCCACGAGCAACTGCGGATCTGCGCTCCACCTCGGGCTCGATGCCCTCGGCGTCAAGCCGGGGGATGAGGTCATCGTCGGCGACTACACCTTCCCTGCCACCGGACACTCCGTCATGTGGACGGGGGCGAAGCCGGTGTTCGCGGACATCCGTCCTGACATCTGGTCGGTGGATCCGGCGGCAGTCGAGGCGTCGATCACCGAGCGCACCGTGGGCATCCTCGCCGTCGACGTGTTCGGTCAGCCTGCGGATTACGACGAACTTCGCGCCATCGCCGACAAGCACGGCTTGTTCCTCATGGAGGACGCGGCCTGTTCTGCCGGAGCCTCCTACAAGGGGCGGCCCGCGGGAAGCCTTGCGGACGTGGCGACCTTCAGCTTCCACGGGCGAAAGGGCATCACGGCCGGCGAAGGCGGAGCCCTCGTCACCGACCGTTCAGACCTCGCCGAGCGCGCACGAAAGCTCCACACCTACGGCATCGCGCCCGCCCTGTCGCGCGAGGGGAGCTCGGACCTCCCGATCCCGTCCTTCGACGAAGCGGGCTACAACTACCGTCTCTCCGACATCTCCGCGGGGATCATGCTCGCGCAGCTCGATCGGCTTCCTGGGCTCGTGGCTCGCCGCGGCGAGATCGCCGCCGCCTACGCGGAGCGTCTTCGTGGCCTCGAGGGAGTCACCGCTCCGGTCGCCCTGGACGACCGCACTCACCCGTGGCAGTCGTACGTGGTGACGCTCGATGCTGATATCGATCGGGGGCTCGTCGCCGCGCATCTGCGCAACAGCGGTGTGCAGTGCAACTTCGGAACCTACGCATCGCACATCCAGCCTGTGTACGGGTTCGAGGGTTCACTGCCGGTGTCTGCAGACCTTTTCACGCGTCATCTCGCGATCCCGATGCACGCGAATCTGACGTTCGACGACGTGGATCGTGTCGTTGAGGTCCTTGCCGAAGCCATCCCGCTCGCGCGTTGACGCGGGCTGTTTCCACTTACCAAAGGAGTATCGATTCAATGAGTGACAAGAAGGTCTTCGTCGTCGGAGGCGCCGGGTTCATCGGGCTTCACGTGGTCCAGCGACTGCTCGACGAGGGATGGACCGTTCGCATCTTCGACAACATGTGGCGCGGTGACCGCGACGCAGCGAACGAACTCACGAAGACGGGCCGTGTTGACGTCATCGATCAGGACATCCGCAACGGCGCAGCCGTTCGGAACGCCATGGAGGGATATGACTACGTCATCAACCTCGCCGCGGACTCCATCAACAAGTCTGTCGCTGATCCGTACGCTTCGTTCGACACCAACGTCGTCGGCATGCACAACGTGATCGCCTCCGCATCCGAGCTCGGCGCGAAGCGCATCGTGATCGCGTCCAGCGCATCGGTGTACGGCGACCCGGAGAAGCTCCCGATGCACGAGGATGACCGCCTCAACCCCCTCACGCCGTACTGCATCGGTAAGCGCACTGCCGAGGACATGCTCGGTTACTACCAGCGTCAGACGAATCTCCCGTGGATCGCGCTGCGCTTCTTCAACGTGTACGGCGAGGGACAGAAGACGACGGCCTACTACACGTCGGTCATCAACCACTTCGTCAACCGCCTCAAGAACGGTGAGGCACCGGTCATCGACGGCGAAGGCAAGCAGTCCATGGACTTCATCCATGTCAAGGACATCGCCCGTGCTGTGGTGCTCGCCCTCACCTCGGAGAAGGCCAACGTTCCGGTCAATGTCGGAACCGGAATCGATACGACGGTCGCCGACCTCGCGCGCATCCTGATCGCCGCGGTCGGAGCTGACGTGGAGCCGCAGTTCAATCCGCGTCCGGTGCTCGTCTCGCGTCGTGCGGCAGACACGACGCGCGCGAAGGACGTGCTCGGGTTCGAAGCCGAGATCGACGTCGTGTCGGGCATGACCCGACTCGTGCAGAACTCCTGACGCGGGTTCACCCTACGAGATGGGGGCGCGATGGCCACGCCGTCGCGCCCCCAGTTCGTTCATTCGGCGCAGAGGAGCGACCATGACCAGCCTTCCGGACAACCCCTACAATCCAAATGCCTGGATCATCGGCGAGCCGCGCATCGGTGCGGGCACCTGGATCGGCGCATTCACGCTCATCGACGGGTCGGGCGGACTGTCGATCGGCGAAGGATGCGATATCTCCTCCGGAGTGCACATCTACACCCATTCGAGCGCGAAGCGCTGCGTTTCGGGTCGCGCGTACGATCAGGTCGACCGGCAGCCCGTGGCCATTGGCGACCGCGTGTTCATCGGCGCGAACGCCGTGATCAACATGGGCGTCACGATCGGTGATGAGGCGGTGATCGGTGCCGGTGCAGTGGTCACGGGGCCCGTCGCTGCGCGGAGCATCGTCGCGGGCGTACCTGCGCGGGTGATCGGTACTGTCGACTTGTCCGAGCCTGCAGATCCGAGCTTCGAGCCTGTCACGAAATCCCGTTCAGATCGCGCCTGACACCGTACCGAGACCGGTGAGCACGGCGATGACGGCGAGCAGCATCGCGAACCAGCGGTTGCGTATCATCAGCAGTGCGAGCATCGCGAGCAGCGGTGTGAACGCGCTGGAGTAGCGATCGACGATCGGGAAGTCGAACCCGAAGTTCATCCAGTTCATGATCCGCAACGCCGGCGGATACACGATGATGGTCGCGAGGGTCCCGAGGGCGACGAGATTCACCGAGGCGTCGAAGGCGGTCGGTGCCCAGCCCCGGGCACCAGTGACCTGCGCGCGCGGCAGGAGAGCGTCGACGGTGCTGAACTTGTACCATCGCTGGAGCAGCAGTGCGACGACGATGCCACCGAAGATGAGCGTTCCGATCCAGATGGGCGCTCCTTCGGAGAAGGCGTGCGCGAGCCGCCCGATGAAGCTCTCAGGCTGGCTCTTTATCCCGTGAGTCTCTCGCCAGGGCGTGTGCAGCAGAGAGAGCTCCAGAGTCGCCCCGACCAGAATGTCCTTCTTGCCGCTGGGGGGGAGGAAGCCATACAGCGCTTCGTTCGACACCGTTGCTCTCGCAGCGATGAATCGACCCCAGGCGATGATCGGCAGCAGGACCAGCGCTGAGAGGGTTCCCAGTTGCCACCATCGTGGGTGCCACTCCAGCTCGCGGAAGAACGCGGCTCGCTTCCAGATGAGTGCGACGAGCATTGCGAGGCCGAAGCCACCAGCCGGCAGCACGACGGTGACTGCGATGGACGACGCGAACGCCACGGAGAGCGCGAACCAGACGAAGCCCCTGCCTCGCCGCATCCATAGCAGCCCGGTACCCCCGATCAGTGCCCCTGCGAGTACGGATGTCGACGTCGGGTTCACGATCGTGCCGGCGAAGACGACCATCGAGGTCGCGATCGGCACAGCGGTGACGGCGATCAACCGGGCACCCCGCAAGCCGAGCAGCCAGCCGAAGACGGCGGTCGCCACGACACCGAGGAAAAGCGTGAGGGCGCTGAAGACGCGAAAGCCCTGGAGGAGATCCTCGGAGCCGGTGATTGCGCCGAAGATCTTCTGGAACCCCGCCGCTGCGAAGAAGTAGGTGGGATAGTGCCCGTAGCCTGTGCTGTACTTACCCGATGGAATAGCGTCGGGCGTGACTCTGGGGTCGCCGCACGGGTAGGGGATGTCTCCTCCTTCGTGCCCGACGCCGCAAGCCCACTCATCCAGGAGTTCCTGGCCGAGAAGCATGCCCCGGTAGGGCAACTCGCCCTGCCCCGCCTTGACCGCCGTGTCGAAGTGGATGTGCTCGTCGATGACGGAGAGCGGATGTCCGTCCTGCGCGATGGTGAACAGCCCCGCCCCGAAAAGCGAGATGAACAACGAGAGAACTACGAGGGGGATCGCCCTCCGCGCCGCCACGACGCCTCTTCTCGGGAGATCCTTACCCACGGCCTGCGAGAAGGGCAGCGATCACCATGTGCGCGGGAGCGATCGAGCTTCGCTCGGCGTCGGCGTCGGCGTCTCCGTTCACGAGGTCGACGAAGTGGTCGAACTGCGCCGCGAGCGGCTCTCGCGAGGTCACGAGTTCGGGAATGTCGATCGTTGTCTGCTGGCGGTAACCCCGTCCGTCCACGTCTACGGCATCTGCTGAGACATGCCGGTAGACGGTGACGTCGCGACGAAGGAGGTCGATCTCCACCAGACGATCGAGTTCGTGGATCAGCAGGCTCCGTTCCTTGCGCTGGCCGATACGGCTTGCTGACAACTGTGCGACCTGACCTCCGCTGAACCCGAGCGTAGCCGTCGCGACATCCTCCGCGCCGGACTCGGAGTCCGGGTGGAAGTAGCCGAGGCTTCCCTCGATCTTGGTGGGTTCTCCACCCAGCAGGCTGATCGCCAGGTCGGCGTCGTGGATGAGGAGATCCCATGCGACACCGGTTCGAATGCGCGGGGCGTAGGGGGAGTGGCGCACGGAGGTGACGTGCAACGGTTCGTTGATCAGGTGGCGAGCGGTGAGAACAGCGGGATTGAACCGCTCGAGCAGACCGCACAAGATCGGCACGCCGGCGGCTTCCGAGAGAGCGAGGATTTCCTGCGTGCGCTCGTAGCCGTTGACGACCGGTTTCTCGACGAGGAGGGGCTTGCCTGCAGCCAGGACCTGTCGGGCGAGGGCGTCGTGCGACTCGGTGGACGCGGCGACGATCACAGCATCAATGTCGTCGAGGTCGCCCAGCTCGGGTGCCCACTCGGAGTCGTACTTCGTTGCGACTGCCTCGCCGACGGAGCGTCGGCCGTCGATCACTCGCGCCAACGAGGCCCGATCGGAGGAGGCGACGACGCGGGCGTGATACGACCCCATCGTGCCGGCTCCGACGAGTGCAATACGAGGCTGGCTCATGACTCTCCTTCAGCGACGGTGCGGACTGTTGCGATGATGGTGTCGAGCTGCTCGCGTGTCAGGTGATTGTGCACGGGGAGTGAGACGACCTGGGCCGCGAGCATCTCCGCGACCGGCGTCGGCTCGATCACCACATCGGGGCGGTTGCGGTATGCGTCGTAGTCGAACACGAGTCTCGGGTAGTACACGCCCGCGCCGATTCCCGCGTCGTTCATTCGCTCGACGAACTCGTCTCGCGTCACCGCAGCGTCGGGAGTGACACGAATCGTGTACTGGTGCCACACGTGTCGGCGACCGGGAAGCTCTCCAGGGGTGATGACCCCCTTGACGTCGGCGAGACCGGCGCTGAGGTACGCGGCATTGTCGCTGCGCGTCTCGACGATGCCGTCGTAGCGATCGAGCTGCGGCAGCACCAGTGCCGCCTGGAGGTCGGTCAGACGATAGTTCTGGCCGAGCATGGCGTAGTCGTAGCGGGCGCGCATCCCCTGGTTGCGGAGGATGCGCAGGCGGTCGGCGAGTTCGTCATCGTTCGTGGTGACCATCCCGCCTTCGCCGGTGGTCAGGTTCTTCGTCGCGTAGAAGGAGAACGAGCCGATGTCGTAGCTGCCGGCCGCCTGGTCGCCGAGCTTGCTTCCGTGGGCCTGTGCTGCGTCCTCGAGGATTCGGAGGCCGCGGTCTCTCGCGATGCCGGAGATGGCTTCCATCTCGGCGATCTGGCCGAAGATGTGGACGGGCATGATCACCTTGGTGCGGTCGCTCAGGCGCGACTCGATCGAGGCAGCCGTGATGTTGAAGTCTTCCTCGGAGATGTCCGCGAAGCGTGCGGTCGCGCCGGCCTCAAGGATCGCGTTCAGTGTCGCCGCGAAGGTGAAGGGGCTCGTGATGACCTCGTCGCCGGGCTCGAGGTCGAGGCACTGCAGGGATGCGATGAGCGAAGTAGTGCCGTTGTTCACCGCGATCGCGTGTCGAACGCCCGTGAGTTCGGCGAAGCGCTTCTCGAACTCCGCGACGAGCGGACCCTGGGCGACTCGACCGGAGCGGAGGACCTCGAGCACGAGACGCTCTTCCTCGGCTCCGAACTCGACGACGGTGATTGGTATCATGAGACCTACTCATCTGGATGAACGTGAACCAGACCAGCATAACGTCGAGTGACCGTGCCCCCAGTTCACACGGCGGAAGCCCATATGTCCGGCGTCACCGCCTTGCTTGCAAAGAAAGAGGGAATCCTCATCGCTGAATCCCGCAGCGCCCGCTCCTGGGTGCTTCTGATCCTGCGCTATGTGCTGCTGGCACTGGTCCTCGGGTTTGCTGCGTAC
The DNA here is from genome assembly GCF_011754135.1 of Microbacterium sp. Be9. Taxonomy (NCBI): domain Bacteria; kingdom Bacillati; phylum Actinomycetota; class Actinomycetes; order Micrococcales; family Microbacteriaceae; genus Microbacterium; species Microbacterium sp. Be9. Next base: position 1,008,290 of record NZ_WNWT01000004.1, on the reverse strand, counting down.
TATCTCATCTCGCAGTGGGACGAGGTCTCGGCCGCCATCAAGCTGATCGCCTGGCAGTCTGCTGTTCTGTCGTTCCTGCTCGTGCTCGCAGGCCTCGCGCTCGGCACGATCAGTTGGATCGCCATCCTGAACGGTCTCGGTGAGGACAGGGTGCCATTTCTTCGAGCGGCCCAGATCCTCCTGGTCGGACAACTCGGGAAGTACGTGCCGGGATCGGTGTGGTCGTACGTCATGCAGATGGAACTCGGGCGCCAGTACAACGTCTCGAGGCCGCGCGTGCTCATCACCGCTCTCTACTCTGCGGGCGTCGGCGTGGTGGCCTCCCTCATCCTCGGCGCGCTGGCCGTTCCGCTGCTCTCCCAGGAGCAGCCCGAGTTGCTGTGGTTGTTCGCACTGCTTCCGGTCGGGCTGATCTGCCTGCATCCCGCAGTGATGACCTGGTTAGCTTCCCTCGTTCTGAAACTGTTCCGGCGACCGCCGCTCGATCATCGGGTCAAGGTGTCGACGGTGCTCATCGCCCTCAGCACCTCCATCGGGTCGTACATCTGCTACGGCTTGCATCTGACATTGCTGGTCAACTCCCTGGCGGATCCCGACCCGCAGACCGTGGTGTTGTTGACGGGTGCGATGGCGATCGGGTTCTCGCTCAGCCTGTTCGCCTTCATCCTTCCGTCGGGGATCGGGGTGCGCGAGGCCGTGCTCGTCGCAGCGATGGCGACGATCGTCACCGTCCCGCAGGCGGCCGCCGTGAGCGCCGTGTCGCGGATGATGTTCACCGTCGGCGACGTGGCAGCGGCCGGGGTCGCGGTGCTCTTCGTCATCATCATGCGCCGTCGACTACGTGACGAAGGGTCGATCAGCACCCTCGACCTGAGCGGGGAGCACGAAGCTCCCTCACATGAGCACCCTGCAGCGCCTGTGCGCGGCGAGGATGACGCAGCCGTGAAGAAGGATTCCTCCTCGTGAACACGATCCATCCGAGCGCACATGTTTCCCGCGGGGTCGAACTCGGCAGCGGAAACGTCGTCGGGCCCGGGGTCGTCATCCATCCCGGGGTGCGCCTCGGCGACGACAACTGGATCGGTGCGGGTGTCGTCCTCGGCGCACCGCCGGAGGTCAGATCGTTCGCCCATCCTCGCGACGAGGAGGATTCGTACGGAGCTGGCCTTCTGATCGGGTCGCAGAACGTCATCCGCGAGGCGGCGCAGGTCCATCAGGGTTCCCAGCGACCGACCGAGATCGGCGACGGCGCCTTCATCATGAACCAGGTGTACGTCGCGCATGACGGCAACATCGGGAACGGCGTGACGCTCGCGTCCAGCGTGTTGCTCGCAGGTCACGTCACGGTCGGCGAGCGGGCGAACCTCGGTCTGGGCGTGGCGGTTCATCAGTTCCGCACCGTGGGCGTGGGAGCGATGGTGGGAATGGGTTCGGTCGTGACCGCCGATGTTCCCGCCTTCGCCAAGGTCTACGGCGTGCCCGCGCGGGTCGTGGGTGCGAACGTGGTCGGCATGCAGCGTTCAGGCATCGCGAACGCTGATGCCGAGGATCTCGATCGCCGCTATCGGGACGGCACAGCATTCGACGATGTCCTGTCCCGGCTGCTCGGCTGACGCGGCGCTCGCTGTCTGACCCTCACACTTCGATCAAGACTGGGAAACTGACGTGTCTACATTGGATCTCCTCGTAGTCGGTTCGGGCTTCTTCGGCCTCACCGTCGCGGAACGCGCTGCCGAGGCCGGCCGTCAGGTGACGGTCATCGACAGGCGTCCTCACATCGGTGGCAACGCCTACAGCGAGGCAGAGCCCGAGACAGGGATCGAGGTCCACCGCTACGGAGCGCACCTCTTCCACACGTCGAATCCGACGGTGTGGGAGTACGTCAACCGCTTCACCTCATTCACGAACTACGTGCATCGCGTCTACAGCACGCACAAGGGCACGGTCTTCCCGATGCCGGTGAACCTCGGCACGATCAATCAATTCTTCCAATCCGCGTACACACCCGATCAGGCTCGTGCATTGATAAGGGAGCAGGCAGGCGAATTCGATGTGAAGACGGCTGCCAATTTCGAAGAGAAGGGCATCGCGCTCGTCGGGCGCCCGCTGTTCGAGGCGTTCTTCCGCGACTACACCGCGAAGCAGTGGCAGACCGATCCTCAGAAGCTCTCCGGCGACATCGTCAGCCGCCTCCCCGTGCGCTACACCTACGACAACCGCTACTTCAACGACACTTGGGAGGGGCTGCCTACGAACGGCTACACGGCGTGGCTCGAGCGGATGGCCGATCACCCGAACATCGACGTGCAGTTGGAGGTCGACTTCTTCGACGAGTCGCAGCCGTTCAACAAGAGGGCCACGGTCGGACAGGTGCCCATCGTGTACACGGGGCCCGTCGACCGCTACTTCGGTTATGCGGAGGGTGCTCTGAGCTGGCGGACCCTCGACTTCGAGCAGGAAGTCCTCGACGTCGGCGACTTCCAGGGCACCAGTGTGATGAACTACCCCGATATGGATGTGCCGTATACCCGAATCCACGAGTTCAAGCACTTCCATCCGGAGCGCAAGGACGTCTACGACTCCGACCGAACGGTGATCATGCGCGAGTTCTCGCGCTTCGCGAGCCGTGACGACGAGCCGTACTACCCGGTGAACACGGCGGCTGACAGGGGCGGCCTCCTGGCGTACCGTGAGCTCGCCAAGGGCGAGACGGGTGTCCACTTCGGCGGACGCCTCGGCACCTACCAGTACCTCGACATGCACATGGCCATCGGCTCGGCGCTGTCGATGTGGAACAACAGTCTCTCGTAGACTCGACATCGTGAGTCACGCTGCTGTCGGGGCGCCCGGGACGCCCCGGCGATATCTGCATTCGTTGTGGCTGCTGTCGTCCCGTGACCTGAAGGTCCGCTACTCGACCAGCCTCCTCGGGTATCTGTGGTCGGTGCTGGATCCGCTCGTGATGAGTGCGATCTACTGGTTCGTGTTCACACAGGTGTTCAACCGCGACGTCGGCGAAGAGCCCTACATCATCTTCCTGATCAGCGCGCTGCTCCCGTGGGTGTGGTTTAACGCTTCGGTGTCCGACTTCACCCGTGCGTTCAAGAAGGACGCCCGGCTGGTGCGCTCCACCGCCATCCCGCGCTCGATCTGGGTGAATCGGATCGTGCTCAGCAAGGGCATCGAGTACTTGTTCTCGCTGCCGGTACTGGTGCTCTTCATCGTCGTGAACCTGTTCGTCGAGCTGGATCCGGGGCGAACCGTGCACGTCGGCTGGGGCATCCTGTGGATGCCGGTGGCGATGATTCTGCAGACCGTTCTCCTCGTCGGGTTGGGCCTGCTCATTGCCCCGCTCTGCGTGCTCTTCGTCGACCTCGAACGCACGACGGCACTGGTTCTGCGCGCGATGTTCTATGCGACACCGATCATCTACAACGTCACCGATCTTCCCGGCATCTTCCAGACGCTCGGGGCATTCAACCCTCTTGCGGGAATCATGATGCTCTATCGCATGCCTTTCTTCCCTGATCAATGGAACCCGTTCACCCTGACCATCAGCGTCGTCATGAGTCTGTTGATCCTCGGACTGGGCATCTGGACATTCCGGAGCCTGGAACGACCCGTCCTGAAGGAGCTGTGATGGGCGCGGCCATCGAAGTGCGGGGGCTCGGCGTCCACTTCCGTCGCAACAGGCGCGGCAGCCGCAGCTTCAAGGATCTCTTCGCCGGTGCTTCTCGGCGTTCGCGCCCGGGTGAGTTCTGGGCACTCCGCGACGTGACGTTCTCGGTCGAACCGGGGGAGTCGATCGGTGTCGTCGGGCGCAACGGTCAGGGGAAGTCCACTCTCCTCCGTCTGGTCGCGAAGGTGCTTCTGCCGGACGAGGGCACGGTCGAGGTGAACGGCGGAGTGGCTCCGCTCATCGAGATCACCGGGGGGTTCGTCGGAGATCTCACGGTTCGGGAGAACGTGCGTCTGACCTCGGGTCTGCACGGGATGTCACGCGAAGAGGTGAGTCGACGCTATGACGGCATCATCGAGTTCGCCGAGCTCGCTGGATTCGAGGACACGCCTTACAAGCATCTCTCCAACGGGATGAAGGTCCGACTCGCCTTCGCCGTCGTCTCGCAGCTCGACGAGCCCATCCTGCTCGTCGACGAGGTGCTGGCGGTGGGCGACAAGGCTTTCCGTGAGAAGTGCTACACGCGCATCGACGAGTTGCTGGCAGACGGGCGCACGCTTTTCTTCGTGAGCCACAACGAGCGCGACCTCCGGAGGTTCTGCACTCGGGGACTCTACCTCGACAAGGGTGCGCTCGTCCTCGACGCCTCGATCGGCGAAGTCCTCGACATGTACAACGCGGACCACTCGGGGTGAGATGTCCCCAGCCGGAGTCTTGTTAGGCTGGTCAGCTGTGCGCGGATTCCCGCGGTCGCACGTATCGAAATGGACTGGGCATGAGAATTGCAGTCGTAAACAACTTCTTCCCGCCTCGCCCTGGTGGCTCGGCGCATCTCGCTCAGCACCTTGCGAAGAAGTATGCAGCAGCCGGGCACGAGGTCCTCGTGCTCACCGCGACATACGGCGAGGCGCCGCGGGAAGAGACGAAGGACGGGATAAGGATCGTGCGGATTCCCGCCTGGACCCTGCCCAAGACGCGGTTCGCCGCGAACTTCGACATCGGGTTCGTCTCTTCCCCGAGCGCGAAGCGTCGTGTATTCGAACTGCTCGATGCGTTCGCGCCCGACGTCGTCCACCAGCACGGGCAGTTCTTCGACCTCACCTGGCTCAGTGGATGGTGGGCGAGAAAGCGACGTGTGCCCACCCTCCTGAGCATTCACACCCGGCTGGAAAGCCCGTTGAGCAAGTTCAACTCGTTCGTCTACGGGGTCGCCGACCGGATGCTCGTCGCTCCTCTCATGCGGGTCCATCGGCCGAAGCTCGTGGTGATGGACATCCTGATGGATCGCTACATCGACAAGCGGTACGCGCGCTGTATCAGTGGAAAGGTGAACATTCCGGTGGGCATCGATCCCGCCGTCATGCGAGGCGGGGATGCCTCCGTCGCGATCGCGAAGCTGGGGCAGCCGGGCAAACGCATCATCGTCTCGATCGGACACGTGATTCCGCAACGGAGCCGCATCGCGCTCGTTCGCGCTCTGCCGCAGATCCTCGTCGAGCACCCCGACACCCTGGTCGTGGTCGTCGGCGGGGTCTACCACGATGAGTTCCTGAAGATCGCGGCTGAGCTCGATGTCGAGCACGCCGTCGTCGCGCTGGGCGCTCTGCCTCAGGCAGAGGTGCCCGACTATCTCGCTGCGGCGGAGATCGAAGTCCACGAACTCGAAGGTGGTGGGTTCGGGACAGCGAGCCTCGAAGCGCTCGCATCCGGTATCCCCGTGATCGCGGCGATCGAGCCGGACAACTTCCTCGATCTCGTCGTGGAGAGCGGGCGAGAACTGTTCATCGTTCCGCCCGTGAGTTCGAAGGATCCCGGAGCCGATCCCGTGGCGCTGGCCGCTCTGATCAATCAGATTCTCGACAACCCCGAAGCGACGCGCGAGGCCGTGTCGATGAATGCTCGGGCGTTCATCGACCAGAACTTCACCATCGATGCCGTCGCCGGGCGCCACCTCGAGGTCTTGAAGGAGCTCGCGGAGGAACTGATTCAGACGGGTTCACGCTCGAACCGCGCCGGGTAGGCCGGACAGCCGGCGTGAACGTGGTTGCCGTGCCGACAGCAACCACGTCTGCCCGCTAAGAGCGGGCGACCACCCGCGCGGGGTTGCCGAGGACCTGGTCGCCGGCAGATACCTCGCGAAAGACCACGCTCCCGATTCCGATACGTGCACCCGCGCCGACCCGGACCCGGTCGATGAGCGTCGCGTTGGGGCCGACCCAGACGTCATCTCCGACTGCTGTGCTTCCTGCCAGGACCGCACCCGCGGCAACGAACACGCGTTCCCCGAGCTGGCTGCCGTGGGCGATCATCACGTTGCAATCGATGCGACAGTCTGCGCCGAGGCGAGTGTGGCGACGAGAGAAGCCACGTCCCACAACCGTGAGCGACCCGATCTCGGACCCTTCGCCGATGACCGTCTCCCCGTCGTGGACGACGCTCAACACGCCGCGGCTCGTTCGCTTGTGCTCGAATCCGCTGGTGCCGATCACTGCGCCCGCCCTGATCACGGCGTTGGCGCCGATCCGGGCCGACCGCAGAACGGTCGCGTTGGCCTCGATGATCACGTTCGCGCCGATCTCGACGCCGATGGGGTCGACGAACGCTGTCGGATGGATCGAGGCGCTGTCCGCGATGACACTGGGTTCCGTCTCGAGCGTCGAGGTCAGCGCGACCTGATTGTGCAGTGAGTAGAACGCCCAACGGGGATCGTCGGTGACGACGATCACCACGTCGTGAAGAACCGCCCGTGCATCCGTCTCCAGCGGCGTCGCGACCAGGAGGACGCGGAGGGCAGGGTTGGCTGCGGCCTCCGGCAGGAAGCGGGCGTCGTCGATGAAGCTGAGAATCGACCGACCGGGATCCGTGCCTGCCATATCCAGCCCGGCAACTTCGAATGGCTCTGCGGCTTCTATGTCGGTAGCGCGGCGGAGGTCGTCGTGAGTGATCATCTAAGTGATTCTATTCGGCCCTCGACGCCTCTCTGAGAGTCCCGAGGGATATACTTTGTGTCGTGCGTCGAGAAGTTCGATGCCTGAGAGGAGTCAGCCGTCGTGATGTCATCTGCGGAACTTAAGTCGCTCATCGATGAGGCGCTCGGCGGTGTGCAGCCCGACGGTGCTCCCAGCGATCGTCTCTGGGACTCCCTCGACCAGCTCGAGATCACCACGCACCTCCACGACCACCTCGGCGACGGCGTGAGCGACATCGACGCGCTCGCCTCGTTCAAGGATTTCGACGAGCTCGCGGGCATCCTCAGGACAGAGGGCTTCATTGAGTAAGCTCTGGGTCTACGGGCCTTCGACCGCGCTTGGTTCCGAGAGGATCGATGTCGCCGAGCTTCTCGAACAGTACGGCCCGGTGCGCCCTGACTTCATGGACAAGACCGGGTTCCACACGTTGTACGCCACACCGGACGACGTCTCGGCCATGGATCTTGCCGTCGAGTCGATCGAGAAGATCGACGATGGTTGGTGGCGGGACGCGGTCGACGGACTCGTGCATGTCTCGTCGACGAGTGTCTTGACGGCCCCGGGCAACGCACATCTCCTTCAGGCGCGGCTCGATCTCAAGAAGGAGACGTTCGTCCTCGACATCAATGACGCGTGCACCGGATTCGTCCGCGCACTGGCCGTCGTCGACGCGATTATCGCCGCGGGGCTCGCGCGTACCGTGCTTCTTGTCGCCGCTGACACCTACACGAAGCTCTACGACCCGTCGGAGCTCAAAGTCTCGCCGTTGTTCTCGGACGGAGCAAGCGTGCTCATCGTGAGCGGCGCGCCTCTGTCCAACGTTCCGGACGGTGTCGTCGCACACGAGTGGGAGATCATCGCTTCGACATTCCGATCCGAGGGAGGCCACGCAGCGGACCTCTGCATCACACCTGATGCGCTCCGCGAGTCGGGGCATCTCACGATGAATGGTGGAGCGGTCTACACGTTCGTGCTGCGCAACATCGCCGAGGTCGTCCAGGACCTGACCGACCAGGCCGGTTCGCTCGATGATGTCTCGTGGTATGTGCATCAGGGATCGAGAACTGTGGTCACCGCCGTCGAGAAGGTCCTGAACGCAGAGCAAGGCAGTCTCTTCCGCTCCGCAGGCTACGGCAACGTGGTTCAGAGCTCCATCCCGTTCCAGCTTGCGGACGCTTCGGGTGATGAGTCGATGATCGGATTCCTCGGGTTCGGAGTTGGGCTGACCATTGCGGGTGCCGTCGTCAGGCAGCGCCGCATCTGAGGTTCCTGCGCGACCCACGCGCACGATTCATCGAACCGGGGATCGGCCCGCGTTCGACGAACCGTGCGCGTGGGTCTCTTCGTTCACCTCAGCGTGCGTCTGTGAGTCGTTTCGACTCGGCCAGGCTCCACAGCGTCGTGAACTCCGCATCGAGCGTGTTCTTGGCCTCCAGCATCGACTGGATGAAAGTGCGCGCCCCAGGGGCCGTGCCTCTGAACTCGGCGGCGTCAGCTTCCGTCACGTTGCGCATGTTGCCCAGGGCGGCTTTGAGGCGCTCATACGGGCCGACGCTCGCGCTGTTGAGAGCGAAGTGGATCGGGTGGACATCGATGATCGTAATCTCATCCGACGTACCGCGATCCGTGATGAAGCGGGGCCCGTCCCAGCGGGGTTCCTCAGCGAAGAACTCGAGGTCGTCTTCCCAGACGTAAGCGAATCGAGTCAGGCTGCGTCCATGGTCCAGAGGCAGCGTCGAAGGAGAAACCCCGCTGAGGTCTCGCAGGTAGACGCTTGCGTCGACACTGATGGGGCTCGCGTCCACGACCGTCTGCAGGATCGGGGTCGATTGCACGAGGCAATGGGTCCTCATCGTGCGCGCTTCGGGGGCGAAGCGAAGACACTCGCTGATGACCTCCTCGGGGCTCTCGCCGTGGCTGGAGCCCGGGAGGAAGTTTGGGTGAACGCCGATCTCGACGAGTGTCGGGTGCTCACGCAGAACGTCGAGCATCGGAGATTCATGCGTGACGAACCACGTCGACGGTGTCTCAGCCTCCACGAGTACATCCAGTAACTGTTTCATCGCCCAATCGGGTGCCCAATCGACATCGACGGTGAGTACGACGTTGTGCATTATTGCCCTTCCGTATTGTTCTTCCGCTCACAGACCCAGGAGGGACTGAAGTTCGTGGGCGGAGGCTCGGGCTGCGGCGACAGCCGCCTTCGTCTCGTTTCCGGCAGAGGCGGCCGTGCGCAGATCTGACAGCGTCTGACCGTAGGCGGTGACGCCATCGCGCCACATCTGGTCGATCGAGGCCGGCGGTCGCGCATCCGACAAGCGCTGCGCATCCATCTGGAGGCTGTCGATCACCGACACCGCATCCTGCGCATCTGAGCTGGAAACGATATCGAGACCGCGATCGGCGGCGCCTAGCCATCCGCCCACCTGAGCACGGAAATTCTCAAGGCTCGGGTCGGTCGGCGCGGGGGGAGTGATCTCCGGCGTGCGCGTGGGAGAGCTCGACGGTGTGGTCGTCGATGACGGGTCCGGCGATGCCGTCGCCGCTGGGCTGGGAGATCCGCTGACTCCAGGCGTCGGGCTCTCGCCGCGCGGGAGAAGGAGGATCAGCAGAATGGCGAGGACCGCCAGCCCGGCGATCGCGAGGCCGACGATCAGCCAGATTCGGCCCCTGTTCCTCGGCTTCGGTTCGATCGGTGCCCACCGGAGCTCGGGGGACGGCTCACTCATGAGGCGTCTTCCAGCGCGGGCATGGGCTTCCAGGAGCGGTCGCGGCTGATCTTGCGGCCTTCCTTGAGCCCGCGGAACAGGTTGCTCGTGCCGCGGACGGTGCGCTCGACGAAGAAGAGGCGGATGAGCTCCTTCGCGAAGGTCATCCCGGTGCCGAGTCCGAACAGCACGGGGTTGTAGTTGTCGTGCGCGCGGTAGTAGTGCTTGATGTAGGCGCGATTGCGCATGATGTAGAAGCGGTAGGCGTTGCTCGAGGCGTTCATGTGGCGGATGCCCATGTCCCACTGCTTGATCTCGCGTGTGCGGCGCAGCACGAACTCGTCGACGATGACGGCCGTGGTCTTTCGCGAGGCCAGCCACCCGTACATCTGGTCATCCCAGTAGATGAAGAAGCGGTGGTCGGGCAGGCCGATCTGCTTCACGATCGATCGGTGGATGAACATGCCTTCGAAGCAACCGCTGTTCATCTCTTTGAAGCCGGAGTCGTCGAAGCCCGAGGGAGCGAAGGGGATCGGGATGCCCATGCGCTCCGCGATGCGGTACTGCCAGTAGAACTCGCTGCCGTCGTAGTCGTAGCGGCGACCCTGGATGCTCTTGAAACGAGGGGCCCACTTGCCCATCTTCGCGAGACCGTCCGGAACGACCTCGACATCGTCGTCCATCATCCAGATCCACTCGGAGCCGAGCTCATACGCGGTGCGCATGCCTTCGCTGAACCCGCCGGAGCCTCCCGTGTTGGTCTCCAAGCGGCGATACACCACCTCGGTGTCGATGGTGTCGCGGAAGGATTCGACCACGTCGGTCGTGTCGTCGGAGGAGGCATTGTCGATGATCACGACGCGCCCGGGTTTCGGGTCCATCGCCGTGATGCTGGTGAGAAGTCCGGTGAGCAGATGCGATCTGTTGAAGGTGACGACGACGATCGTCGCCGCTTTCGGATCGAATGCAGCGGGCGCCGCGGTCATACCTTCTCCTCGAAGATCGATGGCAGTTCAGGGGGCTGAGGGCTCCGTCACCACGTGTCACCGTCGGGGACGATGCGGGACATGACGAGCAGTGAGTAGCCTACCGTCCGCTCCCTCGGGATCAGCGGAGAGGCTCACCTCGGCCGCAGAGAGACGATGGTTAGACTGGCTGCGATGAAGGTACTGATCACCGGCGGCGCCGGATACATCGGATCCACTGTCGCCACCGCGTGCATCGAGGCGGGGATGCAAGTGGTCATCCTCGACGACCTGTCCACGGGCCTTCGAGCGTTCTGTGAGGGGCGCGATCTCTATGAGGGCGACATCGCCGACCCGGAGATCCTCACCCGTCTCCTTTCGGATCACCCCGACATCGATGCTGTCGTCCACTGCGCGGCCCGCATCGTGGTGGCCGAATCGGTAACCGACCCCCTCGGCTACTACGACACCAACGTGGGCAGGACCATCGTGCTGCTCCAGCGACTCCGTGACGCGGGTATCTCCCGCATCGTGTTCAGCTCGTCGGCGGCGGTGTACGCGGGGGAGAGCGGTCAGGGCGCCGACGAGAACAGCCCCCTCGCACCGTCCAGCCCCTACGCCACGACAAAGGCCATGGTCGAGCAGATCTTGAAGGACGCGGCGACGAACGACGACTTCCGCGCGATCGCTCTCCGCTACTTCAATCCGATCGGAGCCGATCCGCAGATGCGTACCGGCCTGCAGAACCCCCTGCCCTCGCACGCGCTGGGGAAGATCATGCGGGCCCGCGCGACCGGCGAGCCGTTCTCGATCACGGGCACCGACTGGCCCACCCGCGACGGCTCAGGGCTGCGCGACTACATCCATGTCTGGGACCTCGCGCTCGCGCACGTGGCCGCTGTCAAGAGGTTCGACGACGTCTCCACACCCGATGAGCCCTACCAGGTGATCAATATCGGTACAGGGGAGGGCGTGACCGTCCGCGAGCTCGTGGCGGCGTTCGAGCGCGTCACCGGTGAGCCCCTTCCCACGATCGACATCGATCGCCGCCCCGGAGACCAGGCGGGCGCCTTCGCGATCGTCGATCGCGCGGCGGATGTCCTGGACTGGCGTGCGGAGCGCTCTGTGGACGATGGCGTGCGCGACGCGATCACCTGGGCGGCGAAGCTTCCCTCGGTGCGCTGACGACGCTCTCCGGCTACTCCTGCGGACGCAGCGTCGGGATGGCGCCCGTATGCGCCGCATCGATGTTCTCGCGCCACGACCGCGATTGCCCGGCACGTAGGGCGCACAGCACGAGCATGAACCACCCGGCGCCGACGAGCGTGAAGCTCTCGAACATCGAGTCGACCGCCAGGGTCACGAGCATGATCGGGGTCCACGCGTAGACGACCGATCGTCGTGTGCTCGCCACGAGCCAGGAGCGGATCAGGGCGACACCGCCCAGGAGCAGGAACACCACCAGGCCCGCGGCGCCGAGTTGCAGGAGCACGTCGAAGAACGCGTTGAGCGCGCTCTGGTGGCGATCGTCGAGCTGGAAGTTGATGTAGGTGAACGGGTATTCGCCGCGAGCCCAGTCACCGAACCAGCCCCAGCCCTGGATCGGCTTCACCGCGACGAAGTCCAGGATGGTGTTCCACAGCGAGGCGCGGAGCGAGAAGTCGGATCCGGCGTCGAGCAGGGCGATGATCTGGTGGCGCAGCGCGAAGCCGGCAGCGAGAGCGAGGGTGACCACGACCCCGAGCATCCATTGCACGATCGTCCGTCGTTCCGGAGGCGCATGCCGGACGATCGTGAGCGCCACCGTGACGACGCCCACGGCACCGGCGAGCACCAGGACGGTCGGAGAGGAGGAGAGCACCGCCAGGAACCCCGCCAGCCCTATTGAGATCACGGCGAGTGGTGCGTTCACCGATTGCGTCCGCCACTCGATCACGAACGTGATCAGTGCGATCACCGCGATGAACCCGAGCATGTTGCGACTGCCGAACAGCCCCTGGATCGGGCCGCCCGCCGCGAGGTCGCCCTGCACGCCGAGGAATGTGAACGGCAGGTCGAGAAGCACGCCCGACAGGATCTCCACGGCGAGCGAGGCGGCGAGGAGCACCCGCAGCGTGTCTCCGATCGCCCGCACGGTCTGGAGGGTGTCCCGGATGTGTCCGATCGTGATCGCCAGGAACGCATAGCCGAACAGGGACATCCAGCCGAAGATCGTATCGGACTTGTCCGTGCTCCAGAAGACGCTCACGAGGGCCCACGCGAGGAATGCGAGCAGCGACGACGGCGCGATGCGCAGAAGGGAGAGCTCGTCCCTGCGCACCCACAGGATCGCCGCGCCGAGCAGGCACAGCGCCGCGATGATCGTCGCCAGCGTGACGGCTGACGTCATCTGCCGGATCGCGTACGATCCGAACACCGCGGTCAGGGCAGCGAGCGTGAACGCACGAGCCAGCTCCACCGATCCGAGCAGGCGGACCATCGGGCGCGCCGGCGTCACGGCACCCGCCGCTGCCGAGCGCCGCGTTCGAACAGGAGGTCGCGCTCGCCGACGCCGACCAGCGGCACCGACTTGAGCTTGAACGACAGGAGCACCAGGAGCATCCACCCCCACAGCATGATCGGGGTGGACTCGGAGAAGCCCTGCACCAGCAGCACCACCGTGAACAGGCTGGGAAGCAGGGTCAGCGGGGAGAACGGTCGTGCGCCGTCGAGATCCCAGCGGGGACGGTCGACGGCGAAGAACCAGGAGCGCCACAGCAGCGTGCCGTACGCGACCGCCATGAGCACAACGCCGACGACACCGAGCTGGAGCAGGACGTCCAACCACATGTTGTGCGCGTGGAACACGGTGATGCCGTGGTCGGTGATCCACTCGTCGAAAGCGGGGTCCGTCGGGATCCAGGGGCTCGAGAAGCCGTTGCCGAAGATCGGGTGCTCGCCGGCGCGCTGCAGCACCTTGGTCCAGATCTTGTCCGAACGGCCGGTCAGATCGGCGCTGCGGCCGAGGAGACCGAGCAGCGGCTCGCGCAGCAGCCAGACGCCCAGGGCCGCGATCGCCGCGCCGCCGATGGCCACGATGTAGATGCGCGTGCGTGCGCCGGGGGTGCGGGCGCGGCGCATCAGGAGTGCGACGACGAGGACCACCGCGACGGCGGCTGCGCACACCATCGCGGTGGCCGATGCCGTACGGAACAGGAAGTACGCCGCGAGGAGCATCCACAGGGCGAGCGTCGTGCGCCACCGCGCTCTGGCGGCGAACAGCACTCCGAATGTGATGATCGCGAAGAGCGAGATGATCGCCAGGAGATTCGCGTTTCCGACGATGCCCTGGATCCTGCCCCCGTCGAACAGGTTGTCGCGCACCCAGTACCACTGCGGATCGATCTTTCCGTCCGGGAGTTCGAGGAAGTTCGGCAGCAGCGGTCCATGAAGCACCAGAGAGACCCAGAGCTCGATCGCCAGGGAGAGGCCGAGGATCCACTTGAACGCGGAGGAGAGAGCGCGGACGATCTCATGCCAGGTGAGCACGTGGGCGATGAAGAGAGCGTTGACCGTGACGGACGCGAGCAGGACCCAGGTGATGAGCGTCGGCCCGCGCCACTGCGACCAGGCCACGGATACGAGCGCGAGGGTCGTGTAGCCGAGCGCGGTCCAGGGCAGGCGACGCCAGCGGAAAGGCTGCGGGCGATTGCGGGCGAGCATCGGAACGCCGATGCCGAGCGTCGCCAGCGTGAAGACGGCGAGCGTGATCGCGGCGCCCTCCGGCCCGAGCAGGTTGTAGACGGCAGAGTGGGCGAAGGTGACGAATAGCACGATGATCGCATACCCGCGCAGCAGGAGATGCCCCGTCGACTCGCGCTCCGGCGCGGTGGGCGGGGCAGACACCGGATGCTTCGTGTACTGGGCCATCGCGTTCAGGCTACCGCCCCGCGCTCCCGACGTCGCTGAACGCGGCGACGCGGCTCTACGCTGGTGGCATGCTGCTGAGCCTCACCAACACGCCCCGTGATTACGCCTGGGGATCGGACTCCCTCCTCGCCGGACTCGAGGGACGCACACCGACCGGCGCTCCGGAGGCGGAGGTCTGGTTCGGCGATCACCCCGGTGACCCCGCCGACGTCGCCGGTGGTGGCACACTCGATCAGGTCACGGGAGGCACGCTTCCCTACCTCCTCAAGCTGCTCGCGGCGGGACGCCCGCTCTCGATCCAGGTGCATCCGACGATCGAGCAGGCGCGCGCGGGGTGGGCGCGGGAGAGCGGTCTCGACGCCGACGACCCGCAGCGCAACTATCGGGATGACAACCACAAACCCGAACTCCTGGTGGCGCTCAGCGATCGGTTCGAGTCGCTGAGCGGACTGCGTCCCGTCCCCGACACGCTCTCTCTGCTCGAGGCGCTCGATGACAGCCGTGGGGTCCGACAGCTGCGCGCACGTCTGCGCGCCGAGGGCGACGCCCTCCGCGACGCGATCGCCTGGCTGCTCGGCGGTGAGGCGGACGACGAGGTCGACGAGATCATCGGCGCGATCGTCACGGCCGCGGCTCGGGGCGAGGCGGGGGAGTGGAGCACGACGCTCCGCGCTATCGCCGACGTCGCGGAGACGTACCCGGGGGACCCGGGGGTCGTCGTGGCGCTGCTCATGAACCATGTGGTGCTCGCGCGTGGAGAAGGCGTGTTCCTGCGCGCCGGTCTGCTGCACGCCTATCTCTCCGGGCTCGGCGTCGAGATCATGGCCGCGAGCGACAACGTGCTCCGCGGGGGCCTCACGCCGAAGCGCATCGATGTGCCCGAGCTCCTGGCCATCCTCGACACCACTCCCGGGGAGGTGCCGGTGCTGCGCGCAGAGAGCGCGGGGCCGGTCACGCCGTATCCCGTTCCGGTATCCGACTTCGCCCTCGAGCGCGTCGTGGTCGACGGAGCCGTCCTCACCCTCGACGTCTCCGGGCCGACGATGGTGCTCGCCACCGCGGGCGACGTCACCGTCTCTTCGGCCTCCGGGGACGAACTCGTGCTCGCGGTCGGCACGGTCGCCTTCGCCGACGCGGACGAGGCGACCGTCACGCTCTCGGGCGTGGGCGAGGTCTTCATCGCTGGTCCAGGGCGATGATCCCCGCGGCCGATCACCGCATCCCGACACGCCGGTGATGGTCCATGAACCTTCAAGAGTCGCTTGAGGGTTTACGATCCGCGACTTGACCGGAGCGAATGACACGGGTGTAATTAGTCATGCGCACGGCCCGCCGGGGGGCGGAGACAGGGTTGGAGATCGAGATGACGGGTTACCGTTCAGACGTACCGGAGAACTGGTTCGTCGATCCGATCAACCTCGGTGTTCCCGGGGTTCGACGCACCGATGCCGGCGATGACGACAACGCTCTCGCCTGGCAGAGCGACGCTCTCTGCTCGCAGACCGACCCGGAGGCGTTCTTCCCCGAGAAGGGTGGATCGACGAGGGACGCCAAGCGGATCTGCACGTCGTGCGACGTCCGCGGGGAGTGCCTGGAATACGCTCTCAACAACGATGAGCGGTTCGGCATCTGGGGTGGCCTGTCCGAGCGCGAGCGCCGGAAGCTCAAGCGCCGCGCGAGCTGAACGGACCCGCATCGGCGCGAGAGCGACGATGCCACCGGCTTCGCGGGCGCGCCGTATCCGGTGCGTCGACGTCGCCCCTCGCGCGCATAGGCTGACGACGTCATGCCAGCCCGAGTTCACGCCATCATCGTCGCGCGCACTGGATCCTCTTCCCGAGCGCAACTCCTCCGCACTCTCGACGCCCTTCGCACGCAGACCACCCCCGCGGCGGCGGTGACCCTCGTCGTATGCGGCGATGCGTCGTCCGTGCGCGAGAGCGACGTCGTGGCGGGCACCGTCGAAGGGATCATCGAGGCGCGTGCCTCGACGTCCTTCGCCGAGGCGGTGGAGCTCGCCCGACCTCGAGTGCCCGAGGGGTCTGCGGTCTGGCTGCTGGCACAGGACACGACGCCGCACCCTCGGGCGCTGGAGCGTCTGAGCGGCACGCTGGAGCGCTCGCCGTCCGCCGCCATCGTCGCCCCCAAGCTCGTCGCCACGGACAACGAGCGCGAGATCGTCTCGCTCGGCGTCAGCATGACCGCGTGGGGCCGCTCCGTCGAACTCGCGGCGGGAGAGCTCGATCAGGGTCAGCACGACCGTTCCGACGATGCTCTCGGCGCCGATGTGCGGGGGATGCTCATCCGCGGCGAGGTGCGCGATGCCCTGCGACCCGATCCGGCCCTCGCGGGGGCCGATGAGGGACTTGACCTCGGGGTCCGTGCACGCCTCGGTGGTGGCCGTGTCGTCCTCGCGCCGAGTGCGCGGGTCTCAGCATCATCGGGCGGTCCTGCTGCGCTTCCGCCGGGTCGATCGCGCCGCGCTTACGTGACCCGCCTGGCCCAGCTGCACCGACGGCTGGCGTACGCGCCGGCCGCGGCCGTGCCGCTGCACTGGCTCAGCCTGCTTCCGCTCGCGCTGTGGCGCTCCATCACCGACCTCGTCGGCAAGCGGCCCGAGGCTGTTTTCCCCGAATGGGGGGCTGCCCTCACGGCCATGTTCCGATTCGGTGCGGTCGCACGTTCCCGCGCCGGCATCCGCGCCTTCCGCACTTCCGCCTGGGCCAGCATCGCTCCGTTGCGCGTGACGTCCTCCGAGCTGCGACGGCGTCTGGATGACGGGCACGGAAGCGAGGGAGGTGCGGTCAGCGAACTGCGTTTCTTCTCCGGTGGTGGGGCCTGGGCCGTACTCGCGGCCCTGGTCGTCAGCATCGCGTCCTTCACGAGCCTGCTCGCCTGGCCGACGCTGGGGGGCGGGGGACTGCTGCCGCTCCGTCAGACCATCGCCGCGCTCTGGAGCGATGCGGCGTGGGGAACCCGCGACGTCGCCCTCGGCCTCGTCGGCCCTGCCGACCCCTTCGCCTCCGTGGTCGCGGTACTCGGGACGCTCTGGCCTGCCGGCCCTTCCTTCGCCATGGTGCTGTTGTGGATCCTCGCCCTCCCGCTCGCAGTTCTGGGAGGGTGGTTCGCCGCCACGCGAGTGACCGATCGCGGAGGGCTCCGGATCTTCGCCGGCATCGCGTGGGCGCTCGCGCCCACGTTCCTCACCGCCCTGGTCGACGGACGCCCGGCCGCGGTGCTCGTCCATCTCCTGCTTCCCTGGCTCTTCCACAGCGCTGTGGTCGCCCATCGGTCATGGGGCGCCGCCGGGAGCGCGTCGCTGCTCCTCGCCGCCGTGCTCGCCTGCGCACCGTCGCTGGCACCCGCCCTTGCGCTGCTCTGGATCGTCGCCCTGGGCATCGTGCTGGGAACGGCGCAGTTCCGTGGCGCGGGGCGACTGCTCTGGCTGCCGGTGCCGACGATCGCCCTGTTCGCACCACTGGTGATCTGGCAGCTCGCTCACGGCACGCCTCTGGGGATCCTCGGCGACCCCGGACTCATCTGGGCGAGCCCCCAGGCCGCCGCTGACGCCGCCGGACGCCTCGCGATCGCCGGTGGCTTCCCGACATCGGAGCTGGGCGGCTGGATGGCGCTTCTGCCCGCACCCATCGCCGTGTGGGCACCACTCCTGTGCGCACCTCTCGCCGTGCTGGCGCTCGGTGCGGCGGTCGCTCCACGCTGGCGCGCGGGGATCACCCTGCTCGTGGTCGCCCTGTCCGGGCTCGCCACGGCGTTCCTCGCGGTCGGGGTCACGGTGAGCTTCGCGCAGGGGACGCCGGTGGCGATCTGGCCGGGCACCGGACTCAGCCTGGCGTGGATCGGTGTCGTAGGGGCTGCCCTCGTGACGCTCGACACCGCGCTCACGCTTCCGCGTCTGCGGATCTTCACGGCCGTCGCCGCGGCGGTGACACTGGCGGTCTGCGCGATCCCGGCGCTCAGCGCGCTGCACATGGGGCGCTCGGTGCTCACGAACGGTCCTGAGTCGACGCTGCCCTCGTATGTGGCCGCACAGGCCGCAGGGGATCGGCCGATCGCGACCCTCGTGCTCACCCCGCAGAACGACGGAGGACTGGCCGCAGAAGTGGCCTGGGGAGCCAGCGAGACGCTGGGGTCGCAGTCGACGATGATCTCCACCGCGGTCGAGCCGCAGGGAGCCGACATCTCGGCCCTGGCCGTGGATCTCCTCTCGGCCCGCGACTTCGATGCTCCCGGAGCATTGGCCGCCGAAGGGATCAGCTACGTCCTGGTCGCTGAGGTTCCTGGTGAAGGGGACAAGGCGCGGGCGCTTCGTACCGCGGCGGTCGCCTCGATCGATCAGCGTGCCGGCCTCGTGCACGCGGGCACCACCGATCGCGGCGTGCTCTGGCGTCTCGATGCCGACGCCGCCGAACAGCCACCGCTGACATCCGCCCAGCAGGGCACTGCTCGCCTCGTGATCACCGTGCAGCTGCTCGCAGTCTTCGCGGCCCTCCTGCTGTCCATCCCGACCCGTGCGTCGCGTCGTGCGGCTCGCGCCCAGTCGCGCATCGTCGGTCGCGTGCCTGAGGAGCCGATCGTGCTGCCTCGGCACGCGGAGGACAGGGATTCCCTCGATGAAGCGCCCGTCGGGGTGATCGAGGACCCCCAGGACGCGCCCGCCCTGAACGACGAGGCACTGGCGCCGATCGCTGATCCGGTGATCGATGACGCCGCTGGGCCGGTGGACGAGGTGACAGTGGGCGACGCGACAGCGGGCGACGCGACGGTGGGCGACGCGACGGTGAGCGAGGCGACAGCGGACGGTGGGTCGGCGGACGGCGCTTCGGCGAGCCCCCACGACGAACACGCGAAGCCGATGGAGGAGGACCGATGAGCAACGGGAACCGCGCCTTCCGGGTCGCCGCGACCAGCGCCCGTGTCATCATGGGCGTGGCCGTGATCGCCGCCTGCGTCGTCGGTGTCGCCACGGCGATCCATGCGCCGTGGCCGACCGTCGCGCACGACCCCGCGCAGGTCGAGGTCACACCCGTGCCCGGCGACAGCGTGCTGGTCTGCAACGGCGATCTCCGTGCTCTCGGTCGTGACGCGTCGGCCCCCCTGGACATGCTCTCCGCGGCACCGACGAGCCTCACGTCCGGAGGCACGGCCGGAAGACCGTCGTCCGAGACGCTTGAGGTACCCGATCTGCCCGATGCGGGTGGACCGCAGGTGCTCACCGGCCCGGTCGATGGGCGTTCGGCACCGCTGATCGCCGGTGCCGAGTCCGTCACGATCGCCGCGGACGACCTCGCGGGGTACGCCGCCCTGCCCTGCGGCGTGCCGAGGCTGGAGTCGTGGCTCGTGGGCGGGAGCATCGACACCGGCACCGAAGACATCATCACCCTCACCAACGCGACCGAGGTCCCGTCGACGGTGACCCTCGCCGTGTACGGAGCCGCCCGCAGCACCCGGACCGTCATCGTCCCTCCGCGTTCGCAGACGGCGCTTCCTCTGACCTCGTTCGCCGCCGGCAACGATCTGCCGGTTGTCAAGGTGAGCGCGGTGGGAGCTCCGGTGAGAGCGGCCCTGCAGTCCTCGCTCGTGCGCGTCCTCGATCCTGCGGGCATCGATCTCCAGGACTCGGTCGCGGGCCCCCAGCAGAGACTCGTCTTCACCGGAGTGCAGGCGTTCCCGGCCAACGGCGATGACGCGGAGATGGCCGTTCTGCGGGTGCTGGCCCCCGGCGTCGACGCTCGGGTCCAGGTGAAGGTGCAGGCCGAGGGCGCCACGGTGCCTGTAGACGAGTTCACCGTGCCCGTCGAGGCGGATCTTCCCGCTCAGGTCTCGCTCTCCGGCCTCGAGCCCGGTCGGTACACCGTCGAGGTCGAATCCGACGTGCCGCTCCTCGCCGGGGTCAGACAGCAGGACGGCTTCGGTCTCGATTCGGACTTCGCGTGGGTCACCCCCGCGCCGGAGATCGACGCCGAGGTGGTCTTCGCCGTGCCCTCCGGTCCCGATGCACGACTGCAGGTGTCGAACACCTCGGACCGGGACGCGACCGTCACACTCGAGCCGGTCGACGGCGGTCAGGCCCAGGAGGTCGTCATCCCCGCGGGGGAGA
Organism: Microbacterium sp. Be9; assembly: GCF_011754135.1. Lineage (NCBI taxonomy): Bacteria > Bacillati > Actinomycetota > Actinomycetes > Micrococcales > Microbacteriaceae > Microbacterium > Microbacterium sp. Be9. The sequence goes on along the minus strand of NZ_WNWT01000004.1, from coordinate 987,942 downwards.
CCGGCGGGATCGCGGTGGAGGGGCGGACGACGTACCGGATGCGGACGACGGCGCCCGTGCACGCGGCCGTGACCCTCACGGCACCCGGGGCGCTCGCAGTGCTCCCGGTGCAGGCGAGCAGCGGCGGAGAGAAGCCGATCACGGTCTATCCCTGACGGAATGCGGGGGCCCCGGCCGCCGGAGTGTCAGTGCTCGTGACCGAGATCCCACGGTTCACGGCCGACGTACTCCGCGGCGGCCCGGAACACCGCGCTCTCGATGGCCATGCGTCTGTGGGCGGCATCGTCGTGCCCCGGAGGCAGGAGCCGCTCGATGGGAAGTCGGAACAGGACGATACGTCGATTGTCGCGATCGAGGTACCAGCGCGGCACCTCTTCGCCGGCGTCGAAACCCGGGATCGCGCCGATCTCGAACCGGACGTCCTGCAACTCTGGCCACGTCCCGCGGAGGAACTCCACGGCCGTTCCGACGGTGAGGTCGAATCGGTCGAGGCGGCCGTCGAGCGGAGCCAGCGGCGGTCGTACGACCTCGCTGCGGCCGAGACGCCCGTGTCGTCCGTGCCGTGCACCGCGCCGCGGGGCAGCGGAGGCATGAGCGGTGCGACGGCGGGGCATGACGAAAGTCTAGGCGGTGCGAGGATCACTCGGCGCGGCATCCGGCGCTCACCCGGGGCGCGCCGTACGCTGGCGGAGATGGACGGACGACTGTGCTCGAAGGTCGGCTGCGCGCGCGAAGCCGTAGCCACCCTCACCTACGACTACGGCGATCAGATGGCGGCGCTCGGCCCGCTCGGCGCCGCGAACGACCCGCAGGCACATGATCTGTGCTCACCGCATGCGGACCGGCTCTCGGTTCCCGCGGGCTGGCTGGTCGTCCGTCACGAGGCCCTCCGCGCCTGACGCGTTGCGTCGACACGCGGACGCAGCCGTCGGCGAGGATCCGAAGTCTGGATACGCTGACCGCAGGCGTGCCAGGGCGGCACGGCCGGAAAGGCACTCGTGATCGTCTGGCGTCGCTGGATCTTCCCCCTGCTTCTCGTGCTGGTCTTCGGAGCGTGTGCCGCGGCACTCGTCAAGATCGCGTTCTTCCCCGACCGCGCGGAGAGCGTCGTCAGCCCTGAGGCGGGGATCACGGATCCGGTGGTGGTGGTGGAACGCGGTTCGGTGGTCAATGCGCTGAGCCTGAGTGGGAACGTGGCCAGCGACGACGCCTACGTCGTCCGCGGCGAGCTCAACGGCACCGTCCTCGCCGTGCACGTGGGTGAAGGAGCAGCGGTGGCCGCCGGCCAGAAGCTCTACACCGTGCGCCAGGAAGAGCCGCGGAAGGACATCGACGTCGTCGCGCCGGAAGCGGGCGACGTGTCGGAGTTCGCCATGGTCAAAGGCCAGGCCACCACGGTCGGGACAGAGGCGTACAAGCTCACCCCGGCCAAGTACCACCTGCTCGCGACGGTCGACCCTGTGCAGCTGTACCGCCTCGTCAACGCGCCCACGGAGGCGACGGTCACCATCACCGGCGGTCCCGCGCCGTTCGCGTGCACCGGAGTCGGGGTGCAGGTCACCGCGGAGGGCACGGCGAGTGTGCGCTGCGCCATCCCCGTCGATCAGACCGTCTTCGCCGGACTCCCCGCGAAGATGGACCTCGCCCTCGGCCAGGTCGACGATGCTCTGGTGATCCCGGTCACCGCCGTCCAGGGCGGCGCGGGATCCGGCAAGGTCTGGGTGGACGCGGGCGACGGATCCGACCCCGAGGAGCGCGCCGTGACGCTCGGCGTCAACGACGGCGTCACGGTCGAGGTGACGGAGGGGCTGGCCGAGGGGGACAGCATCCGTCAGTTCGTCCCCGGCTTCGTGGCTCCCGTCGAGGAGTTCTGCTACGAGGTCTCCCCGGGAGTGGAGCAGTGCGACAGCGGGATGAACTGGTGAGTCTCGTCGCGCTCGACGACGTCTCCAAGAGCGTGCTCCTGGCGGACGACTCCCGGCTGGAGATCCTCCGCGGGATCACCCTCGAGGTGGGAGCCGGTGACCACGTCTCGATCGTGGGTCGGTCGGGATCCGGGAAATCCACCCTGCTCAACATCCTGGGCATGCTGGACGCACCGACATCGGGCTCCGTCGCATTCGAAGGACGCGAGGTGCGCAGGATGCGCTCCGGTCGGCTCGACCGCCTGCGCGGGGACAACGTCGGCTTCGTCTTCCAGCAGTTCAATCTTCTTCCCGGGCGCACGGCGATCGACAACGTGATGATGCCGCTGGGCCACGCCAAGGGGAAGATGTTCTGGAACCGTCGTCAGATCGCCGCCGACATGCTGGAGCGGGTCGGCCTCGGGCATCGTGTCGAGCAGATCGCGGACAAGCTCTCCGGCGGCGAACAGCAGCGCGTCGCGATCGCCAGGGCGCTGGTCCGCCGACCCGTCCTGATCCTCGCCGACGAGCCGACGGGCGCGCTCGACATCGACACCGGCGCATCCGTGATGTCGCTCCTCGACGAGGTGGCCACCGAGACGGACGCTGCACTGGTCACGATCACCCATGACCTCCATGTCGCGGCACGGGCACGTCGGCACTACCGCCTCGATGCGGGCCGCCTGGAAGCCGCCGACCTCAGCCGCGCCTTCGAAGCGTCGACCCTCGCGGCGTCGGTGCCTTCGGCGCCGCCGGAGGTGATCGCATGACCGGCTTCCTCGGTGCTCTCTCCGACGCCTGGGCCGAGATCCGGGTGCACAAGCTGCGTGTGCTGCTCAGCCTGATCGGCATCGCGGTGTCGGTGGGCGCTCTGACCGCGGTCGTCGCGTTCTCCGAGTACCAGCGCCAGTTCCAGGCCGAGCAGTCCGACCGGTGGGGCGGGCGCGCCGCGACCGTCGTCGTTTCCGTCAACAGCGATGACGGCTCTCCCGTCGACGCCGACGGCTTCGATGCCCGCTTCAGTCGTGTGTCCGAGCGGTTCGGCTTCAGCCACACCGCGCGCATCTCCCAGGGGCTGACGGTCGACCTGCAGCTTCCCGACGGCATAGCGCCGGTTCCGGCGCGCATCATGGATCCTGCGTTCTCGCAGATCCATCGCGAGCGGCTTCTGGACGGGCGCTGGTTCATCGACTCGGACACCGAGGCGATGGCACCCCCCGTCGTGATCACCGAGCCCCTCTGGGACCGTCTGGGGCGTGTGCCGCTGTCGCAGCACCCGACGGTGGCCCTGAGCGGTCCGGCCGGTGGCACGTACCAGGTGATCGGAGTCACACCTCGCCAGGGCTTCGGCGACGAGGAGCTTCGCGTCGATCTGCTCTACGACGCATACCGGGCCCGCGTGGACGCGTTGCCCACGGAGGCGTGGACCCAGTACGAGATCTGGATGGGCACGGGGCAGGTCGACCAGATCGCCCCGGTGCTCGCGATGGACCTCCGGGCGGGCCTGCCTGCCGGACAGACGGTCACGGTGAACAGATCGGACTGGGCGGCGCAGCCCGGCGCGATGGACGCCCAGGCGACCTTCGAGATGATCACCGGAGGAATCGCCGCGCTGATCCTCGCCCTCGGAGCGCTGAGCCTCATCAACATCCAGCTCGTGGCGATGCGCCAGCGCGTGCGCGAGATCGGTGTGCGACGCGCGTTCGGGGCGAGCTCGGGCCGGGTCTTCTTCGCGGTGTTCCTGGAGAGTCTGGTGGCGACGACGGTGGCCGGCGTGATCGGGATCGCGATCGTCGTCGCGGTGCTGCGGTCGGAATGGGTCATCACATCGCTGTTCTACGGCATCCAGGACATCCCGCCGTTCCCGATGCGGGCGGCGCTCATCGGGCTTCTCGCCTCCGTCATCGTCGGCGCGGTGTCGGGCTTCATACCCGCTCTCGTCGCCCTGCGGGTGAAGGTGATCGACGCGATCCGTTTCTGACGCACCGGCGGGCTCGATCGGGTCGCCCGGTGCTGGTGGGAGGGTTCCTGCGGACGTCCGCTAGACGCCGACCCGACGGCCGGTGAGCCGTTCGGCACGACGATCGGAGTTCTCCAGCGCGCGCCGCTCGCGCTCGCGACGCAGAACGGTGATGCCGATCAGAACCTGCTCGGGCGGCGCCGAGGGCAGCGGGGAGACGAACGGGCTCGCCTCGGTGAGCAGATCCTGGGCGACGCGTGCCCGCGCCGCCGGGATCATGCGCGGGGCACTCTGCAGGAACTGGGAGATCCGGCGTGCGAGACGGTCGGGCAACCGGGCGACGTCGGCGATCTGCGCCCAGCCGGCCAGCGGTGAGGGAAGGACGGGGACGTGCGAGCTCAGAGCGGGTGTGCGCACGCGCTGGCTGTAGGTCCCGGCGACGAGGTCGCCCAGACGCTGCGATCGCGCGGTGAACGCGCCCGTGAGCACGGCGATCCCGCCGAAGGTCATGTAGATCTCGAGGACGCCGAGCAGCCCGCGGATGAACGCGTGACGGAAACCCGCGGCGCCGCCGTCCATGCGCACGATCCGTCCACCGACCGCGAGCTTGCCGAGGCTGCGTCCCTTCAACGCGACCTCCATCGTGATCGGGAGCACGACGAAGCTCACCACGAACGCCGAGACCACGGCGATGCGATCCGTCGTCTCATCGAGCACGCCCGCGTCCAGCAGCCAGATGCGCAGGAAGATCCACAGGATGAAGACGGCGTAGCCGAGGAGCATGTCGATCGCGGCGCCGAGCGCTCGCAGCAGGAACCCGACGGGCTGCACGTCGAGCGCGACGGCCTCGCCGGACAGGACCTCGTCGGAGACGTCGATCGGGACGGACATGAGTACAGTAAATCAGGTGGATGCCGATGCGCTGACAGATGCACGCCGCGCCGAATGGGAGCGGCTCGACCAGCTCAGTCGCGCCCGTCTCGACGGCGACGGGGTCGATGAGCTCATCGTCCGGTATCGGGCGGCCTCCGCCGATCTCGCCGAACTGAAGACGTCCGTCGGCGACTCGCCGCAGGGCGCGTACCTGTCGACGATCCTGGTTCGCGCCCGGCTGCGACTCACCGGCGCATCCGACAGCATCCTCACCCAGACGAGCCGCTTCTTCCGGTGGCAGCTGCCCGCGGCCCTGTACCGCTTGCGTTGGACGACGCTGGTCATCGCGATCTCGTTCATCGCGGTCGCCGTCGGCACCGCCGCATGGATCGCGAGCGACCCCGCGATCGTGGCCACGCTGGGGCCGCCTGCGGCCCTCGCGCAGTATGCGGAGGAGAGTTTCACGGGCTACTACACGGAGAACCCGGCAGCGGCGTTCATGGGCATGGTCTGGACGAACAACGCCTGGATCGCCATGCAGTGCGTGCTCTTCGGCGTCACGGGGATCTGGCCGGTGTACGTGCTGGTGCAGAACGCGATGGGTCTCGGCACGACCGGGGCGATCATGGCCGTCCACGACAAGGCCGACCTCATGGTGCTGTACATCCTTCCGCACGGGATGCTCGAGATGACCTGCATCTTCGTCGCGGCCGCCGCCGGGCTGCACGTCTTCTGGGCCTGGGTCGCCCCGGGGCACCGTACGCGTGGGCAGGCGCTCGCCGAGCAGGGAAGGGCGCTGGCGACCGTCGCGATGGGTCTGGTCTTCGCGCTGTTCCTCGCCGGGCTCGTCGAGGGATTCGTGACGGGCTGGGCACTGCCCTGGCCGGTGAAGATCGGGATCGGTGCGGCCGCGCTCGCCGTGTTCCTCATCTACATGCTGGTGATCGGCGGGAGGGCGCATCGCGCGGGTGAGACCGGCGACCTCGTCGAATACGAAGCAGGCACCCCGCGCCTGGTCGTCGGCTGACGCGATCGGTTGGGCGTCAGAGTCGACCGGCGGCCTTCAGCTCGAGGTAGCGGTCGGCGATCCGCGGTGGGAGGTCTTCCGGATCGGCGGCGATCGCTTCGCCCCCGGCCCTGCGGATCGCATCGGCGACGTTCTCCGCGTCGCGGAGAGTTCGCTCGGCGGCCGCGGCGAGATACACGTCCTCGCGGGAATCACGACGGCGCGCGAGAGCGGAGATGCCGTCGTCGGTCACGGATCCGACGAGGACCGTGGTCGCACGTGAGGCGTTCGGGAAGGCACCGAGGAAGCCACGGGCCGACTCGGCCGCGTCCTGCGCCGTCAGGGCCACGATCAGCGAGGGCCGCGTCGTGAGCGAGCGCACGGCGGCGAATGCGCCGTGCCAGTCCGTGTCGACGAGCCGCGCGTGCACGGGAGCCATGGCGTCGGTCAGAGCCGGAAGCAACGCGGCGCCGTCGACCCCGGTGACCCGACCGCGGACGACCCTGTCGTACATCAGCAGGTGCACGTGATCACCGGCACGCGAGGCGAGCGCCGCCAGCAGCAGTGCCGCCTCGAGCGCGGCATCAACGCGCGTACCGTCGCCGACACGAGCTGCCGCTGTACGTCCGGTGTCGATGATGATCACCACATGACGGTCCCGTTCCGGTCGCCAGGTGCGCAGCATCGTCGTTCCTGCGCGGGCGGTCGCCCGCCAGTCGATCGAGCGCACGTCGTCCCCGCGCACGTACTCACGCAATGAATCGAACTCGGTACCCTGACCGCGCACCTGGATGCTCGTGTTGCCATCCAGCTCGCGCAGCCGAGCGAGGCGGGACGGAAGGTGCTTGCGCGAGGAGAAGGCAGGGAGCACGCGGATCGCTCCGCGGACGGAATGCCGTGCCTGCCGGCCCGCGATGCCGAGTGGTCCGCGGGAGCGGATCATCACGAACTCGCTGGCCAGTTCCCCGCGACGGCGGGGGAGGAGCGGAATGGCGACACGGCCGCGCTCACCCGGCGGGACGACCAGGTGCTGCCGGTCCGACGGCGCCCCCGCCGTCGGCTGCCATGCGTCGCGAAGCAGGGCGTGCAGTGGCTTGGTGCCGTGGTTGTGCACGGCCACGCTCACCGGGACCGGCTCCCCGATGCGCACACGCGCGGGCACTCTGCGACTCACCGTCACCGATCGGGGGCTCGCCGCGAGCGCGACGTCGACGGCGACGAGCAGCGCGCACAGGCCGATCCAGGCGCCGAGGACCGCGTACGCCGGATAGCCCGCGAGTCCAGCGATGACGAGCGGGAAGACGCCCACGGCGAGGGCGACGGCGAGGCGGCCGGTGACGAACACCTAGATCGGCACCCGGGTCTGCTGCACCACGGAGGTGAGCACCGCGTCGGCGGACACGCCTTCCATCTGCGCGTCGGGTCGCAACTGGAGGCGGTGACGCCACACGGGCACCAGCATCGTCTGCACGTGGTCGGGGGTCACCGCGGAGGAGGCGTTGAGCCACGCCCACGCCTTCGCCGCCGCGAGCAGACCGGTCGATGCGCGCGGGCTGGCACCGAGTTCGACCGACGGAGACTGACGGGTCGCCCGAGCGAGGTCTACGACGTAGCCGAGCACGTCGTCCGTGACCTCGACGGCGGCGGCCGCCTGCTGGGCTGCGCGGATCTCGTCGGCGGTGACCACCGCCTCCACACCGGTCAGCTCGCGCGGCGAGAAGCCCTCCGCGTGCCGACGCAGCACCGAGACCTCCGCGTCGCGTTCGGGCATGCCGACGACGAGCTTCATCAGGAAGCGGTCCAGCTGCGCCTCGGGCAGCGAGTAGGTGCCCTCGTGTTCGATCGGGTTCTGCGTCGCGGCGACGAGGAACGGGTCGGGCAGGGGGCGACTGACACCGTCAGCCGACACCTGGCGCTCCTCCATGGCTTCCAGGAGCGCGGCCTGGGTCTTCGGCGGCGTGCGGTTGATCTCGTCCGCGAGCAGGATGTTCGTGAACACCGGGCCGGCGCGGAAGTCGAACTCGCCGGTGCGCGCGTCGTACACGAGCGAGCCGGTGACATCGCCCGGCATCAGGTCGGGAGTGAACTGGACGCGTTTGGTGTCGAGGCCGAGCGCTCGTGCGAAGGAGCGGACGACCAGCGTCTTCGCGACGCCCGGCACACCCTCGAGGAGCACATGGCCTCGGGCGAGCAGCGACACGAGCAGCCCGGTGACGGTGCCGGCCTGGCCGACCACCGCCTTGTCGACCTCGGTGCGCACCCGGTGCATGGCCTGGCGCAGTGCGGCGTCGTCGGTGGGATGGTTCTCAACGGTCACGTGTTTCCCTCTGCTTCTCGGGGATGGGTGGTCGGTTCTGATCGGTCGACGTGCGTGCTGTCGTCCACTGCGGTCTCGAGCTCGTCGAGGCGTCTGGCGAGGTCGACCAGAGCGGCGTCGTTCTCGGGGAGCGGCCCGGCGATCAGCGCCTGGAGCGTGCCCCGGGGAATCCGCAGTCGATCAGAGGCCGCATCCGCGACCTCGTCTGCGCCTGCGTGGACGGCGAGTCCGAGCCGTCGAGCCAGTCGTCGCTGGGTTCCGTCGCGGAGCGCCTGCCCGGCGTGCGGTGCATCTGCGGCTCTGGCCGTGAGACGCGCACGTCCGTGCATCGTCTCCGACGCCCGCACGGTGACCGGCAGCGTCTCGGCGACCAGGGGACCGAACCGCTGACCGCGCCAGATCGCCGTGGCGATCCCCGCGATGATCAGCAGCAGGATCGCAGGTGTGACCCAGGGAGGCGTGAGACTGCCGAGGGTGTCGACCGGCTCGGCCTCGATGTCGGAGTCAGCGAAGCTGGGGACGTACCAGACGACGCGATCGGTCTGACCCAGCAGCGCCAACCCGAGGGCGGCGTTGCCGTTCTCGGCGAGATAGGCGTTGCCGAAGAGCCTGGTGCCCTCCACCACCACGCGTTCGGGCGTGGAACGGCGGTCCACGAGGACGGCGGCGCCCTCGGCATCGCCGAAGCAGGCCTGCACGCCGTCCGCCGGGGTGAACAGGCGGTCGGCACGGATGGTCCCGACCCTCGCGAACTCGGCGACGTCGCAGTCGGGGGCCGCCGCCGGCAGTGTTCCCGTGGCGTTCTCTCCGATGCCGAGCTCGTTCAGCAGGTGCGTGCCCGTCGAGAGGAACACGACGCGCCGCGCCGGAGCGGTGAGCGTCTCCAGGGCTTCGTCGGTCAGGGTGTACGGGTTGGCCATCACGAGTGTCGTGTCTTCGTCGATCGCTGTGAGCGCCTCGGCCCGCGAGCGGCGGACGTCGACCTCGACGCCCTGATCGCGCAGGATGTCCGCGAGCGCGAGGGCGCCGCCGTCGTCTCGGGCTTCGGGGTCGAGGGCACCGCGCGCGCCGGGGGCGGTCACGGCGACACGCAGTCCGACCGCAGCGACGATCAGGACCAGGGCGGCGACGATCGTCCATCCGATGATCGTCTTGGCCCGGCTCGGGCGGTGTTCCGCCGTGGAAGGGGCAGCCGGAGAGGAGGCGGCGTGGTCAGGCTCGATCACGGTCATGCCGGCACCGCCTCGGGGCGGCGTGCGCGGATCCGATCATCGATGTCGACGAGATCCCGATAGGTCTCGGCGCTCGCGGTGTGCCCGAGGTAGCGGACGTCGTCGAAGGAGGAGGCTGCTCGACGCATGGCGGCTGCCTCGTCGACGAACACCGTGCTCGCCTCGCGGGCGATCGACTGCGCCGTCGCGCCCGGCGCCGGATCGATCAGATCGCGCTCCCGCAGGCTGCGCGCGATCGCCCGGTACCGGAGGATCGTCGCGGCGTCCCAGTCTCGTTCGCGGGCGGCCCGCTCGGCATCCGATCTCAGCTGCGCCGCACTGCGGTCGTCGGCCGCTCCGAGGAGGTCCCCCTGTGCCCGCCTGACGGCGCGAGAGCTGCGCGGTCTGCCCCAGATGATGAGAGCGGCGACCAGCGCGGCCGCGATGATGACGATGACGATGATGAGGGCGGGCGGCCCGATGCCCGCCCCGTTGCCGGAGCTGAACAGGTCGGCGAGGAAACGGCCGATGTCACGCGCCAGGAGATCGAACCACGTGGGCTTCGCGTCGGCGTAGCGAGGGTTGGAGAGCTCTTCCTCCGCCCAGCGTCGGGCTTCGTCCCCGTCGGGGACGAACAGGTCGTCGAACGGTCGGATCATGCGGTGCCGTCTGCGCCGGGCGCGGCCCACCCGCCGTCATCGGGTGCTGCTTCCGCTGAGGGCACGCTCGGCATGGTGGATGTTCCCGATGCGGCGGTCGGCGCGGTCGGCGGCGGTGGCGGGAACGCGACGGCAGGCGGTGTCACGGGCGCCGCCGCCGGATACGGCATCGAAGGCTGCGCCGGCTGGCCCTGCGCCGGCTGGCCCTGCGCGGGGTACGGCTGTGCGGGGTACGGCTGTGCGGGATACGGCTGTGCGGGATACGGCTGCGCGGGGTACGGCTGTGCGGGATATGCCTGAGGCGCTCCCGGCTCTCCGAACGTCGGCTGTGCGCCGTAGCGCGGATACCCGTAGCCCTGCGACATCATGACGTGCTCCGGCACCTGGCGGGGCGGCGGTGCAGAGGTGACGGCCCGTGACGGATCGACGCGGAACGGATCGTCCTGCTGCTCGTCGGTCCAGCCGAGGTCACGGCGCTCCACGTATGCGATCAAGGTCTGGTCCAGACCCTCGTAGCGCATCCGGCAGTCGAGGTAGACGAGCGCCGATCCGGTGCTCTGGACCACGAGGGTGATCGCCTGGATGACGAGGAGCAGGATCTGCGGGGCGATCAAGGTCACGACGAAGGCGACCACCGCACTAGGGTCCTCTGCTCCTGTGGGCGCGACGACCGAGCCGAGGAGAGAGCCGAGCAGCGTGGCGGGGACGCTGACGACCTGGGCCGCGATGCCCATGATCGCGCTGATGAGGAAGGTCACACCGAACGCGACCCAGAAGCGCCCGCGGGTGAGCCTCCAGGAGCGGACGAAAGCGTCTCGGAAACGTGCACGCTCGAGGACCAAGATCGACGGTACGAGCAGCAGCTTCGTGGTGAGCCACACCGCCAGCGGGATGCAGGCGAGGACGATGACGATCACCACGAGCACGACGATGCCGACCATCTCGGCGCTCCCGCCCATGCCGCCGGCGATGAAGGCCGCGATGACGACGGCAGCGATGATGAAGATGCCGAACACGGCCGCGACGGAGAGGGAGGCGAAGCCGGCGAGTCGCCAGAACGCCGGGGCCATCCGGCGCCACAGCATCCGCAGCGTCGCCTTCACTCCGATCGCGGCATAGCCGATCTCCGCGGCGACGACGCCTTGCATCATCGCCGTGAAGGCGATCGAGGCGACACCCACGGCGAGCCCGGCGATCAGGTTCACCGCGATGGTCCCCGCCATCACCGCCTCGAAGTCCGGAGAAGAGGGAGAGACGGTCTCCAGGCGGCTGAACGTCGTGAAGAAGACGACGCCCATGACCACGGCCGTGACGACCACCACGACGAGCTGGATGACCACGGCGAAGCCGAAGAGCACCTTCGGGTTGTGGCGAAGCGCGGCGAAGGCCTTTCCCAGCAGCATTCCGAACGAGAGCGGATGAAGGGGGATGATGCCCTTCTTCGGGGCAGGCGTCCACGTCTGTCCGGTCACAGGCACTCCCTCTCCATCGTGCGCTCCCATCGTGTCATATCCCTCGCGCGGTGCGTCATATCCCGCACACGGTGCGCAGACCTGGGATCGCTGGGACTCGGTGCCATAAGGTAACTCTTATGACCTCACGTATTCTCGTGGTCGACGACGACACCGCGCTCGCCGAGATGATCGGGATCGTGCTGCGGACCGAAGGCTTCGAGCCGGTCTTCTGCGCGGACGGTGCGCGCGCCGTCGACGAGTGGCGAGCGCAGCGACCCGACCTCGTGCTGCTCGACCTCATGCTCCCCGGCATGGACGGGATCGAGATCTGCACCCGCATCCGTGCCGAGTCCGGCGTGCCGATCATCATGCTCACCGCGCGTAGCGACACCGCCGACGTCGTCCGCGGGCTCGAGGTGGGTGCCGACGACTACATGGTCAAGCCTTTCAACCCGAAGGAACTGGTCGCCCGCATCCGCACCCGGCTTCGTCCCACGCCGCAGGCCACGAGCGAGCAGCTCCGCGTCGGCGACCTCACCGTCGACGTCGATGCGCACGAGGTCCGTCGGGGGACGGCGCCGATCGCGCTCACGCCGTTGGAGTTCCAGCTTCTCGTCGCACTCGCGTCGAAGCCCCAGCAGGTGTTCTCCCGGGAGATGCTCTTGGAGCAGGTGTGGGGCTACCACTACAAGGCCGACACCCGACTGGTGAACGTGCATGTGCAGCGCCTGCGCGCGAAGGTGGAGCTCGACCCCGACAACCCGAAGATCGTCATGACGGTGCGCGGCGTGGGCTACCGCGCCGGGAGCGTCGGCTAGGAGCACGATGGCCGCGACGACAGCGACCACCGCGACGGTCGCTGTCCTGCGCGACTGGCGAGGTTGGCCGACGATGCTCGGCATCCTGTGGCGCCGCTCCTTGCGGTTCCGCACGCTCTCGATCACCCTGCTCGCGACCTCCCTGGCGATCTTCATCACGTGCGTGACGATGGCTCTCGTCATCCAGAACGATCTCTTCATCTCCCGCAAGGACGTCGCCCTCGAAGACTCCCGCCGCGCGGTCGATCAGGCGCAGGGGATCCTGGACGTGGCCGAGGTGGGGGATGACTCCGCGGCCCTCACCGAACTGTGGAACAGCGTCCAGTCGAATCTCACCCGCACGTCCAGCACCGATCAGCTCGCCGGCTTCAAGATCGACAATGCGAACGGGGTCCGACTGAACGGCTTCGAGGCCGGGCTGAGCAGGAGCCTGCTGAGCCCGGAGCTCCAGGCGCGCGTCGTGGAGTTCGACGACCGCCAGGCCTGGCAGTCGGTGGCTCTGCCCTCCCCGGACGGGGGAGAGGTTCCCGGAATCATCGTCGGGCAGCAGCTCCAAGTGCCGGAAGCCGGGGCGTTCGCGATCTACTTCGCCTACGACCTCGGCGACGCGGACCAGACCCTGGTGTTCGTGCAGCGGACGCTGTGGATCGCGGGGATCGGTCTCGTGGCGATCGTCGCCGCGATCTCATGGATCGTCCTCCGCGCCGTCTCGACCCCGATCGTGCAGGCTGCGGAGACCAGCGCGCGGCTGGCGGCGGGGGATCTCGGCGTGCGCCTCGAAGTACACGGAGAAGACGAACTCGCCACTCTCGGACGGTCGTTCAACGCGATGGCCGACAGCATCGAGTCGCAGATCAAGGAACTCGGCGAGCTGTCGATGGTGCAGCAGCGGTTCGTGTCGGACGTGTCGCACGAGCTGCGGACTCCGCTGACCACCATCCGTCTCGCCGCGGACATGCTCAACGATCAGCGTGAGGAGTTCGACCCCACCACCGCCCGCACGGCCGAGTTGCTGCACGCCCAAGTGCAGCGCTTCGAGACCTTGCTGTCGGATCTGCTCGAGATCAGCCGTTATGACGCGGGATCGGTGCAGCTCGAGTTGGAAGCGACCAGTCTCACCCACCTGGCCGAGGACATCATCGAGCAGATGCGTCCGCTGGCCGAGGGGCACGGCACCGAGCTGCGGCTGGTGGCACCGGGCGGCTACTCGCCCGTCGACATGGATCCGCGTCGGGTGCGCCGGGTGCTGCGCAACCTGATCGGCAACGCGATCGAGCACGGCGAGGGACGCCCGGTCGTCGTCACGGTCGACAGCAACCAGCACGCGGTCGCCGCCGGGGTGCGGGATTTCGGCCTGGGCATGGAGCCGGCCGATGCGGAGCGTGTCTTCGATCGCTTCTGGCGCGCCGACCCTTCGCGTCAGCGCACGATCGGGGGGACGGGACTCGGGCTCTCGATCGCCCTGGGAGATGCGACCCTGCACGGCGGTACCCTCGACGTCTGGTCCGAACTCGGCGTCGGGACGAACTTCGTGCTCACGATTCCCCGACACGGTGGAGTGCTGGACGGTCCGAGCCCGATCCCGATCGAACCCCAGGAGCCCTTCGCGGAGCTCGGCGACGCGACCCAGCCGATCTCGCTGACGGACGCGCCCGCCGGCATGTTCGATGAGGAGGACTGGTCGTGACCGAGCGGAGACCGAATCGGCGGCTGCGAGGCCTCGCGCTGATACTCGTCGCAGCGCTGCTTCCCGCATGCGCGGGGTTGCCGACGAGTGGTGACGTCGCGGTCGGCCTCAAGCTGGGGGAGTCCCCGCAGGACGTCGACATCCTCCCCGTGGCCTCCGGCCCGATCACCGGTGCGGGACCCGAGGAGATCGTCGAGGGCTTCCTCGAGGCCGGTATCACGACGACCGACAACTGGGACACCGCACGCGACTTCCTCGCGCCTTCGTTGCAGCGCAGCTGGAGCCCGTCGGCAGGGGTGTCGATCGACATCGGCACGGACACCAGGACCGTCACCTCTTCGGTCCCCGACGATGAGGTGGAGAGTGCGGACACCGCAGAGGTCCAGGTCACGCTCGACCTGGTCGCGAGTGTCGATGACGCCGGAGAGTACTCCGAGGCCCTCGGATCGTCCAACGTGGCATTCACGCTGCAGCGGATGGAGAACGGCGAATGGCGCATCACGCAGGCGCCGGACGGCGTGGTGATCGATGAGACGCGATTCACCAAGGTGTTCGAAGGGTATCCGTTGCAATACTTCGACCTCGGCTGGTCGAGGCTGGTGCCCGACATGCGCTGGTTCCCGCGGCGCCAGAGCCCCGCGACGACGGTGACACGGGCGCTCATCGGCGGCGAGCCCAGCGAGTGGTTGGACCCCGCAGTGCAGAACGCGTTCCCCGCCGACGTGCAGTTGGCGCAGGATGCGGTTCCCATCGTCGGCCAGGTGGCGGATGTCGCGCTCACCCGCCCCGCCTCGGGCCTCGATGCCGCCACGCTCTCCCGGATGCGCACCCAGCTCCAGGCGACCCTCCGCGCTGCCGGCGTCGCGGTGACCGAGGTCCGGTTCACGGTGGACGGCCGCAACCTCGAGGCCGGGGTGGCGGATGTCGTCCCCCCGTCGGCCACGACGGGCACTCTCGTGCTGCAGAACGGCGCGTTCGGACGCATCGTCGGCGATGAGATCTCGCCCATCCCCGGTATCAGCTCGGAGATCAGCGCCGTCACGCAGCCGATCGTCTCCATAGACGTCGCCGCCGATGACTCCCGCGCCGCCGTGCAGCTCGCCGATCAGCACGTCTATCTGATCGGCGAAGGCAGCCTCGACGAGCTGGACGCCCGTCCTGGTCTCATCAAGCCCTCACTCGATCCGTACGGCTACACCTGGTCGGTCCCCGCGGGAGCACCGGCGGCGGTGCAGGCGGCGGGAAGCGATGCCGTCGGGCATCAGATCGCGAAGGCATGGCCGAGCGCATCGACGATCTCTCATCTGCGGGTATCGGCAGACGGCGCCAGGGTGGCGGCCGTGGTGACCGTCGGCAAGCAGATGTGGGTGGTCGTCGCGGCGGTCGTCCGTGACGCCGCCGGCATCCCGATCGAGCTCGGCGAGTTCACGCAGCTGACCCAGCTCTCCGAGCCGGCGATGGGTTTGGTGTGGCTGGGGGCCGATCGTGTGGGTGTGCTCGCCGACCAGAGCAGCCCGCGTCTCCTCACCCAGGTGGTCGGCGGTCCGGGGTCGGCGGAGGCCGCACCGAGCAACGCCCTCTCGATCGCCGGCGCACGCACCGCGTCCGGGGTGAGGATCCTCGGCTCCAACGGCGAGCTGTTCGCGCACGCGGGGTCGGCCTGGCGCGAGGTCGCCTCCGACGTCTCCGTGCTCGCGACACGCGTGGGTGAATGACCTTCCCTGCACGGAGGGGACCTGCCTTCAGCTCATTCGCGCAACGGGGATGATCGGCAACTCCGGCGGAGGTCGAGGGCGCAGGATCTTCGAATGTGGAAGACAAGGGGTCCCCGCGGCGTCGGTGCCGAGATCGCCGCATTCCTCCTCGCTGCCACGTGTGCCGGATGCGATGAGCCGGCCACGCTCCTGTGCGGGCGGTGTGAAGCGGCGCTCCGGCCCGCCCTGCAGCTCGGGCAGACCCCTCGAGGCATTCCGGTCCGAACCGCCCTCGTGTTCGATGGGGTGGCCGCGCGCTGCATCCGTCGTCTGAAGGGAGAGGGGGAGACGCTTCTCGCCCGCCCCCTCGGCGCCGCCCTGGCGGCGGTGCTCGAGCCTGTGGTCACGCCGAGCACGTGGATCGTGCCGGTCCCGACCAGGAGAAGCGCGTTTCGGCGTCGCGGATACCGCGTGCCCGAGCTCTTGATCCGTCGCGCGCACGCAGAGCCTCAGCGATTGCTCTCGCTTGCGGACCGTACCGCCGATCAGCGCGGCCTCGGTGCACGCGCACGAGAGTCCAACGTGCATGGTGCGATGCAAGCACGCCGGTCAGGTGGGGGCGCAGAGGCGGTCGTCGTCGACGACGTCGTCACGACGGGGGCGACCCTCGACGAAGCGGCACGAGCACTGGAATCGACCGGCTTCCGCGTCGTGGCGGCGGTCGCGCTCGCCGCCACGCCGCGTCGTGGCGGATTCTGATGAAGCTCATCGGGAATGCACCGGCGACACAGCGGAATGATCCCGTGACATCCGTCGGCGGGCGGACTACGGTGGGGGGACACAAGGCGACCACGGTCCGCCCTTGGCCGGGAGGACCGGGACAAGGAGGCAGCAATGGAAACAAGCATCGTTGGCGTCGGAGTGGGTATCACCGATCGCTTCCGAACCGTTGTCGAAGAGAAGATCGCCAAGATCCAGATGCTCGCGTCTCGCGCGCAACGGCTGGACGTGAAAGTCACCCATCGCGTATATCGCAACGGTCATGTCCCGGATGAGACCGTCGAGCTGACCTTGATCGGCAAGGGTCCGGTCGTCCGCGCAGAGGCGACGGATGGAGACAAGTTCGTGGCCCTCGACCTCGCGGTCGACAAGATGTCCGAGCAGCTGCGTCGCGCGAAGGAGAAGCGAGTCGACGGACGACAGCATCCGCGCGGCGCGCATTTCGAGAAGGAGAGTGGAGCGCTCGAGGGCATCGACGTCCAGCCGGCATCGGCCGACATCCTGCACGCGGTCGCGACCGGCAGCGTGCCGGTGCAGCAGACCGAAGAAGACGACTATTCGCCCGTCGTCATCCGCACGAAGAGCTTCGATGCGGAGTGGATGACCGTCGAAGAGGCGGTCGACAGGATGGAGCTGGTCGGACACGACTTCTTCCTCTTCGTCGACGTCCGCACCGACCACCCGAGCGTCGTCTATCGACGCAAGGGCTGGGACTACGGTGTCATCGCGTTGAGCACTCAGGCTCCGCCGTCCGAGGCGCTCGCCTCCTGATCTGAATCGCAGAACGGCCCGATCCCGCGAGGGACCGGGCCGCTTCTGTGTCGAGGATGGACGGAGACTGAATGTCAGTCGAAGATGCCGTCCAGCAGACTGCCGATCACGAGGCCACCGAGGATGCCCGAGGCGAGATCGCCGCCGCCACCGCCGCGCCGTCCGCCGCCGCCGCCCCAGCCGCCGCCGCCCCAGTTCTGATCCTGGGGACGCGAGGAATCGATGTCGCGCTGCGCGAGCTGCAGCGCTTCGGAGGCCAGGTGCGCGACGCGACGCGCCTGGACGAGCGCCGCTTCGCGAGTGTCCTCGGCTGGGAGGAGGTCGGACAGATCGACGCGAAGGCGCTCCGCCTCGGCGAGGCGGGTGCGGGCGTCGGCACCGATCCAGCCGCGGTGTCCGGAGATGAGGCCGCGCGCCACCCCCAGCTGCCGGTCGGCATCGTCGATCGCGTGCTGCACCTGAGCGATGCTCGGGAGAGGGTTCTCGGCGCGGTGACGGGCCTGAGCGATCGCCTGGTCGAGGGCCGAGTTCGCGTCGCGCAGCTGCGACAGTTCGGCGAACGGGTCGTTGGGCTGTCCGGAGGGCGTCAGCGCGCCCAGCGCGGCCTGGAGTGCGGCGACCGCCTGGGCGACGGCAGGCACGTTCGGGGCTGTCCGCGCCGCGATGAGATCGCCGCGGGAGTCGGCGACCACCTCGGCCAGGGTGGATTCGGCGCGCAGGGCCTCGATCTCGAAGTCCTCCACCGCATCGAGCAGGGCAGACGCACGGCGGGTGGCTTCCGTCGCCGTCTCGAGGGCGACGTTGGCCTCCTCGTTCTGCTTCGCCGCGCGACGGCGTTCCGACACGTCGGCGCTGTGCGTAGCGAAGCTGATGAGCTGCTCCGCCTCCGCCGCGCTGGCGGTGATCTGGTGCATGGCGGAATCGGCGTACCGGGCCGAGAGGCGGGAGACGGCTTCGTTGGTCTGGGGGATGCGGGCGCTGAGCGCGGCTGCCTCGGCCCGCACCTGCGCGATGATCTCCGGGGCGCGTCGCACCTTGGCGACCGACTCGGCGAGGACGGAGGTCTTCTCGTCGAGCAGGTCCTGCGCCCAGTCGCAGAGCTGGAGGATGCGCGCGTTGCGCGTACGCAGCTCCTCGTCGGTGTCCGGGATCTCGTCGTGGTTCAGCTGGTGGAGCTGGAACGCTTCGCGCAAGTGGGTGCGCACCGCAGCGAGTGCCGTGCGCAGATCAGCGGTGAGCGACTCGCCGAGCTCGGCTTCCGCGAAGGAGAGCTCGTCGGAGGTCGTGCGGATCCGCTCGTCGGCGCTGACCAGGGCCTGCTCAGCACGTCGAGCCAGATCGGCATCCTGTGCGGCGAGTTCTTCCTGTTCGCGTTTGCGTCTGCCCCAAAATCCAGCCATGACCCGATCCTAGTTTCCCCGGGCACAGGGATGGCTGAGCATCCGCTCGGGGCGAACGGCGATCCCGTGTCCGTCCTGGCGTGCGGAGCGCGCCTGTGACGTGGGTCAGAGTGCCGGGAGGGCGTCGGACATCGCCGACACGGTCTTCGCGGGTCGCCCGCGCTTGGGGCGATCGGCGGTGAGCTCGAGCGCCATCGCATGGCGGGGATGCCCGCTGAGGCGCTGAGCGGTGTGATCGAGCCAGCGCACCTCGGCCTCCGCGGCGAAGATCATGGAGTCGGTCAGGAGGGCCCACGCGAGTCCTTCGGGATCGTCGGCGTCGCCCCGCGCTCGGCGCTCCTGCCGAAGAGCTTCCAGCTGTCGCAGGGAGGCCGATCGCTGGGCGAGGATGGCTGCGGTCGCATCGACGCCCGGAAGAGTCGCCGCGACCGCGAGCTTGATCGCGAGTTCGTCCCGGGTGCCCTGGGGGCGCACGACGGGGGAGGAGAGCCACTCGTCGACGTCGGCGATCCCGGCGTCCGTGATCCGCCAGTACACGTGTCCGCGATCGTCGGCCTCGCCGCGCGACACCAGGCCGTCGCGTTCGAGGCGCTCGAGGGTGTTGTAGATCTGCCCGACGTTCAACGGCCAGACCGATCCGGTGCGGCGATCGAATTCGTGGCGGAGCTGGTATCCGTAGCAGGGCCCCTGCGCGAGGATGGCGAGCAGGCTCTGGCGTACTGACATCGTTCGTCCCCCGTGACCGTTCTTTGGAATGCGATACCGAGTATATGGTTACCGGGCAACCCGACGATCCGACGCGCGGGACCGCCATGCAGGCGACGTGCAGGTCACAGCCCGGTAACATGGCGAAGTATGCCTGGCGTCGGGTTCACCGATGACCGGCGATTTACCCACTGACAGGGAGATGACATCCGTGGCCAATCCTCTTGAGAAGCTGCTGCGTGCGGGCGAAGGGCGGGTCATCCGCCGCCTGAATCAGGTCGTCAAGGCAGTGGGGGCGCTGGAAGAGGACATCTCCAAGCTCACCGACGACGAGCTGCGCAACGAGACCACGGAGCTGCGTGCTCGCTTCGAGAAGGGCGAGACGCTCGACCAGCTGATGCCCGAGGCGTTCGCCGCGGTGCGCGAGGCCGCCAAGCGCACGCTCGGAATGCGCGCGTACGACGTGCAGATCATGGGCGGCGCCGCACTCCATCTCGGCAACATCGCCGAGATGAAGACCGGTGAGGGCAAGACGCTGGTCGCCACGCTCCCGGCCTACCTGAACGCGATCGCCGGCAAGGGCGTCCACGTCATCACGGTCAACGACTTCCTCGCCAGCTATCAGGCCGAGCTCATGGGACGCGTGTTCCGCGCGCTCGGGATGACCACCGGCATCATCGTCTCCGGTCAGACTCCCGCGGTGCGCCGCGAGCAGTACGCTGCCGACATCACCTACGGCACGAACAACGAGTTCGGCTTCGACTACCTGCGCGACAACATGGCGTGGCGCAAGGAAGACCTCGTGCAGCGCGAGCACTTCTTCGCCATCGTCGACGAGGTCGACTCGATCCTCATCGACGAGGCGCGCACGCCGCTGATCATCTCGGGTCCGTCGTCGGGCG
Source organism: Microbacterium sp. Be9 (assembly GCF_011754135.1). Classification (NCBI taxonomy): domain Bacteria; kingdom Bacillati; phylum Actinomycetota; class Actinomycetes; order Micrococcales; family Microbacteriaceae; genus Microbacterium; species Microbacterium sp. Be9. The sequence continues at coordinate 967,801 of NZ_WNWT01000004.1, read as the reverse complement.
AGGCCAACCGCTGGTTCGCCGAGTTCGCGAAGATCGCCCGCACGCTCGAAGTCGGCGAGGACTACGAGGTCGACGAGAAGAAGCGCACCGTCGGCGTGCTCGAGCCCGGTATCGAGAAGGTCGAGGACTACCTCGGCATCGACAACCTCTACGAGTCCGCGAACACCCCGCTGATCTCCTTCCTCAACAACTCGATCAAGGCGCTGGCCCTGTTCAAGAAGGACACCGACTACGTCGTCATGAACGACGAGGTCATGATCGTCGACGAGCACACCGGCCGAATCCTGGTCGGTCGTCGCTACAACGAGGGCATCCACCAGGCCATCGAAGCCAAGGAGGGCGTGCCGGTCAAGGCCGAGAACCAGACCCTCGCCACCGTCACCCTGCAGAACTACTTCCGCCTGTACGACAAGCTCGCCGGCATGACCGGTACGGCCGAGACCGAGGCCGCCGAGTTCATGTCCACGTACAAGCTCGGTGTCATCCCGATCCCGACGAACCGTCCGATGATCCGCAAGGACCAGTCCGACCTCGTCTACAAGAACGAGACGGCGAAGTTCGCACAGGTCGTCGAGGACATCGCCGAGCGTCACGCATCCGGTCAGCCGGTGCTGGTGGGAACGGTGAGCGTCGAGAAGAGCGAATACCTGTCGCGCCTGCTCGCGAAGAAGGGCGTCAAGCACGAGGTCCTCAACGCGAAGAACCACGCACGCGAGGCCGAGATCGTCGCTCGGGCCGGTCGCCTGGGAGCCGTCACCGTCGCCACGAACATGGCCGGACGAGGAACCGACATCATGCTCGGTGGTAACGCCGAGTTCCTCGCCGTCCAGGAGCTCAAGGGCAAGGGCCTCGACCCCGTGGAGACGCCCGAGGAGTACGAGGTCGCGTGGGATGAGACCTACGAGGCGATGAAGGCCGTCGTCGCGGAGGAGGCCGAGAAGGTCATCGAGGCCGGCGGCCTCTACGTGCTCGGCACCGAGCGTCACGAGTCCCGCCGCATCGACAACCAGCTCCGTGGCCGTTCCGGACGTCAGGGCGACCCCGGTGAGAGCCGCTTCTACCTGAGCCTCACCGACGACCTGATGCGTCTGTTCCAGTCGGGGGCGGCCGAGGCGATCCTCGCCCGCACGAACTTCCCGGACGACGTGCCGATCGAGTCGGGGCTCGTGTCCCGTGCGATCCGCAGCGCGCAGTCGCAGGTCGAATCCCGCAACGCGGAGATGCGCAAGAACGTCCTCAAGTACGACGACGTCCTGAACCGCCAGCGCGAGGCCATCTACGCCGACCGCCGACACATCCTCCAGGGCGATGACATCGCCGACCGGGTGCAGCACTTCATCGAGGACGCCATCAGTGGCGTCGTGAAGGATCACACCGGGGAAGGTCACAACGAGAGCTGGGACTTCGATGCTCTCTGGACCGAGCTCAAGACCCTTTACCCCGTCGGCGTGACGATCGATGAGGTGGTGGCCGAGGCCGCCGACCGCAAGGGCGGAATCGATGCCGATGGACTCACCCGTGAGCTGCTCTCCGACGCCAAGATCGCGTATGAGGCGCGCGAGGAGTCGCTCGGCGAAGCCGCCACACGTGAACTCGAGCGTCGTGTCGTGCTCCAGGTGCTCGACCGCCGCTGGCGCGACCACCTCTACGAGATGGACTACCTCAAGGACGGTATCGGCCTGCGTGCGATGGCTCAGCGCGACCCGCTCATCGAGTACCAGCGCGAGGGCTACGCGATGTTCCAGTCGATGATGGGGCAGATCAAGGAGGAGTCGGTCGGCTACCTCTACAACCTCGAGGTCGAGGTGCGTCGTGCCGGTGACTCGCAGACCGCAGAGGTCGAGGCGAAGGGCCTCGCCACGGACGGCGGCGAGCAGCGACTCGAGTACTCCGCCGCGAACGATGCGGGAGAGGTCGAGGTGCGCAACGACCGCGGTCAGGTCCAGCAGGCGGCCACCGATCGCGTACGCCAGGCGGCGGCTCGCGCGCAGGCTCCGCAGACCGAGCCGGAGGAAGCGCCGCGCGGGGCTTTCGGTCAGCGCACCGATGCAGAGGCGCCCGCTGCCGGGAACCGCGAGCAGCGTCGCGCCCAGGGCAAGAAGAAGAAGTAGCGTCAGCGCAGGGAGGGCCAGTCCGCGTGGATTGGCCCTCCTTTCGTCGCTGTAGGCTTGGCCGATGACCCCAACGCGCAACTTCGACCAGTCGTCGAAGCTCAAGAACGTCCTGTACGAGATTCGCGGAAACGCCCTCGTCGAGGCGGCGCGGTTGGAAGCCGAGGGACACAAGATCCTCAAGCTGAACACGGGCAATCCGGCGATCTTCGGTTTCGACGCTCCGCACCAGATCGTGCGCGACATGCTCGCGGCGCTGCCGACGGCGCACGGCTACAGCGACAGCAAGGGCATCATCTCCGCACGGCGTGCTGTCGTGAGCCGCTATGAGGAGATCGAGGGCTTCCCTCGATTCGACCCCGATGACGTGTATCTCGGCAACGGTGTCTCCGAGCTCATCACGATGACCATGCAGGCGCTGCTGGATGAGGGCGACGAAGTGCTCATTCCGGCGCCGGACTACCCGCTCTGGACGGCGATGACCAGCCTCGCCGGCGGGACGCCCGTGCACTACCTCTGCGACGAGGATGACGAGTGGCAGCCGGACCTCGAGGACATCCGCTCGAAGATCACACCACGCACCAAGGCGCTCGTCATCATCAACCCGAACAACCCCACGGGCGTCGTGTACTCCCGTCAGATCCTCGAGGGGCTGGTGCAGATCGCCCGCGAGCACCAGCTGCTGCTGTTGTCGGACGAGATCTATGACCGCATCCTGTTCGACGGCGCCGTGCACATCCCGACAGCGACCCTTGCTCCCGATCTGCTGTGCCTGACCTTCAACGGCCTGTCCAAGACGTATCGGGTGGCGGGATACCGGTCGGGTTGGATGGTCATCACGGGACCACAGGACCACGCCAAGGGCTTCCTGGAGGGCATCACGCTCTTGGCGTCCACGCGACTCTGCCCGAACGTCCCGGCACAGCATGCCGTGCAGGCGGCGCTCTCCGGAGTGCAGTCGATCGAGGCGCTGATCGCTCCAACCGGTCGCCTGCACGAGCAGCGCGACATCGCGTGGGAGGGGCTCGAGTCGATCCCCGGCGTCTCCTGCGTCAAGCCGCAGGGGGCCCTGTACGCATTCCCGCGGCTCGACCCGAATGTGCACGAGATCCGGGATGACGCACGGCTGGTGTACGACCTGCTGGTCTCGGAGCACATCCTGCTCGTTCAGGGCACCGGCTTCAACTGGGCGACCCCGGACCACCTCCGGCTCGTCACGCTCCCCGAACCCCGAGTGCTGAGCGAAGCCGTCGAACGACTGGGGAACTTCCTCTCGAGCTACCGGCAGTAGCGGTCTCCGCCTCGGCGGGACAGAGCGTCGTCGCCAGTCGTCTCACGGCGGCAGCGAAGGGCGAGCGGGGAGCCACATCGGTCATGGGGCGCGCATGCAGCAGCGCCGCGTCGGCCGCGCGCTGGTCGAACGGCAGGAAGACGACGTCGGTGATGCCCGCGAACCTCTCGAGCGTGCGCCGCACCTGCCCTCGCGCATCGATCCCGAGGGGCCCCGATCGCACCCGATTGACCACGACGACCACGGGAGTGCGTGCGGCGATGCGTCGCAGCTCGGCATGGTCGCGCACGAATCTGCTGATTCCGAGCGGATCGGCCGAGGCGACCGCGATGATCAGATCAGCCTCTTCCAATGTCGCCGAGGTCGCCGCGTGACGACGTGGCCCCGCGAGATCGTACGTGACCTCGTCGTCGGCATCGAAGGCGTCGGACACATCGACGACGGTCTCCTCGATCCACTCGCGGCAGGCGGCGAACGTGGCTCTGAGGCGCGTTGCAGAGAGCTCCGGCCAACGGCTGGGACGGTTGATGCCGGGCAGCACCTCGACGTCCCCTCCGCCCGTGGAGACCGTGGTGGCGAGTCTGGTCAGTTCGGCGGAGTCGAGAGCCCCGCGCTCCGCCCGCCGGCACGCGGCGGCCACGCCCGGTGAGTCGTCGCCGAGCCCGAGCAGGAGAGCGAGAGCCGGAGCGACGGTATCGGCGTCGACCAGAGCGGTCCTGCGTCCGGTGCGGGCGAGCTCGGCCGCCAGCTGGATAGCCAGCGTGGATCGCCCCGGGGCGCCATGCGGACCCCAGACGGCGATGACGCGGTGGGGGAGGATGGACGGCGGCCGCGGCGCCGCATCCGCCTCTGTCGCCAACGTGGCTGCGACCTCCCATCCCGCGGCGTCGGCGCGCAGGGCCGCGGACAGCCCGAGACGGCCCAGCAAACGGCTGTCCGCTCCGCCGAGAGCCAGGATGCGCACGCCGGCCCGATCGCAGGTGGAGATCAGTTCTGGGGTCAGCACCGCGCGCGTGGCGGGGACGATGACGGCTTCGGTGCCGGGAGGGATCTCGACGCCCGGGGCGGGCACGACGATCGAGACCACCTCGATGCCTTCCAGTCCGAGTTCCGCGGCCAGCACGCTCGCGCGGGGCTCGGGAACCGCCACGACGACAGCCGTCACGATCCGGACCCGACCGGCACGACCGAGAGGGCGGCCCCACCGGTGATCGCGGCGAGCACGTCGGCCACATCGGCGCGGTCGATCACGACTTCGAGCTGGCTTCCGGTATCGGCGAGCACGCCCTCCTGGTCGAGCACGTCGTGCACGATCACGTCGGCGACGAGGATGCGCGGGACATCGTAGGACCTGCCCTCGTCGAGGGGCGGCGCCTGCCAGATCTCCACAACCGTGCCCGCCTCGACTCCTTCCGGGATCCCGGTGCTGCTCTGGATCACGACGGTCGTGGAACGGCTGCTGTCGGCGTCGGTCAGGGCTGACGTCGGAACGAGCTCGCCGCTCTGCAGAGTGCGCGCCGCCACGCTGCCAGGACGGACGTCTTCGGGCCCGAGATAGTCATCGGCCAACGAGCCCAGACCGACGTCGACGACCTGGAAGTCGGAGGAGGTCAGCTCCTCTCCCTGCGTGATCGTCCGCGTGGCCTGGAGGGCCGGTACCGCATGGTCTGACGCCGACACGATCAGCCAGACGCCTGCGATGGAGAGCGCTACCAGTGCGATGCCCACGAGGAAGCGGACGTCGCCCCAGAACGCACGCCGAGGAGGAGGGAGGGATGCCATGGCGATATCGTCACAGAAACGGCATCGATGGTCCGTGAGTTATCCACAGGAGGCGATCGGACCGGAATTCTGGCTCTCCGCGGGAGAGAATGAGGACATGTCCGCCTCTCCTGTTCGCGCCTCGCGTTATCTCGCGCCGGCACAGGTGGCCGAGCTGCTGAGCATCGAGGTGGATGAGGTCATCGCCCTCGTGCATGAGGGACGACTTCGGGGCGCACAACTCGGATCGCCGCCTCGGTGGCGGGTGGAGGAGACCAGTCTCGAGGGGTATCTGGCCGAGGAGTCCGAGAACTCCCGACGGATGGCGCTGTGGCATCAGTCCCAGACCGCGAGCTTCCCCGAGGTCTGGGGCACATCATCGGCTCATCGCAACTGATCGCCGGGGGCGCGTACCGCGACGAGCGCTGAGAACGGGATGATGCGGAACCCGTGCACGGCCCCGGCGAGCCGAGCCTGGCCCGCGTCGTGTACGGCCAGATCGAGGTGATCGGCAGCGGCGCGGTCGATCGTGCCATGGACGTCGTCGCCCACCCGTGTGCTGATGTGCACCGGGACGCGTCGCCGCGCGAGGTCACGCAGCACGAAACCGAGAGTCATCCGCTCTCGCAGCGGTATGTCAGCAGACGGCGGTGCGTCGAGACTCGCCAGGAGCATGCCGTGATCCGTCGCGACACCGCTGACGGCCGCGAGCGGAAGGAAGAGGGCGGTGGAGTCGCCGTGTGCCGCGCCAGTGCCGCGCGTGGAAACCGCGACCCAATCCGCACCGAGGCACTGCAGCGAGACCGGAATTCGTCTCCCGTTCGTGAGGTCGATCGTGGCGTCCGCACCGGTGCGGCACAGCGCGCGCAGCCGAGAGCGCAGATCCAATCGCGCGATGCGAAGCCGTTCCGACTCGGCGTCCAGCACCGCGCGCTCGGCCTCCCATTCCGATGCCAGCTGGCCTTCGAGGTCTTCGAACAGTCGGTCCCAGTGCATTCGACAGAGCGTAGGCGACACCATTCCCCGGCTGTACGAGTTATCCACATTCCTCCACCTTTTCCGCCCTCGTCCGGGCATCGCGGTGCTGTACTTGCTCACTCGCAGACCTCCCCGATCGAGAGTTCGACATGATGCCGCACGAGTACTTCGCACCCCAGCCGACACCGACCATCGAGCTGCCCGACCCTGTTCCGCTTCTGCGCAGCCTCACGCACGGCGTGCTCGAGGTTCTCGCGGGTGTCAGAGAAATCGATCAGCTCGCCCGATGGTTCAGCGAAGAGGCGTTCCGCAGCCTGGTCACCCGATCGAACCTCTCCGCGCGAGCACGCAGTGCACGCGGAGTGCCTCCTGCACGTCCGACCTTCGAGATCCGCGCGCTACGAGTCACCGAGCCCCTCGACGGTGTCATCGAAGCCGTGGTGGTGGTCGCGGGTCCCGGTCGAACCCGGGCGGTCGCGGTGCGCCTGGAAGGGACGGATCGTCGCTGGCGCGCGACTTCGCTGGCGATTCTCTGAGGCATGTGACCGTAGGCTGGTCAGGTGTCAACCCTCAGCGATCTCGCCCATGCCCAGGGACTCCTGAACGACAGCGATGTCGAATGGCTCCATCGTCTCGCCGGCGACGGACAGCTCCTCGCGGACCTGGCCTCGGCCGACATCGTGATCTGGATCCAGACCGACGACGGCTCCTTCATCGCGGTCGCGCACGCGCGACCGAGCGGCGCCGCGACCCTCTTCTATCGCGACATCGTCGGTGAACGGGTGCGGCCGCAGTGGCGCACGCAGGTCCAGGGCGCCTTCGAGTCCGCCGAGATCGTCGATTCCTCTTCGCCTGACTGGTTCGAAGAGACGCCGACCAGAGTGCGAGCCGTGCCGATCGTGAGTGTCCGCCGCGGCGCCGACGCCCAGTCCACCGTGATCGGAGTGGTCACCCGGCACACCAACCTCGGCGAGGTGCGCACGCCCTCCCGTCAGCAGATCACCTTCGACGAGTGCGCGAACGATCTTTTCCGCATGATCGCCGACGGAAGCTTCCCCGACCTCACCGCACCGACGTCACCGCGTCGCGGCGCCCCGCGAGCCTCCGACGGACTCATCCGCATCGACGTCGACGGGATCACCACATTCGCCAGCCCGAATGCGCTCTCCGCCTTCAACCGGATGGGTTTCGACGACGAGCTCGAGGGGGAGTCGCTCGCCGAGGTCACCACTCGGCTGGTGCCGCCTTCCCGACAGGTAGACGAGTCTCTGCCCGTCGTCGTCACCGGACGCGCGCCGTGGCGCACCGATATCGAGGCCCGCGGGGTGACGGTGTCGCTGCGCGCCATTCCGCTGAAGGACCACGGCACCCGGATCGGGGCGATCGTCCTCTGTCGCGATGTGTCGGAGCTGCGTCATCAGGAGCAGGAGCTCATCACCAAGGATGCGACGATCCGGGAGATCCACCACCGGGTGAAGAACAATCTGCAGACGGTGGCCTCCCTGCTGCGGATCCAGGCACGTCGCACGCATTCCGACGAGGCGCGGGACGCGCTCACGCAGGCCATGCGCCGCGTGGATGCCATCGCCGTCGTGCATGACACGCTCGCTCAGGGCCTCACGCAGAAGGTCGATTTCGATGAGGTCTTCCACCGCGTGCTCAAGCTCGTCGCCGAGGTCGCCTCCGCGCCCAACACGCGCGCACGCACGCAGTCGACCGGACGCTTCGGTGTGCTGCCGAGCGAGTACGCGACTCCGCTCGCGCTCGCGCTGACGGAGGTCGTGACCAACGCGGTGGAGCATGGTCTCGCCGGGCAGGAGGGCGTCGTGACGATCGACGCCAAGCGCACCGAGGAGAATCTCCGCGTGACGGTGCGGGACACCGGACTCGGCCTGCCGGAGGGGCGGATCGGCCAGGGGCTCGGCACTCAGATCATCCGCACCCTCATCCAGGGCGAACTCGGTGGAACGATCGAATGGCACGGGAGCGACGGAGAAGGCACCGAGGTGGTCATCGACATCCCGCTGCGCTGGCTCGAGAGGTGAGCACGGCCGCTCCCGAACAGACGGAAGCGGCCTGAGAGTCGATCTCAGGCCGCTTCCGGACGATCAGGAGGCGCGGCGGGCGCGGGCGGCGCGACGCTTCAGAGCGCGGCGCTCGTCTTCGGAGAGACCGCCCCACACGCCCGAGTCCTGGCTGGTCTCCAGGGCGTACTGCAGGCAGATCTCGGTGACGGTGCAGGTGGCGCACACAGTCTTCGCCTTCTCGATCTGATCGACGGCCGGGCCGGTGTTCCCCACGGGGAAGAAAAGCTCGGGGTCGACAGTCAGGCAGGCGGCCTTATCGCGCCAGTCCATGGGGGCTCCTCGGTGTGGATTTCAAGAGATGTCGCGATGCGACCTCTCGGATTCGGGTAGTAGTTCGGGTTCCGCTACCCTGTTGAGATGCGGACGGAATGCCCGCGAATTGTGATGCGAGCGTGAACGCTCGCCCCACGCCGCTGTGGGAGCACATGACTTTCTCTATTCTGTTACATGAAAACCGTGAAATCAAGGGTTTTCTCCTCTTTCGATCCTTGGGAGACACCGTGCGCGCACCCGGAATCGCCCTCGCAGCTGCGGCGGTCCTCGCCCTCGAGGCGGTGGCTCTCCTGGTCTTCGCCGTGATCGAGCTCGCCGGCCTCGGTGCGGGCGACGCGGCCTCGCTGCCGACGGCGCTGGCACTCATCGTGCTCACGCTGATCGGTGCCGCAGCCCTCGTCGCGTTCGCCGTCGGCACACGCGTGGGCAAGTCGTGGGCGCGGTCCGGGGGAGTGGTCTTCCAGGTGCTCGCCGTGGCTCTCGCGCTGGCGTCTCTCACGCTGCAGCCGATCGCGTGGACATTCACCCTCGGTGTCGGGCTTCCCGGGCTGGTCGGATTCGTCCTGCTGATCTCGAGCGCGCGTCTGGAAGGCCCGCAGCGCGCTGCCGAGTGACCTCAGCGCCGTGCGGGCCGCGGGGCCCATCGGCCTCGGATCGAAAGTCGCGGCTCAGGCGTCGATGCCGAGCTGCTTGCGCAGTCGTGCGACGTGGCCGGTGGCCTTGACGTTGTACTGCGCGAGAGCGATCTTGCCCTCTTCGTCGAGCACGAAGGTCGAGCGGATAACGCCCTCGATGCGCTTGCCGTAATTCATCTTCTCGCCCCACGCGCCGTACGCCGTGTGCACCGCGTGGTCGGGATCGCTCAGGAGCGGGAAGGTCAGCCCGTCGCGCTCGCGGAACTTCGTCAGCGTGGCGGGTTCGTCGCGCGAGATGCCGATCACCCGATAGCCGGCGCCCTGGAGCGAGGAGATGCTGTCGCGGAAGTCGCAGGCCTCGGTGGTGCATCCGGGGGTCATCGCCGCCGGATAGAAGTACAGCACGGTCTTCTGGCCGCGCAGGTCGTCCAGACGGACGGTGTTCCCGTCCTGGTCGAGGAGGGAGAAGTCGGGGGCGGCGGTTCCGGGTTCGAGGCGCTGAGTCACGTGTCCAGCCTAACGGCCGGGCGCCTGCTCCGCCTTGTCCGCGAAGGTCTGCAGGAGCCGCTGCAGGGAGTCGAGCCGCGCTCGACCGGTCTCGCCCAGTTCGCCGCTCTCCGCGGCCTCGATGAGGGCACAGTCGGGGGCGTCGGCGAGGTGGGTGCAGCCGCGAGGGCAGTTCTCGGCGATCGCGGCGAGCTCGGTGAACGCCGCAAGGATGTTCGCGGGATCGACGTGTCCGAGACCGAACGAGCGCACGCCGGGGGTGTCGATGACCCAGCCGGTCCCGCGGGGGCCTTCGTAGCGCAGCGACACCGTCGACGACGAGGTGTGCCGCCCGCGTCCGGTGACCTGATTCACGTGGCCGGTGGCGCGCAGCGCCGTCGGGACGAGCGCGTTGACGAGCGTGGACTTGCCCACCCCGGAGTGGCCGACGAAGACGGTGGAGTGTCCGACGAGGGATTCGCCGATCTCGTCAACGGGCATCTGATCCTGCGCACTGGTGAACACCCGCAGGTCGAGCCCGTCGAAGTGCGTGAGGAACTCGGTGGGATCCGCGATGTCGGTCTTGGTGACGACGAGGAGTGGGCGGATGCCGGCATCCAGCGCGGCCACGAGATAGCGGTCGACGAGTCGGGCGCGGGGCTCGGGGTCGGCAGCCGCGACCACGACGAGCATCTGATCGGCGTTGGCGACGATCACGCGCTCGACCTGGTCGGTGTCGTCGGCACTGCGTCGCAGCAACGAGGTGCGGTCGATGATGCCGACGATGCGGGCGAGGGTGCCTTCGTCTCCCGATGTGTCGCCGACGACTCGTGCCCGATCGCCGGTGACGATCGGCATACGTCGCAGCTCCCTGGCGCGCGTGGTGGTGATCATGCGCTCCTCGGCGGTGTCCTCGCCGAGGAGGACGGAGTACCTGCCGCGGTCGACGCCGAGCACTCGACCCACCTGCGCATCCTCGTGCGCTGGGCGACGTTTGGTGCGCGGGCGGTTCGCCTTCGGGTTGGGGCGCGTCCGGATGCTGCTCTCGTCGAAGTCCTCGAAGTCGTCTTCGAGGTCGTCGGCGTCGTCGAGCCAGCTCATCCTCAGCCCCGCAGCATCCGCTCCCAGAGCATCGTGAACTCCGGGAGGGTCTTGGCGGTCGTACCGATGTCGTCGATCTCGACGGCGGGGATGCGCAGGCCGATGAGCGCTCCGGTGGTGGCCATCCGGTGATCGTGATGTGCGGCCCATCCGCCGCCCTGCAGTGGGCGGGGGATGATGCGGAGGCCGTCGGGAAGTTCTTCGGCTTCGCCGCCGAGCTTTCGGAGGTTGCCGATCAGTGCGGCGATCCGGTCGGTCTCGTGCAGACGGATGTGCCCGATGCCGCGGATCGTGGTCGGAGACTCCGCGAAGGCGGCGAGGCCGACCAGGGTCGGCGTCAATTCGCTGGCCGCGGAGAGGTCGAGATCGAGGCCGCGGATTCCGGAGCCGGCGCGCACGGTGAGCGTGCCGCCGTGACGGCCGACGTGCGCTCCCATGGCCTGGAGGATCTCGGGCAGCAGCGCACCGGGCTGGGTGGAGTGGGCGGGCCAGCCCGTGATCGACACCGATCCGCCGGTGACGAGTGCCGCGGCGAGGAACGGTGCGGCGTTGGAGAGATCGGGTTCGATCGCGATCTCCTTGGCGCGCGGCACGCCCGCTTCGACCAGCCATTCGCCGACAGCGGGGCGCTCGATGCGGATGCCGCGTCGGCTGAGGGCCTCGATCGTCATGTCGATGTGCGGGAGGCTCGGCAGGTGCTCGCCGGTGTGGACGAGGTGCAGGCCGACGTCGAACCGAGGAGCGGCGAGCAGAAGCCCGGAGACGAACTGGCTGGATGCCGAGGCGTCGATCTCGACCCGTCCACCGCGGATCCGACCGTGACCGCGGATCGTGAAGGGGAGGGCCCAGGTGCCCTCGTCGTCGATGTCGACGCCGAGATCGCGCAGCGCGCTGATCAGGCCGCCCATCGGACGGTGGAGGGCGGTCTCATGGGCGGTGAGATGCACGTCATGTTCCGCGAGTCCGGCGAGCGGGGCGATGAATCGCATCACGGTTCCGGCCTGCCCGCAATCGATCGTGGTGCCGCCGCGGAGCTTCGCAGGGGTGACGACCAGATCGGGTCCGAACTCGTGTCCGGCGTCCACCTCCTCGATACCGACCCCGAGAGCGCGGAGAGCGTCGACCATGCGCGCGGAGTCGTCGGAGTGCAGCGGCGAGATCAGGCGGCCGGGACCGTCGGCGATCGCGGCGATCATCAGCTCGCGGTTCGTCAGCGATTTGGAACCGGGGATCGTGAGCTCGGCGTGCACCGGCACGTCGGTCGTGGGCGCGGCATAGGCGCCCTGCACACGGGAAGGGGAATACCTGTTGGCGCTCATCGGTTCTCACCTTAGTAAACACAGGGAGCTTCGTCGCGAAAGACAGGCATCCCGACGCGAAGGAGAGAGCATGCCGGCGACGTTGGAGCGCGAGGTGTTCGACCTCAGCGGCCTAGACTGGCCGATGATGGATGACACCGCAACCGCAGACACCGTCAGCGACCCTCGGCGCGAGTTCGAGGAGCAGGCGATCCCTTTCATGGATCAGCTCTACGCCGCGGCGATGCGCATGACGCGCAACCCGGCCGACGCCGCCGACCTCGTGCAGGAGACCTTCGTCAAGGCCTACGGGTCCTGGGCGACGTTCTCGCAGGGCACGAACCTCAAGGCGTGGTTGTACCGGATTCTCACGAACACCTACATCAACATCTACCGCAAGCGCCAGCGGGAGCCGTTCCAGGGAACGATCGACGAGCTCGAGGACTGGCAGCTGGGCGGAGCAGAGTCGACCACGGCGTCGCACAGCCGGTCGGCCGAAGCCGAAGCCATCGACCGGATGCCCGCGTCGGTCGTCAAGGACGCGCTGCAGGCCGTTCCGGAGGATTTCCGGCTGGCGGTGTATCTCGCCGACGTCGAGGGCTTCGCGTACCAGGAGATCGCCGACATCATGAAGACCCCCATCGGCACCGTCATGAGCCGTCTGCACCGTGGCAGGCGGATGCTGCGGGAGCTGTTGGCAGATTACGCCGCTGAGCGGGGCATCGCCGCGGCTGAGACGAGGAGCAAGAAATGAGCGACTGCGGCTGCGACAAAGCCCGTCAGGATCTGGAGGAGTACCTCCGCAACGAGGTGTGCAAGACCGAGCACACCGAGATCCGCGAGCATCTCGAGAACTGCCCGTCGTGCCGGGACGAGGCGCTCGTCGCCACCACCCTCACCGATGTGATCGCCCGTGCCTGCAAGGAGACGGCTCCGGAAGAGCTGCGCGACCAGGTGTTCGCGCGTCTGCGGGCCGTTCAGGCGACACAGCACTGACACACGCGTCTGAGGCCGTCGCTAGTGTGGATGGATGACCTCCATCGATGCGCGCGACGTTCCCGCTGACAACACCTCGACGGAAAGACTGGCCGGATCCGGGCTCGAGTACCGAGTCGTCGATCTGAGCGACGAGGCGAGCGCTTCCGCCTTCGCCCGCGCTGTCGACCGAGGGTTCCTCGGGTCCGACCCGAACGCCGAGATGCGGGCTCAGGTGCGGAAGACGTTCGCCGAGCGACGGAACATCGGTGTCTTCGAGAAGACACCGCCGGCGACCGCTCTGCCGGTGGCGACGATCAACAGCTGGGTGACTCCGCTCACCGTCCCCGGCGGCGAGATCCCCATGTGGGCCATCAGCGTGGTCACGGTCTCGGCGACGCACCGGCGTCGCGGGATCGCCCGGGCACTGCTCGAGGGCGAACTGCGCGCGGCAGCATCCGCAGGGGTGCCGATCGCGGGGCTCACCGTGTCTGAGGCGACGATCTACGGTCGGTACGGGTTCGGATCGGCGATCCCGGTCGCGCGTCACACGGTCGACACCCGACGCGCAGGCTGGAGCGGTCCGACGCCGACCGGCCGGCTCGAGTACATCGATGGCGAAACCCTCGCCGCCGATCTCGGCACGGTGCACGAGCGCGCCCGGGGCCGGGCGTCGGGCCAGATCCCCGGCTGGCAGGGTCGATGGGAGGGGTACGCGGGCGTCGCGCCCACCCCGGATCGCGACCAGGCGCGCGGGGTGCGCTACCTCGACGAGGAGGGTGCGCTGCGCGGTGTGATGGCGTACACGGTGGGGGAGGCCGGCGGAACCTTCCGCTTCCGGATGGACGTGCGCCTGCTGGTCGCCGAGACCGACGATGCGCGCACCGCGCTGTGGCGTTTCGCGCTGCAGCACGATCTCGTCGACGAGGTGGTCGCCGACCTCCGCCCGATCGACGACCCGCTGCCGTGGCTGGTCCACGACACCCGCGGGGTGAAGCAGGAGGTGCACGATCACGGGTGGCTGCGCATCCTGGATCTGCCGACCGCCCTGACCGCGCGCCGCTATTCCGCACCGATCGACACGGTCCTTCGCGTGGAGGACTCCCTGGGCTTCGCGAGCGGCGACTGGCGTCTGCGCGTCGATGACGCCGGGGTCGCGACGGTGGACGCGGCCACGGGAGGCTCCGCGGTCGACGTCACACTCGACGTCTCGACGCTCTCCGCGCTCTACGCGGGGGGTGTCCGTGCGTCCACACTGCACGGTGCCGGACGGATCTCCGCCGAATCCGAGGCGGTCGAGGCGCTCGATCGGGCGCTCGTCGCCTTCCCGGCACCGTCGCTCGACATCTGGTACTGATTCCGGAGGGGAAACGAAAGGGGCGCCACGACCGAAGTCGCGGCGCCCCTTCTCGTCTGACGATCAGCCGAGGGTGACCGCCGCGCGGATCAGCGCGGCCTGCTCAGCCGCGTGGACCTTCGAGGATCCGGTCGCCGGCGATGCCGAGGCCGGGCGCGACACCGGGCGGAACGAGCGGTCTCCGGGAACGTCGGCGAAGGCGAGCGCCAGGAACGGCCAGGCGCCCTGGTTCTCCGGTTCTTCCTGCACCCACACCAGTTCGGCGTTCGGGTAGGAGTCGGTGATGGCCTTGAGCTCGTCGATCGGCGTCGGGTACAGCTGCTCGAGCCGGACGAGGGCGACCTCGGGGTTCGGGTTCTTCTCGAGCTCGGCACGCAGATCCCAGTGCACCTTGCCCGAGTGCACGAGCACCCGCTTGACGGCGGTGCGGTCGAGCCCGCGGTCGTCATCGATGACCGGCTCGAAACGACCCTGCGTGAACGCCTCGACCGGGCTCGTCGCGCCGCGCAGACGCAGCATCGCCTTCGGTGTGAAGACGATGAGCGGCTTGCGCGGTCGGGCGTAGGCCTGGCGGCGCAGCAGGTGGAAGTACGACGCGGGGGTCGACGGACGCGACACGATCATGTTGTCCTGCGCGCACATCTGCAGGAAGCGCTCGATGCGTGCCGACGAGTGGTCCGGCCCCTGGCCTTCGTAGCCGTGGGGGAGGAGCAGGGTCACGCTGGACTGCTGTCCCCACTTCTGCTCGGCGGCCGAGATGTACTCGTCGATGACCGACTGGGCACCGTTGACGAAGTCGCCGAACTGGGCCTCCCAGAGCACGAGCGCCTCGGGAGCCTCCACCGAATAGCCGTACTCGAAGCCGAGGGCGGCGTACTCGCTGAGCAGCGAGTCGTAGACGAAGAAGCGCCCCTGAGCGTCGGAGAGGTTCGACAGCGGCAGCCATTCCTGGCCGTTCGCACGGTCGTGCAGGGTCGCGTGCCGCTGCACGAACGTGCCGCGGCGAGCGTCCTGGCCGGCGAGCCGGACGGGCGTTCCCTCCACCAGCAGCGAACCGAATGCGAGCAGTTCGCCGAAGCCCCAATCGATGTTGCCGTTTCGGCTCATGTCGAGGCGCTTGTCCAGCAGCTGCTGGATCTTCGGGTGCACCGTGAAGCCCTCGGGCTTGTTCACGAAGGCGTCGCCGATCATCTGGATGACCTCGCTCGGCACACCGGTGATCTCGGGGGCACCGACCTGGTCGTCGACGGGGGCCTGCTCCGGAGCGATCGGCAGAGCGCCGGTCTCGGCGGCGTGCGTCTCGGCGAACGCGATCTCCAGGCGGTTCTGGAAATCGGCCTTGGCCTCGTCGTACTCCTGCTCGGTGATGTCACCACGGCCGACGAGCGACTCGGTGTACAGGCGGCGGACGGAACGCTTCGCCTGGATGAGGTCGGTCATCAACGGCTGCGTCATCGAGGGGTCGTCGCCCTCGTTGTGACCACGTCGGCGGTAGCAGACGAGGTCGATCACGACGTCACGGTGGAAGCGCTCGCGGTACTCGAACGCGAGCTGCGCGACGTGGATGACGGCCTCGGGGTCGTCGCCGTTCACGTGGAACACCGGCGCCTGGATCGTCTTGGCGACGTCGGTCGAGTAGATCGACGTGCGGCCGTCGTTCGGCGTCGTGGTGAATCCGACCTGGTTGTTCACGACCACGTGGATCGTGCCACCGGTGCGGTAGCCGCGCAGCTGCGACATCTGCAGCGTCTCGACCACGACACCCTGACCGGCGAAGGCCGCGTCGCCGTGCACGAGGATCGGCAGCCAGGCGAAGGTGCCGATCGGCTTGCGGTCCTGTTTGGCGCGGACGATGCCTTCCAGCACGCCATCGACGGTCTCGAGGTGCGAGGGATTGGCGGCCAGGTAGACCGGAAGCTCGGAGTCGTCGTCGGCGACGAAGGTGCCCTCGGTGCCGAGGTGGTACTTGACGTCGCCGGAACCGCGCTGGTTGCCCGGGGTCTGCGTGCCCTCGAACTCACGGAACACCTGGCCGTAGGTCTTGCCGGCGATGTTGGTGAGCACGTTCAGACGGCCGCGGTGCGCCATGCCGATCGCGGCGCCCTCGAGGCCGGCGGTCGCGGCGCCCTGAAGGATCTCGTCGAGCAGCGGGATGAGCGATTCGCCGCCCTCGAGCGAGAAGCGCTTCTGACCGACGAACTTGGTCTGCAGGAAGGTCTCGAAGGCCTCGGCCTCGTTGAGCTTGCGGAGAACCCGCAGCTGCTCGTCGTGGCCGGGCTTCTGGTACTTGACCTCCACCTTCTCCTGGAACCAGCGACGCTGCTCCGGGTCCTGGATGTGCATGTACTCGATACCGAGCGTGCGGCAGTACGAGTCGCGGAGCACCCCGAGGATGTCGCGGAGCTTCGCGATGCGCCGACCGCCGAACCCGCCGGTGACGAACTCGCGGTCCAGGTCCCAGAAGGTGAGGCCGTGGCTCTCGATCTCGAGGTCGGGGTGCGAGCGCTGCACGTACTCGAGCGGGTCGATGTCGGCCATCAGGTGTCCGCGCACACGGAACGAGTTGATGAGCTCCTGCACACGGGACTGCTTGTCGACGCGCTCGGCGAGGTCGACGGCGATGTCGGGGTTCCAGCGGATCGGCGCGTAGGGGATGCGCAGGGCCGCGAAGATGTCGTCGTAGAAGCCGCGCTGGCCGATGAGCAGCTCGTGCACCTTCTTCAGGAACTCGCCGGAGCCGGCGCCCTGGATGACGCGGTGGTCGTAGGTGCTCGTGAGCGTGATCGTCTTGCCGATCGCCAGCTCGTTGAGCGTCTTCTCGCTCGCGCCCTGGAACTCGGCGGGGTACTCGAGGGCACCGGCTCCGATGATGCAGCCCTGGCCCTTCATCAGACGCGGCACCGAGTGCACGGTTCCGATGCCACCCGGGTTCGTCAGCGACACCGTGGTGCCCTGGAAGTCGCCGGCCGTCAGCTTGTTGCCGCGGGCGCGGGTGACCAGGTCTTCGTAGGCGGAGAGGTACTCGGTGAAGGTGAGGGTGTCGGCGCGCTTGATGCTGGGCACCATGAGGGCGCGTGTGCCGTCGGGCTTGGGCAGGTCGATCGCGATGCCGAGGTTGACGTGCGCCGGCGCGACCACGGAGGGCTTTCCGTCGACCTCCGCGTAGAACACGTTCTGGCTGCGGAACTCGTCGAGTGTCCGGATGAGCGCCCAACCGATGAGGTGGGTGAAGCTCACCTTGCCGCCGCGGGTGCGTGCCATGTGGTTGTTGATGACGATGCGGTTGTCGATCATCAGCTTGGCCGGCACGGTACGCACGCTGGTGGCGGTCGGGACGGTGAGCGACTCGTCCATGTTCGCCGCGAGGGTCTTGGGCAGACCGCGCAGCGGCGTGACCTTGTCCTCTTCGGCGGGCGCCGGAGCGTCCTTCGACTCGGATTTCGCCGGCTTCGGGGCCTGGGCCGGGATCGGCGCGGCAGCGGCGGGCTTGGCCGTCGTGCGCGCCACCGGCTGCGAACCGATCACCGGGATCGGTGCGGTGACGGGATGAGCCGCCGCCGGCGCATCGGGTGTTGCCGCGGGAGCTGCGGAAGCCGTCTCGGAGTGGTACTTCTCCAGGATGGGCCACCACTCCTTGTCGACGGAGTCGCGGTTCACCTTGAACTGCTCGTAGAGCTCTTCAACGAGCCAGGAATTGGCTCCGAACCCCCCGTCGCCGTTGACGCCGGTCACCTGGTTCGACACTCTCGATCGCCCTCTTTCATCGCTGAAGCTCTCTGGTGCGGACGTCGACGCAGGATGCGTTCGGGCCCGCACACTCTCGACCAACAAGCCTAACGTGTTTCGCTATGGGAATCGTCGAAGCTGAGCGCCCACCGCGTCGCGATCTGGGTACCGTGGAAGCATGAAGTTCTCTGGAGAGCAGCCGACCGTCGATCTGACCTACTCCGACGTCTTCCTCGTACCGCGCAGATCCGCGGTCACCAGCCGTCTCCAGGTCGACCTCGCCCCGCAGGACGGCACCCCGGCGACCCTGCCACTCGTCGCCGCGAACATGAACTCCGTGACCGGTCCGCGCATCGCAGCCGTGCTCGCGCGGCGTGGCGCGCTCGGCGTGCTGCCCCAGGACCTGCCGCTGCAGGATCTCGATGCGGCGATCCGCGAGGTGAAGTCGCAGCCCGTGCTCTGGGACACGCCCATCGTGCTGCCTCCCGAAGCATCGGCGGCCGATGCGCTCCGTCTGCTCCCGGCGACCAGCGGTCACGGGATCGTCGTCGCCCGCGGCACGGCGCCGATCGACGTCGAGCGCATCCTCGGGATCCTCCCGGCGACCCGCCTGGCCACGGCGCTCCCCGATGCGCAGCTCGGCGACCTCGTGCACCACGGCACGCCGGCGATCGACGCGGACGACATCGGCTCGGAGCGGCACGCGTTCGATGTGATCACCGACGCAGGCGTCGAGATGGTGACCGTCGTGCACCACGGACACCTCGTCGGAACGCTGAGCGCCCGGAGTGCGCTGCGCTCGACGCTCTACCGCCCTGCGGTCGATTCCGATGGGCGCCTCGCGGTCGCCGCGGCCATCGGGATCAACGGCGACGTCGCGGCCAAGGCCAAGGCACTCGCAGCGGCAGGCGTCGACGTTCTGGTCGTCGACACCGCACACGGCCACCAGGAGGGGATGCTGCGGGCTCTGCGCGCGGTGGCGGAGCTCGACCTCGGCCTCCCCGTCGTCGCAGGCAACATCGTCACCGCCGACGGCGTAGCCGATCTGGTCGACGCGGGGGCCTCGATCCTCAAAGTCGGCGTCGGCCCCGGCGCCATGTGCACCACCCGCATGATGACCGCGGTCGGCCGCCCGCAGTTCTCCGCCGTGCTCGAGACCGCGCAGGCGGCACGCGAGCTCGGTGCGCACGTCTGGGCCGACGGTGGCGTGCGCTATCCGCGCGATGTCGCTCTGGCCCTCGCCGCCGGCGCGGCCTCCGTCATGGTGGGATCCTGGTTCGCCGGCACCATCGAGGCGCCGGGGGAGTTGCAGCGCGACGCAGAGGGGCGTCTGTTCAAGGAGTCCTGGGGCATGGCGTCGACCAAGGCCGTCCAGGCGCGCTTCGGTCGCCTCGACGCCTACGAGCGTGCTCGCAAGGAGCTCTTCGCCGAGGGCATCTCCTCATCGAAGATCTATCTCGACCCGCTCCGTCCCGGGATCGAAGACCTTCTCGACATGATCACCTCCGGTGTCCGCTCATCCTTCACCTACGCCGGCTCCTCGTCTGTACCGGAGTTCCATGAGCGCGCAGTGGTGGGCCTGCAGTCGGCGGCCGGCTACGAAGAGGGCAAGGCGCTGCCGGTCAGCTGGTGACCGCGAGCGCACTCCCCGTCGTCTTCGGTACAATCGTCGGCATAATGGACGACCCTCCCAGTTGTAGAACATCGCCCCACTGTCCGCCTCTCTCACAGGAGAGGAACCTCTGATGGACTACATCATGTTGGGCGTGGGGCTCCTGCTCACGGTCGGCACCGGCCTCTTCGTGGCGAGCGAGTTCGCATTGGTGAACCTCGATCGCGCCGAACTCGAGGCCAGGCAGGCACGCGGTGAATCGCGGCTCTCGCTCACGATCAGCGCCCTCAGGCACACATCGACGCATCTCTCGGCGGCCCAGCTCGGCATCACGCTCACGACGCTTCTGACCGGTTACACGATGGAGCCGGCGCTGTCGAACCTCCTGCGCCCGACCCTCATCGCCTGGAACCTCCCTGAAGCGGCCGTCGCGCCGATCGCGACCATCGTGGCGATGCTGGTGGCGACGGTGCTCTCGATGATCCTCGGCGAACTCGTGCCCAAGAACTTCGCCCTCGCTCTGCCGCTGGCCACGGCGAAGCTCGTGATCCCTTTCCAGATCGCGTTCACGACCGTGTTCAAACCGGCCGTCGTGGTGCTCAACGGCAGTGCGAACGGCGTACTGCGCGGCATGGGGATCGAGCCGAAGGAAGAGCTCTCAGGCGCCCGCAGCGCGGAGGAGCTGTCATCGCTCGTGCGGCGGTCCGCCAACGCGGGCCTGCTGGAGGCCGACACCGCCTCGCTGCTCGACCGCACCCTCATGTTCTCGCGCCTCACGGCCGCCGACGTGATGACGGCCAGACCGAGCATGCACGCGATCGCTGCAGGCGACTCGGTGGACGACGTCATCCAGCTCGCGCGACGCACCGGCCACAGCCGCTTCCCCGTGTACGACGACGACCTCGACGACATCACGGGCGTCGTGCACCTGAAAGCCGCCATCTCGGTTCCGCGCGAGCGGCGCACGGAGGTGCCGGTGGGCGCTCTCGCGACGGAACCGCTCCGCGTTCCGGAGACCGTGCACGTCGACGCCCTGATCGCGGAACTCCGTGCGCGCGGTTATCAACTCGCGATCGTCGTGGACGAGTACGGCGGGACCGCGGGGCTGGTGACCTTGGAAGACCTCGTCGAAGAACTCGTCGGAGAAGTCGCCGATGAGCACGATCGCACCCGCGCGGGAGTCATCCGCAACCGGGAGGGCGTCACGTTCCCCGGAGAGCTGCGCCCGGACGAGCTGCGTCGCCGTGCCGGTGTGGAAGTACCCGAGGGCGATGTGTACGACACCGTCGGCGGCTACGTCATGAGCGTGCTCGAGCGCGTGCCCGCGGTGGGCGACGAGGTCTCTCTCGACAGCGGCGTGCTGCAGGTGGTCCGCATGGATGGCAGACGGGTGGATCGGGTGCGCTACGTGCCGAATCCGCTCGATGGCGATGAGGAGGTGACCCGATGAGCGATTGGGCAGGACTCGCCTGGCTCGTCGTGCTCCTGGTCGCGAATGCGTTCTTCGTCGGTGCCGAGTTCGCGGTGATCTCGGCCAGACGATCGCAGATCGAGCCTCGAGCCGACCAGGGCTCACGCGCCGCGAAGACCGCGCTTTACGCGATGGAACACGCGACGCTGATGCTCGCGACGTCGCAGCTGGGCATCACGATCTGCTCGCTTCTCATCCTCAATGTGTCGGAGCCGGCGATCCACCATCTGCTCTCCGTGCCGTTGCACGCGCTCGGGTGGCCGGACGGTGCGGTCGACGCCGTGTCGTTCACGATCGCATTGGTGATCGTGTCCTTCCTGCACGTGGTGTTCGGCGAGATGGTGCCGAAGAACCTGGCGTTCTCGGTGCCGGACCGTGCCGTGCTGATCCTCGCCCCACCGCTGGTGTGGGTGTCGAAGGTGTTCATGCCCGTGATCTGGGTGCTCAACGCGGCAGCCAACGGCGTCCTGCGCCTGTTCCGGGTCGAGCCCAAGAACGAGGCCGCATCGACGTTCACGCTCGATGAGGTCGCGACCATCGTCAGCCAGTCGCGTCGCGAAGGCGTGCTCATGGACACGGCGGGAACAGTCGCCGCAGCGGTCGAGTTCACCGACAAGAAGGCGCGGGACGTCGCGGTGCCGCTGAGCGATCTGGTCACGCTGCCCCAGTCGACGACGCCCGACGACATCGAGAAGGCGGTCGCACGATACGGGTTCTCGCGCTACGTGATCGTCGACGATGCATCCGTACCGATCGGCTATGTGCACCTGAAGGACATCCTCCGCGCGTCCGAAGGCCCCGACGCCGAGGCCAAGATGGTCGAGCCGGTTCCAGCCAAGCGCATCCACCACATGGTGCCGGTGCAGGAGGACACGGATCTCGAGGACGCCCTCGCGGTCATGCGTCGCGCGGGTCGGCATCTGGCGAAGGTGCGTGACGCGCAGGGCAACACCACCGCCGTGCTGTTCCTCGAGGACATCCTCGAGGAGTTGGTCGGGGAGGTGCAGGACGCGACCCGCCGCTTCCGCGGACGCTGATCGTCGCTCGGACGGACGAAGGCCGCCGACCCCTCTCAGGGGATCGGCGGCCTTCGTCGTCCGAGCACTGTTCAGCGCAGGCGGGCGCGCTCGTACTGCGGTGGCCAGACGATCTCGGCGTCGAGCTCGTGCGCGGCACGGAGCGCGAAATGGGGGTCGCGCAGCCACTCCCGTCCGGCGAAGATCGCGTCCGCGGCTCCCTCGCTGAGCACCTGCTCGGCCTGGGCCGCCGCGGTGATGAGACCGACCGCCGATACCGGGATCCGGCCACCCTGTCGCACGGTCTCGGCGAGCGGGACCTGATACCCGGGGAAGACGCTGATCCGCTGGTGCGCGACCAGGCCGCCGCTCGAGACGTCGATCAGATCGGCACCCCGCTGCGCGGCCCAGTCGCCGACGATCGCCGCTTCCTCAGGTGTGAAGCCGCCGTCGGCATGATCTGTGGCGGAGATGCGCACGAACAACGGCACATCGGCTCCTATGGCTTCGCGGACCGCGTCGACGACGCGCAGCAGCAGGCGGGCACGATTCTCGAGGGAGCCGCCGTACTCGTCCCCGCGCAGGTTCGACAGGGGAGACAGGAACTGGTGCAGGAGGTACCCATGCGCCCCGTGCACCTCGAGCACGTCGAACCCGGCGTCCGTCGCGCGCCGTGCTGCGGACGCGAATGCGTCGACCACACGGTCGATCCCGGCGAGGTCGAGGGCGACCGGCTCGTCGAAGCCGTCGAAGGCGATGGCCGAGGGAGCGGATGTCGTCCACCCGCCATCGGCGGCCGGCACCGATCCGCGTTCGGGTGCCCAGGGCCACCACGTCGATGCTTTGCGGCCGGCATGGGCGAGCTGGATGCCGGCGTGGGCTCCGCGGTCATGGATCGCCTGGACGATCGGGACGAGGGCGTCGCGCTGCTCGTCATCCCAGAGCCCCAGGTCACGCGGTGAGATCCGTCCCTCGGGGACCACGGCCGTCGCCTCGGCGATGATGAGTCCCGCGCCGCCGGACGCGAACTGTACGAGGTGCGTGTGATGCCACTCCTGGGCCACGCCGTCGACTGCGCTGTACATGCACATGGGCGAGACCCAGAGGCGGTTGCGGAAGTCGACGGAACGGATGCGCAGCGGGGAGAAGAGAAGACTCACGGTTCGACGGTACCGCCGCGCGGGTGCAGGACGGGCCGTCGCACTAACGTGGAGTCATGTTCGAGGTGCGCGAGTGGACACGCGGCGACACGGCGCGGTTGTTGCGTGCGCCGACCGCGGATGACGACAAGTACGCCCGCGGCGTGGTGGCGCTGCGCACCGGATCGCCCGCGTATCCCGGTGCCGCGGTGCTCGGCGTCGAGGCGGCGTGGCGAGCCGGGGCGGGCTTCGTCCGCTACGTGGGCACGGAGCGGGTGGCGGATGCCGTTCTCGCCCGACGACCGGAGACCGTCGCCGGGGCGGACCCGGGGCGTTCGAGGGTCGACGCCTGGGTGATCGGATCGGGGACGGACCCGGCGCACCGCAGCGACACGGAATCCGGGGCTCTGCGGGAGATCCTCTCCGGCACCGCCGCCGTCGTGATCGACGCCGGAGCGCTCGATCTCGCCGAACGCGCGACGGCGCCGTTCCTCGTGACGCCCCACGCGCGGGAGTTCGTCCGGCTGCAGGAGAGGCTCGGAATGTCCTCGACCGCGGAGGATCGCGCGCAGGCCGCGCGGCACATGGCGGACACGCTCGGGGGCGCCGTGCTGCTCAAGGGCGCGCGTACGCTGATCGCGGCCCCGGATGGGACGGTCATCGCCGTCGAAGCGGGGACCGGCTGGCTGGCCACCGCGGGGACGGGCGACGTCCTCGCCGGCGCGCTGGGTGCTGTGCTCGCGGCGAACCCCGGACGCCCGATCGCCGAGGTCGCCGCGGCCGGAGCATGGCTGCACGGCCACGCCGGGCGTATCGCCGCCGGCGTGCGTGACGGCGGGACGGGGCATCCGATCGTCGCGATGGACGTGGCCGAGGCCCTTCCGCTCGCGATCGCGGACGTCCTGGCGTGAATCGCGCGTCGACGGCCCGGGTGGTCGCGCTGTGGAGCGTCTTCCTCGTCGTGCACGCGCTGACCGCATGGGCCGGCTGGGTCTACCCCAGCCAGCCCATGGGCGATGTGGTGCTCGTGTACGAGCCCTGGGCGTCCTCTGCACTCGGTGGGGGGCCGATCGTCGGTGTCACCGAGACATGGGTCTACCCTCAGCTCGCCCTCGTGCCGATGCTCGTCGCCGCCGTGCTCTCCGCGCCGCTCGTGCCTCTGCTCGGAGTATCCAGTGCGTATCTCGTCGGATGGGCGGTCCTGGTCGTGATCCTCGACGCCGTCGCCTTCGCTGTGCTGGTGGGGCGCGCGCCCTCGCACGCGCGCCGTGTCGCGGCCTGGTTCTGGTGCGGCGCACTGGTGCTCCTCGGACCGATCGCGCTCTACCGGATCGATGCGATCACCGTCCCGATCGCCGTGATCGGCGGACTCTGGCTCGTGTCGCGGCCCGCTGTCGGAGCCGCTCTCCTCACGATCGGGGCATGGATCAAGATCTGGCCCGGTGCGCTCGTGCTCGCCGCCGTCGTCGCGCTCCGTGCGCGCGTGCGGGTGCTGGTCGCCGCCGCCGTCGTCAGTGTCGGGGTCGTCGCGACTCTGCTCCTGCTCGGGGCAGACACCGAGGTCCTCGGCTTCCTGACCGAGCAGACCGGACGAGGGCTGCAGATCGAAGCCGTGGCCGCCACCCCCTTCCTGTGGCTCGCGGTCGCCGGCGCCGCCCGCATCGAGTACAGCTTCGAGATCCTGACCTTCCAGATCACCGCGCCGGGGGTCGACGTCGTCGCCGCGGCGCTCACACCCCTCATGGCGATCGCGGTGCTCGCGGTGACTGCGGTCGGGGCACTCAAGGCGGTGCGCGGCGCGAGCTTCCCGAGACTGTTCCCTCCGCTCGCGCTCACACTGGTGACGCTTCTGATCGTCACCAACAAGGTCGGTTCACCGCAGTTCCAGACCTGGTTGATCGCTCCGGTGATCCTGTGGCTCGTGCTCGATCGGGCCCGAGCACGCGTTCCCGCCGTCCTCGTCCTCGCGCTCTGCCTGCTCACGTGCCTCGTCTATCCGATCGGCTACGACGGGCTGCTGCGGGCCGACGCCCTCTCGGTCGCCGTCCTCACGGTGCGCAACATCCTTCTCGTCGTCCTGCTCGTCCTCGCAGCCCGCGCTCTCGTGCGCGTGCCTGTCCGCCATCCGAAAACCCAGGAGTGAAACCATGCTTATCGCCTTCTCCGTCGCCCCGAGCGGCACCCCCGCCGCGGGAGCAGAGCGCCCCGATGCTTCCGTGCACGACGCCGTGGCCGCTGCCGTACGGGTGGTGCGCGAGTCCGGACTGCCGCACCGCACCACGAGCATGTTCACCGAGATCGAGGGACCGGACTGGGACACGGTCATGGACGTCGTGAAGCGTGCGACCGAGGCCGTGATGCCCTTCGGCTCGCGGGTCTCGCTCGTGCTCAAGGCCGACATCCGCCCGGGCTACTCCGGAGAGCTGGACGCGAAGATCGAGCGGCTGGAAGCAGCCATCGACGAAGCAGCGGTCGAGGAGTCCGGTGACTGATTCCCCGTCGTCCATGTCGGTAGCTCTTCGACCGGCGACGGCCGATGACTCCGAGTGGATCGCGGAACTCCGCGCCGAAGTGCTTCGGGCCGACCTGGAGCGGCTGGGGCGTTTCGACGAGACCCGCGTCCGGCAGCGGTTCCGTGATGCGTTCGAACCGACGCAGACCCGGATCATCGTCGTGGACGGCACCGATGTCGGCTCGGTCGCCATCCGTGCGGAGGGGGAGTCCCGCTGGCTGGAGCACTTCTACATCGCGACCTCGCATCAGGGCCGTGGTGTCGGTGACCGCGTGCTGGGGATCGTGCTCGATGACGCGACCCCGTATCGACTCAACGTGCTCCAGGGCAGCCCGGCGCGCCGTCTTTACGAACGCCACGGTTTCGTCGTCGACACCCAGGATGACGTTGATGTCTTCATGACGCTCGATCGCGCGGGGCGGGCGACCTCCGGGTCCGACGGCCGCTAAGCTGATCCGGTGAATCCCTCGACTGAATCGAGGGGTGCGGCGAAGTGGGCGCTCCTCTCCCTCGCCATCGGCAGCTTCGGCATCGGCATGACCGAATTCGTGGTCATGGGCCTGCTGCCCAACATCGCCGCCGACCTGCTGCCTTCGCTCTGGGCGACCAGCCAGGAAGATGCGCTGAGCCAGGCCGGCTGGCTGATCTCGCTCTACGCGCTCGGTGTGGTGGTGGGCGCACCGACCATCGCCGGCTTCGTCGCGCGTTACCCGCGGCATCGGGTGATGATCGTGCTGGCCCTCGCGTTGACGGTGTTCAACGCCCTCACGGTCGTGCTGCCCACGTTCGAGCTCGTCGCCGCGTCGCGCTTCCTCGCCGGGCTGCCGCACGGTGCGTACTTCGGCATCGGTGCGCTCGTGGCCGCCGATGTGATGGGGCCGGGCAACCGTGCCAAGGGAGTGGCGTTCATCCTCACCGGCCTCACGGTCGCCAACGTCGTGGGCGTGCCGTTGGGGACATTCCTCGGGCAGCAGTGGGGCTGGCGCTCCGCCTTCGCCGTCGTGGCGCTCGTCTTCGCTCTCGCCACGCTCTGCATCGCGCTCTTCGTCCCGGAACATCCGGGAGACCCGGGACGCACGATGCGCCAGGAACTGCGGGTGTTCCGTATCCCGCAGGTGTGGTTCACCCTGGGCGTCGGCGCAATCGGTTTCGGCGGATTCTTCGCCGTCTACAGCTACATCGCCCCGCTGGTGACCGAGGTCTCCGGCTCCCCGGAGTGGGTGGTGCCGATCGTCCTCGTGCTCATGGGGCTCGGGATGACGGCGGGAAACCTCGTCGGCGGTCACCTCGCCGACATCGATCTGCGCCGCACGCTGCTCTTCGGACTCGCCGCCATGGCCGTGGTCTTCGCGCTGCTGGCGTTCCTGTCGTTCTGGATCGTCAGCCTGGCCGCGGTGGTGCTGGTGGTCGGGTTCGTCTCCTCCGTGCTGAGCCCGACGATCCAGACCCGACTCATGGACGTGGCGGGCGACAACCAGTCGATCGCCGCAGCCATGAACCACTCGGCGCTCAACATCGGAAACAGCCTGGGCGCGTTCCTCGGGGGCGTCGTTATCGCCGCCGGCTGGGGCTTCACCGCACCGGCATGGACCGGTGCCGCGCTCGCCGTGGCCGGTCTGCTGATCGCCCTGCTCTCGTACCGCGTCGAAGGACGCCGCCCGGCGGCAGCGGAGCTCATCGCCTCGTAGTTTCGCCGCGGTCGGTCCGGTCGTAGAGTGACGGGGTGAGTGCCCCCGAGCTGTCCCTGCCCGTCGCCGGCACTGCTGTCCTGCTGCGCGCGTCGGACCCCGCCTTCGATGTGCTGCTGATGCGTCGGCCCGATCGCGGGTCGTTCGCGGGAGCGTGGGTCTTCCCCGGAGGCAAGGTCGAACCGGGCGACGTCCACGACGGCGACGACGAGTCCGAGAACGCGCGCCGTGCCGCGATCAGGGAGACGCGCGAGGAGGTGGGCCTCGCTGTCGACGACCTCGTCGTGCTCTCCGAGTGGCAGCCGCCGGTGGAGGCCCCCACGCGTATCCGCACCTGGTTCTTCCTCGCCGAGGCGCCGGCCGGAGAGCCTTCGCCCGCTGCCGACGAGGTCGTGGAGATCGCCTGGGTGCCGCCGGGAGAGGCGCTCGCGAGGCACGCGGCGGGGGAGTGGACGCTGTATCCGCCGACGTGGATCACGCTCCACCAGCTTGCGGCGTTCAGCGACGTGGAATCGGCCCTGTCGTCGGGCGGTGCGGCGCAGCTGTTCCAGACCCGGGTGCTCGAGTCCGAAGCCGGGCGTGCCTTCGCCTGGGAGCAGGGACGCCTCGAGGCGGGTGCCCTGCCGTGGCGGTTCGTCGAGGCCTGAGGGATCGGGCTCAGCTGTCGAGCAGACGTCGCAGGTTCGCGCCCACGGCCTCGGTCTCGATGAGGAAGCCGTCGTGCCCGAAGTCGCTGGTGATGACGACGGCCTCGTCGTCGATGACGTTCGGGATGCTGCGGGCGATGCGCTGCTGCCCGTCGACGGGGAAGAGGCGATCGCTGTCGATGCCGAGCACCAGCGTGGTGGCGGTGACGGCGTGCAGAGCTTCTTCGACGCCACCTCGCCCGCGACCGACATCGTGCGAGTTCATGGCTTCGACGAGCGTGATGTAGCTGTTCGCATCGAAGCGGCGTGTGAACTTGTTGCCGTGGAAGTCGAGATACGACTCCACGGCGAAGCGACCGCCGTGCCCGAGCGGCGACACGTCGGACTGCCACGAACGCTGGAAACGCTGGTTGAGCTCGATCGGGCTGCGGTAGTTCAGCAGGGCCATACGGCGCGCCAGGGCGAGGCCGCGGTGCGGGCCGTCACCGTCGCCGAGGTCGTAGTACTCACCGCCCTGGAACCGCGGATCCATCCGGATGGTCTCCAACTGCACGGTGTTGAGCGCGATCTGGTCGGCGGTGGTCACCGGGGGAGATGAGAGCACGGCGAGGCGCTGCACGCGCTCGGGATGTGTGGCCGCCCACTCCAGCGCATGCATCCCGCCCATGGAACCGCCGATGACAGCGGCCCAGCTCTCGATGCCGAGCGCATCCGCCAGGCGGACCTGGGCGGCGACCTGGTCACGGATCGTGAGGTAGGGGAAGCGGGAGGCCCACTCGTAGCCGTCGGGGGCGACGCTCGCGGGGCCCGTCGAGCCCTGGCAGCCGCCCAGCATGTTCGGGGCGATCACGAACCAGCGGTCCGTGTCGAGCGGGGCTCCCGGACCCGTGATGTCCTCCCACCAGCCCACGGTGGGGTGCCCGGATCCCGCTGCGCCGCGCACATGGCTGTCCCCGGTGAGCGCGTGCAGCACGAGCACGGCGTTGTCCCGTGCCGTGTTCAGCTCGCCCCAGGACTCGTAGGCGATGCGGATGCCGGGGAGCTCGGCGCCGCTCTCCGTCGAGAAGGCGCCGAAGGCGGCGAACCGGCGACCGCCCACCGGGTCTCCGTCACGCCATGCTCCGGTCGCCGGCGGGCGGGCACGGAGCAGCCTGACGTCGGCCTCCGTCACGGGCGCCGAGGGCACCGTGTCCTCGGAGGTCGTCTGCCAGTCCATGCTCCCATTCTCGCCTGGTCCGGGACCCGTCGGTGGCAGGTTACGCTCCGATGTCCCGACTCTCCCGACCGCGACGATCGAGGCGGCCCGTCGGGATCCGTCGGGTCGGCATCGTCGCGTCGGTCGTCGGTCGTCGGTCGTCGGTCGTCGGTCGCGGTCGTCGGTCGTCGGTCGTCGGTCGTCGGTCGCGGTCGTCGGTCGTCGGCAGGTGTATCAGCGCACTCGGGTCAGGGTGGCGAGATGATCGCTGTTCCCCGCCCGTATCGTGCCCGACGTGACGACATCGAGGCCGCGGACGAAGACCTGGTCGATGCGTACGAGGGGGAAGGCGACGGGCCAGGTGAGCCCGAGGCTCCCATCCGTCGGACGCACCCAATCGGCTTCCGCGCGCAAGGCCGTCAGGCTCGGATCGGTCGACGGTGCGTTGAAGTCGCCGACGGCGATGAGGGAGTCCGCAGGGTCGGAGCCGACCCGGTCCGCGAGTCCGCTCAGCATCGTGTCGCGGTCCTGCTGGTGCCCCGGCCGCACCGACGCGGCGTGCATCACGTAGACGGCGACCGGCGCGGACGGCACCTGCACCTCGACACGGAGCGCACGCTTCCAACTGAGTCCCAGCGTCAGGGGCTCGGCGTTCGCGAGGGGATATCTGCTCCACACACCGACGGTTCCGACCGTGTACGAATGCGGGTACTGCCCGGCGAGGGCGTTCTGCGCCGCGGAGAGGCTGTCTCCATCGAGCTCCACGAGGGCGATCACATCGGCGCCGCTCTGCGCGAGCTCGGTCGCGGATGCGGCGGCCCCGCCGGATCGCGCCCTCACGTTCTGGCTCACGACCGTCAGCCCGGAAGCGGAGGCCGACTCCGACCCCGTCGGACCGGGGAGGGCGGGAAGAGCCGGTGCCATCGCGAGGATCCACAGGAGTGCGGGAACCAGGATCACGACGACCACTCGGCGGGCGAGGAACAGCGCGGCGATCAGCAGTGCGAGAAGCACGAGACCGAGCCAGGGGAGGGCGGCAGCGACCGCTGTGCCGACGATTCCGGGGATCCAGCCGCCGGCGATGACGAGCAGCACGGCGACGCCAGCGGCGGCGAGCCATCGCGCGCGGGTCGTCGTCACGCGTCGGACGCGCGGCGGTCGGTGTTCGACGTCGATCATGCTCTCCTCACGGCGGTCTTCCATTGTCGAGGCCGTCGCCTGTGGGTCGGCCGGGTGAAGACGTCGCCTGCACGCGAAGATGCCCCGGAGCTCGGGCTCCGGGGCATCTCGTGGGGTGTGCGGGTCAGGCGCGCGCGGCCTCCGACACGGCGCGGGCCGCGGCGAGAGCCTGCTCGAGGTCGGCCTTGAGATCGTCGACGTTCTCGATGCCGACGGAGAGTCGGACCAGGCCCGGCGTGACTCCGGCGGTGAGCTGCTGCTCCGGCGTCAGCTGCGCATGCGTGGTCGATGCGGGGTGGATGACGAGCGAGCGCACGTCGCCGATGTTGGCGAGGTGGCTGAACAGCGACAGGCTGTTCACGAACTCGCGTCCGGCTTCGACGCCGCCCTTCAGCTCGAACGACAGCACGGCGCCGACGCCCTTGGGCGCGTACTCGTTCGCCTTGGCGTACCAGGGTGAAGAGGGCAGACCAGAGTAGTTGACCGTCGCGACATCGTCGCGGCCGTCGAGCCACTCGGCGATCTCCTGGGCGTTCTGCACGTGGCGCTCGATGCGCAGGGACAGGGTCTCGACGCCCTGGATGAGGTTCCAGGCGCTCTGCGGGGCGATAGCGGATCCGAGGTCGCGCAGGAGCTGCACGCGGGCCTTGATGATGTACGCGAGCGGGTCGCCGACGGCGGCGGTGTAGCTGGCGCCGTGGTACGAGGGGTCCGGCACCGTGAGGCCGGGGAACTTGTCGACGTTCTTCGACCACTCGAACTTTCCGCCGTCGATGATGACGCCGCCGATCGTGGTGCCGTGGCCGCCGAGGAACTTCGTGACCGAGTGCACGACGATGTCGGCGCCGAACTCGAACGGACGGATCAGGTACGGGGTGGCGATCGTGTTGTCGACGATCAGCGGGACGCCGTTCTCGTGGGCCACATCGGCGACGGTGCGGATGTCGAGGATGTTGATCTGCGGGTTTCCGATCGTCTCCGCGAAGAACAGCTTCGTGTTCGGGCGGACCGCTCGACGCCACTCCTCGGGGTCGTCCTGGTTCTCGACGAACGTGACCTCGATGCCGAGCTTCGCGAGCGTGTACTTGAAGAGGTTGTAGGTGCCGCCGTAGATGGAGCTCGACGCGACGAAGTGGTCGCCGGCCTGCGCGATGTTCAGGACCGCGAAGGTCGACGCTGCCTGGCCGCTGGCGAGCACGAGAGCACCGGTGCCGCCTTCGAGCGCGGCGAGACGCTGCTCGAGCACGTCCTGCGTCGGGTTCTGGATGCGGGTGTAGATGTTGCCGAACTCCGCGAGGGCGAACAGGTTAGCCGCATGGTCCGCACTGTCGAACACGTACGAGGTGGTCTGGTAGATCGGCGTGGCACGTGCCTTGGTGACCGGGTCGGGGGCAGCGCCCGAGTGGATCTGCTTGGTCTCGAAACGCCAGGACTCGGGTGCGGACATGTGATTCCCCCAGGAGTGGTCGGAAGGTCGTGTGGCGGATGCCGTTGCAGCGACAGTACGGAATATCGCTGTCTGTCAACAACAGACGGGAAATGTGACGTAACAGAGCGGAGGCCCGGAATCCTGCGGCGGATCGATCGACGACAACCCCAGGGGGGAGTCCGCATTCCGGGGAGAACGCCGTACGGTGGAGGCATGGCGAACAGACGAGCAGTGGTGACAGGTGCGAGTTCGGGCATCGGCGCGGCGACGGTGCGTGCCCTCCGTGCCCGGGGATGGGACGTCGTGGGGGTCGCGCGACGCGAGGACCGACTGTCGGCGCTCGCCGCGGAGACCGGAGCCTCGGCCATCGCCTGCGACCTCACCGATGCCTCCGCCGTCGACGCGCTCGTGGGCGAACTCGAGCGGTCGGGCCCCGTGCACGCTCTCGTCCAGGTCGCCGGCGGTGCTCGCGGCACCGACCGCATCGAGGACGCATCGGTCGACGACTGGCAGTGGATGTTCGACGCGAACGTGCTGGCGAGCCAGCGTCTCGTCGCGGGTCTGCTCCCGCTCCTGCGCCGAGCCGCGGCAGCGGACGGTCACGCGGATGCGATCTTCGTCACCTCCACGGCTGCGCAGACCGCGTACGCCGGCGGTGCAGGCTACAACGCCGCGAAGGCCGCGGAGTCGATGCTGGTGAAGGTGCTCCGTCAGGAACTCAACGGCGAGCCGATCCGTGTGGTCGAGGTGGCGCCGGGAATGGTGCACACCGAGGAGTTCACGCTCAATCGCCTGGGCGGAGACTCGGTCGCTGCCGAGGCCGTGTACGCGGGTGTCGACGCCCCGCTCGTCGCCGACGACGTCGCCGACGTGATCGCGTATGCGCTGGAGTCGCCCGGACGCGTGAACCTCGACCTGATCACGATGCGGCCGGTAGCGCAGTCCGCGCAGCACCTGCTCGCCCGCGGCCCGCTGCGGGTGCGCTCCATCGACTGACGATGGCCCAGACTCTCGCAGAGCTCGCCGAGGGCGGGCTGATCGACGCCGGATGGGCGGAGGCGCTGGCCCCCGTCCAGGACACGATCACCTCCCTGGGGGAGCGGCTCCGCGACGAGCAGGAGGCAGGGCGGGGATACCTGCCGGCGGGCGCGAACGTGCTCAGGGCCTTCCAGCGGCCGCTGTCCGACGTCCGCGTCCTCATCACCGGGCAGGATCCCTACCCCACGCCCGGACATCCCATCGGACTCTCGTTCGCCGTCGATCGCGATGTGCGCCCGCTGCCGCGCAGTCTCTCGAACATCTACAAGGAGCGCGAGACCGACCTGGGCATCCCTCCCGCACCGCACGGTGATCTGACGGCGTGGAGCGATCAGGGCGTCCTCCTGCTCAACCGTGTGCTCACCGTGCGTCCCGGTGAGGCGGCCTCTCACAGAGGGTGGGGGTGGGAGAAGGTCACGGAGCTCGCGATCCGTGCGCTCGTCGCGCGCGATCAGCCGCTCGTCGCGATCCTGTGGGGGAAGGACGCAGCCAACCTGCGGCCCCTCCTCGGGGAGACGCCGGTCATCTCCTCGGCTCATCCATCCCCGCTCTCGGCCCGCCGCGGCTTCTTCGGATCACGTCCGTTCTCGCGGGCGAACGCCCTCCTCGAGGAACGGGGTGCCGAGCCCGTGGACTGGAGGGTGGAAGGCGAAGCCTCTCCCTCTCTAAGCTGAGCGCATGCAGTTCGAGCCGGGGGACCGTCGTCGTGTCCTGCCGCGCCACCTGCGGCCTGCGCCCGCGCCCGAGATCTTCTCGTACACGATCCGCGCCGCGCGGCCTGCCGACCTGCCCCATGTGCGCGAGATCTACAACCACTTCGTGAGCAATTCGGCCGTGACACTCGACGAGCGACGCAGCAGCATTCCCTACTGGCGCGACAAGTACGCTCTGCTCGCCCGGCTCGAGCTTCCGTTTCTCGTCGCGGTGTCCCCGGGCGGCGAGGTGATGGGCTACGCCCTCGCGCAGCCATGGGCAGGCAAGAACGCCTACAAGTACACCGTCGAGGATTCGATCTACCTCGGTCCCGGTGCGGGAGGCAAAGGCCTGGGGGCGGCGTTGCTGCAGGCGCTCATCGATGCCTGCGAGCAGATCGGCCTCCGAGAGATGGTCGCGGTCATCAGCGACCACGGTGCGGAGGCGTCGATTCGACTGCACGAGAAGCTCGGCTTCGTCGAAGCGGGACGGATGGGACGCGTCGGGTACAAGTTCGGCCGAGACCTCGGCACCGTGTACATGCGCCGCGTGCTCAAGCCGACAGGGCGGCGGCGGGGAGGGCTCTTCGGCTCGCGGCGCTGAGGACGCTCGTCCGGTATCGCGATCGCTCTCTCAATGCCCGGGGCCGGCGGGGATGACGGGGATGGCCGAGAGCAGCCTCTTCGTGTAGTCCTGTGTCGGATGCAGGAGCACGTCGCGAGTAGCGCCCCGCTCGACGATATGGCCGTCCTTCATCACGACGACCGTGTCGCACAGGTTCTGCACCACTCCGATGTCGTGCGACACGAGAACCAGCGTGAGGGCGGTCGTGTGTCGCAGTTCGATCAGCAGCTCGAGGATCTGGGCACGAACGGTCACGTCCAACGCCGACAGCGGCTCGTCGCCGACCAGGATCCGCGGGCCATGCACGATTGCTCGCGCGAGGGCGATCCGCTGCCGCTGCCCGCCCGAGAACTCATGCGGATAGCGGTCACCCATCTCGGGTTCGAGCCCGACCCGGGCGAGCACCTCCCGCACACGCGCGCGGTGATCCCCCTCGATGCCGAGGGCCCAGAGCGGTTCTCGCACGATCTGGCCGGCCGTCATCCGGGGGTCGAGCGACGCGTACGGGTCCTGGAACACCAGCCCTGTCTCGCGGCGCAGCCAATGCAGGGACCTCGCCGATGCGGTGGCGTCGACCGGGCGGCCGCCGACGGCGATCGTGCCGGACGTCGGTCGGTCCAGTCCCAGCAGCAGCCTGACCAGCGTGGACTTGCCCGATCCGGATTCGCCGATGATGCCGACGGACGATCCTTCGACGATGTCGAGGTCGGTGGGAGCCAGGGCGGTCTGCGTGCGGGTGCGCTCGAATGCGGAGCGTTTCGGGACGAAGAAGTCGCGACTGAGCCCTCGGGCTTCGATCAGACTCACGCGGCACCCCCGTCCGGACGCCACAGGGTCGCCGTCGCATCCCGCAGCAACCCCTGGGTGATGGGCGAGGACGGTGCGGAGAGAAGGGTCGAGACCGGGGCGGCTTCGACGACGTGCCCGTGTTCGAGCACGACTCCCTCGGTCGCGACCTGTGCGAGCACGGCGAGGTCGTGGGTGATGAACACGAGGGACATGCCCTCGTCCGCGACGAGCGCGAGCAGCAGGGAGAGGATCTCGGCCTGGATCGTGACGTCGAGCGCGGTCGTCGGTTCATCGGCGATGAGCAGTCTCGGACGACACGCGAGTGCCATCGCGATGGCGACACGCTGGCGTTGACCGCCGGAGAGCTGATGCGGGTACCGGTCCACGATCGACGCGGGGTCGGGAAGCCGCACCCGTGCCGCTTCCGCGATCGCCCTCTCCCGGGCCTCGCGGCGCCCGAGTCCCTCGTGGATGCGGATCGATTCCGCGATCTGCCGCCCGACGGTCCTGATCGGATTCAGTGCCGTGCGCGGCTCCTGGAACACGATGCCGATGTCGTCGCCGCGAAGGCGGGCCAGCTCGCGATCCGGCATCCCCACCAGCTCGGTGCCGTTCCAGCGGATGCTCCCGCTCGTGGTCGCGCCGTCCGGGAGCAGTCCCAGCACAGCGAGCGCGGTGAGGGACTTGCCGGACCCGGACTCGCCGATGAGTCCGAGTCGCGCGCCGTCGGGCACCTCGAAGGAGATGCCGTCGACGACGTGTCGCCCATCG
Source organism: Microbacterium sp. Be9 (assembly GCF_011754135.1). Classification (NCBI taxonomy): domain Bacteria; kingdom Bacillati; phylum Actinomycetota; class Actinomycetes; order Micrococcales; family Microbacteriaceae; genus Microbacterium; species Microbacterium sp. Be9. The sequence continues at coordinate 931,919 of NZ_WNWT01000004.1, read as the reverse complement.
ATCTCGACCACGAGGTCCTTCACGGAGAGGCTCATGCGACCACCCCCGGGGTGTGGATCTCGGCGGCGCGATGCCGCAGCGTCGGATCGGTCGCCTCGCGCAGACCGTCGCCCAGCAGGTTCAGCGCGAGGACGGTGATCGTGATCGTGAGCCCCGGCCAGAGCACGGACAGCGGATGCACCCCGATATACCGTTGGAGGTCGGCGAGCAGCAGGCCCCAGCTCGGTTCGACCACCGAGGCGCCGAAACCCAGATACGAGAGACCGGCTTCGGCGAGGACTGCGACCGCCATCGACCACGACAGCTGCACGATGAAGACGGGGGCGACGTTCGGCAGCAGGTGTCGCACGAGGCTCTGAGCAGGCGTGACCCCCGCGGCTCGCGCAGCCAGGACGAAGTCGCTCTGCTGCACACGGCGCAACTCGGGGCGGGTGACGCGCGCGATGTTGACGCCGAAGCCGATTCCCACCGCCCAGATCACCACCCAGAGGGATCCGCCCCAGACCGAGGAGATCATCATGGCGATCAGCAGCACGGGGAATGCGATCAGGATGTCGACGAGTACCGCCACGGTCTCACGCAGCCAGCGTGCGGTCAGTGCTCCGAGGGCTGCGAGTGCGATACCGACCACGGTGGCGACGAGCCCTGCTCCGATGCTCACGAAGACGGTCGTGCGGGCACCCGCCATCAGCAGGCTCAGGATGTCGCGACCCGTGTCGTCGGTGCCCAGCAGATGCGGCCAGCTCGGCGGCAGCCAGCGATCGCCGATGTCCGATGCCTGCGGATCGAAAGGTGTCCAGAAGAGGGCGACGAGCGCGGTGAGGGCGATCACGACGACGACGATGGCACCGAAGCGCCCCGTCGAGGTGTTCCACAGTCGGCCCAGCCAGCGCGGGGTCATGCGGCCTCCCGCTGTCGAGGGTCGATCGCGCGGTGCACGAGGTCGACCAGGAAGCCCACGACCAGCACGAATCCGGTGAGCACGAGCAGCTCGCTCTGCACCTTGATGAGGTCGCGCGTTCCGACATCGGCGACGAGCATGCGTCCGATCCCCGGGAGGGTGAACAGCTGCTCGATCACGACCGATCCGACGATGATGCCGGCGACCTGGAGGCCGAGCACCGTGATGATCGAGAGACCGACGGCCGGGATGCCGTGCTGGATGAGCGCTCGGGTGCGAGTGAGCCCCTTCGCCGCGGCGGTGCGGACGAAGTCCTGTCCTGCGGCTTGGAGCGTCGCACTGCGTACGAATCGCATCAGCATCGCCCCCTCCACGATCCCGATCGTCAGTGCGGGGAGCAGGAGCGACTCGATCGCCCTTCCGGGCGTCGACCAGCCGGTGCGGGGGAACCCCTGCGGTGGAAGCCAGCCCAGCCATACCGAGAAGACCACGATGAGCATCATGCCGGCCCACACCACGGGGACGGCAGCCAGCGCCTGAGCGCCGACGCTGAGCGCGGTGCCGCCGCGTCGGTTGCGCAGGAGCGCGGCCAGGATGCCGAAGGGCACGGCGATGAGCACGGCGATCAGGAGCGACATGATGCCGAGCGGGACGGTGACCTGGGCCTTGAGGAGGAGCTCTTCGCCGACGGAGGCGCCCGACAGCAGAGACGTGCCGAGGTCGCCGCGGAAGATGCCGCCGATCCAGTCGGCGTACTGGGCGAGCAGAGGCCGGTTCAATCCGAGGGATTCGCGCAGGGCCTCGACCTCGGCGGGGGAGGCCTGGGTGCCGGCGATGAGCTGTGCGACATCGCCGGGGAAGACGCGGAGCGTCAGGAAGATGAGCACGCTCGACACGAGGAGCCCTGCGATGAGCAGGACTCCTCGGACGAGCGCATAGCGGATCACGAAGGGGTGACCGCTCGCTACTTCTCGGCGGAGACGGTGACGCCCGCGAGGTTGATGCGCGAGTTGATCGAGTCCTCGGGGAAGCCGGCCACGATCGGGCTCACCGCCGTGATCGTCTCGCCGTTGTAGAGCCAGTCGGCGGCGTGGTCCTCCGACACGATGCGTGCGGCCTGCGCGAGCAGGTCCGCGGACTTGTCCGGGTCGACCTCGGCAAGTGCCTTCGCATACAGGTCCTGCACCTCGGCGTTGTCGTAGCCGAAGTAGTAGTCCGGATCGGCGAAGTTGCCGAAGTCCCGCGGCTCGACGTGCAGAACGAAGCTGAGGTCGTAGTCGTGGTTCGTGTAGACGTCCTCCAACCAGGTGGGGAACTCGACGGAGTTGACTTCGAGCGTCACCCCGATCTTCTTGAAGTCCGAGATCAGGACCTTCGGCACCGTCGTGCCGTAGAAGGAGGGGATCGTGAGCGTCAGCTCCAAGTCCTTCTGGCCGGCCTCTGCGAGCAGATCCTTGGCCTTCTCGGGGTCGTAGGAGATCACGTCGGACAGGTCTTCGTAGCCGGGGTCGAGCTCGGGGATCGGCCCGTACAGCGCGGTGCCGGCGCCGACCGCCTCGATGAGAGCTTCGTGGTCGATGGCGAGCCGGAGTGCTTCGCGCACGCGGACGTCGTCGAGCGGGGCCTTCTTGTTGTTGAAGGCGAGAGTGGCCTTGTCGGTGGTGCGCCCGGTCGTGAGGGCGAAGTCTCCCGAGTCCTCGAGCTGCGGCGCGAGGTTCGGATCCACGGCCGTGAGCACGTCCACGTCGCCGGCCAGCGCGGCGTTCACCCCCGCGGTGAAGTCGGGGATGTACTGGAACTCGACCTGAGCGACGCCGGCCGGATCGCCCCAGTAGGCGTCGTTGCGCGCGAAGGTGATGGTGCTGCCCTTGTTCCAGCGCGTCAGAGTGAAGGGACCGGTACCATTCTCGGCCGTCTTCAGATCGGTGGTGTCTCCGGTCTTGAACACCAGACCGGCGGGCCCCGTGAGGGCGAACAGGAAGTTCTGGTTCGGTGCGGACAGCACGATCTCGACCGTCGTCGGGTCCGGTGCAGTGATCGCCGTCACCGAGGCGAAGTCCGCGTTGCCCTGGACGGTCGCATCCGTGCGCACGGTCTCGTACGAGGAGACGACGTCGGCGGACGTGAGCGGCGTGCCGTCGTGGAAGACGACGCCGTCGTTCAGGGTGAACGTGTACGTGAGACCGTCGGACGAGACGGTGTAGTCGGAGGCGAGGCGACCCTCGATCTCATTGTCCTGCGTGCGGGTGACGAGACCCTCGTAGATGTTGTCGATCAGGATCTGCTCGAGCGCGGCACCACTGGTGTGGCGGATGTCGAGATTGGTCGGCTCGAGGACGAGTCCGACGTGGAGGGTGGCGCTCGGGTCGGGTGTTCCCGCTGCGCTGCTGGGCTCGGGCTCGGTGGTGCCGGAGCAGGCGCTCAGGATCATGGCGGTGGCCGCGAGCGCGGATATCAGCGCGAGACGTCGGGTGCGTCGGAACATGGGCGTTTCCTCTCGGTGCGGCAGCTGCTGTGTGCCGTGGAATCGAGCCTAGAGATGTGAGGCGGGGTGAGGGTCGTGTATGGAACGGAGAGTCATATTCCGGCGGCGGGTGCTGCCGAGCCGATGAGACCGGCGAGAGCGGTCGGTGCCGTCTCCTGCACGTTATGGGTGGCATCGAGGACGACCAGCTGCGCCGCAGGCACGCGTCGCTGGAGCTCGGCGGCATCGGCTTCGCTGACGAATCCTCGTGCGGCCCGCACCAGGGTGATCGGCGCGCGGACTGCGGCCAGGTCATCCCAGCCCGTCTCGTGCAGCACCGACGGGGCGGTTGCCGATCCGGGGTCGTGAGCGGCGAGAGCCTGGGCGGCGAGGTGTGCGAAGTGGTGCTTCCACTCCACGCGTCCGTCCTCGCGTACGCGCGTGTTCAGGAAGACACCGCGTTCGGTCTCGGGGCGGGATCCGCCGAAGCCGAGCGCGATCGCCTTGTCGACGAGTTCGTCCCGCGTGGCGAAGTCGGTCGGGCCCGCGTAGAACTCGCGCAGCGCCGCGGGTCCGGCTGTCACGTCGATCCCTGGCGTGATGTCGACGATGATGAGCTCGGACACCAGATCGGGTCGTGCGGCTGCGAGCGCGGCACCGGTGAGTCCTCCGAGCGACTGGCCGACCACGACCTGGGGCTGCGTGGCCCAGGCGTCGAGCGCGGCGGCCACGTCGCGGGCGAGCGTTCGCGGCGTGTAGTCGATGTCGTCACGCCAGGAGGAGTCGCCGTGCCCGGCGAGATCGATCGCGAGCAGCGGCTGCTGCAGCGCAAGCGATGTGGTGTCCCAGGTGTGCGCGTTCAGGCCCGCTCCGTGCAGCAGTGTCACGCGCGGCTCGTCGGTTCCGAAACGAAGGGCGCTCAGGGTGCGTCCGTCCGGCAGCGGAAGGGTGAGACGCTCCACCGCCGGGAACGGCACGCCGAGTGCTTCGGCTTGTGCGGGAAGATAGCTGAACTCGCTGATGTCTATCGCCACCTCCACATTCTGCGCCCTCGCGCAGACGCGCAAGAAATGCAGGACCATTACGACAAGCAATTGCGGCGGTCGGTTGCTCATTATGTCTCTATGTTTCGCTCTCCTGTTGTCAATATGCATTTCCTGCAGACGCGTCAGTCGGAGCGTGGGCAATGCTCGCCGAATATCATGGAGTCATGAGCGAGACGCGTGTGCACCTGTCCAAGACCGAGCCGACGGCGTACCAGGCGCTTGACGCGTTCTCGAAGACCGTGGGGCAGATCTGCGCGGCCAACGGCATCGACGACCGCCTCAAGGAGCTCGTCATGATCCACTGCTCGCAGCTCAACGGCTGCGCGTACTGCGCGCGGATCCATGTCGACCGAGCGGTGGCGGCGGGGGTCGACACCGACACTCTCACGCAGATCCCCACGTGGCGCGAGAGCGGTGTGTTCAGCGAGCGGGAACGCGCCGCCCTCGAGCTCGCCGAAGCGTTCACGTTCATCGCCGAGGACGGGATCTCCGACGAGGTCTACGACCAGGTGGGAAGTGTGTTCACCGAGAAGGAGTACGCGGCGCTCAGCTGGGCCTGCGTGTCGATCAACGCCTTCAACCGCATCGTGATCGCGGGACGCTACCCCGTTCCTGCTCGCGATCCGAAGGGTCAGGCATGACGATCCTCGAGGTCGAGGGTGTCTCGAACATCCGGGATGTCGGGGGTATGCCGGCGAACGGTGGTCGTATCCGTTCCGGGGTGCTGCTGCGATCGGGACAGCTCTCGGGTGCGACCGCATCCGGCGCCGCCGCGCTGCGGGCACAGGTTCGGCACATCGTCGATCTGCGCGACGGCGAAGAGGTCGCTGCGGAACCCACGGAGATCGAGGGGCCGGACACCACACACCTTCCCTTGTTCCTGGGTTCGGTGCGATCCTTCTTCGAGGCCGACACGAGTCTCGAAGACCTGTATCTGCATCTGCTCGAGGAGAGCGGCGAACGACTCGTCGACGCCATCCGCATCATCGCCGCGGGAGAGTGCACGCTGGTGCACTGCACCGTCGGCAAAGATCGGACCGGCGTCACCGTCGCCCTCGCTCTCGCCGCCGTCGGAGCCGATCGCGAGGCCGTGATCGCCGACTATGCGCTCACCGAGTCGCAGCTTCCTGTTCAGCGCACGCGGTGGATCGCCGAGTACCTGCGGACCCAGCACCCGGAGGCCGTGCACGCGGTGGCGCTCGCGACCCAGTCCCCGGCGCCCGTGATGCGTCGTCTGCTGCAGCAGGTCGACGAACGGTGGGGGTCTGCTGCCGCATACCTGCGCGCGCAGGGGATGACCGAGGCCGAACTGGCCGCCTTGGTGGCGGCGCTCGTCGAACCGGCTTCCTCCACCGAAAGCTCCCGGCGATGACCGAGCTGATGCAAGGTTAGGCAAGCCTTCACTTGGTGTACGATAAAGACACCATGGACACCTCGCTCGAGACTCGCGGCACGCGCGCCGAACGTCGCGCGGCACGTCAGCGTTCCCATCACCTGGTGACGGCAGACGAGCACTCGCTCACTGAGCTCGAGGTGTTCCTGACCACGCTGCCGTTGTGCGCGTCGGGTCGCATCTTCATCGAGGTGCCCGAGGTCGCCGACATCGGCGTGATCGATGCTCCTGGTCGAATGACGGTCACGTGGCTCGCTCGTGAGCAGCGGTCCGGTGCTCCCGGAAGCGGTCGGGCGTGCGCACCCGGTCAGGCTCTGGCAAGAGCGACCTGCGCGTGGGCCGACGAGATGATGTGCGACGACGAGATCGAGACCCACGTCACTCTGCTCGGCAGCTACCTCGGCACGGCCGACATCATCGACCACCTGACGAGTGCGCTGGAGATCTCCCCGTCGCTCATCCACGCTCCCGAGCGCTTCGGCCTGCTGCCCGCCGACCGCTGATTCGCACGCGCAGGCGGCTCACGGCATGTTGACGTGCCGTCCAGTGGCCCGCGCCCATGCGAAGGCCGTCAGCCCGTCACCGCGTGCGGCGCACGTAGTTGCCGTCTTCGAGTCCCGCCTCGATCTCGAAGCGATTGCGTAGGGGGTTCCGCCCCGCAAAGAGGTACAGCACCGGCATCAGGAAGCCGTAGCGAAGCCACTGCTCCTTGTGCACGGCTTCGTGGCGGAGAACCGCCTCGCTGGGGCGGGTGCCACCCGTCAGGAAGCAGCCGCCGACGCACACCCCGCCGCGATTGAAGGTCCATGAGGGCATGCCCTGGAAGATCCACAAGCCTTCGCGCCGCTCGACGGGGCCGGTGCTCCACAGCGAGCCCCAGATCCACCCGATGGCCGTGCCCCAGGCGTAGCCGAGGCGGCTGATCGGAGAGCGCAGCAGGAAAGAGGGAATCCGTCGGTCGAGGCGTCTTCCGCGAGCGAGAGCCTGTTCTGCGGCCGGCCGCCAGTCCGTGGCGGCGGTCACGCCACCGCTCCGACCAGCCGCAGCAGCGCACCGAGGTCGTCGACCGCGTCGGCCGGAGACCGGGGAGCGAACCCGGCGATCGTCGCGCCCGCCAGTGGCACTTCGCTGCGCAGTGCGCGGATGGCAGTGCTCAGAGCCGCGGGCGAGAGTCCGAACGGCACGGAAGACGACACGCCCGCGAACTCCGAGGGATCGAGCACATCCACGTCGATGTGGACCCACACCCGCGTCGCCCCGGTCGCGCGGACCGCGTCGAGCAGCGCTTCGGGGCGTGCGAGGTCGTCGACCGAGAGGTTGCTCAAAGGGGCGATCTGCTCGACCTCGGCATCGTCGAGATTGCGCATCCCGACGGTCACCACACGGTGCGCGGGGATCGCGGGGGAGAGCACGAGTTGATCCTCACCCTCACCGAGCAGCGCCCGCAGCGCCATGCCCGAGAATGCACCGGACGGTGAGGTCTCGGGCGTGTGCATGTCGGCGTGCGCGTCGCACCACACCACGGCGAGCCCTTCCGTCCCTCCCGGGAGGGCATCGAGAGCGGCGACGGTCACGCTGCAGTCGCCGCCGATCACCACGGTGTCGTGGTCGATGTGCCCGTGTACTTGTTCACGGGTGCGGAGCAGAGTGCTCAGGCGTCGGACGTCGGTGCCCAGGGATTCGCCGGCCTCGACCGGCACGTCGAGCACCGTGGTCGCCGCGCGGGGGAGATCACCGGCGATCGCTGCGGCGCCGTCGGTGAGAAGCATCGCGCGCGGTGCGGGTGAACCCTGCCACTGCGGGATGACGAGGAATCGCACCATGGGTGCCTCCGAAGAAGAGAGGGCGGATGCCCCGGCGCGCTGCCCGGGGCATCCGCCGGTGGTGTCAGTTGCCTTCGATGGCCTGGCGGGGAGCGCTGCCGCCGGCCTTGAGCTCGGCGAGACGTGCCTCGACCTCGGTCAGTTCGCCGAGGTCTTCCAGGCTCTCGAACTGGGCATCGAGGCTCGACGCTGCGAGCTCGATCTTGCCCTGCGCGATGGCCTCCTGGCGGCGGACCTTGTCCTCGAACCGCCCCAGCTCGCTGGTGGGGTCGAGCACGTTGATCGAGCCGACAGCGTCCTGCACCTTGGTCTGCGCCTCGGCGACCTTGGCGCGCGCGAGGAGTTCGCTGCGCTTGTTCTTGAGCTCGACCAGCTTGTCCTTCATGCCGTTCAAGCCGCTCTTGAGCTTGTCGACGATCTCGGTCTGCGCCGCGATCTGGGGCTCAGCACCGGTGGCCTCGCGCTCGGCGCTGATCTGGCGCTGCAGGGCGATCTTGGCGAGGTTGTCGAACTTGTCCGCGTCGGCGGTGTTGCCGCTCGCGCGCATCTCATCGGCCTTGCGGCTGGCGGCGAGGGCCTTGTTGCCCCATTCGGTCGACGCCTGGACGTCTTCCTCGTGGTCGCGCTCAAGCAGGCGTAGGTTGCCGATCGTCTCCGCGATCGCGGACTCGGCGTCGGCGATGCTGTTCGTGTAGTCGCGAACGAGCTGGTCGATCATCTTCTGCGGGTCCTCCGCAGAGTCCAGCAGGGAGTTGATGTTCGCGCGGACGAGGGTCGAGATACGTCCGAAGATGGACTGCTTGGTCATGCGTGGTTCCTTTCAGAGGGCGTCTTCGAGAGCTTGTCGTAAGTGTCTGTGTAGGGGATCAGAAGCGTCTACCTCCCGAGCGGCCGCTGCGGCCGCTGCTGCGGGATCCGCCGCCTCCGCCGAACCCGGAGCTGCGGAAGCCTCCGCCTCCGGAAGAGCGCCAGCCGCTGCTGCCGCCGCGGCGCGAGGATCCGCCGCTTCCGCCGCCGGCGAGCAGCCCGCCGATGATGCCGCCGAGGATGTCCCCGCCGATCCCCGAGCCGCTGGACGACGACCCGGATCCGCCGAACAGGCCTCCGAAGCCGCCCTGGTCGTAACCGGGAGGGGCGTACGCCTGCACATCGGATTGCGCAGCCGACGTCGCCTGGCCTGCCAGGGCGAGCGCCCGGTTTGCCTCCGCCAGCGCGGCGTCGGGGTCGGTCGCCCGCAGGTTGAGCGCCTGCGTCAGGCTCGCCTCCGCGTTCGCGAGGCGGGTGCGGGCGGTGGAGCCCACGGTTCCTCGGCGCGTCTCGATGAAGTCACGAGCCGCGCGGATCTCGGAGTTCGCCTGAGTGAGGGTCTGATCGAGCATCTGCTGCACACGACGCGCGCGTTCGACGCCCTCCCTGCCCTGAGCGATCGCGGCATCGATCTGCTCGTTGGCGGCGGTGAGCGCCTCGAGAACGCGCTGCGGATTACGCGTGGAGCCGGCGAGGTCGGTCTGTGCCACTTGGAGCTGCTGTGCGGTCGCGGAGGCCGCGCCGGCGATCGCTCCCGAAGGATCGGGCAGCTGCTGCGCCGCCGCGAGGTCTCCCTGCAGCTCGGTGACGAGCGCCTGGGACTGCGCCTCGATCGTCGAGAGCTCGGTGCCCAGCGTCGTCACAGCCTGGGCGAGCTGTGCCGCCTGCGCCACCGACTGCTCTGCGGTGCGGATCGCGAACGCCGCCTCGCCCGAACGGCCGGCCGCGATCGCCTGCGCCGCCGCCTCGATCGATCGATCCGCGAGGTCGGCTCGCTCGCGGGCCTGTGCGGGGTTGTCCGCGACCATTGCGAGCGCCGCCGGAGCGTAGGTGGACGTGAGTGCGGAGAGGGCTGGAGCGGCCGCGGCGAGGACCGGGTCGAGCGCCGCGCGCTCACGACGGACCCGCTCGAGCTCCTGCGGGGCGTTCTGCTCCAGTTTGCGGAGCTCGTCGAATGCGGCGGTGTTGTCATCCAGGATGTCGTCGATCTCGTCCGCGATCTGGATGATGCGAATATGCCACGCCCTGCGGTCGTGGATCGTGTCCTCGATCTCGTCGTCGAGCTTCTGCTTCAGGTCGAAGGCCTCGGAGATCTTGGCCTTCGCCGCATCGACGACGCGCGTGAACTCCTCGGTCGCGCCCTCGCCGAACTGGGCGACGGCGAAGCCGAGTTCCTCCCGGCTCGAGGTGATCGCATCGTCCGCCTGCACGAGCGCGAGTCCGGCCTGTGTCTCGACCTGCTGGTCGGTCAGAGCGGAGAAGGGATCGGCGGGATCGGGGGTCTCGGGCATGGCGCCGCGCTCACGGATCTCGGCGCGGCGGCGCGCGCGGCGCACGAGAGCGACGACGAGCCACACCAGCAGCGCGACCACGACGATCGCGACGACGATCAGGCCGATCCGGAGCGCGCCGGCGCCCCCGTCTCCCTGGATCTCATCGGCGGCGAGGGTGATCGCTCCGACCCAGTCGCCGTCGGACGCGAAGGGAACCATCTTGTCCTCGATGCTGTCGAGCTGTCCGAAGCTCACGGGCCCGTCGGGGGCGGCGGAGATGTAGTAGCTCCGGCCGTCGACGGCGATCGCGAGAAGATACTGCTCGGTGCCGAGATTGTTGTCCTGTGCGACCGTATCCGCCCACTGCACGTTGTCGCTGGGATTGGTGAAGTCGTCGACGAGGACGACGAAGAGGTCGGCGTTCGAGTTGTCGGTGAGCTCCTGGAGCCGGGCTTCGACGGTGGCCTCTTCGTCGGCGCTCAGCACACCCGCCTGATCGGTGACGTACCCGGCATCGAGGGTGAGCGGATCGGTGGCCGATGCCGCGGAGGCGGTGAACGCTCCAGCGACCGCGGCGAGCGTGAGTGCGGCCAGCGCGAGCCACCGTTTCGTCATCGTGTTCCCTCCGACCGGCAGCCGAGCCCCATGCCACGAGTCTATGCACTGGATCCGACACGCGACAGCACTCGATGGTGCTTCTCCGTTCGCCCTCAGCGCAGACACATACGCTGGGAGGCATGGACGACATGTACGGTTCGGATGTGCTGGCCACCGGCTGGCGCGACCGCGGCGCGAAGCAGGTGCCGCAGGTCGCGGCGGAGACGGATCTCGTGGTGGAGGTCGCCGACGACGGTTTCTGCGGTGCCGTGACCCGCGTGCAGGGTGGGAACGTCGAGTTGGAGGACCGGGGCGGACGTCGACGCCTGTTCCCCCTCGGCGGAGGATTCCTGATCGACGGCGCACCGGTCCGTCTGGTCGTCCCCGCGGCGAAGGCCCAGGGCCCGCGTCGGACGGCATCCGGGTCCTTCGTGGTCGCGGATCAGCGCGCCCGCGTCGCGCTGCCCAGCCGTATCCTCGTCGAGGGCAAGCACGATGCCGAGCTCGTCGAGAAGGTGTGGGGTGCAGATCTGCGGGTCGAAGGCGTGGTCGTCGAGTTCCTGCAGGGGGTGGATCTGCTCGACGATCTGCTGGCAGCCGAACCACCCAGCGCGACGCGACGCTACGGAGTTCTCGTCGACCATCTTGTCCCGGGCTCCAAGGAGTCGCGGATCGCGGATGCGGTCGCCCGTGGCCCGCACGGTCGCCATCTCCGCATAGTCGGTCACCCCTTCGTCGATGTCTGGCAGTGCGTCACGCCGCGAGCCCTCGGCATCGCGAAGTGGCCGGAGATCCCGCGCGGCATCGAGTGGAAGGTCGGTATCTGCCGTGCCTTCGGGTGGCCGCACGAGACGCAGGCCGACACCGCGCGCGCCTGGCAGCACATCCTCTCGAAGGTGACGACCTATCGGGATCTGGAACCCGCCCTGCTGGGCCGTGTGGAGGAACTCATCGACTTCGTGACGGCGCCGACGCACTGAGCGCGGCTCTCGCGGGAGGTATCCGAGGCGCCGGACGCCGCGACGCCGACGGCTACCCTGGATTCATGCCCGAACCCCGTACCTTCCGAGACGAACCGGTGTCGTTCGTGCGCCGCAGCGGTCGGATGTCCGACGCCCAGGAGCGCGCGTTCTCCGAGCTCGGCGCGCACTATCTGCTCGACGTGCCGCGAGACGTCGCCTGGACGTCCGTGCACCCCGAGGCCCGTCTCGCCCCCGCGACCGAGTACGGACGCTCGGCCGATCTCTACGTGGAGATCGGCTCCGGGCAGGGGCATGCGATCGTGGCCGCGGCGTCGTCGCGCCCGGACGACGACTTCCTCGCCGTCGAGGTGTTCCGCGCTGGACTCGCGCGGACGATGCTCGACGCCGATCGCGAGGGTGCCCGCAACCTGCGCGTGGTCGAGGCGAACGCGCCGGAGGTGCTCGCCTCATTCCTCCCCGAGGCTGCGGCACGGGAGGTGTGGATCTTCTTCCCCGACCCGTGGCACAAGAAGAAGCACACGAAACGACGTCTGGTACGCCCCGGTTTCGGCGACACCGCGGCGAGAGCATTGTGTGACGGCGGACTGCTGCGACTCGCGACGGACTGGGAGGACTACGCGCTGCAGATGCGCGAGGTGCTCGATGCCGAGCCGCTGTTCGAGCGTGCATTCGACGGGGAATGGGCTGACCGCTTCGACGGCCGGGTGATGACCGCATTCGAGCGCAAGGGCATCGCCAAGGGACGGGACATCCGCGACCTCGTGTATCGGCGCAGGACGCGCGCGTGACCGACGTGCGGCGTGACACGATGCAGCGGCTGGGCTTCGTGCCGGCGCTGCTCGTGTGCGCCGCGGCTCCGGCATTCTTCGTGCTGGAGATCCCCTGGATCGGCTGGACGCTGCTCGCGGCGGGCATCGCTGTGGCGGGTCTGATCGAGCGCGGCCGCCGCGCCGAGGACGAGGTCGTGCACGTGGGGTCTCGGTTGGAGACCGCGAGGATGATCGGAGTGCACAGGCCGCCGTCTCTCACGAGGGATCTCTCCCTGATCGCGATCGGTCTTCTGATCGTGAGCATCATCCCGTTGGCTGCGGAGCTCGACAACCTCGCGATGCTGCGCTTCACTCTTGCACTCGGCGGGGCGGTCGCCGTGCCGTACGTCATCTCGCGGTTCGTCTACCGCGACCGCGCGATCAGCTTCCCGTGGCGAACGCGTAGACGCTGGGGTCGGCTGCAATGGGGCTGGCTGGTGGCCGTGCTGGTGCTCGGCTGGCTCATCCTGCCCTTCTACTTCATCACCAGCGGGGTCTACCAGAACTGGCCGGTGGTCGACACCCCCGACCTCATCGCGAGGCTCTTCGTCGGCGTCGGCGCCGTCGGCATCTGGGACGAGCTGTTCTTCATCTGCACGGTGTTCGCGCTGTTGCGACGCCACTTCCCGGACCTGGTCGCGAACCTGCTCCAAGCGATCGTCTTCGTCTCGTTCCTCTGGGAGCTCGGCTACCGGGAGTGGGGACCGCTGCTGACCATCCCGTTCGCCCTGCTGCAGGGGTACATCTTCCTCCGCACGCATTCGCTCGCCTATGTCGTCACGGTGCATCTGCTGTTCGACGCCGTGGTGTTCGCCGTGCTGGTGCACGCACACAATCCGGGGCTGCTGCCGATCTTCCTCGTGTAGCCCCGCTCACCGGTCGGCTTGCTCCCGACCCCTCGGAACGGGAGAATCAGCCCATGCTCATCGTCGGTCTCGTCCTCGCCGCAGCCGCCGCTGCGTTCCACGTCTTCATCTTCGCGCTCGAGTCGCTCAGGTGGACCGATACCGAGACGCGGAAGATCTTCGGCGTCGCCAGCGAGGCCGATGCGGTCACCATGAAGCAGTTGGCCTTCAACCAGGGGTTCTACAACCTCTTCCTCGCGCTGACGACCCTGCTCGGCATCGGTCTCGTGATCGTGGGAGCCGAGACGGTGGGGCTCACACTCGTCTTCGCCGGTACCGCGATGATGCTCGCCGCCGCGCTGGTGCTCGTGCTGTCCGACCGCACCAAAGTGCGCGCGGCCACGATGCAGGGAGCCCTGCCACTGCTCGCGGTGGTCGCCACGGCGATCGGCGTCGCGATCAGCTGATGCTCGAGGGGTGACATCCGCGCCGTCAGCGACCACACTCGTTGCATGGCCGACTGGGTGCTGCACGTGGACATGGATCAGTTCATCGCCGCGGTCGAGGTGTTGCGCAGGCCCGAGCTCGCCGGCCTCCCGGTGATCGTCGGTGGTCGGGGAGACCCCACCGAGCGCGCCGTCGTGTCGACCGCCTCGTATGAGGCGCGCGCCTTCGGAATCGGTTCGGGCATGCCTCTGAAGATCGCCGCACGCAAGGCACCCGATGACGCGGTCTTCCTCCCCGTCGACCACGAGGCCTATGCTCTGGCTTCCGGTGAGGTGATGGCCGCGCTCCGGGCGCTGCCGGATGTGGTGCTCGAGATCGTGGGGTGGGACGAGTGCTTTCTCGGCGTGACCACGGACGATCCGGAGACGATGGCGAGGTCCGCGCAGGCCGCGGTGCTCGATGCGACCGAGCTGCACTGCTCGGTGGGGATCGGCGACAACAAGGTGCGGGCGAAGATCGCTACCGGATTCGGCAAGCCCCGCGGCATATTCCGCCTCACAGCGGACAACTGGTTCGAGATCATGGGAGACAGGCCGACGCGCGAGCTGTGGGGTGTCGGGCCGAAGGTGCAGAGGAGACTGGCCGCTCACGGCATCCTGACCGTGCGCGAGCTGGCCGATGCGGACGAGCAGGCTCTGGTGGCGGAGTTCGGACCGCGGATGGGGGTCTGGTATCACGGCTTGGGATCCGGAATCGGTCCGCGTACCGTCGACGACACCCCATGGGTCGCTCGTAGCCACAGCCGCGAGATGACCTACCAGCAGAACCTGACGACACCGGATCAGGTCGAGACGGCGATCAGAGAACTCGCCGCCCAGGCTTTCCAGGACTGCGCCGCCGAAGGGCGACCCGTCGTGCGTGTGCACCTCAAGGTGCGGTACGCCCCGTTCGAGACCAGAACGATCGGTCGCACGCTTCCGGGGCCGACCACGGATCGCGAGGAATTCGTCGCGGCCGCGGCAGCACTCGGCGCGACGCTCGATCCCGAGCGTGAGGTTCGCCTGCTGGGCGTGCGCGCGGAGATGACCATGCCGGACGGCGCCGACGATGCGGAGCGCACTCCGGTGCGTGGCAGGATCTGACCTCCGTCCCGCACGCCCCCAAAAGCGCGGGGTTCGATCAGTCCCGGACGACGGCGGCGACGGCGCTCACCTCGATCAGCGCACCGGGCACCCCGAGCCCTGCCACCAGCGCAGCCGTGACGAGGGGCGGGGCGCCTTCCCTGGCGAGCCTCGAGGCGACCGCTCCATAGGCTGCGCGCAGATCCGCTTCCTGATGGATCAGCACGGTCCAGCTGATCACGTCGTCGAGTCCGGCACCGACCGACTCGAGAGCGATCCTGGCGTTCTCCACCGCGCGCAGCGACTGCTCGCCGGCATCGGAGGAGACGACGGCCCCCGTGGTGTCGACGCCGTTCTGGCCGCCGATGTAGATCGTCGTCGCTCCAGGCGGAACGACCGCCACGTGGCTGAATGCCGGACTCGCGACGAGCCCTTCAGGCTGAGTGAGTGTGATGTTCATGCGCACACTCTGCCTTGGGGTACCGACATCGGAGAGCTCCTCGGAGGCGCACGCGCTCAGAAGCGGAGGAGCACCTTGCCGACGCGCCCTGCGGTATCGCTCGCCTGCACGGCCGCGCTGATGTCGGCAGCGTCGAAGATGCCGGCGACGGGAAGGGTGAGGCTGCCGTCGGCGAGACGCTGGAAGAGCTCGCCGAACAGAGCGGTGCGCGTATCCGCGTCCAGGCGGGGGATCACCTTGCTGCCCCAGAAACCCTTCACCGTGGCCTGCTTGAAGATCACATCGGAGGACGCGATCTCCATGACGGGCGAGTCCATCGCGCCGAAGGCGACCAGGGTTGCTCCCTCGGCGAGCAACGAGAGCACCTGGCCCGCAGAAGCGCCGCCGACCGAGTCGACACCGGCGACGACGGGGGCACCGCCGGTGAGGGCTTCCACCTGTGCCTTCCAATCGGCCTGATCGGTGGCGACGATCCGGTCGATGCCCTGCTCATGGAGTTCCGTGATGCCCGCCGTCCGACGCACGAGGCCGACCACGTTCACACCACGTGCGGAGGCGAGCTGCGCGAGCATGCGCCCGACGGCGCCGTTCGCAGCGTTCTGGACGATCCAGTCGCCCTGCTTCACCGCGAGGAAATCGAGCAGGGTGATCGCGCTGAACGGCATCGACACGAGCTGGGCGGCCGTCTCATCGGGAACCCCGTCCGGGATGGGGATGAGCCCCGCGGCGTTCGTCACGATGTACTCCGCCCATGCGCCGAAGGTCCCGCCAGTGGCGACGCGCTGGCCGACGGCGAGGTTCTCGACACCGGCGCCGAGCGCATCCACCACGCCCAACGCCTCTGTGCCCGACGCCGCAGGGAGTTCGGGAGTGAAGCCGTAAGTGCCGCGCACCGTCCAGAGATCGTGATTGTGGATGGGGGAGAGGACCACTCGCAGGCGGACCTGTCCCTCGCCGGGCTCCGGAACGGGCCGGTCCTCGACGCGGAGGACTTCCTCCGGAGCGCCGAAGGTGGGGTGGATGAGTGCGCGCATGGCGGCTCCGTTCTGTCGGGGGTGAGGTCAGCGGGCGTCGCCCGGGCGGGCGCTGCCGAGGTCGATGGTCGCCTGCTGGAGGCGATCGGTGATGTCGTGCAACTCGGCGATGAGAGCTCTGCGGTGTGCGTCGTCGTGGAGTCCCGAGATCGCGGTGATCCTGGAATGGATCGGCGCGACCTCGGAGCGAAGGTCGCGCCCCTTTTCAGTGAGCGTCACGGTCACGACGCGCTCATCCTCGCGACTCCGCGATCGCGCCACGAGGCCTGCCTGCTCGAGTCGCCGAACGAGCGGGGAGAGCGTGCCGGAATCCAGGCGCATCACCTCGCCGAGTGAGCCGATCGTCTGCTCGCCGTCGAGCCAGAGCGCGGCGAGCACCAGGTATTGCGGGTACGTCAGTCCCCACGGCGCGAGCAGCGCCCGATATGCCTGCGTGGTGGCGCGAGCCGCGGAGTAGAGGGAGAAGCACACCATCTCATCGGTCACCGGCATGGATAAATTATTGCATGCAATTCGATTGTGCACAACTTGAATGACGGAGAACAGGGCGTGCCCGCGGTGCGCGGACACGCCCTGTATCGGTCCTAACGGAGGACCTTGGCCTTGATCGTGTTGTACTCCTCGGCCGTGATCGTCCCGGAGTCCAGCAATGCCTTCGCCTTCGCGATCTCCTCACTCGGACTCGTGCCGGCGACCTGCTGGATATAGGCATCTGCCGCGCTGCGGGCGCTCGCGGCCTCCGCATTGCTCCGCTCTGCCATGCCCGATCCCCGTGCGATCAGGTACACGAGCACCGTGAGGAACGGAACGAAGATCAGGAAGATGATCCACACCGCCTTCCACCAGCCGTTGAGCTTCCGGTCACGGAACAGATCGGCGACGATGGCGAACAGGGCGAACAGGTAGGAGATGAAGACGAACGCCAGCAGGAACCACCAGATGATGTCCCAGAACGATCCCCAAAAACTCATGACTACTCCTTCAAAAGATGTTCCGCGCGAAGTCGGCGGCTCGTCGGACGTTACCGGTGCGCAGGGCCGGCGGCACTGTCCGCGGCGGGAGTTCACCAGGGTGAGCCGCGCGTGGGACCCTTTCACCCGTGTTCCTCGCGGTGTCCGCCGCAGTACGCTTCTGACGACCCGACGACGGAGAGGCCGATGACAGTGACGAGACGACCCCCGTGGCTGTTCAGCACCGTCGTGGGCTACCGACGTTCCTGGATCCTTCGCGACGTGATCGCGGGGCTCTCGGCCGGTGCCGTCGTGATTCCGCAGGCGATGGCCTATGCGACGATCGCGAACCTGCCCGTGCAGGTGGGCCTCTACACCTGCATCCTGCCGATGCTCGTGTACGCGTTCCTCGGGGGGAGCAGGGCGATGAGCGTCTCGACGACGTCGACCATCGCCACGCTGACGGCGACGACCCTGGTCACGGCGGGCGTGGCGGCCGGGGCCGAGGACGCGATGGGTTCGTTGATGATGCTGACCCTGCTGGTCGGCGCGATCCTGCTGATCGCCCGGCTCTGCCGGCTCGGCTCGCTCGTGGAGAACATCAGTGGCGCCACGGTCCTCGGCCTGAAGATCGGTGTCGGTGCGACGGTCGCGGTCGGACAGCTGCCGAAGCTGCTGGGCGAGAGCGACGACTTCTCCGGTCATGGATTCCTCGCATCGCTCGGCGCGGTGGCGCAGGCCTTCGGAAGTGCGAACGGGCCCACGATCGCCCTCTCCGCAGGCTCCATCGCGGTGATCCTCGTGCTCAAGCGCTTCGCTCCGAAGGTTCCGGGCACGCTGGTCGTCGTGGTCGGAGGGATCCTCCTGGTCGGGCTGGCCGGAATCGATCGGCTCGGCGTCGACCTGATCGCTCCGGTGCCCAGCGGCCTGCCCGTTCCAGGAATCCCGGACTTCGGACAGACGGTGGTGCTGTTTCCGGGCGCGCTCGCGATCGCCGTGATGGCCTTCCTCGAGTCCGCAGCCGTCGCCCGAAGCCTTCGCGTCGCCACCGAGCCTCAGATCGACAGTGACCAGGAACTGCTTGCGACCGGCGCGGCGAACACAGTCGGGGCCTTCTTCGGAACGATGCCTGCGGCCGGAGGGTTCTCGCAGAGCGCGGTCAATCAGAGCGCGGGGGCGCGCTCGCAGGTGGCGACCCTCGTGACCGTGGTCCTCGCCGTCCTCGTCGCCCTCTTCCTCGGCCCTGTGCTCAGTCTGCTGCCGGAGGCGACGTTGGCCGCGATGGTGTTCGTCGCCGTGGCGGGGCTCATCAACATCCCGGAACTCGTGCGCTGGGCACGCATCAGCCGCGTCGACTTCTGGATCGCCTCGTCCGTCGCCGTCCTCGGTCTCACCGCGGGTCTGCTCCCGGCCGTGGCGGTCGGCGTCGTCGTGACGCTGATCCTGGTGCTGCGCGAGGTCAACATCCCGAAGGCGACCATCGTGGGTGGTGACGGCGGGGTGCTGGGCATCCGCCTGGACCGCGGTCTCTACACTGCGAACGCCCTGGCGAACGAGCGGATGCTCCTCGAGACCGTGGCGGCCCAGGGGGCTCCGGTCCGCGCGCTCGTGCTCGGGTTGACGCAGCAGGAGGTGATGACGATCACCGTGCTCGACGCGCTGGAGGATCTCGACCGCGAGCTCTCGCAGCTCGGGGTCGTGCTGCACCTGGCTGCGGTGCCGGCATCAGCCAAGGTCGTGGCGGAGCGCACACCGTGGTTCGCAGGCCTCGAATCGGCGGGGCGCGTCCACGGGACGTTGCGAGAAGGCATCACCGCAGCCGAATCGGCGATCGATGCGGGGATGCCCAGCCTTCACCAGGGTGAAGTGGACGACGCGCCCTGACGCACCGACGGCCTCCTCCCTAGGCTGGCTCCACAAGTGGGAGCGGCGGGCAGCCCCACGAGAGGGGGCGGTCGTGTCGAGCGACGAGCGGGCGGTTGCGGGGCCGAGGTGGACAGGATGGACGACCGCGCAGGGCTGAGTTGGCGGTGGTCTCGGTTCGGCCTCGGCATGCTCTTCGCCGTGCCCGCCATCGTGGTCGCCCCGTTCGATCTGTCGCTGGCGGTCGCCTTCGGGATCGGGGTCGTGCCCGCGGCGGCTTTCGGCATGCCGCCGCGACGGCGCAGTCGAGCGATCATCCCGGTCGTCGGGGTGCTCAGCGCCATGGCGCTGCTGCTCGGGTCCGTGCTGGCGGCTTCGCCCGTCATCGCCGTCGTCGGGGTGTTCGTGCTCGCGGTCCTGGCGAGCGTCAACGCGACGCGCGGACGCGGGGGTCAGCTCCTGCTGGTCCTGGCGCTGCCGATGACCGGTATCGGGCTGAGCTTCACCTGGTCGCCGGTCACCCTCGGTTTCGCGGCGTGCATCGTGGCCGGTTCGATCTATGCGTGGATCCTCATGCTGCTCTGGCCGGAACGCGACGAAGAGCCCCATCCGCCGCCGCCGGTGCCGCGCGGTCGCGCCATGCTGGTCTACGGAATCCTTCTCGGCGCGGGTGCGGCCACTGCCGCGGCGCTGGGCTTCCTGTGGGACCTCGAGCATGTCGGCTGGGCGACTGGTGCGGTGCTCCTGGTGATGAGGCCGGTGCGGGGGCAGCTCATCGCGCGCAGCATCGGGCGTGCGGTGTCCGTTCTGATCGGCGCACTGGCGGCGGCGGTCGTGGCGGTGCTCGACCCGGCGGACGTGGTCGTGGGGATCGTGGTGGGACTGGTCATCGGGTCGGCGTGCGCGATTCAGGAGAGCCGTTGGTACGTCGTGCCCGGATTCACCACGTTCCTCGCTCTGACGCTCATCATGTCGACGTCCCCGGAGCCCCCGGCGGAGCGGTTCGTCGAGCGCGCCGTGGAAACGCTGATCGGTGTCGGGCTCGCCCTCTTTTTCGGAGCCGTGGTGCCCTCGATCGTCTCGCTGCTCGCGAGGGTTCGGCGTCGTTCCTCCGCGTGATTCCACGCTAGACGAAAGTTCCTTGAGCCCGTGTTCTCTGGGGTGGGATACTTCGAGTGGGAGAGGGTCGAGTATCGTCTAACATGTTACGGGGGTTCCGATGGCATCAGATGAACAGGACCCGCAATCGTCGCGGGCTTTCGCCGTCTCGACGGTCGCGGGAGATATCGCGCGGCCTCGACTGCTGGCGCGTCTCACCGCCGCGATGGATGAACCCTGGACGTTGACCGTGCTCTCTGCGCCGGCCGGATCCGGGAAGACGCGACTGCTCGTCCACTGGGCTCACGCACTGGACGCCCATGGCGACACCGCGGTGGTGTGGTGGGCTCTGCAGCGTGGCGACATGGATCTCGAACCGTTGCGGAGCGCACTGGCAGACGTCGATGACGAACGGCTTCGCGAGAGCCTGGCGCGGGTCGCCGGCAGCTGGTCGGTGGAGACCGCACGCGCGCTGGCGCGCTCCCTCCGCGGCGCGGGGCGGCGTATCGTCGTCATCATCGACGACGTCCACCTCGTCGAGGACGATCGGCTCGCCGAGATGCTGACTTCTTTCGTGAACGCCGTTCCCGGCAACGGGCACGTCGTCCTCTCCGGACGGGGAACCCGCAGGATTCCGCTCGCGCGCCGACGCATCGCCGGGATCGCCCTCGAACTCGATGCGAAAGATCTCGCCTTCACGCCGGCGGAGGTGCGGTTGTTCTTCCGTGCGCGGGACGTGAGCCTCTCACAGGGGGAGATCACGTCCGTGCTGCGCAGGACCGAAGGATGGGCGACCGGGCTGCGTCTCCTCGAACTCGCCGCGCTCCACGATTCGTTCGCGACCGTGCTCCCGCTGCGCGGCGATTCTCCCACGGTGACCGACTACTTCGCCGAGGAGGTCTTCGCCGACCTCGACCACGAGCTCAGCGACTTCCTCGTGCTCACCTCGGTACCCGATTCGTTCACTCCCCGACTGGCCTCGCGGCTCATCGGTGGAGCGCCGGCCGCGGGTCTGATCGAGCAACTCATCCGCCTCAACGTTCTCATCAGTCGCAACCGCGACGAGCCGGGGTGGTATCACTATCACCCCCTGCTGCGGGAGTTCCTCTACGCCCGGTTGAAGGAGCGCGGAGATGCGGCGGTCGAGTCCCTCGAGAAGGTGACGGCGGAGTGGTTCGCCGCAGAGCAGGAGCACAGGCTCGCGCTCACTCACGCGACGCGCAGTCACGACGCGCAGTCGATGTTCCTGATCCTGCGACAGTGCGGGATGCAGCTCGTTCTCATGGGGCATGCCTGCGAGGTGATCTCCGCGACAGCGGGGCTTCCGCATTCCGTGCTGGCCGAACCTTCCGTGCAGCTGTTGATCGCATCGGCGCGACTCGCGCGAGGAGACGCTTCCACGGCAGCTGCCCTGCTGGACTCCTCGCCGCCATGGCCGGGGGATGAGGGGTCTGCGGCCGTTCGTCAGTGGCGGAAGGGGCTGGAACTGCATATCGCCGTCCGGCGCGGAAGCCTCACCGAAACTCTCGACCGGCTGGAGCTCGCGCTCGATGAGGTGACCGGGGAGTCGCAGCTGGACACCTATGTGTTCGTGCAGGCCGCCATGGCGGAGCTCTATGTCGGAGACCTCGACCGGGCAGGTCGATTCGCGCGGTTGGCGTGTGACCGCGCGGTCGCCTCCGGCGCTGCAGCGGCGGAGTTGCAGGCGGCAGCCATCCTGAACACCGCTGAGTTCTTCCGCGGTCGCATGGGCGAGGTGCTCCGTTCGGGTGCGCGCCTCGATCAGCGCTGGGCCGAGCTCGGCACCCCGGATGATTCGTTCTACGAGGTCACCAGAGTGTGGCGCTACTGGGTTCCCTTCGAGCGGATGCTCGTCGGCGACGTCGACGAGACGCTGAAGGTCGCCGCCGGCATCATCGAATCGGGCGCCGAACCCTCGATCGCACGGGGTCTTCGCGGAATGATCACGCTTCTGGGAGTCGACTCCGCGATCGACGCGCATGCCGCGGCCACCGCTCTGCTCGACAACCTGGCGCCGCGCGCCGACATGCCGCTTCCGGTGCACTGGTACGCGATGATGAGCGCATTCGCCGTGCGGGCGTTCGATCGACTCGGGGAGCGCTCGCTCCGTGACCGCTTCATCGTCGAGATCGAGCGGGCGATCGGCTCGACCGGCGACGTCTTCCTGCTCAGGGCGATCGCGGCACTGCACGACCAGGACTTCGCGCGTGCCCGTCAGGCGCTCGCTCCCGTCCTGGAGGGAAGCTCGCAGTGTCTTCTGCTGGCATCGATGGTCGACGCGTGGCTGGTCGCGGCCTGCCTCGACGTGCAGTCCGGGCACCCGGACCAGGCGCAGGTGTCTCTCGCCTTCGCGCTCGCGCTGGCGGAGCCGGAGGAGCTGGTCCGGCGTTTCGCCGACGCGGGGCCGGTGGTGGCGCGTCTGCTCGCCGCACGCGCCACCCCGGGTTCCCGCGGGCGTTTCGCCGACTGCGTCCGCGAGCGCCTCGCCGCTGCGGGCATGCTGATCGACGAAGAACTCACGCGGCGCGAGCGCATCGTGCTCTCCGCGTTGAGCCGCAATGCGACGCTGCGGGAGATCGCCCAGCAGGAGTTCATCTCGCCGAACACCGTGAAGACCCACGTCCGGAACATCTATCGGAAGCTCGGCGTCTCCGACCGCGAAGGAGTGACGGCGGCCGCGCTCGCTCTCGGTATCGACTGAACCGGTGCGTCGCTCAGAGCAAGGCAGCGATCCCCTTCTCGAGCTGAAGGGCACCGATGACCAGGAGCAGCGCGGCGTTCAGGACGTGCGTGTTCCCGGCTATCCACGTCCGCACGCGATCGAGGAGCGGCTGGGCGTCGGCACCGCGGACCACCACGTACAGCACGGGCAGTGCGATGGGGAGCGTCCCGATGACGACGAAGACGACAGCGACCCACAGGCCGGAGCTCCGGTCGACGTCCGACAGCGAGATGTCGAGCGCGGCGAGGATAGCGCACGAGGCATCGACCGGATTCAGCACGAAGAGCCCGAGTCCGAGAAGCAGAGTCCGCCCGGGCCGAAAGGACTCCACGGAATGCAGCCAGCCCGGGAGCTGGGGTGATGCGGCGACGACTTCGCGCGGTGATGACGCCGCGGCCATCTGTGCGATGTGTGCGCGACCCTTTCGGTACACCCAGACGGCGGACCCGATCAGGAATAGGCCGAGGAGGACACGCACGATCGGGACCCACAGCGGAGGCTCACCGAGCTCGTGCACCGCGAGCAGGGGGAACAGCCAGAGGCACAGGGTCATGAGCCCGCCCAGACCGAGGAACCACCCGATCAGGTACGTGATGCCGTTCATCCGCGCATTGCGCGAGAGGAGAACGGCGACGAGCGCCATGATCGCGAGGGGGCTCAGGACCACACCGAGAGCGACCGGGACGAGCGCGAGTATCAGTTCTCCCACGTGCGTGTCCCTTCTGCGGACCGGGTTCCCCGGCCGATCCCGGTTCTAGAAACTGCCGATTCCCTTGCCGATCATCGATACGCCGATCACCAGCAGCAGGACGGCCATGATGACGGCGTTCTCCGCCGCCAGCCACCCGCGCAGGGCGTCCAAAGGCGCGCGGAGACGGTCGGCTGCGATGAGATAGCCGACGACCGGGATCAGCACCGTCGATGAGGCGATGAGCGTGTAGATGACGACGACCACGACGGCGGACCCCACCGGAAGGGCCGCGCCCCCGATATCGGTGCCCGCGCCGGCGGCCATGATCAGGTTCTTGGGGTTCACGGCGGACAGGAGGAATCCGAGGCCGAACGCCACGGGGAAGGTGACCGTGTCGATGGCCTTCATCCACTTCGGCAGCGCCGCGTCCTCGCCGGGCTTGGGGCGCTTGCGCCACTGTCCGAAGGCGAGGAGGAAGAGCAGCAGCCCCAGGACGAGCTGCACCACACCACGGATCGGCCGTGAGGCATCAGGGTCGTCCGCCGGCAGGATCGACGACAGGAGAGTGAACACGGTGACGGCGACGACGATCCCGATCACCCACCCGAGGAGGAAGCCGACACTGGTGATGCGCGCCTTGGGCGAGAGCAGCATGAGGATCGCCGCGATGATCGGGATCGGGCTGATCGCGACCCCGAGCGCGAGGGGGAGGATCTCTCCGATGACGGTTCCCATCAGTGACCTTTCTCTGGAGTCGACCCCGTCGTCGACGGAGCCAGATTCGTGATCGCTTCGCGGTTGGTGGCGTAGACGTCTTCCGCCTCGAGGAGTCCGAGCTCGGTCAGGCGGTGCAGTGTGTTCGGCCGCACTCGACTGAAAGCGAGGGAGACCGACTGGCCGGCGAGCCAGTGCTTGAGGGCGACGAACGATTCCGCGCCGCTCACGTCCACATCGGTGACGGCTTCCATATCGACGACGAGGTGTTGGACACGGCCGTGGCCAGCAGACGAGATGGCGTCTTTCACGGCGCTCGAGAACACGGCACCGTTGGCGAAGAACAGCGGAGCGGCCAGCCGGATGACGATCACTCCCGGTGCCGTGACGTTTCCGGCCGGAGCGTCTTCGAGCAGCGACTCGCCGGGGTCTCCGCTGGATTCGAGCACGTCGATCGCGGGATTCGACGCGCGTTTGGCGATGTTGATGAGCGCGAGCACGAACGCCACCAGGATGCCCGGGATCGAGCCGATCAGAAGCGTGACGAGGAAGCAGGTCGCGCCGATGAGGAACTCGAACCGGTCCTTGCGCCACAGGTCGATGAAGTCGCGGATGCCGAGCAGCGGGATGATCGCGACGCCGACGATCGCGCCGATGGCCGGCGACGGGATGTCGGCCAGGAGTGCCGTGCCGAACAGGAGCAGCAGCAGGGTGCCCGCGGCGAGGATCAACGCGGGGAACTGCGTACGCGAACCCGCTTGATCCATCGCCGCAGTGCGGGAGGTCGACGAGCCGACGGCGAAGCTGCCCTGCGCGCCGGCGACGATGTTCGACGCGCCGAATGCGAGGAGATCCCGGTTCGCGTGGAACGGGTAGCCGTGTTTCTCGGAGTATGACCGCGACACCAGCAGGCCCTCGGCCGTCGTGACCAGAGTCAAGGCGATCGCGGACGGAATCAGCATGAGCCAGAGCGACCAGTCGATCATCGGCCACGTGAGCACGGGCGGTCCTGCCGGAACCTCGCCGAGGACGTCGACGCCCTGCTGATCGAGTCCGGTCACGACGACGACGAGCGTGGTCGCCACCAGGACGATCAGTGCCCAAGGGACGGCGCGGAGAAATCTGCGTCCCAGCAGCAGCACGGCGACCGCGCACACGGAGATCAGGACGGCCCAGCCGTTGACCGTGGTGAACCCTCCGACGAGGTCGACCAGTTTCCCGATGAAGTCCTTGCCGGAGTCGATCTTGACGCCGAGCATCTTCGCCACCTGGCTGACCATGATGTCGAGCGCCAGCCCGCCGACGAAACCCACGAGGATCGGTTTGGAGAGGAAGTTCGCGAGGAAGCCCAGTTTGAAGATCGCGAGGAGCACGAACATGACGCCGCAGATGATCGCCTGGGCCAGCGCGAGAGTGGCGTAGTCGGCACTGCCGGCGGCGGCGAGGCCGCCGATCGAGGACGCGACGAGCGCGGCGGCTGCCGCGTCCGGTGACGCGACCAGCTGTCGGGAGGAGACGATCAGCGCGTACACGATCGTGGGAACGATCAGGGCGTAGAGGCCGGCGGTGGGCGGGAGGCCGGCGATCTGGGCGTAGCCGATGTTCAACGGGATCGCGATGGCGAGCAGGGTGACCCCGGCGGTGAGCTCCGTGACGAAGTTGCGCCTGGTCAATCCCGCGAGTGGACGTTGCACATCGCCTCCATCCGCCGGCGCCCCCGTCGAGCGCTCCCGCCTCCACGATCCCACCGGGAACGTTCTCGGGACCACGTCTCGACGGCAACCTCACCCCTGGTGATTTACGGGGGAGGTGCGGGCACAGCGAGGTCGTGCGGGCGCAGCAGTGGGGAAGAGGCAGGTGCGGAGACGTCAGCGGCGACGAGGCGCACGACGTCGGCGACGTCGTCGCGCAGGCTCGACCGGCTCCGGCTCCGGCGCCGCGGGAACCGCGGTGCGGTCTCCGGAGAGCCAGCGCAGCCAAGTCGCATCGGGATCGCCCTCGAAGACGAGCGTCCGCGCCAGCAGGGTGAGCGGGATCGACAGGATCGCCCCGAGGGGACCGATGATGAAGGTCCAGAAGATCACCGAGAAGAAGCTGAGCGTCAGACTGAGATCGACCGCATCGCTGACGAACTTCGGCTGGACGAGCACCTGGAGGACCACGTTGACGATGCAGTAGACCGCGACCACTCCGAGCAGCAGCGGCCAGCCGCCGACGACGAACGCCAGGATCGCCGGAGGGACGAGGCCGAGGACGAAGCCGATGTTCGGGATGAAGTTCGTCACGAACGCCAGGATCGCCCAGACGACCGGAGCCGGAACGCCCATCCACCACAGTGCGAGACCGTCGATGATCGCGACGATCGCGCCGAAGCTCGCGTTGACGATGTAGTAACGGCGGACGCCGGTGTTGAGACGCGAGATCCGCGCGATCACCGCGCCCTTGGTCGCGCCGAAGATCGCGGGCGCCTGGCGGTAACGAGCGGCATCCACCGCCATGAAGATGATGTAGGCGCACACGAAGAACAGGGCCGTCGCGACGCTGACCACGGTTCCCCCTATGCTCCGTGCGAGCCCGAGCAGCGTGGTGGGGTCGAGGACCGAGGCTGCGGCGTCCGAGGCCTCCTCGTCCAGGTCGATCGCTTCCACGGTCCGATCCTTCTGGTCGGGTTGGTGCTCGCGCTCCTCATCCTCATGGCGTCGAGACCGGTCTCGTTCGGAGCGGTGTTCGGGGTGACCGTCGGACTGTTCGTCTTCGCCATCGTGGTCGAGCTGCTCAGGCGACCCCCGGGCGCAGCGATCGTTTCCCCGAGGGAAGAGCCACTGGTCGAAGAGCCGGAGGAAGCCGACCCGGCCGACGCGGAGAACGCCCGACGGTGAGTCTCCGACGGGCGTTCTCCCCGACATCTCAGGCGCGCGCGGAGTCGGGAAACACCTGCTCCCAGTCGTCTCTGACGCTCACGACGGTGTAGCCCTTGTCCGCAGCGTCCGCGAGGGCCTTCTCGGCGCCCGCGTCGTAGGGAATGTCGCCGCGTGACGGGTCGTCGTGGTGGACGAGGAGTGCGAAACCCGGCCGGGGTCCTCGGCGTGCGAAGTCCATCATCGCCGTGTCGCCGTTGGAGTTGCCCCCCACGAACAGGGGGCGCCGGCCGATGCGGGTCCAGATGCGGATCGGCTTCTCGGGGCCGTCGTCGAAGAAGGCCAAGGAGGACGAGTACCGCACGGTCGCCTCGGCATCGTCCCACGCGAGACCGAAGGCCGACCCCACCACGCGCTCCGGGGGGATCCCGTAGTTGGCCTGCGTCATCGGACGCATGAAGTCACGCTCACCTCCCGAGACGATGTAGCAGGTGAAGCCGTGGTGCTCCAGAAACCTGAGCAACTCGACCATCGGCTGATACACGGTCTCGGCGTAGGGGCGCTGCAACGTCGGATGCTGCGCGGTGCGGTAGAACTCCGCCACCGACGTCGCGTAGTCCTCCACGCTCATCCCATCCGTGAGCCCGACCAGCGCCTGGATGATGATCCCGAGGTCGGAGTCGTCACCACCGTAGTGCTTGTCGATCGCCGCTCCCAGCCACGCGAAGTCGCCGCTCACGGCTGCGAGATACGGCTGCCTCTCGGCGAGCTCCGGTTGCCGCTCCGCAGCCGCACGCCACTGCTCCACGACGAAGTGCAGCTGTGTGATCATCGGCTTCTCCGACCACAGGGTCCCGTCGTTGTCGAACACCGCGATGCGCTCCTCGACGGGGACGGCGTCTGGCCCCGATGTCACGGAGGCGACGAAAGCCTCGATGTCTCGGCGTGTGCGGGTGTCGCGCCAGGAGGGGAGGGAAGGGTGAGCGGTCATGTGCGATCCTCGCGTCTCTTCGAATGCCGGCGGAAGCATCAGCGTGGCATCGTCCCGCGGTTCTCGACAGGCTGACATCACCCCGCCGGGGCGATGGTCCGCGCGGTCGAACACGGAGATCACCGCGTGATCGGAATACCCCAGGAGGGTATAGGGTTGACACGAAGGAGTACCCCACCCGGGTATGCTGAAACGAGAAAGGAACCCTCATGAACACGAGCGAGTACCAGGTGAGCGGAATGAGCTGCGGCCACTGCGAGGTCGCTATCCGGGGCGAAGTCAGCCAGATTCCCGGTGTCGATGCGATCGACATCAGCGCTCAGACCGGCAGGCTCGTCGTGACGAGCGCAGAACCCCTCGAAGACGCGGCGATCCTCGCGGCGGTCGACGAGGCGGGCTACCAGGCAGTACCCGCCTGATGAACACCGCAAGCCGTCTCGGTCTCTACGGCGCAGGTCTTGTGGTGGTCTTCGGGGTCGCGTTCGCGGTGGCCGGCGCCGTCGTTTCCGACAGCGCTGTGGCCTCCTGGACGGAGCGCGGGGGAGCCGGCCACGATGAGCAGTCGGCGGAACCCGGCACGCAGAACACGGATAACGGGAAAGAGCAGGGGACAGACGTGAGTGGAGTGATGATCGCCGCATCCGGATACACCATCGGCGCGATCTCGGCCCCGGGGGAGACCGGGACCGCGGGGGAGCTCTCCTTCGTGGTGCGAGGGCCCGAGGGCGAGCCGGTCACCTCGTACGAGACGGCCCACGGCAAGCAGCTTCACCTGATCGTGGTGCGCAGTGACGGCAGCCGATATCGGCATGTGCATCCCGTGCTCGATGTCGGGACGGGGGCCTGGTCGCTGCCATGGACCTGGGAGGCTGCGGGTACGTACCGTGTGTACGCCGACTTCACCGCATCGGACGGGCCCGGGGTGACGCTCTCACGGACCGTCGATGTGGGCGGGCCCTTCACGCCGCAGCCTGCGGCCGAGACGCGGTCCACCGCCACCGTCGATGGATTCGACGTGTCGATCAGCGGTGACCTCGTCGCCGGTGCCGGGAGCGAGTTGACGGTCGAGATCGCTCGGGACGGGGTACCCGTCACCACGCTCGAGCCTTACTTGGGTGCGTTCGGGCATCTGGTCGCACTCCGTGACGGAGACCTGGCCTACCTGCACGTGCACGCGCACGGAGATGAGCCCGCACCGGGTGAGGTCGCCGGTCCCGAGGTGGTCTTCACCGCGCAGGCTCCGACCGCCGGCAGGTACCTGCTCTACCTCGACTTCCAGGTCGACGGGAAGGTCCACACCGCGCCGTTCGTCCTCGATGCGGTTCCCGCCGACCTGTCGTCGAACGACACGGGCGACGACCACGGCGGGCACTGAACCGCACGACCCCACTCTTTCCGCGTCCTCGGACGCGGAGCGCAAGTATCGAGGAGATCATCATGACGGACACGCAGTCCGCGGCCGCACCGGCCAGCGTGGAGCTGGAGATCGGCGGCATGACCTGCGCATCGTGCGCGATGCGGATCGAGAAGAAGCTGAATCGGATCGACGGCGTCACGGCCACCGTGAACTATGCCACGGAGAAGGCCAAGGTGACCGCCCCGGCCGGCTTCGATCCTGCTCTGCTCATCGCGGAGGTGGAGAAGACCGGATATACCGCCGCCCTTCCTGCGCCCGAAGCCGAGACGGGTCAGGACGATGCGGGCGATGCCCCCGATGCCGAACTCACGAGTCTCAAGCACCGGCTCATCGCCTCGATCGTCCTGACGGTCCCGGTCATCGCGATGGCGATGATCCCGGCGCTCCAGTTCATGTACTGGCAGTGGCTCTCACTCGCGCTCGCCGGTCCCGTCATCGTGTGGGCGGCGTGGCCGTTCCACAAGGCGGCGTGGACGAACCTGCGCCACGGCGCAGCGACCATGGACACCCTGATCTCGATGGGGACCATCGCCGCATTGCTGTGGTCGCTCTACGCCCTGTTCTTCGGGACTGCAGGAGTCCCCGGGATGACGCACCCGTTCGAGCTGACCGTGGCTCCGAGTGACGGCGCCGCGAACATCTACCTCGAGGTGGGGGCGGGGGTGACGATGTTCATCCTCGCCGGGCGCTACTTCGAGAAGCGCTCCAAGCGTCAGGCCGGGGCCGCGCTGCGTGCGCTGCTCGAACTCGGAGCCAAGGACGTCGCCGTGATCCGCGACGGTATCGAGAAGCGGATTCCCACGGCCGACCTCCAGCCGGGAGATGAGTTCGTCGTACGCCCCGGTGAGAAGATCGCCACGGACGGGGTCATCGTGTCCGGGACCTCGGCCGTCGATGCCTCGATGCTGACCGGCGAGTCGGTGCCGGTCGAGGTCGGTGAAGGGGACGCCGTGACCGGCGCGACCGTGAACGCCGGTGGCCGCCTGGTCATCCGGGCGACCCGTGTCGGCTCCGACACGCAGCTGGCGCAGATGGCGAAGCTGGTCGAGGACGCGCAGACGGGGAAGGCCGAGGTGCAGCGCCTCGCCGACCGCGTCTCCGGGATCTTCGTGCCGATCGTCATCGCGATCGCCCTCGCCACCCTCGGGGCATGGCTGGGAGCCGGGTTCCCTGCCTCCGCAGCCTTCACGGCGGCCGTCGCCGTGCTCATCATCGCCTGCCCCTGCGCGCTGGGCCTCGCCACACCGACCGCTCTGCTGGTGGGGACGGGACGCGGAGCGCAGATGGGCATCCTCATCAAAGGACCCGAGGTGCTCGAATCCACCCGCAAGGTCGACACGGTCGTGCTCGACAAGACGGGCACTGTGACGAGCGGCAAGATGACGCTCACCGCCGTGCACACCGCGGAGGGCGTCGATCGACGCGAGCTCCTGCGGCTGGCAGGCGCCGTGGAAGACGCGTCGGAGCACCCCATCGCGCAGGCAGTGGCGAAAGCCGCGACTCAGGAGATCGGCGCACTCCCGGTGCCCGAGGACTTCGTCAACGTCGAAGGCAAGGGTGTTCAGGGCGTGATCGAGGGGCACGCGGTGCTCGTGGGTCGGGAATCGCTGTTGGCCGAGTGGTCGCTGCACCTGCCCGCCGCGCTCGCTGCCGCGAAAGCGGAGGCCGAGAGTCAGGGCAAGACCGCCATCGCGGTCGGGTGGGACGGCGAGGCGCGTGGCGTGCTCGTCGTCGCCGACACGGTGAAGCCGACCAGTGCGCAGGCCATCTCGCAGCTCAAGAGTCTGGGTCTCACGCCCGTCCTCCTCACCGGCGACAACCGGGCGGTGGCGGAGCAGATCGCGGCAGAGGTCGGCATCACCGATGTCATCGCCGAGGTGCTCCCGAAGGAGAAGGTCGAGGTGATCACACGGCTGCAGCGCGATGGCAAGGTCGTCGCGATGGTCGGGGACGGCGTGAATGACGCGGCCGCACTCGCCCAGGCCGATCTGGGGCTCGCGATGGGCACAGGGACCGATGCGGCGATCGAGGCCAGCGACATCACACTGGTCCGCGGAGATCTGCGCAGTGCCGCGGACGCCATCCGCCTGTCCCGCAGGACTCTGGGCACGATCAAGGGCAACCTGTTCTGGGCCTTCGCCTACAACGTCGCGGCGATCCCGCTCGCTGCGCTCGGCTTGCTCAACCCCATGCTCGCCGGCGCGGCGATGGCGTTCTCCAGCGTCTTCGTGGTCGGCAACAGCCTCCGCCTGCGTTCCTTCCGGAGCCAGACGGCGGACCCCTCTCCGGCGGGGAGCCGTGCGGCGCGGGAACGCGCGACACCGGCAGTCCCCGCAGGAACCCACTGAAACCGAAAGAGGAGCATCTCATGTCCGATTCCCCCGCAGGATCCTGCTGCAGCGTCACCAGCAACGGTGCGGTCTCCGCCGAAGGTCGAAAGGATCTGCTGGCGTCGCCCTCCGGCGCCATGGCAGAGTGCCCGGTGATGGTCGGCAGCGCGGTCGTCGTCGCGGATGCCGAGGCCGCCGGCCTGTTCCGTGACTACGAGGGCACCCGCTACTACTTCTGCTGCGCAGGATGCGGGCCGGCGTTCGACGCCGACCCGGCGAAGTACGTCGCCGCAGCCTGACCGTTTCACCCGTGCGGGGCCGCACCACGCGGCCCCGCACGGGAATCGTCTTTCCGAGGAGGAGAGGGTAATGAGCACTCCGCACCACGACAGCACCGCACCCGGCGCCCCGCACCACGAGTCGAACGACTCCGACCATATGCATGGGGGACACGACGCCCACGGGGGACACGACGCCCACGGCGCCCACGGGGGACACGGCGGACACGGCGGACACGGAGGGCACGCCGACCACGTCGGCCAGTTCCGGCGGCTGTTCTGGATCATGCTCGCGCTTGCCGTCCCCACCGTCGCGTTGTCGGGGATGTTCGCGATGATCCTCGGCTACCCCCTTCCCGACCTCCCCGGGCTGATGTGGGTCTCGCCCGTGCTGGGAACCGTGATGTACGTGTGGGGAGGCAAGCCCTTCCTCGTGGGCGCCGTCAGCGAGATCCGCGCGCGCAAGCCCGGCATGATGCTGCTCATCGGCCTGGCGATCACCGTGGCCTTCCTCGCATCGTGGGGGGCGAGTCTCGGCATCCTCCATCACGAGCTCGACTTCTGGTGGGAGCTGGCCCTCCTCATCGTGATCATGTTGCTCGGGCACTGGATCGAGATGCGCTCGCTCGCGCAGACCACCTCTGCGCTCGACTCGCTCGCCGCTCTCCTGCCGGACGAGGCCGAGCGTGTGGAGGACGGTCAGGTCGTGATCGTCTCACCCGCAGATCTGGCCGTCGGCGACATCGTCGTCGTTCGCCCTGGCGGAAGCGTTCCGGCCGACGGGCGCATCGTCGACGGACGCGCGTCGATGGACGAGTCGATGGTGACGGGGGAGTCCCGCACGGTCGCACGCGGTGCGGGAGACCAGGTCACCGCCGGCACCGTCGCCACGGACTCCGGGCTCCGGGTGGAGATCACTGCGACCGGAGACGACACCACCCTCGCTGGAATTCAGCGCCTGGTGACCGAGGCGCAGAGCTCGTCTTCGCGAGCTCAGCGCCTCGCGGATACCGCAGCGGGGTGGCTGTTCTGGTTCGCTCTGGGATCCGCGGCGATCACCGCGATCGTGTGGACTCTCGTCGGATTCCCCGACGCGGCCGTCATCCGCACGATCACCGTGCTCGTGATCGCCTGCCCGCATGCGCTGGGTCTGGCGATCCCGCTCGTCGTGTCGATCGCGACCGAGCGCGCCGCCCGGGGTGGAGTCCTCGTGAAGGATCGCCTCGCCCTGGAGAGTATGCGAACCGTCGACACCGTGCTGTTCGACAAGACCGGAACCCTCACCAAGGGCGAGCCCGTCGTGTCGGAGGTGTCGGTCGCGGGCGAGCATGACGCCGATCGCGTGCTGGCGCTCGCCGCCGCTGCGGAAGCCGACAGTGAGCACCCGCTCGCGAAGGCGATCGTCCGCGCCGCCACCGAGAGGAGCCTCTCGGTGCCGCAGAGCCGCGACTTCACGTCGTCGCCTGCTGTCGGGGTCACGGCTACCGTCGAGGGATCGACCGTGCGCGTCGGCGGCCCGCACCTGCTCACGGAGGAGCAGGTGGACGAGCTCGCCGTCGCCGAGCAGTGGCGGGAGGACGGCGCAATCATCCTCCACGTCGTCCAGGACGGCCGAGTGATCGGAGCGCTGAAGCTCGCCGACGAGGTACGTCCGGAATCCCGCGAAGCCGTGGACGCGCTGCATGCGCTCGGTGTGCAGGTCGTCATGATCACGGGTGATGCCGAGGCCGTCGCGCAGACAGTCGCCGCCGACCTGGGGATCAACCGGTTCTTCGCGGGGGTGCGCCCCGAGGACAAAGCCGCGAAGGTGCAGGAGCTGCAGCACGAGGGGCGCAAGGTGGCGATGGTCGGCGACGGCGTCAACGACGCACCCGCGCTGGCGCAGGCAGACGTGGGGCTCGCCATCGGGGCGGGCACAGACGTCGCCATCGCCTCTGCCGGCGTGATCCTCGCAAGCGATGACCCGCGCTCTGTTCTCTCGGTCATCGAACTCTCGCGGGCCGCGTATCGGAAGATGAAGCAGAATCTGTGGTGGGCCGCCGGGTACAACCTGCTCTCGGTGCCGCTCGCGGCCGGCGTGCTCGCGCCGATCGGGTTCGTGCTGCCGATGTCGGTGGGGGCGATCCTGATGTCGCTGTCGACCATCGTCGTCGCGCTCAACGCGCAGCTGCTGCGGCGCCTCGATCTGCGGCCTGACGTCGCGACCCGCGCCATCCTCGATCGCTGATTCCCGTACGCAGAAAGACCCCGTCCAGCCGGACGGGGTCTTTCCGCGCACGGTTCTCGCGACTCACTGATGCCGCAGCGCGGCGTTCAAGTGCTCCTCTGGGTCGACCAGGTGGTTGTGATCGTCGGTGCCGAGTGCGACCTCTGCCCAATCGATCGTGCCGGTGAACTTGCCGCCCCACTCCTTGTATCCCTCGTAGGCGGGCATTCCGGTGTCCTCGCCGGTGTCCAGGCCCTCGTCGAAGGAGAAGTACAGCGGGTGCGTGTGCTCCACGCGTCCGGAGCCGACCGCGGCACCGTCGATGAACAGCGTGACCTCGCCGCCCTTGCCGATCCCCCCGCCGTCGTAGGCGAACTCCGCACGCACGAGGTGATCGCCACCGCCGATGGTCGTGTCGGACAGCACGGTCGTGCGGACCAGCCCGCAGTAGTTGTAGTGATACCCGAGCTTGCCGTCTTCTGCGAAGAACGACCACCCGCCGGTGCGTCCGCCCTGGGCGACGATGGCACCTTCGACTGCGCCGTCCTCGGGCACCGTGAGCTGGGCCGTCACCGAGTACGAACGGTTCTTCACATTCAGGGCGACGTTCTCTCCCAGACGGATCATCCCCGGGTACAGCCGCAGTC
This sequence comes from Microbacterium sp. Be9, assembly GCF_011754135.1. Taxonomy (NCBI): domain Bacteria; kingdom Bacillati; phylum Actinomycetota; class Actinomycetes; order Micrococcales; family Microbacteriaceae; genus Microbacterium; species Microbacterium sp. Be9. The sequence continues at coordinate 896,910 of NZ_WNWT01000004.1, read as the reverse complement.
GGTCGCCGGTGACCAGCGTGGGCCTGCCGGCGATCGCGGGATTCATGCGCTCGGCCGCGCGGTCGTCGAGCGGGAACACGTTGTGTCGAGCCGCCTCGATCAGGAACATCTGCTGCATCTCTGCCAGCTTCTCCGGGTGTGTGGACGCCAGGTTGTCCGACTGCGTCCAGTCGACCGAGGTGTCGTACAGCTCCCACACGTCGGCCGAGAAGTCCGGAGCCTTCGAGACGACATCCCACGGAGTGCGGTGCTTCGTCTGCGCCGTCCAGCCCTTGTGGTAGATGCCGCGGTTGCCCATCAGCTCGAAATACTGCGTGACGTGTCGTTCATCGGCGTCCGGGGCGTTGAAGCTGTAGGCCATCGAGACTCCGTGCATCGGAATCTGGGTGACCCCGTTCACCGTGTGCGGCTCGGCGAGGCCCGCGACGTCCAGGACGGTCGGGGCGAGGTCGATCACGTGGTGCCACTGGTGCCGGACCTCGCCGGATCCCTCGATCGCGCTCGGCCAGTGGACGATGGTGCCGTTGCGCGTTCCGCCGTAGTGCGATGCCACCTGCTTGGTCCACTGGTAGGGCGTGCACATCGCGTGCGCCCACGCCACCGAGTAGTGGTTGTACGCCTCTGGACCGCCGACCTTGTCGAGATGCTCGTTCCAGAACTCGACGGTCTCGAACTGACCGCCGCCGTTGGAGGCGGTCGTCAGCATGTAGGCACCGTTGATGCCGCCCTCCGCGCTCGCCCCGTTGTCGCCGATGATGTAGTAGACGAGGGTCTCGTCGAGGATGTCCTGCTCCTCGAGCGCGTCGATGACGCGACCGGTGTGGAAGTCGGCGTACTCCAGGAACGCCGCATAGACCTCCATCTGGTGCGCGAGGATCGGCTTCTGCTCGTCCGGGACGTCGTCCCAGGCCGGCAGTCCCTCCGGGCGTTCCGTGAGCTTCGAGTCCGGCGCGATCACGCCGAGTTCGATCTGCTTCGCGAAGGTCTGCTCGCGCTGCGCGTCCCAGCCGTGGTCGAAGGCCCCCTTGTACTTCGCGATCCAGTCCTTCGGAACGTGATGCGGGGCGTGCGTCGCGCCCGGGGCGAAGTAGATGAAGAACGGCTTGTCCGGCGTCAGGCTCTTCTGCTGCCGGATGTAGTCGATGGTCTTGTCGGCCAGATCGGGCATGAGGTGGTAGCCCTCGTCCGTCGGCGGCTCGACCGCGGTGACTCCGTCGACGAGGGCCGGCGTCCATTGGTTCGTCTCACCGCCGATGAAACCGTAGAACCTCTCGAAGCCCGAGAAGGCAGGCCAGTGGTCGAACGGTCCCGTGGGGCCTGTCTCCCACACCGGCACCTCGTGGCACTTTCCGAACTGCGCGGTGTTGTAGCCGTTCTGGCGCAGGATCTCGGGCAGCGGGACGGCAGAGTTCGGACGCGTGGAACGGTAGCCGGGGGAAGGGGTCGCGGTCTCGGTGATGTGGCCCATGCCGACGGCGTGGTGGTTGCGTCCGGAGAGCAGCGCGGCACGGGTGGGGGAGCACAGCGCGGTCGTGTGGAATCGGGTGTACTTCAGCCCGGCGTTCCCGAGGCGTTCGGCCGTGGGCGTGTGGATCGGGCCGCCGAATGCGCTCGACGCGCCGAAGCCCACATCGTCGAGGAGGATCACCAGGACGTTCGGTGCGCTCTTGGGCGGGCGCTTGGCGACGAGGGGAGGGAAGTCGGCCTCCGACTTCTTCGCGTCGAAGACGACGGGCCCCTGATACTCACGGTCAGGAAGCGGCAGGATCGATCCGGGCAGTTCCGCGGTCATGGAAGTTCCTTCTTCTCATACATGGGGTGTATCGCGAGTACCTGGGGGTGTCCGCGTGGATCGACTACTGGGCGCCGCCGAGGTCGTGGATGAGCTCCTTCTCGTCCTCGGCGGAGAGGGAGGTCTGGACGACCGTGCCGTGGAACGGCGCGAGCGCGGCGGCGAACTTGTCCTCGGTGATCTTCGTCGCGTATACGACGACGGCGGACTTGCCGGCGGAGACCGTGCTCTTCACCCGGTCGCGGAACTCCGCATCGATCCCGGTCTTGTCGAGGCCGGCGAACAGCGCGCCGAAGAGGCCGCCGAAGAGCAGTCCGGCGATCGGCACGAAGAACAGGAGGCCGATGAGCATGCCGAAGAGTGCACCGTCTGCGGCTCCGACACCGACGTTGCCGGCAGCGCCCGGATACTCGACCTTGGTCTTGCCCTTCTCGTCGACCTTCACGAGCGCGAGGCCCGCGAGCTCGACGACCAGGTCGTTCTGCAACGACAGGATCTCGTCGTAGGCGCCTTCCGCCTGGGGCTCGGAGTCGAAGGAGATGACGATCAGTTCGGCCATGGGTGAGTTCCCTTGTTCAGGGCTGAGTCGACCACCCTCAGCCGTTGACGACAGGAGGCCACTCCGCGGTGGCTCCCGCTCGAGGCCAGGCTAACCGTGCTGCACCCGCGAAACGCGGGCGTCATCGCGAATTCACCCGGGGGACCTTCGGCGATGACAGGGGATACGCAGGGAACTGATCACGCTCTGTAATGATTGCCCGCCGTCGTGGGAGGTCGGTCGAAAAATACTGGGCACACCGAAACGAAAGGTGTTCCCCGTGTCCGCTCCTGCTCCTCCCGCCGTATCCCCGTCCGCCCCGGGCGCTCCGTCCGCCCGCCGTACGATCCTCGACATGCTCAGCCGGTGGATGTGCGAACAACCGCTGGCCGTCGCGGCCCGGCACGCAGGGCGGGAGCTGACATACGGAGACCTCGATCAGCTGTCCGGCATGCTGGCGGCGGATCTTCGACGGAGAGGCGTCGGGAGAGGTGATCGGATCGGGATCTTCGTGGAGCGCGGATTCGAGATGGTGGTCGCCATCGTGGCCGCACTGCGGCTCGGGGCGGCGTACGTGCCCGTGGATCCGCGAATCGCCACCGAGGTCCATATGGCGCATGTGGTCGCCGTGACGGGCATGCGTGTCGTGCTCACCCAGGCGCGGTTCGCGGACCGCGTGACGTCGGCGACGGGCATCCTGGTCGTGCCGATCGAGCGCGCCCGCACCGCGGACGCGGATGCCTCTTCGCAGGGGACCGTCGCGCCACGCGCCGGAGATGAATGCGTGATCATCTTCACGTCCGGAACGACGGGTACGCCCAACGGCGTGCGGGTGACCCACCGCAACCTCGAGAACTTCCTGTTCGGAGGGCCCGGAGCGCTCGGCATGAAGCCGGGGACCGTGGTCGCCCAGATCCTCAACATCGCTTTCGACATGGCGGTCTGGGAGATCCTCGGCGCGCTTACCCACGGTGCCACGCTGCACATCCGCGGACGGGACTTCGCCGAGGCTCTGCGTGCCGCAGACGTCGTGATCGCGACCCCGTCGATCCTCACCCCGCACGACCCGCGACGGCTGGGCCGGTTCACCGCTGTCGCCGTCGCGGGGGAACGGTGCCCTCGTGCCCTCGCCAACCGCTGGGCTGCCGTGACGGATTTCTACAACTCGTGCGGTCCTACCGAGATCACGATCGTGAACACGATGCATCTGTGCACCCCCGATGAGGCGGATCCGCCGATCGGGCGGCCGATCCCGGGAACGACCGCCTACATCCTGGATGAGGGTGGCGCTCCGGTCGCCGACGGCGAGGTCGGGGAGATGTGGGTCGGGGGAGCGGGGGTCACCGCCGGGTACCTGGGAAACCCGCGTCTGACCCGCGACCGTTACCGACTCGACCCGTTCTCCGACGACGGCAGTCTCATGTTCCGCACCCGCGACCTCGCCCGATGGAATGCGGACGGAGATCTCGAGCACCTCGGACGCACGGACGACCAGGTCAAGATCCGGGGCTTCAGAGTCGAACCCGACGCCGTGAGCGCACTGCTCGAGCGGGAGGACTCCGTGCAGCACGCGGCCGTCCTCCCCACCGACGACCGCACGGCGCTGGTCGCTTTCGTGACTCCGGAGGACGCCGACGTGGAGGCTGCGCTCGCCCATGTACGTGAAGCACTGCCGTACTACTGCGTGCCGGAGATCGTCCATCTCGTACCGGCTCTTCCGATGACGACGCGCGGCAAGGTCGACCAGACGGTGCTGAGGAGCCACGCATGGCGAGCAGCGTGACTCCCGAGACCCACGTGCGCCCCGCGGCGCTCACCGGGTGGCGGCTTCTTCTCACCCGTCCTGCTCTGATGCCCTACAACAGGCTGGTGGTGCTGGTTCTCGCGCTCAACGCCGTCGTCGCCGGGATCATCGCCACGACCTCGGCCTCGATGCCGTCCGACGACGCCGCCACCCTCCTCATCACCATGAGCGGCGTGAACCTCGCAGCCGCAGTGTTGATCCGCCAGCAGTACGTGATCAACCTCCTGTTCCGGCTCGCGACGAGCGTGCCGAAATCGGCGCCGCTGGCGGTCCGTCGACGTCTCGCGAAGGTCTACCACTTCGGTGGGATCCACGTCGGAGCCGCGGTCGCGGCCGTGGGCTGGTTCCTGGGGGGAGCCGCCACCGTCGTCTTCAGTGATTCCTTCTCCGTGTTCTCGAAGGGCGTGGCCGTCGCCCTCGTCGCGTGCCTGGTCGGAATCCTCGTACCGGCGCTGCCTCCGATCCGCCAACGCCGCCATGACCTGTTCGAGATGACCCATCGCTTCGGAGGATGGTCCGCTCTCACCCTCTTCGCCGTACTCACCGTGGCGCTCGCCGCCGATGCCGCCGACTCCGCCGGCGCTGCGGGGATCGGACGAGTCCTCGCCGCGTCGCCGTCGTTCTGGCTGCTGCTGGTCATCGTGCTCAGCGTCGTCGCACCGTGGCTGCGGCTCAGGAAAGTGCCCGTCCGCATCGCGACGCCGTCGTCTCACGTCGCACTCGCGGACTTCGATCACGGCGTGCGTCCCTTCGCCGGTTCGTCCACCACCCTGGCGCGGCATCCGCTCGGCCAGTGGCACTCGTTCGCGAATGTCGTCACCCGCGACGAGACCGGCTTCCGGCTCACCATCTCGCGGGCGGGGGACTGGACCGGAAGACTCATCGACGACGCGCCCTCGCATGTGTGGACACGAGGGATTCCGACGGCGGGCGTGGGAAACGTGGACAAGCTCTTCGAGCGCGTCGTGTGGGTCGCGACCGGAAGCGGGATCGGCCCGTGCCTGCCGCACCTCTTCGCCGACACCACGCCCTCGAAGCTCGTGTGGGCGACCAGAGAACCGGAAGCCACCTACAGCAACGATCTCGTCGAGTCCATCCGTGCCTCGCACCCCGATGCCGTGATCTGGAACACCAGCGAACAGGGGCGCCCCGACCTCGTGGCACTGGCGCTCGAAGAGTTCACCTCGTTCGACGCCGAAGCGGTGATCTGCATCTCCAACCAATCGACCACCCGCCGGGTCGTCTCCGCGCTGGAAGCCCTCGGGGTCCCCGCGTACGGGGCGATCTGGGACTCCTGAAAGGCATTACCGTGTCCACACTGCTCATCAGCTCCGAGGGGACCACCCTCACCGTCACCCTCGACCGCCCCGCTCAGCTCAACGCCATGGGCATCGACGAGCTCGATGCCATCCGGCATGTGTTCACAGAGCTCGCCGAGACGGTGCCCGCGGATCGCCCCCGCGCCGTGGTCGTGCGTTCGACCGGAACACGCGCGTTCGTGGCCGGTGCCGACATCGCCGAGATGGCGGCCGCATCGTCCGACTCCGGTGAGCGCATCAGCCGCGCCGGACAGGCGGCCATGGACAGCATCGCCGCCTGCCCCGTGCCGGTCATCGCCGCCGTCGACGGTCACGCGCTCGGAGGTGGGTGCGAACTCGCGGCCGCCTGCGACCTCGTGTACGCCACGGCGAACTCGCTCTTCGCGCTGCCCGAGGTCGGGTTGGGCCTGATCCCGTGCTTCGGCGGCACGTATCGTGTTGCCGCCCGGATCGGCGACGGCCGGGCGCGACGCATGGCCCTGACGGGCGAGCGGGTGACGGCCGCGACGGCGGAGGAGTGGGGTCTCATCGACGCCGTGCTTCCCGACGCCGATGGGCTCGCCGCCGCGGTGGGCGGCCAGGCGCTCGCGTTCAGCCGTGCGTCGAGGAGTGGGCTCGCCGCCGTGAAGGCCGCTTTCGCGCTGCCCGCGCCGCTGCGTGCGGTGGCGGAGCGCACACTGTTCCGGGACGCTCTGGCACACGCGGATGGCCAGGAGGGCATGGCGGCGTTCCTGTCGAAGCGCGCCCCGTCGTTCCGCTGAGAGTGCAGGACTCTGTCGGCAACGACGACGTATCTTCGGAAGGTGCGCAGAACCGTGGAAGTGCAGTTGGCCGACCTCGCGAACGGCCGGGTGCTGGTCGTCGAGGACGATGAGGAGCTGCGCAGCATCCTCGTGGCCTATCTGCGTCGTGCCGGGTTCTCCGTCGAAGCGGTCGCCGACGGCTTCGCGGCGTTGGAAGCCGCGACGCTCAGTCCTCCGGATGTGGTGCTCCTCGACCGCATGATCCCCGGCGTCGACGGCGTGGAGATCTGCCGTCGTCTGCGCACCACGTCGAACGCTCCGATCCTCCTGCTCACGGCGATGGGGCAGCCGCATGAACGCATCGACGGCCTGGAAGCCGGCGCGGATGACTACGTCGTCAAGCCCGTCGCACCGCGCGAGATCGTGCTCCGCGTGATCCGGCTGTTGCAGCGGACCGCGCACCAGGGCGCCGGCGAGTCGCCGATCACCCTCGGACGGTTCCGTTTGACGCCGGCGATGCGGGTGATCCAGAGCGATGGCGTCGACCTGGAGCTGACCGTCCGGGAGTTCGAGCTGTTCGCTTTCCTCCTCCGCCACCCCGATCGGGTGCACTCGCGCGAGGAGATCGCCGGCGGAGCGTGGGGATGGGAGGCCGGAGACACCTCGGCTGTGGCCGTCAACATCCGTCGCCTCCGCCTGAAGGTCGAGCCCGATGCCTCCCGGCCGGTCGTCATCCGCTCGGTGTGGGGGCACGGCTATCTGCTCGACAGCGAAGGGACGAGATGAACGCGATGCTCCTCGAAACGCTCGGAGTCGTCGTGGCGGCGGTGATCCTGACCGGAGTCTTCGGGGCGGTCGCGCTTCGGCTGACCCGCAGGTACTCGATGCGCTGTCAGATGATGATCGTCGTGATGACGGTGGTCGTGGGGATGTCGGCATCCTTCGCCTTCGCGGCCTCGCGGATGCAGATCGAGGAGGACGATCTGCCGCTCATCCTCGGAGCGACGATTCTCGCCGGCTCGGGCACGATGCTGCTGGCGTGGCGCCTGGGCAACCGGCTGGTCGAGGAGAGCAGACGGATAAGCCTGCACACCCGGCAACTGGCATCGGGTCGCCCCCTCGACGACCACACGGTGGTGTCGAACTGGGAGTATCGGCAGATCGATCGAGAGCTCCACAACGCTGCGCGCGCGCTCCACGAGGCTCGGGAGACGAATCTCCGGCAGGAGGAGGCGAGACGGCACCTCATCACCGGGATCTCCCATGATCTGAGGACACCGTTGGCCGCCATCGACGCGATCATCCGCGCTCACGAGGACGGGATCATCGAGGACCGTGTCGAGTTCACGACGAGGCTTCGCGCGCAGAGCAGCCGTCTCGGGGCGCTGGTCGAGGACTTCTTCGCGTTCTCGCTCATCGAGATCGATCGGGTGCCGCTGAGCCCGGAGCACCTCGATGTCGCCGATCTGGTCGGCGATGCCGTGGGAACAGCCCGTAATCTCGGCGCGACGGTGCACCTGGAAGTCGACGAGTCAGGCGACGTCACGGCCTTCGCCGATCCTCTCAGCATCGAGCGCATCTTGATGAACCTGCTCGCCAATGCGGTGCAGCACACCCCTGAGGGGACCGCGGCGACGGTCTTCCTGGAGGCCGATGCCGACGCGGTCAGGATCAGCGTGGAGGACCACGGCTCCGGCATGACCCCTGAGGCTCTCGAGCAGGCGTTCGATGCCGGATGGCGTGGCGACCTCGCCCGCACCCGGAGCATGGCCCCCTTGGCGACGAGCGGAGCCGGGCTGGGGCTGGCGATCGCGCGCGGACTCGCGGTGGCGAACGGCGGAACGCTGGAAGGTCGTTCGCAGAGTGGGGCCGGCTGCCGGTTCACCCTCACGCTGCCGCAGCGAAACCGTCCACATGGATGATCCGCCTCCGTCGCGTCGGTCGTCGTACGCGCAGGTCGTGACTCCTCACTCCTTGCGCTGCGGTGCCGGTGTCTCGGTCTTCACCTGCGGACGGGCGGGCGCGGAGGCGAGCACCGTCGAGGGGCCGCTCAGCGCCCGCAGCGCGTACAGGATCGTCGCGAGATCGACGAGCTCCTGGACGAGTGCTCCGACCACCGCGGGGATGAGGCCGGTCATCGCGACGATCATGAGCCCGACGCTCAAGCCGATCCCGATCCAGATCGCGGTCAGGGCGACCCGCAGAGTGTGGCGACCGATCGACACCGCATCGACGAGCTTCGCCAGCGAGTCGACGAGGATCACGACATCAGCGGCATCGCCGGCAGCGGTCGCTCCCTTCGCGCCCATGGCGACGCCGATATCGGCGGCGGCGAGCACAGGGGCGTCGTTCACGCCGTCGCCGACCATCATGATCGGCCGCGGTTGGAGTTCGCCGGCGAGAGCGACCTTCTCGGGCGGAAGCAGCTCGGCGTGGATCTCCGAGATGCCCACCTGATGAGCCACTGATTCCGCCGTCGGCCCGACGTCGCCCGTGAGCATGACCACGCGATCCACCTCGTGCGTCCGCAACCACGAGACGACGGCCGCTGCTTCGGGCCTCGGGTGGTCGGCGAGTACGAGCACCCCGGCGAAACGGCCGTCGACGGCCACGTAGGCTGCGGCCTGACTCAGCTCCAACGTCGCCCGCACGGTGTCGGGCGCGAGAGCGGCCACGTAGGCGGGCTTGCCGACGACGACAGCTCGACCATCGATCTCGGCGACGACACCGTTCGTGGCCTCCTCCCTGGCCTCTGTCGCTACACGCAGCGCGAGTCCGCGCGCGTCCGCGGCGCGACGGATGCCCTCGGCGAGCACGTGCGTAGAGTACTGTTCCGCCGAGGCGGCGAGTTGCAGGACCTCGTCCGCGCCGAAGCCGTTCGCCGGCCGGACATCGACGAGTTCCGGTCGGCCCTGCGTGAGCGTTCCCGTCTTGTCGAAGGCCGCCGATCGCACGCGCGCGATCTGTTCGATGACGGCGCCGCCCTTCATGATCACGCCTGTCTTCGCCGCGCGTGAGAGGCCTCCCAGGAACGCGACCGGGGCGGCGATCAGGAGAGGACAGGGCGTCGCGAGCACGAGGACCTCGGCGAAGCGCGTCGCGTCGCCCGAGATGGCCCAGGCTGTGCCGGCCAGGACGAGCGACACCGCGGTGAAGGGGATCGCGAAGCGGTCGGCGAGCCGCACCACCGGCGCGTGGGAGTCCTCTGCGGCGTGCACGAGTGCGACGATCTGCTGGTACTGGCTGTCTGCGCTCGAGCGAACGGCCTGGATCCGCACAGCGCGACTGCCGTTGATCGCTCCGGAGAGCACCTCCCCTCCGGACTCGCGGGCCACGGGCATGCTCTCGCCGGTCAGCGATGACTCATCGAAGGTTCCGGTCTCGGTGAGCAGCACGCCGTCGACGGGCACCACCTCCGACGGGCGCACGAGGAGCACATCGCCGATCGCGACCTCGTCGACGGGGAGATCCCTCACCTCGTCCGAATCCGCGGCCTGTGCGTGCACGAGCACGTGGGCGATGCGCGGAGAACGATCCAGCAACGCGGACAGGTCGCGCTTCGCGCGACGGCCGGCGAAGTCTTCGAGCGCCTCTCCGCCCGACAGCATGAGCACGATGATGAGGGATGCGATGTACTCGCCGACGGCGAGCGTCGCCACCATCGCGACCACCGCGAGGATGTCGAGACCCACGTGGCCGCGCAGCACATCCCGCACCATGCCGACGAGGGTCCAGACGACGAACGCGGCCACGTAACCGGTGGCGATCCACCGTCCGATGACGGCCGCGTCGACCGCGTGCAGGATGAGCACGCCGACGAACACGAGGACGGTGGTCGTGATCGCCGGATAGCGCCACAGCAAGCGGAGAAACCTCATGCTCCAGCTTCCCGCGAATCGGTGCGGAGTGCCACCGACGGGCGGCGGGTTCGGGTTAATCCCATGAAATCCCTGTGAGTGGACTGTGGCGAGGTCATTCTTAGAACCGTCTCAGAGCCTGGTCTCCAGGATGACCCCATGACCACTCTCACGAACAGACCCCGAGGTGCCCTCTCCCCGGTGATCGGAGAGCACCATGGCTCGGCCCACCGCCGCGCTCAGGCATGGCGGGCGGGAGCGATCATCGTCATCTGGGCGACGAGTCTCCTCGTCGTCGCGCTCTGGGTGGCCGGGGGAGGGATCGGTGCCGTCCTCGGAGCCAGCGGGGAGACCGTCACCACGCTGGGACGACTGACGGGTCTCGTCGCCGCCAACCTCCTGCTCTACCAGGTGCTCCTCATGGCGCGGGTTCCACTCTTCGAGCGCGGATTCGGTCGTGACGGCATCACCCGTATGCATCGCTTCGTCGGGTTCTGGTCGTTCTGGCTGATGGGCGCGCATATCGCTCTGCTCGCGTTGGGCTACGCGATCACCGCCGGCATCAACCCCTTCGTGCAACTGTGGGGATTCGTCTGGGACTACCCGGGCATGCTCCTCGCCACCGCAGGGACCCTGCTGATCCTGCTCGTGGTGGTCACCTCGATCCGACGTGCGCGTCGGCGCCTGCGCTACGAGTCCTGGCATCTCCTGCATCTCTACGCGTACCTCGGTGTGGGCCTGGCCCTCCCGCACCAGCTGTGGACGGGCGCGGACTTCCTCTCGTCGCCGCTCGCGACCGCGTACTGGTGGACGATCTGGGCGCTCGCGGCGGCGTCGATCCTCGTGTTCCGATTCGGTATGCCCGTGCTGCGCTCCTCGCGGCGTGCCCTGCGCGTGGCGAGCGTCGAACCCGACGGTGCGCGGGGAGTGACCATCCGCGTCGTCGGGCGTGATCTCTCGACCCTGGGTGCCCGTGCCGGACAGTTCTTCGTATGGCGCTTTCTCGACGGGCAGGGGTGGACGCGTGGTCACCCGTTCTCGCTCTCCGCTGCGCCAGGGAGCGAGCTCACGCTGACGGCCCGAGTGGTGGGGGACGGTACGCGCCGTCTGGCATCGCTCACACCGGGCACGCGCGTCATCGTCGAAGGACCGTACGGGGAGATGACGGGGGAGCGTCGTACCGGGACGAAGCTGCTCATGATCGGTGCAGGTGCCGGGGTGGCCCCTCTTCTCTCCCTGTTGGAAGCCGAGGATTACGCGCCGGGGGAGGCGACTCTCCTCACCCGCGACTCCGTCGCCGAAGATGCACTCCGGCAGGACGCGATCGCCGACCTCGTCTCGCGTCGAGGAGTGCGGTACCTGCCCTTCATCGGTCCCCGGTCCTCCGGCCCGTCGAGCTGGATCGCGGCCAGCCACAGCGCCTGGAACGGTCCCGACCTGCTCCGCCACCTCGTTCCCGACCCCGAGGCCTACGACGTCTTCGTCTGCGGAACCGAGACCTGGATGAAAGGGCTCACGCGCGACCTCGAGAGCGCCGGGTTCCCTCCGCACCGCATCCACTCCGAATCGTTCACCGTCTGACCAGGGAGGTCGCCATGAAGAAGATCCTGTATGCCGTGCTCGCGACGATCAGCGGGCTCGTGCTGCTGTTCAGCTATCGCACGTCGCTCGATGCGGTCATGCCGCACGACGCGACTCCTCCGACCACAGGCGCCGTCGGCAGCTCCGGGACGTCGAACTCCGGAGCGTCGGACTCCGGAGCGTCGGGCTCCGGAGCGTCGGCGGGTACCGGTCTCGCCGACGGGACCTACACCGGCGCGTCGTCGCAGACCCGGTACGGACCGGTGCAGGTCAGGATCACGGTTTCCGGCGGACAGATCAGCGACGCGCAGGCCATCGATTATCCCGACGGCAACGGCCGGGACCGTCAGATCAACGGCACCGCGATTCCTCGGCTGGTTTCGGAGACTCTGCAGTCGCAGAGCGCGCAGATCCAGATGGTGTCGGGAGCCACGTTTACCAGCGACGGCTACCTCTCGTCGCTGCAGAGCGCGATCGATCAGGCGCACAGCTGATGCGTGGCGCACCGGAGAGCACGCGGGTCTGGGTCGAGAAGATCATGGGCATCCCGATGAGCATCCACCTGATCTCCGCGGGAGATCAGGATGCTGTGGCGACCGAGGGGGCGATCAGAGCGTGCTTCGATGAGCTGCACGACGTGGACGGCATCTTCTCGACCTATCGACCGGACTCCGACATCAACCGCATCCGCCGAGGAGAGCTGTCTCTGGCTGACGCCGACCCGCGGGTGGCGTTCGCGTCTGCTGCGTGCGAACGCGCAGCGCACGCGACCGGTGGGCTGTTCTCTGGGTATCGGGAAGGGTGGTTCGATCCCACCGGCTGGGTCAAGGGGTGGGCGGTCGAGGAGGCGAGCCGTCGCCACCTCGCACCGCTGCTGACCTCGGCGGTCGCGGTCGGGATCAACGCGGGCGGAGACCTGCAGCTGTTCACGGCGGACGGATCGGATCGGCGGTGGCACGTGGGGATCGCTGACCCGCACGACCGCGGTCGGGTGCTCGCCACGCTCGATATCGCCAACGGTGCTGTCGCCACATCGGGCACTGCCGAGCGCGGCCACCACATCCTCGATCCGCGAACGGGCGCGCCGTCGACCGGCGTGGCGTCCGCGACCGTCGTCTCTGACGGCCTCGCGCAGGCGGACGTCTGGGCGACCGCAGCCGTCGTGGCAGGAGCTCTTGATCATTCCTGGATCGAGACTTCCGCCTCGCGCACCGGCATCGTGGTGGACCGCGAGGGGGCTGTCACGCGCTGGCTCGGTTCGACGATGATCGACGTGTGCGCTGTCAGCGGGACGCGGGAAGTGTGAGGAGGAAGGTCGTGCCGCGGGCGGTCGAACTCTCGACCTCGATGGAACCGCCGGCCCGGCGCGCGACATCGCGCACGAGCGAGAGTCCGAGGCCGAAGCCGCGCAGGCGCCCGCTCTCGGGCGGGCGGGCGAAGCGCTCGAAGATCTGATCCGAGGGGATCCCGGCGATGCCCGGTCCCTCATCGGTCACACGAACGGTGACGTCACGCGCGTCCGTGCCGATGCGGATGGTGACTGCGCCGCCGGCAGGAGAGTGCTGTACCGCGTTGTCGAGCAGAGCGACGAGGACGCGGACCAGTGTCACCGTGGGGATCCGGGCTACGGCCCCGTCGTCGACGACGGTCACCGTGAGAGCCACCTCGTGCTCGTCCGCGATCGTCGAGATCGCGGCGACCGCCGTGGACGCTGCACTCGCCACTTCGGCCTCTCCGTCGTCATGGGACGCCCCCTCGGCCGCTATCAACAGGTCGTTCAGCACATCTCCCATGGAGTCTGCATCTCGACGGAGCTCGACCAGGCCGGGGCCGATGTCCTCACCCCGGTCGAGGCGTCGCTGAAGCACTTGGATGCGACTCGTCACCGTCGTCAGGGGCGTGCGCAGCTCATGGCTGGCATCGGCCACGAAGTTGCGCTGTCGGCGCAGTGCCTCACCCAGCGGGCGAACCGACCGTCGGGCGGCGACGGCGGCCACGATCCCCAGCAGCACGACGCCGATGACGCCCAACACGATCACCACGGGCACGACCACGTCGATGTCGACGATGAAGTCGTCGCGTGCACCGACGGGGCCGCCGAACCATCCGCCGCCGTGTTCTTCCCCTTCCCGTCGGGAGGTGGAGAGGATCACGGTGATCAGGATCCCGATGCCCATCGCAACGATCACACCCGACGCGACGCCCACCCACAGCCCGATCGACAATGCCGCTCGGCGCACCCGCGCCGCGTCGTCGCTCATGAGGGCGCCCCCGCCCGGTACCCCCGTGCGCGCACGGTCTCGATCATCTCTGCGCTCGTCTTGCGTCGCACATAGTGCACATAGGTGTCGACAGAACTCGTCGTGTCCCCCTCGTGGAACACCGCGTGCAGGATCTCCTCCCGGGTGAACACATGCTCAGGGCTGGCCGTGAGCAGCTCCAGCAGGGCGCTCTCGGTCGCCGTCAATGCCACGCGATACCCCGTCGGGTCGTAGACCGCCTGGGCATCAGGGGCGAAGACCCACTCGCCCAGAGGCCTGCGCGCGCCCTGCGCGCGGAACGCTCTCCGCAGCGCGCGAAGGCGCGCCAGCAGTTCGTCGTAGTCGAACGGCTTCACCAGGTAGTCGTTCGCTCCGCCGTCGAGACCTGTCACGCGATCATCAACGGTATCGAGGGCCGTCAGCATCAGGACGGGCGTCGTGATGTGTGCTGTGCGCACCGCATGCACGAAGGCCACGCCGTCCATGCCCGGGAGCCTCCGGTCGACCACCATCGCGTCGTAACGCCGACTCAGTGCGAGTCGCAGGGCGCTCTCGCCGTCCGGAGCATGATCCACGTCGTACACGTCGCCCAGCACCTCCACCGTCAAGGCGGCGATCTCCGCGTCGTCCTCCACATAGAGGAGCTTTCCGCGCGGCGCATCGGTCTGGTTCATGGCGGCCGTCCTCGGGGAGTCGTCCGTGATCTTGGTGATCAGAGTACGCCCGCACCGGCGTCGTGAACCTCACGACGCCCCCGTGCATTGCTGCGCGCCAGGATGATCCCGCCGAGGAGGGCGGCGACGAACGATCCGACCAGTACCCCGATCTTCACGTGTTCGTCCGCAACCGAGCTCGATCCGTAGGCGAGTTCGCCCACCAGGAGGGACACCGTGAACCCGATACCGGCGAGGAACGCCATTCCGGTCAGATCGGGCCAGCGCAGCGACTCGTCCAGGCGCAGCGCAGGGAGGCGACTCAGCAGGAAGGTCGTGGCGAGGATGCCGATCGGCTTCCCGATCACGAGGCCGACGACGATTCCGATGGTGATCGGGTCCGTGAACGCCGACGTGAGGCCTGCCCACCCGCCGACGGTGACCCCGGCGGCGAAGAAGGCGAAGACCGGGACCGCGAACAGCGTGGCCACGATGCTCCAACGGTCGGCGAAGTGCGCGGCCATACCGTCGTAGACCGGTCGGCCGGCATCGTCCGTGCCGACCCGCACGCGGGCGCGCTCCGTCGCCGTGACGGGCACGACGAAGCCGAGAAGCACGCCGGCGACGGTCGCGTGCACACCGGATGCGTGGATGCACACCCAGACGGCGATGGCGAGGGGGAGCAGGATCCACCACGCCCGCACCCCCTTCGCCACCAGGGCGGCGAATCCCGCCAGCGGCAGCAGCGCCAGGATCAGCCACGGAAAGCTGATGGTGTCGGTGTAGAACGTCGCGATGATGGTGATCGCGATGAGGTCGTCGATGATCGCCAGCGTGAGCAGGAACACCCGAAGGGCGGGAGGCAGGAACTTGCCGACCACGGCGATCACGGCCACGGCGAACGCGATGTCGGTGGCCGTGGGGATCGCCCAGCCGCGCAGGGCATCCGAACCGCCGGCGGCGTTGATCACGACGAAGATGAGAGCGGGAACCACCACGCCGCCGATCGCGGCCGCGATCGGCAGGGCGGCTCGACGTGGATCGCGCAGGCGTCCGGCGACGAACTCCTCCTTCAGCTCGAGACCGACGACGAAGAAGAAGATCGCCAGCAGGCCGTCGGACGCCCAGGCGCCGACGCTGAGTTCGAGATGCAGTTCCGGGATGCCGAACGTGAAGTCGCGCACGGACTCGTACCAGGGGGCGGCGGGACTGTTGGCGAGGACGAGCGCGGCGAACGTCGCCGCGAGCAGGAGCGACCCGCCGAGGACGTCGCTGCGGGCGTTGGAGCGGATGCCGTTCCACAGCGCATGCGGGGCGAGGGAGAAACGGGCAGGGGAAGAATTCGGGGACACGGAAAATACCTCACGCGAGAGAAGGGGGGAATGGCGCAGAAGACCAGCGCCCCGTTCGAGGCGTGGTCTAGTTCCGTGGCGGCGGGCAGCCGGCGATCTCGCCGTGCGAGAGGGTGCCCCAGACACTGGTCCACCCGTTCGTGCCCGGGTGCAGGATGACCCGCATCCATTCCCTCATCGGGGTCGCCGAACGGAGACGGTGCGGGGCACGCGTCGAACCGGCGATCGAGAGGAGGGGCACGTATCGAGCCTATCGTCGTCCCGCTGGGACACCGCCTACCGCGATCGAATTTCGCTAACTAGGCTAGCGATCATGGAAAGATACGTGCGCTGGCGTTGGCTCGGGCTCGTCTTCATCAGCATCGCGGTCTCGCTGATCATCGTCGATTCGACGATCGTCAACGTGGCGATCCCCGCGATCGTGGAGGACCTCGGCATCACCTCGACCGAGGTCCAGTGGGTGCAGGAGTCGTACACGCTCGTCTTCGCGTCGCTGCTGCTCGTCTTCGGCAGCCTCGCCGACCGTTTCGGTCGACGCCGGGTGATGATCATCGGCGTCGTCGTCTTCGGAGCCTCGTCGGTGGTCGCCGCCCTGTCGCCGGACGGCGGCATGCTCATCCTGGCCCGACTGGCGCAGGGCGTCGGCGGTGCGATGATCCTCCCCACCACCCTCTCGATCATCAACGCGACCTTCCGAGGCAGGGAGCGCGGAATCGCGTTCGCCGTATGGGGTTCCACGATCGGCGGCATGGCGGCCGTCGGTCCGCTCCTCGGCGGGTGGCTCACGACCGCCTACTCGTGGCGCTGGGCTTTCGGCATCAACATCCCCCTCGGCGTCATCATCGTGGTCGGCGTGCTCCTGACCGTCGCGGAATCGCGCAGCGATCGCGTCTCCCGCGTCGACATCATCGGAGCATTGCTGTCGATAGCGGCGATGGGAAGCCTCGTGTTCGGCCTGATCGAGGGACGGACCTACGGCTGGTGGCTGGTCGACACGCGGCCGCAGATCGGTGACTGGGCCTGGCCGTGGGAGCTGTCGCCGATCCCGCTGTTCTTCGCCGTCGCCGTCCTCGCCGTCATCGCGTTCATCCTGTGGGGACGGCACCGCGAACGGGTGGGGAAGTCGACGCTGCTGGCGCTGCGGCTGTTCTCGATCTCCTCGTTCCGCAACGGGAACATCGCCGCAGCGGTGGTGTCGTTGGGGGAGTTCGGCATCATCCTCGCGCTTCCGCTCTGGCTGCAGTTCGTTCTCGGTTTCGAAGCCGTGCAGACAGGGCTGCTCCTGCTCGCACTGGCGGGCGGATCGTTCCTCGCCAGCGGTGTCGCCGGAGCCTCGAGCGGAAAGGTCGCCCCGGTCTGGGTGGTGCGTGCCGGCCTCATCGCCGAGATCATCGGTGTCGCGGGAGTCGGCTTCGTCATCGGCCCTGATGCATCCTGGGGACCGCTCATCCCGTTCCTCTTCGTCTACGGACTCGGTGTCGGCCTCGCCACGGCGCAGCTAACCGGGGTCGTGCTCGCCGAGGTGCCGGTCGCGGACAGCGGGGCGGCCTCGGGCACGCAGTCCACGTCTCGGCAGATCGGCGCCGCCCTCGGCGTCGCTGTTCTTGGCACTGTTCTCTTCACCAGTACCGCCGGGATCCTCGCGTCTTCGCTCGACGAGCGCGGTGTCCCCGCCGCCCAGCGCGACCAGATCGTGTCGGCCGTGGTCGACAGCGCAGGGGCGGCGATCAGCGGGCTGGAATCGAATGCCGCGACCGCTGATGCGGCCGATGATGCCAAGGCCGCCTTCTCCGAAGGGACCCGCTACGCCGCCTGGACAGCGGCAGGGTTCCTCGCCCTCGGCCTGCTCGCCACCGTGTCCCTCGGATCGACCACGGTGCGCACCCGGCCGGAGGACGAGGACGGGCGGACGGAGGAAGAAGGCCGCCAGCAAAACGACGAAAGAGCAATCTGACGGAGGGCGTCGCCACTCCCGCCCTACTGTCGCGAAGCAGGATCTCCGGTCCGCCGGTCGAAGCGCCCCGCGTAGTCGTCGTCGGTGATGTGCTCTTTCCACTCCGTGGTCTCCGCAGGGTCGTCCGCGTTCTCGAGCATGGCGATGTGCTCCATGAAAGAGTCTCCCGCAGCGGCGTGCCAGTGATCCTGTCCGGGCGGCGTGTACAGCGTCTCTCCGGGGTGCACGTCGATGATCTGCCCGTCGCGCGTCCCGAAGCGGGCGACGCCCTGGGTGACACGAAGGTACTGACCTCGGGCGTGCGAGTGCCACGCGGAGCGCGAACCGGGGGCGAACTTGACGATGGCCACGGTCATCCGTTGGTCCCCATCGTGCGGTGCGGCGATTCGGTCCACCCAGACGTCTCCCACGAACTGGTCTGCAGTGTTCTTGGCGGTCGGTGTGGTCGGTTCGAGGTTCACAGTGGCGTTCCCATCGCAGTGAAGGAGAAGGGGGGCAGAGGAGGCGGGGAGTCGGGTCAGCGGAGAGCATTCTCGCGGATGTCGGCGAGCGCGTTCATGAACCCTTCCGAACATCCGCTGGATCCCGCGAGTCGGTCGACCACGATGTCGTCGAGCGGCGTGCCCACCACCTCTCTCGGGAGGGCATCAGCGAACCGCTGTTGATACCCCAGCGATATCTCGTCATCTGCCGGCGTGGTGATGTCGACGTCTGTGACGATGCCGTTCTCGATGGTGAGAGTCACGTCGTGATGGGACGGGAGCGAGCCATACCAGCCGCGTGCGGAGTACTCTCCGTCACGATAGGTGTCCGTGGTCACGGTGTCTCCCTCGACCCTCGGTGGTGCTGATGGTGCCGAGACATCGGGCCGTGCATCGTCTGATCCGGCGCACGCGGCGATCGAGACGGCCGATGCCACGATGCCGACAGCAGCGGCGACCCGGCGCCCGACTTTCGTGGGGCGTTGCGGGGAAGCGGTGCGGGCCATGTTTCGACGGTACGCCCGTACCTCATCGCCTGGGGTGCTCTGCTGTTACCTGGATAGGTGGCCCCTGGTGCTGCGTTGCGGCGGGCGGGACTGACCGCTTATCCGTGTAACGACAGTCACTCCCAGGTGCTGATGGATGGTCATAGTGTCGATCCCATGACGAACACTCACCTCACCCTGAACAACGGTGTCGAGATGCCCGCATTGGGTTTCGGCGTCTTCCAGACACCGCCGGACGAAACGGTCGAGGCTGTCTCTTCCGCCCTCTCCACGGGGTACCGTCTCATCGATACCGCCGCCGCATACGCCAACGAGCGAGGAGTGGGCGACGCCATCAAGGCGTCCGGTCTTTCCCGCGACGACGTGTTCATCGAGTCGAAGGTCTGGATCAGCGACTACGGCTACGACCAGACGCTGCACGCATTCGAGAAGAGCGCCCGCAAGCTCCAGGTCGACGTCATCGACCTCTTCATCCTCCACCAGGCCCTCCCCGGTGAGTTCGACAAGACCATTGCCGCCTACACGGCGCTGGAGACTCTCCTCGCCGAGGGCAAGGTCCGCGCCATCGGCGTGAGCAACTTCATGGTCGACCACCTCACGACGCTGCTCGCGCAGACCGAGATCGTGCCGGCGGTGAACCAGATCGAGGTGCACCCGTACTTCCAGCAGCGCGAGCTGCAGGCGTTCGGCAAGGACCGCGGCATCCTCACACAGGCCTGGTCGCCCATCGGCGGCATCACGTCCTACCGAGGGGACGATTCCCAGAGCACGTTCAACGACCCCGTCATCGTCGCCATCGCCGACACACATGGAAAGTCGGCAGCGCAGGTGATGCTCCGCTGGCACATCCAGAACGGCGTCCAGGCCATCCCCAAGTCGGTGAAGCCTGCTCGTATTGCGGAGAACTTCGACGTGTTCGACTTCGAACTCACCGACGACGAGATCGCTCGCATCGACGCTCTCGATACCGGCGTTCGCGGGGGCCCGGAGCCCGAGGTCATCACGCTCGAGGCGTTCGGTCGCGATATCCCGGAGAACTGACATGACCGCGACGTCCACGGTTCTCGTCGTGGGGGCGACCGGCAGCATTGGTGTGCACGTCGTCCGCGAGGCTCTCACGAGAGGACGACACGTGCGCGCGTTGGTGCGTGACGCATCTCGCGCCGCGCGGGTCCCGGAGGGCGCGGAGATCGTCATCGGCGATCTCACCTCGGCCGAGACGCTGGCGGACGCTGTCGCCGGGGTCGGCTCCGTGGTCTTCGTCCACGGCTCCCATGGTGGCCGTGGTGTCGCAGAGAAGGTCGACTACGGAGCAGTGGCCAACGTGCTCACTGTGCTCGACGGACGCCCTGTGCGCATCGCCCTGATGACCGCTGTCGGCACGACGGATCGGGCGAACGAAGGTCACGACTGGAAACGGAGGGCCGAGCGCCTCGTCCGCGCGTCCGGCAACCGGTACACGGTCGTCCGCCCCGGCTGGTTCGACTACAACGCACCGGACGAGCGCCACATCGTCTTCCGTCAGGGAGACCGGTACAGCACGGCCTCGCCGGCAGACGGGGTCATCGCCCGCGACCAGATCGCGCGCGTGCTGCTCGACTGTCTGGAGATCGACGCGGCGGACCACCGAACCCTCGAACTGGTCGCGGAGCGAGGGGCAGCGCAGGAGGACCTGGCCCCCGAGTTCGAGGCGCTCGTCCGAGATACTGGAATCGACGGCGCACTCGACATGCCGAACATGCCTCTCACCGACGAACCGGCCACCGTGCGGGACGACCTGAGCCGGCTCGGCCGGTAGCTCGTCGACCGGCGGCTCGTGAGCGCCGCCGGTCGGTACGTATCCGCACACGACACCCATCCACACACGACGGGAAGGCACGACGTGGCAGGCATGACACAACGAGCCGAGGTGAGTGAGTTCCTCTCCACGCGGCGAGCACGACTCACCCCGGAGCAGGCCGGCATCATCGGCGGAGGCCGACGACGTGTCACCGGTCTCCGCCGCGAAGAGGTGGCCATGTTGGCCGGGATGAGCGTCGACTATTACGCCAGGATGGAGCGCGGCAACCTGTCCGGCGTCTCCCCGGAAGTGCTCGAGTCGCTCGGGCGCGCACTCCACCTCGACGACGCCGAGCTCGCCCACCTCCATGACCTCGCCCGAAACGCCGCCCCGAACCGTTCTGCACGCGCACGTCCGCGGGCTGCGACGCCCGTCATCCGGCCCGCGCTTCAGCGACTCCTGGACAGCATCAGCGTTCCCGCCTACATCTCGAACGCACGCAAGGACTTCCTCGCCGTGAACGTCATCGGTCGGGCCGTCTTCGCGCCGATTCTGGACGACGCCGCCAATCAGCGCAACAACGCCCGCTACACGTTCTTCAACCCCGCTGCGCAGAACTTCTACGTCGATTGGGAGTCCGGGGCCAACAGCATCGTCGCCTCACTCAGAATCGAAGCGGGACGCAACCCGCACGACAAGGACCTCACCGATCTGATCGGCGAACTCGTCACGCGTAGTGACGTCTTCCGTACGCGCTGGGCAGCCCACGATGTTCGCTTCCACCGCACCGGAAGCAAACGGATCCACCATCCGGACGTCGGGGCGCTCCTCTTCGACTACGAGGGTTTCGAGCTGCCTGCGGATCCCGGGCTCGTCATGTTCACCATGACCCCCTCGCCGGGCGGCCCCACCGAAGAGCGTCTCCGATTGCTGGGGAGTCTGTCCGCCATGGAGAGCGCTCAGTCGGAGTGATCCACCGACGTCGAGCGGGCCCGGTGCTCGCCATGACGCGGGTCCGAAGCCCCACTAGTGCTCGCCGGTCCTGTGTACGAGAAAAGCCGCCTGAAACCAGGCGGCTTTCTCATACTCGGATGGACTTCGTATGGATTGACGTTCCATTCGCGTACAACGTGTGTGCCCCCGACAGGAGTCGAACCTGCGACCTACGGTACCGGAAACCGGCGCTCTATCCACTGAGCTACGGAGGCGTACCGATCGACAATATCACTCGTCGGGGGTGGTCTCCGACCCACCGGCCACGGTGACGGGCGCGGCGCGCAGTTCGTCCAGCGCCGCAGCGAGCTTCTCGGCCAGATAACGGTGGCCGTCCGTGGAGGGATGCTGGCGTCCCGCTTCCACGTCGATCACGTCGAGGTAGTTCTGCGGGGTGATCCAGTCCTGGGCGATGGGGGAGATGTACCACCAGCCGCGTGCGGCGGCGAGCTCGGAGAGATCCGCGTCGATACGCGCGGTGGCCGCGCCCACGGGGAGCTCGTGCGGCGCCGGACCGAGCACCACGATCGTCGCCTCCGGGTAGGTGGCGGCCATCGCGTCCCACGCGGCGTTGACGGCCTCGCGGTACCCGGCGACACCCTGTGCGCGGTCGTTGATGGACCCCTGGATGATGACGAGATCCGGCGAGAGGGACGTGTCGAGGGCGGCGATCCGCTCGCCGAAGGAGGGGCCGTCGATCCCGGGCTTCAGGTATCCGCTCCCGCGGACTCCGTTCACGACGGTTTCGCCGTCGAGCAGGTCCGCCAACAGGTAGGCGTAGCCGAGGGTCGGGACGGTCGCCGCCGAACCGTAGGTCCAGGAGTCGCCGAACACCAGCACGGTCGGATGCTCCGGCAGGACGAGCGGCGCCGGAGCGATGACCGCCGAGGGGCCGGATGCCGCATCGGCGGGTGCGCTGATCGGAGTCGTGGAGGGCGCCGGGATCCATGGCCGCCACACGCCGAGGACCACTGCCGCGACGGCGATGAGCAGGCCGGCGGCGATACCGGCGGCGCCCACTCGGCGACGGGTGGCGGGCGGCTTCATGGCATGAGAGTAGATCACCGGAGGCCGAACGCAAATTCGGGGAGCCCCGCGCCGTCGGTCGTGACCTTCCGGCCCCGTAAACTGGGGAGGCTATGAACCCCGAAACCCTCGCCGCAGCCATCCTCGCCGTCCTCGCACCGATCGCCGAGGAACGACGTCCCGGCGAGCCGCTGGAGCTCTCCGCATCCGACATCGTGCTCGAGCGCCCCCGCAACCGCGACCACGGCGACTGGTCCTCGAACATCGCCATGCGCATGGCCAAGCCGTTCGGCACGAACCCGCGCGAGCTCGCGCAGCAGATCGTCGACGGCCTCGCCGACGTCGACGGCATCGCCAGCGCCGAGGTCGCCGGCCCCGGGTTCATCAACATCCGTCTCGATGCCGCAGCGGCGGGTGCGCTGGCGAAGGTCATCGTCGATGCCGGTAGCGCTTATGGCACGAACGCGTCGCAGGCGGGAGTGAGTGTGAACGTCGAGTTCGTCTCCGCGAACCCGACCGGTCCGCTGCACATCGCCCACACGCGCTGGGCTGCTCTCGGCGACTCGATCGTGCGTCTGCTCCTCGCGAGCGGTGCGAACGCCGTGCGTGAGTACTACATCAACGACGCGGGTGCGCAGATGGAGCGCTTCGCGAGCTCGGTGCTCGCGGCGGCGAAGGGCGACCCCACCCCCGAGGGCGGCTACCCGGGCGCCTACATCACGACCCTCGCCGGTCGCGTGCTCGAAGCGCGGCCCGATCTGCTGCAGCTTCCCGAGACCGAGCAGTCCACCGTCGCGATGGAACTCGCGTACGAATTCCAGCTCGCCGAGATCAAGAGCTCGCTGGACCGCTTCAATGTGCCGTTCGACGTCTGGTTCTCGGAGCGCACGCTGCACGCCAAGGACGCGTCCGGCACGAGCCTGATCGACCAGGCCGTCGACCGTCTGCGCGAACAGGGACACGTGTTCGACGACGAGGGCGCCGTGTGGGTGCGCACGACCGACTTCGGTGACGACAAGGATCGTGTCATCCGCCGGTCGAACGGCGAGTACACGTACTTCGCCGCCGACGCCGCCTACTACCTGAACAAGGGCGACCGCGGCTTCCAGAACAAGATCTACCTTCTCGGCGCCGACCACCACGGTTACGTGCACCGCCTCAAGGCCGTCGCCGGAGCGGCAGGAGAGGACCCGGAGAAGAACGTCCAGGTGCTCATCGGCCAGATGGTGTCGATCAACGGTGCGCGCCTCAGCAAGCGTGCGGGGAACATCATCGAGATGGATGATCTGCTCGACTGGCTCGGTAGCGATGCGCTGCGATACTCGCTGGAGCGCTCGCCTGCCGACTCGCCGCTCGACCTCGACCCCGAGCTGCTCCAGAAGCGCACGAACGACAATCCGGTGTTCTACGTGCAGTACGCCCACGCGCGTACCCACAACGTCGCACGCAACGCCGGCCAGTCCGGTGTGGACCGCTCGGAGTTCGCTCCCGAGACCCTCACGCACGAGACAGAGGCCGCGCTGCTCGGCGCGCTGCAGGAGTTCCCGCGCATCGTGGCGTTCGCCGCCGAGGTGCGCGAACCGCACCGTGTCGCCCGCTACCTCGAGGAGCTCGCCGGCCTGTACCACCGCTGGTACGACAACTGCCGCGTGATCCCGCTGAGCGAAGACCCGATCGAGAGCGTCCACCGCACCCGGCTGTGGCTCAACGACGCCACCGGTCAGGTGCTGCGCAACGGACTCGAGCTCCTCGGCGTCTCCGCACCAGAGCGGATGTAGTGCGGCTCGGCGTCCTTCTCGGTACGGCAGGATGGCAGGCATGAGCGACGACAACCACACCCTGCCGTACCCGGACGCCGCCGCGGAGCATCCGACGCTCGTGATCCCCGGTTCCGCCTCCGCTCAGGAGGCGGCCGCGCCGCGCACACGGGCCCGCTGGCCCTGGGTGCTGCTGATCGTGGTCGTCGTGCTCGCAGTGCTCCTGGTCGCTGCGGAACTCATCGCTCGCGCCGTGCTCCCCGGCGTCGTGCGGTCGATCGTCGTGGAACAGCTCGACCTGCCCGCCGACCAGCAGCTCGACGTCGAGACGCAGGGGCTCCTGCTGCCGCAGCTGATCGGCGGCACCCTCGACACGCTGCGTCTGTCGACGGATTCGGTGACGTTGGAGGGCATCACGGGCGCCGTCGATGTGACAGCGACGGACGTCCCGCTGCACGGCGGCGATCTGGGCGGCGCCTCCGGGACCATCCGCATCGATCAGGAGCAGTTCACCTCTCTGCTCGCCGGGACCGATCTGCCCGTCGACTCCGTGGAGTTCGCCGCCCCGAACGCCACGGTGAGCGGGTCGATCAGCGTGCTCGGGGCCGCCGTTCCGCTGTCGCTCACGCTCACGCCCGGAACAACCGACGGCGACCTCGAGCTGACACCGGTCGCCGCGAGTATCGGCGGACTGGACATCGACATCGACCGGGTCGCCTCCACTCTCGGCGCCATCGGCGAAGGGCTGACGCAACCGCAACGGGTGTGCATCGCCGATCAGCTGCCCGCAGGCCTCACCCTCACCGGGCTCGAGGTCGTCGACGGTGCGGCGGTGATCGATATCGATGTGGACGGGGCGATCGTCACCGACACCACGCTCCAGGACAAGGGCGTCTGCCCGAGCTGACCCCGAGTCGTCTTCCGGCGGCGCTCTCACCCCGGCGTCCCGGGCTACGCGGGGTGAGGGGGCTCGTCGAGCGTCGCCTCGATGTGTCGGGCGAGCCACGAGGGACGCTGCAGGGGGATGCCGTGTCCGCAGTCGTCGACGACGCGCAGATCGCTGTGGGGGAGTGAAGCGTGGAGCAGAGCCGCTGAGCGCTTCATGAGCGACCTCTCCTTCCCCCCGACGAGGATCGACGCCGCTCCGGGATACGACCGCCAGGCTGGCGGTGGTGAGAATCGAAGGTTCTCCTCGACGGAGCGCAGCAGACTCTCCCGTGAGATGCCAACCGACGTACGCACGTAGTCGTCCAGGAGCTCGTCCGGGATGAACAGCTCCCGGGCCTGCATCCGGGCGAACCACTGCTTCTTCGCGAGGCCGGCGGTCGCGCCGAGAAGGGCGAGTGTGGGACGGGTCGCCCACATCGGAGCGGCCTGTGCGCTGACCACAACGACGTTCCGCACCCTCTCTGCGTGCTGAGCTGCGAGCTGCACGGTCAGCTGGGCGCCGAGCGAGAAGCCGACGACCGTGGCGGGTCTCCCGAGGTCGTCCAGCAGGCGGGCGAGGGCCGTGGTCGTGACCGCGTGAGACACATATGCCTCGTCGGTGCTGTGACCATGTCCGGGAAGATCGGGGACGACGATGCGCAGACCCTCGCCGAGGTGCGCGCGCAGCGGCTCCCACATCCACCCGGCGACACCTCCACCGTGCAGGAGCAGCAGGGGATGTCCGTCGCGTGCTCCGAAGCTCTCCACATGCATGGTCAGGTCCTCTCGAAGGTCTCGGCCATGCGGCCGATCGTGTCGATCGCGCGTTCGAGCTGCGCGGAGTCGAACGGTCCGAGCAGTCGAGCCGCCGAGAGGAGGCCGATCGACGCGCTCGAGAGCGCGAGGGCGAGCGCCTCGACGTCCACGTCCGCCACGATCTCGCCGCGCCGCTGCAGGCCGTGCAGCCACTCGACGACGCGTCGCTGCCGATCGCGATACCGGCCGTCCGTGATCTCCGCCACGTGCGCACCGAGGATGCCACGGTCGTCGAGGAACGCCGCTGTCATCAGCGCATCGGCACTCAGCGCGCGTGCGGAGGCGCGATACGCAGAACTCAGGCGGGGTCGGTCGCCCAGTTCGCGGCTCACGCGGTCATTCATGCGCGTCGTCCCGCGCTGCAGGAGTGCATCGAGGATCTCCCGCTTGCCGCTGAATTCCAGATAGACCGCACCCTTGCCGATCCCGGCGCCGTCGGCGATCGACGATACGCTCACGCTGTCGAAGCCTTGCGCGAGCACCAGTCGTTCGGCCGCGTCGAGGATGCGCTCGCGACGGTCAGGGACGCGGGGTCTGGGCATCGCCGCTCCTTTCCAGGTGTTCCCGCATGGCCGGGATGACGAGGTCGGGGCGGTCGCGCTGCACCCAGTGTCCGGCACCGGGTACGGTCACCAGCGACCCCACCGGCAGCTGCTCGGCGGCGATCCGGATGCGCGCGAGGGGAACGCCGGAGTCACGATCGCCGTGCACGAGGAGCGTGGGCGTCGTGATCGAAGGCAGCTGCTCGACGTACACGGTGCGCAGTCGATTCCAGAGCACCTGATCGCGCTGCCATTCCCCGAACGTCTCCAGGCCGGTGCCGGTGGCGGCCTCGGCGAGCACCGCATCCACGAGTTCAGGCGTGCGCGCTGTCGGGTTCCGCACCAGCTCTCGCAGCCCTCGTTCCATCGCTGAACGGTTGTGCGCGTACGCGCGGGTCATCCGGGCGAGCAGACCCGAACGCAGCAGGAGGAATGTGCCGAAGTGCGTGAGCCGACCGGAGAAGCCGTCGGCCAGACGGGGCATCAGACCGTAGCATCCGAGCAGTATCGCTGATCGCGCGCGGCCGGGTCGATCCAGGAGATGCCCGACCGCCATGCCGCCGCCGAGTGAGAGGCCGGCGACGGCGTAGTCGGCGAGACCGATCCCGTCGACGAGCTCGCCCACGTATCGCACGAGCCGTTCCTGAGTGAGCGGCCGGTCCGGACGTGGACTCTGCCCGAAGCCCGGATGGTCGGGCGCGATCACGCGATGCCCCGCCTCGGCGAGAGCATGTCCGACCGCACTCCACGAGAGTTCGGCGTTATCGGCACCGCCGCCGTGCAGGAGCAGGACGGGCACACCGGACTCGCATGCCGGTCGCCACTCCAGAGCGGAGACCGTGGCATGGGGGAGGACGATGCTCGTGCGTCGGGGATCCATGGCATCCTCTCGTTGTGACCAATCTACTTGATCTGGTCACAACGAGGGCACCCGGTCACGAAGTGGTGTCAGGACTCGCGGCCTTCTGCGCCGCTCGCAGTTCGGCCGTGGCGATCTGCACGTCGACCTCCGCGCGCTGCAGTCTTCGCTGCGGAAACGTGGTCGCCGCGAACTTCGCGTGCACGCGATCGGACTTCTCCTCTTCGGCCGTCACGATGTAGGCGCAGGCGAAGAGCATCACCTGTGCGGAGAAGTTCAGCCAGATCAGCAGCGCGAGCAGCGAGGCGAACGAGGCCAGCAGCGGATTGCTCGTGGCGCCACCCACGAAGAGGCCAGACAGCTCCTGCAGTGCCAGGAGTCCCAGCGCGCCCAGCAGCGCACCGGACCAGAGCGATCGAGGCGACGGGCGGACTCCGGACAGCAGGCGGAACACACCGATGATGATCACCGCGTCCAGGGCGAAGACGACCACGAGCGACACCAGGCGCACCGTCCAGGCCGCGACGGGTGAGTCCTCGGGAAGGCCGAGCATTCCGGCGATCCATGTGACGCCGAGCTGGCCGGCGAAGGTGAGGAAGGCCGAGGCGACGAACGCGACACCGATGCCGAGCGCGAGCGCGAGGTTGCGCAGGATCACCCAGATCCAGAGGATGTCGTCCTGCACGGTCCCGGCGAGCACGCGCACGGCCGTGCGCAGTGAGCCGATGGCGCCGAGCGCGGACCCCACGAGGGCGACGAGGGAGATGATCCCGGCGATCGACAGCGAGGCGGGCGCACGCAGATCCTCGGTCTTGATCACGCCATCCTCGCCGATGAGCCCCGGTACCGCCGCCTGCACGGAGTCGATGATCGCCTGCCAGGCCACGGGATTCCCGGCGAGCCACAGCGCCGCGATGGAGAAGCCCAGCAGCACGCCGGCGAACACGCTGAAGAGCGCCCGGTACGTGACGCTGTCGGCGAGCATCGGTCCGCGACGCTCGGTGTAGAGCAACGCGGCGCGCACCGGTCGGCGCGCGAGAGCCCAGGCGATCACCGGCCCGGTGATGCGCGCGATGAGTCCCGGCTCTGCGGGGGAGTCTGATCTCGTTTCGCTGTTCGTCACGCCCCCACACTATGAGGCGACGCCGGTCGCCCGCAGGGGCTTGACGCCGCGCGTCACCCTGACCAAGGGCGACCGGGCGGTGCCCTAGAATCGGGTCAGCCTCGATGTGCGTGCCCCGCCCGAGATCCTTCCCACGATTGGTGATCAGTGCTTCTCCCTGCCGATTCGCTCGCTCCGGAATGGCTCGCCGTCCCCGAAGACGCGAACGACCTCGCCGACGGCGTCTGGCCCGCCTCCGCGGTGCGCGATCCCGACGGCGTTCTCGACATCGCGGGCGTCAGCGCCACCACGCTCGCCCGCACCTACGGCACCCCGCTGCTGGTGCTCGACGAAGACGAGGTGCGGGGGCGTGCACGGCGGTTCCGGCTCGCCTTCGACCAGGCGGCGGCCGAGAACGGCACCACGGCTCAGGTCTATTACGCGGGCAAGGCGTTCCTCTGCACGACGGTCGCGCGGTGGGTGGTCGACGAGGGACTTCGCGTCGACGTGTGCACCGGGGGAGAGCTGGCGGTGGCTCTCGCGGCCGGCGTCGTGCCGGCATCCATCGGCTTCCACGGCAACAACAAGTCGGTCGCCGAGCTGGAGAGAGCCGTCGAGGTCGGCGTCGGCACGATCATCGTCGACAGCGCTGTCGAGATCGAGCGCCTCGCGGCGATCACCGCTCGCACCGGAGCCACACAGCGTGTACTGGTGCGCGTGATCAGCGGGGTCCATGCCGAGACCCATGATTTCCTCGCGACCGCTCACGAGGACCAGAAATTCGGCTTCCCGCTCCCGGATGCGGAGAAGGCTGTCGCGCGCATCCGTGAGATCCCCGGCCTGGTCTTCGCCGGTCTGCACTGCCACATCGGATCGCAGATCTTCGGCGTCGCCGGGTTCCGCGAATCGGCGTCCCGCGTGCTCGACCTGCATGCGGCGCTGCTCGAGGGCGGCCCCGTGCCGCAGCTCAACCTCGGCGGCGGCTTCGGCATCGCCTACACGCGCGTCGACGACCCGACGCCCATCGAGGAACTCGCAGGCGCGATCATCACCGCCGTCGCCGAGGACTGCGCGGCTCGGGGCATCCCCGTCCCTGCGCTCTCGTTCGAGCCGGGCCGTGCCATCGTCGGCACGGCGGGCGTCACGATCTACGAGGTCGGCACGACCAAGGACGTCACGATCGATTCCGGAGCCGTGCGCCGCTACATCAGCGTCGACGGCGGCATGAGCGACAACGCGCGTCCCGCTCTGTACGGGGCCCAGTACTCCGCACGGCTCGCCTCCCGCGTGGGCGAAGGCGAGCCCCGTCTCAGCCGCGTGGTCGGCAAGCACTGCGAATCCGGCGACATCGTCGTCGACCACGAGTACCTGCCCGACGACCTCGTGCCGGGCGATCTGCTCGCGGTTCCGGCGACCGGCGCGTACTGCGTCTCGCTCGCGAGCAACTACAACCATGTGCCGCGTCCGCCGGTCGTCGCCGTGCGCGGTGGACGTTCGACGGTCATCGTCCGCGGCGAGACCATCGACGACGTGCTGGCCCGCGACGCGGGCATCGACGGGGCGAGCGCCCCCGAGGGAGACCAATGACCCACCTCCGAAGGAGTAACCATGACTGACTACCGACGACTTCGCGTGGCGCTGCTGGGTGCCGGAGCGGTCGGCTCTCAGGTGGCGGCACTCCTGCTGCGACACGGCGACGAGCTCGCCGACCGTGCCGGCGCCGAACTGGAGCTCGCCGGCATCGCCGTGCGCGACATCGACGCTCCCCGTGACGTCGACCTGCCCAAGGAGCTCTTCACCACTGACGCCGAGTCGCTGATCCTGGGTGCCGACATCGTGATCGAGCTCATCGGCGGGATCGAGCCGGCCCGTACGAGCATCCTGCAGGCGATCGGATCCGGAGCCGACGTCGTGACAGCCAACAAGGCGCTGCTGGCGACGCACGGGCCCGAACTCTTCGAGGCGGCCGACCGCGTGGGCGCCTCCGTGTACTACGAGGCCGCGGCCGCGGGAGCGATCCCGATCATCCGTCCGCTGCGCGACTCGCTCGCCGGCGACCGTGTGGTGCGCATCATGGGCATCGTGAACGGCACCACCAACTACATCCTCGACCGGATGGACACCGAGGGTGCCGACTTCGCCGACGTGCTCGCCGATGCGCAGCGCCTGGGCTACGCAGAGGCCGATCCCACGGCCGACGTCGAGGGGTACGACGCCGCGCAGAAGGCCGCCATCCTCGCGAGTCTCGCGTTCCACACCGCGGTCCCGCTCGACGCCGTCTACCGCGAGGGCATCACCTCGATCACGGCCTCCATGATCGAAGAGGCTCGCGCCGCCGGCTTCGTGATCAAGCTGCTCGCCGTCTGCGAGCGCATCGAGGCGAACGGCGCCGAGTCCATCTCGGTGCGGGTCTACCCGGCCCTTGTGCCCACCTCGCATCCGCTCGCCTCCGTGCACGGCGCGAACAACGCGGTGTTCGTCGAGGCCGAGGCCGCCGGCTCGCTGATGTTCTACGGTGCAGGTGCCGGCGGTGTGCAGACCGCGTCCGCGGTGCTCGGCGACGTCGTCTCGGCCGCCCGTCGCCACATCGCCGGCGGGGTCGGGGTGGGGGAGTCCACTCGCGCCAACCTTCCCGTCGTGCCGATCGGCCACGTCACCACCCGTTACCAGATCACGCTCGAGGTCGCGGATGCGCCCGGCGTGCTGGCCACCGTCGCGAGCATCCTCAGCGACGGCGACGTCTCGGTGGCGACGGTCGTGCAGACCGTCGAGGGGGAGGACGAACCGACCGCCCGTCTGATCATCGGCACGCATCGCGCGACCGAGCAGGCACTCAGCGCCACCGTCGACGCTCTCGCCGACAGCGAGGTCGTGGCCCGCGTGGTCTCGGTGCTCCGGGTGGAGGGCGAGTGACGATGGCGGCAGCCCTCGCGCCGGCCGCAGGCGACGCGGTGCCGGGGCGCACCGTCGAGGTGCGGGTTCCCGCGACGAGCGCCAACCTCGGCCCCGGCTTCGACACGCTGGGCCTGGCGCTCAGCATCTACGACACCCTCGAGGTGACGGCCCTGCCTCCGGGGCAGTTGGAGATCGAGGTGACGGGATCCGGCGCGACCGAGATCCCCCGCGACGAGTCGAACCTGATCGTCCGCACCATCGCGTACGTCTTCGCCGACGCTGGCCGCCCGGTACCCGGGCTGCGGATCGTCGCCGAGAACGGCGTGCCGCACGGTCGCGGCCTCGGGTCCTCCGGAGCCGCCGTCGCCGCGGGAGTCCTCGCCGCGAAGGGGCTGCTCGCGGGCGACGTCGAGATCGGCGACACCGACCTCCTCCGCCTCGCGACCGAGCTGGAGGGCCACCCCGACAACGTGGCTCCGGCGCTGTTCGGCGGGCTGACGATCGCGTGGATGTCCGAGCGCGGACCACAGCACAAGAAGCTGCTCGTGCATCGCGGCGTGTCGCCTCTCGTGCTCGTCCCCGCGTACACGATGTCGACGTCGCAGGCGCGATCGCTGCAGCCCCCGCAGGTGTCCACCGCCGATGCCGTGTTCAACGTCTCGCGCTCGGCGTTGCTGATCGCCGCTTTGATGCAGAGCCCCGAACTCCTCCTGGACGCGACCGCCGACCGCCTGCACCAGGACTACCGGGCCGGAGCCATGCCCGAGACGCAGCGTCTCGTGCAGGCACTGCGGGCCGCAGGCTTCGCGGCCGTCGTCTCCGGAGCCGGCCCGAGCGTCCTCGTGCTTGCCGACGGTCCCGGCAGCCGCCAGGATGCGGTCGAGCTGGCCGATCGAGTCACCGACACCCCGTGGGAGGCGCTCCTGCTCGCAGTCGACGTCCGTGGTGGTACAGTGGGGACTCGAGCGGAGGGCTCCACGTAACTGCGTGAATCTGGCCCCATTGCATCTCTTGCAAGACCCGCACGCAAACCCCTGTGGCAGAGCTCATTCCAGAGCCGCCTGCCGAGGCTGGCTGGCGCCGAGCGTCAGCCCGTGCGATCGCGCGCAGCACCCGTTGTGTGCGTTCAACGCTCATTCCCCATGACATATAAGGGAGTACTCGTGGAGAACCTCTCCGAGACCCAGAACGATCAGTCGGCGCCCACCGCCGAGGCACCCGCGGCATCCGCGGAGTCGGCGACCGAGTCCGCGCCTGCCCGCAAGCGCGCGCCGCGTCGTGCGAGCACCGCGACGGCTGCGGCCAAGGCCGAGAAGGCCGAGGCGGCGAAGGCCGAGAAGGCGGCGAAGACGGATGCCGCGCCGGAAGCGGCTGCAGCCGATTCCGCATCCGCCGGCGCAGATGCCGCCGAAGCCGCGCCGAAGGCGAAGCGCCCGAGCCGCAGCCGTGCGAAGAAGGCGGATGCCGAGGCTCCTGCCGCGGATACCGCTGCCGCCGAAGCGCCTGCTGCCGATGCCGCAGCTACTGCCACGGCCGAGGCTCCGGCCGAGCCCGCACCCAAGACGACCGGGCGCGGACGCCGCGGAGCACAGAAGCCCGCTGCCGACGCCGAGGCGCCCGCTGCCGAGCCGACGGCGGAAACCGGTTCCGACGCCGCGCCTGCGGAGAACTCGCAGAACGGCGACTCGGACTCGTCCGACGGTGGCGAGGAGCAGGGTGGCCGCGGTCGCAACCGCAACCGCAGCCGCAACCGCGGACGTGGCCAGAACGGCGCGGCGCAGGAGCAGCAGGCACAGCCCGCTGCCGATGACGACCAGGCCGGTGGCAACAACCGCAACCGTCAGCGCAACAAGCGCCGCAGCGGTGTGCCGACCGACGAGTTCGACACCGAGATCGGCGAGGACGACGTCCTGATCCCGATCGCCGGCATCCTCGACGTGCTCGACAACTACGCGTTCGTCCGTACGACCGGATACCTCGCCGGTCCGAGCGACGTGTACGTGTCGCTCGGTCAGGTGAAGAAGTACAACCTGCGCAAGGGCGACGCGGTCGTCGGTTCGATCAAGCAGCCGCGTGAGGGCGAGCAGCAGGGGCGCCAGAAGTACAACGCCCTCGTCAAGGTCGACTCGATCAACGGCCTCTCGATCGACGACGCGGCCACCCGCGTGGAGTTCGGCAAGCTCACCCCGCTGTACCCGCAGGAGCGCCTGCGCATGGAGACGGCTCCGGAGAAGCTGACCCAGCGCATCATCGACCTGGTCGCCCCGGTCGGCAAGGGCCAGCGTGGCCTGATCGTCGCGCCGCCCAAGGCCGGAAAGACCATCGTCCTGCAGCAGATCGCGAACGCGATCGCGCAGAACAACCCTGAGGTCCACCTCATGGTCGTGCTCGTCGACGAGCGCCCCGAAGAGGTCACCGACATGGAGCGCTCGGTCAAGGGCGAGGTCATCGCCTCGACGTTCGACCGTCCGGCCGAAGACCACACGACCGTCGCCGAACTCGCGATCGAACGCGCGAAGCGCCTGGTCGAGCTCGGCCGCGACGTCGTGGTGCTGCTCGACTCGATCACCCGCCTCGGCCGGGCCTACAACCTGGCGGCCCCGGCATCGGGTCGTGTGCTCAGCGGTGGTGTCGACGCGTCGGCGCTGTACCCGCCCAAGCGCTTCTTCGGCGCTGCGCGCAACATCGAGAACGGTGGATCCCTCACGATCCTCGCCACGGCGCTGGTCGAGACCGGCTCCAAGATGGACGAGGTCATCTTCGAGGAGTTCAAGGGCACCGGCAACAGCGAGCTGCGTCTGTCCCGCCAGCTGGCCGACAAGCGCATCTTCCCGGCGGTTGACGTGAACGCGTCGAGCACTCGTCGCGAGGAGATGCTGCTCTCGGCCGACGAGGTCAAGATCACCTGGAAGCTGCGTCGCGCCCTCGCCGGCCTCGACCAGCAGCAGGCCCTCGAGGTCGTGCTCGGCAAGCTCAAGGAGACTAACTCGAACGTCGAGTTCCTCGTGCAGATGCAGAAGTCGATCCCGACGCTCCCCTCGGGTGCGCACGGGCACGACAACAACATCCGCTGAGCGGCTGAGCCGTGTTCGAGTCCGTCCAGACTCTGATCGATGAGCATCGCCGGGTGCAGGAGGAGCTCTCCGACCCGGCGGTGCACGCCGACGCCGCCCGGGCCAAGCGCGTCAATCGCCGCTACGCCGAGCTGTCGCGCATCGTCGCCGCCTACGAGGCCTGGGTCGCTGCCACCGACGATCTGGAGACCGCTCGCGAGTTCGCCCGCGAGGACGAGTCCATCGCCGCGGAGATCCCGGCGATGGAGGAGGAGCTTCAGCTCTCGCAGGAGCGCCTCCGACGTCTGCTGATCCCGCGCGACCCGGACGACGCCCGTGACGTGATCATGGAGATCAAGGCGGGGGAGGGCGGCGCGGAATCCGCGCTGTTCGCCGCCGACCTGCTGCGCATGTACATCCAGTACGCGGCCTCCAAGGGCTGGAAGACGGAGCTGCTCGAGCGCAACGAATCCGACCTCGGCGGCTACAAGGACGTCCAGGTCGCGATCAAGGGCTCGTCCTCCGATCCCGCACAGGGCGTCTGGGCGCACCTGAAGTACGAGGGCGGAGTTCATCGCGTGCAGCGTGTACCGGCGACGGAGTCGCAGGGGCGCATCCACACCTCCACCACCGGTGTGCTCGTGTTCCCCGAGGTCGATGAGCCGGAAGAGATCCACATCGACCAGAACGACCTGAAGATCGACGTCTTCCGGTCGTCCGGCCCCGGCGGCCAGTCCGTGAACACGACGGACTCCGCCGTGCGCATCACCCACGTGCCGACCGGCATCGTCGTCTCGATGCAGAACGAGAAGTCCCAGCTGCAGAACCGCGAGGCCGGCATGCGTGTGCTGCGCGCCCGCCTGCTCGCGCGACAGCAGGAGGAACTCGACGCCGCGGCTTCCGACGCCCGCCGATCGCAGATCCGGGGCATGGACCGCTCGGAGCGCATCCGCACCTACAACTTCCCCGAGAACCGCATCGCGGATCATCGCACCGGGTTCAAGGCGTACAACCTCGATCAGGTGATGGACGGCGCACTCGATCCGCTGATCGAGAGCGCCATCACCGCCGACGAGGAAGCCCGGCTCGCCGCGGTCGGCTCCGAGTCCTGAGCGAGGGGCACGCGCCCCGCATCAGGTCCGTGCGATGTACCGATGCTCGGGACGTCCTGTCGTGCCGTAGTTGAGTCGAACCTCGACGACGGTCCTGGCGGCCAGCGCCGCCAGATGCCGTTGTGCGGTCGCGCGGGAGATCCCGACGCGTTCGCCGATCTCGGCGGCTGAGGCTTCGCCG
The DNA here is from genome assembly GCF_011754135.1 of Microbacterium sp. Be9. Classification (NCBI taxonomy): domain Bacteria; kingdom Bacillati; phylum Actinomycetota; class Actinomycetes; order Micrococcales; family Microbacteriaceae; genus Microbacterium; species Microbacterium sp. Be9. The sequence goes on along the minus strand of NZ_WNWT01000004.1, from coordinate 861,025 downwards.
TCGCCGAGTGCCGCGAGCACGAGCTGCTCCGTCGCCGAGCGCGAGATCGACACCGGCTCACCTGCACCGTGCAGGATCGCCGCGGCGCGATCGATGTCTTCCTGGCGCAGCGCACGATCACCGCTGAGGAGGTTCCGATAGCGGATGTAGCGGTCGAGGAGGCTCGACAGCGCTCGTCGCTCGAACGGCTTGACGAGGTAGCCCACGGCCCCCGACCGGAGCGCCCTGCGCACGGTGGACGCGTCGTCGGCCGCGGAGATGAGGATGGCGTCGACCCCGGACTCCCGTACGAGCGCGATGCCGTCGCCGTCAGGGAGGAAGACGTCGGCGACGAGGAGGTCAGGGCGCGACGAGCGGATGCTGTCGCGTGCCTCTGCGAGGGAGCGGACGGTCTCGGTGACGGTGCAGCCGGGGTGCTCCTCGACGATGCCCTGATGCAGCTGGGCCACTCGGAAGTCGTCGTCGAGGATGAGCACGCGCAGAGGCTCGGTCATGTGTTCTCCTTCTCATCGTGGCGGGCTCTGTCGATGGCTCCGCCGATGCGCGCGGCGAACACCGCGCCGCTGTCGGGCCCGCCCGGATCGATCACCCAGAGGTCTCCACCGCTCCGACGGGCGATCTCCGTCGAGAGGGGCAGCCCGATCCCGTGCCCGTGCACGTCTCCGGCGGCATCCTGCTCCCGCGACGGCGGCGCCCACGGGTCGCTGCCCCCGAGGCCGGACCCCGAATCGGAGACGGTGAACACGAGGGCGTCGCCGTCGTCCAGCACGGCGACCTCGACCCAGCGTGGTCTCCGCTCGCCTGCGACGGCGGCGGCAACGGCGTTGTCGATGAGGTTGCCGAGCACGGTGGCGACGTCTTCCGCCTCGCGGACGGTCCCGAGCAGCTGGGTGTCGTCCGCGATCCGAAGGGCCACCCCGCGCTCCCCGGCCTCGACGCCCTTGGCGCCGAGGAACGAGTGCAGGAAGGGATCGCCGAGGAGGTCCAATCCGACGACGGGGAACACCACCGGCCCCCGCTCCACGAGTTCGCCGAGGAACGTGCGCGCCTCTCGCACCCGATCGGCGTCGATGAGCCCGGCCGCCACATGCATGCGGTTGGCGAACTCGTGCCGCTGTACGCGCAACGCCGCCGTCATCGTCCTGACGGTCTCCAGCCGCTCGGTCAGGGCGACCAGATCCGTGCGATCACGCACGATCAGCACGTCGCCGAGCGCGTGGCCGTCGCGCACCACGGGGCGAGAGTCGAGGTAGAGCATCCGGTCGCCGACGATGGCACGGGAACGGGTGCGTGCGCCTGTCGCCGCCTCGAGGACGGCTGTGGCCAGGCCGAGTTCCTCGATGGGCCTTCCGATGGGATCGTGGAGCCCCAGCAGGCGATCGGCGGCGGCATTGCTCACGCGCACCACTCCTCGGGGGTCGACGGCGATGACGCCGTCGTCCACGCCGTCCAGCACCGCCGTCTGGTTCTGGACGAGTGCCACGAGTTCTTCCGGCTGGACTCCGAAGGTCAGACGCTCCCAGCGCCGGCGGAGCAGCAGGAATGCGAGGCCGGCCAGGGCGAGCGCACCCGCCGCTGTGACTCCGATCACCGTCAGCAGGGGAGGGAGATCATCGAACACCCCGGCACGCTCGAACCCCACGCTGACCTCGCCCACCGGCGTACCGGCGTCGTTGCGGACGGGGACTTTCGCCCGTGCGGATTCGCCGAGTGTGCCCGTCTGCCAGTCGACCACCTCCGCGCCGGCGAGCACCTCCTCGTAGGGAGTGCTGACCACTTCTCCTATGCGGGAGGGAGTGGGGTGCGCGAGTCGGATGCCGTTGTCATCGGTGAGCACGACGAACAGCGCGCCGGTGCGGCTCGTCACGTCGGAGGCGATGCGCTGCAGGTCGCCGTCGCGCAGCTCCGCCGCGTCGGGAGTGCCGTCCGAGAGCGAGATGCGCGTGACCTCTGCACGTACCTGCGGGTCCTCGGCGAGGGTGCGGGCGATGCCCAACGCGGTCGACTCGGCCTCTGCGCGCAACTGCTGCACGGTGAGCAGCAGATACACGCCCGTGCAGAGGGCGACGACGAGGGTCATCGTGGCGAGCTGGAGCAGCAGGGCGCGCGTGGCGAACCGCGGTCTGGTCGACATCGTCCTCGGCACCGTGCTTCTCCTCCGCTCGTGCCGCGCAATATGCGCAGAACCCACGCTACGCGCACAACGTCGGGGAATGCGGGATACCGCACCCGGACGTGGTCGATTGCCTAGTCTCGACAGGATCCGTCGCCGATGACGGAGCCACGACGAAGGAGTCAACGCATGCCAGACGCACTCACCGGCCTGTTCGCGGCCGCCGAAGAGGCGCCGACCTACGACGTGGCGTTCGTGCCGCCCGAGTGGGTGCTGGTGCTCCTCGGATTCACCATGGTGCTCGCGTTCATGACGCTCATCATGACCAAGCGCCTCACACCCATGGTGGCCCTGATCCTCGTACCGACCGCGTTCGGGCTCTTCGCGGGAGCGGGCCTCGGCCTCGGCGACATGATCCTCGAGGCGATCGGCGCGATGGCCCCGACCGCGGCGCTGCTCATGTTCGCGATCATGTTCTTCGGCATCATGATCGACGTGGGGCTCTTCGATCCCCTCATCCGGCTGATCACCCGCCTGCTCGGAGACGATCCCGCCAAGGTGGTGCTCGGCACCGCGATCCTCGCCGGTGCGGTGTCCCTCGACGGCGACGGCTCGACGACCTTCATCATCACGACCTCGGCGATGCTGCCGATATACCTCCGACTGGGGATGAGCCCGGTCGTGCTGACGTGCGTCGCCGGACTCATGAACGGCACCCTGAACATCGTGCCGTGGGGAGGGCCCACGGTCCGGGCGGCGACCGCTCTGGGACTGCAGCCGACCGACATCTTCGTCCCGATGCTTCCCGCGCTGGGCGCCGGGATCGTCGTGACGCTCGGCTTCGCGTGGATCCTGGGGCTGCAGGAACGCCGTCGACTCGGACGGCTGGACTCCGAGGGGCTGCTGGTCGGTGCCGACGGAGGATCGCTCTCGACGGTGCCGAAGATCTTCCGCGGAGCCGAGCCGAAGCCGGGTGCACGTGCGTCGCTGCGCACCGGGAACCTGGTGGTCGTCGCCGGTGGACACGCCCCTGTCTCGGCCGCGAACGTCGATCCCGCCGATACGGCCATGGCCGATACGATGCTGGATCCTGCACGCCCCACCCTCCGGCCGAAGCTCATCTGGTTCAACCTGGTGCTCACCGTCGCGGTGATGGTGCTGCTGGTGCTCGACATCCTGCCGCTGCCGTACGTGTTCATGGTGGGTGCCGGGCTGGCCCTCGTCATCAACTTCCGCGGCATCAAGGAGCAGGCGTCGGAGATCGTGGCGCACGCTCCGAGCATCGTGGGGGTCGTCTCCATGGTCATCGCGGCCGGGGTCCTGGTCGGCGTGCTCACCGGCACCGGGATGGTCGATGCGATGGCCACCTGGATCACGAACGTGCTGCCGCCGGCCCTCGGACCTTTCCTGGCGCCGATCACCGGCGTCCTCTCGATCCCGTTCACGTTCTTCATGTCGAACGATGCGTTCTACTTCGGCATCCTCCCGGTGCTCGCACAGAGCGCGGCGAACTTCGGCATCGATCCTGTCGAGATGGCGAGGGCGTCCATCACGGGGCAGCCCGTGCACCTGCAGAGCCCGCTCGTGCCGGCGATCCTGCTGCTCGTGTCGCTCGCGAGCGTGAACCTCGGTGATCACCACCGCAAGGTGCTGTGGCGTGCGACGATCGTCTCGCTGGTCATGCTCGGTGTCGGCATCCTGACCGGCGCCGTCCCGTTCTTCGTGGCGCAGTGACGACCCGCCGACGGGGAGCGCGGATGCCGTGTTCCCCGACGGCCGGCGTGCGGAGCGCTATGCTCGGCGCGTGATCACATTCCTCTTCCGCGGCCTGCTCTACGTGGTGTCGGCCGGTCTCGGCCTGATCGCCGCCGACCTCCTGCTCGACGGCTTCGAGATCGAATGGGACAAGTGGTGGGGCTTCGTCATCTGCATCCTGATCTTCGCGATCCTGCAGAGCGTGCTCGCGCCGTGGGTCGCCAAGGTCGCCAATCGCTACGCGCCGGTGCTGATGGGAGGCATCGGGATCTTCTCGACGCTGATCTCCCTCATCGTCGTCGTCCTGCTCCCCATCGGCGGGCTGCGCATCACGGACCTCACCGGCTGGCTGCTCGGTTCGGTCATCGTGTGGCTGATCACCGCGGTGGGCAGCGTAGTGCTCCCTCTCATCTTCCTGCGCAAGAAGGTCGAGTCCGTGAAGTCCGCACGCCGCTGACGGGCCCACGCGGCACCGGGTTCAGATCGCGTAGTGGTCGGGAGCGGTGAGGAGCGCCCTGGTGTCTTCTCCGAGCGTGCGGTGGCGCGGCTTCGCCGGCACCCCGACGAGCACGCTGTCAGCCGGGGCATCGCGTGTGACGACGGCATTCGCCCCGACCACGGATCCCGCGCCGATCGTGACGGGCCCCAGGATCTTGGCACCGGCGCCCACGGCGACGCCGTCTCCGAGCGTGGGGTGACGCTTGCCCGATGTTCGCGTACGTCCGCCGAGGGTGACGCCGTGGTAGAGCATCACGTCATCGCCCACCACAGCGGTCTCCCCGATCACGACGCCCATTCCGTGATCGATGAAGAAACGCCGGCCGATCCTCGCACCGGGGTGGATCTCGATCCCGGTGAGCCAGCGCGAGACCTGCGAACCGGCGCGCGCGAGCAGGCGCAGCCGTCGCCGCCAGAGCGCGTGCGAGACGCGGTGCGCCCAGATGGCATGCAGGCCGGGGTACAGCAGAGCGACTTCGACGGCGCTGCGCGCGGCTGGATCGCGGAGGCGCGCTGCTGCGATGTCCTCGCGCATCCGCCCGAAAATGCCCATCGACAGCCTCAGTCTTCGCGCAGGTCCTCGAACAGCGCGGTGGAGAGATAGCGCTCACCGGTGTCCGGGATCACGACGACGATCGTCTTGCCAGCGTTCTCCGGACGGGCGGCGACCTTGAGCGCCGCGTCGACGGCAGCACCCGACGACATGCCGACGAGGAGACCCTCCTTGGCCGCGAGCTCACGCGCGACGCGGATGGACTCGTCGAACTCCGCCGTGAGGATCTCGTCGAGCACGTCGCGGTCGAGCACGTCGGGGACGAAGTTCGGGCCGATCCCCTGGATCTTGTGGGGGCCGGGGCGTCCCTCGGTCAGCACGGGGGAGTCCTTGGGCTCGACGGCGATCACCTGGACGCCGGGCTTGGCGGCCTTGAGCGCCTGGCCGGTTCCGGTGACGGTCCCACCGGTACCGACGCCCGCGACGAGGATGTCGACGGCGCCGTCGGTGTCGCGCAGGATCTCCTGCGCCGTGGTCTCGCGGTGGATCTGGGGGTTCGCGGCGTTCTCGAACTGCCGGATCCAGATCGCGCCGGGGGTCTCGGCGACGATGCGCTTGGTCTCCTCGATCGCACCGCTCATGCCCTTGGTGGGATCGGTGAGCACGATCTCCGCGCCGAACGCCTTGAGCAGGACCCGGCGCTCCTTCGACATGGAGGCAGGCATCGTGAGGATCACCCGGTAGCCGCGCGCGGCACCCACCATCGCGAGGGCGATGCCGGTGTTGCCGCTGGTCGACTCGACGATCGTGCCGCCCGGCTTCAGCTCGCCCGATGCCTCGGCGGCGTTGATCATGGCGATGCCGATCCGATCCTTCACGCTCGACGCGGGGTTGTAGTACTCGAGCTTGGCGAGGACGGTGGCGCCCAGTCCCTCGGTCACCCTGTTCAGCCGGACGAGCGGGGTGTTGCCGAAAGCGGTCGTGATGTCGGAGTGGATACCGGGCATGGTGAGCCTTCCTGTGCGGGGGTCGCTGCCGCACCAGCCTAGGGGAGCGTCCCTATGGGCGAGGCTTTGTGACGTCAGCGCGCGCTCTACGCTGGAAGACATGTCCGACACCTCCCTCGCCGCCGTGGTCCGCACGGCTGCCCAGCGTCTCGCCGACGTCGGGGTCCCCGATCCGCTGGTCGACGCCGAGCTCCTCGCCGGTCACGTGCTCGGCCGTCGGCGCGGCGAGGTGCAGGCGGCGATCGTTCGCGGAGACGACGTCGACGACGAGACGGCAGCGGCTCTCGACATCCTCATCACGCGTCGGGCTGGCCGTGAGCCGCTGCAGCACATCACCGGTACCGCGCCGTTCCGTCACCTCGAGCTCGCGGTCGGTCCCGGCGTCTTCGTGCCGCGTCCGGAGACCGAGACCGTCGTCCAATACGCCATCGACGCCCTGCTGAACTCGGCGGAGCCCGCACCGATCGGGATCGATCTCGGAACCGGCAGCGGCGCGATCGCCCTCGCGATGGCCACCGAGGTGCCGCACGCCCGCATCTTCGCGGCCGAGCTCTCTGCGGACGCCCACGCCTGGGCGCGTCGAAACGTCGCAGGGATCGACAACCTGACACTCGTCCTGTCCGACCTGGGCGAGGCGTTCCCGGAACTCGAGGGCACGGCGTCCGTGGTCATCTCGAACCCGCCGTACGTGCCCGACGCCGCGATCCCGCGCGATCCGGAGGTGCGACTCTTCGACCCGGCGATGGCGTTGTACGGGGGAGAGGACGGGCTCGACATCGTGCGCGTGCTCAGCTCGCGGGCGCTGCGATTGCTTCGTCCCGGGGGCCTGCTGGTCATCGAGCACGGCGAACTGCAGGGCGAATCGATCAGGGAGATCCTCACCCTCGACGGCTGGCGCGCGGCGGCGACACATCGCGACCTGACACTGCGCGATCGCACCACCACCGCACTCCGACCCTGATCAGCAACCTCGGAGCGTGCTCACCGGCCGCGCCGCATAGAATCGAACCGTCATGTCAACCATCTTCGACTGCAGCGACGAGTCGCAGCTCCTCGCCGGAATGCGTCATGCGCGCCAGGCGATCGGCCGTGGCGACCTCATCGTCATCCCCACAGACACGGTGTACGGCGTCGGCGCCGATGCCTTCTCGCCGGCCGCTGTCCAGCGGCTCCTCGACGCGAAGGGGCGGGGCCGCGACCAGCCGCCGCCCGTGCTGATCGGCACGAAGGAGACACTCGCCGCCCTCGCCGAATCGGTTCCCGAACCGGTGGAGCGGATGGTCGCGGCGTTCTGGCCCGGTGGTCTCACGATCGTGCTGCCCGCGCAGCCGTCGCTGGTCTGGGACCTCGGTGAGACGCTCGGCACCGTCGCCGTCCGCATGCCGGAGGGGCGGGTCGCACTCGAACTGCTCGCGGAGACCGGTCCACTGGCCGTTTCCAGCGCGAACCTCACGGGGGAGGCCGCCGCCATCTCCGCGTACGACGCCGAGAAGATGCTGGGTGACAGCGTCGCGGTCTACCTGGCGGACGGACTGAGCAAGAACGGCATCGCGTCGACCATCGTCGATGCGACCTCGTTGGTCCGCCGCGGTGCGGACTCCGAGACGGGAGGCGTGCGCATCCTCCGCGACGGCGCCGTGACACGGGAGCAGCTGCAGGAGGTGCTCGGAGATCTCCTCGAGCCCGAGGACGATGCCGAGCACGAGCATCACCACCAGCATGCACCGGACCAGGACGGGGATTCGTGAAGCAGTATCTCTTCACGATCATCCTCACCGCCGCGATCACGTTCGTACTGACCTGGGCGGTGTGGAAGCTGAGCCTCCGGTTCAAGCTGTACCCCGCCATCCGCGACCGTGACGTGCACACCACGCCCAAGCCCCGTCTGGGCGGCGTCGCGATCTTCCTCGCCATCGCCGCGGCGTTCGGGTTCTCCGCGATCAATCCCTTCTTCCAGAGCATCTGGATCCCCCCGCAGACCATGTGGTCGATCCTCGGCGCCTCGCTGCTGATCGCGATCATCGGGGTCGTCGACGACCTGTGGGACATCGACTGGATGATCAAGCTGGGCGCGCAGTTCCTGGCGGCGGGCGTCATCACCGTCGGCGGCGGCCTGCAGATCCTCTCGTTGCCGTTCGGTGACCTCATCGTGGTATCGAGCTGGCTGAGCATCACCATCACGATGTTCGCGATCGTCATCGTGATGAACGCGGTGAACTTCATCGACGGGCTCGACGGGCTCGTCGCGGGCGTGTGCCTGATCTCGAACGGTGTGTTCTTCGCCTATTCCTACATCTTCACGCGCGACTCGGGCGCGTCCAGCTACTTCAACCTCTCGACCTTCATCGCGGCGGTGCTCATCGGCGCCTGCCTCGGCTTCCTGCCGTTGAACTGGAGTCCGGCGAAGATCTTCATGGGCGATTCCGGGGCGCTGGTGATCGGCCTGCTGATGGCCACATCGGCGATCGCGATCACCGGGCAGATGGACCCGTCCGCCCTCGACCCCGAGCGTCTCGGGCGTTCCCAGCTGGTCGGCGCGTTCCTGCCCATCCTGCTGCCACTGCTGGTCGTGCTGCTCCCGCTGCTCGACTTCGGGCTCGCCGTGCTCCGCCGGATGAGCGCCGGTCGCTCGCCGTTCTCGCCCGACCGGAAGCACCTGCATCACCGCATGCTCGATCTCGGTCACCGCGACCGCGACGCCGTGCTCATCTTCTATGCCTGGACGGCCGTCGTCTCGCTCGCCGTCCTCCTGATGTACGTCGGTGCCCGGGAGGACTGGCCCGGCCAGTATCTGCCGGGCGTCGGCTTCGGCATCGTGGGCATCGCCGCCTGCCTCGTCGTCACGCTGAGTCCCACCCGCCGCAGGAAGAGCGCAGCGGGCGCCGAACCCGAACCGACACCCGTGGAGTCCTGATGAGCCCGAGCCCCGTTTCCAGCACGCCGATCCTGCGCCGGACCCTGATCTGGTCGGCGATCGCCACCGCGGTGCTCGCGATCGTGGCGGGCGGAGTCGGTTATCTCGTCGCCCAGGGGGAGGGGCTCGTCAGTGGCCTGCTCGGTGTCGTCCTGGCTGCCGTCTTCCTCGGGATCACCGGACTCAGCATCCTGATCGCCAACCGCTGGTTCGGGGATCCGCTGTACGTGCAGCTGTTCTTCGCGATCGTCCTGGGCGGCTGGCTGCTGAAGCTCGGCCTCTTCGTTGTCGTGATGATCCTCCTCGCCGGTCAGCCGTGGCTGCAGCCGATGGTCTTCTTCCTCTCGATCGTCGCCGGTGTGCTCATGTCGCTCGTCATCGACGTCGTCGTGCTCACCCAGATGCGGCTCCCGAACGTCAGCGACACCACGCTGCCGACCGAGGTGCCCGAGGATCGTGCCCCCGGCGCGGCCAATCACATCGACGGCGGGCCGGTCGAGGGTGGCCAGCGGTCTTAGGGGACCCTCAGATTCTGATAGTGTTGAGACGTGCCCGCCGCTCGCCCGCGAGCGCTTGCGCTGTGAAGCACACCGACCATCGTCGCCCCGGTTCTGACCGGTGCCCCGAAGCTGGAGCCCGCGCTGTTTAATATCGCTGCGACCCTGACCCCCCGACTTGCCACCGACGGCGAGTTCCACGGCCCTTCGATCGATGAGTTCTTTCCGGAGATCCTCTTCCACGTAGGACCCATCCCGGTGAACCGGATCCACCTGATCCAGTTGCTCTCGGTGATCGCCGTGGTCCTCATCCTCTGGCTCGGCACCCGACGCATGAAGGTCGTCCCCGGACGTTTCCAGAGCGTCGTCGAGATGGGCCTCGGCTTCGTCCGTGGCGGCATCGCCCACGACCTGCTCGGTCGCAAGGACGGTGACCGGTTCCTCCCGATCCTGATGACCATCTTCTTCATGACTCTGTTCATGAACATCACCGGCATCATCCCGTTCCTGAACATGCCGGGTACGGCGATCATCGCGGTGCCGCTCACGCTCGCGGTGGTCAGCTACGTCACCTTCATCTACGCCGGCATCAAGAAGAGCCCCAAGAACTTCTTCAAGAACTCGCTCTTCCCCTCCGGTGTGCCGTGGCCCGTGTACTTCATCGTCACGCCCATCGAGCTGATCTCGACCTTCATCATCCGCCCGGTGACCCTCACCCTGCGACTGCTGATGAACCTGGTCGTCGGTCACATGATCCTGGTCCTCTGCTTTGCAGCGACCCAGTTCTTCTTCTTCACCGCGGGTGGCGGCTGGGCCGCTCTCGGTATCGGAACCCTCGCGTTCGGCGGCGCCTTCACTCTCTTCGAGATTCTGGTCGCCGTCCTCCAGGCATACGTCTTCACCGTCCTCACCGCGGTCTACATCCAGCTCGCGGTCGCAGAAGAGCACTGAGCGGGCGGGCAACAGCCCTCCCACCCAACGAAAGGAAAAACCCCGTGGACGCAACTACGGTTCTCGCTGACATCAACGGCAACCTCGCGGTGATCGGCTACGGCCTCGCAGCCATCGGCCCGGCCATCGGTGTGGGCATCGTCGTGGGCAAGACCATCGAGGGCGTCGCTCGTCAGCCCGAGCTGGCCGGCCGTCTCCAGGTCCTCATGTGGATCGGTATCGCCTTCACCGAGGCGCTTGCATTCGTCGGCATCGCCGTCGGATTCATCCCCTTCCCGTAATCCGAACCGACTTCTGAAGGAGACAGGATGCTGAACGCTCTTGTCACGAACCTCGCAGCAGAGGAGGGCGCGGTCAACAACCCGCTCATCCCGGCGTGGTACGACATCATCTGGTCGGGCCTCTGGTTCCTCATCATCCTCATCGTCGTGTGGAAGGTCGCCCTTCCCAAGCTGACGAAGATGCTCGACGAGCGGTCCGCCGCCATCGAGGGCAACATCGCCAAGGCCGACGAGGCGCAGAAGCAGGCGGAGGCGGCACTCGAGGAGTACACGCGTCAGCTCGCCGAGGCGCGTACCGAGGCCGGCGAGATCCGCGAGGCCGCCCGCGAGGACGGCAAGAAGATCGTCGCCGAGGCGAAGGACGCCGCGACCGCCGAGGCCGCACGCATCACCGCCACCGCGCACACGCAGATCGAAGCAGAGCGTCAGACCGCTCTCGTCTCGCTGCGCAGCGAGGTCGGATCGCTCGCTCTCGACCTCGCCGGTGGCGTGGTCGGCGAGACGCTCTCCGACGACGCACGTGCGACGGCTGTCGTCGATCGCTTCCTCGCCGAGCTCGAGGCATCCGAGAAGGCGGCTCAGTAATGGGCAGCGCGACCACTCAGGCACTCGCGGCATCCATCAAGACGCTTGCCGCAGCGAAGGACGTCACTCTCGACACCGCGCGGGAGCTGTTCGCTGCCGCGCATGCCGTGAGCGAGTCGTCCCAGCTGAGCGGCGCGCTTGCTGATCCTTCCGCACCCGCCGCGGCACGACAGAACGTCGTCGCCGCGGTGTTCGGCGGGTTCTCCGCAGGCGCCCAGGGCGTCTTGAAGACCGCCGTCGCCGAGCGCTGGTCCCACGCGGGTGAGCTCGTCGACGGTATCGAGGAGCTCGCGATCCGCGCCGCAGCGATCGCGGAGCCCGGCACGGACATCGAGGGGGAGCTCTTCGGATTCTCCCGGGTGATCGCGGCGAACCCCGAGCTCGAACTCGCTCTGGGCAGCCGCGTCGGCGGAGAAGACGCCAAGAGTGCACTCGTCGAGCGCCTCCTGGCCGAAGGCTCCACCAGCGCCGCGACGACGCTGATCATCACGTCGCTCGTGCGCGAGCCGCGCGGGCGACGGGTCCGACGGCTGCTGAACCGGGCGATGAGCGTCGTCTCGAGCCAGCGTGGTCGAGTGGTCGCCACGGTGCACACCGCGGCCCCTCTCAGCGACGCGCAGCGCGCCCGTCTCAGCGACTCGCTCTCGCGTCGCTACGACGGCCAGGTATCGCTCAACGTCGTCATCGACCCTGCCGTCGTCGGAGGCCTGCGCGTGCAGATCGCCGATGACGTCATCGACGGCAGCATCTCCGCACGACTCGCCGACCTTCGCCAGAAGCTCGCGGGCTAACACGACTTCGCGCGGGGAACCGCGCACCCAGATACAAAGGGAAGACAATGGCAGAACTATCGATCAGCCCCGACGTCATCCGTGACGCGCTGAAGGACTTCGCCGCAGCATACGAGCCCTCCGGGGCCGGGGCGACCGAGGTCGGCACCGTCATCGACGCCGCAGACGGCATCGCGCACGTCGAGGGACTGCCCGGCGTCATGGCGAACGAGCTCGTCATCTTCGCCGACGGCACCAAGGGTCTCGCACAGAGCCTGAACGAGCACGAGATCGGTGTCGTCGTCCTCGGCGAGTTCACCGGCGTCGAGGCCGGTCAGGAAGTCACCCGCACCGGCGAGGTCCTCTCGGTCCCGGTCGGCGACGGCTACCTCGGCCGCGTGGTCGACCCGCTCGGCAACCCGATCGACGGACTCGGTGCCATCGAGACCGAGAGCGTCCGCGCCCTCGAGCTCCAGGCTCCCGGCGTCATGCAGCGCAAGTCGGTGCACGAGCCGATGCAGACCGGCATCAAGGCCATCGACGCGATGATCCCCGTGGGCCGTGGCCAGCGTCAGCTGATCATCGGCGACCGCCAGACCGGCAAGACGGCCATCGCGATCGACACGATCATCAACCAGAAGGCCAACTGGGAGTCGGGCGACGTCAACAAGCAGGTCCGCTGCATCTACGTCGCCATCGGCCAGAAGGGCTCGACCATCGCTTCGGTGAAGGGCGCGCTCGAAGAGGCCGGCGCTCTGGAGTACACCACGATCGTGGCGGCTCCGGCGTCCGACCCCGCCGGCTTCAAGTACCTGGCTCCCTACACGGGTTCCGCCATCGGTCAGCACTGGATGTACGGCGGCAAGCACGTCCTCATCATCTTCGATGACCTGTCGAAGCAGGCTGAGGCCTACCGTGCCGTCTCCCTCCTCCTGCGCCGCCCGCCGGGCCGTGAGGCCTACCCGGGTGACGTCTTCTACCTGCACTCGCGTCTGCTCGAGCGTTGCGCGAAGCTGTCCGACGAGCTCGGCGCCGGTTCCATGACGGGTCTCCCGATCATCGAGACCAAGGCGAACGACGTCTCGGCCTACATCCCGACCAACGTGATCTCGATCACCGACGGCCAGATCTTCCTCCAGTCCGACCTCTTCAACGCCAACCAGCGTCCTGCGGTCGACGTGGGTATCTCGGTCTCGCGAGTCGGTGGTGACGCGCAGGTCAAGTCGATCAAGAAGGTCTCCGGAACGTTGAAGCTGGAGCTCGCGCAGTACCGCTCCCTCGAGGCGTTCGCGATGTTCGCATCCGACCTCGACGCGGCTTCGCGTCGTCAGCTCTCCCGTGGTGCGCGTCTGACCGAGCTGCTCAAGCAGCCGCAGTACTCGCCGTACCCCGTCGAGGAGCAGGTCGTCTCGATCTGGGCCGGTACCAACGGCAAGCTCGACACGATCGAGGTCTCCGACGTGCTGCGCTTCGAGCGCGAGCTCCTGGACTACCTTCGTCGCAACACCCAGGTCCTCGAGACCCTCCGCGACACCAACGTCCTCGACGACGCCACGGTCGCCGAGCTCGACAAGCAGACGGATGCCTTCATCCTGGAGTTCCAGGGTGGCAAGGGACACGCCATTGGCGCCCCGGGTCACGAAGAGCACGCTGCGGCCGAGGCGGAAGACGTCAACCAGGAGAAGATCGTCAAGGGTCGTCGCGCGTAACCGCGTGAGGTACTGACATATGGGCGCTCAACTCAGGGTCTACAAGCAGAAGATCTCTTCTGCTCAGACGACCAAGAAGATCACGAAGGCGATGGAACTCATCGCGGCTTCGCGCATCCAGAAGGCGATGGCACGCGTCAAGGCGTCCACTCCCTTCGCGCGTGCCGTGACGAGGGCCGTGTCGGCCGTCGCGACGCACTCGAACGTGGATCACCCGTTGACCCGCGAGTCCGAGAACATCACCCGCTCCGCGGTCGTGATCTTCTCCTCGGACCGCGGTCTGGCCGGAGCCTTCAACTCGCAGATCCTCCGTGAGGGTCTCGAGGTTGCGGAGCTCCTGCGGGAGCAGGGCAAGGAGCCGGTCTTCTACCTCATCGGTCGCAAGGCCGTCGGATACTTCCAGTTCCGACGCCTGGCTGCCGCTGCGGAGTGGACGGGCGACACCGACACCCCGTCGTTCCACACCGCGGAGGAGATCTCCGCGACGCTGCTCGAGTCCTTCTCCCGCGGGGGACAGGACGGCGGCGTCGACGAGATCCACCTCGTGTACAACCGTTTCGTCAGCATGATGACGCAGTCGCCCGAATCCGTGCGTCTGCTCCCGCTGGAGATCACGGAAGCCGATGAGTCGGAGGCCGGTAACACCGTTTACCCGCTGTACGAGTTCGAGCCGGACGCCGAGACTGTTCTCGACGCGATCCTGCCGGTGTACATCCAGAGCCGAGTCTTCAATGCTCTCCTGCAGTCGTCTGCCGCAAAGCAGGCGGCGACGCAGAAGGCGATGAAGTCGGCCAGCGACAACGCCGACAAGCTCATCACCGACTACACCCGTCTGCGCAACAACGCGCGCCAGGCGGAGATCACGCAGCAGATCGCCGAGATCGTCGGCGGCGCCGACGCCCTCTCGAGCAAATAGACCATCAGGAAAGAGACGAAAATGACCCTCACCGCTCCGGCTGACCAGCCGGCGACCGCGGTCGTCGGGCGCGTCGCACGCGTCAACGGTCCGGTTGTCGACATCGAGTTCCCTCATGACTCGATCCCCGACATCTACAACGCGCTGAAGACCACGATCGCGATGGGCGAAGAGTCCACCGAGATCACGCTCGAGGTCGCTCAGCACCTCGGCGACGACCTCGTCCGCGCCATCGCGCTGAACCCGACCGACGGCATCGTCCGCGGCCAGGAAGTCCGCGACACCGGTGAGGCCATCTCGGTCCCCGTCGGCGACGTGACCAAGGGCAAGGTGTTCAACGTCATCGGCGAGGTGCTGAACCTCGAGCCCGGCGAGACCATCGAGGTCACCGAGCGCTGGCCGATCCACCGCAAGGCCCCGAACTTCGACCAGCTCGAGTCCAAGACTCAGATGTTCGAGACCGGCATCAAGTCGATCGACCTCCTCACCCCGTACGTGCTGGGTGGAAAGATCGGTCTGTTCGGTGGAGCCGGTGTCGGTAAGACCGTCCTCATCCAGGAGATGATCCAGCGCGTCGCGCAGGACCACGGTGGTGTGTCGGTGTTCGCCGGTGTCGGTGAGCGCACCCGTGAGGGCAACGACCTCATCCACGAGATGGAAGAGGCGGGCGTCTTCGACAAGACCGCCCTGGTGTTCGGCCAGATGGACGAGCCGCCGGGAACGCGTCTTCGCGTCGCCCTGTCGGCTCTGACGATGGCGGAGTACTTCCGTGACGTGCAGAAGCAGGACGTTCTGCTCTTCATCGACAACATCTTCCGCTTCACGCAGGCCGGTTCCGAGGTCTCCACGCTGCTGGGCCGCATGCCCTCCGCCGTGGGTTACCAGCCGAACCTCGCCGACGAGATGGGTGTGCTCCAGGAGCGCATCACCTCGACGCGTGGTCACTCGATCACCTCGCTGCAGGCGATCTACGTGCCCGCCGATGACTACACCGACCCGGCTCCGGCGACGACGTTCGCCCACCTCGACGCGACGACCGAGCTCTCTCGTGAGATCGCCTCGAAGGGTCTGTACCCGGCCATCGACCCGCTGACCTCGACGTCGCGCATCATGGACCCCCGCTACTTGGGCGAGGACCACTACCGCGTCGCGACGACCGTCAAGCAGATCCTCCAGAAGAACAAGGAGCTGCAGGAGATCATCGCCATCCTGGGTGTCGATGAGCTCTCCGAGGAAGACAAGATCGTCGTGTCGCGTGCACGTCGCATCCAGCAGTTCCTCTCGCAGAACACCTACATGGCCAAGAAGTTCACGGGCGTCGAAGGTTCGACCGTCCCGCTGAAGGAGACCATCGAGTCGTTCGACGCGATCACCCGCGGTGACTTCGACCACGTGGCCGAGCAGGCCTTCTTCAACGTCGGTGGCATCTCCGACGTCGAAGAGCAGTGGGCGAAGATCCAGAAGGAGAACGGCTGACCATGGCGCTGCATGTCAGCCTCGTCTCCGCTGATGCGGAGGTCTGGACGGGAGAGGCGAGCCTCGTGGTCGCCAAGACCGTCGAGGGTGAGATCGGCTTCATGACCGGCCACGAGCCGGTGCTGGCCATCCTCGCCGAGGGCCAGGTTCGCATCACCCAGTCGGATGGCACCAAGGTGCTGGCCAACGCGCAGGACGGGTTCCTCTCGATGGAGGGCGACACCCTGACGATCGTTGCCGGCAACGCGGCTCTGATCGCTTAGCAGTTCCTGTTTCACGCGTCCGCCTCGGCACCCGCACGGGTTCCGAGGCGGACGCGTCTGTATCCACCGAGGTTCCATGAAGATCCTGCTCCCTCCTTCGGAGACCAAGCATGAGGGCGGTGAGGGGTCCCCGCTCGACCTCGCGTCGCTGGCACTCCCGTCTCTGAACGAGCGGCGCGCCGCTGTCGTCGAGGCTCTGATCGACCTCGCTGCCGACGAAGAGGCTGCCCGTCGGGTGCTCAAGCTGAGTGCTCGGCAGAGCGGCGATGTCGCGCACAACAGGGCGCTTCGCTCCGCTCCCACGATGCCCGCGATCGACCGATACACGGGGGTGCTGTTCGACGCGCTCGATGCCCGATCGCTCTCCGTCGCGTCCCGTCGATGGCTGGGTGCCCATGTCTGGATCCACAGCGCTCCGCTGGGACCGGTGGGCGCGCTCGACGCGGTCCCGACGTATCGGCTGGCCGCCGGCACCTCCGTCCCCGGGGTTCCCGCGCTTCGGCGGCATTGGGCGGAGGCCACCTCTGCAGCGATCGCGGAGGCGGATCCGTCGTTCGTGCTCGACCTGCGGAGTGAGGCCTACGTCGCGCTGGGACCCGTGCCGGACTCCGTCTCCTCCGCTTACGTGCGTGTCGTGACGGAGCACGGGAGGGCCCTCAATCACTTCAACAAGAAATCGAAGGGTGCACTCGTCCGGGCGATTGCCGAGGATCGACCACGGGTCGGTTCCCTTCGCGGTCTTCGGCTCTGGGCGGAGAAGCGAGGGATCATTCTCCGCGATGGCGCACACCAGGGCGTGCTGGAGCTCGTCGTCGACGAGTGAGCAGGGGATCGGCCGGGTGTGCCGTGCGTCCACGCGCGGCCACGAGTCGAACGCGCCCGACGGCGTAAGAGACATGCGCGCGTACCCCGGGAAGCGCTAGTGTGTTCAGCGCATGATGCCGCATCATGACTTTCTGGAGGGAACCATGAACGACTACTACGGCTATGACGGCCTGTCAGGCGGAGCGATCCTCGCGCTGACCCTGGTCTACACGATCCTGCCACTCGCCATCTACGCACTCTACTCGTGGTTCTACATGAAGATCTTCGAGAAGGCGGGAGTGCAGGGGAAGTGGCGCGCGTGGGTGCCCGTCTACAGCACGATGATCTTCTACAAGCTCGGCGATCTGAGCCCCTGGCTCGTCCTCTACCTGATGGGTGCCGGTATCCTCGGCGCGATCATCCCGTTCCTCGGGTGGTTCCTGATCCTCCCGCTCGTCGGCATCGCGGGTCGCGTCGTCGACCTGATCGCCGCCTGGCGCGTCGGGCTGAAGCTGCAGAAGGACGCTGTCTGGGTCGTCCTCTACTTCTTCCTGCCTCCGGTGTGGCTCGGCATCAACGCGTTCGACAAGTCGCGCTGGAACCCGAGCATCCAGCCCGCTTCCTGGGCTGCCAACGGTCTGCTCGGCGACCGCACCGCGTGGGAGGGCATCCCCGCTCAGACGTCGGCCGCGGCGCCGCAGCCCGGTTACGGTGCTCCGCAGGGCTACGCGCAGCCCGGACCGCAGGGATACGCGCCTCCCGCGCAGCCGGGGTACGCACCGCCCGCGCAGCCCGGCTACGCACCTCCCGCAGGCCCTGCAGCTCCGGCGACCGGTGCCCCGGTTCCGCCGGTGCCGCCGACCACGCCGCCGGCGCCCCCTGCGGCACCGCCCACGGCTCCGCCCGCACCGCCGACGGCTCCGCCCGCTGCTCCGCCGGCTCCTCCCGCAACCCCGGCGTCCCCGCCGACCGATCCCACACAGCCTCCGGCGTGATGGTCTGACGGTGTGACCTTCTGACACAGAGCCCCCGACCTCGGTCGGGGGCTCTGTGCTGTTCCGAGTGGTCGTCTATCCGCAGCGGCCGCTAACGTGGTGGCATGGTCTCGTCCCAGCGCCGTGTGGGTGCCTCCGGTCTTCTCGTGTCCGCCACCGGCCTCGGCTGCAACAACTTCGGGCGCGCGGGGACGATGACGGAGAGTCTTGCCGGCACGCGCGAGGTGATGGATGCGGCTCTCGCCAACGGCATCACCTTCTTCGACACCGCTGACATGTATGGAGCAGCAGCGGGGGCGAGCGAGCTGCTGATGGGCGAAGCTCTCGAGGGACGCCGCGACCGTGTGGTGCTGGCGACGAAGTTCGGACACGAGCGCGACATGGGTTACGCGTTCCCCGCTGCCCGGGGTTCTCGTCGCTACGTGCGTCGGGCCGTCGAGGAATCGCTGCGCCGGTTGCGCACGGACTGGATCGATCTCTATCAGCTGCATCTCCCCGATCCCGAGACGCCGATCGCGGAGACCACGGATGCCCTCGATGAACTCGTGCGCGAGGGCAAGATCCGCTACTACGGGCACTCGAACTTCGCCGGGTGGCAGATCGCCGAAGCGGAGTTCACGACGAGGGCGCGATCGAGTGGCAGGTTCATCTCGGCTCAGAACCACTACTCCCTGCTGGCTCGGGCGGCGGAGCGGGAAGTGCTGCCGGCGGTGGAACGCTACGAACTCGGCTTCTTCCCGTATTTCCCCCTGCACAACGGCCTGCTCACGGGGAAGTTCACTCGCGACGGCGGGCCGCAGCAGAGCCGGATCATGTCGACACGGCGCCACGTGTGGGAGAACGCACCGTGGGATGCCCTGGATGCATTCCGCGATTTCTGCGATGAGCGCGGCATCACGATGGTCCAGGCGTCGTTCGGCTGGTTGCTCTCGCACGCGGCGGTCTCCAGCGTGATCGCGGGCGCGACCTCGGTCCCGCAGGTCGAGGCGAACGCAGACGCGGGGGAGGCCTGGCGCCCCGACGCGGCCGAACTCGCCATCATCGATGATCTGTTCCCGCTGCCGGCCGATCCGGGCGCCCGGGTGTGATCGAGGTGCGCGTGACTTCTACTACGATGTGTTGTGAGTATCCTGCGACCGTCCGACCCGCCGCAGGCCCATCGGAGGCAGCACGTGGCTGAGACGAAGACGCACCGCGTCACGGTTGCGCAGCGCCCGCTGCTGCTGTCGTGGTCCGGGATCACCGATCAAGGCCGACGCCGGGAGACGAATCAGGACGCGTTCCTCGCCGACTATCCGCTGTTCATCGTCGCTGACGGAATGGGCGGTCATGCCGGCGGCGAGATCGCGAGTCAGAGCACGGTGGCCCGGTTGCAGGCCGTCGTCTCCTCGGGGAAGGTCGACGGACCATCGATCGAGAATGCGCTCGAACTGGCTGTCGGAGACATCGCGGAGCATCCCGAGACCACCGACGAGGGCACGGGGACCACGCTCACGGGAGTGTACTTCGAGACCGACGGGGATGAGCCGCGCTGGACCGCACTGAACATCGGCGACTCCCGCGTGTATCTCCTTCGCGACGATCGGCTGGTCCAGATCACCACCGATCACTCGGTCGTGCAGGAACTGATCACAGCGGGCAAGCTCAGCCCGGAGGAAGCTGAAGGGCACCCCTACAGCAACGTGATCACGCGTGCCGTGGGGGCGAGTGAGCTCACAGCTCCCGATTACGTCTCCATCGACGTGCGTCCCGGTGACCGATTCGTCATCTGCTCGGACGGCCTCACCAAGGAACTGACCGACTACGGGATCCAGCATTTCCTCCGGGAGCACGACGATCCGGGTGCCGCGGTGGACGCGATGCTTGCGGCGGCGTTGGAGAACGGCGGTCGCGACAACGTGACCCTCATCATCGTCCAGGTGGCGGCAGAGGACGACTCGTCCTCCCCAATCGAGAACACCGCGGAGTAACGCTCCAGCGCTGTGCACAGCCCTGTTTCACGGGCCGTGATGCGGTCCACTGGATTCCATGGAATCCCCTCCGATCGTGCTTCCCGCGGCTCCGGCAGCGTCGCCTCGCGCTCCACTGCCTTTCATGGCCGCCCTCGTGCCGGTGGCTACGGCAGTGGTGATGTGGTTGGTCACCGGCTCCCTCTTCGCGTTCTGCTTCGCGGCATTGGGGCCGTTGATGATCGGCGCCTCACTGCTCGACGCGACACGTACGCGGCGCCGTGAACGCCGACGAACCGAGCAGCAGCTCGAAGCCGAGTGGGTTGCGGCGGAAGCGGATCTGGTCCAGCGTCAGCAGGACGAGCTCGAAGCTCTGTGGCAGCGGTGGCCCGACGCCGCGACCTGCATCGCACAGGCGCCTCTGCGCGGCGCTCAGGGAGTCGACGCGACGACTCCGATCGTCATCGGTGCCGGCAACACGACGAGTGCGGTCCGCTGCACCGGCGCGGATGACGCGCGCGGGCGGGACTTCCGTGAACGATGCCGTGTCATCGCGGACGCGCCGGTCTCCGCGCCGATCGGTGGGGGGATCTGTCTTCGAGGTGCGCGGCCTGTGGCCGAGGCGGCAGCGCGCGCTCTTGTCGTGCAGCTGTGTCTGCGGTTCGGCACCGGCCAGCTGTCGCTGATCGGCATCGATCCGGAAGACACTGATCTCGCTGACCACGGCCTGGCGAGCCTGCCCCACGCCCGGAGTGCGCGGCGTGGTGCTTTCCGGATCGGGTTCGGTCCTGCGGCGGGCGTCCGGGGGGACGCGGACGCCCTGATCGTGTTGACCGCGGTGGGGGAGGACGTCCCGGCGGGAATCACGACGGTCATCGACATCGTCGAACCGCGGCGGGCGACGCTGCGCACCCCGACAGGTAGCCAGGCAGTCGCTGTCGAGTGCCTGTCGCGTGCCCAAGCGGAGACCGTCTCCGCGGAGCTGGCGCGTCGCGACGACGAGACGGATGCGATCCCCGACGCGGTGCTGCTCTCCGAGCTCGAGCAGACCTCGGCCGGAGGCGGGCTCGTCGCGACCATCGGCCGAGGCGAACGCGCGAACATCACGGTCGACATCGTGGGAGACGGACCGCACGCGATCGTGACGGGGATGACGGGGACCGGCAAGAGCGAGCTGCTGGTCAGCTGGGTCACTGCCATCGCCACGGCGCACGGCCCGGACGAGGTGACGTTCGTGCTCGCCGATTTCAAAGGCGGTACGGCTTTCGAACCCCTGAGCGCACTGCCTCAGGTGGCCGCCGTCATCACTGATCTCGACGATCAGGGTGCAAGACGAGGCGTCTCCAGCCTGACCGCCGAGCTGCGACGTCGAGAGAGGGTGCTGGCCGCCGCCGGGGCGCGCGACGTCAGCGGTGTGTCGATGCCCCGGCTGATCATCGTCGTCGACGAGTTCGCGGCGCTTCTGACCGAGCACCCCGAGCTCGGTGCGGTCTTCATCGATATCGCTGCCCGTGGCCGCGCCCTCGGGATGCACCTGATTCTCGGGACACAGCGTGCTGCCGGGGTGATCAGAGACGCCCTGGCTGCGAACTGCCCCCTTCGCATCAGCCTGCGCGTCGGCGACGCCGCCGACAGTCGGCTCGTGATCGGTACCGATGCTGCCTCCGCGCTCACGGGAGACGTCGGTTCCCGCGGTCTCGGCTTGCTGCGTCGACCATCCGACCAGGAACCCGTCGCGATGCGCATCGCCCTGACTGAGGCTTCCGATATTCGTGGTGTCGGTCTGCGGTGGGCGGCAGCGGGCGAGTCATCCAGCCCGTGGCTTCCCCCGCTTCCGGCCATCCTGCCGATCGCCGAACTCGTCACGGAGGCCGGAATCCTCCCCGATGCGATCATCCTCGGTCGCGCCGATGACCCTGGTCGCCAGGCGCAGCCGCTGGAGATGCTCCGGCGCGGAGAGGAACGGGGGCTGGTGGTGCTGGGCGCCCCCGGATTCGGTAAGACCTCGGTGCTGAGAGCGATCGCGGCGCAATGCGATGACGCATTCTGGATGCCCGGCGATCCCGAGGGCGCCTGGGACGTGCTCGCCGCATGGGTCGAGGGCGGGGAGCGTCCGCCCTCGGTCGTCCTGATCGACGACATGGATGCGATGCTGGCGACCCTGCCGGCCGAATACGCGCAGCAGCTCGTCCACCGCTGGGAGCGCGTGCTTCGGGCGAGTCCGGACACCACCTTCGTTCTGACGGCCACCAGGGCGAGCGGGGCGTTGGGACGTGTACTCGATCTGGTGCCCCGTCGGGCGCTGTTGCGGATGCCGACGAGACTCGAGCATCTGGCGGCCGGCGGAGAGGCATCGGGGTTCGTGCGCGACCGCGTACCCGGGCGCGCCGTGATCGGAGATCGCGAGGTGCAGTTGGCGTGGGTCGACGAGAGCCGATGGCTGCCGCAGGCAGCGCAGACACCACGGTGGACGCCGTCGTCTGCGATCACCGCTGTCGTCAGTGCCGGCACCGATACGGTCATCGCCGCTCTTCACGACGCGCACCCCGCATGCGAGGTGGTGGCGGCAGGATCTGAGTCGACTTCGCCGGGAACACGCTGCATCGTGGTCGCCGACGCGGAGACCTGGCAGCGGAACTGGTCGCTGTGGCAGCGCATCAGATCGGCAGGCGAGGTGCTCATCCGATGTGAACACCCCGGTGAGCTCCGGCAACTGGTCGGCGCGCGGGAGCTTCCTCCGTATGCACACCCGCACGCAGGCCGGGCCTGGTCGGTCACCGGCTCCGGTGCGCCGAAACGTGTCCACCTCGCCGAACTGTCGCCTCGGTGAAGCGATGCCCTGAGAAGCGTTGCCCTGAGAAGCGTTGCCGTGAGGAGACGTTGTCGTGAGGAGACGTTGTCGTGAGGAGAAGGCGCCGCGAATCGACGCTCGGCGCCGAGGAACACCGCCGCGGGCGTCAGACTCCTGCGCCGGGGCGGATGGAGCCGACGTTCTCCCCTCCGCCGAGCACGGCGAGCGGAAGTGCGTCCGCGAGCGATGCCACGTCGGCATCGCTCAGCCCGCCCGCCCGAGCGAGAAGGGTCGCGGCAACGATCGTCGAGGCTCGAGTGGCGCCGTCGAGCATCTTCAGCGCCACGGTCGTGCCGTTGGGGGCGACCATCACCATCACGCCCTCGGCGCCGTACTTGGTGAACACGCCGAGCCTCTCGGTCGCGATCGTGTCGGGGCGGCCCGGACCCTCGATCGTCCAGGGGTTCTCCCGCACGGCGCGGACCAGGGAACCGGCCACGCGGTGGAGGGCGAAGGGCGAGCGGTCGGAGGCGGTGCCGATGCGGTGGATCGCGCGTGCCAGGCCGGTCAGCGTCATCGCATGGACCGGCGCACCGCACCCGTCGATAGCGGTATGGGCGATCTTCTCGCCGGTGAGGCGCTCGATGACGTCGCGGATGTGCTGTTGCAGTGGATGGGTCGGGTCGAGGTATCCGTCGGTCGGCCAGCCCGTCGCCACGCATGCGCGGAGCATCGCAGCGTGCTTGCCGGAGCAGTTCATGCGCACCCGGGTCGGCTCGCCGTGCTCGCGGACGAGCTCGTCTCGCGACGCCGAGTCGCTCGGCCACGTGGCCGGGCAGCGGAGGTCGTCTTCCGTCAGCCCGCCCTCGGTCAGGATGTCGCGTACCACCGAAGCGTGACGGTCGGTGCCGACGTGACTGGCCGTGGAGAGCGCGAGCTGCTCGCCTTCGAGGACGGCACCTGCGGTGATGCAGGCGATCGCCTGGAGAGGCTTGAGGCTGGATCGCGGCAGGATCAGCGCATCGGCATTTCCATGGCGACCGACGATGTCCCCGTCGGGGGAGAGCACGACGGCCGCGCCGGCGTGGCGGGATTCGACGAATCCGCTCCGCTCGACGACGGCGAGTTCCACGGAATCCTGAACGGTGAGAGTCTCCTGCACCCGTCAACTCTAGCCCGGGGCGTGCGGCGTCTCGCGTCGTGTCGGAGGAGCCTGACAGACTGAGCAGATGGCAGAGACGACCACGCGCACGCTCGGCGAACACCGCTACGCGCTCACCTCGACGTGGACCGGCAACACCGGCACCGGGACGACCGGATACCGGGACTACCGGCGAGACGTGACGATCGAGGTCGAGGGGAAGCCCGATCTCCTCGCCTCGGCAGACAAGCCGTTCCGCGGCGATCCCTCACGATGGAATCCGGAGGACCTGCTGCTCGCCTCCCTCTCCGAGTGCCACCTGCTGTCATACCTGCACGCGTGTGTGACCGCGGGCGTCGTCGTGGTGTCCTATCGCGACCAGGCCAGCGGGACGATGCGCGAGGACGGTGCGGGGGGCGGATCGTTCGTCGAGGTGATGCTGCGGCCCGAGGTCGTCGTCGCCGAGGCCTCGATGATCGACGCAGCAGAGCGCGCCCACGCCCAGGCGAACGAGTGGTGCTTCATCGCGAACTCGATGAACTTCCCCGTACGCCACCAGGCGACGGTCACAGCCCTCGCCTGAGTGGGGCTCACAGGCCTCAGCGACGCTCGTGCGGGAGGGCCTGCTTGATCTTCTCGATGGCACCTTGCGCCGGTGCCTCGTTGTACGCGCCGGCGAGCTCCTGGCCGGAGAGACCATGGATCGCCGCCATGATCTGATCGGTGGCGAGGCGACGTGCGCGTCCACTGGTCGCGGGCCCGTGCGGCGAGAGGTCGAGCGGCTCGCCGAAACGCACGGTGATGCGCTCCTTGAGGGTGGGGATCTTCGCTCCCACCGGCATCACCTTGTCCGTGCCGATGAGGCCGACCGGCACCACAGGGGCGCCCGTCTGCAGAGCGAGGAACGCGACGCCTGTGCGGCCTTTGTAGAGGCGGCCGTCGGTCGAGCGGGTCCCCTCCGGGTACAGGGCGACGGCGAGACCCTCATCGAGGAGCTGGCGTTGCAGATCGAGCGCGTCCAGCGCGGCTTGCCCGGCACCTCGTCGCACCGGGATCGCGCCGATCGATTCGAAGAAGGTCTTGCTCATCCAGCCTTTGAATCCGGTGCCTTCGAAGTACGTCGACTTCGCGAGGAAATGGACGGGACGAGGGGCCGCGACCGGGATCGCGATCGAGTCGATGAATGACAGATGGTTGCTCGCGAAGATGACGGGACCGGTCAGCGGCACGTTGTCGCGCCCCTCGATCCGGGGGCGGTACACCAGACGGGCGAGCGGCGTGATGAGGCTGCGGCCGAGCGTGTAGGCGAACCCGGCGTGGCGAGGCTTCGCAGTCTCCTCTGGCGAGGATTCCTCTTCTGACGAGGATTCGGGCTCGACGGACTGCTCAGAGGTCATCAGAGCAGATTACTCCCGGATCCATGCCGGGGTGGGAATGAAGAGTTGCGCCGCGCCTCCCAGCGCGAGCAAAGGGGTATGGGGCAGGATGGAGTTTCCTGCCCGCGATCCCGAGGTCTCACTGTGCGCAAGCGTCCGCTCATCGTTCTGTCCACCGTCGCCGCGGCGACCCTGCTGCTGGCGGGTTGCGCCGGTGGTGGAGCCCCGGAGAGCTCCGGCACCCCGTCGCCCTCCGCATCGAGCGCGTGCCAGTTGGATGCGAAGTCCGGGGATACCTCGGACGCGGTCGTCGTGGAGGGGGAAGGGGCAGACACCACCGTGACGGTCCCGGCCGATGCGCCGTTCGCCGGCGTCGAGAGGACCGTCATCTCCGAGGGAGACGGAGACGACGTCGTGGTCAATGACCTGGTGTCCGTCGAGTACCAGATCGTCGACGCGACCAACAATCAGGTGCTCGACTCGTCGGCTCGTGGTGAAGGTGGTGTGCTGCCCGTTCTCCTCGACACCAACCAGTCCTCGCTCTTCGTCGCGGCGCTCGAGTGCAAGCCGGTCGGCTCGCGCATCGTGCTGACTCTTCCCGGAAAGGTCCTCGGCGAGGGCGCCAACAACGTGGTCGTCTACGCCGAGGCCGTCGAGCAGCTGCCCGAGGTGGCGACGGGAACGCCGGTCGACCCGACTCCCGGCATGCCGACTGTGAAGCTCGACGACAAGGGCGCTCCGACCGTGACGATCCCGGACGGCGACGCGCCGACGGAGACCCAGGTCGCCGTCCTCAAGCAGGGTGACGGTGCGACGGTCGCCTCCGGCGACCTCGTCGTCGTGCAGTACCTGGGCGTCAAGTGGTCCGACGGCAAGGAGTTCGACTCCAGCTGGAGCCGCGACGCCGCGCCCGCGCAGTTCCAGACCACCGGCGTGGTCGCGGGCTTCCAGAAGGCCCTCGAAGGTCAGAAGGTCGGCTCACAGGTCATCGTCGTGATGCCGCCGTCCGACGGATACGGTGCGAGCGAGGGACATGAGCTCCAGAAGGAGAGCCTCGTGTTCGTCGTGGACATCCTGGCGACGACACCGGTCCAGGCGCAGCAGTAGCCGCTGGGTGCCGAGAGCGTGACCTAGGCTGACGGTATGCGTCGCGTCATCGTCCTCGGCTCCACCGGTTCCATCGGCACCCAGGCACTGGATGTGATCCGTGCCAACCCTCGCCGATTCGAGCTGGTAGGCCTCGCTGCCGGGTCCAACGCCGAGATGTTGGAAGCGCAGGCCGCACAGTTCCAGGTCGAGTCGACTGCTCTCGGCGCGCTCGAGGCCGAGCAGCTGGTCCGTGACGTCGAGGCGGACGTGGTGCTCAACGCCATCACCGGCTCGATCGGACTGGGCTCGACGCTCGCGGCGCTGAAGGCGGGACGCACGCTCGCTCTCGCGAACAAGGAGTCCCTCATCGTCGGCGGCGACCTGGTCCTCGCCGCCGCCGCTCCCGGTCAGATCGTCCCGGTCGATTCCGAGCACTCGGCGCTCGCGCAAGCGCTCCTGGCCGGTACTCATGCCGAGGTGCGCCGCCTCGTGGTGACGGCCTCGGGCGGGCCGTTCCGCGGTCGCAGCCGCGCGGAGCTGACCGAGGTCACTCCGTCCGAGGCTCTCGCGCACCCGACATGGGACATGGGACGAATGGTCACGACCAACTCCGCGACCCTTGTCAACAAGGGACTCGAGGTGATCGAAGCGCACCTGCTGTTCGACGTCGCCTACGACGACATCGAGGTCGTGGTGCACCCGCAGTCCATCGTGCACTCGATGGTCGAGTTCATCGACGGTTCCACGATCGCACAGGCCTCCCCGCCCGACATGCGTCTGCCGATCTCCCTGGGTCTGGACTGGCCGCACCGCGTCGGTGGCGTCGGACGCCCCCTCGACTGGTCATCCGCCACTTCCTGGACGTTCGAGCCCCTCGACGCCGAGGCGTTCCCCTCCGTCGCACTCGCGAAGGCGGTGGGCCGCGCCGGCGGCACCTTCCCTGCTGTCTACAACGCCGCGAACGAACAAGCGGTCGACGCGTTCCACGAGGGACGGCTCTCGTTCCTCGGCATCGTGGACACGATCGCTCGGGTCGTCGACGCGCACGATGCGCCGGACGCCCTCACCGTCGAGACGCTCGCCGAGGCCGAGGCATGGGCGCGCTCGACGGCCGATCGGATGATCGCGGCGGTCTGATCGGGGACCAGGGCGGAGTCGCCCTGGTCGAGCAGGTCAATCCTCGTCGGGGTACGGGACCGGCCAGCGCGGATCGGGTACGGGCCAGCCGGCGTCGCGCAGCGCGCGGCGAGCGAGCTCGCGTGCGGAATACGGTGTGCGGACGCCGCGGATGTCGCGATAGTCCTGGTGCCCGGGGCCGGCCCACAGGATGGCGTCGCCGTCGCCGACCAGGCCGACGGCGGTGACGATGGCGTTCTCGGGCGGTGAGGCCTCGTGTATCTCGGCATCCGGTCGTGCCGTGCGGGCGCCCTCGATGAGGGTCGCCCGGATGGACGCGGGGTCCTCGAAACGGGGGTGGTGATCGGTGACGACGAGGATGTCACTGCCTTCGACCGCCGTGCGCGCCATGTCGAATCGCTTGCTCGCGTCGCGGTCGCCGTCGGCGCCGAAGAGCATCAGCACCTTGCCCGGTGTCACACGCCGGACGGCGGCGAGGGTCTTCTCGAATGCGTCGGGTGAGTGTCCGAAGTCGACGAAGACGGCAGGCCCACGATCGCCGGAGACGAGCTGGGTGCGACCGGGCAGGTAGGCGCGGATCCCCCCGTCGCGGGTGAGCGCATCGACGATGCGATCCCAGGCGTAGCCGCCCTCGAGGAGCATCACGATCGCCAGAGCCGCGTTGGCCGCCATGTGCGGTCCGATCACCGGAACCGTCGTGGTGAGGGACCCGGCGGGGCCGGTCATCGTGAAGGTCGTACCGGCGGCGCGCTCCTCGTCGATGACGACCACCCAGTCCGCGGCGGTCGCGGCGTCGGGATCGGCGGCGATCGACGGAGTGCCGACAGTGACGACCGGGATCTCGGCCCGGTCGACGACGACCGCACCGGACGGGGAATCCAGGCAGATGACCCCGCGCTGGGCGCGGTCGGGCCGGAAGAGGGGCAGCTTCGCCTCGAAGTACTCCTCCATGTCGGCGTAGTCGTCGAGATGATCGTGGCTCAGGTTCGTGAATCCGGCGACGTCGAACAAGATGCCGTCGACGCGGTGACGTGACAGCGCCTGTGCGCTGACCTCGACCGCGACGGCTTCGACCTGGCGCTCACGCATCAGCGCCAGGAGGGCGTGCATCTCGGATGCTTCGGGGGTGGTCAGGCGCGAGACGATGACCTCGCCCGCGATGTGACGTTCTGCGGTGGAGGAGAGGCCGGTGACCACGCCGATCTGATCGAGGATCCCCTCGAGCAGGTGGGAGACGCTGGTCTTGCCGTTGGTGCCCGTCGTCGCGAACAGCAGGGGGAGCGGGTCACCGGCGCCGGTGCCGTAGACCCACGCGCTGAGATCACCGAGCACGGCGCGAGGGTCGTCGACCACGAGGATCGGAAGCCCCGCGGCTTCGGCGATCTCCGCGCCAGCGTCGTCGGTGATGACGGCGACGGCACCCTTCTCAGCGGCGGTGACGGCGAAGTCCGCGCCATGCCGGTTGACGCCGCGGATCGCGACGAATGCCTCGCCGGGACGCAGGTCTGCCGTCGCGAGGGTGATGCCGGAGAGGGCGATTCCGTCGACATCGCCGCGGACGGTGCGGGCGAAACGGGAAGCGAGTTCGGACAGCTCACGCCGGGGCGGGTTCGCGGGGCGGAGCACGGGAGGCAGGCTCGGTTGTTGTTCAATCGACATGGCGCATCCATAATCTCACGACCGTGGTGGGAACCCTTCGCCGAGCGCCCCCTCGCGCGCCGCGTTGCGGAGCACGAGGGGGAGCTCGCGTCGTCAGGCTCGGCGTCGGTAGGCGAGGATCGCGACGACCAGGGCGGCGAAACCGGCGAGAAGCCCACCCGCCCCGAGCGCCACACCCAGGGGATCGGCGACCGTGGTCGGAGCCGTGCTCGCGGCCGCAGTGTCGGATTCGGTGTGCTCGCCGTGCCCGTCGGCGGCAGCGGCCGTGACGGAGACGACCGGAGCCGGCGCGTCGAGGCTGTGCGGATCCTGGCCGTTCTCGGCGATCTGCGTCCATTCGGTCGAGCCCTCGACGCACTGTTGGACCACGGGGAACGCCAGAGTGTCGGGGGTGGTCTCGTCCAGACCGACCCCCATGCTCACCGCGCCGCGAAGGTCGGTGGGCACCGGGGTGACCGCCGTATAGGTCACGGCGCTGACGAGACCGTCGTCGCCGCGCTCGACCTGGATGTCCCAGTCGGAGTCCATCGTCGGCGAGACGGATGCGAGCCCCTCGGGCATCGTGATGCGCAGCGCGGTGGTGGGGGAGTTCTCGCAGCCGTGGGAGAACGAGAACGTGAGCACGCCGTGGTCTCCCGCAGCGATCTCGTCGGGGCTGACGCCCACATGGGCACCTGCCATCGTGGGAACGGCCAGGGCGAGTGCGGCTCCGCCGAGGATACCGAGCGCGGCGCGTCGCAGAGTGAGCGAGCGCCGAGCGGTGGAGCGCAGGGTGGTGGGGCGCGGAGTGCGGGTACGGATGTTGCGGGACATGAGAGTTCTCCTGGTGCTCGAAGTGCGGGCGCGCCACGGTGGCGCATCTCCGCGAGAAAGGGACGCTGCCCGTGTCGGAGCAGCGGATTCGAGTGCGACGGATCAGTCGCGCAGGAGAGCGGGAGGCCCGCGCCTCGGCACAGCGGCCGAGATGGTGACGGCGAAGCTGGCGATGGTGGTCGACCGCAGCCGCGGCGGTCGGCGATGCGTGACCGGTGCCCCGGCGGACGCGCGCCGGAAGAGGGCATCCACCCAGCGGGCGACGGCCCGAACGACCGCTTCTGCGTGCCACACGAGAAGGGTCGTGAGTACCGCTGCGACGACGTGCGCGAACAGCATCAACATGCCAGGGGCTGCTGTGGGCGCCGTGGAAGAGAGGGCGCTCAGATCGAGATGATGGGCGTGACCGCCGCCTGCGATCGGAGCGGTACCGGTGGGCGAGCCCAGCAGTTGGAACACGACGTGGAAAGCGGCCTGTCCGAGGAACACGGCGATGGCGACACGACCGCGCGACTCACGGATGCCCACCAGGAGCGCCGACAGAGGGGTGAGCAGGGTCGCGACCGCCAGGATCAGCAGCATGTGCGGGACCGCTCCGCCGCCGAGGGTGTGCGAGAGGGCTGCGAGCAACGTCGCCACCGAGGAGACGGCGGCAGCGCGCACGAGTCGCAGCTGCCGGGCATTCACAGTCTCAGCCTAGCCGCGCGGGGTGCCGGGCGGATTCCTAGCTGTGGGCACTAACGTTGGCACGTGGAATTCCTGCTCTATCTGGCCGGCATCCTCTTCATGCTGATCGGCCTCGGGCTCTCGATCGGCCTGCATGAGGTGGGCCATCTCGTCCCCGCGAAGCTCTTCGGCGTGCGTGTCGGCCAGTACATGATCGGCTTCGGGCCGCGGCTGTGGTCCCGGCGCATCGGCGAGACCGAGTACGGGTTCAAGCTGCTCCCTCTAGGGGGCTTCATCTCGATGTCGGGCATGTACCCGGCGTCGAAGAACTCGGGCCCGGCGTCCGGCGTGTTCCGCTCGTTGATCCAGGACGCGCGCAGCGCCAACGACGAGACCATCGCCGAGGGTGCCGAGGATCGCGTCTTCTATCGTCTTCCCGTGTGGAAGCGCGTCGTCGTCATGCTCGGCGGGCCGGTGATGAACCTTCTCCTCGCGACCGTGATCTTCACCGTGCTGCTGTCGGGCATCGGCCTGCAGCAGGGAACGACGACGATCGCGTCCGTCACCGAGTGCGTCGTTCCGGCCGGTTCGACGGCGACCGAGTGCACACCCGATGACCCGGCCTCACCCGCCGCGGAAGCCGGGATCAAGCCGGGCGATGTGATCCTGTCCATCGACGGACAGCCCGTGTCGACGTTCGCCGAGGCGACGGCGATCGTGCAGGCCGCGCCAGGCGAGACGCTGGACATGGTCGTGAGCCGCGACGGGGCGGAGCAGTCGCTGAGCATCACGCCGATCGCCGCGGAACGCTCGATCACGGATGCCAGCGGCCAGCCCGTCCTCGATGAGGCCGGAAAGCCTGTCGTGAAGGAGGTCGGCTACGTCGGCATGGGCGCCCAGATGGGCTACGTGCAGCAGCCCCTCACCGCCGGCCCCGAGATGGCGGCGGACAGCACGGCGCGTGTCGCATCCTTGATCGTCACGCTCCCC
Source organism: Microbacterium sp. Be9 (assembly GCF_011754135.1). NCBI lineage: Bacteria > Bacillati > Actinomycetota > Actinomycetes > Micrococcales > Microbacteriaceae > Microbacterium > Microbacterium sp. Be9. The sequence continues at coordinate 829,387 of NZ_WNWT01000004.1, read as the reverse complement.
GTGCGTCTATGGGACGTCGGCGTCTCACTCGTCACCGGCGGAGAACGCGACCCGAACGGACCGCTGAGCGTCGTCGGCGTCGGACGCCTCGCAGGAGAGGCGGCCGCTACCGATGCGCCGATCCTCAACCGGTTCGCGTTCCTGCTCGGTCTGCTGGGGTCGCTGAACATCGCGCTGTTCGTGTTCAACCTCATCCCGTTGCTCCCGCTCGACGGCGGTCACATCGTCGTGGCACTGTGGGACGGCATCAAGCGCGCGTGGGCCAAGCTCTTCCGCCGGCCCCCTCCGGCGCCCGTCGACGCGACCAAGCTCGTGCCGCTGACGGTGGTCGTCGCTGTGCTCCTGATCGGGATGGGAGCGCTGCTCCTGGTCGCCGACCTCTTCAACCCGGTCAACCTTCTCGGCTGAGTTCGCAGGCCTCGCCGGACCGCGCGGGAGGCGAACGCGAGCAGGGATTCCTGCTCAGGCCAGCGCGTGGGAGACGAGACGTTCGAGCGTGCGGATCCCGTCGCGGGACAGGATCGACTCCAGGTGTCCCTGCACCGAAGCGAAGTGGTCTCCGCGGAGCGCGTACACGTCTCCCGAGTCGGGGTCCGCCGAGACGTCGGCGGCGCCGACGACCGTCGTGCCCGGTGCGACCCGCGCGGTGAAGGTGTTGTAGAAGCCGATCGATGCGGTCTCCCCGAAGACCGGGACGGGCTTCTGCAGGCCCTGGTGAGGGGCATCGAGCGGAGTCAGGGCGATGCCGAGCTTGTCGGCGAGGATCTGGTGGCTGAGGCACACAGCGAGCAGCGGCGCGTCGGAGTCCAGTCGGCGGGCGACGACATCGCGCATCCTCGCGATGCGGGCGTTCCGTGTATCCCGAGGGTCGCCGGGGCCCGGGCCGGCGACGACCAGATCGGCGGCGTCCAAGTCCGCGTCCCGCACGTCGGCCCAGGGAGCGATCGTGACGGCGAGCCCGAGATGACGCAGCTGGTGGGCCAGCATCGTCGTGAACCGGTCCTCCGCGTCCACGACGAGAGCGGAGCGGCCGGCGAACGGACCGGTGAAGTCCTCGCCCTGCGGGTTGAGCCAGAACTCGGCCAGTCGGGCGTTGCGCGATGACAGCAGCTCGGCGACGGTCGGGTCGTCGGCGAGGGCGCGCGCGTCGCCGGGCGCGTCGGCGTCGCTACGTGCCTCTGCCACCCGGTCCCGGTCGATCGCGCCGATGGCGCCCAGGACGCCGGCGGCCTTCCCGTGGGTCTCGGAGACCTCGCCCATCGGATCGGAGTGTCGAACCAGCGTCGCGCCGACCGGAACGCTGAGGGTGCCGTCCTGGAGGTAGACGGTCCGGATGAGGATAGGCGCATCCAGGTCGTGCCCGCCGTCCGCATTCGGGGTGAACAGCGCGGCGACACCGGAGTAATAGCCGCGGGGCTTCTGCTCGTGACGGCGGATCACCGCGCAGGCGTTCTGCATGGGCGAACCTGTCACCGTCGGAGCGAACATCGTCTCGCGCAGGATGTCGCGGGGATCGAGGGCGCTGCGCCCACGGAGCATGTACTCGGTGTGCGTGAGTCGCGACATCTCCTTGAGGTGCGGGCCGGTGATGCGGCCGCCGTCGGAGCAGACGGCGCTCATCATCTTGAGTTCCTCGTCGACGACCATGAAGAGCTCCTCGGTCTCCTTGGTCGAGGCGAGGAAGTCGACCAGCGTCTCCTTCGTCGCCCCTCCCGCCGGATGACGGAAGGTCCCGGAGATCGGGTTCATCGTGACGACGCCCTCGCGGGCGACCACATGCGCCTCAGGGCTGGCCCCCACGGCGATGTGCCCAGGAGTGACGACAGCGAACGTCCAGTAGGCGCCGCGCTCGTGCGTGAGGAGAGCACGGAACCACGTGAGTGCCGCAGTGCGGTCCTCGACGTCGATGGTCGCGGTGAAGTCTCGACGGATGACGAAGTTCGCGCCCTCGCCGCGTCCGATCTCGTCGGCGATGACCGTCTCGACGATGGCCGCGTAGTCCGCGTCGGCGATGTCGAAGCCGTCGTCGTGGAGGGGGACGGGCGTGCTCGGGAGCGCGGGCAGAAGCTCGGCTGTCGGGAGGTGCAGGTGCTCGTCGACGATCACGCAGCGCAGCGGCGCCCCGTCGTCCTGGGCGACGAAGCCGCGTTCGCGCACCTGGCGATAGGGCACCATGGCGAACACCTCGCGCGGGGTGCCGTCGACCGAGAGGGGGATGTCGGCAAGCAGCTCGACGTCGACGACGTCCCCGCTGAGCAGCTCGACGGTGTCGGCGCCGTCGCGTGCGATGAGCACGAAGGATGCCGTGGGATCGGCGCTGAGCTCGGCGAGTCGTGAGAGGGTCATCGATGTCTCCTGTGCAGTGCTCCGGCTCGGCGCAACGAAAAGACCGCCCCGGAGGCGGTCTGAATTCGTGGGAACGCGAACACACCGCCTAGAAGGCGGGCCACCAGGTGAAGTTCGCGAGCATGGGGCCGAAACTACCACATCGCGAGCGAGGGCCACGGCGCGATGACATCACCAGATGCTGCCGCCGGCCTCCGTCGACTCGGCGTCGAGGGCGTGATCCACGATGAGGCGCAGGGCGCGCGCCAGTTGCGCGTCGGCGAGGTGCGGCCCGCCTGCAGGGACCGTGGTCGTCGACCACGGAAGGTGCACGAATCCGGCACGCGCATCCGGCCGGACCGCACCCACTGCCGTGTACAGCACGTGGTTGCACACGTAGGTTCCCGCAGAGAGCGACAGCTGCGCCGGCAGCCCTTCCGCGGTCAGAACCTGGAGCAGGCGCTTCACGGGAAGCGTCGAGAATCGCGCGGCGGGACCGCCGGCCTCGCTGGGAGCATCGACGGGCTGCTCGCCGTCGTTGTCGGGGATGCGGGCGTCGATCAGGTTGACACCGATGCGCTCGATCGCGACCCTGCTGCTCCCGCCGGCGAGCCCGGTGGCGATGACGACATCGGGGGAGTGCGCGCCGATCAGGGTCCGGAGCCGGTGAGCGGATGCCTCGAATGCGACCGGAAGTGTGGCCACCACGAGCTCGTGCGGACCGTCGTATGCGGCCGCGACCGCGTTCACGGCATCGGCAGACGGATTGCGGTCCGCCCCGTCGAAGGGGTCGAATCCGGTGAGGAGGACGACGGCCATGCCTCCAGCGTAGGTGCGTCTGTTCAGCCCACTTGCATCCAGGCGGCGTAGGCTTGGGGCGTGCCAGCAGTGAACCTCGGAATGCCGAAGATCCCCGAAGTCCTCGCCCCGCGCCGCAAGTCCCGGCAGATCAAGGTGGGCAAGGTGCTCGTGGGCGGCGACGCTCCGGTCAGCGTGCAGTCGATGACGACCACCAAGACGACCGACATCAACGGGACGCTGCAGCAGATCGCCGAGCTCACGGCTTCGGGCTGCGAGATCGTCCGCGTCGCGGTGCCGCATCAGGACGATGCCGATGCGTTGAAGATCATCGCGATGAAGAGCCAGATCCCCGTGATCGCCGACATCCACTTCCAGCCGCGCTACATCTACACGGCTATCGATGCCGGATGCGGGGCGGTGCGGGTGAATCCCGGCAACATCCGCGAGTTCGACGGCAACGTGGGCAAGATCGCCGAGGCCGCGAAGGCGGCGGGAGTCTCTCTGCGCATCGGCGTGAACGCCGGATCTCTGGATCGCCGCATCCTCAGCAAGTACGGCAAGGCGACGGCTGAGGCGCTGGTCGAGAGCGCCGTGTGGGAGGCGTCGCTGTTCGAGGAGCACGACTTCCACGACTTCAAGATCTCCGTCAAGCACAACGACCCCATCGTCATGGTCAAGGCGTATCGGCAGCTGGCCGAGCGGGGCGACTGGCCCCTTCACCTCGGTGTGACCGAGGCGGGGCCGGCGTTCCAGGGAACGATCAAGAGCGCCACCGCGTTCGGAATCCTCCTCGGCGAGGGCATCGGCGACACGATCCGCGTGTCGCTCTCGGCGCCGCCGGCCGAAGAGGTCAAGGTCGGACACCAGATCCTTCAGTCCCTCAACCTGCGCGAGCGCAAGCTCGAGATCGTCTCCTGCCCCTCATGCGGACGCGCTCAGGTCGACGTCTACACCCTGGCCGAGAACGTGACGGAGGGGCTCAAGGACATGACCGTTCCGCTGCGCGTCGCCGTGATGGGCTGCGTCGTCAACGGACCGGGCGAAGCGCGCGAGGCCGACCTCGGCGTGGCTTCGGGTAACGGCAAGGGGCAGATCTTCGTGAAGGGCGAGGTCATCAAGACCGTGCCGGAGGCCGACATCGTCGCCACCCTGATCGAAGAGGCCAACCGGATCGCCGCTGAGATGGGACCTGAGGCCCCGCTCGGCACGGCCCAGGTCGTCACGGCCTGAGCTCGGAGGAGCGCGAGATGTCGGATGTCACCCTGCCCACGCCTGTCCAGGTGATGGTCGATGCGATCAACGCGGCCGATACCGATGCGTTCGTCGATGCCTTCACCCCGGATGGGCATGTCAGCGATTGGGGCACGGTCAAGGCCGGCCCTGATGGGGTGCGCGAATGGGCAGGCAGCGACGCGATCGGCGCCGGAGCGCGGATGACCGTGCTCTCCGCCGAGACCGACGGCGACACGACCCGCATCCGCTTCGGATGGGCGAGCCGGGTCTTCAACGGAGAATCCGACGGCATCTTCGTCGTCGAGGGCGACAAGCTCGCCAGCTTCACCATCCCGCCGTCCCACTGACATTTCGTACCGGGGTCCGCCCCGCTCTCACGACGGCCCGACGGCCGCGAACACCGTCGAGATCACCGACGAATCCGAGGAGAACCATGTCGACGCCCACCACTGTGACCTTCTCGGACGGGACCATCGCCGGAGACGGCATCGTCACACGTGTGGAGAGCTTCGCCGACGGAGCGGTCGTCGTCGTCGACGCGACGCCCTTCCATCCGGTCGACCACACCTGGCCGGATCAGCCGGGCGACAGCGGAACCATCACGGCCGCCGGCGTCACGGTCACGGTGACCGAGGCTCTCATGGCCGCGATCTCTGACGAGGGCGAGTTCGCCGTGGGCCGCGAGATCCCGGTCAAGCGCGGTGCGGAGGGCTGGACGTGGCTGGTCGGGCATCGCATCGAGGGTGTCGTGCCGGCATCATTCGTTGAGGGAGCACCGGTGGCGCTCGCGGTCGACGGTGCCCGTCGCGCGGGACTCAGCCGCGGCCACACGGCATGTCATGTCGCTTCACTGGCGCTTGATCTGGCCCTCGTCGATCTCTGGCGGAAGGACCCGGGGGAGGACGCTCTCGGGAACCCCGACTTCGAGGGTCGCGCCAACCAGTCCAGTCGTATCCACGAGGACGGGGCCGTCGACGAATACCGGCTCGGCAAGAGTCTGCGCAGGGCAGGCTTCGACACCGAGACGTTCGCTGCGACCCTCGCCGACCGCGAGGCGCAGGTGAACGACCGACTGGCCGCTTGGATCGCCTCGGGCGCTTCCAGCAGCATCGAGGCCGAGGGGCCGACGATCGTCGACCGGCGTCGCTGGCACTGCTCCCTCCCAGAGGGCGAAGCCGTGATCCTCTGCGGGGGAACCCATGCCGACTCCCTCGCCGCGTTCGGATCGATCACGGTGTCGCTCGATCTCAGCGATCCCCAGCTCCTCGTCATGACGACCACGGCTGTCCCCGCCCCCTGACCTCAGCGCACGAACCCGGCCTGCAGCCGTCCGCCCGCTCGATCGAGCTCCTCCTCGACGCGGTCCGCGAAGGCTGCGAAGTCTCCGGCGAGCAGCGGCGCACTCAGCCGCTCGGTGCGCTCCTCGCTCAGAGCGCGCAATCGACGGGGGAGCCACTTCCCGGTGGCGATCCAGCGGCGGTCGCCTAGCAGCATCAGCTCCGCGATCCGCTCGAAGAGCTCATCGGCGACCACGCGTCGCCTATGAGCAGAAGGTCAGATCGCGAACTCGACCTCGCCCTTCGCGATGTCCGCACGCACAATGCGGAGTCGCACGACATCACCCGGCTCCGCACCCGGCGGCAGCGGTGCGGTCGCTGTCACGGCGGGGTCGGCGATCTGCACGGCTGCGCGTTCACCGCGCAGCTCGATCACGGTCGCCTCGATCGTCGTGCCGACCAGGGGCGTGAGCAGCGCGGCCTCGACACTGTTGATCGTCGCCGCGTTGAGGCGCGATGCACGCTGGCCGGATTCCTGCATGAGGGCGGGGAGCTCGCCGAGCGATGCGCGCGCCCATTCGGGGGCGGGCTCGCCGTTCGCGGCGGCGAGGCAGATCGCCAGTGCCCACCGGTCGACGAGTCGGCGCAGCGGAGCGGTCGCGTGGGCATAGGGCGCGGCGATGGCGGCCTGCACGGCGGCGCCCGGCGCTTCGCCGTCGAACACCAGGTACCCGGCTCCGCGGAACAGCGACGACGCGGCCTCCAGCACGGGGAGCGTCATCGGGTCGGCGCGGTCGAGCCCGCGAAGGTAGTCGCCGTATGCACCGGCCGTCCACGGGCGCCCGAGGGCCTCGGTCTGATGCCGGAAGGTCTCGAAAGCGGCCGCATCCGGCTCCGGCATCGTCCGGAGGATGCCGACTCCGGCGTCGAGCATGAGGGAAGCTGCGGCCATCCCGGTCATGAGCGAGAGCTGGGCGTTCCACTCCTCCACGGGAAGTGGGCGGCGTCGTTCGATCGCATAGGTGCCGTCTTCTGCACGCACGACCTCTTCGTCGGGCAGATTCAGGCTCGCTCCTCCTCTCAGGCGCTCCTGCTCCATGCGCAAGGCTCCGATCTCCGGGAGCAGTGCCGCCGGGCCGTCCTCGCCGCGGTCGATCGCCAGCTGCGTCGTCGTGTAGTCGAGCTGTGCGCGCGAACGGATCAGCGCGCGTTCCAGGCGGAAGTCGGAGACGACACCGCTGGAGTCGAGGGCGAAGGTCCACACCAGCGCCGGTCGGTCGACGTCGGCGAGCAGCGAGGCTCGATCCTCGCTCAGCACGCGTGGATGCAGCGGGATCGAACCATCCGCGGCATACAGTGTCTGTCCGCGACGCCGTGCCTCGGCATCCACCGCTCCGCCCGGTGCGACGAACCCCGGGACGTCGGCGATCGCGTAGCGAACGGTGTATCCGGTCCCCGCGCGCTCGAGGTGGAAGGCCTGATCGAGGTCGCGAGACCCTTCAGGGTCCAGCGTTGCGAAGGGGACGTCGCGAAGGTCGATCTGTGGCACGGGGGCGGTGGATGCCTCGGCCTCGGCGATGACCTCGTCGGGGAAGTCGAGGGGAGCATCGACAGATTCCCGCAGCCCGGCGAGTGCCGAGGCCAGCTCGGTCTGCGCAGCGGACGGGGCGACGTGTGATCGGCGCTGGGGCATGGCTCCACCCTAGGCGTGGCGATCAGGCGGAGCGGAATGAACCGGCCCCGTGGACGTCATCCCGCGTTAGCGTGGAGTCATGACCACTGCAGCCAAGGCCCAGACCCTTGTCGGACTCTATGACGCACCGGAGATCCTTCGCGTCGTGAATGTGTGGGACGTCGTCTCCGCGCGGGCGGTCGCCGCCCTCCCCGAGACCCAGGCGATCGCCACCGCCGGACACGGCATCGCGGCGTCGTTCGGCTATGACGACGGCGCCACGCCGCGCGAGATCATGATCGACATGGTGGGTCGCATCGCGGCCGCCGTCCATGTGCCCGTGACCGCCGATCTCGACGACGGATACGGCGACGCGGGGGAGACCACCCGCCTCGCCATCGGGGCAGGCGTCGTCGGCGCGAACGTCGAGGACCGACTCAAGCCGCTCGACGAGTCCGTCGCCTCCGTCGAGGCGATCGTGAAGGCGGCGGAGGCCGAGGGCGTCCCGTTCGCCCTCAATGCGCGCACGGACGCCTTCGTCCGCGCCGGCGGTCGGCCCGTGCAGGAGAGCATCGCCGATGCCATCCAGCGTGGGCGGGCTTACCTCGACGCCGGAGCGACCGCGGTGTTCGTGCCCGGCATCCTCGACATGAACGTCACGCGTCAGCTCGTCGAGGGCATCGGCGAGCGCAAGATCAGCGTCATCGGGATTCCGGGTGCCCTCGCGGCCTCGGAGTACGAGAAGCTCGGTGTCGCGCGCATCTCCTACGGTCCGCTCCCGCAGCGGGTCGCGCTGACGGCGCTGCAGGAGCTGGCGGCCGACCTGTACGCCGGCGGCGTCGTACCCGCGAACCTTCCGGCGCTCAACTGACGTCGTCGAAGACGAGTGACCACGGCTCACTAGACTTGCTCCGTGGTCACTCGTCTTTCGAACTTCTTCCTCCGCACGCTCCGTGAAGACCCTGCAGGCGCAGAGGTCGCCAGCCACCGGCTGCTGATCCGGGCCGGGTACATCCGCCCGCAGGCCGCCGGCATCTTCGCGTGGCTGCCACTGGGTCTCCGCGTCAAGTCGAAGATCGAGACCGTCGTCCGCGAGGAGATGGCCGCCGCAGGCGCACAGGAGGTGCACTTCCCGGCGCTCATGCCCCGTGAGTCCTATGAGGCCACCGGCCGCTGGGACGAGTACGGCGACCTGCTCTTCCGTCTGCAGGATCGCAAGGGCGGCGACTATCTGCTCGCGCCCACCCACGAAGAGGCCTTCACTCTGCTCGTGAAGGACCTGTACTCCTCGTACAAGGATTTGCCGCTCACGATCTACCAGATCCAGGACAAGTACCGCGACGAGGCGCGCCCGCGGGCGGGCCTGCTCCGTGGACGCGAGTTCACGATGAAGGACGCGTACTCGTTCGACTCTTCCGATGAGGGGCTGGACGCCAGCTACCAGGCGCAGCGCGACGCGTACGAGCGCATCTTCCAGCGTCTCGGTCTCGAGTACGTCATCGTCCAGGCCGATGCGGGGGCGATGGGCGGATCCCGCAGCGAGGAGTTCCTGCACCCGACTCCGGTCGGCGAAGACACCTTCGTCCGCAGCGCCGGCGGCTATGCAGCGAACGTCGAGGCGTTCACCACCGCGGTGCCCGAGGCGATCGCGTACGACGCCGACGAGTCCCCGGTGATCTTCGACTCTCCCGACACACCGACCATCGAGACGCTGGTCGCGCATGTCAACCGAGAGCTCGAGGGCGAGTACACCGCAGGCGACACGCTCAAGAATGTCGTGCTCGCGCTGACCCACCTCGACGGCACCCGCGAACTCGTGATCGTCGGCATCCCCGGCGACCGTGAGGTCGACGAGAAGCGCGCCGAGGTCGCCTTCGCGCCTGCCGAGGTCGAGACCGCCACAGCGGACGACTTCGAGAACAACCCGCTGCTCGTGAAGGGCTACATCGGCCCCTGGTCACCCACCGGTGCGGTGCTCGGCGAGGAGTCGGCCACGGGCATCCGGTATCTTGTCGACCCGCGCGTCAGCGAGGGCACCAGCTGGATCACCGGCGCGAACATCGACGAGAAGCACGCGCACTCCGTCGTGGCCGGGCGAGACTTCGCCGCGGACGGCATCGTCGAGATCGCGAACGTGCGCGCCGGGGACCCGGCTCCCGACGGCTCGGGCCCGGTGGAGCTCGCGCGCGGCATGGAGATCGGACACGTCTTCCAGCTGGGCCGGAAGTACGCCGAGGCTCTGGGGCTGAAGGTGCTGAACGAGAACGGCAAGCTCGTCACCGTCACGATGGGCTCGTACGGCATCGGCGTGACCCGTATCCTCGCGATCATCGCCGAGCTCAACAATGACGACAAGGGCCTCATCTGGCCGGCGTCGGTCGCACCGTTCGACGTGCAGGTCGTCGCGGCAGGTCGTGATCAGGTCGCATTCGAGGTGGCGGAAGGTATCTCCGCGCAGCTCGAGGCCGCCGGCCTCGATGTGCTGTACGACGACCGCCCCAAAGTGTCGCCCGGTGTGAAGTTCGGCGATGCCGAGCTCGTCGGAGTGCCGAAGATCGTCATCGTCGGCCGCGGGGCCACCGACGGCCAGGTCGAGCTGTGGGATCGCGCCACGGGGGACCGTGACGCGATCTCCGTCGACGAGGTCGTCGAGCGCCTCACCGTCGCACGCTGAGATCCACGGCCGCGTCGTCAGCAGACGATGCGGCCGTGGTTCATGATGTCGTCGTCCGGCGTATCGCGGGTGACGAGGGACTTGAGCGCTCCGGCAGCGAGGGCGAGTTTTCCCTTCGACGGCTCCCAGAACTCCGTGACCTTCGGAGTCACCTTGAGGAGAGCGATGCCCGGGGTGTCGAGGCCGTCGGCGAACCAGATCTCCAGCGACGCCGAGTAGAGCTCTTCCATCTTCGCGCGGTCGTGCACGACCTCTGCCGTTCCCGCGACGGACACGTAGCGCATCCCCTTCGCATCGCAGTAGGCGAGGCCGACATCGCGGTGCTTGCGCGCCTCATCGACCTTCTCGGTGTCTTCGGCCGTGAAGAACCAGATGTCGCCGTCGTCGTCCATCTGCCGGGTCGACATAGGCCGACTCACGAGGTTGCCGTCGTCGTCGGTGGTGGTGAGCATCGTGATGTCGATGTCCTCCACGAGCTCGACGACGCGGGCGAGGGCTTCGGGTCCTGTGATCTCGGTCATGACGTCAGCGTGCCGCCTGCGGGCGTCGTGGTCACGGGCATTGACACCGTGGCGGTGTCGTGACAGGGAGGCGACGGCGTCTCGCGGCGACACCCCGGCGTTGCGGCCCGTCGTCGCACTGCCGCATGACACCCTGGTGACATGATCGACGCACCCCTCCCCGAAGCCCTCAGCTCCGAGATCAACGCCGTCCTCGACGATGCGGGAGTGCATACCGACCGCAGGCTTGTGATGCGGATGCTGCGCACCGCGATCCTGCTCGGCGAAGACGGCGCCGATCGGCTCGACCTGAAGATCGCCTCGGCGGCGTTGGCCGAGATGCGTGACGCGTTCCGCCTGTTCGCGCCGTTCCGGGGAGTCCCCAAGGTGACGGTGTTCGGGTCGGCCCGAACCCGGCAGGACGATCCGCTCTACCTCACCGCCCGCGACGTCGCCGCCGCACTGGCCGGCGACGGCTGGATGGTCGTCACGGGAGCCGGCCCCGGCATCATGCAGGCGGCTTCCGAGGGCGCGGGCCCCGCGCTCTCCCTGGGGGTCTCCATCCGCCTGCCCTTCGAGGAGAAGCCCAACGGCTTCGTCGCGGGCCAGGACCACGTGGTCGCGATGAAGTACTTCTTCACCCGCAAGCTCATGCTCATCAAGGAATCGCTCGGATTCATCTGCCTCCCTGGCGGCTTCGGCACGCTCGACGAGATGTTCGAGCTGCTCACGCTGCAGCAGACGGGGAAGGCGGAGCCGACGCCCATCGTGCTCCTCGACGAGCCGGGCGGCACCTTCTGGCAGGGGCTGCGGAGCTTCATCGACGACCACCTCGCCCCGACCGGCGTCATCTCGGAGGGCGACTTCGACCGCGTCGTCATCACCGATTCGGTCGACGCGGCCCGGGCGGAGATCACCGGGTTCTGGCACAACTACGACTCGCTGCGATGGGTCGGCGACGCGCTGGTGCTGCGTCTGCGGGCCGAGCCGACGGATGCCGAGATCGAGACGCTCAACGAGCAGTTCGCCTCGATGCTCTCGTCGGGACGGATCGAGCGGACGACGCCGCGGCCGCCGGAGGTGGCCGACGACGACAACCTCGACCTGCCGCGTCTGATCCTGCACCTGGATCAGCGCCAGGTGGGCAACCTGTTCCGGCTGATCGGTGCGATCAACGCACTTCCGTCTGCTCCCGCGCGGTGATACGGGCGGCGAAGTCCGCGAGGTCGACCGGCCGATCGAGGATGCGCTCCGCGGCCCTGTGCCCGGAGTAGAACGCCGCGCCGACCGTCGCCGGCTCGTCACCCCAGGTGGCCTCGCCGGCGAAATGCAGAACGCCGTCGACGGGTCCCGCCAGCGCGTCATGATCGTGATGCGTCGAGCCCAGCGCGAGGTGCGAGTAGGAGCCGTTCGAGAACTCGTCCTCACCCCAGCGGGTGACCCAGTGAGCGAGTGGCTCGCCGACGGCGTCCCCGTAGAGGAGACGCAGCGCGCTGACCGCGTCGGCGACGATCTCGTCGTCCGGACGGTTCTGCATCCGGCGGCCGAACGGCCCGGCGGCAAAGGTCAGCAGGGTGGGGATGCCGCTGACGGCGGAGACGTCGTACCAGGAATGCCAGTGCTCGCCCGCCTCGCCGAGCGCGCGGATCACATAGCTCTCCTCGTTCCAGAACCGCTCGGGGAATTGGACGAACACCTTGTTGAAGACGCCCATCCCCAGCCGTGAGACGGGACCGGCGACCGCATCCGGCAAAGCCGGTTCGAAGGTGATCGTCCCGGCTTTGAGCACGCCGAGCGGCACGGTGACGATCGCTCGGTCTGCGCGGTACTCGGTGCCGCCCGCGTGCACGACGACTCCGTCCGCCGAGCGGCTCACCCGGGTCACGACGGTCTTCAGCCGCACGTCGAGGCCGGCCCCGATGCGCCGCGGCAGCTCGTCGTACCCGCGAGGGAAGATCACCTCGTCTCCGTCGATCGCATCCTCGTCGAGACCGTGCGCGTCGAGGTCGCCGATCCACGCGCCGCACTGCTCCTCGACCCGATGGCGGAAGAACTCGCGGACGTCGTCGATGCGCTCGGGCGACAGCCCCGACCGGTCGAGAGCGCGTTCGGTGACATCGAGATAGGTGTCGCCGGAGGAGGACGCGGCGATCTCCTCGACGAGAAGACGGTCCGCGAGTTCGACGTCGGCGACCCATCGCGAGGTGGCTGCCTCGTCCATGGCACGACCCGTGCCATCGAAGTTCTCGATCGGTCGACCACCCACCTGGAAGCTGCCCACCGTGTACTCGATCGCCGGGATCCTGAGCGCGTGGACGAGGCTCCACAGCGGCGAGTCCTCGATGCCGTGGATCCACGATGCACCGAGATCGACGGAGAATCCGGCACTTCGGTCGGTGTGCATCCGGCCCCCGATGCGGTCACGTCCTTCGAGGACGACGACACTCCGGCCCGCGTCGGCGAGCATGCGGGCGCTCGTGAGCCCCGACATCCCCGCGCCGATCACGATCGTGTCGAATGTGCTCACGTGCTCCTCCTCGAGCGGCTCCGGATCCCGACACCGCCGCCGCCGTGCGAGGGCCGGTGGGCACAGGGTATCGTGGTACGGATGTCGCGCGTGCGAACAGGCGCGACGAGAGCTGAATAGAGAGGCCGTCATGGACATCGAACTGAGTCTGCTGCGAGGGATCGAGAAGGAGAAGGCGATCCCCTTCGATGAGCTCGTCGCGATCATCGAACAGGCGATCCTGACCGCGTACTCCAAGCACGTCTCCGCCGACGGCGTCACTCCCGAGGGCGTCCGCGTGGATCTCGACCGCAAGACCGGCCACGTCGCCGTGCTGCAGGTCGTCAAGGACGAAGAGGGCGCGATCATCGGCGAGGAAGACGCCACGCCGGACGACTTCGGGCGTATCGCGGCGTTCGCGGCCAAGCAGGTCATCAGCCAGCGTCTGCGCGACATCGCGGACGACGTCGTGCTCGGTGACTTCAAGGACAAAGAGGGCGACATCGTCGCCGGTGTGATCCAGCAGGGCCCGAACCCCCGCATGATCCACGTCGATCTCGGAGCCGTCGAGGCGATCCTGCCGCCGGAGGAGCAGGTTCCCGGCGAGGAGTACACGCACGGCTCGCGTCTGCGCGTGTATGTCACCAGTGTCGCCAAGGGTCTCAAGGGGCCGCAGATCACGGTCTCGCGCACGCACCCCGGCCTGGTCCGCAAGCTCTTCGCCCTCGAAGTGCCCGAGATCGCTGCCGGTCTGGTCGAGATCGTCGCCCTGGCCCGCGAGGCCGGTCACCGCACGAAGATCGCGGTGAAGGCGAACGACCCGTCGATCAACGCCAAGGGTGCCTGCATCGGCGAGCTCGGGCGTCGCGTGCGCGCCGTGACCGAGGAACTCGCGGGCGAGAAGATCGACATCGTCGACTACGACGCCGATCTGCCGACCTTCGTGGCGCACGCGCTCTCACCGGCCAAGGTGACGAGCTCTTTCGTGCTCGACGCCAGCACCAAGGCCGTCCGTGCCCTGGTGCCCGATTACCAGCTGTCGCTGGCGATCGGTAAGGAAGGTCAGAACGCTCGTCTGGCCGCCAAGCTCACCGGCGCGAAGATCGACATCCAGCCGGACAGCGTCCTCGACTGACACGGCTTCGGCCTTCCGCCGCGCCCGGGAGCGGGCGAGGTGGGGTGAAACGCAGGTGTAATATGGAACCCGTACGAACGTGCGTCGGTTGTCGCATGCGTGCTCCCCGCTCCACCCTTCTCCGGGTGGTGGCCCAGAACGACACCCTCATCCCCGATGAGCGTGCTGTCCTGCCGGGGCGTGGCGCGTGGGTGCATCCGACAGCTGAATGCATGGCGGCCGCTCTGCGGCGGCGAGCTTTCGGACGAGCACTGCGTGTGACCACTCAGCTGGACACACGGACCTTCGAACAGCACCCACCAAGAAACAAAGGCTGAACAGCTATGGAAACAAAGTGAACGGCTCGAAATGAGACCCGTCCGCGACTAGTGGTCTGCCCTGTCTGGGTGGACCGACTCAGACAGGAGAATTGTGGCTGGTAAACCACGCGTACACGAGATCGCCGCCGAACTCGGCGTCGACAGCAAGATCGCACTTGCGAAGCTCAAGGAACTCGGCGAGTTCGTGAAGAGCCCGTCCTCGACCATCGAACCGCCCGTTGCGCGCAAGCTGCGCGCGGCGATCGAGGCCGATGGCTCGCTCAAGGGCTCCGCTGACGCCGCTCCCGCGGCGAAGCCCGCGGCTGCGAAGCCTGCAGCTGCGAAGCCCGGTGCCAAGCCGGCACCGACCCCGGGCCCCAAGCCCGGTCCGAAGCCTGCCCCGGAAGCTCCGGCCCCCGCACCCGCTGCGCCGGCTCCCGCCCCTGCCCCTGCCCCTGCGGCAGAGGCTCCCGCCGCATCCGATGCGGCGAAGCCGGCCGAGAGCGGCGCGCCGACTCCCGGTGCTCCGCGTCCGGGTAACAACCCCTTCTCGTCGGCGCAGGGCATGGGCCAGCGTCCGGCCGGTCCGCGTCCGGGTAACAACCCGTTCGCGTCGGCTCAGGGCATGGGCCAGCGTCCGACGCCGGGCAACATCCCGCGTCCGCAGGCTCCGCGTCCCGGCGCACCCCGTCCGGGTGCCCCTCGTCCCGGCTCGCCTCGTCCCGGTGCACCGCGCGGTGGCCAGGGCGGTCGTCCCGGTGCTCCGTTCCAGCAGCGTCCCGGCGGCCCCGGTCGTCCCGGCGGTGCCGGCGGACCCGGCGGTGCCGGCGGTCCTGGAGCACGCCCCGGCGGCGGCGGTTTCGCCGGTCGTCCCGGTGGCGGTGGCGGTCGCGGCCGTGGTCCCGGCGGTGGTACCGCAGGTGCCTTCGGCAAGGGCGGCGGCAAGAGCAAGCAGCGCAAGTCGCGGCGGGCGAAGCGGCAAGAGTTCGAGATGCGGAGTGCTCCGGTCGTCGGTGGCGTCAACGTCACCCGCGGCAACGGAGAGATCATCCGCATGCGCCGCGGTGCATCGATCGCGGACTTCGCCGACAAGATCGAGACGCTGACCGGCTACACGGTCCAGCCCGGAACCCTCGTCACCATCCTCTTCAACCTGGGTGAGATGGCCACGGCCACCGAGTCCCTCGATGAGGCGACGTTCGAGGTCCTGGGTGCTGAGCTCGGCTACAAGATCCAGATGGTCTCGCCCGAGGACGAGGACAAGGAGCTCCTCGAGGGCTTCGGTCTCGACCTGGAGGCCGAGCTGGAGGCCGAGAGCGAAGACGACCTCGAGATCCGTCCGCCGGTGGTCACCGTCATGGGTCACGTCGACCACGGTAAGACGCGACTGCTCGACGCGATCCGTCAG
Organism: Microbacterium sp. Be9; assembly: GCF_011754135.1. Taxonomy (NCBI): domain Bacteria; kingdom Bacillati; phylum Actinomycetota; class Actinomycetes; order Micrococcales; family Microbacteriaceae; genus Microbacterium; species Microbacterium sp. Be9. The sequence continues at coordinate 813,557 of NZ_WNWT01000004.1, read as the reverse complement.
ACCAATGTGATCGAGGGTGAAGCCGGTGGCATCACCCAGCACATCGGTGCCTACCAGGTGTGGACCGAGCACGAGGGCATCGAGCGCGCCATCACGTTCATCGACACCCCGGGTCACGAGGCGTTCACCGCCATGCGTGCTCGTGGTGCGCAGGTCACCGACCTCGCGATCCTCGTGGTCGCGGCCGACGACGGCATCATGCCGCAGACGGTCGAGGCGCTGAACCACGCCCAGGCGGCGAACGTGCCGATCGTGGTCGCGGTGAACAAGGTCGACAAGCCCGACGCCAACCCTTCGAAGGTGCGTCAGCAGCTGACCGAGTACGGGCTGGTCGCCGAGGAGTTCGGTGGAGACGTCATGTTCGTCGACGTCTCGGCTCGTGCGGGCACCGGCATCCAGGAACTCCTGGACGCCGTGCTGCTCACCGCCGACGCCGGTCTCGACCTGACCGCCAACCCGAACAAGGCCGCTCGTGGTGTCGCCATCGAGGCGAAGCTCGACAAGGGCCGCGGTTCGGTCGCAACGGTGCTCATCCAGTCCGGAACGCTCCGGATCGGTGATGCGATCGTCGCGGGCACGGCGTACGGCCGTGTGCGTGCGATGGCGGACGAGAACGGCGAGCAGGTCCTCGAGGCCTTCCCGTCGCGTCCGGTGCAGGTGCAGGGTCTGAACTCCGTGCCGCGTGCCGGCGACGTCTTCATCGTCACCGAGGAAGACCGCATGGCCCGCCAGATCGCTGAGAAGCGTGAAGCGGTCGAGCGCAACGCCCAGCTGGCCAAGGCCCGCAAGCGCATCTCGCTCGAGGACTTCACCCGTGCGCTCGAAGAGGGCAAGGTCGAGTCGCTCAACCTCATCATCAAGGGTGACGTCTCCGGTGCCGTCGAGGCACTCGAGGAGTCGCTCCTCAAGATCGAGGTCGACGACTCGGTGCAGCTGCGCATCATCCACCGCGGTGTGGGTGCCATCACCGAGTCCGACGTGAACCTGGCGACGATCGACAACGCGATCATCGTGGGCTTCAACGTCCGTCCCGACACGAAGGCGCGTGAGCGTGCCGCCCGTGAAGGCGTGGACATCCGTTTCTACTCCGTCATCTACAACGCGATCGACGAGATCGAGAGCTCGCTCAAGGGCATGCTCAAGCCGGAGTACGAAGAGGTCCAGTCGGGTGTCGCCGAGATCCGCGAGGTGTTCCGCTCCTCGAAGTTCGGCAACATCGCCGGTGTCATCGTGCGGTCGGGAACGATCACGCGAAACGCCAAGGCTCGCGTCATCCGCGACGGTGTCGTGCTGGCCGATGGTCTCGCCATCGAGTCGCTGCGTCGCTTCAAGGACGATGTCACCGAGGTCCGCACGGACTACGAGGCCGGTATCGGCCTCGGCAAGTACAACGACATCCAGATCGGCGATGAGATCGAGACGACCGAGCTCGTCGAGAAGCCTCGCGGCTGATCACTTCGAAACACCTTCGGGCGTCTCCCTCTCCTGCTCCTTCCGAGCACGGAGACGGGGGACGCCCTGAGGGTTCCTGGACAGGGAGAGAACAATGGCAGGCGAAAGACAGGCCCGTCTCGCGGATCGGATCCGCGTGATCCTCGCCGAACGGCTGGAGAAGGGGCTGCGAGACCCGCGCCTCGGCTTCGTCACCATCACGGATGTCCGCGTGAGCGGCGACCTTCAGCATGCATCGGTGTTCTACACGGTGCTGGGGACCGAGGAGGAGCGCATCTCCAGTGGTGCGGCGCTCACGTCGGCGACCGGAATGCTGCGTAGCGAGGTCGGACGGCAGCTGAGCACTCGGCTGGTTCCGACGCTCGAGTTCATTCCCGACGCGCTTCCGGAGAACGCCGACCACATCGGGGCGCTGCTCCGTGAGGCGCAGCAGCGTGATGCCGACGTCGCCAAGCTCGCCTCGTCGGCATCCCATGCCGGTGACGCGGACCCCTACCGTACGGACGACGACGCGGAGTGAGCGCCGTTTGATACGCTCGGCTTCGCGGGACCGGCTCCCGCGAAGCTGAGGGGGAACGGCATCGAGGGTACGGGCACGTCTGGGGGGCCGTTCATCGCGCCCGCCGCCGTCGGTCTCCTCCTGGAAGAATTGCTCGCGCAGGATCTCGGCTGTGCTCCACATGTGCTCGCCCGGTTGGCCGGCGATCTGGATGCCGACGCTGCCACGATCCGCGCGGTCGTCGAGCGGTTGACTCCGCACCAACGCCATGGGCTCCGACCGTTGCCGTCGCCGTTGCCCCTGGTCGCGGCGATCTCACGCAGGTTCGAGGGACTGCTGCTCGACGAGCGGGATCGTCAGCTCCTCCTCGCGCTCGCGGTCTGCTTGGACGATTCGTTGGGTCCGCTCCTGGAGTTCGACGGGCGCACGGCGACCGAGATCGCCGCTGCCGCCGTCGGCGATCACGTGACCCTGCACGCCGGCCGCGTGCGTTTCGTCGACGCCCGACTCTCGATCTGGGTGCGGGCGACGACCTGCACTGCCGGGACCGCGCTGGTCCATGAGCGTCTGAGCGCGGTCTTCCTCGATCGTGGTGACCCGATGAGCGCGGACTGGCACCGGGCTCGGGCATCTCTCGAGGGCGACCCGTCGACCGCACGGGAGCTCACCCTCATCGCGCGGCAGCTGAGCGAAGCCGGACATCCGGAGCGTGCACTGATGCTGGCGCGTGAGGCGGCAGAACATGCAGTCGGCGAGGATCAGGACGAGGCGCGGCTCGTGGCCGGGGCGTCGGCGGTCGGTGCCGGGTTCGCGGTGGAGGCCGCCGCCTGGTTGGGGACGCTGTATCCGCACAGCGGTGAACGACACAGGTGGGCGGGGCTCGGGGCTCTGATCGTGGCGCAGACCTTCGTGCAGGGGGCTGTTCCCGGGATCGATCCGACCACCGTGCGGCCGGGATCCGCCGACGAGAGCGATTGGCGTCATTGGACCAGAGCAGCCGCTCTCGCCGCCATCCTCTGCGCCGAGCGAGGAGACCGGCGGGGGATGCGCCTGTGGCTCGATGCCCTCCGGGACGGTGCCGTGCGGATCGGTGCCGAGCAGGAGCTGAGGGATCCGGTCGTCGCGCTGGGGTGGCTCATGGCCGGAGATCGCGATGCCGACATGGTGACGGAGTCGAGCTCGGTGAGCGGGGGGATGCTCCGAACTCTGCGCGCCGCGGTCGAGGGAGACATCGATCTGGGGCTGCGTCTGCTCGTCGTCGATGAATCGACGCCGTCCGGCGGTCCTGATCCTTTCGTGCCGGGCTACGAGCACAGCCCGGTCGTCCATGCGTATCGGTCGGTCGTCGAGGTCCTCCTGCTCGCGTGGCGAGGTGACATCGGTATCGCGCGGGACAGGCTGATCCAGGCGGCGCTCACCCTTCCCATCGCGCTGCCCCTCGCCGGGCTCGGAGTCGTCCTCGCCCGACGCCTCGATCTGGCGGTGCACGGCGAACTCGGCCCGTTCGCCCGGTCGCTCACGCTCACCCTTCCGCCTGGCGCGAAGATGGATCTGCTCGTGGACCGTGGTGTCCGGTCCTTCCTCACCGGCTCCTTCGACGATGCCGCAGCCACGGTCCGGCTCTGGTCCGATCTCGGCGCCCCGCAGACGACGATGACCGTGCCGGGTCTGGACGAGCTGGCCTCGCCTTCTCCCGGTGTCCCGTTGGCGGCCGCGTCTCTCGAGCCTCCGGAGATCGCGCTGGCGTAGCAGCTGCGGACACGCATCGCGACGGCGGCGGACGGGCGATGGCGTGCGGACGGCGACGAGGTCGCGGAGATCGCGCGAACGTTGCGTTCGCCGTTCGAGCGGGCGCGCGTGGAGATGATGCTCGGAAGCCGGCATGCGATCCGCGGCGATCACTCGGCCGCGAGGATCCATCTGCAGTATGCCGAACGACTGTTCGAGCTCTCCGGCGCGACGGCATGGGCGAAGTCGGTGCGCGGGAGGCTGGACCGACTCGAGGCCAGAGAGGGGAGCATCGTCCCGGCGATGGGCCTGCTCTCGGCATGCCGTGCCGCCTGGTCGCTCCGGCTCACCGCCCGGGAGCTGGAAGTGGCGATGCGCGCGGTCCGAGGTGCAGCGAACCGTGAGATCGGCGAGGAGCTGAACGTTTCGGTCCGCACCGTGGAAGTCCACCTCGGCCGGATCTTCACCAAGCTCGACGTGCGGAGCCGCGTCGAGCTGACGGTACTTGCACATCGCACGGATCAACACGTCTGAGTCGTCATCGTCCGTGATCCGCCGTCGCGCGCGGCGCCGTCAGCGGGGCAGGAACAGGGTGGCCCCGTCGGCTTCGGCGAGCCCGTCGGCGATCAGCGAGTCGATCGCTCGGTCGCGCTGTCCGGTGTCGGGCCAATCCGGGAGGACGGCATCGAGCGGGACGGCCTCCGGATCCCGGCTCCGCAGCAGGCGCAGCACCGCGCCGCGTGCTTGCCGATCGGACCCTTCATAGGCGGCCTGGCGTCGGCGTCCGTCTCCCGTGTCCGGCCTGCCCGCTGCCAGCCATGCGCAACTCCCGGCGAGAGGGCAGAGCGGGCACCGGGGTGCCCGTGACGTGCAGACCGTGGCGCCGAGCTCCATCGCCGCCGCGTTGAACACGGCCGCCTCCGCGACATCCTCCGGCAGCAACGATGACATCAGGTCGAGGTCTCGGCGAGATGCCGCTCCCGGCTGCGCCCGGCCCTCGACGGCACGGGCGAGAACGCGCCGAGTGTTCGTATCGACCACGGGGTGCCGGTCGCCATAGGCGAACACGGCCACGGCGCGGGCGGTGTAGTCGCCGATGCCGGAGAGGGCCAGCAGCGCGTCCACGTCACGCGGAACGACTCCGCCATGACGATCCGTGATCTCGACGGCAGCGCGGTGCAGCCAGAGCGCGCGTCGGGGATACCCCAGGTTCGCCCATTGCTGCACGACCTCCGCCGTCGACGCCATCGCCATCGTGGCAGGGGTCGGCCACCGATCCAGCCATGCCTCGAGATGCGGAATGACCCTCGTCACCGGGGTCTGCTGCAGCATGAATTCGCTCACGAGAACGCCCCAGGCGCCGAATTCGTTATGAAACGCAGACCGACGCCACGGCAGGTCGCGCGCTGTGGATCGATACCATGCGGACAGGCGCGATCTCATCTCGGGACGGGCCTGTATATCGGGCATCCATCCAGCCTACGTGAGCTGCGAGACGAGCCCGGGACCGGAGACAGGGGCATCCATGATCAACACACGTACGAGCGCGCTCATCTTCGTGACGGCCTTGGCCGTCACGAGCCTGGTCGGGTGCACGGGAACGTCGGCACCCGCTTCGACGCCCAGCGGCGGATCCACGCCGAGCGGAATGACGTCGACCCCACCGACGCCGACACCGACAGCGGAGCCTCGGATCGAGGATCCGGCTGACCCCGGAACCTGGATCATCCACGAGGCGGGCGTCGGACCGATCGACGTCGGGGGCGACTTCACCTCGACGCTTGCCGGCCTCACCGGCTCCTGGACCAACGACACCGCGAACTGTTCGTGGTCGGCGTGGTGGATGGCAGCCGCCTCCGCCTACGGTATCTCCTTCGTCCGCGGGACGGAGAGCGAGACGGCGCCCATCCGCGAGATCTCCGTCTACTCCGCGGCCGAAACTCCCGCCGTGGTCCCTGGACCGGTGACGGAGGACGGCCTCGGTATCGGAGCGACCAAGGCCGAGGTGCTCGCTGCGTATCCTGACGCGCAGGAGGGGGTGTCGACGATGGGGAGCGACACCTGGCTCATGCTTCCGAGCGCGACCGACGCCCACGTCTTCTTCGCGTTCCGCGAGAACAGCGACACCGCATGGGACGTCACGGTGACGACCGGCGCCGAACCCTCGTACGAGGTCTGCGGCTGACCCCCGGGCCGGTGCACGGCGTCGCTCTCGGTAGGCTGGGGGGATGGTCTCGCCCGGCATCCTTCTCGTCGACAAGCCCGCAGGGCTGACCAGCCACGACGTCGTCGCCCGCACGCGACGAGCGTTCGGCACCCGCAAGGTGGGGCACGCCGGAACGCTCGACCCGATGGCGACCGGTCTGCTGGTCATCGGCATCGAGGGAGCGACCAGGCTCCTGACGTACGTCGTGGGGGCTGACAAGACCTACGCGGCGACGATCCGGCTCGGACAGACGACGGGCACGGACGATGCGGACGGCGAGATCCTCACGACGGCGGCTCCCGAGGCATGGGAGTCCGTCAGCGATGAAGCGGTCTCCGCCGGAATCGCGAGGCTCACGGGCGAGATCTCCCAGGTCCCCAGCGCTGTCTCCGCCATCAAGGTGGACGGTCGCCGCGCGTACGAGCGTGTGCGTGCCGGTGAAGAGGTCGTGCTCGCAGCGCGCGACGTGGTCGTCTCGCGGTTCGATCTGCTCGGCCGTCGCGAGGGCGACGGGTACATCGATCTCGACGTCGTGGTCGACTGTTCATCCGGAACGTACATCCGTTCGCTCGCCCGCGACCTCGGCTCCGCTCTCGGCGTCGGCGGTCACCTCACCGCGCTGCGACGTACTCGTGTCGGGCCGTTCGATGTGACGGATGCCGTCGGCATCGAAGCGCTCGAGGGTGCACCGACCCTGACCCCCGGTGAGGCTGCAGGACGCCTTCTCCCGGTCCTTGCGATGTCGGTCGATGACGCGCGGGACCTCCGCCACGGCAAGCGTCTCGCAGGGCAGGCCGTCCGTCTCGAGAGCCGCCTCGGCGCAGCGATCGACGAGGACGGGGTTCTGATCGGGATCGTCGAGAGGCGCGGCGCAGACCTCAAGAGCGCCATGAACATGCCGGAGGGCGACCGATGATCCTGTGGTTCACGATCGCGCAGATCGTCGTCGCGGTCGCCGCGGGCGTGTTCTGTCTCGTCGCGGGGCTGATCGGCAGGCGACCGAGTGACTTCAGCGTCGGTGCTCTGGCCCTCGTCGAGGCGCTGCTCGTCGTCCAGGTGATCGTCGCCATCATCGCGCCCTTCTCAGGAAACCCGCCGACCGGAGACCTGCTCGAGTACTGGGTCTACCTGGTCTCCGCCGTGCTCCTGCCCGTCGGCGCGGTGCTGTGGGCGCTCATGGAACGCAGCCGCTGGAGCACCGTGATCCTGGGCGTCGCCGCACTCGCGATCGCGATCATGCTCTGGCGGATGCAGGTCATCTGGGCCGTCCAGCTCGCGTGAGGCGAGAGGCTTGCGCGGAGACCGGCCGTCTTCCGCGGCTCTAGGATGGAATGCGCTATGAGCTCCACCGCCCCCTCCTCTCGGATGACCGGAATCGGTCGTGTCCTCGTGATCGTCTACGCCGTCATGGCGCTGGCCGCCACGGGACGCAGCTTCGTGCAGATCGTCCGTCGGTTCGACGAGGCGCCGCTCGCGTACTCGCTCTCCGCACTCGCCGCGCTCGTCTACATCCTGGCCACGCTCGCCCTCGTCCTGGCTCGTCGTCGCGGCTGGTACACCGTCGCCTGGATCGCGATCGTCTTCGAGCTCACCGGCGTGCTCGTCGTCGGGTTGCTGAGCATTCTGCTGCCCGAGCTGTTCCAGCATGAGACCGTGTGGTCGCTGTTCGGGCGGGGCTATCTGTTCATCCCGCTGGTCCTCCCGATCTTCGGCATCTGGTGGCTGCGCACGCATCGCCCCGCCGAAGTCGCGCGCCCTGTCGAGGTCGACGCGTGATCATCTTCCGAAGCCCGGATGAGGTGCCGGACGACTTCGGCCCGAGCGCGGTCGCCATCGGCAAGTTCGATGGGGTCCACGCCGGCCACCGCGCTGTGATCGCGCGCCTCGAGGAGGCGGCTGCTGCCACCGAGAGCCGATCGGTCGCGGTCACGTTCGATCGCAACCCGTTGGCCGTCATCCGCCCGGATCGCTGCCCCGAGAACGTCGTCACGGTCGACCGCAAGCTCGAGCTCCTCGGTGAGCTCGGGCTCGACGCGACGCTGGTGCTCACGTTCGACGAGGAACTCGCGGCCCGCAGCGCGGAGGATTTCGTCGTCGACATCCTCGTGGGAGCCCTCCAGGTGTCGACGGTCCTGGTCGGGCAGGACTTCCGGTTCGGGAACAGGGGAGCGGGGACGCCGGAGCTGCTGCGCGAACTCGGACCCCGCTACGGCTTCTCGGTCGAGGTCGTCGACGACGTCTACCTTCCGGGTTCTTCGCGGCGCGTGTCGTCGAGCTGGATCCGCGAACTGTTGATGGAGGGCGATGTCGCGACAGCCGCGACCGTTCTCGGGCGGTACCCGGATGTGCGCGGCGAGGTCGTGCACGGGCTCAAGCGCGGGCGGGAGCTGGGCTTCCCCACCGCGAATCTCTCGACCATCGTCGATGCCTTCGTTCCGGCGGACGGCGTCTATGCCGGGTGGCTCGTCGACCACGACACCGGCATCCGGCACCCTTCGGCCATCTCGGTCGGGACCAACCCCACGTTCGACGATGTCCTCGTGCGCCAGGTCGAGGCCCACGTGCTGGGCGAGACCGGCCTCGACCTCTACGGGCACGACGTCACGGTCGAGTTCGTCGACAGACTGCGGGGCATGGTGGCCTTCGAGGGCATCGACAAGCTGATGGAGCAGATGGGTGCCGACGTGAACGATGCCGCACGGGCCCTCGGACTGACGTCGTAGCGCGCGACCCGTTCGGCGGTTCGAATGGGCGGCTCGGCGTGGGCGATCGCGTCCACGCGGGCACGATGACATAGAATGGACATCGGCTCCCGCCGAACTTCGCGAATCTCGCGATCCCCGACGGGAAGAAGATCCACTGTTCGTACGGTCCTGGCTCACGCCACACGCGGACAACGAGAACGGCCCATGGCTTCCTGGGGAAGCCGGAGCCTTCACGCTCAGGAGGAGCATGCCGACTACGGCAACCGCCGCCACGCGGCGCAAGAAGACGTCCCGTCGTGACGACGAGGCACCCCTCATCCCGATCCTCGCGCGCAAGGTGCGCGAGATCGAGGCCAAGTCGCAGCGAGGGAAGCTCGGCCCCACGAATCGGGTGAAGTTCCAGGTGATCGCCTTCCTGGTGCGCGAAGAGCGCGCGCGTGTGAAGGCGGATGCCGAGATCGGTGATCCTGCTCGCGCCGAGCTGTTGAAGCGGCTCGACGGCGTCGCCACGATCCTCGCCAAGACGGCTGCGCGCGACACCTCGCTCATCCAGCTGCTGGAGGCCGACCAGGCGACATCGCCGGTGGCGAAGCGCATGCGCCGCGACTGGCTGCTCGAATCCGGCGCCGACCTCGCCCCGGAAGAGCTCATCATCGCCGACGCGGCACCGGTGCAGATCTCCACGATCCCGGCGGCGATCGCCGAGCGACAGGTCACCCCGCCGTCCGTCGAAGCTCGACAACTGGCCAATCCCTTCCTCGCTCCCGACCTGACGCCCCGTTCGAGCGCCACGCCGCGACGCCGCCTCGACGGCTGGGAGCTCATGGGGCCGCTGTACAAGGCCTTCGAGACCGGAGCCGGCGGATCCGCCGCGTCCATGGATCTGCCTCCGGCGCCGGAGTTCGACCACATCTCGCCCAAGGGCCTCGAGGTCATGGTGCACCAGTCCCGGTTCCTCGAAGCCGTGAAGGCGGGGCACCGCAGCTTCCTCCTCGCCGATGAGCCCGGACTCGGCAAGACCGCGCAATCAGTGCTTGCCGCTTCCGTGGCGGGCGCGTACCCGCTGCTCGTCGTCGTCCCCAACGTCGTGAAGATGAACTGGGCGCGCGAGGTCGAGCGCTGGACTCCACAGCGTCGTGCCACGGTGATCCAGGGTGACGGCGACGACATCGATGCGTTCGCCGACGTGTTCATCGTGAACTACGAGATCCTCGATCGGCACATGTCCTGGCTCGCCTCGATCGGGCTGCGCGGCATGGTCGTCGACGAGGCGCACTTCATCAAGAATCTCTCCTCGCAGCGTTCCCAGAACGTGCTGTCGTTGGCCGCCCAGGTGCGCGAGCGCACTCCCGGGCACGACCCCCTGATGCTCGCCCTCACGGGTACGCCGCTGATCAACGACGTGGAGGACTTCGACGCGATCTGGCGCTTCCTCGGCTGGACCACCGGCGAGAAGCCGGGGCCCGAGCTCATGGAGAAGCTCGATGCGACGGGTTTCACCCCTGCAGATAAGGCCTTCTACCCTGAGGCGCGCGATGCGGTCATCTCGATGGGCATCGTGCGTCGCAAGAAGAAGGACGTCGCCGCCGACCTGCCCGACAAGCTGATCGCCGACCTGCCGGTGCAGCTCGACGATGAGTTCGGACGCAGCATCCGACAGGCCGAGCGCGAGCTGGGGGAGCGCCTCGCCGCTCGCTACCGCCGCATCATCGAGGCCCGCGGCGACCGTGGACTCGCACCCGGAGAGATCGACGACGACATCGTGCGGCTGGTCGCCCAGAACGAGCTCGAGGAGTCGAAGGCCGCCGGCACCGGGGGAGACAATGTCTTCACCATGGTCCGGCGCATCGGTCAGGCCAAGGCGCCACTGGCTGCCGACTACGCCGCTCAGCTGCAGCGTTCGGTCGGCAAGGTCGTGTTCTTCGCGAAGCACATCGACGTCATGGACCAGGCCGAGGCGCACTTCGCCGCCGCCGGCATCCGTTCGGTCTCGATCCGTGGGGACCAGACGTCCACGACCCGCCAGCAGGCGATCGACGACTTCAACGGCGACCCCGAGGTCGGCATCGCCGTCTGCTCTCTCACCGCTGCCGGTGTGGGACTCAACCTGCAGGCGGCGTCGAACGTCGTCCTCGCCGAGCTGTCGTGGACGGCAGCCGAGCAGACGCAGGCGATCGACCGCGTGCACCGCATCGGGCAGGACGAGCCGGTGACGGCGTGGCGGATCATCGCCGCGCACACCATCGACACCAAGATCGCCGAGCTGATCGACCAGAAGCAGGGACTCGCGGCACGCGCCCTCGACGGGGAAGCGGTCGAGGAGTCGGCCGGGGAGCCGGTGCAGCTGGCGGCGCTCATGCACCTGCTGCGACAGGCGCTGGGCGGAGCGTAAGCCTCAAGATCGGCTGTTCTTAACGCGGGATCTGGTGCGAAAGCCGGCGTCGGCGGGAAGTTCATCGATATCGGCGAATCGCCTTGTCAAGATCGGCGTTTTTCGTCGAGCCCGAATGGCGCCCGGGCACGCAGGGGCGCTAGTGTCGATCGAAGGCAGCGTCGCCTGTTCCCCCCATCTCCCGAACGTCTGAAGGCACCAGCATGAAGATCGGCATCCTGACGAGCGGCGGCGACTGCCCCGGCCTCAACGCGGTCATCCGCGGCATCGTGCTCAAGGGCACGACCTCATACGACCTGGAGTTCGTCGGCATCCGCGACGGCTGGCGCGGACTCGTCGACGGGGACTTCATGCCGCTGACCCGGCACGAGGTGAAGGGGCTGTCGAAGGTGGGCGGCACGATCCTCGGCACCAGCCGCACGAACCCGTATGAGGGCGAGCGCGGGGGAGCCGAGAACATCGCCAAGACCCTCTACGGGCACAAGATCGACGGCATCATCGCGATCGGCGGTGAAGGCACGCTCGCAGCCGCCGACCGCCTCGCCAAGGACGGCATCAAGGTGATCGGCGTCCCCAAGACGATCGACAACGACCTGCAGGCGACGGACTATTCGTTCGGCTTCGACACCGCCGTGAACATCGCCACGGACGCGATGGATCGCCTCCGCACGACCGGTGACTCCCACCAGCGCTGCATGGTCGCCGAGGTCATGGGTCGGCACGTCGGCTGGATCGCCCTGCACGCCGGAATGGCTGCCGGTGCGCACGTCATCTGCATCCCCGAGGTACCGATGTCGATCGACGACATCACGGAGCTCGTCACCAGCGCCCACGACCGCGGTCGCGCGCCCCTGGTCGTCGTCTCCGAGGGGTTCAAGCTCCTCGGGATGGACGAGGCATACAGCGACAAGGGGCTCGACGCCTTCAATCGACCGCGCCTCGGCGGTATCGGCGACCAGCTCGCCCCCGAGATCGAGCGCATCACCGGCATCGAGACGCGTGCGACGATCCTCGGCCACATCCAGCGCGGTGGATCGCCGTCGGCCTTCGACCGCGTTCTCGCCACGCGCCTGGGGCTGCATGCGGCGGACGCGATCGTGGACGGCGCGTGGGGTCAGATGGTCGCCATGCAGGGCACCGACATCGTGCGGGTGCCGTTCGCCGATGCGCTCGGCGAACTGAACACCGTCCCGCGCTACCGCTACGACGAGGCTGCGGCGCTCTTCGGCTGAGTCCGAGAGCGATCGGATCCATCACGCCGAATCAGGCGACCTCGCGGAATCAGGCGACTTCTCCTCCCGCGTGCCTGATGCGGCGTGTTCGCCTGATCTCGCGTGCTCTATGTCGCGCGTCGAATCGCGCCCGGGTCGCGCGGTGAAACAGCCGCGGGTTCTCAGGTGTGCGTCTTGTGCCGGTGCAGACCCTGGACTGTTCTGACGTGATCGCCTGATGTGGCGCCCACGAACGGGCGCTCACACCAGGAGGTCCGGCGCTCAGGCGTCGGCGAGGCCGAGCGTCTCGAGGAGCCAGGCGAGTTCGAAGGCCCGCTCCTTCCAAGAGTTGTAGCGCCCGCTCACGCCGCCGTGCCCGGCGACCATCTCGCACTTGAGGAGCACGTCCTTCGCCCCGGCTTCGCGTAGACGGGCGACCCACTTGGCGGGCTCCACGTAGAGCACACGGGTGTCGTTCAGGGATGTGACGGCGAGGATCCGCGGGTATTCGACGCCGTCTCGGACATTCTCGTACGGGCTGTACGACTTCATGTAGGCGTAGACATCCGGGTCGTGGAGGGGGTCGCCCCATTCGTCCCACTCGATCACGGTCAGCGGCAGCGACGGGTCGAGGATCGTGGTCAGGGCGTCCACGAAAGGCACCCCGGCGAGGATGCCGGCGAAGAGCCCGGGCGCGAGGTTCGTCACAGCCCCCATCAGCAGGCCCCCGGCGCTGCCGCCCTCGGCCACCATGAGAGTCGGTGCCGTGACCCCGGTCTCGACCAGGTGCTCGCCGCAGGAGACGAAGTCCGTGAAGGTGTTGCGCTTGTGGAGGAGCTTGCCGTCCTCGTACCACTGTCGCCCCATCTCTCCTCCACCGCGGACGTGCGCCACCGCGAAGATCACACCCCTGTCCAGCTCGGAGAGGCGCGCGACCGAGAAGCCGGGATCGATCGAGTGCTCGTACGAGCCGTACCCGTACAGGTGCACCGGCCGTGCCTCGCCCCCGGGTTCGCCGAACGAGCGCTTCCAGACGAGCGAGATCGGCACGCGGACGCCGTCCGCAGCGGTCGCCCACTCTCGCCTCTGCCCGTAGTCGGCGGGGTCGTATCCACCCAGCACCGGCACCTGCTTGCGCAGCACGAGCTCGCGGGTCGCGAGATCGAGGTCGTACACGGTCCCCGGCGTCACGAACGACGTGTATCCCAGGCGCAGGAACGGGGAGTGCCATTCGGGGTTCCCGCTCACTCCGGCGGAGTAGAGCGGCTCGTCGAAGGCCAGCTCGTCGACGACATCCGTCTCGTAGTCGAGCAGGCCGACGCGTTCGAGTCCTTCGCTGCGGTACTCCACGGTGGCGAAGTCGCGGAACGCGTCCACACCCAGCAGGCGTCTGCCCTGTTCGTGCGCCACCACCACGTGCCGCGATCCCCGGGGGTCCGCGGCGGCGACCGACACGAGCTCGAAGTCGAGGGCTCCGTCGTTGTGCAGCACGAGCAACCGGTCCTCGCCGCCCACGACCGCGTGCTCGACGGAATACTCGACGCCTTCGCGACGCGGCCAGACCAGCTGCGGCTCAGCGGTGAGCTCGCCGGTCAGATCGACGAGGTACTCCTCGCTCGTGATGCTCGAGCCGACCGCGATGACCAGATACCGGCGGCTGCGGGTGATCCCTGCCCCGAGCCAGAACTTCTCGTCCGGCTCGTGGAAGAGCCGCACGTCGTCCGACACCGGCGTGCCGAGGCGATGCAGCCACAGGGTGTCGGGGCGCCAGGCCTCGTCACGGGTCGTGTAGAGCACCCCGGTGCCGTCGGGCGTGAAGAAGGCGCCGCCCGTGTTCGGGATCTCGTCGTCGAGCGTGGTGCCCGTGGCGAGGTCGCGCACGTGCACGGTGTAGAGCTCGTCACCCTCGAAATCGGTGGACCAGAGCAGCTTCGTGGCGTCGTCAGACGTGTCGAAAGCGCCGAGCGAGAAGAAGTCGTGTCCTTCCGATTCGACATTGCCGTCGAGGAGCACGATCTCTCCCGGAACCGCGACTCCTGGCTCGAGACGCGGGGGAGTCCAGTCGTCCGGGGCGGCAGCGGCGCGGCAGTGGATGCCGTACTGGGCCCCCTCCTCGCTGCGGCTGTAGTACCACCAGTCCCCTCGGCGAGTGGGGACGGACAGGTCCGTCTCCTGGACACGGCCCTTGATCTCCTGGAAGAGTCTCTCGCGCAGATCGGCGAGGTGCGCCGTCTCGGCGTCTGTGTGGGCGTTCTCCGCTTCGAGGTGGGAGATGACCTCGGCGGATTCCTTGGCACGAAGCCATTCGTAGGGATCCTCGAAGGTGTCACCGTGATGGGTGCGGAGGGTCGAGCGGCGGTCGGCGGCAGGGGCGTCAGTCACCGTCTCACGCTATCCCAGGTCGAGTTGACCGGCACGGGGGAGGGTGGGAGAATTCACCGGGGCCGGTTAACGGAAGTCAAACCCACGGTGAACTCTTCGTTCGTCACGTCGATCTCGTCGACATCTCCTTCTTCCTCAAACGACCGAAAGCGAACGGTGGAAACCGCAGCCCTCATCGTCGTGCTTGTCATCGCGCTGGCACTCTTCTTCGACTTCACCAACGGCTTTCACGACACGGCGAATGCCATGGCGACGCCGATCGCCACCGGCGCGCTGAAGCCCAAGACCGCCGTCCTCCTCGCCGCAGTGCTGAACCTCGTCGGCGCCTTCCTGTCCACCGAGGTCTCCAAGACCATCTCGGGCGGCATCATCCGCGAGGATGCGATCATCTCCGCGGGAGCCGATCTGTTCCTCTCGTTGATCTTCGCCGGTCTCATCGGCGCGATCACCTGGAACATGCTCACATGGCTCCTGGGGCTGCCTTCGAGCTCGTCGCACGCGCTCTTCGGCGGACTCATCGGCGCCACTCTGGTCGGTGCGGGGATCGGGGGCATCGACTTCGGCATGGTGCTCTCGAAGATCGTGCTCCCCGCCCTGATCGCCCCTGTCACGGCAGGGCTGATCGCGTTCGCCGCGACGAAGATCGCCTACTCGGTCACCCGTCGCTACGACGGGAAGCCCGACGGCCGCGACGGCTTCCGATGGGGCCAGATCTTCACGTCGTCCCTCGTCGCGCTCGCCCATGGGACCAACGATGCGCAGAAGACGATGGGAGTGATCACCCTCGCGATGATCACGATCGGCTGGCAGTCCGGCGCCCATCACGAGCCCGAGCTGTGGGTCATCGTCGCGTGTGCCTTCACCATCGCCCTCGGCACCTACCTCGGCGGATGGCGCATCATCCGCACCCTCGGCAAGGGGCTGACCGACGTCAAGCCCGCCCAGGGCTTCGCTGCAGAGAGCTCGACCGCGGCCACCATCCTCGCCTCCAGCGCCCTCGGCTTCGCCCTCTCCACCACGCAGGTCGCGTCCGGTTCGGTTATCGGCTCGGGCCTCGGCCGCCGCGGGTCCACCGTGCGCTGGCGGACCGCCGGCCGCATCGGAGTCGGCTGGCTGCTGACGCTTCCCGCTGCCGGAGGCGTAGGCGCTCTCGCGGCGCTGCTGGTGGTCTGGCTGGGCAATTGGGGAGTGGCGATCGATGCCGTGATCGCCCTGGTGATCATCCTCGGCCTCTTCATGCGCTCGCGTCGCAATGCCGTCACCCCGGCGAACGCGATGAGTGACGTCGCCGAGTCCGGCAGGGCCGTCGAACTCCCCGATACGCCTCCGCCGACGCGCCGTCAGCAGCGCATCGAGCAGGCCAAGGCCGAGGCCAGGGCCCGTGCCGAGGCGCGCGAGCAGGCGAAGGCTCAGGCGAAGGCTCAGGCGAAGAAGGACGCCGAGAAGAAAGCCGAGAAGAAGAAGGCCAAGAAGGCGGAGGCCAAGGCCGGTGCCGGCTCCTCGAAGGCTGCGGCCTCGACGACGAAGCCCGACGCCGACCGGAACGGGGAGTCCGAATGAACGTCGTGATCGACTGGGTCGCCTTCCTCCAGGTGTTCGCGGCAGCCCTCATCGGCGCCGCCGCCATCGTCACGTTCTACGCGCTGGGACTCCGACTGCTCGTGCGCAGCGGGCGGGCCCCTGTGGTGAGTCCTGCAGAGTTCACGGACGCCATCACCGTGATCACGGAGAAGGAACTCAAGCGCGCCGAGAAGCAGGCGGCGAAGGCGGCACGCAAGAGCCCGCTGACGGAGGGCCAGAAGACGGTGGCCCTGGTCGGCGCTTACGGCTGTTTCGCGCTCTGCGCCGCTGCCGTGGTGAGCGGCATCCTGCTCCTCGTCGTCGGTCACTGACCTCGGCGGGCGAGCGCGGGTCGCGTCCGCCGCTGCCGGTGCGGCAATAGGCTGAGGCCATGTCCGCAGGAACCGGCAGTCCGTACGTCTTCGGCAGGCACGAGCCCGCGTCGCACGTGCTCATCCACGTCAGCGACCCGCATTTCCTCGCGGGGGGAGCGCGCCTGGGCGGACGCTACGACGTCGAGGCGAACTTCGACCGCACGCTCGACGCGATCCGCGCGGTGCATCCGCATCCGACGGCGATCGTCGTCACGGGTGACCTGGCCGACCTCGGCGAGCCCGACGCGTATCGCCGTCTGCGCGCTGCGGTCGAGCCGGTCGCGGCGGAACTCGGCGCCCCGGTGATCTGGGTGGCGGGAAACCACGACGAACGTCCGGCGCTGCGTGAGGGGCTGCTCGATCTGGCTCCGACCGAGGAGCCTGTGACCGGTGTCTGGGACCTCGAGGGTCTCCGACTCGTGGCGCTGGACACGAGTGTCCCGGGCTGGCATCACGGGGATCTCGATGACGGTCAGCTCTCCTGGCTCGCCGAGGTCCTCGCCGAGCCGGCCCCGCACGGCACCCTGCTCGCAATGCATCATCCGCCTCTTCCGAGCCACCTCCCGCTGTTCGACATCCTGGAGCTGCGACATCAGGACGAGCTCGCCGCCGTCGTCCGCGGCAGCGACGTCCGAGGTATCCTCGCCGGGCATCTGCACTACTCCTCGCACGGCACCTTCGCCGGCGTGCCGGTGAGCGTGGCATCGGCGACGTGCTACACCATGAACGTCGCGCGCCCGTCTGCCGAGGTCAACGGAATGGACGCCGCTCAGGCGTTCCACCTCGTGCACGTGTACCCCGACACGATCACCCACACCGTGGTCCCGGTGACCAGTGCCGACACCGGCGACTACTTCTCCGAGGCCTGGCTGGAGCGCATGGCGAAGCTCGACCCGGAAGGGCGACTCGAAGCCTTCTCCCGCAAACCCGCACGCTGAGCGGCGTAGACTGAAGACATCCCCCACCCTTCTCACCCGCCACGACCCACGAGGATGTGACATGGCTTCTGCCGCGCCTACCCTGACCCGCACCGAGACCGATTCGCTCGGGAGCATGGAGATTCCCGTCGACGCGTACTGGGGGATCCACACCGCCCGCGCCGACGCGAACTTCCCGATCACGAAGCGGCCCATCTCGGTGTATCCCGACCTCGTGGTCGGCCTCGCGATGGTCAAGCAGGCCAGCGCCCGTGCGAACCGCGAGATCGGCGTGCTCGACCCGGAGCGGGCGGACCTGATCGACCGGGCGGCTCAGCGCGTGATCGACGGCGAGTTCCACGAGCAGTTCACGGTCGGCGTCATCCAGGGTGGAGCCGGCACGTCGACCAACATGAACGCGAACGAGGTCATCACCAACATCGCGCTCGAGATGGCGGGCCGCGAGAAGGGCGACTACGCCTTCCTTTCGCCGATCGACCACACCAATCGCAGCCAGTCCACGAACGATGTGTACCCGACCGCGGTGAAGATCGGCCTCTCGCTGACCCTGCGCTCGCTGCTCGAGGAACTCGACCTGCTGCGGCTGTCGTTCCTGGGCAAATCGCGCGAGTTCCACGATGTGCTGAAGGTGGGGCGCACGCAGCTGCAGGATGCCGTGCCGATGACGCTGGGGCAGGAGTTCAACGGCTTCGCCACGACGCTCGGCTACGACCACACCCGTCTCACCGAGAACGCCTCGCTGATGTTCGAGATCAACATGGGCGCCACCGCGATCGGCACCGGGATCACCACCCACCCTGGTTACGCACCCGCCGTGCTCAAGCACCTGCGCGAGATCACGTCGCTCGACCTCCGCACTGCCGGTGACCTCGTCGAGGCCACCAGCGACACCGGCTCGTTCATGTCGTTCTCGTCGACTCTCAAGCGCAACGCGATGAAGCTGTCGAAGATCTGCAACGACCTCCGTCTTCTCTCGTCCGGCCCGCAGGCGGGTCTCGGCGAGATCAACCTTCCTGCCATGCAGGCGGGCTCCAGCATCATGCCCGGCAAGGTCAACCCGGTCATCCCCGAGGTCGTGAACCAGGTGGCGTTCGCCGTCGCCGGTGCGGACATGACGGTGACGATGGCGGCAGAGGCCGGACAGCTGCAGCTGAACGCCTTCGAGCCGGTCATCGCGCATTCGATCTTCCAGTCGATCACCTGGATGCGTCAGGCGATGTGGACTCTGCGAGTGAACTGCGTCGACGGCATCACCGCGAACCGCGACCGCCTCGGCGCGATGGTCGGTGCCTCGGTCGGAGTCATCACGGCGCTGACCCCGTTCATCGGCTACGCCGCGGCGGCCGCACTCGCGAAGACCGCACTGCTGACCAACCGCAGCGTGGCCGACCTCGTGGTGGAGGCCGGCCTCATGTCGCGCGACGAGGTCGTCAAGCAGCTCTCGCCTGCGCGCCT
This sequence comes from Microbacterium sp. Be9, assembly GCF_011754135.1. Classification (NCBI taxonomy): domain Bacteria; kingdom Bacillati; phylum Actinomycetota; class Actinomycetes; order Micrococcales; family Microbacteriaceae; genus Microbacterium; species Microbacterium sp. Be9. The sequence continues at coordinate 794,655 of NZ_WNWT01000004.1, read as the reverse complement.
GTCGGGACTCGAGACCATCACGGCCGCGATCCCGGTGATCTCACCGGAAGACCTGATCGAGATCTGATCTCACAGACGGATAGACGAAGGGGACGGATGCGCCGGCATCCGTCCCCTTCGTCTCCGTGAAGTCAGTCGGTGATGCGGCAGTGGGTGGTGAGCTCGCCGATGCCGTCGATGCCCACCGTGACGGTGGACCGGTCGCGAAGGAAGATCTGCGGGTCGCGCGAGTAGCCGGCACCGCCGGGGCTGCCGGTCGAGATGAGGGTGCCGGGGAGCAGCGTGAGCGACTGCGAGAGGTGCGCGATCAGCTTCGCCACCGAGCGCACCATCTGATCGGTGCTCGCATCCTGCACGGTGTGACCGTCGACGACGGTCCAGATGTGCAGGTCCTGCGGGTCGGCGATCTCATCCGCGGTCACCGCGAACGGCCCGGTCGGGGTGAATCCGTCGAACGACTTGCAGCGTGACCACTGAGCCTCGGAGAACTGGATGTTCCTGGCGGTGATGTCGTTGACCACCGTGTATCCCCAGACGTGCGACAGCGCATCAGCCTCGGCGACGTCCTTCGCAGGCGAGCCGATGAGCACGCCGAGCTCGGCCTCGTAGTCGACGGCCTCACTCAGCGTGCGCGGCCAGGATGTGGTCTGGTCGTGTCCGGTGAGCGAGTTCGGCCAGAGCGTGAAGACGGTCGGGGCGGCATCGGTCTTGAGACCGAGCTCACTCGAGTGCGCGGCGTAGTTGAGGCCGACGGCCAGGACCGCGGGCGGAGCGAGCACGGCCGAGGCGAACGCCCATCCCGCGAGCGGATGCCGCGGCGCGGTGGTGTCCGCCAGAGCGCGGCGCAGTGCGTCGAGACCATCGTCCCCTCTCTCGATCAGCTGCTGCAGCGTGGCAGGAGGGTCGGTCAGGAGATCAGAGACGAGGACGGCGTCCGAGCCCTCCACGACGGCGAGAACCGCGAGAGGGGAGTCGGGACGGCGCAGGTGAGCGAACCGCATGCTTCTACGCTACCGGGTGGGTGCAGGTCGCCGGGTGGAGGGGGTCGCCATATCCGGGTGCCCGGCGTTGTGCCCATAAGCTTTGCCTATGAGTTCCGGAGGACCGTCCCAGCCGCAGCAGCCCTCGCCGTATGCGCCTCCGCCGGCACCGCCGTTGCCGTCGACACCGCCGCAGCAGGTACCGCCGCAGCAGGCCCCGCAGCCGGTACCGCCGCAAGCCTTCGCGCCCGCGCCGTACGCGAGCCAGGTCTCGGCGCCCGCGGCCCGCACCTCCGTCACGGGGTATGCATCGTCCCTCGCGCAGCCGACGCCCTACACACCGCCGGCTCCCGTCGCCCCGTCGCCGGCGGAGTCGCTCCCGGCGCTGCCCGTTCCGACGAGGAAAGGGCGCACGGTGTCGCTCTGGCTCTTCGGGGTGCTCGGCTTCCTCCTGATCGCCCTCGTCGGCTACTTCGTCTGGGCGCTCGGATCGTTCGCTTCCGTCGTCGGGCTGGTCCTCGCGCTCATCCCTCTGACCATCGTGTTCCTGGGCGTGCGCCTGATCGATCGGTGGGAGCCCGAGCCCAAGCGGCTGGTGGCGTTCGCCATCGCATGGGGCGCCGTCGCGGCCGTCGGGCTCACCCTGCTCGTCGACACCGCGCTGACCCTCCTGCTCGACATCCGCTCCGAGGAGTTCACCGCCGTCGTGCAGGCGCCTATCGTCGAGGAGCTCTGGAAGGGGCTCGGCGTCTTCCTCATCTTCCTGCTCGCCCGACGAGCGTTCGACGGCCCTGTCGACGGCATCGTGTACGGCGCGCTGGTCGGGGCGGGTTTCGCCTTCACCGAGAACATCCAGTACTTCGGGGTGAGCCTCATCGAGGGCGGCGGCGAGCAGCTGACCGTCACGTTCGTGGTGCGCGGGCTCTTCTCGCCCTTCGCTCATGCCATGTTCACCGCGATCACCGGCTTCGCGATCGGCCTCGTCGCTCGGCGTCACGGCTCGGCGAGGGCCGCGCTCGGTGCTGGCGCGGTGGGGGTGGTCGGGGCGATCCTGCTCCACGCTCTCTGGAACGGCTCGGCGACGTTCGCCGACTTCTTCGGTCTCTACTTCACCCTTCAGGTGCCGCTCTTCATCGGATTCATCCTGTGCATCGTCGCGTTGCGTCGTGAGGAGGCCCGACTCACCCGTGCCCGCCTCGAGGACTACGCCGCGGCCGGATGGTTCACTCCCGAGGAAGTCACCATGCTCGCCACCCCTGCCGGGCGCAAGGTCGGACTCGCCTGGGCGTCGCAGCTGCGGGGGGACCGTCGTCCCCTGATGCGTGCGTTCATCAAGGAGGCGACGGAGCTCGCCGCTGTCCGTCAGCGGGCGATCACCGGCCGCGACCCCATGGCCGTGGATGACGAGCGCGCGCTCCTGATCCGCACCAGGGCGACCAGGGCGGCCCTGCTGGCCTACTGACGCCACACGCGACGGCGTACCCTTGTCCGAGGGAAGGCGGTGGCGGATGAGCACCTTCGTCGCGATCCACGGTGGCGGAGATGTCGGATGGTCCTGGCATCTGGTCGCCGCCGAGCTGCGAGCGCGCGGGCACGAGGTGTTCGCGCCCGACCTTCCCGCCGACGACGACACGCTCACTCTCGACGACTACGCCGAGGTGGTTGCGGAGCTGGTGGGTGCGCAGGCGGGGGTGGTGGTCGTCGGTCATTCCTTCGGGGCCTTCACCGCGCCGCTGGTCGCCGAGCGCCTCTCCGCCGATCTCCTCGTCCTGATGGCGGGGATGATCCCGTCCCCGGGCGAGTCCCCGGATCAGTGGTGGGCGAACTCGGGATACGTCACGGCGTCTGCCGCCCAGTCGGCGCGGGACGGCGGGTTGACCGGGAACGACGACCCCCTCGTCAGTTTCTACAACGAAGTTCCGCACGAGCTGGCAGAGGAGGCGCTCCGACGGGAGAGGGCGCATCCGTCGCAGGCGGCGATGGAGAGGCCGTGGCCTCTGGCGGCGTGGCCCGACGTGCCGACGAGATTCGTGCTGTTCGCCGACGATCGCTTCTTCCCTGCCGCATTCCTGCGCGACCTCGCCGAGACCCGCCTGGGAGTGGTCGCGGATGAGCTGCCCGGCGGACACTGCGCGATGCTGAGCCGACCGGTGGAGATCGCCGAGCTCCTCGCAGGATACGTCGAGTGAGGGGCCGGGAATCGCTCCAGGACAAGACTCAGCGCCCGGTGCTGCGGCGATGCCTGCGAGTCTCCCGGGCGCTGAGTTGATCTGTAAACAGGGTGCACCCGGCCCTGCATGAGTGTCAAGAGCTTGTTGCCGAGGTTCGCCGGCGAGGGCGTGAGGTGTTCGCTGTGAGCAGGTGTGCGTGCGTTGACCGGGTCCGTCGGCCTCGGGTTTGATGGAGACATGACTGAACGCACAAAGCCTGAGTTCGAAGCCCCCAGCACTCCCGCTCCGGCGGAGCTCGTCGTCCGCGACATCATCGAGGGTGACGGCGCCGAGGCGAAGCCCGGCGACACCGTCACGGTCCACTACGCCGGCGTCGAGTTCGACTCCGGCGAGGAGTTCGACTCCTCGTGGGGCCGTGGCGAGACGATCCAGTTCCCGCTGCGCGGCCTGATCCAGGGGTGGCAGGACGGGATCCCCGGCATGAAGGTGGGCGGTCGCCGAGAGCTGATCATCCCGCCGCATCTCGCCTACGGCCCGGTCGGCGGCGGGCACTTTCTCTCCGGCAAGACGCTGATCTTCATCATCGATCTGGTCGCCGTCGGCTGACATCGGTCTCTTCCACGAGGCGTCTCTCTCCTCCGGGAGGGAGGCGCCTCGCGGCATGTGCGGGAAAGATTCTTCATTCAGGGGAATACATGCGAATGAATGTAAGTTGTCACAGTGGTCGCGGCGACGCGGCCCCTGTCCCTTGCCGCAGCAGCGGCTGAAGTCTCCAGAGGAGAAGCAATGACCAGCATCGACATCCCCGGCTACCGTCCCGGCACCTGGGTCCTGGACCCTTCGCACAGCGAGGTCACCTTCACCGTGCGCCACATGATGATCTCGAAGGTGCGCGGCACCTTCGGGGTGAAGAGCGCGACGCTGATCGCTCCGGAGAACCCGCTGGACGCCAAGGTCGAGGCGACGGTCGACGTGACCTCCATCGACACCAATGACGAGGGTCGCGACGCGCACCTGCGCTCGGCGGACTTCTTCGACACCGAGAACTTCCCGACCATGGAGTTCGTCTCCACCGGTGCGCACGTCAAGGGCGACGACCTGTACGTCGACGGCGACCTCACCATCCGCGGCGTCACCAAGCCGGTCAGCTTCGAGCTCGACTTCGGCGGCTTCGGCACCGACCCCTACGGCAACTACAAGGCCGGCGCCTCTGCCAAGACCGTCATCAACCGCGAGGACTTCGGCCTCACCTGGAACGCGGCACTCGAGACCGGTGGCGTTCTCGTCGGCAAGGACGTCACGATCAGCCTCGACCTGCAGGGTGCCCTGCAGCAGGACTGACCTCCACGGAGCATCGTCCGGACCCCGGGCCCGTCAGGGCTCGGGGTTCTCTGCGTCGTAGTCGTGGAATCGGCGGTTGCGCTGCGCGAGCGCGGCGACGAGGGCGATGACCAGCACTCCACCGAGCAGGGGAGGGAACCAGAGGGTCGTGAGCGTCGCCAGCGTGCCCGCGTACAGCGCCCCGACGCGGGGCCCGCCGGCGACCACGACGATGAACAGGCCCTGGAGGCGTCCGCGCATCGAGTCGGGTACGGCGGCCTGCATCATCGTGTTGCGATAGATCGAGCTGACGTTATCGGAGGCGCCGGACAGCGCGAGGGCGATGCAGGCGGCGACGATCAGTCCGACGTGAGGAGCAGCCGCACTCGCGGGGGCCGAGAATGCGCCGACGAGCAGGACGAGCCCGAACAGCAGGATCGATGCGCCGTACGCCTCCACCGCCCGGGCGATGCCACGGCCATGCCAGCGGTACTGCACGACGCGACCGGAGAACAGGCTCGACGCGAAGGTGCCCACCGCCACCGCGGCGGTGAGGATGCCGGTCGTGAGCGCTCCGCCGCCCAGCAGCACCGTGCCGAGCGCGGGGAAGAGGACGAGCGGCTGCCCGAACGTCATCGCGATGATGTCGATGATGTACTGCATCCGGATGTTGCCTGCTCTGCGGAGGAAGCGCCAGCCGTCCACCAGCGACTCGAGGCCGGGGCGGACGATCTCTCCCTCCGGCCGCAGCGCCGGGAGCGTCCACAGTCCCAGGAACATCGACAGCATGAGCACGACGTCGATCGTGTACGTCCAGCCGTAGCCGGTGAGGGCGACGAGGAGGCCCGCCAGCGCGGGTCCGGCCATGACCGTCAGCCCGAAGGCCACACCGTTCAGCGCGGATGCTGCGGCGAGCTTCTCGCGGGGGATGAGCCGCGGCACTATCGCCGTGCGCGTGGCCATGCCCACCGAATTGGCGGCGGAGTTGATCATGCTCAGCGCATACAGCCACCAGATGGTCTCCATACCCGTCCAGGTGAGAGCCGCGAGCAGGGCGGTGGAGACGAAAGTGATGGTCGCCGCGATCAGTGCCACCCGGCGTCGGTCGAACGCATCGGCGAGCATGCCGCCGTACAGGCCGGCGAGGATCATCGGCACGAGTCCGGCCACGGCGATCATCGAGACCGCGAAGGTGTTCTGCGTCAGGGCGAACACGTGCAGCATCACCGTGACGATGGTGAGCTGGCCGCCGATGCCGGCGAGTGTCGACCCGATCCACATCCGGGCGAACGCCGGACTGGACTTCAAGGGGGAGAGGTCGATCAGATGACCGCGGCGGGCGCTCACTCCTCGAACTTCTTCTGCACGTTTCGAGACTAGTTGACCCTGACGGACTCGTTCCGCCGCCGGTGTCACCGAGGGTGGTCGTCGGCTGGTAGACTCGTCAGGTTGCCGTTCGATCGGCCGCGGATAAAGAGAGCCCACGTATCAGGCGTCGGGCGCCGCGCAACAAGCAGAGAGGGGATCGAATCTATGGCACTGGAAGCAGACGTCAAGAAGGCGATCATCGAAGAGTACGCGACGCACCCCGGTGACACCGGATCCCCCGAGGTGCAGGTCGCAATGCTGACGCAGCGCATCAAGGACCTCACCGAGCACCTCAAGGAGCACAAGCACGACCACCACTCGCGTCGTGGGCTGTTCCTGCTCGTCGGTCAGCGCCGTCGTCTGCTCGGCTACCTCCAGGACATCGACATCGCGCGCTACCGCTCGCTGATCGAGCGTCTCGGACTCCGCCGCTAAGGCACTGCGATCCTGCGTTCAATCGCGCAGAACATTCTTGAGAAGGCCGCCCCACGGTGTGGGGCGGCCTTCGTCATGTCCGAGGGTTGATTCCCCACTCGCTTTCCGATAGGAAAGTAGAGAGCTTTCCACAAGGAAAGTGGGGGAGGCCCGACATGCAGCAGAAGCCGATTCCCGGTCACGACGCTCTCGTGCCGCCGGATGCCGACATCGCGCGCCGGTATCTGGCCGCAGCGGACGCGGTGGTGGAGCGCCGAGGCCGCGCCGTCGACCGACGTGCGCTCGCCGGGCTCCAGATCGCCAATGCGGTGATCACGGCCGGGTATCTCGTCGCGTTCGCGCTCGTCCTCCGGCAGAGCGATGTCCTCGCCTCCCAGGTGATCCTGTTCACCTTTCTGGTGTGGGGGCAGCTGGCGAGCGGGATGGCGCAACGCAACGGGATGCAGTGGCGCTGGAGCGCTTCCCGGTGGCCGCTCATCCTCGGCGAAGTCGTGGTTCTCGTCGGCGCTGTCGTCGTGTTCGGTCTCGTCGCGTTGGATCCCGGTCTCCCGGTCGGCGTCGTGCTGATCCCCGCGGGCATAGTCCTGGTGGGTATCGGCGGTTACGGCGTGGTCCAGCTGTTCCGCGCGGCCGGAGATTCTCGGTCCCCGCGGCCTCCGCGGGTCACCCTGCCCGCTCCGATCCGATGGGGGACCCTGCTCCTCGGCGTCGCTCTCGGCGTGCTGACCATGCTCGCGGGGGCGCCGGACGATGTGCTGCGCAGCGTGATCACCCTGCTGGTGATGCTGGTTCTCCTCGCCTGGATCGTCGCCTTCAACACACCCGTCGGGCTTCCCGCCATCGGTGCTTCCTGGCGGTGGCCGCATGTGGCGGCATTCTTGCTCGCGGCAGGCATCCCTGTGGCTCTCGTGCTGGGGGGAGGAGGGGGCAGCGCATCGGGGCTCGCCGGTGTCGTCGGAGGTGTCGTCGTGATCGTGCTCTTCGTCCTGGTGTCGTTCGTTCCGGGGCGGGAGGGTCGTGGCTGAGGCGGGGTTCCGGCCGCACCCGCGCACGCAGCTGGACGACAACTTCGCCTCACCGATCCGGTTCTCGTTGATGGCCGCGCTCGGCGACGGCATGGAGTTCGACTTCCCGGCGCTCCGCGACGTCCTCCAATGTGGTGATTCGCCGCTGAGCAAGGCGATCGCGCACCTGCAGACCGCGGAATACGTGCTCGCGCGCAAGGGCGTCGTCGGGGGTCGCACGCGCACGTGGGTGCGTTCGACGAAGGCGGGCCGCGATGCTTTCGCGGCCCACCTCCAGGCGCTCCGGCAGATCGTCGCTCTCGGCGGCGGGCAGGAGTTGTGACCCGTGCGTCAGGCGGGCGCGTTCACGAGGTCGGCGTGGTGGATCGCGGCGACATCCGGGTGGGCGCGCAGGCGTGACTTGAGGGCGTTCTCGCCGTAGAGCGCGTGGATGGGATTGCTCGGGTCATCGGTCACCCCGTTCGCTTCGGCGGCCAGCTCCTCGGGCAGCGCGATCAGGGGCAGCCGCTTGTCGAGCGCAGGGTTGAAGAAGAACGGGATTGAGATCCGCTCGTCCGGTGCCTGCGGCGAGACCACCCGGTGGTTCGTCGCTTTGAGGTACCCGCCCGTCGCGTACTCCAGCAGCTCGCCGATGTTCACGACGAAAGCTCCGGGCACCGGGGGAGCGTCGACCCACGTGCCGTCGCGTTCGACCTGCAGACCGCCCTTGCCCGGCTCCACCCAGAGGAGGGTGAGCACGCCGGAGTCCTTGTGCGCACCGACGCCCTGCTGAGGCTCTGGTTCGTGCGTTCCGGGATAGCGGACGATCTTGATGAGGGTCGACGGCTCGCCGAAGTGCTCGTCGAAGTAGGACTCGTCGGCGCCGAGGGTCTGGGCCCAGGCGCGCAGCAGTTTGCGAGCGACCTCGGACAGGGTCTCGTGCCACTCGGCCACGACATCCTGCAGCTCGGGCTGCGCCGACGGCCAGAGGTTCGGCCCGATGAGGCGGTTGAAGGCGGGGCCGTCGTCGACGGGTTCGCGCTCGGGGCCGATGTCGATCTGCTCGCGCCAGTCGACCTTCCCCTGGGTGCGTTCTCCGCCGATGCGCGTGTAGCCGCGGAAGTGCGGGCTGTTCACGTTCTCGATGGCCAGCTTGTCCTCTTCGGGGAGGGCGAAGAAGTCCAGGGCGGCCCGGTGGAGCCGTGCCTCGAGCGCGGGGGAGATCCCGGTGCCGGTGAGGTAGAAGAAGCCGACGTCGTGGGTCGCCGCCCGCAGGTCGTCGCGGAATCGTGCCGCGGCCTCGGGGCTTTCGTCGAGCTGGGAGAGGTCGAGAATGGGGAGCGAGAGTTCAGCCATGGACCGAGGCTACGTCGCGTCGACCGGGGTGGGATCCTGTGTTGCGCTCCGTTACTTCCGTCCCTCGTGTGCGGTGGAGGTCGATCTCGGTGCTAGAGTCTCCTCGGTAAGGGCTGCCTTACCTCAGTCACCGCCAGAGAGTGTTCTTCCGTGCTCGCCACTTTTCTCATCGGGCTCCGCGAGGGCCTCGAAGCCGCACTCGTCGTCGGCATCCTCGTCGCCTACCTCCGTCGTCTCGGACGGCAGGACGCCCTCCCGAAGATGTGGGCGGGCGTCGGACTCGCGATCGCACTGGCTCTCGGCATCGGCGCGGTGCTCACCTTCGGGGCCTACGAACTCACGTTCCAGGCGCAGGAGCTGATCGGTGGCGGCCTGTCGCTGCTCGCCGTCGCGATGGTGACCTGGATGATCTTCTGGATGCAGCGGGCCGGGCGCAGCATGAAGGCGACGCTGGAGGGTGGCATCGACCGCGCCCTCACTGCCGGCGGCCTGTGGGCGCTCATCGCGATCGGCTTCGTGTCCGTCGCCCGAGAGGGCATCGAGACGACGCTGCTGCTGTGGTCGATGGTCCAGTCTTTCGGCGACGCACCCTCGGCGCTGATGGGCGCCCTGCTCGGGCTCCTCACGGCCGTGGTCGTCGGATGGCTGATCTCCCGCGGTGCGCTGCGACTCGATCTGCGTCGCTTCTTCGCCTGGACCGGCGGGTTCCTCGTGATCGTCGCGGCCGGCGTGCTCGCCTACGCGCTGATGGATCTGCAGGAGGCCGGTGTGCTTCCCGGGCCGTTCACCGCGCTGGCACCGATCGATGCCGTGACCGGCGGCGTGGCTGTCGGATGGGCCGCCTTCCCGTTCGGGTGGGCGTTCGACGTCTCGGCGACGATCGCTCCCGGTGGCCCCCTCGCATCGATTCTGCAGGCGACGGTCGGCTTCATGCCCGCGATGACCTGGATGCAGGTCGTCGCCTGGGTCGCGTACATCTCCGTCGTCGGATGGCTCTACGTCCGCGGACTCCGCTCGAAGCGCCCGTCGAAGCCGCAGGACCCGACGGAGCCCTCGTCTGAATCTCCCTCCCTCTCACCACAAGGAGCAGCATGACCACCTCGCACCGGATCCTGGGGGCGCTGGCAGCCACCGGCGCCGCGGTTCTCGTCCTGAGCGGCTGCGTCGCGAAGAGCGACGCCGGAGCCACCGCGGCCTTCGACGTCTCCTCGACCGACAGCGACTGCGCGGTCTCCGCGGCGACCGCGAAGAGCGGGACCCTGACCTTCAACGTCAAGAACGACACCGCTCAGGTCACGGAGTTCTACCTCCTCGCAGACGACGGCCTCCGGATCGTCGGCGAGGTCGAGAACATCGCGCCGGCCGCCTCGCGCACGCTCACGGTCGTCGCACAGCCCGGTGACTACTTCACTCTCTGCAAGCCGGGGATGATCGGCGATGGCGTGGGGAAGACCGCGTTCACCGTGACCGGGGATCGCGTCGCGGTGGAAGGTCCAGACGCCGAGCAGAAGCAGAAGGCCGTCGACCTCTACGGTGCGTTCGTGAAGGACCAGGTCGGTCAGCTCGTCCCCGCAGTCGAGGACTTCGTCGCCGCCTACGAGTCCGGTGACGACGAGACCGCGCGCACGCTCTTCCCGCAGACCCGCGCGTTCTACGAGCGCATCGAGCCGGTCGCCGAGGCGCTGGGCGACCTCGACCCGCGGATCGACTATCGCGAGGTCGATGCCGTCGCCGAAGGACTGGACTGGACGGGCTTCCACCGCATCGAGAAGGACCTGTGGGTTCCGGCGCAGGACGCGCTGAACGCCGACGGGGAGACCCCCGCGTGGCAGGACTGGGCGCCGTCCACGCCGGAGGAGCGCGCCGACTACGGCGATCTGCTGCTCGCCGACGTGCAGGAGCTCTACGACTACGTGCACTCCGACGACTTCACCACCGCCCTCGACGACCAGGGCATCGGCGGCATCTCGAACGGCGCCATCGCGCTGCTCGACGAGGTCGCGACCGGGAAGATCTCCGGGGAGGAGGACTGGTGGTCCGGGACCGACCTCTACGACTTCGCCGCGAACGTCGAAGGGTCGAAGATGGCGTTCTCGCTCGTGCAGGACTTCGCCGTCGCGCAGGGCGACGAGGGGAAGGCTCTGGTCGCGGAGATCGAGTCGGGTTACACCGCGCTCGAGGAATCTCTCGCGGCTCACGGCTCGCTGGCCGACGGCTTCGTGGGCTACTCGCAACTGACCGAGGCCGACAAGCGCGAGTTCACCGACCTGATCAACGCTCTGGCCGAGCCGCTCTCGCAGCTCACCAGTACGGTCCTCGACTGATCAGCCGCACGCTACGGGATACCATCACGGACGTGAACGAACCAGAAGCGGATGCCGCACCCGAAGAGTCATCGATGGGCGCGGCGTCCGCTCCTGCCGGTTTGAGCAGGCGGGGCCTGCTCGGCCTGGCCATCGGGGGCGGCGTCGCGGGCCTCGCGGTCGGCGCCGGTGCGGGTCTCGCCGGCGGCGTCGCGCTCGGGCGGGCGCGTGCGGCGGAGGACGCGCATTCCGCATACGCGTTCTTCGGCGATCACCAGGCAGGCATCACCACTCCGGTGCAGGACCATCTGCATTTCGCCAGCTTCGACATGATGCCGCGCACGGATCGCGACGACCTCATCTCGTTGCTGCAGGACTGGTCGTACGCGGCCTCCCGCATGGCGCAGGGCCTCGAAGTCAGTGCGACGGGTGCGGTCGGTGGGCCGGCCGAAGCGCCGCCGGACGACACGGGGGAGGCGCTGGGGCTTCCCGCCGCCGGGCTCACGATCACGTTCGGCTTCGGGCCGGGACTCTTCGAGAACGAGGACGGCGACCGCTACGGGATCGCCGCGCAGCGTCCCCCGGGGCTGGAACGGCTCCCGGCGTTCCTCGGTGACGATCTCGATCCGCAGACCTCTCACGGCGACCTGTGCATCCAGGCCTGCGCCGACGACCCGCAGGTGGCGGTGCATGCGATCCGCAACCTCAGCCGCATCGCCTTCGGCCGGGCTCGGCTGCGCTGGTCGCAGCTGGGATTCGGCAAGACGTCGCGCACGACGGCGACGCAGGCGACGCCGCGCAATCTTTTCGGGTTCAAGGACGGCACCGCGAACATCCTGGCCGATGACACCGAGGCGCTCGGCGATCACGTCTGGGTATCGGAGAAGGACGAACCGGCGTGGCTGGCCGGCGGGTCCTACCTCGTGGCCAGGAAGATCGCGATGCTCATCGAGACCTGGGACCGCGTGCGCCTGTCGGAGCAGGACACCATCATCGGTCGGGACAAGGGCGAGGGTGCACCGCTCTCCGGCGGAGACGAGTTCACGGCACCGGACTTCCACAGCAAGGCGATCGACGCGAACAGCCACGTGAGTCTCGCGCATCCGGAGAAGAACGACGGCATCCGCATCCTCCGCCGCGGCTACAACTACGTCGACGGGAACAACACGCTCGGACGCCTCGATGCCGGGCTCTTCTTCCTGTCGTACCAGCGCGATCCTGCACAGTTCATCTCGCTGCAGCGTCGGTTGTCGACAGATCTCATGAACGAGTACATCCGCCACGTCGGTTCGGGCATCTGGGCGGTGCCGGCGGGGGTGAAGCCGGGGTCCTTCGTGGGGGCCGGGCTGTTCGCCTGAGCGGTCACGGCTCGTGTGTGCTCGTGAGCGCCTCCACCGCGAACGCGGCGATGGCATCGGCGCCGAAGTGATCGTCTGCCGTGATCGTGACCACCGCGTCGTCGAGGAAGATGAGCAGCTGGCCGTAGGCGCCGTGAAGTCTCCACGCCGGCCCCGGCCCGCCCCATCCTGCAAGGGCGTAGCGATCGTAGTCCGTGCTCTCGCCGGCGACCCGCCATTCCGTGTGCATCGCGTCGATCCATCCTGGGGCGATCAGCTGTCGGCCCTCCCACACCCCGCGATCTCTGATCAGGAGTCCGAGACGGGAGAGCTCTTCGGTGCGCAGAGAGAGCCCGCCTCCGGCGACGATGCGACCCTGAGGGCTGCGCTCCCACTCCACGTCGATGATGCCGAGCGGGTCGAAGAGACGGGGGACGAGATAGTCGCCGATGTCTCCGACTAGCGCGGCCAGCGCCGTCATCGCGGTGTACGTGCTCGCGTTCGAGTACTGGAACGACCGCCCGCCCGACGGGCGTCGCAGGAACTCGCGGGCGAGGTCCGGCCAGTCCGTCATCAGAGTCTCCGACCAGGGCAGATCGATCCCGCTGGTCATCGAGAGCAGGTGCCGCAGCGTGACGTCCTCGACGCCAGCTCCCAGCTCGAAGCCGGGGAGGTACGTGCCGACGGGCATGTCGAGCGACACCGCACCCTCGTCGGCGGCCAGTCCCGCAGCCAGAACGCAGACGCCTTTCGCGACGGAGTGCACGTCCTCCCGCACGTCGTCGGTCCAGCGGTGGTCGGCGGTCTCAGTGGCGACGCGGACGTGCAGCCCGTGAGCGCCGAACCCCGTCTCCTCGATGCGTTCGACGATGCGGTCTCGAACGGTCTGTGCGCGGCTCACACCTTCGAGGTTATCGTCCGGTCTGGCGCGGGCGCCGCGAGCCCGTCGGGTCGTTCCGGCGCCCCTCCTTGGAGGCCAGCGCCGGGTCGGCGAAGAGCCACCCTGGGCGGGGTTCCACCAGCGGGCGGAAGACCCACCTGACCGGCTTCGTCGCCAGCGCGAGGGCGATCAGCACTGACGCCACGGTGACGAGGGGGAGCCAGATCCAGGTCGGCTCGAGGCTCTGCAGGATCCCGCTCTCGCGGAAGGGGTACAGCACGAACGAATGCAGGAGGAACACGTACATCGTGTACTGGCCGAATGCCGTCCACCAGTGGGCGCCCCGTGGGATGAGGGCGAAGAAGGCGGCGCTGAGCACGACGGCGAGCAACATCAGGAGTATCCGCACCCCGCCGGCCCACCACTGCTCCCCGCCCAGGTCGGCATAGGAGTCCTCGTAGAAGAGCCAGTGCCGCAGGTCGGACGCCTGCCACAGCGGAAGCCAGTTCCAGGCCGCAAAGCCGGCCAGAGCGAAGATCGCGACGGCGCCGCCCCGGATCCACCAGGGGCGGAAGTCGAGGAGGCGGAACCTGTCGACGATGTCGTGCTCGCGCAGCCACCAGCCCAGCGTGAAGAAGGGAAGGAGCCCCAGGGTGCGGGACAGCGAGAACGTGCTGTCGACGTTCGGCAGGTATCCCACTCCGACCGAGATGACCACGGTCCACAGCAGCGGCCACCGAAGCAGTGCGAGGTACGGGAGCACGAGCCGGAAGATCCCGAGCGCGAGGAGGAACCACAGCGTCCAGCTCGGTTTCGTGATGTTCGGATCGACCTGGCCCTCGACCAGCCATTTGGTGAGTGTCCACAGCGTCTCGAAGATGACGTAGGGGAGCAGGATGTCCGTGACCACCCTGGCCATCTGCGTCTTGGAGGGCGAGCCGGACTTCGAGAAGTAGCCGGAGATGATGGCGAACGCCGGCATGTGGAACGCGTACAGCGCGAGGTAGAACGCGAAGGCGATGTCGGAGTCGTACGTCAGGCGCTGGATCGCGTGACCGAGCACGACGAGCACGATGCAGACGTAGCGCGCGTTGTCCCAGAACGGCACACGTCTCCGCCTGCGGGGAACCGATCCTGTGGTGGGCCCTGAGATGTCGGCGCCGGCAGTGCTCATCGTTCGAGGCTACAGGCCGGGAATAAAGTTGCTGTGAGCGCGTTGACACAGATACATTCAAATGAATAGAAACGGATGCGAGTCATCCGGTTCGGAGACACGGAGCAATCATGAGCGAGCAGTCAGGCGCGCAGGCGATGCAGTTCGGCATCATGTCGGTCAGCGACATCACGCGCGATCCCACCACCGGGATCACCCCCAGTGAGCAGGAGCGCATCAAGGCGACCACGGCGATCGCCGTGCACGCCGAAGAGGTCGGACTCGACGTCTTCGCGATCGGCGAGCACCACAACCCGCCGTTCTGGTCCTCCAGCCCCACGACCTTCCTCGCGGCGCTGGCCGCGCAGACCGAGCGCCTGATCGTCTCCACGTCGACGACGCTCATCACCACGAACGATCCCGTGCGCATCGCCGAGGAGTACGCGATGCTGCAGCATGTCTCTGACGGCCGCATGGACCTCATGCTCGGTCGTGGCAACACCGGTCCTGTGTATCCCTGGTTCGGTCAGGACATCCGCCAGGGACTCCCGCTCGCGATCGAGAACTACGCCCTGCTGCACAAGCTGTGGCGTGAGGACGTCGTCGACTGGGAGGGCAAGTTCCGCACGCCGCTGCAGGGCTTCACGTCGACTCCGCGCCCCCTCGACGGGATCGCGCCGTTCGTATGGCACGGATCCATCCGTACCCCGGAGATCGCCGAGCAGGCTGCGTACTACGGTGACGGCTTCTTCGCGAACAACATCTTCTGGCCCAAGGAGCACTACCAGCGCCTCATCGAGCTGTACCGCCAGCGCTTCGAGCACTACGGCCACGGCACACGGGAACAGGCGATCGTGGGTCTCGGCGGACAGGTGTTCATGGCCGCGAAGTCGCAGGACGCGGTGAACCAGTTCCGTCCGTACTTCGACAACGCGCCCGTCTACGGTCACGGGCCGAGCATGGAGGACTTCACCGAGATGACTCCGCTGACGGTGGGTTCCCCGCAGCAGGTGATCGACCGATACGCCGCGATGCGCGAGCACTACGGTGACTACCAGCGGCAGCTCTTCCTGATCGACCACGCGGGTCTGCCGCTCAAGACGGTGCTGGAGCAGCTCGACATCCTCGGTTCCGAGGTCGTGCCGGTGCTCCGCAAGGAGCTCGCGAAAGACCGCCCCGCCGCCGTGCCCGACGCGCCGACCCACACGGCACGCGTCAGGGCCGAATTCGGCGACGGTCCGACCCGTCAGGCGCGCCCCGGCGCCAACCGCGGTGACAACCTGACAGGCGATTCGCCCTACCAGGACAGCCCGGCCCCCGCAGGCGCAGCCTTCGGGCTCGGCCGCACGGAGGCGTGACATGACCGTGCGTCGTATCGCCGTGGTCTCCGCCGGCCTGTCGAACCCGTCGTCCACGAGGATGCTCGCGGACCGACTCGCGGCCGAGACCGTGAAAGCCCTCGCCGAGCACGACATCGAAGCGAACGTCGACGTGATCGAGCTGCGGGACTATGCGCACGACATCACGAACAACCTGCTCACCGGGTTCGCGCCGCCGGCCCTGGAGACGGCGATCAACACCGTGGTCTCCGCCGACGCGCTGATCGCGGTGACGCCGATCTTCTCGACGAGCTACTCGGGGTTGTTCAAGTCCTTCATCGACGTGCTCGACCCGGATGCGCTCACCGGCACGCCCGTGCTGATCGGTGCGAACGCCGGCACCGCGCGGCACTCGCTGGCGATCGACTACGCGATCCGCCCGCTCTTCGCCTACCTGCATGCGGAGCCCGTCTCGACCGGGGTGTTCGCGGCATCGAGCGACTGGGGTGGAGCGGGAGACGACGTCGCGCCGCTCGCCAAGCGCGTCGAGAAGGGTGCCAGGGAGTTGGCGGAGGCGATCGCCCGACGCGAGGCGACCGCCGTCGCCGACCCGTACGATCCGGCGACGTACCTGGGAGAGGGGCGTTCCTTCGGCCACATGCTCGGCGGTCTCGCGGGCGAGTGAGCGGCGCATGACGCCATCGACGATGTCCGAGGGATATCGTACGGTGGCGTCATGCCCACACACCCCGCGCTCGTCGCGCTCCAGGAACGACTCACCGGCACCTTCCTCCTCCCCGAAGACGACGCTTACGATGCAGCGCGACAGCCGTGGAATCTCGCGATCGAGCAGCGGCCGGATGCGGTGGCGATACCTGCCGACGTCGACGACCTCCGTGCACTGCTGAGTGCGGCACGCGAGTCCGGCACGCCGCTCGCGATCCAGCCGAATGGTCATGGCGCCTCCGGATCCCTGGCCGGCACCGTGCTCGTGCGCATGGGCGCTTTCGACGATCTGGAGGTCGACCTCGAAAGCGGCATCGTCAGAGTCGGTACCGGCGTGCGCTGGGGAGCTGTCGTCGAGGCGCTCGAAGGCTCGGGGTGGGTCGCTCCTGCCGGAACCAGTCCGGTGGTGAGCGTCGCGGGGTACACGCTGGGCGGCGGACACTCGTGGTTCAGCCGGACGGCGGGTCTCGGGTCCGACAACCTGCGCGCGGCGTGGGTGCTGCGCACCGACGGCACGCACGAGCGCGTCGACGACGACACCGATGCCGACCTCATGTGGGCGCTGCGGGGCGCCGGCGGCCTCGTCGGGATCGTGACCGCGACCGAGATCGATCTGGTGCGGGCACCCGCCGTCTGGGAGGCGAACCTCACCTTCGACGTCGCTGATGCCCCAGCGGTGGTCCGTGCCGTCCGCGACCTCGCAGCCTCGGCTCCGTCGACGCTCAACGTCTTCCTCAACTCGATGCGCATGCCGGACGCCCCGCAGCTTCCGGAGGAGATCAGGGGAAGGAGCTTCCTCACGGTCCAGGCGCTGTCGGCCGACGGGCCGCAGGAGGAGCTGATCGACACCATACGGCGGGCAGGTACGGTGCGCAGGGAGATCACCGGGCCGACGTCGCCGGCGGCACTCGCGGCCGCCTCGAACGAGCCGACGGATCCCACGCCGGGGCGTGGGGCGTCGATGGCGCTCAGCGTGCTCGACGATGCGACAATCGACGCCCTCCTCGAATTCCGGGAGCTGCCGGAGCAGTGGCCGATCATGGGCATCGACATCCGTATGCTCGGCGGTGCTCTCGATGCACCGCGGCGTGAGGGCTTCGCCTCGCTCGAATCCGTGGGCTGGCTGTTGCACGCTCTCGTGCCGGTGATCCCTGGAGTGCCCGCAGAACCGGGAGAGATGAGTCTCGAGGCCTTCCGAGAGCTGCTGGGACCGAACGAGGCATCGCAGACCGTGGCGACCTTCCTCGAACCGGAACAGACCCTCGAGCGCTGCGGGTCCGACGACGAGATCGCCCGGCTTCGTGATCTGCGTGCGCGCTTCGATCCGCACGCGGTGCTGCACGACGGACGGCTGCCGCGCTGACGGTCAGGTCCCCGGGCCGGGTCGCCTCTTCCAGTCGTACTCGGTCTCCGGCCGTCCGCGGGTCCCGTATCGCGCAGACCGCGTGAGCACGCCTTCGGCGACCAGGTGCTCCAGGTAGCGACGCACGGCGACCCGCGACATGCCGAGACGCTCTGCCGCCTCGCTCGCCGAGAGCGGCCCGTCGGTGCGCAACTCGGCGGTGACCCTGTCGAGCGAGGCCGCCGAGAGCCCCTTGGGGAGGGGGATCGTCGCGGTGGAACGCCCGAGCAGGGCGTCGATTTCCGCCTGCGTCGCTTCGCCCTCGGTGCTCCGCGCCTGTTCGCGGTGCGCGCGGTACTGCTCCATCCGCTCGCGGAACACCGCGAAGGGGAACGGCTTGATCAGATACTGGAAGACACCGAGTGCGGCCATCTGTCGAACGGCGTCGGCGTCGCGGACGCCGGTGATGGCGATCACATCCACGGCCGCGGATCGCCCGCGAAGCGTGCGGAGCACGTCGATGCCGGAGCCGTCCGGCATCGTGATGTCGAGCAGAACCAGGTCGAATGCATCGGGGCGCTCCAGCACGGCCCTCATGGCGGCTCGGGCCCCCGTGCACTCGCCGGCGACGACGAACCCGTCGAGGCGGGCCATGTAGTCGCGATGCAGTTCGAGGGTCAGAGCATCGTCATCGACGATGAGTGTGCGGATCATGCCGGAGACCTCCGTGGCCCTGCTGCGGGGAGGACGACCCGGAACGTCGTCGGATCGTCACTCACGGTCACGGAACCGCCGGCGCCGGTGACCACGGAACGGACGAGCGCGAGGCCGACGCCGCGACCCTGCGCGTCGGCGGGCTTCGTGGAGTAGCCCTGGTCGAAGATCCGCTCCCGCAGGGAAGGCGGGATGCCGGGGCCGCTGTCCGAGACCTCGAGCATGATCCCGGCACCGTGCGGGCGGAGCGAGACCTGAACCCAGCGGTCGTCGGACTCAGCGGCCGCATCCATGGCGTTGTCCACGAGATTGCCGAGCACCGAGACGGCGTCCACCGGGGACAGCGGTGTGCGAGGTGTGTCGGGTTCGATGCGCACCCGCCAATCGATGCCGCGTTCCTTGGCCTGGGAGGCTTTGCCGAGAAGGAGAGCACCCACGGCGGGATCCCCGTGTCGTCGTGCGGTCACCTGGTCGACGAGCGACTGGCTCTGTCGAGAAGTCTCGGTGAGGATCTCGATCGCCTCGTCCCGGCGCCCGAGTTCGAGCAGAGCGACGGCGGCGTGCATCCGATTCCCGTGCTCGTGGGTCTGCGCGCGCAGGGCTTCGCCCAGAGTGCGGATCGATTCGTAGGAAGAGACCGCGTCGCGCACCTGACCGGGTGGCAGATCGCCCGCGATGCGGCGGGTCACGCGTCGGGCGATCACGGCACCGCCGGCACCGAGGGCGACGAGGCCGATCGTGATGCCGAGGGTGAGAGGCAGGCGGCGGATCAGGGTGTCGGTGATCGACTCTGTCGTCACGCCGGCCGAGACCCAGCCGATCAGCGCGCCGTCCGTCGTCGTCACCGGCGCGATGGTGCGCACCGAAGGGCCGAGAGTGCCGGTGAACTCCTCGGTGAGTGGAATGGGCGATGACGGGATCGTTCCCAGGTAGTGACCGCCGATCTGGTCGGTGTCGGGGTGCGTGATCCGCGTGCCGTCCGGCGTCATGACCGTGATGAAGTCGAGTCCTGCACTGGCGATCACCGCGAGCGAATAGGGCTCGAGCACCGGGGTCGCTGAGCCCGGATCATCCCCGCGCAGACCGTCGATCACCAGGGGAGAGGAGGCGAACGCGGCGGCGGTGGCCGCCGTCACCCGTTCGGCCTCGGCGCGGATCGACCGCTGCGCCTCGACCACCAGGTAGACGGCCACCAGAGCGCCGATCACGACGGCCGCGACGAGCAGCACCGCGAAGACCCGGGATGCGGCGCTGCGTGCGCGGGAGGTGTGCGCCATCGCTTCCTCCGATCGTCGATGCTCCGGTGCCGTGACCAATACGACCACAAGTCGCCTCCGTGCGTGAAGTCGGAGACCGTGAGATCTGATCGGCGGCGACGCAGCCGCCCACCAGACGAAGACGTCGATGATCGAGGAGGACGCGATGGCGCTCACAACAGGATTCTCACTGCCGAAGTTCAATTGGCGACGAGGGAAGCAATCGTGGGATCGGCACACCTGGCTGTACGTGTCCGTGCTCCTTGCCGTCGTGCTCGGCGCTGTCGTCGGTCTCGTGTGGCCGGACGTCGGGCAGGCGTTCGAGCCGCTGGGCAAGGGGTTCGTCGCGCTGATCAAGATGATGATCGCGCCGATCATCTTCTGCACGATCGTCGTCGGGGTGGGATCGATCGCCAAGGCGGCCACCGTCGGCAAGATCGGCGGACTGGCGCTGCTGTACTTCATGATCATGTCGACCTTCGCACTCGCGATCGGCCTCGTCGTCGGCAACATCATCCACCCCGGTGCCGGTCTCGACATGGCCTCCTCGACCTATGATGCGGTCGAGACCGAGGCCAAGACCACGCAGGAGTTCATCCTCGGCATCATCCCGACGACGTTCTTCTCGGCCTTCACGGGGGAGAGCGTGCTGCAGGTGCTCTTCATCGCGCTGCTCGTCGGCTTCGCCCTGCAGGGGCTCGGCGATCGCGGTGCCCCGATCATGGAGGCTGTCAAGCAGCTGCAGAAACTGGTCTTCCGCATCCTCGGCATGATCCTGTGGCTTGCGCCTCTCGGAGCCTTCGGCGCCATCGCCGCGGTGGTGGGCAAGACCGGTGTCGCCGCCATCTGGAGCCTCGGAACGCTGATGGTCGCGTTCTACATCACCTGCATCCTGTTCATCGTCGTGATCCTCGGAGTGCTGTTGTGGACGGTTACGCGGGTGAACATCTTCTCCCTCATGAAGTACCTCGCCAGGGAGTACCTGCTCATCGTCGGCACCTCGTCGTCGGAGTCAGCGCTGCCTCGACTGATCGCGAAGATGGAGTTCGTCGGCGTCTCCAAGCCTGTCGTCGGCATCACCGTACCGACCGGATACTCGTTCAACCTCGACGGCACGGCCATCTACCTGACCATGGCCTCGCTGTTCATCGCCACCGGTATGGGGCAGCCGATGACGATCGGCGAGCAGATCGGCCTGCTGGTGTTCATGATCATCGCCAGCAAGGGGGCAGCGGGTGTCACCGGTGCCGGTCTCGCCACCCTCGCCGGTGGTCTCCAGGCCTACCGCCCTGATCTGGTGGACGGTGTCGGCGTGATCGTCGGCATCGACCGGTTCATGTCCGAGGGCCGCGCGCTCACGAACTTCACCGGCAACGCGGTGGCGACGCTCCTGATCGGCACCTGGACGAAGCAGATCGACCGCGACCGTGTGCGGCGCGTGCTCAGCGGCGAGCTGCCGTTCGACGAGTCCCTGCTCGACGGCGTCGACGCCCACGGAAACGCGGACGCTCCGCAGGCTGCGGACATGCAGGAGCTGCGTGAGGCGGCGGTCACCGAGATGGCGGCGAAGGAGGAGCGGGCCAGGCTTCGCGCCGATCGCGCCTGACGCGAGATCGCGCACGACGAGAGGGTGAGGGATGCGGGAGGCCGGCCGAGCCGGCTCCCGCATCCGCGCGGTCAACCGCTCTTGCGTCGGAACTCGCGCCGGGTCTGCGGGGCGTTCGCACTGTGCACGGCGGAGTCGCCGTCGACGTGTGCCTCGCCCTGCCGGTGGTGCGCGTTCTTCTTCTCGAGCGCTTCCTTGAACTTGCGCTTCATCTCCTCGGACGAGGAGGCGCCTTCTTCGGTGCTCATGCCCCGAGCCTAGAGCAACCGGTCCGGCCGGTCATCCTCTGGTGCGGCGCACGCACAGGTCGATCACCGCTCCGAGTCCGATCGCGAGCACGATCGACACCGGCACCGCGACAAGGGGGCCGCCGGGAAGGATCGCCGCAACGGCTGCACCGACCGCTGCCTGGTAGAGCGCCCACCCGGTCGCGGCCAGGGCGACGAGAGCGAGATAGCGGGGAGGATGGATGCGCGATGCTCCGGCGACCAGGTTGATCGCCAGGCGCGCGAACGGCACGAACCGGGCGGTGAACAGCACCGTCGCCATCCCGCCGTCCAAGCGGCGTCGGGCCCACACCAGAGCCTGCTGCACACGGGGCATCCTCATCCACCGCCAGCGCTCGGTTCCCACCGAACGCCCGATGAGGTAGCAGCAGGCGTCTCCGACGGCCGCGGCGACGGCGGCGCAGATGACCACGGCCCAGAGCGGCGGGGAACCCGTGGTCACGGCGACGGCGCCGAGCGCCGTCACCGCGACCTCACCCGGCACGACGACGAAGAAGGCATCGCCGACGACGAGCAGACTCATCACCGCCAGGCTCCACGGGCTGGCGAGCGATGCGGTCAGCAGATCCGTCGGCACGTCGCCCACTGTGCCCGCGACGGGTGAACGGGAACCAAAGACCGGATAGCCGGTGACCCCTTCTCCAGCATCCGGTGAACATCTGGTGCAGGGGAGCGTCTCCGGCGCATGGAGCTCCCGAGTCCCGTCATCCTGGTGCTGTGAGAGTAGCGATCGTCACAGAATCCTTCCTTCCGCACATGAACGGCGTCACCGGCTCGGTGCTGCAGATCCTGCGGCACCTCGAGCGGCGAGGGCATGAGGCGCATGTCGTCGCCCCCGCTGCGGTCGGCGTCCCCGCCGAGGTGAGCGGGGCACGCATCGAGGCGATTCCGAGCCTCGCGCTGCCGGGGTACCGTCATGTGCGGGTGGGCACGTCGAGCGCTCGCCGGGTCGCGTCCTCACTCGCGCGCTTCCAGCCCGATGTCGTGCACCTCGCCTCCCCGTTCGCTCTGGGATGGCGGGGGGTGCTCGCAGCCGAACGCCTCGACCTGCCTGCCGTCGCCGCTTACCAGACCGATGTCGCCGCATACACCGAGCGCTACCGGATCGCGGCGACCACCGGCATCGCCCAGACTCACATCGCCCGCTTGCACAGGCGCGCGACCCTGACCCTGGCGCCTTCGGCTGACTCGGCCGGGCAGCTCGCCGCGCTCGGCATCGATCGCGTCCGGCGGTGGGGGAGAGGTGTCGATGCCGAACGCTTCCAGCCCGCGCGGCGCCAGTATGCGCTCCGCTCCGAGTGGGGCGCCGACGTCGTGATCGGCTATGTGGGACGCCTCGCTCCTGAGAAGCAGGTCGAAGACCTCGCCGCGCTCCGCGACATCCCGGGCACGCGACTGGTGATCGTCGGAGACGGACCCAGCAGGGCACGGCTGCAGGGCCTGCTCCCCGACGCCCTGTTCCTCGGCCACCTCGACGGCGGTGAGTTGGCCGCGGCGATGGCGTCGTTCGACCTCTTCGTGCACCCGGGCGAGAGTGAGACCTTCGGGCAGACCCTGCAGGAAGCGCACGCGAGTGGCGTACCCGTCGTAGCCACGGGGCGTGGCGGCCCGCTCGACCTCGTACGCATGGGAATCGATGGTTGGCTCTACCGGCCGGGCGACCTCGACGATCTGCGGATGCGCGTGGCCGATCTCGCCGGAGATGCGCGCAAGCGACGCGCGTTCGGCGATGCGGGGCGCGTAGCCGTGCAGGAGCGCAGCTGGGAGAGCGTGTGCGATCAGCTCCTCGGCCACTTCGACGAGGCTCGGATGCTGCAGAGGGCCGATTCCGGGGCGCGCTCCCGCCGCGTCGTGCGACCGGAACCGTCCGCGCCGGTCACCGCCCGTCGATGGCACCGCTACGTCGCTCTCGGCGACTCCCTGACGGAAGGACTGTGCGACCCGGCACCCGACGGTGCCCTCCGCGGGTGGGCCGACCGCCTCGCCCTGCTGCTCGCCGCCAGAGGAAGCCTGCACTACGCGAACCTGGCGGTCCGGTCCAAGCGCGTGCGCGACCTCACCGGCCAGCAACTGACGCGAGCACTCGAACTGCGCCCCGACCTCGCGTCGATCCTGATCGGGGCGAACGACCTCGTGAAGCGCCGTGTCGACGTCACAGCGCTCGCCGCGGAGCTCGAGGGGGCGGTGCGACAGTTGCGGGGGATCGGTGCCGACGCGCTTCTGGTGACGCCGTTCCTTCCCGGGCGCCGCGCGGCATCGCTCTACACGAGGAGGTTCTCCGCCTTCGCGACCGCATTGACCGGTATCGCGGCTCGCACCGGAGCGATCCTGATCGACACGGACCTGCATCCCTCATTGGGCGAGCGCCCGAACTGGGGCGAAGACCTGGTGCACCTCAGCAGTCGAGGGCACCGTTTCCTCGCCTATCGCGCCGGCGAGATACTCGGAGTGCCCGATGCGGACACACTGGGAGTGCTCGATGCCGCGATGCACGAGCATGAGCCCATCGGCGCGGGGGTATGGTGGCGCCGTCACGCGTTGCCCTGGGTCTGGCGTCGGCTGCACGGGCGGGCGGCGGGCGACGGGCGGCTCGCGAAGCACGACGACTACGTCTACCTCGGTCGCTCGTCCGCAGCGAGGACGGCGTTCGTCCGCTGACCTCGTGCTCCGGTGGAGTGTTCGGTGCCGCCCCTGCCGTGGGTGCCTCAACGCCGCCCCATGCCGTGGTACTGCCAACCGGCAGCACGCCAGGAGAGGGAGTCGAGACAGTTCCGTCCGTCGATGATGATCCGTCCCCGCACGAGTGCGCCGGCGTGCTCGGGCGAGAGGTCGCGCCGGTACTCGTCCCATTCGGTGACGACGACGACGGCGTCGGCCTCCCGCAGCGCCTCGTCGCGGTCACGCGCGTAGCCGAGCTGAGGGTGCGCAGCCGCGGCGTTGTCGACGGCAGCCGGGTCGGTCACGACGACATCCGCGCCCAGCCCGCGCAGTCGCACGGCAACGTCCAGGGCCGGTGAATCGCGGATGTCGTCGCTGAACGGTTTGAAGGCGGCGCCCAGCACGGCGATCCGCCGGCCGAACACGAGCCCGCCCAGCGCGTCGACCACGAGCTGCACCGCCCGATCACGGCGACGGAGGTTGATGCTGTCGACCTCGCGCAGGAACCCGACCGCTTCGCCGCGTCCCAGCTCTTCGGCCCGTGCGGCGAACGCGCGGATGTCCTTGGGAAGGCACCCTCCGCCGAAGCCGATGCCCGCGCCGAGGTAGCGTCGGCCGATGCGGGTGTCATGCCCGAGCGCGTCGGCGAGCAGGCCGACATCGGCACCGGACGCCTCGGCGATCTCGGCCATCGCGTTGATGAACGAGATCTTGGTGGCCAGGAACGCGTTCGCCGCGCCCTTGACCAGCTCGGCCGTCGCGAGATCCGTGACGAGGAAGGGCGTCCCCGCGTCGAGGGCCGGCGCGTACACCTCTCGCAGGACTCCGACCGCGCGCTGACCCGCCGCATCGGCCTCGGCGCCGACCACGAGGCGGTCCGGGGTCAGAGTGTCGTGCACGGCCCAGCCTTCGCGCAGGAACTCGGGGTTCCACACGAGCGTCGCTCCCGTGACGGCGATGCGCCCGGCCACCGCGACGGCTGTACCGACCGGCACGGTGGATTTGCCCGCGACGACGTCACCGACGCGCAGATGGGGGAGCAGCCCGTCGACTGCCGCATCGACGTGACGCAGATCCGCGGCATGCCCACCCGGCATCTGCGGAGTGCCGACGGCGAGGAAGTGCACGTCCGCACCCGCGGCGTCCGCCATCCGGTCGCTGAAGCGGAGCCGCCCCGAGCGCAGGCCATCCGCCAGCAGCTCCGGCAGCCGTGGCTCGAAGAACGGTGCGGTGCCGGACGCGAGGGCCGCGATCTTCTGCGCGTCGACGTCGATGCCGATCACGTCGTGTCCGACGGAGGCCATGGCGGCGGCGTGCACGGCACCGAGGTAGCCGCAGCCGATCACTGACAAGCGCATGGACTCCACCACAGCGGACGCCCGTCGCTTCGCGGAGTCCGCACGGTGAACGGGCTGTGGACGCGAGATGTCGGATCCGCGATGCGCGACGAGACGCAGGATTTGAGGTCAGCGCTGGTAGGGTGGATGAGGTTGACGTGTGTCAACCGCATAATTTCATATCGACTCATGGAGCGATCGGCGGAGAAGCTGGTCCCCTGTGGTGGGTTCCTCGGCGGATGTCGGGTGGCTTTCTACTGGTGGCCAGCGCAGGCGAGATTCGCGGGAGTGCCCGCGCGCCCGAACCCCTCTGTTCCGCTCCTTTGAACACGCTCGCGCGTCACATGGATTCGCGAGTCTAAACAAAGAAGGAGAGACCTCTTGGAAGGTCCTGAAATCACCGCCACCGAGGCCGTTCTCGACAACGGCCGCTTCGGCACCCGCACCATCCGCTTCGAGACCGGCCGCCTCGCGCAGCAGGCTCAGGGCGCCGTCGCCGCGTACCTCGACGGCGAGACCATGCTCCTCTCGGCCACCAGCGCAGGCAAGCACCCGCGCGAGGGCTTCGACTTCTTCCCGCTGACGGTCGATGTCGAGGAGCGTTCCTACGCTGCCGGCAAGATCCCCGGTTCGTTCTTCCGTCGCGAGGGCCGCCCCTCCACCGAGGCGATCCTGGTCTGCCGTCTGATCGACCGCCCGCTGCGTCCGTCGTTCGTCGACGGCCTGCGCAACGAGGTCCAGATCGTCATCACCGTCCTGTCGATCGCACCGGGCGAGTTCTACGACGCTCTCGCGATCAACGCCGCTTCCGCGTCGACGCAGATCTCGGGTCTGCCGTTCTCGGGTCCCGTCGCCGGTGTGCGTCTCGCGTTCATCCCCGGCCAGGGCGAGCACGCCGACCAGTGGGTCGCGTTCCCGACCGCCGAGCAGGTCTCGGAGGCCGTGTTCGACCTGATCGTCGCCGGTCGCGTCGTGACCAAGGCCGATGGCACGGAAGACGTCGCCATCATGATGGTCGAGGCCGAGGCCACCGAGCACAGCTGGAACCTGATCAAGGCCGGCGCCACCAAGCCGAACGAGGATGTCGTGGCCCAGGGCCTCGAGGCCTCGAAGCCCTTCATCGCGCAGCTCGTCAAGGCTCAGGCTGAACTCGCAGCGACCGCCTCGAAGGAGCCGGGCGTGTACCCGGTCTTCCCCGCGTACAGCGACGAGGTCTACAGCTTCGTCTCGGAGCGCGCATTCGCCGAACTCAGCGACGTGTACCAGATCGCGGACAAGGTCGAGCGTCAGACCGCTGACGATGCGATCAAGGACCGCGTCAAGGCAGAGCTGATCGAGGCCACCGAGGCGGGTTCGCTCCCGGCCGCGGCGCCGCTCGAGTTCTCCGCCGCGTACAAGTCCGTCACGAAGAAGATCGTGCGCGGACGCATCCTCACCGAGGGCGCCCGCATCGACGGTCGTGGTCTGGCGGACATTCGTCCGCTCGACGCCGAGGTGCAGGTCATCCCGCGCGTGCACGGCTCCGCGATCTTCCAGCGCGGCGAGACCCAGATCCTCGGTGTCACCACGCTGAACATGCTCAAGATGGAGCAGCAGATCGACTCGCTGTCGCCTGTGACGAGCAAGCGCTACATGCACCACTACAACTTCCCGCCCTACTCGACCGGTGAGACCGGCCGTGTCGGTTCGCCGAAGCGTCGCGAGATCGGGCACGGCTTCCTGGCCGAGCGCGCCCTCGTGCCGGTGCTGCCGAGCCGCGAGGAGTTCCCGTACGCGATCCGTCAGGTCTCCGAGGCGCTGAGCTCCAACGGCTCCACCTCGATGGGCTCGGTCTGCGCGTCGACCCTGTCGCTGCTGAACGCGGGTGTGCCGCTGCGCGCCCCCGTCGCCGGCATCGCGATGGGCCTCGTCTCCGACGAGGTCGACGGCGAGACCCGCTACGCGGCTCTGACCGACATCCTGGGTGCGGAAGACGCTCTCGGTGACATGGACTTCAAGGTCGCCGGTACCAGCGAGTTCGTCACGGCGATCCAGCTCGACACGAAGCTCGACGGCATCCCGTCGTCTGTGCTCGCCGGCGCGCTGACCCAGGCCCGTGAGGCTCGTCTGACGATCCTCAACGTCCTGAACGCCGCGATCGACGCTCCGGACGAGATGGCGCCCACCGCGCCTCGCGTCATCAGCGTGCAGATCCCGGTCGACAAGATCGGCGAGTTGATCGGCCCGAAGGGCAAGACGATCAACGCGATCCAGGACGAGACCGGTGCGCAGATCTCCATCGAGGAGGACGGCACCGTCTACATCGGCGCGACCGACGGCCCCTCGGCCGAGGCCGCCCGCGCCCAGGTCAACGCGATCGCTAACCCCACGAACCCGGAGGTCGGGGAGCAGTTCCTCGGCACCGTCGTGAAGATCGCCACCTTCGGTGCGTTCGTCTCGCTGCTCCCGGGCAAGGATGGCCTCCTGCACGTCACCGAGGTGCGCAAGCTCGCCGGTGGCAAGCGGGTCGAGAACGTCGACGACGTGCTCTCGGTCGGCCAGAAGATCCTCGTGAAGATCACGAAGATCGACGACCGCGGCAAGCTCTCGCTCGAGCCCGTCCTGGACGACGCTCCTGCCGCTGACGCAGCACCCGCCGAGGACGCTGCAGCCGAGTAAGCGCAGCGTTCCAACGGAACCCGGGTCTCTCCGTCAGGGAGGGGCCCGGGTTCTGCGCTGTCACGGTGTGACCAAATCGTTATCGGGCGTTTCCGCGCCGTTCCCCGGATTGGTCAGGACGTTCGCTGAATTCGCTTACCCTCGAAGTACGCACCGGGGGGTGCAGATCGAGCAGGTACGCAGGTCGGCACGCACCGATCGACGCGGGGGTGAGAGAGTATGCGGTTGTTCAGCGTAGGCGCAGGAGCGTCTGAGGAACGTGCCCAGCAGGGCATCGCCGAGCATCCCTCTGCGCCCATCCCGATCGTCGGGCCAGGGATAGGGGAGACGATCCGAACCGCTCTCGGCGAGACCGGCTACGAGACGTTCCCGTTGATGCTGGGAGCTGCGGAGTTCGGCTGGAACGTCGACCTCGAGACCAGCCACGGCATCCTCGACCGCTACGTGGAGTTCGGCGGAAACGCGATCCACACGGCTGACGGCTTCTCCGGGGGTCGCAGCGAGCACATCATCGGGCAGTGGCTGCGTTCACGCGGCCAGCGCGACCGCAGCATCGTGAGTGTGCGCATCGGGGCCCACGCCGACAACCCCGGTCTGGGCTCGGTCAATCTCGTCCGCGCGGTGGAGGGGTCCCTGACGCGTCTCGACGTGGATCGCATCGATGTCGTCTACCTCGACGCCACCCTCGATGCGACCACGAACCTCGAAGACACGTTGGCGACCGTCGAATGGTTGATGGAGGCCGGAAAGATCGGTGCGCTCGGTGCGTTCGGGTTCGCGCCGGAGCGACTCGTCGAGGCGCGCATCCTTGCGTCGGCCGGCTACCCGCGCATCAAGGTGATCGATGCGCCGTACAACCTCGTCCGTCGTCAGCCGTTCGAGGGTGATCTCCGGCTCGTCGCGGGTGCGCAGAACCTCGCGGTCACGCCATCGCACGCGCTCGAGCACGGCTTTCTCTCCGGGCGCCACCGCAGCAAGGCGCTCACCTCGCGCGGCGTGCGGGGCGAGCAGCTGCGAGGGCATCTCAACCGCCGGGGCATCAAGATCCTGCGCGCTCTCGATCAGGTCGCCGACGAGGTGAGCGCTCCGGTCGCGGCGGTGTCCGTGGCTTGGTTGCTCGCCCAGCGCACGGTCGCCGCGCCGATCGTCAACGCCTTCGCCAGCGATCACGTCGATGAGCTCATGCAGGGAGCGGGCGTCTCGCTTTCGCGCAGCCAGGTCGCCGAGCTCACCCGGGCGGGAAACTGAGTATCCCTTCACCCGTGACATAGGGTGGAAGGGAGGCCCGGCGGATGCTGGCGATGAAGCGAGCGAGTTGTGACGCACTACATATATCTGGTCAGACACGGTGAACATCAGGATGCCGAGCATGGTCTCGCCGACGGACCCCTCTCTCCGAGAGGCCAGCGTCAGGCGGAACTGATCGCCGACCGTCTGTCGGGGCTTCCTCTCGATGCCGTCTGGCATTCACCGTTGCTGCGCGCGAACGAGACGGCGCGGGCGATCGCGGCGCGCCTTCCGTCGGTCGACCCCGAGCCGACCGCTCTGCTCTTCGATTGCGTTCCCACGGGGATGACCGAGGAGACTCCCTCGGTGTTCGAGCCGTTCTTCGGATCCGTCACCGAGGCGGAGATCGAGGCGGGGCGGGCGCAGATGTCGGATGCCGTGAACGAGTTCCTGGTGCGCAAGACCGGCGATGTGCACGAGGTGCTCATCACCCACAACTTCGTGATCTCTTGGTTCGTCCGGGAGGTGCTCTCCGCCCCCGAGTGGCGGTGGATGACCCTCAACCAGTCGCACTGCGGTCTGACGGTGATCGCGCAGAAGCAGGGGCGACCATGGACGCTGCTCACGCACAACGACACCGGCCACCTTCCGGTGGAGCTGCGGACCGGGATCCCCGACGCGCTCCTGGTCTGAGCCACCTGCGCAGGCGCAAGATGGTGCGTCCGGCCCCGCGCGCCCCGGGCCGGACGGCGTCACCCGCGAAATAGACTGGACGCATGACCACGCAGGTAGCACTCGTCGGCGGAACCGGGAAGCTCGGCACGATCATCGGTGCGGTGATCGACGAGCTCGAGGGCTTCGAGGTGAGCCGGGTGCTGACCTCATCCAGTGATCTGTCCGAACTCGACGGCGCCGACCTCGTGGTCGACGCGTCGACGCCGCAGGTCAGCATCGACGTCGTGCGCGCCGCCGTGGAGCGCGGCATCAACGTGCTGGTCGCGACCTCCGGCTGGTCGGCTGAGCGCATCGCTCTAGTGCGCCCTCTCGTCGAGGCGGCGGGCACCGGCGCGGTGTTCATCCCCAACTTCTCGCTGGGATCCGTTCTGGGTTCGGCACTGGCCGCCGCGGCTGCGCCCTTCTTCGGCTCGGCCGAGATCATCGAAGCCCATCGTGAGACCAAGATCGACTCGCCGAGTGGAACCGCTGTGCGCACCGCGGAACTGATCGCTGCCGCCCGTGCCGAGCAGGGGCCGGTCAGCGCACCGCACGCCGACCAGCGCGCCCGCGGGCAGCAGGTCGGCAGCGTGCCGATCCACTCGCTGCGTCGTCCCGGTGTCGTCGCCAAACAGGAGGTCATCCTCTCCGGTCCCGGCGAATCGCTCACGTTCACGCACGACACGATCGATTCGGCGCTCGCCTATGCCCCCGGCATCCGGCTCTCGGTGCCGTTCGCGGTGCAGGCCACCGGTGTGTTCGTGGGTCTCGAGCACATGATCGACATCGGCATCCGGTCGTGATGTCGCGCATCGGCGTCGCGCTGATGGCCGCGGCGCTTCTGGTCTACCTGGCGGTGGCGATCTGGCTCGCCGTGATGTTCATCTCGGTCGGCACACCCGTGTCGATCGGTATGGGGATCACGCTCCTCGTTCTGGCGCCGATCGGAGCCTGGGCGCTCATCCGCGAGATGATGTTCGGATTCGGTGCCGACCGCCTTGGGCGACTTCTCGATGCGGAAGGCGGGATGCCGCCGGTTGAGACCGAACTGACCCCCAGCGGCAGGATCGCCCGCGCTGACGCGGATCCGCTCATCGCGCGGTACGCGGCCGAAGCGGATGCGGCAGGCGAGGACTGGCGGGCGCGCTACCGGTTGGGCGTGGTGCAGGATGCGGCGGGCCGCCGCAAGGACGCCAGGGCCAGCATTCGCGAGGCCATCCGTCTCGCGCCGCGCCGACCCTGACGACGCACTCAGGCGAGCGTGGCCTCGAGGGTGATCTCGATTCCGGCGAGCGCCTGCGACACCGGGCAACCGGTCTTGGCGCCGTTCGCGATCTCCTGGAATGCCTCGGGCGTCAGGTTCGGGACCGTCGCGTTGACGTTGAGGTGGCTGCCGGTGATGCCGACGCCGGGCTTGAAGGTGACCGAGGCCGTCGTGTTCACGCGCTCCGGCGGGGTGCCGTTCTCGGCGAGCGCGTGCGAGAGCGCCATGCTGAAGCAGGAGGCGTGCGCGGCGGCGATGAGCTCTTCCGGGGTGGTCGTCGTGTCGCTGCCTTCGCTGCGGGCCTTCCAGTTGATCGGGAAGGTGCCGAGGTTCGACGACGAGAACGCGACGGTGCCGGATCCCTCCATGAGCGATCCGGTCCAGGTGCTGGCGGCTTCGCTGGTGACGGGCATGATTCCTCCGGTTCTCGAGCTGCGGGCGCAGCGTCGACTCGTGGTCAGCCTAGCGAGCGTCCTGCCGACGCGGAACCGCGGTCAGGCGGGGGTGGCCTCGCGACCGACGACGCCCGCGCGCTGCAGCAGGAGGTAGAGCTGGCAGCCCAGGCAGAAGGCGAAGGCGGCGTTGAGGAATGCGGCGATGAATGCCGCGGACGTCGCGATCGGCAGCGCCCACGGAACACCCAGGAGGTGCAGGACGAGGCCGACACCCACGACGAAGAGCCCGACGCCCTGCGAGAACCGCGGCGGCCGCGGGTCTTCGAGCTCCGTCGGAGCGGCGAGGCGTGGGCGGATCGCTGAGCGGAACAGCGTGGCCCAGGGGGCCGTCTGCGGAGAGACCAATCCCCAGAGGAACAGGAGAGCGATGACGACCGTGAGGAGGAACCCCGGGTCGAGAGCGCGCTGCAGGAGCGGGGCCGAGGAGATCGCCCACCCGGACGGAACGAATGTGGCATCGGCGAGGGGCTGGTAGGCGAACCAACCGAACGAGGCGATTCCTGCCCGGAGAGTCGAGATCCCGATCAGGGCCAGGAACGTCGCCACCAGCAGCAGGACCGCGGTGATGGCGGCGGCGAAGCGGGGGCCTCGGGGGTCGATGCCTGCGGGGGTGCTCATGGGGCGCTCCGGTCTTCCGGCTCAGACGGCGGTGAGGGCTTCGGTGAGGGCGTGCCTGGTCGGCACTCCGTGGAATCTGGCGCGGACGGCACCGGCACCGTCGACCACGAAGGTCGTGGGCGTCTGGAGCACCTTGTAGCGCGCGGAGAGATCGGGCCGGTGCGTCAGATCGACCTCCACATGGGCGAGACCGTCGTGGTCGTCGGCATACGAACCGAGCAGACGTCTCACCTGTGGGCACCGCGCGCACATCTCGGTGCTGAACTGCACGAGAGTCGCGCGGGACCCGAGCTCCGAGGTGACCGCGTCCGCCGGATCGAAGCGGAGAGCACCGCCGTCCCGCCGTCGTCCGTCTCGCCGGCGCAGCACGACGCCGATGCCCGTCGCGAGCACGAGGAGTGCTGCGGCGATACCGAGGGCGAGCGCGGGCGACATGGGTCGAGGATATGTCGTGTCGAAGCGGGATCGGGTCGATGTTTCCGACGATGACGGAGGGCCCACGCGCGGAAGCGGTTCCGCCCGAGGAGGCGAGCGTGACGGTATCGTGGCTGTCATGAGCGCAGCCGTCCCGACTCCTTATGAAGACCTGCTCCGCGACGTCCTGGAGACCGGCACGCATAAGTCCGATCGCACCGGGACGGGGACGACGAGCGTCTTCGGGCGTCAGATCCGCTTCGATCTGTCGAAGGGCTTCCCCCTCATCACCACCAAGCGCGTGCACTTCAAATCCATCGCGTACGAGCTCCTCTGGTTCCTGCAGGGTGATTCCAACGTCGGGTGGCTCCGCGAGAACGGGGTCACGATCTGGGACGAGTGGGCCGATGAATCCGGCGACCTCGGCCCGGTCTACGGGGTGCAGTGGCGTTCGTGGCCGACGCCGGACGGGGGGAGCATCGACCAGCTCTCCGACGTGATCGAGCAGATCCGACGCTCGCCCGACTCCCGTCGGCTCATCGTGTCTGCCTGGAACCCGGCCGACATCCCGGACATGGCGCTCGCGCCCTGTCACGCGCTGTTCCAGTTCTACGTCGCCGACGGCAAGCTCTCGTGTCAGCTGTATCAGCGCAGCGCCGACATGTTCCTCGGTGTGCCGTTCAACATCGCCTCCTACGCCTTGCTGACCATGATGATCGCCCAGCAGGTGGGCCTCGAGCCCGGAGACTTCGTCTGGACGGGCGGAGACTGCCACGTCTACGACAATCACGTCGATCAGGTGCGGGAGCAGCTCAGCCG
The DNA here is from genome assembly GCF_011754135.1 of Microbacterium sp. Be9. NCBI lineage: Bacteria > Bacillati > Actinomycetota > Actinomycetes > Micrococcales > Microbacteriaceae > Microbacterium > Microbacterium sp. Be9. Next base: position 760,934 of record NZ_WNWT01000004.1, on the reverse strand, counting down.
TGAGCCCTACCCCTACCCGACGCTGCGTTTCGCGCGGAAGCCCGAATCGATTCTCGACTACCGCTATGAGGACTTCCTCGTGGAGGACTATCAGCACCACGCGCCGATCAGGGCGGCGGTGGCGGTATGACCTGGGTCGGGTTGATCTGGGCCGAGGCGCACGGAGGGGTCATCGGTGCCGAGGGTGGCATGCCCTGGCACGTGCCCGAAGACCTGGCGCACTTCAAGGAGGTCACCCTCGGCGCTCCCGTGGTGATGGGGCGCAAGACCTGGGACTCGCTGCCCGAGCGATTCCGCCCGCTCTCCGGACGGGACAACATCGTGGTGACCCGGCAGCAGGACTGGTCCGAAGAGGGCGCGCGGCGTGCATCCACCGTCGCCGAGGCCGTTCGCGGACTCGACAGGGTCTGGATCATCGGTGGGGCGGAGATCTTCCGACAGGTGATCGGCGACGCCGATCGGCTGGAGGTCACCGAGCTCGATCTCGACGTCGCCGGCGACGCCTACGCACCGGCGAAGACCGGGTGGCGCCTCATCGACGAGGGGGAGTGGCTCACGTCGCGCACGGGAGTGCGGTACCGCTTCCTGGGATACGAGCGCTGATGCCCACCGCACTGATCACCGGAGCCAGCGCCGGACTGGGCGCCGAGTTCGCGCGTCAGCTCGCGCGGCGACGTGCCGACCTCGTCCTGGTGGCGAGATCAGAGGACGCGCTGGAGACGCTGGGCGCCGAACTGCGGAGCGAATACGGGGTCGCGGTCGAGATCATCCCCGCCGACCTGGCGGATGAGGCCGGCGTGGAGAAGGTCGCCGTGCGCCTGCGCGACACGGCGGACCCCATCGACCTCTTGGTGAACAACGCCGGGTTCGGTCTTCCGCTGCAGTTCGCCGACAACGACATCGACGATGAGGTGCGTCATCTCCGTGTACATGTGGAGGCGTCGATGCGGCTCATGCACGCGGCACTGCAGTCCATGCGTGGTCGTGGCGGTCGCATCATCAATGTGGCTTCCGTGGCCGGCGTCATCTCCCGGTCGACGTACTCCGCCTGCAAGGCCTGGCTCATCGGATTCAGCCGCTGGGCGAATGCCGAGTACACGCGCGACGGCGTCTCTGTCACGGCGCTGTGCCCCGGGTTCACGCACACGTCCTTCCACGAACGCATGGGGCTCGCGGTGGGCCAGGAGGGCGTTCCCGGCATCATGTGGTTGAACGCGCGGGACGTCGTGCGCGTCGGCCTGCGCGATGCCGCCCGTGGCAGGTCGGTCTCGGTGCCGTCGCTCCGGTACAAGGTGATCGTGGCGCTGACACGCCTCCTCCCGAGCACGCTCACCTCCCGCGTGGCGCGCCGAGGCCGCGTCTGACCGGCAGCGGTCATCTGATCGGCAGCGGTCAGTGGAACCTGCCGAGCAGGATCCCCGCCTTGGCGATCGCCGCGATGGTCTCCCCATCGGTGATGTCGCCGTCGGCGATCATGCGCAGCACGTGCGCGAAAGGTACCCACGAGACGGCCTGGATGCCTTCTTCGGTCTGGCTCTCGGCGGCGTCGCTCCCGTTCGCGTCGTCGTCCTCAGCGACCGGGCGCAGATCGCGTGCGAGGAAGACGTGTTCGGGTGCCTCGGCGATCCCGTTCAGAGCGTGCATGGCCCCCAGGGCCGTCCACTCACCGGCTTCGAATCCGGTCTCCTCCCGGAGCTCGCGTCTCGCCGCGAGCAGGGGGTCTTCCCCGTCGCTGCCGCCAGCGGGGACCTCGATGGTCGTCCCCACGGTGTAGCGGTCGATCGTGACGAGACACACACGGTCTTCCTCGTCCACGGCGACGATGAAGACCGCCGGGTGCTGCATGGTGACGACACCATAGATGCCGTCCGCGCCCGCTGGTCCCGTGACCTGGTCCTCCCGCACACGGATCCACGCGTTCTCGTACTTCGTCTCGGTGTCTCGTGTGACCCATGTCATGCTTCGAGCGTAGAACGGAGACGTCATGCGCGTCACCGCGTCCGCATGAGCGGCAGCCGAACCGATACGCTGGGTCTATGACGCACTCGGGCAACCCATTCGGACAGGTTCTCGTCGCGCTCGTCACTCCGATGACGGCCGACGGCGAAGTCGACTGGCCCGCCGTCGAGAAGCACATCGATGACGTGATCACCGCGGGAGCGGACGGCATCGTCGTGACGGGAACGACAGGTGAGACCTCGACCCTGACGGACCCCGAGAAGCTCAAGCTCGTGGAGGTCGGCAAGTCCGTCTCCGCAGGCCGCGCCAAGATCATCACCGGCGGCGGCTCGAACGAGACCGCCCACGCGATCGAGCTCTACAAAGCCAGCGAGAAGGCCGGCGCCGACGGCATCATGATCGTCACGCCCTACTACAACAAGCCGACGCAGGCCGGCATCCTCACGCACTTCCGTCTGGTCGCCGACGCGACCGATCTCCCGGTGATCCTCTACGACATCCCCGGGCGCACGGGTGTGCCGATCAAGTACGAGACGATCCTGCGTCTCGCGAAGCACCCGAATATCCTCGCCGTGAAAGACGCCAAGGGCGACTTCTCCGAGGTGAGCCGCGTGCTGAACCAGACCGATCTGATGTACTTCTCCGGCGATGACGCGAACGTGCTGCCGCACCTCGCGATCGGCGCGACCGGTCTCATCGGCGTGACGGCGAACGTCGCAGCGGCGCCGTACCGCACGATAATCGACGCGGTGAACGCCGGCGACCTCGCCACGGCGACCGCCGAGCACCAGCGCCTCGAACCGCTCGTCCGCGCGGTGATGACGCATGTTCCCGGAACCGTTGCGGCCAAGTACATCCTGCACGGACTCGGTCGCATCTCGAGCCCGCGCGTTCGCCTTCCCCTGGTCGGTCCCGAGGAATGGGAGGCTGCGCTCATCGAGGATGAGCTCGACCTCGTGCAGAACGTTCCCGGAGCCGATTTCTCGAACTTCCGACCCGACCGCAACGCGGCTGCGGGTGGTGCCCTGCCGAAGGTGCACGGCACGACGCGCTGAGTCGCGTCGCCATGAACGAACGGACGCGCGGAGTGTCCGACTGAGGAGACAGCATGTCCATTCCCCTGGTAGAACCGACCGCTCTCGACGAAGGGACGCTGCGGGTCATTCCGATCGGCGGACTCGGCGAGATCGGTCGTAACATGACCATGTTCGAGTACGACGGGAAGATCCTGATCGTCGACTGCGGTGTGCTCTTCCCCGAGGAGCACCAGCCCGGTGTCGATCTGATCCTTCCCGACTTCGAGCCCATCCGCGACCGGCTCGACGACATCGTCGGCGTGGTGCTCACGCACGGTCATGAAGACCACATCGGCGCGGTTCCGTATCTGCTCCGGCTCAAGAGCGACATCCCCCTGATCGGCTCGGGCCTCACCCTCGCATTGGTCGAGGCGAAGCTCAAAGAGCATCGGATCAAGGCCTTCACGCTCACGGTGAAAGAGGGGCAGCAGGAGCGGGTCGGTCCGTTCGACCTCGAGTTCGTCGCCGTCAACCACTCGATCCCCGATGCACTGGCCGTCGCCATCCGCACACCCGCAGGCATGGTGCTCGCCACCGGTGACTTCAAGATGGACCAGCTGCCGCTGGACGGTCGGATCACCGACCTGCGTGCGTTCGCCCGCCTCGGTGAAGAGGGCGTGGACCTGTTCCTCGTCGACTCGACGAACGCCGACGTCCCCGGCTTCACCCCGACGGAGCGCTCCATCGGTCCCGTGCTCGACCAGGTGATCGCGAAGGCGCCCCGTCGCGTCATCGTCGCGAGCTTCTCCAGCCACGTCCACCGCGTGCAGCAGGTGATCGACGCCGCGCACGCCAACGGCCGCCGTGTCGCGTTCCTCGGCCGCAGCATGGTCCGCAACATGACCATCGCCGAGCAGCTCGGCTACCTCAAGGTGCCGGACGGGGTGCTGATCGACTTCAAGAAGGCGCGCGACCTGCCGGACGAGCAGATCGTCTACATGTCGACGGGCTCCCAGGGCGAGCCGATGGCCGTGCTCAGCCGCATGGCGAACATGGACCACGCGATCGAGATCAGCGAGGGTGACACCGTCATCCTCGCCTCCAGCCTCATCCCCGGCAACGAGAACGCCGTGTACCGCGTCATCGACGGACTGACCAAGCTCGGCGCGAACGTCGTGCACAAGGCGAATGCGAAGGTGCACGTCTCCGGGCACGCCGCCGCCGGTGAGCTGATCTACTGCTACAACATCCTGAGGCCGAAGAACGTCCTCCCCGTGCACGGCGAGTATCGGCACCTGATCGCTAATGCCAAGCTCGCGCAGGACACCGGTATCTCCGAGGAGAACACGATCATCGCCTCGAACGGCACCGTGATCGACCTCAAGGACGGCGTCGCGAAGGTCACCGGGCAGCTCGACCTCGGATTCGTTTACGTCGACGGCTCCACCGTCGGAGAGATCACCGATGCCGACCTCAAGGATCGCCGCATCCTCGGCGAGGAAGGCTTCATCTCCGTGATCGTGGTCGTGGACGCCGGCACCGGACGCATCATCTCCGGTCCCGAGATCCACGCGCGCGGTGTCGCCGAGGACGACTCGGTGTTCGACGACGTCACGCCGAAGATCGTCGCTGCGCTCAAGGAGGCGTCGGGCAACGGCGTCCGCGACACCCACGCACTGTCGCAGGTCGTGCGACGCACGATCGGTCGCTGGGTGAACCAGCGGCTCCGTCGCCGTCCGATGATCGTGCCGCTCGTCATCGAGGCATGACGACAGGCGAGTCGTCTCGCACTCACGGGTGAGCGTCATCCCGATGTAACACCGACGTCCTATGCTCGCGTCATGTACAGGGGCTTCTCCCTTCGCAGGGCGGCGCAGACGGATGCGATGTTCCTCGGCGACATGCTCGTCGAGGCCGCCAATTGGCGCGCCGGGGGAGTGCGTCCCCGTCATGAGGTGCTGACGTCGCCCGACCATCGGCGTTACCTCGCGGGCTGGAAGCGCATGGCGGACGACGGACTGGTCGCGGCCGGCGACGACGGCACCCCGGTGGGTGCGGCCTGGTACCGGGTGCTCCCGCAGAACGATCCCGGGTTCGGTTTCATCGGCGTCGCGGTCCCGGAGCTGATCATCGGTGTGCACCCGCTCTGGCGTGCCCGAGGCGTCGGGCGGGCGCTGCTGCGCGGCGTCGTGCACCTGGCGGGCTCGCAGGGGCATGCCCGGATCAGCCTGAGCGTGGAACGGGACAACTTCGCGCGCAACCTGTATCGAGCCGAGGGTTTTGCCGTGGTGAGTCAGGGCGCGACCCGCGACACGATGGCTCGCGGCACGGCGTGATCGCGCCCCTCGGATCCATGGAAAGCCGCGTCATTACGCGGAGATGTCGGCTGTTGGACGTAACGTGAGAGCATGGCCAGGAGTACCACGAAGACAGAGAGCGCGTCGACCAGCGCACCGTCGCGCCCCAAGCGGCAGACGGCTCCCAAGGCCCAGCCCGCTCGCAAGGCGCAGCCCGCTCCCAAGAAGTACATCGACGAGGCAGACAAGCCGCCGGTCGCCGTCCGGGCCTGGGTCGGGCTGGCGCACGGCGTCGGCGGACTCTTCCGCGCGTTCGGCCCCGAGACTCTCGAGAAAGACGATCGTCGCGACGGTTTTCCCTTCCTCCTCGTGCTCCTCGCCGTGCTCGGTGCGGTCAACGAGTGGTTCTTCATCGGCAACGAGGTCGCTGCGAACATCAGCGCGTATTCGGTCGGAGGGCTGATCGGGCGCGTCGCATTCGTGATGCCCGTTCTGCTGCTCCTGCTCGCCGGATGGCTGTTCCGCCACCCCTCGTCGGTTCACGACAACGGCCGCATCGGAATCGGTTTCGGATTGTTCGTCCTGACGCTCGCCGGCTTCTGCCACGTCGCGGGCGACGGCCCTCAGCCCAAGGAGGGCATGCTCGCACTGAGCGAGTCCGGCGGACTCTTCGGATGGATGCTCGGCCAGCCGCTCAGCTACCTCACCGATATCCCCGCGTACATCGTGCTGTCGCTGCTGGCGGCGCTCAGCATCCTCATCCTCACCAAGACTCCGCCGAACCGCATCGGCGCCCGTCTCGGCGATCTCTACGCCTGGATGTTCGACGCCGAGCGTCCGGAGAAGTCGACCAAAGACTCCGCGGCGATCGACGACACCGACAAGGTCGACGATCCCGACGTGCTGCCGTGGTGGCGGCGCAACAAGACCGGCCGTGAAGAGGACCCCGACGAAGGCACGCTCGGCTCCGACGACATCACCGCACTGCTCACGACCTCCGACCCGACTCCCGCCTACGATCAGGCCGTCGTCGTCGAGAACCCCTACGACGCCGCCACCGAGGTGCTGTCCGACGTGAGGTCCGTCGCCGATTCGCTCGCGGAGCAGCAGACCACGGCACTGCTCGACGACTCCTCCGACACCGGAGAGGTGCCGGAGCTTCCCGGCCTCGACGGCTTCGGCACCGAGGGGCCAGGCGACCGCGGGCCGCAGGCGCCCGTGACGCCGTACATCCTGCCCTCTCCCGGTCTTCTGGTCGAAGGGCCGCCTCCGGTGATGCGCTCCGAGGCCACCGACAAGGTGATCGAGCAGATCACCAGTGTGCTGTCTCAGTTCAAGGTGGATGCGAAGGTCACCGGCTTCTCGCGCGGCCCGACGGTCACCCAGTACGAGGTCGAGGTCGGCCACGGCGTCAAGGTCGAGAAGATCCTGCAGCTGAGCAACAACTTCGCCTACGCGGTCGCCTCGAACGACGTCCGCATCCTCTCGCCTATCCCGGGCAAGAGCGCGATCGGCATCGAGATTCCCAACGCCGACAAGGAGATGGTCGCACTCGGCGACGTGCTGCGTTCGCCCGCCGCGCAGAAGAGCACGCATCCGATGACGATCGGCGTGGGCAAGGACGTCGGCGGCAACATCGTCATCGCGAACCTCGCGAAGATGCCGCATCTCCTGGTGGCAGGTTCCACCGGCTCCGGTAAGTCGAGCTTCGTGAACTCCATGATCACCAGCCTGCTGATGCGGGCGCGGCCCGCCGATGTGCGCATGGTCCTCATCGACCCGAAGCGCGTGGAGCTCACCAGCTACGCCGGTGTCCCGCACCTGATCACGCCCATCATCACGAACCCCAAGAAGGCGGCCGAAGCGCTGCAGTGGGTCGTGAAGGAGATGGACATGAGGTACGATGACCTCGCGTCTTTCGGCTTCCGTCATATCGACGACTTCAACCGTGCCGTGCGCGCCGGGGAGGTCGAGCTGCCGGTGGGCAGCGAGCGCGTTCTGAAGCCGTACCCGTACCTCCTGGTCGTGGTCGACGAGCTCGCCGACCTCATGATGGTCGCCCCTCGCGACGTGGAGGACTCGATCGTGCGCATCACGCAGCTCGCGCGAGCCTCCGGCATCCACCTCGTCCTCGCGACCCAGCGGCCGAGCGTCGACGTCGTCACCGGACTCATCAAGGCGAACGTCCCGTCTCGACTGGCCTTCGCCGTCACCAGTGTCACCGACAGCCGCGTCATCCTCGATAGCCCCGGGGCGGACAAGCTCATCGGTCAGGGTGACGCGCTGTTCTCGCCGATGGGCTCGTCGAAGCCGTTCCGTCTGCAGGGCGCGTGGGTCGACGAGAAGGAGATCGACGCGGTCGTCAAGCACGTCACCCGCCAGGCTCGTCCGGACTATCGTCCCGACGTGCAGGAGGCGATGGAGCCGACCAAGAAGAAGGAAGTCGACGAGGACATCGGCGACGACCTGGAACTGCTGCTCGCGGCTGCCGAGCTCATCGTCTCGTCGCAGTTCGGATCGACCTCGATGCTCCAGCGCAAGCTGCGGGTCGGCTTCGCGAAGGCCGGTCGCCTCATGGACCTGCTGGAGTCACGTGAGATCGTCGGCCCGTCCGAGGGCTCCAAGGCGCGCGACGTGCTGGCCACGGCCGAGCAGCTCCCACAGGTGATGGCGAAGCTGCGCGGTGACGACGTTCCGACGTCGCCGCCCGCTTCCGCCGCCCCTGTCGCTCCGCCGGTGCCACCCCTGCCCCAGACGCACGATCCGGTCGCTGCCCAGTATGAGGGGCTTCCCGAGGTGGAGGCCGAGGGCGACGAAGACGCCTGGGGCCTGACGGGACGCGACTGATGGCCATCCCGCGGCAGCTGCCCAACGCCATCACCGTCGCGCGCATCCCGCTGGCGGTCGTCTTCTTCGTCCTGTTGCTGCTGGGCGGAACCTACGGCCTCGCCGAGCCCGGCCTCCGGTGGGCGGCCGCGGTCATCTTCATCGTGGGGATCTCCACGGACTGGGTCGACGGCTACCTCGCGCGCAAGTACGACATCGTCAGCGATTTCGGCAAGCTCTGGGATCCCATCGCCGACAAGATGCTCACGGGGGCCGGGTTCATCGGACTCGCCATCCTCGGCGAGGTCGGCTGGTGGATCGTCGCCCTCATCCTCGTGCGCGAGTGGGGGATCACAATCCACCGGCTCATGGTCGCCAGCGAGCATGTCGTCGCTGCGGCCTGGATGGGCAAGATCAAGACGGCGTTCCAAGGTGTGGCGCTCGGCTGGGCGTTGCTTCCGCTGCACTATTTCGTCGGTCTCGACGCATGGACGTTGATCACCTTCATCCTCATGCTCATCGTCCTGGTGCTCACGGTCGCGAGCGGTATCGACTACATCGTGGCGCAGGTCCGCGGCTCGCGCCGGAAGTCGTGAGCGACGCGGCTGCTGCCGTCCTTGCGGCGCTGGGTCGACGGGGATGGACGCTCGGAGTCGCGGAGTCGCTGAGCGGCGGCGCCCTGTGCGCCGACCTGGTCTCGGTTCCCGGCGCGTCCACGGTGCTGCTCGGCGGGGTGGTGGCGTACGCGACGCCGGTGAAGGCGTCGGTGTTGGGCGTCGACGCGGATCTTCTCGCCGCGCACGGGCCGGTGCATCCGCAGGTCGCGCTGCAGATGGCAGACGGAGTGAGGAGTGTCGTGAGCGTCGGTGGCTCGCCGGCCGATGTCGGGGTGTCGACGACGGGAATCGCCGGTCCGGATTCCCCCGACGGGCAACCGGTCGGCACGGTGCACATCGGCGTGGCGACGCCGGCGGCGATGAGGACGACGGCCTTCCGTTTCCTCGGAGATCGCGACTCGATCCGCGCGCAGACGGTCGCGGCAGCGCTCGAAGAACTGCGCGCGATGCTGGCGGAATAGCAGGACCGCCGGGGTGGTTATCTCTGATGTGCTCACACTTAAACCACAGAGTGCAGGGGTAGATTCTGTGCATGCCAGGGGTACTAGACTGGCTGTCTCATCGGGGGAGACCTCGAACGATCACATGGGGAGGAGGTTCCGATGATTCTTGTACGACAGGAAATCGGCGATGTGCTGAGGGACTTCCGCCTGCAGAAGGGGCGCACGCTCCGGCAGGTCGCAAGCAAGGCGTCGGTTGCGCTCGGCTACCTCAGCGAGGTCGAGCGTGGGCAGAAGGAGGCGTCGAGCGAGATCCTCGCTTCCGTCGCCGACGCGCTCGACGTTCCCATTTCGACGATCATGCGCGAGGTCGGAGACCGCATCTCGGTGCTCGAGGGCATCCAGGTCTTCCCGGACGTCGTTCCCGACGACCTCGTCGCGTCGATCGAACCTCAGCTTTCGCTGCACTGATCCCCGGTCGGGGAAGCCATGCGTCGTAGTGAGTTCCTTCGCGCCGTCGAGACCGAGTTTCAGGCGCGCGCGTCCTCTCTGGTGAACGACCTGACGCTCAGCGCTGTCGGCGGTCGAACAGCGCTCGAGGCGCTGGCCGAGGGAACCCCACCACGCGACATCTGGTTGGCGTTGTGCGTCGAGATGGACGTTCCGGAGAACAGGCGACACGGCGTCGGTCGGCAGGAGCCGCGCGGACGCTGAGTCGTTCGTCGATCTCCGATGCCTACGGGAAACGACCTGAGATTCACGGCGTGTCGTCGAAGATCTGTTCGAAGCGGGCGTAGTCTTCTGCACAAGTGGTTCAGGGAATCTGTTCTGCACGGTATGTGAGCTCTCCGCGTCGATGTCGGTGGCCTCTCCTACGGTGGAAAACAAGCCGAAGAGCCATTACGCCTTGTCGGAGAGTTTCTCCCAGCCGGGAGAGCCGCGACAGCCTACAGGCGGCATCACGCGCGCAGAAGGAGCACATCATGCCATCACCCGCCGACCGCGAGAAGTCCCTCGAGACCGCCCTCGCCCAGATCGATCGCCAGTTCGGAAAGGGCTCGGTCATGCGGCTGGGCAGCGATGAGCGCGCCCCCGTGGCGGTCATCCCCACCGGCTCCATCGCCCTCGACGTCGCTCTCGGCGTCGGAGGCCTCCCGCGTGGTCGAATCGTCGAGATCTACGGACCGGAGTCCTCGGGTAAGACGACCCTCACCCTGCATGCGATCGCGAACGCTCAGCGCGCAGGCGGAATCGCCGCGTTCATCGACGCCGAACACGCGCTCGACCCCGACTACGCCGCGAAGCTCGGCGTCGACATCGACGCGCTCCTGGTGTCGCAGCCCGACACCGGTGAGCAGGCCCTCGAGATCGCCGACATGCTCGTGCGCTCGGGAGCCATCGACCTCATCGTCATTGACTCCGTGGCGGCGCTCGTGCCCCGCGCCGAGATCGAGGGCGAGATGGGCGACTCGCACGTCGGTCTGCAGGCGCGACTCATGTCGCAGGCGCTGCGTAAGCTCACCGGTGGCCTGAACCAGACCAACACGACGATGATCTTCATCAACCAGCTTCGCGAGAAGATCGGCGTCTTCTTCGGCTCGCCCGAGACGACCGCCGGTGGTAAGGCGCTGAAGTTCTACGCCTCGGTCCGCATGGACATCCGTCGTATCGAGACCCTCAAGGACGGAACCGACGCCGTCGGAAACCGCACCAGGGTCAAGGTGGTCAAGAACAAGATGGCGCCGCCGTTCAAGCAGGCCGAGTTCGACATCCTCTACGGCGTCGGCATCTCCCGTGAGGGCAGCCTGATCGACTTCGGCGTCGAGCACGCCATCGTGAAGAAGTCGGGCTCGTGGTACACCTACGACGGTGACCAGCTGGGCCAGGGCAAAGAGAACGCGCGCACCTTCCTGTTGAACAACCCCGATATCGCGCTGGCGATCGAGACGCAGATCAAGCAGAAGCTCGGTATCGGCGGCCCCGCTTCGGTACCGGCAGCTGCAGACGAGCTCGCTGAGCGTCGTCCGGCCTGATGAACGACACGCGTGGGGGCGATCCCGACCGGATCGCCCCCATCATCCCCCTCTTCGGCGGTGGGTCGAAGAAGCAAACGCACACGCCGCCGCCTCGCCTGGCGGAAGGCGACGACCAGTCGACGGACGATCCCCGCGCCAGCGACGCGGCGGTCTGGCGCACGACCTGGGATGCCCCTCCGGACAGTGCCTCGCACATCGACGCGTCCGACGCGGGTACTCCCAGCGATCGTCATCCCGCGCGGGGGATCAGGGGCAGTTCCGCCACAGCGTCGACGCGTCCGACGAAGTCCGCTCCTCACCTTCGCGCACTCGGCGGCGGAGAGAGCGACGATGCCGGCGCCGACGAGAAGGCATCGTCGGACGAGGTGCGTGTGGCCGCGGAGGAGTCTCTCGTCCGTAAGCTGCGGGCGCGATCGTTGTCCATCTCGGAGGCCCGGCAGGTCCTGCGAGGCGTCGGCCTCGACGGTGGGGTCGTCGACGACGTGATCGATGACTTCTCCCGACGCGGCTATCTCGACGACGCCGCCCTCGCTGCCGTGCTGGTGACATCGGGCGTCGAGCGGAAGGGACAGGGACGGGTCGCGTTGTCTCGCGCACTCGCGCAGCGGGGCATTCCGCGCGATGTTATCGACGGCGCTCTCGACGAGTTGCCGGACGACGATGAAGATCGCGCGCTCGAGTTCGCTCGCGGCAAGGCGCGGTCGATGAGTCGGCTCGATCACGACACGGCTCTGCGGCGGCTGGTGGGCCAGCTCTCACGACGCGGCTACAACGGAGCCGTGGCGATGAAAGCCGCGAAGGCTGCGCTGCGGGAGAACTCCTTCGGAGGTTCCACGTCCGGGGTCCGGTTCGTCGACTCGGACTGATGCCGGGACGCCGCGACAGCTCAGCAACGGCTCGTACAATGGGGAGATCATGACTATCCCGCGCAGCGAACCGACGATCATCGGCGCGTCGTCGGCAGCCGTCGACGACGACGGACGACAGCGATCGTATGAAGTGCGCACCTTCGGGTGCCAGATGAACGTGCACGACTCCGAGCGGCTCTCGGGCTCGTTGGAGAGCGCCGGCTATGTGAGAGCCGTCGACGGTGACGAGGCCGACGTGGTGATCATCAACACCTGCGCCGTCCGCGACAACGCGGCAGGCAAGCTGTACGGCACCCTCGGGCACCTCGCTTCCGTCAAGCGTCGCAAGGAAGGCATGCAGATCGCCGTCGGCGGCTGCCTGGCACAGATGGACAAGCAGGCCGTGCTCGACAAGGCCCCCTGGGTCGACGTGGTGTTCGGCACGCATAACATGGGCTCATTGCCGGGTCTGCTCGAGCGCGCGCGACACAACGGCGATGCCGAGCTCGAGATCCTCGAGTCGCTCGAGGTCTTCCCCTCGACGTTGCCGACCAAGCGCGACTCGGCGCACAGCGGCTGGGTCTCGATCTCGGTCGGCTGCAACAACACCTGCACCTTCTGCATCGTTCCGAGCCTGCGCGGCAAAGAGAAGGATCGTCGCCCCGGCGACATCCTGAACGAGATCCGTCTCCTGGTCGAAGACGGCGCGATCGAGGTCACGCTTCTCGGCCAGAACGTCAACTCCTACGGGGTCGAGTTCGGTGACCGTCAGGCCTTCGGCAAGCTCCTGCGCGCGGCCGGCGACATCGAGGGGCTGGAACGGATCCGGTTCACGAGTCCCCACCCCGCGGCGTTCACCGATGACGTGATCGACGCCATGGCCGAGACGCCGAACGTGATGCCGCAGTTGCACATGCCGCTCCAGTCAGGGAGCGACCGCATCCTCAAGGCGATGCGCCGCTCCTATCGGAGTGAGCGTTTCCTCGGGATCCTCGAGCGGGTTCGTGCCCGCATCCCGAATGCCGCCATCACCACGGACATCATCGTCGGGTTCCCCGGTGAGACCGAAGACGACTTCGAGGACACGATGCGGGTGGTCGAGCAGGCGCGTTTCTCCAGCGCGTTCACCTTCCAGTACTCGATCCGCGAGGGCACACCCGCGGCGACGATGGAGGATCAGGTCCCCAAGGAGATCGTGCAGGCCCGCTACAACCGCCTGATCGCTCTGCAGGAACGTATCTCGCTGGAGGAGAACCGGAAGCAGGTCGGCCGTGAGATCGACGTGCTGGTCTCGACCGGCGAAGGCAAGAAGGATACCGAGACACACCGCCTCACGGGACGCGCCGAAGACAACAGGTTGGTGCACTTCGAGGTGACCCCGGGGTCCGAGCTGCCTCGCCCCGGAGACGTGGTCACCGTGACCGTGACACACGGCGCCCCGTTCCATCTGCTCGCCGACGATCCGACGGGCGCGCCCCTGAAGATCCGTCGGACCCGCGGCGGCGACGCGTGGGATCGATCGCAGTCGGAATCGTGCGCAGTCCCCGCCTCTGTCGGCGACGGTGCGCCGAAGGCCGTGTCGCTCGGTCTGCCCACGCTGCGCGTGGGCGTGTGACCGGACGGAACGTGCCAGCGCCACGTCTCTGGGCGATCGTCGGGGCGACCGGCACCGGTAAGAGCGATCTCGCGATCGAGCTGGCCGAGACGCTGCGTGCGGAGGGAAACCCCGCCGAGGTCGTGAACGCCGATGCCATGCAGCTCTATCGCGGGATGGACGTCGGCACCGCGAAGGTCTCGATGACGGAACGCCGGGGCATCCCGCACCACCTCTTCGACGTACTCGACGTCGACGAAGATGCGGCTGTCGCGTGGTACCAGCCGAGAGCTCGTGAGGCGATCGAAGAGATTCACCGCGGGGGAGGAGACGCGATCCTCGTCGGCGGATCCGGTCTCTACGTATCGAGTGTCGTCTACGACTTCCGATTCCCTCCGCGCGACCCGGAACTACGGGATCGTCTCGAACAAGAGCTCGAGACCCGAGGGGCCGCGCATCTGCTCGAACGTCTGCGCACTCTCGACCCGGAAGCGGCTGCTCGCGTCGATCCACAGAATCCGCGCCGCATCATCCGTGCGCTCGAGGTCCTCGAGCAGGGGAGCGAGACGCACGGTGCCTCGCTTCCGGAGAAGCCTGTCCTGTGGCATCCGCATACTCGTCTCATCGGTCTGCATGTGGACCGCCCCTCTCTCGTGGAGCGGCTGGACTCCAGAGTCGAGCGCATGTGGAAGGGCGGCCTCCTCGCCGAAGTCGAGGATCTTCGTGCGCACGGGCTCGAGCGTGGAGGAACGGCTCCTCGCGCGATCGGGTACGCGCAGGCCCTGGCCCAGCTCGACGGCGGCCTCACGGAGCGTGAGGCGATCGCACAGACCCAGGCGCTCACGAGACGCTATGCGCGACGCCAGGTGTCCTGGTTCAAGCGGTATCCCGACCTGGAGTGGTGGGAGGCTCCGGTGCGGGCCGTGACGCTTCTCCACGCCTGATCTCGATGTCGGAGGGTGCTGCGAAGCTGGCCGGATGACGACGCACTTCTACACGGCCTCCAGCCTCGACGGTTTCATCGCCACCGAGGAGCACTCATTGGACTGGTTGCTCACACAGGACATCGACCAAGACGGACCGATGGCGTACACGGGTTTCGAGCGGAACATCGGCGCTCTGGCGATGGGGTCCTCCACCTACGAGTGGGTGATGCGCCATGAAGAGGGCCGCTGGGGGTACACCCAGCCCACGTGGGTGTTCACCCACCGTCCACTCGACCTCCCGAAGGAGGGCGATGTCCGACTGACGCAGGCCGACATCCGCACGGTGCACGCGGAGATGGCGCAGGCGGCGGGTGGGAAGGACCTCTGGGTCGTGGGCGGCGGAGACCTGGCGGGGCAGTTCGCCGACGCCGGCCTGCTCGATGAGGTGTGGGTGCAGTACGCACCCGTCACCCTCGGCTCGGGAGCCCCGTTGCTTCCGCGCAGACTCGACCTCGAGTTGATCGAGGTGGCGCGAAACCGGAACTTTCTCTGCGGTCGGTACCGGCTCGCGCGGGACGGAGAAGTCCGCGACGATCTCTAGACTGGACCCATGGTCGCATTCACCAAGGGGCACGGCACGGGCAACGATTTCATCATCATCGCTGACCCGGACGGTGAGCTCGACCTCACCGTCGAGCAGGTCGCCGTGCTCTGCGATCGTCAGTTCGGCATCGGTGCAGACGGAATCCTCCGCGTGGTGAAGTCGTCGGCGATTCCCGACGGTGCGGCTGCACTCGACGAAGAGCCGCAGGCGGAATGGTTCATGGACTACCGCAATGCCGATGGATCGGTCGCCGAGATGTGCGGGAACGGCGTCCGCGTGTTCGCCCACTATCTCGTGCGCTCCGGCCTTGCGGCGATCGAACCCGGCTCGACCTTGCCGATCGGCACGCGGGCGGGAGTGCGCGATGTCACCCGAAGCGCGACGGGATATCAGGTCGACCTCGGCCGGTGGAAGCTCTCCGGGGACGACCCGCTCGTTCGAGTGGATGGCCTGTCTGTCACCCGTCCAGGTCTCGGAATCGACGTCGGGAATCCGCACGTCGTGGTGGCGCTCGCGTCGGAGGCTGAGCTCGCGTCCCTCGAGCTCCACCGTGCGCCCGGCCTCGACCCGCTGCTGCCCGCGGGAGCCAACATCGAGTTCGTCGTACCCGGCGAACCGCTCGTGCGCGACGGTATCGGACATGTGAGCATGCGTGTCTATGAGCGCGGGGTCGGAGAGACTCTGAGTTGCGGCACGGGTGTCGCGGCGACGGCCCTGGCGGTGCGCTACTGGGCGGGCGAGAACGCTCCGAGCAACTGGCAGGTCGAGGTGCCCGGGGGGACGCTCGGCGTTCGGATGTTCCCGGCGGAAGACGGCGAGCACGTCGCTCTGTCCGGGCCGGCTCAGCTCGTGTTCCAAGGTGAGGTCGACCTCGCCTGAGGTCCCGACCGTCGGCTTCGGCAGGCCCGCATCGACCTCATCCGAGAATGATCGGCTCCGTCGGCGGGTTTCCGTGCTTGCGCACCTTCAGGATGCGATAGCCCTTGCCCGTAGCGGTGCGGAAGACGCTGTAGCCGGGCTGGAAGGTCGATCCGATCCACCGCTGGAGCGAATCCGCACCGAGATTGCGCTGCACGACCAGCCAGGCATCACTGCGCTCGTCGAGGCGCGGGATCCATCGCTCCAGAAGGCCGTGGAGTTCGTTCTTCCCGACGCGGATCGGCGGATTCGATCGGATCGTGCGGAATGAGACGTGCTCGGGAACATCGTCGGGCAGGGATGCGTTGACATTGGTGAGCCCGAGAGCTGCGGCGTTGCGACGCACCAGATCGAGGGCACGCTCATTCACGTCGACGGCCCATACCGTCGCATGGGGAGCGGCCAGGGCCATCGACAATGTCACCGGACCCCAACCGCTGCCGAGGTCGAGAAGATCGCCGCCCGGGGGTACCGGGGGCATGTTGGCGAGGAGCACTGCAGTGCCGGCGTCGAGACGATCCGGGCTGAAGACCCCACCGGCGGTGGTGACTTCGAGCTCTCGACCCGCGAGTGATACGCGGATCTTACGCAGATTCTCGGGGCTTGCCGGGGCCGCAGTGAAGTAGTGATCTGACCCCATACGGTGAGCGTACCGGACAGCGCGGGCTAAGGTTAAGGCTCGCAACAAATCCCAGAGACAAGGAACGGATGACGGAGACCACCACACCCTCCACCGACGACCACACGGTCGATCGTGTGCTCGCGAACGCGGAGAAGCGCTCGGACGTCCACGTCTTCGGCGCCGCACAGGCGCTGCAGGACGAATCGACGGCATCGCACGCGAGTACGGACGGCGTGCAGTGGGATCTCGAAGACCGACACGCTCTCCGACGCGTCGGTGGACTCTCGACAGAGCTCGAGGATGTCACCGAGGTCGAGTACCGGCAGTTGCGACTCGAGAACGTCGTACTGGTGGGGGTCTACCCCCAGGGGGCGCAGGAAGATGCCGAGAACTCTCTGCGGGAACTCGCTGCTCTGGCGGAGACCGCCGGCGCCGTCGTGCTCGACGGTGTCCTGCAGCGCCGCCCGCACCCCGACGCCGCGACATACCTCGGCCGCGGAAAGGCCCAGGAGCTCAGAGACATCGTCGCCGCTGTCGGGGCCGACACCGTCATCGCCGACACGGAGCTCGCGCCGAGCCAACGACGCGCTCTCGAGGACGTCGTCAAGGTCAAGGTCATCGACCGCACCACCGTGATCCTCGACATCTTCAGCCAACACGCGAAGAGCCGAGAAGGTAAGGCCCAGGTCGAGCTCGCCCAGCTCGAGTATCTGCTGCCTCGTCTTCGCGGTTGGGGTGACTCGATGAGCCGCCAAGCCGGTGGTCAGGTCGGCGCCGGCGGCGCAGGCATGGGCTCGCGCGGTCCCGGTGAAACCAAGATCGAACTCGATCGCCGACGGATCCGCACGAAGATGGCTCTGCTTCGACGCCAGATCCGAGACTTCGGCCCTGCCCGCGACGCCAAGCGCGCCGAGCGCAAGCGGAACACGATTCCTTCCGTCGCGATCGCCGGATATACGAACGCCGGCAAGTCGAGTCTGCTCAATGCGCTGACCAGCGCTGGCGTCCTGGTCGAGAATGCCCTGTTCGCGACGCTGGATGCGACCGTGCGTCGTACGGAGACGGAGGACGGTCGCGTCTACACGCTCACGGACACCGTCGGGTTCGTGCGCAATCTCCCGCATCAGCTCGTCGAAGCGTTCCGGTCGACCCTGGAAGAGGTCGGCGAGGCCGACGTCGTGCTCCACGTCGTCGACGGTTCGCATCCCGACCCGGCGGGTCAGCTGCAGACCGTGCGCGACGTGCTCGGGGATGTCGGCGTCCGTGACCTTCCGGAGATCGTCGTCTTCAACAAGGCCGATCTGATCGCGGAGGACGAGAGGCTCGTGCTCCGAGGCCTTCAGCCGCACGCCCACTTCGTGTCGTCGCGGTCGGGCGAGGGAATCGCGGAACTGCGCGCAGCCGTCGAAGAAGCGCTCCCGAAGCCCGCCGTCGAGGTGCATGCCGTGATTCCGTATGACCGCGGCGATCTCGTGGCAGCGATCCACGAGTCGGGCATGCTCCTCTCCGTGGACCATCGAGAGGATGGCACCGCGGTGCATGCACGCGTGTCAGAGCGTCTCGCCGCGGAACTGGCTCCTTTCACCGCCCACGGCTGAACGCGACTATCGCGCGAGGAACCGCGCCTCCACCGTTGCGGAGATGACGATCTCCTCGGGCTCGTACTCCATGGCCGGTGCCGAGTCGGCGGCGAACGCCACACCTCCACGCGCTTTGAGCATCGGAGCCCCAGGTGACGGCTGTCCGCTGGAGATGAGGCCGGTATCGGCGATCTCCAGCGGCGTGACCTCACCGAGGCCGAGCGCGCCCGCGTAAGCCTCGGCTCGGGTCACGGCGACACCGACAGCGTCCGCCGCCACATCGCGCTCGATCCGCGTGCGTGTCTCGGGCGTGAGGTGCCAGTCCACCCCGCCGACCTCGACGCCGTCCCAGGGGGAGATGTCGGAGACCCACAGCGAGAGCTCGGATGCTTCCGCGAAGGTGGCGGTGTAGTCGATGCTGGCGTAGTAGACGGGGGCGAGGCGCTTGCCCTCGCTGCTCCAGGGGCGTTCGGCGCGCACCGAGAGCCGCTTGCTGGTCCAGTCGACGACGCTGCCGGCGTCTGCGCGCTCGGTGATGCTCGCGCGCACCGGCTCGGCGAGCCGCATCACGTTCTCGACGACCGTGGTGCGCTCGGGGCCCTCGGCGCGTACCCCGACACGGATGGTGGCGCGCTCCGGCGCGACTCGCGCTTCATGCTCGCCGCGGACGGTGACGGTGACTTCGCTCATGGGGCGACTCTACGCCAGCGGCTGGACCCGCCGTGGAATGGCGTGGCGGCGGAGAACGTTGTAGTCTGTGATGCTCGGGTGTTCCTCACCCGGGATGGTAATTCCACAGTGTGACAGCGGCTCCTTCGAGAGAAGGACCACGGGGCTGATCGGTTTCGACAGCGCCTGTGAATCCACGAGAAGCGGGCCGAGGATGCAGAGTTATCTCGTAAACGCTCTCTGCAAAACAATAGTTGCCGAAACCAAGCGCAACGACTTCGCCCTCGCTGCATAAGCGAGCCCGATAGTCCGTCAGGCCGTATGTGATTCCGATACGGATCCTGGCGTCATCTAGGAATCTTGCTGCGTGATGGCGTCTGGACGTCACGTGGGACTCTTCCCAGGCTGGGCTCGTCGACTTAGGTGTCTGTGACAAAGGTCGGAGCCGAGCAGAACGTCTTCACAGACTGCGCCCGGAGAAGGCGTGGAGACTCAGCGTTGGACGGGGGTTCGATTCCCCCCAGCTCCACCATGTCGCTGTCACACAGGAATGAGGCCCGCCTCCCCAGTGATCACTAGGGAGGCGGGTCTTTTCATGTCCGCTCAGACGCCTGGGTACCGATGTCGTGGACCTATATTGAAGTCTGTGGACACGACCCCCGCAGACGTCTCAACCGGTCTCACGCAAGCTCAGGTCTCCGAACGCGTCGCCGCCGGAAAGACGAACGCCTTCGTTGCCGACACGAGTCGCAGCGCCTGGAGCATCGTGCGCGCGAACGTGTTCACGCTCTTCAACGGCATCGTCTTCGCCTGCTTCTTCGTGCTGTTCCTGGTCGGACGCTGGCAGGACGCACTCTTCGGACTCGCCGCGTTCGCGAACGCGATCATCGGATGTGTGCAGGAGTTCCGGGCGAAGTCGGCGCTCGATCGTCTGGCGCTGATGAACGCGCCGCGTGCGCTGGTGCTGAGAGACGGCGAGGAGGCGGAGATCGCCCCCGGCGACGTGGTCCTCGACGACGTCCTCGTGCTCCGCGCCGGCGAGCAGGTGCCGGCCGATGCGCGGGTTCTCGCGTCGCGCGGGCTCCAGATCGATGAGTCGATGCTCACCGGGGAGTCGGACCCGGTCGAGAAGCAGCCCGGCGACGATGCGCTGTCCGGAGCCGTGGTCGTCGCAGGGGAGGGGACCGCGATCGCGACCCGCGTGGGCGCCGATTCCTACGCGAACCACTTCGCCGGGGAGGCGAAGCGTTTCTCCCTCGTCTCGAGTGAACTGCGCACCTCGGTCAACCGGGTGCTGAAATGGGTGAGTTGGATCATCGGCCCCGTCGGCCTGCTCGTCCTGAACGCGCAGATCATCGTGCTCGGCGGCTACACGACCGTGTTCTCGAACGGCGCGTGGGTACAGGCGGTGGTGAACACGATCGCGTCGTTGACGGCGATGATCCCGCTCGGCCTGGTACTCATGACGAGCATCGCCTTCGCCGTCGGAGCCTCACGACTCGCACGCCGGCAGGTTCTGGTGAACGAACTACCGGCTGTGGAAGGCCTCGCGCGCGTCGACGTCATCTGCCTCGACAAGACCGGCACGCTCACCGTCGGGGAGATCGGCTTCGACGAGGCACATCGCCTCCACGGCCTCGCCCCGGAACAGGCAGAGGACGCGGCGGCGGCGCTTGCCTGGTATGCCGCGGCGCCCGATGCGAACCCGACAGCACGGTCGATGCGGACAGCCTACCCGGTCGCCTCGCCACTCGTCGTGTCGGGGTACATCCCGTTCTCATCTGCACGAAAATGGAGTGCGGCGTCTTTCACCGGCATCCCTGGGACCTGGGTGATGGGAGCACCGGAGATGGTGTTCGGCGATGCGGCCACATCGGCGGAGACGGAGCTGGGGCGCACCGTGACGGCACTCGCCGAGACGGGCCGCCGCACTCTCGTGCTCGGCCACGCGCACGCGACGCTCTCGGACGCCGACGTCGACTCCGAGCGGCTCCCTGACGGACTCGCGGCCATCATCGTGCTGACCTTCCGCGAGCAGGTGCGCCCCGACGCCGCTCAGACACTCGCCTATTTCGGGCGCCAGCAGGTGGGCATCCGCATCATCTCCGGCGACAACCCGCGTACGGTGGCGGCCATCGCCCGAGAAGTCGGTCTCGACGTGGCCGACGGCTTCGATGCCAGAGAGCTTCCCGATGATGACGCCCAGCTCGCCGACGTGCTCGACCAGCACACGGTGTTCGGGCGCGTCACCCCCGAGCAGAAGAAGCGCATGGTGACGGCGTTGCAGAGCCACGGACACACCGTCGCGATGACCGGAGACGGTGTCAATGACGCCCTCGCGATAAAGTCCGCGGATATCGGCATCGCGATGAACTCGGGCTCGCCGGCCACGAAGGCCGTTGCGAGGCTCGTGCTGCTTGACGGACAGTTCTCGCACCTGCCGGACGTCGTCGCCGAGGGGCGCCAGGTCATCGCGAACATCGAGCGCGTGTCGATGCTGTTCCTGAACAAGACGGTCTACGCGACACTGCTCGCGATCATCTTCGGGGCGTTCCTCCTCGAGTTCCCGTTCCTGCCGCGACAGCTCTCCATCACGGACGGCCTCACGATCGGCATCCCCGCCTTCTTCCTCGCGCTCATGCCGAACGCGGCGCGCTACGTGCCGGGTTTCCTCCGACGGTCTTTGAGTTTCGCGATCCCGTCGGGCATCGTCGTCGCGCTCGGGCTGACCTGGTACACGTTCGTCGCGCGTGGACTCGGTGTGCACGAGGAGCAGCTGCGCACGGGCGCCACCGTGATCCTGGCCGTCGTCGGCATCTGGATTCTGGCGGTCCTCGCCCGCCCGCTCAACCGGTTCAAGGTGGCGGTCGTCGGGGCGATGTTCATCTTCCTCATCGCAGTGTTCACGATCCCGCTCGCTCGCGAGTTCTTCGTGCTCGTCGACCCGGGGGAGGACCTCGCCGTCGCGCTCACCGGGATCACGATCGTGATGGTCGCGGCCATCGAAGTTGTGCGCTTCGTGCATCGCCGTCTGGTGCTGACGGTGCCGACGAGGAACGCTCCACGCGTGACGACGTCCTCCTCCACGGTGCCCGTCTCCTCGTCGGCCCCCGTCGCCACGGTGATCACCACGGTGGTCGCCGTGCTCGCATACGTCTTCGGCGCGCTGGCGACGGGCTTCGGGATACTGGTGTTCCTGGGACGCTACGACCCGGACGTGAGCGCCTCGGCCTTCTCGCTCACCGGTGCCGCCATCGCCCTGTTCGGTCTTCTGGTCTTCGCCGTCGCCGCCGGGGTCCGCCGCGGAAGCGGGCTCTCCCGCCTCATGCTCACGATCTTCCTCGGCATCGCGATCGCGTTGAGTGCGGTCGTCCTCGTGTTCGGAGACCGCTGGGACTGGGGAGCGGCCTTGACGGTCGCGTTCGCGGCCGCGATCATCGTGCTGCTGTGGACGCCACCGGTCTCCCGCACCTTCGGGCGGATACTCGAGAGTTCGATGGGGTCGGGTCGCCCCTGACGGAGATCGACCCCGACGGGAGTCGACGAGGGATCTAACGCGGCCACTCGATCAGGATGAGCCCCTGGCGCGTGTCCGCGAGGCGCACCCATCCGTCGCCGAAGAGATACGTCATGCCGTAGCCGTCTTCGTCCGTGCCCATGGCGTATCGGGCGTCTTCGGTGAAGTAGACGCCGTCAGGGCCGTCTTCCCGTTTCCAGCCCTCGGCGAGGAGTGCGGCCTGTGCCGCTGCGGCATCGGAGTCGTCGATCGGAGACCAGCCGTACAGCTGCCCATGGTCGGATCCGACGGTGTAATCGGCCCAGAAGCACAGCAGCCCCTCGGTCAATTCGACACCCCCGACGACGAACTCCTTCGTCTCGGCGGTCCAGCCGGCATCGGCGAGAGCGGTGACCGTGCCGGCCGAGATCATCGACTCGCAGGTGAGTTCCGTTTCGGCCGGCTCCGGCGTCGGCGAGGTCACCGGCACGGAGGACGGCGTCGGCTGCGGACTGCCGGCATCAGGCGTGGGCGACGTACGCGGCTCCGGAGCGGCGCACGCGGTGAGGGCTCCGACGAGCAGCAGGACGCCCGCGGCTGCGGACATGATGCGGAAATTCATCGCGGGGGCCTCGTGGTTCGATCAGTTCTGCATCAGGGTGAGGAAGTCGTCGTGAAGGGTGCCGTTGGTTGCGAGTGTCGAGCGGGCGGAGATCGTCTCGACACCGTCGACGTCGGTCATGCGCCCGCCGGCCTCGCGGACGATCGGGACGGCCGCTGCGATGTCGTACTCCTTGACGTCGAACTCGGCGACCATGTCGATGCGTCCTTCGGCGAGGAGCATGTACGAGTAGACGTCCCCATAGGCCCGGTCTCGCCAGACACGCCCGGCCACGGCCAGCAGCGTGTCGAGGCGCCCCGCCTCCGACCACTGCGCGATGCTCTGGAAGCTCACGCTCGCGTCGTCGAGAGAGGAGACCGACGACGTCCGGAGCCGACGCGGTTCGCCCTCGAGCGTGGTCCAGGCGCCTCCGCCGGCCGATGCCCACCAGCGCCGTCCGAGCGCCGGCATGCTCACCACTCCCACCTGGGGGACGCCGTCGATAGCCAGCGCGATCATCGTGCCCCACAGCGGGACGCCACGAAGAAAATTGGCCGTTCCGTCGATCGGGTCGATGATCCACTGACGCTGGGTACTGCCCTGCGCGCCGAACTCCTCGCCGAAGATGCCGTCTTCCGGCCGCTCGGTTTCGAGGATGCTGCGGATCGCACGTTCCGTCGCGAGATCGGCGTCCGTCACATGGGAGTTGTCGGCCTTCGTCGAGATCTCGAGGTCGGACGCGTCGAACCGGGGGAGCGACTGGGCATCGGCGGCATCGGCCAGGCGGAGTGCGAGGTCGAGGTCGTGCCGCAGGCTGTCGGGGGAGGTGGTCACGGTCTAAGAATACTGGCCGGATCGGCGGGGCCGGAGGGCCGAAAGACCATGTTTCGCTACCCGCCCGGCGGCGGCGCGCCCGGGTGCCGGTCTCGATTTCACATGGGACCGGTCGGCTGGTAATGTAATTCCTCGGTCGGGGTTATCCCGGGCCACGCACCTCTAGCTCAATCGGCAGAGCAACTGACTCTTAATCAGTGGGTTCTGGGTTCAAGTCCCAGGGGGTGCACGGAACAGCCTCAGTAGATCTCGCCATCTACCGAGGCTTTTCTGTTTTCCCGGTTGCTCCCCGATGGGGCGAACCTTTCCGCCCGCTTCTCCTCGACGTGTCGGCCGTGCTCGCCCCGCGTGACGACGGCGATGTCATCGTGTGTCCGAGCGACGAGCGCGACGGATTCTGCGGTATCGCGTAATGGATCGAGCCCGCCGCCGTCTCTCATATGGGGACACATGCCTCGCGCCCTCGGACGCCTCACTGCTTCGCAGCAGCGCCGACGGGATGGGCTACATCAAGAACTGGGGAAGATCTTGTACGAGAGAAACGGTGGCGCCGTCGTGCGCCGGAAGACAACCGCGATCATCGCCGCTGCGGCCGCAGCGCTGGGCGCCGTGATCACACTGGCCGGTGCGGGAGCCGCCTCAGCTGCGGAGTACGACTATCCCGCGGCCATCGATCCTTCGTCGATCACCGTGACCACGGTCGGGGGCGGCGGAGCGGTCTCGCAGTGGGACCAGGTGCGGGTCGACGCCGAGTGGTCGGTGCCGGACGGCGCGGTCGGTGGACAGACCTTCGGGTTCACCCTGCCGAAGGAGTTCGCCCGGGCGGGGACATCCTTCTCGGTACCCTCTGCGGAGGATCCGAGCAAGACGATCGCCGAGTGCACCGTGAGCACCGACGCCGCACCGGTCGTCACCTGCACGCTCACCGACTACGTGAACGGGCGCACCGGGGTCAGCGGCTCCCTGTGGTTCGTCGCCTCCGCCGATGAGCAGACGACCGAGAGCACGGTGGAGTTCACCGTCGATGGCACCATCACGCCCGTCGAGATTCCCGGCGGCGGCATCGGACCGTCGTCGCCGCTGCCCACAGAACCGCAGAAGTGGTCGTGGCAGACGGATGACGGCAGGATCGCGTGGCAGCTGGCGCTGCCGGGTGCGAGCTTCGCGGGCGCGGAGTCGATCGTCGTCGACGACACCCTGACCGGGGCGGGCGACGGATTCGCCGAACATCACAACGAGGATGAGCAGCTCGAGGTATGGAGCACGACGATGCAGGATCGGGATCCGCAGTCGATCACGAACTGGACCGGATCATGGAACGACGGCGGCACGGCCTTCCACCTCGTGATCCCCGGCCCGATCGACCCGACGCGGATGTACTTCGTCAAGTACTTCACGGTGCCGAGCTCGCAGGTCGACGGTGCCACCTACGCCAACACCGCCGACGTCAACGGGATCAAGCTCCAGGACAGGGAGGTGTGGTCTGTCACCGGTGGGGGAAGCGGAGACGGCGACGCCACCGGCGCATTCACCCTCACTAAGGTCGTCGGCGGCTCCGGTTCGTCTGAGGTACCGGCCGATGCCGTCTACACCGTGCGCTACAGCTATGGCGACCCGGTCGTCGAGCGCACCGTCACGGTCGCGGCGGGGGCGACCGCACCGCTCATCCAGCTGCCCACGGGGACCGTCGTCACACTCGTGGAACTCACGCCACCGGCGGTCGAGGGGGTCGACTGGGGTGTTCCCGTGTTCTCGGGACCCGATGTGCACTCCGTGGCCGACGGCGGAGCGCAGTTCACCGTCGGCTCCGGTACGACACTCGCGGTCACGCTCACCAACACCGCGACGACGACGCCGCCCGTGATTCCGCCGACGACACCGCCGACACCGCCCACCGCGGTCACTCCGCCCACCGAGCTGCCACTCACGGGTGGGTCGTCGCTGGCCACCACCGGTGGCTATGTGCCCGCCGCGATGCTCTGGGGCGGCGCCGCTGCGCTGCTGCTCGGCATCGCTCTGACCGTTCTCGGAGCGGTCCGGGCGCGCTCGCGCGCGGCCCAGGACTGATCCATCGGACGACTGATCCATCGGACGACTGGTCCATCGGACGACTGATCCACCGGACGAGGCCGGTGCCGAGGAGTCTCCTGCTCCGCGGTACCGGTTTCGTCGTACCGGCTTCGTCGCGCGCGGGAGAGCAAAGGCTCTCCGGTCTTCCGCGAGATCCTTCTCCGTGAGGTCGTTCCCGGGAGTCAGACGACGGCGATCACCGTCGCGTCCGTGATACGGCGGAGCTCGTCGAACGTCAGTGGCATGACGGTGTGCGGATGGCCCGCGGCCGCCCACAGCTCTCGATGGTCCCGCAGTGCTTCGTCGATGAACGTGCGGAGCGGCGCGGGGTGCCCGACAGGCGCGACGCCGCCGATCGCCTGGCCGGTCGCCGAGCGGACCACGGATGCGGGCGCCATGGACACGTCGTCCGCGCCGATGCTCGCCCGCAGGGTGGAGAGCTCCACGCGGTGACTGCCGCTGGTCAGAACCAGGACGGGGACGCCATCGGCGAGGAACACCAGACTGTTGGCGATCGCCGCGACGTCGCACCCGATCGCCGCAGCGGCCTCCACGGCTGTGCGTGCGGAGTCCGGAAGCACACGGATCGCTGTCTCGACGCCGGCGTCCACGAGATGCTCATGCACGAGACGGCTGCGTTCGGGGAGGGAAGGCGTTTCGCTCATCGCCCCACGATATCCAAGGCGCAGGCTGCCGGATCCAGAGGGTGCAGGCTGCGACGCCGGAGCGGGCTCCGCTGGCCGTTCCGACGTCGCAGGTCCGGTTCAGGCGGCGTCGCCCACGAGGATTGCCGCGGCGTCCTCCGTCGTCGCGTCCGCAGGCTCGTCGTCGATGTGCGCGAGCACTCGGCGTCCCAGGAACACCGTGAGTGCGGCCAGCAGCACCGAGGCAGCGGCGAACAGGTAGGGAACCGTCGCGTTGAACGCGTGCCACAGCAGCGCCGCGATCGGAGGAGCCATCGCACCGCCGAGGAATCGCACGGCGGAGTACGCCGAGGAGGCGACGGAGCGCGGAAGATCCGTGGCCTCCATCACGGCCTCCGTGAGCACGGTGTTCATGACGCCGAGCAGGAGCCCGCCGATGACGATGCAGGCGACGAGAGCAGCGGCGTTCGCGACCAGGAGGCCGGCGGCGACGAGGTCGATCGCCAGGAGGGGGAGCACGACGAGGATGATGCGCGTGCGGGGCATCCGGCGCATCAGGATCGGCGCGACCCACACGCTGGTGACGGCGAGTGCGACGCCCCATCCGAAGAACGTGAAGCCGATTCCCATCGCGCCGAAGCCGAGGGGGAACGGCGAGAACGCCAGCAGCACGAAGAAGCCGATGTTGTAGAACAGCGCTGTGATCGCGAGGACCGCCAGTGCGGGACGCCGCAGCGCGGCGAACGGCGCGGAGAACTTCACGGGAACCCGCTTCTCCCCGGGCCCCCGCAGCAGCACGAGCACGGCAACGAATGCGACGGCCATCAGCACGACGACGCCGAAGAACGGGCCGCGCCAGCTCTGCTCCCCGAGGAGTCCGCCGAGGAGAGGGCCCACGGCGATCCCGAGGCCGAGCGCCGCTTCGTAGAGCACGATGGCGGCGCTGCTGCCACCTGACGCGGCGCCGACGATCGTAGCGAGCGCGGTCGAGATGAACAGGGCGTTGCCGAGGCCCCAGCCTGCCCGGAAACCGATGACGGCGTCGACACTGCCGCTCAGGGCGCACAGCAGGGCGAAGACCACGATCAGCGCCAATCCGATGAGCAGGGTGGCCTTCGCGCCGATGCGGCTCGAGATCCAGCTGGTCACGAGCATCGCGAGCCCGGTCACGAGGAGGTAGCTGGTGAACAGCAACTCGGTCTCGACCGGCGAAGCCTGGAGCGATTCCGCGATCGCGGGCAGGATCGGGTCCACGAGGCCGATGCCCATGAAGGCGACGACGCACGCGAATGCGACGGCCCACACCTGGGCCGGTTGCTTCCACACCGAGGGGGTGGCGGGGGTGTTCACCGAGATTCTCCTGTTCGATCAGTGGCGGTGTGCGCGGCGAGAATCTCCGCCGCACGCGTGAGGGCAGCCCATTCCTCGTCGCTCAGCGCGGCGAAGCGCGGGGCGAGCGTGTCACGGAACTCGGCGCGCCAGGCGGCGAGGGCGGCGGTTCCCCGTGGAGTGATGTCGACGACCGTCGCTCGTGAATCGTCGGGATCGGGGGAGCGGAGCACGTGTCCTTCCCGTTCCAAGCCGCCGAGGAGACGGGTCATGCCGGGTTGGGTGGTGCGGGCGGCCGCGGCGAGTTCACCCACCCTTCTCGCGCCTGCCTGTTCGAGGAGGCTCAACACTCGCCACTGCGCCGCAGGTGCGTCGTTCCCGGCGTCCTGAGCGGCGATGCGGCCGAGCGCGTACCCCGACAGCACCAGAGAGGGGATGACATCGACGCGATTCATACCAACGAGTATATACCGGTTGGTATGAATGGTCGTCACCGCCTGGTGCTGGCGATCCTCGCGGAGAGTTGGTGCGCGTGCGCGAGGAGCGTGCGACCGAGTTCGGCCATCCGGTCCGGGCCGAAGCGGAACTCGACGCCGGTCAGACTCAATGCCCACTCCGGACGTCCGGCGCGATCGAAGACCGCAGCGCCCAGCCCCCAGCTGCCCTCGACGATCAGGCCGGGGTTGACGGCATAGCCCCGTTCCTTGGTCTCGGCGAGGCGTGCTCGGAGGGGGAGCTGACCGTGCGCGCGCCCCCACGCTCCCTCCAGCTCGGGGTGGCGGTCGAGATAGGCATCCACATCGTGGTCGGGGAGGAACGCCAGGATGGCGAGTCCGGCGCTGGCGACGCCGAGAGGGAAGCGGACCCCTTCGCTGAGCACGAAGGAGCGGATCGGGAACGACCCTTCCTCGCGAAGCAGGCACACCGTCTCGTCCGCCCGTCGCACGGAGAGGAACGCGCTCTCCTCGGTCTTGACCGCGAGGGAGCGAACGATGTCGCGGGCGAGCGTGGTCACGTCGTAGCGCGCCGCCGCCACGGATCCCATGAGGAACAGCTCCGGCCCGGGCATCCATCGCGTGCTCGCGCCGTCGCGATCAACGAGACCTTCCGACTTGAGGGCGCTCAGAAGACGGTGGGCAGTGGAGCGCGAGAGCTCAGCGGCGACGGCGAGCTCCTGCAAAGAGGCTCCGTCCGAGCCGGCCGCGGTCACCAGGCGCAGCAGGCGCGCGGCCCTCGCGATCGCCTGCGTGCCGGGTACTGAAGAGGCGGGTTCCATAATGTGGACGCTACCTCCGTGTTCGGCCACATCGCAAGATCTGGCTTCCCCGCAGACGGCTCTTCGGCGGATGCTGGGGTGAGCACGGAATCGAAGGAGCCGACGTGATCGACAAGCAATGGGAGTCTGCGGAGGCTGCCGTCTCCGACATCGAGGACGGAGCGTCGCTGGCCGTCGGCGGTTTCGGCCTGTCCGGGAACCCGATCGCCCTGATCGAGGCTCTCCTCGCGCAGGGCACCAAGGGCCTCAGCGTGGTGAGCAACAACTGCGGAGTGGATGACTGGGGACTCGGCGTGCTGCTCGCCGCCCAACGCATCCGCAAGATGACCTCGTCGTACGTGGGGGAGAACAAGGAGTTCGAACGTCAGTTCCTGAGTGGCGAACTCGAACTCGAACTCACCCCGCAGGGCACCCTGGCAGAGAAGCTCAGGGCCGGCGGCTCGGGGATCGCCGCGTTCTACACCCAGACGGGCGTCGGCACGCAGGTCGCCGAAGGCGGGCTGCCGCGTCGGTACAACCCCGACGGAACCATCGCCACCGCCTCGCCGGTGAAGGACGTGCGCGTCTTCGCGGTGAACGGGCAGCCGAAGGAGTTCGTCCTGGAAGAGGCGATCACCACCGACTTCTCGCTCGTGCACGCGGCACGCGGCGACCGACACGGCAACCTCGTGTTCAACAAGGCCGCGCGCAACTTCAATCCGCTCGCCGCGATGGCCGGTCGCATCTGCATCGCGCAGGTCGAGCAGCTGGTGGAGCCGGGCGAGCTCGACCCCGACGACATCCACCTCCCCGGCGTTTTCGTGCACCGGATCGTCGAGGTGGGCACTGACATCCCCAAGCGCATCGAGCGGCGGACCGTCGCCGTGGAAGGAGCCTGAGATGTCACTCACCCGTGAGCAGATGGCGGCCCGCGCGGCGATCGAGCTGGAGGACGGCGCCTACGTCAACCTCGGCATCGGCCTGCCCACCCTCGTACCCAACCATGTCCCGCCCGGGGTCACGGTCGTCCTGCAGTCGGAGAACGGCATCCTGGGCGTCGGTCCCTACCCGCGGGAGGACGCTGTCGACCCAGACCTCATCAACGCCGGCAAGGAGACGGTCACCACCCTCCCCGGAGCGGCGTTCTTCGACTCCGCGACCAGCTTCGGCATGATCCGCGGCGGCAAGATCGACGCGGCCATCCTGGGAGCGATGCAGGTCTCCGTGAGAGGCGACCTCGCGAACTGGATGATCCCGGGCAAGATGGTCAAGGGTCCCGGCGGCGCCATGGATCTGGTTCACGGAGCCGGCCGCGTCATCGTGCTCATGGAGCACGTGGCCAAGGACGGCTCCGCGAAGATCGTCGACGAATGCTCGCTGCCGTTGACCGGTCGCGGTGTCGTCGATCGGATCATCACCGACCTCGCCGTGGTCGATGTGACGGCCGAAGGCCTGGTGCTCGTCGAGACGGCGCCGGGCGTCACGGTCGACGAGGTCATCGCCGCCACGGAACCACCGCTCACCATCTCCCGCACTCTCCTCACCGGAAGGACCACAGACCATGACTGAGAACGATGTCGTCATCGTCGCCGCCGCCCGCACGCCTCAGGGTCGCCTCAAGGGGCAGCTCGCCGCGTTCACCGCACCTCAGCTCGGCTCCTTCGCCATCCGAGGTGCGCTGGAGCAGGGCTCGATCGATCCGGCTGACGTCGACGCGGTCATCGTCGGCCAGGTGCTCGCCGCGGGGTCGGGGCAGAACGCGGCGCGTCAGGCGGCCATCGGCGCAGGGATCGGGTGGGACGTTCCCGCGCACTCCGTGAACAAGGTGTGCCTGTCCGGTTTGACCGCCATCATCGACGCGGTGCGGATGATCCGCACCGGCGACGCCGATGTGGTCGTCGCCGCCGGGATGGAATCGATGACGCGCGCGCCCCATCTGCTCATGGGATCGCGCGACGGCTGGGCGTACGGCAGCGTCGAGGTTCTCGACCACATGGCATACGACGGCCTCACGGATGCGTATGACCGGGAGAGCATGGGCGCGTCCACCGAGCGGCACAACGCGCGCTTCGGACTGACCCGTGAAGCGCAGGACCGGGTGGCCGCGCTGTCGCATCAGCGGGCGACGGCAGCGCAGGAGGCAGGTCTCTTCGACGAGGAGATCGTCGCCGTCGACGTGCCGCAGCGTCGGGGAGAGCCCGTGCGCGTGACGAGGGACGAGGGCGTGCGTCCGGACACCACCGTCGAGACCCTCGCGGGACTGCGTGCCGCGTTCGCAGAGGGAGGTTCGATCACGGCGGGGAACTCGTCACCGATCTCCGACGGTGCCTCGGCTGTGGTGGTGACGACACGACGGACTGCGGACGCCAAGGGATGGCCCGTGCTCGTGACCGTCGGAGCGAGCGGTCAGACCGCCGGTCCCGACAACTCGCTGCAGGCGCAGCCGGCGCGTGCCATCGAACGTGCGTGCGAGAAGCAGGGCATCGCGCCCGCCGATCTCGACCTGGTGGAGATCAACGAGGCCTTCGGCGCTGTCGTCTCCCGTTCGCAGGAGGAGCTCGGCCTGGACGAGGGCATCGTGAACATCCATGGCGGCGGCATCGCCATCGGCCACCCGATCGGCGCATCGGGGAACCGGCTCGTGGTGCATGTCGCACATGAGCTCGCTCGTCGAGGTGGCGGTACGGCCGCCGTCGGCCTCTGTGGCGGTGGCGGTCAGGGAGAAGCCCTCATCCTCACCCGGTGACAAGAGTCTCGGGCGGGGAGGACGTCAGGGGCGAGCGTCCTTCGCGTGGTCCTGCGTGTCGGCGAGAGCCTTCTGCGACCGGAACTGCAGTCGCTGGGCCTTCTTCGCCTTCTTGACCGACTGGGGCGAGTCGGCGTCGACCAGGACGCCGCGGCGCTCACGGTTCATGTCGACGACGGCGCCGACCGCGAGTGCCATCGTGATTCCCCAGCTCACCCACGACAGGACGGCGCGCCAGGTGATCGGCTGCTCGCGCGTGCCGCGCAGCAGGGAGACCCCGGCAGAGATCGCAGCGACAAGTCCAGTGCTGAAGAGGTAGCGCATGCCCCCACGCTACCTTCCCGTACCCCAGGTCGCACCGAGCCTTGACAAGCCCTCCCTGATCCTGGCAGGGGAGTATGTGGTGAAGGACAGGCGGAGGGTGCGTTCGTCGGGGATACCGGAGAAGAACGACGTGCCCGGCACGAAAGCGACGTCGTGAGCGAGCGCTGCGGGAAGCGCCGATGCGGCGTCCCGTCCCTCGGGGAGTCGAACCCAGACGAACATGCCACCGTCGGGTCGGTTCCAGCTGCTTCCGTCCGGGAGCGCGGAGGGAAGCAGCTCCAGCATCGCGTCGCGACGAGCGGCATACGCTTCGCGGATGCGCGAGAGCGCGAGCTCGCCGCGACCCGAAGCGAGGTAGTGGGCGGCCGCTGCCTGGTCGATCGTGGAGGTGTGCAGGTCGGCCGCCTGTTTGGCGATCGTGATCGACGAGCGGATGTCGGCCGTGGTGCGGATCCAGCCGATGCGCAGGCCGGGTGCGATCACCTTGGAGAAGCTGCCGAGGCTGATGACATGTTCGGGGGCGAACGCGGCGAGCGAGGGGAGGGCATCCCCCGAGTACCGCAACTGGCGGTACGGCTCGTCCTCGACGATCCGGAAGCCTCGGCGCTGCGCGATCGCGGCGATCGTGCGTCGTGCTTCGACATCGTGCGTGCGTCCGGTCGGATTCTGAAACGTGGGCACGGTGTAGAAGAACTTCGGTCCATGGTGCGCGGCGAGGCGGTCCAGTGCGTCGAGGTCGAGGTCATCGCCGACGTAGGGGACACCGACGACGCGGGCACCGGCCAGCGCGAACGTCTGGAGCGCTGCGAGGTAGCAGGGCTCCTCAACCAGGATCGTGTCGCCGGGATCGACGAGCGTCGTCGAGATGAGCCCCAGCCCCTGCTGCGACCCCGTCGTGACGATGAGGTCGGATGCCGCGGTGGGTAGCCCGTCGGACGAATAGCGTCTGGCGACCGCGTCCCGCAGTCCCGGGTCTCCCTCGGACGTGGAGTACTGGAGCACCCCCGGGGAGTCGAGCACGGCATCGAACGCGGCGCGGATGCCCTCGACGTCGAAGAGCTCGGGCGCGGGGAGCCCGCCGGCGAACGAGATGACCTCGGGGCGCGCGGTGAGGGCCAGCAGGTCGCGGACCGGCGAGGTCTTGGCACTGCCGGCACGCTGTGAACGCGACGGGAGGGAGAGGATCGGCGCGGCGGGCTGCGGGGCAGTGGGCAACGGGGACTCCTCTTGCGCTTGTCGTTCGGCGGGTGTCGCCCAGACTAGACCCGTCCCGAGGCGCCGGCTTCCCTGCTGTTCCCCGGGCCGACCCGCTATCATGGCCTGGTCGCGGCTCGCCCGCGGCCGCACCCCGTGTATCTACCGGCCGTCGGCATTCCGACGGACAGCGGCGGCACCCGACATCGCGTCCTCGACGCGCGAGAGCCATGACACGCGCCACAGCAATCCCACCACTCACCGAGCCGAGCCTTCTGCGTCTCGCCGGTCTGCCCTACTTCCTGATCGCCTTCATCGCGCGGCTGCCGTTCGCCATGATGGTGGTCGGCGTCCTGACCGTGGTCGTGTCCGCCCGCGGTTCCCTGTCCCTGGGCGGGCTCACCTCCGCAGCCGTCGGCCTCGGCACGGCCTGCTTCGGGCCTCTTCTCGGCGCCGCCGCAGACCGCTTCGGTCAGCGCGTCGTCCTGATGGTGCTCGCCCTCGCCAACGGCGCCATGCTCCTGCTCTTCACGTTCGTGGTCTATGGCACCGCGGCAGACGGCTTCGTGCTGCTGGCCGCAGTGGGCATCGGAGCCACCGCCCCGCAGGTCGCACCGCTCTCGCGCTCGCGGCTGGTGACGATCATCAACGAACGGATGGCCGTGGCTCGCCGCGCCAAGACGGTGTCGGGCACGATGGCCTACGAGTCCGCGGCCGACGAGACCGTGTTCGTCTTCGGTCCCTTCCTGGTCGGTATCCTCGCGTCGGCCATCGCGCCGTGGGCGCCTCTGGTCGGCGCGGCCGTGCTCACGGTGGTCTTCGTCGGTGCCTTCGCTTTGCACCCCAGCGGTCGACACGTGTCGCAGGATCGCGACGCCGACGGCAGGGCGCCGTCCGCCGTCTCCGAGCTGTTCCGCCCGCAATTGCTGATCGTCGTCCTCGGCATCCTCGGAGTCGGGATCTTCTTCGGCACGATGCTCACCTCGCTGACGTCGTTCATGGCCGATCGCGGCGCGCCGGAGCAGGCCGGGCTCCTCTACGGGGTCATGGGCGTCGGTTCCGCCATCCTCGCGCTCGGCGTCGCCTGGCTTCCCGCCGCCTTCTCGATGCGGGCGCGATGGCTCGTCTTCTCCGGCATCCTGCTGGCGGGCACCCTTCTGCTCGGATTCGTCGACACACCGGGCACGATGATGCTGGCGCTCGCGATCATGGGAATCGGCATCGGACCCACCCTCGTCACGCAGTACAGCTTCGGCGCCGCCCGCAGTCCGCGCGGACGCTCGGCCACCGTCATGACCATGTTGGGATCCGGTGTGGTCGTCGGTCAGTCGATCGGAGCCGCGTTCGCCGGTGAGATCGCAGAGAACGTCGGCACTCCTGCGGCGCTTCTCTTGCCGATGATCGCGGCGTTCATCGCCTTCGCGGCGGGCCTGGCCAACTGGTTCCTGACTGGTGTGGGGCGCCGGGAGGCTCTCGTCAAGGCCTGAGCGACGATCCGCGGAAATCCGCGTTCCTCGATAGCCTGGAGGAAACCCCCGGGAGGAGCCCTCGTGGCCGCAGCAGATTTCGTCGTCGTCGCCAACCGCCTGCCCGTGGATCGCGTGGTGGGGCCTGATGGTGAGGAGACCTGGCGCACCTCTCCGGGCGGACTCGTCGCCGCCCTCGAACCCATGATGCGCAGTGTCCACGGAGCCTGGGTGGGCTGGCCCGGTCAGGCCGACGTCGAGCTGGAGCCTTTCGAGGCCGACGGCATCGATCTGATTCCGGTCGCGCTGAGTGCCCAGGAGGTGGCGGAGTACTACGAGGGCTTCGCGAACGACACGATCTGGCCGCTCTATCACGACGTGATCGCTCCTCCGCAGTACCACCGCGAGTGGTGGGATGCCTACGTCACCGTGAATCGACGGTTCGCCGAGGCGGCCGCTGATGCCGCGGCGCCGGAGGGCACGGTCTGGGTTCACGACTACCAGCTGCAGCTCGTGCCGCAGATGGTGCGCGAACTGCGCCCGGATGTCACGATCGGGTATTTCCATCACATCCCGTTCCCCGCACACGGGCTCTACGCGCAGCTGCCCTGGCGTGACCAGGTGCTGCGCGGGCTGCTCGGCGCCGACGTCATCGGCTTCCAGCGCGCGCAGGACGCCACCTACTTCCTGACCGCCGTACGCCGGCGGCTGCGCTACGAGGTGAAGGGCCCCCATGTCTCCGTCCCCGAGGGAGAGGGCACCCGAACGGCGATGGCGCGGGCATTCCCGATCTCGATCGACACCACCCCGTATCTCGAGCTCGCTGCCCGCGAGGATGTGCGCGCGAGGGCGGCGGAGATCCGCGCGAGCCTCGGAAACCCCAAGCGCATCCTGCTCGGTGTCGACCGGCTCGACTACACCAAGGGCATCCGTCACCGCATCAAGGCATACGGCGAGTTGCTGGCCGAGGGACGCCTCAAAGTCGAAGACGTGACGCTCGTGCAGGTCGCCAGTCCCAGCCGGGAGCGTGTGGATGCGTACGTGCACCTGCGCGACGAGATCGAGCTCGCGGTCAGCCGCATCAACGGCGATACCGACACGATGGGCCATTCCGCGATCCGATATCTTCACCAGGGCTATCCGCGCGAAGAGATGGTCGCGCTGTACCTCGCCGCGGATGTGATGCTGGTGACGGCCCTGCGGGACGGCATGAACCTCGTCGCCAAGGAGTATGTCGCGACCCGCGTCGACGACCGCGGAGTGCTGGTGCTCAGCGAGTTCACCGGCGCCGCGGATGAGCTGCGGCAGGCGGTCCGGGTGAACCCGCACGACATCGAGGGTCTCAAGGATGCGATCATGACGGCCGTGGAGATGCCTCCGGCGGAGCAGGGGCGGCGTATGCGGTCGCTTCGACGTCGGGTGCTGGACAA
Source organism: Microbacterium sp. Be9 (assembly GCF_011754135.1). Classification (NCBI taxonomy): domain Bacteria; kingdom Bacillati; phylum Actinomycetota; class Actinomycetes; order Micrococcales; family Microbacteriaceae; genus Microbacterium; species Microbacterium sp. Be9. The sequence continues at coordinate 724,593 of NZ_WNWT01000004.1, read as the reverse complement.
CGACGTCGACGCGTGGTCGTCGTCGTTCCTGGCGGCGCTCTCCGAGGTCCGTGGTCGCTGACGTTCCTCCACGACCGAGATACTGAGCGTGCGGCTCACGCCGGAGCCGCCGAGAACCACCCCTGTGATTGGAGAATCCGTGACGCGTCCCTGGACCCCCGGAACCGCTGACGACGACCTGCAGGCTCTGGCTGCCACACCGCGGTTGGTGGTCGCCCTCGACTTCGACGGCACGGCTTCTCCTCTGGTCGCAGACCCGATGGCGGCACGGGCGCTTCCCGAGGTGGCGGTTCAGGTCGAACGCCTCGCCGCTCTGCCGGACACGCTCGTCGCCTACGTCTCCGGTCGCAGCATGCACGACCTTCGCGTGATCACCGAGCACACGGACGACTCCGCGATCGCGCTGGCCGGCTCACACGGCGCCCAGTACTGGTTCCCCGGCGAGGGCGACGTGGACGCACCAGGCGAGGAGACGGAAGAAGGGGCTCGGGAAGAGCTCTGGGCTGCGGCGAAGCCGATCATCGAACGGTACGAGGGTGCGGAGTTCGAGCCCAAGACCTTCGGCATGGGCGTGCACACCCGCCGTGCGGACCGGGAGACCGAGCAACGCGTCTTCGCCGAGATCGACGCGCTCGTCGCCGAGCGATTCCCGCACTGGCGGCGGCGCTCCGGGCACCGGGTTCTCGAATTCTCCTCGCGCACCGAGGGCAAGGACGCCGCGATGGCCGCGCTCCGCGATCGCTTCGATGCCACGGGGATCCTGTTCGCCGGCGACGATGTGACCGACGAGGACGCGATGCGTGTGCTCGGAGAAGGCGACCTCGGCGTGCGCGTGGGCCCGGGGGAGAGCGTCGCGACCTTGCGTGTGGACACTCCACAACAGATCGCCGAGCTTCTGGAGGCGTTGGCGGACGAACGCGCCTCTCGTCGGCAATAGACTTCCGTCATGTCCTCGCATGATCCCTCTCACAGCGCGCCCATCGACATCAAGCCCCGCAGCCGCGTCGTCACCGACGGCATCGAGGCCACGACCTCCCGAGGCATGCTCCGTGCCGTCGGCATGGGAGACGCCGACTGGGACAAGCCGCAGATCGGCATCGCGTCGAGCTGGAATGAGATCACTCCCTGCAACCTGAGTCTCGACCGTCTCGCTCAGGGGGCCAAGGAAGGCGTGCACTCCGGCGGCGGCTACCCGCTGCAGTTCGGCACGATCTCCGTCTCGGACGGCATCTCGATGGGCCACGAGGGGATGCACTTCTCGCTCGTGTCGCGCGAGGTCATCGCCGACTCCGTCGAGACCGTCATGATGGCCGAGCGCCTCGACGGTTCCGTGCTCCTCGCCGGCTGCGACAAGTCGATCCCCGGAATGCTCATGGCCAGCGCGCGCCTCGACCTGTCGAGCGTGTTCCTGTACGCCGGGTCCATCGCTCCCGGCTGGGTCAAGCTCTCTGACGGCACCGAGAAGGACGTCACGATCATCGACTCGTTCGAGGCGGTCGGTGCCTGCCGTGCCGGTCTCATGAGCGAGGAGGACCTCAAGCGCATCGAGTGCGCCATCGCTCCCGGCGAGGGTGCCTGCGGTGGCATGTACACCGCCAACACCATGGCGTCGGTCGCGGAGGCCCTCGGCCTCAGCCTTCCGGGCTCGGCGGCTCCGCCCGCAGCGGATCGTCGTCGCGACTACTACGCCCACCGCTCGGGCGAGGCCGTGGTGAACCTGCTCCGTCAGGGCATCACGACGCGCGACATCCTCACCAAGGAGGCGTTCGAGAACGCGATCGCCCTCGCGATGGCCCTCGGTGGTTCCACGAACGTCGTCCTGCACCTGCTCGCGATCGCCCGTGAGGCCGACGTCGAGCTGAGCCTGCACGACTTCAACCGCATCGGCGACAAGGTCCCGCACGTCGCCGACATGAAGCCCTTCGGCAAGTACGTGATGAACGACGTCGATCGTCACGGCGGCATCCCCGTGATCATGAAGGCGATGCTCGACGAGGGCCTGCTGCACGGCGACGCGCTCACCGTCACGGGCAAGACGCTCGCCGAGAACCTCGCCGACCTCGACCCGCAGCCGATCGACGGCGAGGTCATCCACACCTTCGACAACCCGATCCACGCGACCGGCGGCCTCACGATCCTGCACGGCTCCCTCGCCCCCGAGGGCGCTGTCGTCAAGACCGCCGGCTTCGACGCCGCCGTGTTCGAGGGCCCTGCACGCGTGTTCGAGCGCGAGCGCGCCGCCATGGACGCGGTCGCCGAGGGGGAGATCGAGCCCGGCACCGTCATCGTGATCCGCTACGAGGGCCCCAAGGGCGGACCGGGCATGCGCGAGATGCTCGCCATCACTGCGGCCATCAAGGGCGCGGGGCTCGGAAAAGATGTACTACTCTTGACTGACGGACGATTCTCAGGCGGCACAACCGGCCTGTGCATCGGCCACATAGCACCCGAAGCGGTGGACGCAGGTCCTATCGCCTTCGTGCGCGATGGTGATCTGATACGGGTCGATATCGCAGCTCGCTCTCTCGATCTACTCGTCGACGAGGCAGAGCTCGCCTCCCGCCGTTCTGGCTGGGAGCCGCTTCCCCCGCGCTACACCCGAGGCGTTCTTGCCAAGTACTCGCGCCTCGTGCGGTCCGCCGCCGAGGGAGCGACCACCGGCTGACCCGGACGCTCCGACGTCCGGCGTCCTCCACAGATCATCAGAAGGAAACTCATGACTGCTGATACCGCCCCGGCCGTGCCGAGGCCGCCCGCCCGTCAATCCTCTGCGCCGGAGATCACCGGCGCGGAGGCCGTGGTCCGCTCGCTCGAGCTGCTCGGCGTCACCGACGTGTTCGGTCTTCCCGGAGGTGCGATCCTCCCGGTCTACGACCCGCTCATGGATGCATCCGAGCTGCGCCACATCCTGGTGCGGCACGAGCAGGGCGCCGGTCACGCCGCCGAGGGCTACGCATCGGCCTCCGGCAAGGTCGGCGTGTGCATCGCGACCTCCGGGCCCGGTGCGACCAACCTCGTGACCGCGATCGCCGATGCCTACATGGACTCGGTTCCGATGCTCGCCATCACCGGCCAGGTGTTCTCGACGCTGATGGGAACGGACGCGTTCCAGGAAGCCGACATCGTGGGCATCACGATGCCGATCACCAAGCACTCGTTCCTGGTGAAGGATGCCGCGGACATCCCTGGCGCGATCGCCGCGGCCTACGAGATCGCGGGCACCGGACGCCCCGGCCCCGTGCTGGTCGACATCACGAAGGATGCGCAGCAGGCGACCGCCCCGTTCGTGTGGCCGCCCAAGATCGACCTCCCCGGCTATCGTCCCGTCACGAAGGCGCACGGCAAGCAGATCCAGGCTGCGGCGACGCTGCTCGCCGAGGCCAAGAAGCCGGTGCTGTACGTCGGCGGTGGTGTGATCCGCGGCAAGGCGTCGGCGGAGCTCCTCGAGCTCGCGGAGTCCACCGGCGCGCCGGTCGTCACCACGCTGATGGCGCGCGGCGCGTTCCCCGACTCGCACCCCCAGCACCTCGGAATGCCCGGCATGCACGGCACGGTTCCCGCCGTGCTGGCGCTCCAGGAGGCCGACCTCCTGGTGTCGCTCGGTGCCCGGTTCGACGACCGCGTCACGGGTAAGGCGGCTCTGTTCGCGCCGAACGCGAAGGTCGTCCATGTCGACATCGACCCGGCCGAGATCTCCAAGATCCGCACGGCCGATGTGCCGATCGTCGGCGACGTGCGCGATGTGCTCACCGATCTCGATGCGGCCTTCCGCGGGGCGACCTCCGGCGCGAAGCCCGACATCGAGGAATGGTGGTCGTACCTCGACGGACTGCGCACCGAGTTCCCCCTCGGATACGCGCCGACGACGGACGGCCTCCTGGCTCCGCAGTACGTGATCCAGCGGATCGGCGAGCTCACCGGTCCGGAGGGCATCTTCGCCTCCGGCGTCGGTCAGCACCAGATGTGGGCGGCACAGTTCATCAAGTACGAGCGTCCGAACGCCTGGTTGAACTCCGGCGGTGCCGGCACGATGGGTTACTCGGTGCCGGCCGCGATGGGGGCCAAGGTGGCGCAGCCCGAGCGTCCGGTCTGGGCGATCGACGGCGACGGCTGCTTCCAGATGACGAATCAGGAGCTCGCGACCTGCACGATCAACAACATCCCGATCAAGGTCGCGATCATCAACAACTCGTCGCTCGGCATGGTCCGACAGTGGCAGACGCTGTTCTATGACGGCCGTCACTCCAACACCGACCTGAACACGGGTCACGGCACGATCCGCATCCCCGACTTCGTGAAGCTCGCCGAGGCCTACGGCTGCCTCGCGATCCGCGTGGAGAAGGAAGAGGAGGTGGACGCCGCCATCCAGCTCGCGCTCGAGACGAACGACCGCCCCGTGGTGATCGATTTCGTCGTGAGTGCCGACTCCATGGTGTGGCCGATGGTCCCGCAGGGAGTCAGCAACAGCTATGTCCAGTACGCCCGCGAGCACGCGCCCGCATTCGACGAGGAGGACTGATCCATGTCGACCCACGTGCTGAGCCTGCTGGTGGAGAACACCCCCGGCCTGCTGACCCGTGTCGCGGGGCTCTTCGCCCGCCGCGGCTTCAACATCGACTCCCTCGCCGTCGGCGTGACGGAGGTGCCGGGCATCTCCCGCATCACCGTCGTCGTCGACGTCGACGAGCTTCCGCTCGAGCAGGTCACCAAGCAGCTCAACAAGCTGATCAATGTGATCAAGATCGTCGAGCTCGACTTCGCCACCTCCGTGCAGCGCGAGCACATGCTCGTGAAGGTGCGCACCGACAACGCCACGCGCTCGAACGTGATCGAGGTGGTGAACCTCTTCCGCGCCTCCGTGGTCGACTACGCCTCCGACGCACTCGTGATCGAGGTGACCGGTGACAAGGGCAAGGTCGATGCGATGCTGCGCGCGCTCGAGCCCTTCGGCATCAAGGAGATCGCGCAGTCCGGCCTTCTCGCGATCGGCCGCGGCGGCAAGAGCATCACCGAACGCGTCCTGCGCGGCTGACCAACCCGAGTACCGAGTTTTCGCCGCTCATCGAGTGCGCGAAGCAAGACGAAACGCAAAGAACAAGGAGAAACACATAGTGAGCACCGAGATCTTCTACGACGCCGATGCAGACCTGTCCCTGATCCAGGGCAAGAAGGTCGCGATCGTCGGCTACGGATCGCAGGGTCACGCCCATGCGCAGAACCTGCGCGACTCGGGTGTCGAGGTCGCGATCGCCCTCAAGGAGGGCTCCAAGTCGGCAGCCAAGGCCGAGGATGCCGGCTTCCCGGTGAAGACCGTCGCCGAGGCCACCGAGTGGGCCGACGTCATCATGATCCTCGCGCCGGACCAGCACCAGCGCACGATCTACAGCGAGTCGATCGCGCCGAACCTGACGGCCGGCAAGACGCTCGCCTTCGCGCACGGCTTCAACATCCGCTTCGGTTACATCGACGCTCCCGAGGGTGTCGACGTGATCCTGGTCGCCCCGAAGGCTCCCGGTCACACGGTCCGTCGCGAGTTCGTCGCCGGCCGTGGCATCCCCGACATCATCGCCGTCGAGCGCGACGCATCGGGCAAGGCATGGGACCTCGCGCTCTCGTACGCCAAGGCCATCGGCGGCACCCGCGCCGGCGTCATCAAGACGACCTTCACCGAGGAGACCGAGACCGACCTGTTCGGTGAGCAGGCCGTGCTCTGCGGTGGCGTGAGCCACCTGGTGCAGGCCGGCTTCGAGACGCTGACCGAGGCGGGCTACCAGCCGCAGATCGCGTACTTCGAGGTTCTGCACGAGCTCAAGCTGATCGTCGACCTGATGTGGGAGGGCGGCATCGCCAAGCAGCGCTGGTCGATCTCCGACACCGCCGAGTTCGGCGACTACGTCTCGGGTCCGCGCGTCATCGACGAGCGCGTCAAGGAGAGCATGAAGGGCGTGCTGGCCGACATCCAGTCCGGCGCCTTCGCGAAGCGCTTCATCGACGACCAGGACAACGGGGCCGAGGAGTTCCTGGCACTGCGTGCGAAGGAGGAGCAGCACCCGATCGAGGTCACCGGCAAGGAGCTGCGCTCGCTCTTCGCGTGGAAGCAGCAGGATGAGGACTACGTCGACGGCAGCGCCGCGCGCTGATTCGATTCTCGAAAGAACGGGCGTCCCTTCGGGGGCGCCCGTTCTTCGTGACCGAGGTCATTCTGCCTCTAAACATCCGATGTCTATGCCAGGATGGAGGACATGCGACAGGAATGGTTTGACCGGGCCCGGTTCGGCATGTTCGTCCACTTCGGCCTCTACAGCGGGGCCGCCCGGCACGAGTGGGTCCAGAACTACGAACGCCTCACCGATGAGGACTACCGGCAGTATTTCGAGCACTTCGACCCGGATCTCTTCGATGCGACCGCCCTGGCGCGCACGGCGAAGGAGACCGGCATGGGATACGTGGTGCTCACCACGAAGCACCACGACGGATTCTGCCTCTGGGACTCGAAGCTGACGGACTTCACGTCGGTGACGAACACCGGACGCGACCTCGTGCGCGAGTATGTGGAGGCGCTGCGGGCCGAGGGCCTCAAGGTCGGCCTCTACCACTCGGTGATCGATTGGCATCACCCCGACTTCACCGTGGACTGGAATCACCCGCGCCGTGACGACGAGGGCGCGCACGCGCTGAACGTCGGGCGCGACATGGCCGCGTACCGCGACTACCTCCACGGGCAGGTGCGCGAGCTCCTCACGGACTACGGCGACATCGACTACCTCTTCTTCGACTTCACCTACCCCGAGGAGAAGGACGGATGGGTGGGCAAGGGGCCGGGCGACTGGGACGCGACAGCCCTGCTCGCCCTGTGCCGGGAACTGCAGCCGAACATGCTCGTGAATGATCGTCTGGGCATTCCGGCCGACTTCGTCACCCCCGAGCAGTACCAGCCGACCTCGCCGATCGTGCGTGACGGTGTGCCGCTGATCTGGGAGGCGTGCCAGACGCTGAACGGATCCTGGGGCTACCACCGTGACAACACCGATCAGAAGTCGCCCACCATGCTCGTGCAGATGCTGGTGGACTCTGTGTCGATGGGCGGCAACATGCTGTTGAACATCGGCCCGGACGGACGTGGGGCGATCGCGCCCCGCGATGCGCAGACGCTGGGAGAGATCGGCGAGTGGATGCGCCTGCATCGGGGCGCCGTGATCGGCGCCGGGCACGCGTCGTTCACCCCGCCGCGCGAGGGGGTGTACACGCGTAGGGGGAACCGCCTGTACCTGAACCTGTTCAGTTGGCCGATGGGCTTCGTGCACCTGCCGGAGCTCGCCGGGAAGGTGTCGTACGCGCGGCTGCTGAACGACGGATCGTGGCTCCGGACCAGCGTGTCCGATCCGGATCGCGAGGCGGATCTGATGACGCCTGCGGGGGAGGCCGAGGGGACGCTGACGGTGCACCTCCCGGTGCGACGCCCCGACGTGCTCGTGCCCGTGATCGAACTGACGATGATCGACGACTGAGTCCCTCGTGGCGGCGGCTCAAGCCGTCGCCACGGGGATGTCCATGCCCTCGAGCGCGAGGCGCGCGGCTCCATGCAGGATGGCATCAGCGCCCGTGGTCGCGGACTCGATGCGCAGGCGCTGCGTGGCGAGCGGGTGGCACGCCTCGTAGACCCGGCTGCGGACGGCGGCGATGAACGGTTCGGATGCGCTCATGCTGCCGGTGAGGAACACGGCGTGCGGGTTGAAGAAGTTCACGACGCCGGAGAGCGCCTGTCCGAGATGGGTGCCTGCGGTCCGCACCAGCGTCGTGGCCAGGGGATCCGCATCGCGCGCCAGGCTGAGCACATCGGTCGTCGTGTGCACGGAGTCGTTGCCGCGGTCTCGCATCTGCCGCACGAGGCTCGCCCCGCTCGCCACGGTCTCGAGGCAGCCGGTGTTGCCGCAGGAGCAGGGGATGTCGCCGCTGCCGTCGATGCGGGTGTGCGTGATGTCGCCGGCGGCGGAGGTCGCACCGCGGTGCACGCGGCCGTCGACGATGATGCCGCTGCCGATCGCGGTTCCCGCCTTCACCGTGATGCTGTGGCCGGTGTGGCCGAAGCGCTCACGGTGCTCTCCCAGGGCGGCGAGATTGGCGTCGTTGTCGACCGCCACCGGAACGTCGTAGCGCGTGGAGAGGTGCTCGCCGACGCGGAACCCCGGCCATCCGGGCATCCGCGATGGCTGATCGACCGAGCCTGTCGCGATGTCGACGGGGCCCGGAAGGCTGATGCCGATCGCGTGGACGCGGCCGGCGGACGCCAGGCGGTCGAACACGACACCGAGGCGGTCGAGCGTCGCCTCGGGGCCCTCGGTCACATCGACGGCGATCGACTCGCTGTCCAAGAGGGCGCCACTGAGGGAGTGCCTGCCGATGCGCGCGTGGCCCCCGCCGAGGTCTGCCGAGAGCACGAAGCCGTCCGCGGCGATCTGGAGGACCCGGGGACGTCGTCCGCCGCGCGAGGTGCCGTCGCCCGCTTCGCGGAGGACTCCGGCGTCGAGCAGGGACTGCACGCGGAGTCCGACCGTCGATGCGGCGACGCCGAGCGATGTGGCGAGCTCCGATCGCGAGCGGGCCTCGCCGCGCGCGACGAGGTCGAGGATACGCCGCGTGTGCGGGTCGTCGACGGTGGTGTCAGCGGTGTTCGTCATGGGAGCACTTTCCTGTCGGAGCATCGTCAGCGTAGCGGGGGATGGTCGTGTTTCCCGGGAGTTACGAATTATCAAGGTCCGATAAACATCGGATGTTCAGCTTGCGGCCCCTTGCGAAGTATGAAACGGTAACTTCATACGAAATCCTACTAGGTTAATTCGAGCCTCGAAATAACCAGTTCCCTTCCAGGAGGCATTCAATGAAGAAGTTGCGTGTAGGGGCTGTTGTCGCCGTCGCCGGCGTCGCAGTCGCGATGACCGGCTGCGCGAGCGGCAACGGCACCGGCGGTTCCGCCGACGGCGACACGATCGTCGTCGACATGTGGGCGGGGAGCGAGTCCGACGTCGATGCCCTCGAGGCCCAGGTCGCATTCGCGCAGGAGCAGAACCCCGACATCAAGATCAAGCTGCAGACGTCGCCGTGGAGCGACTTCTTCACGAAGCTGACCACCAACATGGCCAGCGGCAACATGGCGTGCGTGACCGGTATGAGCGGAGCGCAGCTGGGCGGCTACACCGGCGGATTCCGTGAGCTGAGCGATGCCGACCTCAAGACGGCCGGCATCGACTGGTCCGAGTTCAACCCGAGCGCCGACGGCATCCTCAGCTTCGAGGGCAAGACCTATGGCGTGCCCTTCGACGTCGCCACCATGCTCGTGTACTACAACCAGGACATGCTGACCGCAGCGGGCGCCCCCACCCCGGAGATCGGGTGGACGTTCGACGACTTCGACACCATCGCCGCCGCTGCCACCAAGGACGGCAAGTACGGCTTCGGCATGGGCATGGGTGGATACCAGTGGATGTCGATGCCGATCGCGTACTCCGCGACGCAGCCGGCCTCCGAGGACGGCACCCTGCACATCGACGAGAAGGCGTTCGTCGACGCCTCGACCTGGTACGCCGAGCTCGTGACCGAGAAGAAGGTCGCGGCCCCCGTGGCGTCCGCCTCCGACACCGGATGGGGCGAGAACCAGTACACCGGCGCCAATGCCGCGATGGCCGTCGACGGCACGTGGAACGCCGTGAGCTACCTCGACAACGAGTCCGGCTTCGCCGCCGGCATGGTGCCGCTGCCCGCAGGCGCGGACGGCAACCCCGGCCCGATCCTCGGCTCCGGCTACGGCATCTCGGCCAACTGCAAGAACCCGGAGGCCGCCCTCAAGGTCATGGGCTCGCTTCTGGGCGAGGACGCGCAGGACTACATCGCATCCTCGGGACGCTCGTATCCCGCGCGCACGTCGTCGCAGCCGCTGTACTTCGAGTCCATCGACGAGAAGTACCGCGACCAGGTGCAGTCGGTGTTCGAGGCCGCGTTCGGCGACACCGTTCCGCTGTACATGACGAAGAACTGGCAGAAGCTCGACAGCTACATCCAGCCCAACCTGGTCAGCGTCTACAACGGTCAGATGACGATGGAAGAGCTGCTCTCCAACGCGCAGGCGCAGTTCGGCGAGTGACCCGGCTCCGGCCACCGCAGTAACGCAGCAACAGAGAAAGAACTGAGATGACGATCACGACGAGACGTCGACGATCGCTCGCCAAGGTGGAGGCCGGTCAGGCGCTGGGGTTCGCAAGCCCCGCCCTGATCGGGCTCGCCCTGTTCACGATCGTGCCCGTCGGGCTCTCGATCGTGATGAGCGTCTTCGACTGGCCGACCTTCGGCGAGCGGACCTTCAACGGCGTGGACAACTACGTCAAGCTGTTCACCAGCAGCCCCGACTTCTGGCCGGCGCTGCGCAACTCGGCGGTATACACCCTGCTCTACGTGCCGCTGAGCGTCGCTCTCTCGCTCGTGCTCGCTCTCGGCCTCGGATCGCGAATCCGCGGACGAGGAGCCCTGCGCGTGCTCTTCTTCGTCCCCGTGGTGACTCCGATGGTCGCCAACGTGCTGGTGTGGAAGATGATGCTGCAGCCGCAGGGGCTGTTCAACGGTCTCTCGCAGACCTGGTTCGGCATCGAGCTGCCGAACTTCCTCGCCGACCCGTCATGGGCCATGATCATGGTCGTCGTGATGAGCGTCTGGCAGGGGCTCGGCTACAACATGCTGATCTTCTCGGCCGCTCTCGAGCAGCTCCCCGAGAGCGTGCTGGAGGCGGCGAGCATCGACGGCGCCCGAGGGTTCCGCCGGGTATGGAGCATCATCATCCCGATGATCTCGCCGTCGATCTTCTTCGCGACGATCATGACGATAATCACCTCCCTGCAGGTGTTCGTCCAGCCGCAGATGCTCACCGGCGGCGGTCCCGGCAACGCCACCAAGCCGCTCGTCATGTACATCTGGGAGCAGGGGTTCACCTTCGGCGACCTCGGCCTCGCCGCCGCAGCCGCGTGGATCCTCTTCGCGATCATCATCGCGATCACCGGGCTCCAGTTCGCCGCGCAGAAGAAGTGGGTGCACTATGAGCACTGAGACCCTCGTCCGCCCCACGGGCCGTGCCGGCCGCTCCGATCGGGAGCGTGCGCGCGGCGCGGCGACCACACCGGGTGCCCGCGCGCGACTGATCCTCGCCCATGTCGCGATCTACATCGCGGCGCTGATCTTCATCTCCCCGCTGATCTACGCGTTCTTCTCGGCGCTCAAGCCGAACGCCGAGATGTTCTCGATGCCGCCGACCCTGGTGGGTTCCGAGCTGCGGTGGAGCAACTTCGTCGACGTGTTCGCCTACGGGCCGTTCCTGACCTACATCATGAACTCCTTCATCGTCGCGATCGGCGGCACCCTCGTCGTTCTGGTCGTCTCGACCACGGCAGGGTACGCCTTCGGGCGTCTGCGCTGGAAGGGCCGCGACGCGGTGTTCGTGCTGTTCCTCGCGACGCTCATGGTGCCGGCCGAAGTCCTCGTCATCCCGATGTTCCAGGTGATGCAGTGGTTCAACTGGGTCGACACCTACCAGGCGCTGATCCTGCCCTTCGCCTTCGGGGCCTTCGGCACGTTCCTGATGCGACAGTTCTTCCGCGGCATCCCGTACGAGCTGGAGGAAGCGGCACGCGTCGACGGCGCCGGCCCCGTGCGCTCGTTCCTGCAGATCATCCTTCCGCTGTCGAAGTCGGCCGTGGCGGTGCTCGCGGTGTTCACGTTCCTCTCGTTCTGGAACAGCTACCTGTGGCCGCTGATCGTGACGGTCGACTACAACGCGCACGGCACCCTCCCCGTCGGGCTCGCGAGCTTCGCGGGACTCACCGGCACGCGGTGGGACCTGCAGATGGCCGCGGCCATCATCTCGATGGTGCCGACGACGATTCTCGTGATCGTGTTGCAGAAGCACCTCGTCAAGGGCATCGCGATGGCAGGACTGGGCGGGCGTTGAGCATGATCGGTCAGGAACAGCGCACCACCATGCCCGTCGACGGCGTCGTCCTCCCCGACGGCACCGGTCTGGTCGGGATCGACATCGGCGGCACCAAGATCGCGGCGCTCCTCGTCAGTGCCGAAGGAGCCGTCCTCGCCAGGGGAAGCGTCCCGGCACCCGCTGCCCTCGGCGGAGGCGCGATGGCCGATGCGGCGGCAGAACTCACCCGCGCGCTGGTCGCCGAGGCCGACGTGACACTCGTCGCGGCAGGGGTCGGCGCAGCGGGGGTCATCGACCATGAGACCGGGACGATCCGCGCGGCATCGGCCACCTTCGTCGGGTGGGCGGGGTTCCCCCTGGCGGACGAACTCGAAGCACGTCTCGGCGTCCCCGTACGTGTCGAGAACGACGTCAACGCCTTCCTGCTCGGCGAGGCCGCCGCCGACGGGCGCTCGGACCGCGATGTGCTCGGCGTGATGCTCGGCACGGGCGTCGGCGGTGCGCTCATGATCGACGGTGAACTCCATCACGGTCCGCACGGTGCGGCGGGGGAGATCGGACACACCCCCGGCTACAGCGAGCTCGTGTGCACCTGTGGCCAGACCGGCCATCTGGAGACATTGGCGTCGGGCACCTCGATCGCACAGCGCTTTCAGGAGCGCACGGCGGGACCGATCCTCGACGCCAGAGACGTCGCCGACCGTGCCCGACGGGGCGACGTGGACGCGATCGCGGTGTTCGACGCCGCCGGGCACGCGCTCGCGCTCGCGTGTGCCAGTGCGGCGACGATCATGGATCTGCCCTGTGCGATCGTGGGCGGCGGCGTCGCCACCGCCTGGGACCTCCTCGAGCCGGCGATCGCGCGCACGCTGCGCACGGACTCCCCGGTATCGGGCATCCCGCTGCGCATCATCCCCGCCGTCCTCGGTTCCGATGCCGTCGCCCTCGGCGCCATCGAGACCGCCCGCCGTGCCCTCGTGCCGGCACGAGCAGACTGATCCCGGTTCGCACCGACCACCCGATGAGCCCCGAACGCCCGATGAGTCCACCCGACGAGCCCCGACAAGGAGCACACCACGTGACTGCACGTCCCGAAGCCCACGAGATCTGGATGGGTTCCCTTCCTTCCGTCGCAGACGGCGGGCTCCCGAGACCCCGCATCGGCATCGCCGGGATCTCGATCGAGTCGAGCACGTTCTCCCCTCATATCTCCGGTGACGAGGCCTTCACGGTCCGCACTGGAGAGGCCCTGCGCTCGTACTATCCCTTCCTCCAGGACGGGCGCGAGCTCGAAGCCGCCGCGGAGTGGGTACCGCTCACACACGGACGCTCCCTGCCGGGCGGAGCCGTGGCTCCGGAGACCTACCACCGGATGAAGGATGCGATCGTGGAGGGCATCCGCACGCAGGGGCCCTTCGACGGCTTCTTCTTCGACATCCACGGCGCCATGAGCGTCGTCGGCATGGAGGACGCCGAGGGGGATCTCGCTCTCGCGGTGCGCGCGGCCCTCGGCCCCGACACGCTGGTGTCGACCTCGATGGATCTGCACGGCAACGTCTCGGAGGTGCTGCGCGACGCGGTCGATCTGCTGACCTGCTACCGGATGGCGCCGCACGAGGACTGGATGAACACCAAGGAGCGGGCGGTGTGGAACCTGCTCTCGCGACTGCGGGGGCCGCACGGCACCGACCCGCTGCGTCGGCGCCCGTTCACGGCGTGGGTGCCGGTCCCGGTGCTGCTGCCCGGGAAGAAGACCAGCACCCGCCTGGAGCCGGCGCGCAGCATCTACGCGCAGCTGCCCGAGATCGAAGCGCTTCCCGGCGTCGTCGACGCCTCGGTGTGGATCGGCTATGCCTGGGCGGATGAGCCGCGGTGCCAGGCGTACGTCGTGGTCACCGGCGACGACGAGGAGCTGATCGCGCGCGAGGCCGAGCGCGTGGCACGGATGTTCTGGGACGCCCGCGAGGACTTCGTCTTCGTGGCCGAGACCGGATCCCTCGATGAGGCGCTCGAGAAGGCGCTCGCCCCGGGAGCGCCGCATCCGTACCTGATCTCGGACTCGGGCGACAACCCGACCGCCGGTGGTGCGGGCGACGTGACCTGGACGCTCGCGCACCTGCTGCAGCGTGCGGAGCTGACCGACGGCAGCCGCACCACTCTGGTCGCCTCGATCTTCGATCCCGTGGCCGTCACCCAGGCAGCGGCCGCCGGTGTCGGCGCCACCGTCACCCTCGACGCCGGCGCAGGGGTCGACGCAGGCCCGCACGGCCCCGTGCCGATCACCGGGACCGTGTTCTCCATCACCGACGGGGATCCCGATGCGGGCACGCAGGTCGTGATCGCAGTGGGCGGGCTGCACGCCATCATCACCGAGCGCCGCAAGCCGTTCCACCACCTCTCGGATTTCCGGATGCTGGGGCTCGAGCCCACGAGCGCCGACATCGTCGTGGTGAAGATCGGCTACCTCGAGCCGGAGCTGTACGAGCTCGCCGCGGGCTGGACCCTCGCGTTGACGCCCGGAGGTGTCGATCAGGACCTGCTGCGTCTGGGCCACCACCGCCTGCGGCCCGGCGTCTACCCCTTCGACCCGAACGGGAATCCCGATCTCACCGCGGTCGTCGTCCGTCGCGGAACCTCTGAGGAGCAGAGCGCATGATGAACTTCGAGAAGCGCACCGGACCGGACCTCGGCGCGGACGCTCCGACGTACCCCACGCAGGGTGTGCCCGACTGGTACCGCGACGCGAAGCTCGGCTTCTTCGTGCACTGGGGTCTCTACTCGGTGCCGGCGTGGGCCGTGCAGCACGGCGAGGGCGTGAACATCCCGACCGAGGACGCGTACGCCTGGCACCAGTACGCCGAGTGGTACGGCAACACCGTGCGCATCGCCGGCAGCCCCACGTGGGAGCGGCACCAGCAGCTGTTCGGGCCGGGCACCTCGTACGAGGACCTCGCCGATCGGTGGGATGCCTCGGCGTTCGACGCGGACGCCTTCGTGGGCGAGCTCGTCGGCGCGGGAGCCCGGTACATCATCCCCACGACGAAGCACCACGAGGGGTTCTGTCTGTGGGACACCGCGACGACCGGCTTCAACGCGGTGGCTCGTGGTCCGCGCCGTGACCTGATCTCCGAGTTCCACGATGCCACCCGCCGGGCGGGTGCGAAGTTCGGCGTCTACTACTCGGGCGCGCTCGACTGGCATGTGAGCGACTTCCCGGCGATCGAATCGGACACCGATCTGTTCCGGTTCCGTCGCAACGACGCGCACTTCGCCCGCTACTCCGCCGCACAGCTCGACGAGCTCGTGGCGCGCTTCTCGCCCGACGTGCTCTGGAACGACATCGAGTGGCCGGACGGTGGCAAGGGGCGTGACGATTACGCGGTCGCCGCGCTCCTGGAGCGGTACTTCGATGCCGTACCGGATGGTGTCGTCAACGACCGCTGGGGTGTGCCGTACCACGGCTTCCTCACCCGCGAATACACGGACATCCCCGAGATCATCCCGGAGCCATGGGAGTCGACCCGCGGCCTCGGCTACTCGTTCGGTTTCAACCAGGCGGAGGACGAGCGGCACTCGCTGTCCGGTGCGGCGCTCATCCGCCTGCTCGTCGACGTCGTGGCCAAGAACGGCAATCTGCTGATCAACGTGGGCCCTGCGGCCGACGGCTCGATCCCGGAACTGCAGCGGAGCGCGATGCGCGAGCTGGGTGCGTGGCTGCAGGCAAACGGGCACGCGATCTACGGCACACGACCGTGGATCCGGATGGGGGAGCGGAGCGGCGCTCCGCGTCGCTACACGACCACAGGGGCGACGGTGCACGTGCACGCGCTCGACCCGAGCGTCGGCACGATCGGGTTGCCCGATGAACTGCGCACGCGCGATCTGCGCTGGTCGGACGGGTCCGTCGCCGAGCGGTCGGCGCAGGACAGCGCGGTCGTCGTGATCCCGGCCGGTCTGCGCGAAGAGGCTGTCGCGGTCCTGTCCGCAGGCTGAGACGGATCAGATCGCGACGAGGCGAGGGCCCTCCCGACCACGAGTCGGGAGGGCCCTCGCTGTGTGCGCCCGCGCTCAGGGGCGGGTGAGCTCCTCGAGCACCTCGATCACATGCCGATACGGTCGCCCTGTGGCACGTGTCATCCCGATCTCGCAGGTGCGGTTGGCCGACACGAACGCATCGAAGTCGCCGCGCGTGCTCTCGGCCTCCGCGATCTCCGCCGACTCCTGAGCGGTCGCGCTGGCCGTGAGCTCGGGGTGCAGCATGCCGCGGTCCCCGGCGAAGGCGCAGCAGCCCCACCCCTCGGGGACGAACACGTCGTCGGCGACGGCTTCGGCGATCGTGGTCAGCGCCCCGGTCGCCCCGAGCGCCGTCGTGGAACAGGTCGGATGCACCGCGATGGTGGGCAGCTTCGCCGTGACGGTCAGCTTCGGCAGCACCTCGCGGGACACGAAGGTCGTGGCGTCCTCGATACGCAGCCCGGCGTACCCGGGGTTCTTCGCGACCGACTGTGCGAGCATCACGTCCAGGCCCTCGGTGCAGGACGCCGCATCGCACACCACGGGAAGCTCGCCGTGCCGGCTCGCGACCCACAACGACTCCAGGACCCGGTTCGACATGCGTGCGTATCCGTCGAGATGGCCCTTCGACTTCCACGGTGTGCCGCAGCAGAGTCCGCCGTTCTCCTCGGGGATCACGACGGGGATCCCCGCCCGGTCGAGCAGTGCACGCAGGGCATCCCGAGATCCCTCGCCCTCGCCCTCCGCACCGAACATCGTCCCGATGCAGGCGCCGAAGAAGACGGCCTGCGCATCGGTCGGCGACTCCGGGCGCGGGGGCTTCGAGCCGCCGTGGGGGAGCCCGCCGTCGTAGAGGGGCACGGTGTCGGTGCCGAGGACCGCGCGGCCGAGATGGGTGACGCCGCGCACGAGCGGAGCGGGGAGGGCATCGGCGACGGTGAGCGCGACCCCTCCGGCCCGGGTGACCGTGCCCCAGTGCTTCGCGGCCACGCCCCACACCGCGCCTTCGATCGCGTTCGACTGCTCCGCACGAAGCCGACGCACGAGGTCGCCGGTGTTGATGTCGACCGGACAGGCCACGCCGCACATGCCGTCGACCGCACACGTCTGGACGCCGTCGTAGTCGTAGTCCTTCTGCAGGTCGCGCAGCAGCTCGGTGTCGCCCTGCTCCTCGGCCCACGCCATGTCGCGGCGGATCACGATGCGCTGTCGAGGCGTGAGGGTGATGCTCTTGCTCGGACAGGTCGGTTCGCAGTACCCGCATTCGACGCAGCGGTCGACCTCGCGCTCGACCGTCGGCACCCGCTTGAGGTCATGCAGGTAGGAGTCCGGGTCGTCGGAGAGGACCACCCCCGGATTCAGGATGCCGTCGGGGTCGAGGAGGCCCTTGATCTCCCACATCATGTCGGTGAGCTCGTCACCGTACTGGCGGCGTACGAACGGCGCCATGATGCGCCCGGTCCCGTGCTCGGCCTTCAGCGATCCCTGCTGGGACAGCACGAGGTCCACCAGATCATCGGTGAAGCGCCGATAGCGCGCGACGCTGTCGGCATCGTCGAAACGCTCGTTGAGGAGGAAGTGGACGTTGCCGTCCTTGGCGTGCCCGAAGATCACCGAGCCCTCGTACCCGTGCGCGGCGAACAGCTCGATGAGTCGCTCGCACGTGTGGAGAAGACGCGGCACCGGCACCACGATGTCCTCGAGGAGAGCCGTCGTTCCCGAGGGGCGGGCGCCGGCGACCGCGGTGTAGAGACCTTTGCGCACGTGCCACAGTGAAGCGCGTTCTCCGGAGTCCGTGGTGAGGCGCGGTGCCACGGCGAGCGGCAGTACCTCGAAATGCGCCTGTGCCGTCGCACTCGCCTCCCTGAGCGCATCGTCGTCGGAGGCGTGCACCTCCACCAGGAGAGCGGCGTGCCCCTGCACCTCGATCTCCGCGATCGATGCCGGGACGTCGCTCAACCCCTGCGCGACACGGAGGGAGGCGGCATCCATGAGCTCGATGGTGGCGAGTCCGAGTCGGGTGAGGTCGGGAAGTGCCGTCATCGCGGCGGACAGCGTCTCGAACACGAGCAGCCCTGTCGCGATCGACGGGCGCACCTCGATCGTGCGGAAGCGGGCCTCGGCAACGAAGGCGAGTGTGCCCTCGGAGCCGATGATGAGGTGCTCCAGGATGCGCACGGGGTCATCGAAGTCGAGGAGCGCGTTCAGCCCGTAACCCATGGTGTTCTTCATGGAGAACTGCTGGCGCAGGAAGGCGACGCGCTCGGGGGTTGCGAGCAGACGTGCCCGCAGATCGAGCAGGCCCTCGGCGATCGCGGGTTCCGCGGCGTGCAGCAGCTCATTCGCATCCGGACGGCCGGTGTCGAGGATCGTTCCGCTCGGGAGCACGATCGTCATCGACTCGATCGTCCGGTACGAGTTCTCGGTGATGCCGCAGGCCATTCCGCTGGAGTTGTTCGCGACGACTCCGCCGATCGTGCAGGCGATCTCGCTGGCGGGGTCGGGGCCGAGCTTGCGGCGATAGCGCGTGAGTCTGGTGTTGACCTGGCGCACGGTGGCGCCGGGGCCGACGCGCACGGTCGCGCCGTCGTCTTCCACGCGGATCTCGCGGAAGCTGCTGCGGGTGTCGACGAGGATGTCCCCGCTCACGCTCTGCCCGGAGAGGCTGGTGCCCCCGGAGCGGAACGTCATCGTGCGGCCGGCGGCGCGAACGGCTCCGAAGGCGCGTGCCACCCCTTCGGCATCCGCGGGGGAGAGCACCGCATCCGGGATCAGCAGGTAGTGGGAGGCGTCGTGGGCGCGGGCGAAGCGGTCGATGGAGCGCGAATGGACCTGAGTCGCGGAGCCCAGCAG
Source organism: Microbacterium sp. Be9 (assembly GCF_011754135.1). Lineage (NCBI taxonomy): Bacteria > Bacillati > Actinomycetota > Actinomycetes > Micrococcales > Microbacteriaceae > Microbacterium > Microbacterium sp. Be9. The sequence continues at coordinate 705,755 of NZ_WNWT01000004.1, read as the reverse complement.
GTCGGGGTCCAGCGGTTCGGCGAGGGTGGTCGGCACGGTGCTCCTCTGCTCCGTCGGAAGGTGATCAACGAGATTGTCAGACAAGTGTACCGAGCGTGCGGCTCTTCGATAGGCTGACCCGCATGACCACCACTTCGGACGCACCGCTGGGGATCGTCGGCGTCGTGGATGCCGTCACCGCACAGCTGCGCGGTCGTATCCTCGGCGGCGAGATCCGCTCGGGGGATCCGATCACGGAAGCGGCCGTGTCGCAGACCTTCGGAGTTGCGCGTCCCAGCGCGAAAGCGGCGATCGAACAGCTCGTCGCCAGTGGCCTGCTCGTGCGCACCGCGCATCGGAGCGCGCGTGTGGTCGGGATCGACCCCGCGACAGTGCGTGACGTCTACCGCACCAGGGTCCGACTCGAGAGCGCGGCGCTTCGCGAGCTCGCGAAGACCAGCACCGTGCCGCGCGCGGCGCGCGATGCGAATGCGGAGATCCTCGCGATGCCCCCGGGTCCCGACCCGGCGACCGTGAACCCCGATCTGCGGTTCCACACCGCCATCATCGATGCACTCGACAGCGAACGCACCGGGCGCATGTACCGCAGCGTGCTCGACGAAGTGCGGCTGTGCATGGCGCAGGTGCAGGGGCGCCGGCTTCTCGACGCCTCGGTGATCGCGTCGCAGCATGCCGAGATCCTCGACGCGGTCGCTTCAGGCGACGGAGAACGGGCAGCGGCTCTTCTCGACGCGCACCTGTCGTCGGCCGAGCAGCGGCTGGTGGAGGCGCTCGACGCGGAGTAGCGTCGAGCGGGCCGTCACTCCGCCGGAGCTTCCTCGACCACGATCGGGGCTTCGGCCGGATCAGCCCACACCGGCGCCGGGAGCACGGTGTCGGTCTGGCCTGCCTGGATCGATCGCAGCGCCTCGGTGATCTGCTCATCGTTCTCGGGGACGGGAAGGTCGCAGGCGCGCAGTTCCGAAGCGAACTGCAGGGTCAGCCGGATCTTGCCCGCCTCGACGGCCTGTGCGGTCGTACCGGTGCGGATCTCGCTCCCGGTCTGGATCGCCGGGACGTCATCGCAGACGTGGTAGACCTTGCCGCCGTCGACCCAGACCACCTCGTCCTTGCCCAGGAGCTGGATCACGGCCGACTGGTCGGCCGTGTACTGCTCGACGGACGCCGGAGCGAAGTCGACGCCGATGAAGACGGCCAGGGCCGCGAGGACGACGCCGACGATTCCAGCCGTGGTCTTCTGGCCCTTGTCCATGTCCTTGTTGAGGAAGATCAGGATGACCAGTGGGAGGAACGCCACGACTGCGACGATCGCACCGAGCTGGTTCTGCACGAAGAACCGCGTCTTGTCCGCCCTGCGCGCGGGGTCGAGGCGGTTGGCCTTCTTCCACAGCACCGAGCCGGTGATGGACAGGGCCGCGATCACGACGAGCAGCACGAGGAGCGTGATGAACGCCCACTGCGGGAACGTCGCGGTGACACCCTGCTCCTCGAGCAGGCCGGTGTCGGGGTTGCGGACGAGGGTGCCGTCTTCGCCGACGAACACACGCTGGCGCAGGAGCCAGAAAATGCCGACGCCTTCGCCGATGATCGCGACAGCCCAGAGGATGGCGGCGATCCAGCGGAAGCGCGTCGCCTTGGCCTTGGCTTCGGGGGTGGGGACCCAACCGGCAGGCGGTTCGGTCGCCGCGCTCTTCGCGGACTGGGCGACGCGGGCGTCGCTGTTCCCGGTCTCGGCGTTCTCGCTCGCAGCCACGGTGTTCCCTTCCCCTCCGGTGCCCGCCGATCCGGCTCAGGGCAACCCCGATCCTAGTGGACCGGGTGTCCTACGCTGGGGACATGACTTCCGATTCCGACGACGCGCTCAGCTGGGACGGCGACGAGGCCTCGACACCGAAGGATCGCGCGCTTCCGCACGGCTGGAACGCCGTCGGCAAGGGCAGCGACGACGTCGGGACGATCGAGGACGACGGCACCGTCACACCGGCGACCGATGACGAGCCCTCGGGTCTGAGCACCCCGATGCTGCTGCTCGTCGGTGTCGTCGGCGGCGTCTACCTTCTCTACACAATCGGCTGGATCGTCGGAGGGCTCCGGTTGCAGCCGCTGGCATCCTTCCTCGTCTCCGACGTGATGTTCCTGCCGTGGTTCTTCCTCGCGATCGCTGCGCCCGCGCTGTGGTTCCTGGCGACCTGGGTGCTCACACGGGGGAGTGCGGCCTGGATCCGCGTCGCGGTGCTGTTCGCGGGGGTCGTGCTCCTCGTCCCCTGGCCCTTCGTCACCGTGGGGGTGATCGGATCATGACCACGTCGTCGAACGAAGCGCAGGTATCCGCGGATTCTCCGCGTTGGCTCGTCGGGCTCGTCATCGGCCTGGCAGGACTCTTCTACGCCTACGCGGTCTGGAATGCCGTCGCGCACCTCATCACGATGGCCCAGACCGGACTGAGTGGCGGCGGGTGGGCGACGCTGCTGTTCGGCGTCGCCTTCCCCGCGATCGTGTTCGTCTTCGCCTATGTGATCGGCCGGCGGCGCCGTGTCGGCGAACTGGCGCTCGTGTTCCTCGCCGGACTCGGCGTCGTCGCGGTGTTCTGGATGAGTCTGATCGCGCTGAGCCTCACGATGCCCAGCGCGTGAGCGGCCTGCCGTACCGCGTCACACGGCACGGAGCGCTGCGCCTGCTCCGGTAGAGTTGACGCGATCGCGCCCCCATGGTGTGCGGCGCATCGGCCCCTGCCGCGCTGCCCCGAAGGATCCACTGTGCCGAAGCCTGTCGTGCTTATCGCCGAAGTACTCTCTCCCGCCACGATCGACGCTCTCGGTCCCGACTTCGACGTCCGTGACGTCGACGGCACCGACCGCGAAGCGCTGTTCGCGGCGCTCGCGGATGCCGATGCCGTGCTGGTCCGCTCGGCGACGCGCATCGACGAGGAGGCGCTGGGGCACGCCCCGAAGCTGAAGGTGGTCGCCCGCGCCGGAGTGGGCCTCGACAACGTCGACATCAAGGCGGCCACGGCTGCCGGCGTCATGGTCGTCAACGCGCCGACCTCGAACATCGTCTCCGCCGCCGAGCTCACGGTGGGCCACATCCTGAGCCTCGCCCGCCGCATCCCGGCGGCGCATGCCTCACTGTCTGCCGGTGCCTGGAAGCGCAGCTCCTTCACCGGCGCCGAGCTGTTCGAGAAGACGGTCGGCATCGTCGGTCTCGGCCGCATCGGCGCGCTCGTCGCCGCGCGCCTCGCGGCTTTCGACATGCGGGTCGTCGCCTACGACCCCTATGTCACGTCTGCCCGCGCACAGCAGCTCGGCGTGCAGCTGCTCTCGCTCGACGAGCTCGTGGCGGAGTCGGACTTCCTGACGATCCACATGCCGAAGACGCCGGAGACGACCGGCATGATCGGTGCCGAGCAGTTCGCAGCCATGAAGCCGACCGCCTTCGTGGTCAACGTCGCACGCGGTGGGCTGATCGACGAGGAGGCGCTGCACGCGGCCCTCGTCGCGGGTGAGATCGCCGGTGCCGGACTCGACGTGTTCACCTCCGAGCCCCCGGCAGAGGGAGGCACCGCGCGGCCGCTCCTCGACCTGCCCAACGTCGTGGTCACCCCTCACCTCGGTGCCAGCACCGAAGAGGCGCAGGAGAAGGCCGGCGTCTCGGTCGCCCGTTCCGTGCGCCTCGCTCTCGGCGGCGACCTCGTCCCCGACGCGGTGAACGTCGCGGGTGGCGTCATCGATCCCTACGTGCGTCCCGGCATCTCGCTCGTCGAGAAGCTCGGCCAGATCTTCGCGGCACTCGCGACGTCGCCGCTCACCAGCCTCGATGTCGAGGTGCACGGAGAGCTGAACGACTACGACGTCAGCGTGCTCAAGCTCGCTGCGCTGAAGGGCGTGTTCACCAACATCGTCAGCGAGACGGTCTCTTACGTCAACGCGCCGCTCCTCGCCGACCAGCGGGGGATCGCAGTGCGTCTGCTCAAGGATGACGTCAGCGACGAATACCGCAACGTCATCACCCTCGCGGGCGCGTTGTCCGACGGCTCGCAGCTCTCGGTGTCCGGCACGCTCACCGGCCCGAAGCAGACCGAGAAGCTCGTCGGCATCAACGACCACCGGCTCGAGCTGCCGATCGAGAAGCACCATGTCGTGATGCTCTACACCGACCGCCCCGGCATCGTCGCCGTGTACGGCCAGAAGTTCGGGGAGGCCGGCATCAACATCGCCGGCATGCAGATCGCCCGTCAGGCCGCCGGGGCCCAGGCCCTCAGCGTGCTGACCCTGGACTCGCCGGTCTCGGACGAACTGCTCGACGACGTGCGCGACGCGATCGACGCCGACCTCTTCCGTCAGATCGAGATCACCGAGGTCTGATCGCACAGGTCTGGCTGCACCGGTCTCAGTGCGCCGATGTAGAAGAGGGCGGGAGCGTGATGCTCCCGCCCTCTTCTCATGTCTCGGCGGGTCAGGCCGTGGCTCTGAGGACCAGGGCGATCAGCTCGGCGAGTTCGTCGCTGCGGGGGACGAGCCGCTCGGGGCCGTGCACGTCTAGCGAGTTGTTGAAGTAGAGCCCGTCGCTCACGAGCATCACGAGGTCGAGGCTCGCATTGTCGCGCACATGCGGGCGGATCGTCTCCGCCCAGCGTCGTCGCGTGTCGCGGAGCATGTCGGCGGCAGGGATTGATCCGCCCTGGGCCAGCCGCGTCGTGGCGATCAGCACGCGATCGAGGGCGTCGTCCTCCATGACCGAGGTGCGCACGTAGTAGGCGACCGGCCCCTCGTCGGCTGCGGTCATGCGTTCGAGGTCGAGCGTCGTGAGCCGGTCGAGCCGCTCGACGAGCCCTGCCTCCAGTTCATCCTTCGACCCGAAGTGGTAGAGGAGGCCACCCTTGGAGACGCCGGCCGCCTTCGCGGTCGCATCGAGCGTCGCTGCACGTTCGCCGTCTTCGATGAGGATCGCTTCGAAGGCGTCGAGCACCTTCTCGCGGGCGAGGGGAGGTCGGGGCATCGTGGATCCTCTGCACAGGGGAGGGGCGGGAATTCTGTTACTATACCATCTGGACGGTTCACTAACCGTGCCGTCATGATTCTGAGAGGTGTTCCATGAACCGTACTGCGTCGATCCCGACGACAGAGACGGACGCTCCCCGCGTCGGAGCCCGCGGCTGGGCGGCACTCGTCGTCCTCATGCTGCCGGTGCTGCTGGTGTCGGTGGACAACACGGTGCTGAGCTTCGCGCTCCCCGAGATCTCGATCGCGCTCGCTCCCACGGGGGCGGAGCAGCTGTGGATCATCGACGTGTACCCCCTGGTGCTCGCCGGCCTCCTGGTCACGATGGGGACGCTGGGCGACCGCTTCGGGCGCCGGAAGATGCTGCTGATCGGTGCGACCGGCTTCGCCGCCGTCTCCGCACTGGCCGCCTTCGCGCCCACTGCCGGGCTGCTGATCGCCGCCCGGGCGCTCCTCGGCTTCTTCGGCGCCATGCTGATGCCGTCGACCCTTTCCCTCCTGCGCTCGATCTTCCAGAATCGCGACCAGCGCCGCATGGCGATCGCCGTGTGGGCGTCGGCGTTCTCCGCGGGCTCCGCGCTCGGACCGATCGTCGGCGGCTTTCTCCTCGAGCACTTCGCATGGGGTTCGGTCTTCCTCATCGCCGTGCCCGTGTTGATCCCGCTGCTCGTCGCCGCGCCGCTGCTGGTGCCCGAGAGCCGCGACCCGAACCCCGGGCGCATCGATCTGATCAGCATCGCGCTGTCGATGGCGACGATGATCCCGGTCGTCTACGCGATCAAGTCGCTGGCCGTCGACGGGCCGAGTCTCAAGGCCGGAGCCTGGGCGCTGCTCGGCTTCGTGATGGGCTACCTGTTCGTCCGTCGCCAGCTGCGTGCCAAGACGCCGATGCTCGACATGGCGCTCTTCCGTCGGGGATCCTTCTCCGGTGCGATCCTGGTCAACCTGCTGAGCGTCGTGGCTCTGGTCGGTTTCCTTTACTTCGTCTCGCAGCACCTGCAGCTCGTCCTCGGGCTGTCCCCGATGATGGCCGGGCTCGCGCTCGTGCCCGGAATGCTCGCGATGATCGTGGCCGGACTCTCGGTCGTCCCGATCTCCCGTCGTATCCCGCCGCACATCGTGATCCCCGTCGGGCTCGCGTTCTCTGTGGCCGGCTACCTGATCGTGGCGTTCACGACGCACGAGCACGGCGTCCTGCCGCTGGTCGTCGCATTCGTGGTGCTCGGCATCGGCATCGGTGCCGCCGAGACGATCTCCAACGAACTGATCCTCTCCAGCGCCCCCGCCGCGAAGGCGGGAGCAGCGAGTGCGGTCTCCGAGACCGCCTATGAACTCGGCGCGGTGCTCGGCACCGCGGTGCTCGGTGGCATCATCACGGCCTTCTACCGCGGGGCTCTCGTGCTTCCGGAGGGCTTGCCGGCAGACGTGGCGCACGCGGCGGGGGAGACTCTCGCCGGGGCCTACACGGCGGCGCAGGCGCTGCCGGGCCAGCTCGGCACCGCGTTGTGGGAGGCGGCGGCGGCCGCATTCGGCTCCGGGGTGATGGTGACCTCGCTGATCGGCGCTGGTCTCGTCGTCGTCGCGGGCGTGATCGCCGCCGTCACACTGCGCAAAGCCCCCACGCACTGACCAGTACGCTGGGAGGACCGGCTCGCTCGCCCTGCGGTGAGCCCGAGCCGGTCCATCCCCGTGCAGTGCGCAAGGAGTCTCATGTCGCGTGTCGTGAAGCTGGCCGTCATCCCCGGAGACGGCATCGGTCCCGAGGTCATCGCCGAAGCGGAGAAGGTGCTCGACGCCGTCACCGCCGACAGTGGTGTGGTCTTCGACAAGACCCGTTTCTCTCTCGGCGCCGGACGCTTCCTCGAGACCGGCGACACCCTCACGGACGATGACCTCGCCGCGATCTCCGCGAACGATGCGATCCTGCTCGGCGCGGTCGGCGGCACCCCGGGCGACCCGCGCCTCAAGGACGCCAACATCGAGCGGGGCCTGCTGCTGAAGCTGCGTTTCACCCTCGACCACTACGTGAACCTGCGGCCGTCGAAGCTGTTCGTCGGTGCCTCGGGCCCGTTGGCCGAGCCCGGCGACATCGACTTCGTCGTGGTGCGTGAAGGCACCGAGGGGCCGTACGTCGGCAACGGCGGGGCCATCCGCAAGGGCACCCCGCAGGAGGTCGCGAACGAGACCTCGGTGAACACCGCCTTCGGCGTCGAGCGCGTCGTGCGCTACGCGTTCGACCTCGCCGAGCGTCGTCATAAGAAGGTCACGCTGGTGCACAAGACCAACGTGCTCGTGCACGCCGGTGCCATCTGGCAGCGCGTCGTGAACGAGGTGGCGGCCGAGCACCCCGACGTCGAGGTCGACTACCTGCACGTCGACGCCGCCACGATCTTCCTGGTCACCGACCCCTCGCGCTTCGACGTGATCGTCACCGACAACCTGTTCGGCGACATCCTCACCGACCTCGCGGGCGCGGTCACGGGTGGCATCGGCCTCGCCGCCTCGGGGAACATCAACCCCGACGGCGCGTTCCCGTCGATGTTCGAGCCGGTCCACGGCTCAGCGCCCGACATCGCCGGACAGCAGAAAGCCGACCCGACGGCGGCGATCCTCTCGATCGCGCTGCTGCTCGACCACCTCGGACTCACCGAGGAATCCGCACGGGTCGGTGCCGCGGTCGAGGCGGACATCGCGGCACGGACGGTGGCTCGCACCACGGCGGAGATCGGCTCCGCGATCACTGTACGCCTCTGACTGCAGGCGTAGGCTGAACGGGCGCGAGGATGCGCCCACCCACGAGGAATGGATGATGAGATGACGACCATCGATGCCGAGGCGACCGTGGCTCCCCTGGAGTTCGCCGTCACGAAGAACCTGACCGCTGCGTCTCCCGCACGGCTCGCCGAGGTGCTGGAGAATCCGGGCTTCGGCGTGGTCTTCACCGATCACATGGTCGACATCTGCTGGTCCGCCAAGGGCGGCTGGCACCGTCCTCGCGTGCAGCCGTACGGTCCGATCCCGCTCGACCCCGCGGCATCGGTGCTGCACTACGCGCAGGAGATCTTCGAGGGTATCAAGGCCTACCGTCACGCGGACGGTTCGATCCACACGTTCCGCCCCGACCGCAATGCTGCGCGTCTGCAGGCCAGCGCTCGTCGTCTCGCTCTGCCGGAGCTGCCGACCGAGTACTTCATCCAGTCGCTGCGCGAGCTCATCGCCGTGGATGGCCGCTGGGTTCCGGACGGCGCTGACCAGAGCCTGTACCTGCGCCCGTTCATGTTCGCGAAGGAGGCGTTCCTCGGCGTGCGCGCCGCGCAGAAGGTCGCCTATTACGTGATCGCGAGCCCCGCAGGCGCCTACTTCTCCGGCGGGGTGAAGCCGGTGCGCATCTGGCTCTCCGAGGAGTACGCCCGCGCCGGCAAGGGCGGAACCGGCAAGGCCAAGACCGGAGGCAACTATGCCTCGAGCCTGCTCGCCCAGAGCGAGGCGAGCGCGAAGGGGTGCGACCAGGTCGTGTTCCTCAACGAGAAGCGCGATGTCGAGGAGCTCGGCGGCATGAACGTCGTCTTCGTCTTCAAGGACGGACGTGTGGTCACCCCCGAGTCGGACAGCATCCTCGAGGGCATCACGCGTGACTCGCTCCTGCAGCTGGCGGAAGACCGCGGCTACACGGTCGAGAAGCGCCCGATCTCGATCGACGAGTGGCGCGAAGGCGTGGCCTCCGGCGACATCGTCGAGGTGTTCGCGTGCGGCACCGCCGCGGTCGTCACCCCGATCGGCGCACTCGTCGGAGACGGGTTCGACGAACCGCAGCCGCTGGGCGAGCTCGCACTCTCGCTGCGTGAGGAGCTCACGGACATCCAGTACGGCCGCCGCGAGGACAAGCACGGCTGGCTTCTGCGCCTCGACGCCTGACCGCTCGGACGGTACCAGCGCCCATCACCGAGACCCACGCCTGCCGCCTGCGCACGTGTGGGTCTCGGTGTCTGCGGTGCGTCTCGGCGGGGTGGGACGCCCTCGCTAGGCTGGATCCCATGAAGATCGCCCGGTTCAGCCACGACGAAGCCATCATGTACGGGATCATCGACGAGCGTGAGCTCGTCGTGCTCGCCGGAGACCCGATGTTCACCGGGTACGAGACCACCGGCGCCCGTGTGCCGCTCGCGGATGCCGCGCTGCTCGCTCCGGTGATCCCGCGGTCGAAGGTCGTCTGTGTGGGCAAGAACTATCACGACCACGCGGCCGAGATGGGGGGAGAGGCTCCCGAGGAACCGCTGCTGTTCCTCAAACCGAACACCGCGGTGATCGGACCTGGTGACGCGATCGTGCGTCCGCCCCTCTCCGATCGCACCGAGTACGAGGGTGAGCTCGTCGTGGTCATCGGCAAGATCGCCAAGAACGTGAAGGCCGAGAACGCGCTCGACTACGTGCTGGGCTACACGATCGGCAACGACGTGACCGCGCGCGATCTGCAGCGCAAGGACGGACAGTGGGCGCGCGCGAAGGGCTTCGACACGTTCTGCCCGCTCGGACCCGTGATCGCGACCGACTTCGATCCCGCGACCGCCACGATCGAGACGCGGGTGAACGGCGAGGTGCGCCAGCACGCTCCGCTCACCGACATGATCCACTCGGTACCGGCGATCATCGAGTACGCCTCGGCCGTGTTCACCCTGCTCCCGGGCGATGTCATCATGACGGGCACGCCGGCGGGCGTCGGAACCTTCGGCGCAGGAGACGTCGTCGAGGTCGAGATCACGGGGCTGGGCATCCTGCGCAACACCGCGCGGGACGCCGCACCCGCGTCATGACCGATGTGGCCCTGACGGCGGCGCAGCAGACGGCGGTCCAGCGACGCACCGTGCTGGTGCTGTCGCTCGGGCAGGTGCTCGGCGGCATCGCCTTCGGTGCCACGGTGTCGCTCGGAGCGCTCCTGGCGGCGGACATCTCGGGGAACGACGCGCTCTCCGGTCTGGCGACCGCCTCGGTCACGCTCGGAGCGGCGGCGTGCGCGATCCCGCTGGCCCGCCTCGCCGCTCGTGTCGGTCGGCGTCGTGCGCTCACGCTCGGCAACCTGTTCGCACTGGTCGGCATCGCGGTCGTCATCCTCGCTGCCTCCCTGCGCATCTTCCCGCTGCTGCTCGCCGGCATCCTCATGATCGGCACGGGCAACGCGGGAAACCTGCAGTCTCGCTTTGCCGCGACGGATCTCGCCGCCCCGCAGCACCGCGGCCGGGATCTGTCGATCGTCGTCTGGTCGACGACGATCGGCGGGGTTGCCGGGCCCCTTCTGCTGGGGCCGGGAGAGATCGTCGGGCAGGCGGTCGGGATGCCTCCGCAGACGGGTTCCTATCTGTTCTCGTTCGTTGCGCAGTGCGCGGCACTCCTGCTCTACATCGTCGCGCTGCGCCCTGATCCGCTTCTCGCGGCGCAGCGGCTCGCCACGGCGTCGGCGGCTGCCGCCGGAGCGGTGGCAGTGGACCGGCCACGGGTGGCGCGCTATGCGATCTTCGCGATCGCGGGGTCTCACGTGGTGATGGCGTCGGTCATGGCCATGACCCCGGTGCACCTGTCGCACATGGCGCACGGCGCCGGAGGCATGGCGGCGACCCCGGCGGATGTCTCGGCTCTGGTGGGGATCACGATCGCCCTGCACGTGGGTGGGATGTACGCCCTGTCGCCGGTCTTCGGTGTGCTCGCCGACAGGTGGGGCCGACTCAAGGTCGTGTTGCTCGGCCAGGTGCTGCTCGCCGGTGCTCTGGCGTTCGCCGTGTTCACGGGTACCGAGGCCTGGGGGGTCATGGTCGCGCTCATCCTACTGGGGCTGGGGTGGAGCGCGGCGACGGTCGCCGGGGCGGCGCTGCTCACCGAGGCCTCCGCGCCCGAGCTCCGCACGCGCAGACAGGGTCGCAGCGATTCGCTCATGAGCCTCTCGGCTGCGGCCGGCTCGGTGCTGGCCGGGGTAGTGCTGTCGAACTTCCAGTACTCCGGACTCGGGATCGCAGCCTTCATCCTGGTCGTCGCGATCGTGGCGCTGTCTCCGCTGGCTCGCGCGGGAGCACGGTGAAGGACTGGTCCGGGGCCGGCGAAGCGTACTCCGCCTCCTACTCGGCGCTGTGCGCCGGGACCTTCGTCGCGATGCGGGAGGCTCTGGGCGAGCCGCACGGCCGCAGCCTGGTCGACGTGGGCGCCGGAGACGGCACCCTGGCTGCGATGTGGACCGCCGAGGGATGGACGGTGACCGCTTGCGAGCCGGAGTCGACCATGCGCGCGGTCTCGCGTCGCCGGCATCCTCGGATCGACACCGTCGACGGCACCTTGCCGGCGCTTCCGTTCGCAGACGGCGCGTTCGACGTCGCCATCGCGAACTTCGTGTTGAATCACGTCCCGTCACCGCGTTCGGCCGCCGCAGAGCTGCGACGGATCAGCCGGGGTGCGGTCGTGGCGACGACCTGGACGCTCTCTCCCTCGTGGTTCTGGGCCGAGATCACCGAGCGTGCCGGTATCGCGCCCTTCGCGGGGCCGAGGCTCCCGGATGACGAGGACTTCGAGCGCACGGCCGACGGGTTCGGGCGGATGCTGCAGGAGGCCGGTCTGCAGCGCGTAGAGGTCACCGAGCTCGACTGGACCTGGAGCGCGGATCCGCGAGCCCTCTGGCGGTCTGTCGAAGGGGGAGTGGCCGGTGCCGGTGCGCTCTACGCCGGTCTCGACGAGGTCGACCGGCAGCGGTTTCGGACCGCTTTCGACCAGGTGGTCGAAGAGCGGAGTGCGAACGGTTTCCTACCGCTGGCGCATCGTGCCGCGGTCGCCGTGAGCGCCGCTCGCTGAGCGCTTCGATCCTCCAGCGGTGCGGTCACCCGTCCCCGTAGAATCGAAGGGCTATGGCTACCCCTCACCCCCTCACCACGACTGTCAGTGGTGCCGACGTCCGCGTCCGCTTCTGCCCCTCACCGACCGGTCTGCCGCACGTCGGCATGGTCCGCACGGCTCTCTACAACTGGGCCTACGCCCGACACAACGGCGGGAAGATGGTGTTCCGCATCGAGGACACCGACGCCGCCCGTGACAGCGAGGAGAGCTTCCGCCAACTGGTCGACGCGCTCACCTGGCTCAAGATCGACTGGGACGAGGGCGTCGAGGTCGGCGGACCGCATGCGCCCTACCGGCAGTCGGAGCGTCACGACATCTATCGCGAGGTGATCGACAAGCTCATCGCGACGGGCGCCCTCTACGAGAGCTACTCGACGGCCGAGGAGATCGACGCGCGCAACGAGGCCGCAGGCCGCGCCAAGCAGCTCGGCTACGACAACTTCGACCGCGACCTCACCGACGAGCAGAAGGCGGCCTTCCGCGCCGAGGGTCGACAGCCCGCTCTGCGCCTGCGCGTGCCGGACGAGGACGTCACGTACGTCGACCTGATCCGTGGCGAGGTCACCTTCCCCGCCGGTTCATTCCCCGACTTCGTGGTCGTGCGTCCGAACGGCGTGCCCCTGTACACGTTCGTGAACCCGGTTGACGACGCACTGATGGGCATCACGCACGTCCTGCGCGGTGAGGATCTGATGCCGTCGACCGCGCGCCAGCTCTCGCTGTACGCGGCTCTCATCGATGCGGGCGTCACGACGTTCGTGCCGCGATTCGCCCACATGCCGCTGGTGCTGGGCGAGACCGGCAACAAGAAGCTCTCCAAGCGCGACCCGCAGGCCGACCTGTTCCTGCACCGCGACCGCGGCTTCATCCCCGAGGGCCTGCTGAACTATCTCGCGCTCCTCGGCTGGTCGATCGGCCCCGACCGCGACGTGTTCTCGCTCGACGAGTTCACCGCGGCATTCGACATCGTCAACGTCAACCCGAACCCGGCCCGCTTCGACCAGAAGAAGGCCGAATCGATCAACGGCGACCACATCCGGATGCTGGGGGAGAAGGACTTCGCCGAGCGGACGATCCCGTACCTCGCCGCGGCCGGGCTCTTCGATGAGCCCACACACGAACAGCTGGTGACGGCGTTCCGCGTGGCGCCCCTCGTGCAGGAGCGCGTGCAGCTGTTGGGCGAGGTCCCCGGGATGGTGGGCTTCCTCTTCACCGACGAGGTCTCATACGCCGAGGACGCGCTCAAGGGACTGCCGGCGAATGCTGCCGAGGTGCTCGATGCCTGCGTCGTCGCTCTCGAGCCGCTGGAGGAGTTCACGCCCGAGAAGATCCAGGAGGCTCTGGCCGCGGAGCTGGTGGAGAAGCTCGAGCTCAAGCCGCGCATCGCCTACGGCCCGCCGCGTGTGGCGATCACCGGCCGCCGGATCTCGCCGCCGCTGTTCGAGTCGATGGAGCTGCTGGGCAAGGACGAGTCGCTGCGTCGTCTGCGTTCCCTGTCGGCGTTCCTCGCGAACTGAGTCGCGACGCGCCCGGGCGGCGGCGCACGGCACCGGTTTTGGTGTTCCGCCGCCGCTCGGGTAGGCTTGATTCTCGGTGCGAGGCTCCGGTTTCGCCCTTGGGGTATGGTGTAATTGGCAACACGACGGTTTCTGGTTCCGTTATTCTTGGTTCGAGTCCAGGTACCCCAGCAAGATGAAAACCCCCGCTCAGGCGGGGGTTTCTTCGTTAGGTGATGCGTCGGAGTCGTCCGCCGCGAGAGTGACGCGTTAGGCAACGGCCCCCGGCTATCCGTGTCAGCACGGAAAGCAGGGGGCCTTCACCATCGGTCGTCAGGCCGCGCGGCGGCGCAGGCGGGCCAGCCACGCGCCAGCGCCCAGCAGGGTGGCAGCCAATCCCGCCCACACCCAGACGATCGCCCCGTCTGCTCCGGTCGTCGCGAGCGGAGCAGCGGAGCCGTCGGTTCCCGGCTTCGCCACGGTGCCGTCTCCGCGTCCCGTGCCGCCGTTCCCGTTGCCGCCGGTCCCGTTCCCGTTGCCGCCCTCGCCGGGGGTGCCGCCCTCGCCGGGGACGCCGGTGTCGGCCGTGGCGAAGTCGATCGAGGCGAGCACGCGGCTCTCGACGCCTGTCAGCACCAGTTCCGCACCTTCGATGGCGAAGCTGTCGACGCCGCTGACCGTGACCGTTGAACCCGCGATCCCGAAACCGGCAGCCGGCGTGAGCGTCAGGCGCACCTGGCCGCCGCGATCCGCAACGCCCTCTGCGGGCGAAACGGTGCCGCCGCGCACCTCGGTGCGATAGCTGAAGCGCACGGCCTGGGCCTCCACGGCGTCGACGGCGGCCTTCAGCGACTCGAAGCTCGTCCGCAGCTGTGCCTTCGTCGGTGCGACGGCGGCGACTGTCGCGACCGTACCATCGGTCGAGCCATCCCGCGCTCCCGGAGATCCCGCGAGCAGAGCCGCACTGTGGGCTGTCGCCGCGGCGAGAGCATCGCCGAGCGTCTCATCGAAGACACGTCCGTTCGCCGCCTCGACCTCGTTGACGTTCATCAGCTCGGTCGCGTATTCGACGGCCTGGGTGAGTGCGGCAGTCTCTGTGGTCGAATCATCGGCGGCGAAGAGGGCGGCGACCTCGGTCGTGGACAGAGCCGTGTCCCACATCCGCAGGTCGTCCATGTCGAGACCGATGCCGTAGCTCTTGCTCCCGTCGACGCCCACGAGCATGTTCAGGCCGCTGGTCATGCTCCCGATCCCCGCGATGCTCGTCTCCTTGGCCAGCATGCCGTCCATGTAGGTGCTCCCGGTGTTGCGCGTGCGGTCGACGGTCACGGTCATGTGGTGCCAGGAGCCGCGGTACTCGCCGACGTCGCCGGTCGCGTAGACGCCGTCGGTGCCGTCGCCGAGCGTGAACTCGAGCTTGCCGGTGTTCGTGCCCTCCGGGGCGAGGTTGATGCCCGAGCGGTACCAGTTCGCCCAGTTCTTGTTGCTGATGATCGCACCGTAGCCGTTGACGCCGGTGACCTTCGTCCAGAAGCTGATCGTGAGGTCCTTGTCGGCGCCGAGGTCGAACTCGGGTCGGGATCCGAGATCGACGTAGCTGCCCGCGCCTCCGCCGATGCGCACGGCTGTTCCGGAGGCCCCAGGGCGATCGGTCGCGACGTAGGAGACCGAGCCGACCGGCTTCGCCGTGGGCCCGGATGCCGCATGCGTTCCGGTGTCACCGAGGTCGCCCTCGAAGGCGAGATGCAGGAACTCGCCGTCCGGTGCAGGTGCCGGGGTCTCCGGGAAATCGGGGAAGACGAGCTCGCCGGCCGTGCGCACGAGGCCGGTGAGCGGCTCCGACGCGTTCTGGAAGTCGTCGTACGCGGTGACCGTGACGGTGTAGTTCTTCGCCGGTTTCAGACCGCGGACGTCGAAGCCCATCGTGTTCGGGGTCATGTAGAACCGCGAGTACGCCTTGAACGATCCGGTGACGGACTTCGCCGCGTTCTTGCCGAAGTCCGGCACCTGGTTCGCCGTGTACGCGACCGGGTTGCCGGCCTGATCACGGATCTCGACCTCGTAGTAGTTCACGAGTTCGTCGTCCTTCGCCTGGTCGAAGTGCAGCGTGAGCGTCTCCTCGGTGACATCGGTCGCGGTGACGGCGGCGGCACCCCACCACGGCGCGGTCGTGCTGCGCTGTGCGGCGGTGTACGTGAAGCCGCTCTTGCCTTTGGTCGTGTCGACCACCCAGGGCATGCCGACCCAGCGCTGATGGGTGACGTCGAATCGACGGATGACAGTGGAGCCGTCGGTGAGCACGGAGATGAAGTTCGCGTACTTCTGCGACACCCCGGCAGCAGGGTCTCCCTGATTGCCCCCGAAGTAGCCGCCGCCGAGGAAGTCGCTCGGCACGTCCTGGTAGATGTAGTTCATCGAGGCGTTCTCGTAGACCGTGAAGTCTTTCTGGAAGATGCTCGTCTCCGGGTTCGAGGAGAAGTGCGTGTGCGCCGAGCCGAGCATCACCTGCGGATAGGACGCGAGGATCCGCTGCAGGTCGGGACCTGCCATGTCGTAGTCGGCGTGGAAGGGCCCCCCGAGCGACGTGCCCGCGTAGCCGCTGTGGATCGAGACGAAGATCGGCTTGGCGGGGTCGTAGTCGGGCTTCGCAGCGATGTCCTGCAGCGTGGTGGTGAGGAAGGCCTGGTAACCGGTGCGCTGCCCGCCGTAGCCGAACGTGCTGGTGCCGTTGTAGTCGAGACCGATGAAGTCGATGCCCTCGATGGTCGTGTGGAAGTTGCTCACGTATGCGCTGTTGGCGTTCGGGTAGTGCCACGCGGGCGCGTCGGCCGGTGCATTCTTCCGCGCGGAGTCGAAGGTCGTGCCCATCAGATCGGCGATGTCGTGGTTGCCCTGGGTGAGCAGGACCTGCGACTCGGGGAAACTCTCGCGCATGACCCGTTCGACCGCGCGATACCAGCCGGCGACCTTCTCGCTGTCGCCGGCGAGGTGGGCGGAGTACTCCGGGTCGTTCGCACCGACGACATCGCCGTTGTCGACCACGACGCGCGGGTCGAAGCCCTTGGCGTCCGCCCAGGAGCGGAGGGCCTGGAAGTGCGGCTTCGCGCCCTCGTAGGCCACCTGCTCGGATGTCTTGTCCGCCGTGGCGGCGCCCCCGAGCTCGGTATCGGACATCGTGATGAACTCGAGTGTGGCGTCGGCGCCGTTGTAGGCGTTGTTCGCGGCGTCGATGCGCTGTTGCGTCATCGGTTCCACGGCGGACGACGAGGTCGGGACGGCCGTCGGCGCGACCGCCGCCGCCGGGAGAACGGGGACCAGGAGCGTGAGGGCCGTCGTGGCCGCGATCATCCCTCCACCGAGTGCGCGGCGTAGGGCCGCCTCCGGACGGGGGCGTGTCGTCTTCGGGCGATCAGGGGTCAGCATGGGGTTCCTCGCAGGTGTCGTCGGGGTTCGGAAGGCGGTCGAGAAGTGTGGGGAAATCAGGGAAGCGCGGGCACGGAGGACATCAGTGAAGCGGCCCAGGGTGCCGTCACGGCGCGGAAGTCGGGGATGCAGGCCGTCGTGCCGCTCGCCTCCCTCCGGTCGGCCCGGACCTGCACGACGCGGCATCCGGCAGCGACGGCAGCACGCACGCCGACCTCGGAGTCCTCGAACACCAGACACGCGGCCGGATCGACGTCGAGCAGGCGGGTCGCCCGCAGATAGGGTTCTGGGCTCGGCTTCGTGCGTCGCACATCGTCCGCGGTCACGACGACGTCGAATACGCCGAGGCTCACGTTCTCGGCGACCGCATCGACCCATGCCCTGGTCGAGCTGGTCACGAGACCGATTCGGATTCCCTCGCGCCGCAGGTGCGCGAGTGCTTCCTCGGCACCGGCGACCCATTCCAGACGCCCCGCGAAGGAATCGATCGTGACGAGCTCCAGCTCCGCCGCGAGCGCGCTCGCACTCGCACGCGTACTCCCGAGCCCGATCAGAGCGTGGGCGGCATCGATGCCGGACAGCCCTTCGAACCCGGCGAGCTGCGCCGACGACACCGTTGTGCCGAGGTGGGTGAGGTGGGCGCTGATCACGTCGAGCCAGGCCCGTTCACTATCGACGAGTGTGCCGTCGAGGTCGAAGAGCACGGCGGCGGGTCGAGCCGCGGCGGGCCGCGCGGGGGTGGAACGAGGGGAGGCGGAGCGATCAGAGGCGAAGCGATCAGAAGCGGAACGATCGGAAGCGGGCGTCGACGAGGTCACGGGACGATTACCCCGCTCCGTGGTGTGCACGGGGCGGCGTGCAGATGAACGACGTCTGAACGATAGCCGCCGGCGGACGTGCAGCGGGGGACAACTGTGAACTGCTGTCCTGATCGCGCGATCGACGGTATCGCGGCTCACCTAGTCTGAGACGGTGTTACCGGCGACCCCGCGCTCCCATCGCGAGATCATGAGCGATCTGATGACCAGGATCATCGATGGGGAGTTCTCTCCGGGCTCCCGTCTTCCGTCGGAGACGAAATTGAGTCTGCATTACGGCTCGACCCGTGGCACGATCCGACGGGCTCTCGCGGGTCTCGAGGACCGAGGCCTGGTATCCCCGGTTCAAGGCGCGGGCTGGACCGTTCGTTCGGGCCGACAGAGTCAGTCGTTCGAAGAACTGCGTTCGTTCGCGCAGTGGGCGCGGTCCAAGGGTCTGGCGCCGGGCGGGCAGGTGCGTCGCAAGGAGTTCGGGGAGGCGACCGCGGCGGAGGCGCGTCGCCTGTGGGTGAGCCCGCGGACGCGTGTGCTGCGCGTGACCAGGACGCGAAGCATCGACGGCCGCGACGTGATGCTGGAGCGCACCAGCTACCCGGACTGGATCGCCGATCGGCTGGCCTCGATCGCCGATGACGAGGCCTCCGTCGTCGAGGCGCTCTCGCGTGACTTCGGGATCGTGACCGCGTTCGCCGAGCACGCCATCGATGCCGTCCCCGTGTCCAGCGCCGACGCCGAGCTGCTCGGCGTGCGTCGGGCGAGCGCGCTGCTGCGGGTGCGCCGCGTGAGCTACACCCCGGCAGGCGAGCCGATCGAGTACGGCGAGGACCGCTACCTGCCCGACACCGTCACGTTCCTCGTCACGGCATCGCGGGAGAGCACACCCCTCACGCGCACCGAGTTCTCGCGGTAGCGGATCAGCTCGCGTCGTCACCCCGCGTCGCGTCCGGCGATGTCGAGGGCGCCGAGTAATGTGAATACGTGACAGGAACACGAGCAGAAGCGGCATTCTCGCGCGCTGTCACCGCATTCAGCACGCCGACTCTCGACCTCCTTCACGGACGTTTCGCGCCCTTCGTCGTCGCGTCCCTCTCGCTGCTGTTCACGGCAGACCGGGCATCCATCCCGATCGCCGACGCCCAGGCCGAGCTCGCCGAGATCCTCGATGAGCTGAGGGGAGCGGGCGACGACGACGACGACCGCCGGGTTCCCGCAGGGACCGGCCGCGACGTCGCGCGGAACTGGGTGCGACTGGGCTGGCTGGTGCAGCAGATCGACGAGGACATCGAGGTGTACCGACTCTCCGCGCACGCCGTCGAGGCGCTGGAGATCGCCGGACGCACGGGCGGGGGGCGCACACGTGTATCCAACTCCCGTGTGCGAACGCTCCTCGACGCCGTGGAGCACCTCTCCGACAGCGCCGAGGCCGATCCCGAGCGTCGCCTGGCTCGTCTTCGGAAGGAGCGGGCGGCACTCGACGCCGAGATCGATCGGATCGAGGAATCGGGCAGGGCGGATCCGCTCGACGATGAAGAGCTGTTCGAAGAAGCGGAGAACGTGCTGCACCTGGCACGGGAGCTCCCCGCCGACTTCACCCGCGTCGCCGAGTCGCTCAAGCTCATGCAGCGCGACGTCGTCGCCCATCTGCGGCGTGACGAGCGCCCGACCGGCGAGGTGCTCCGCGAGTATCTGCGACGCGCGCAGGACGTGATGAACTCGACCCCGGAGGGGCGCGCGTTCTCCGGCGCCCTGCGGCTGATCGGCGATCCGGATCGCATCGACGCGCTCACCGAACAACTGCACGGCCTGCTCCGGCAGCCGTTCGCCCGCATGCTCGACAGCACGCAGCGTGCCGAACTCGACGCCATCGGACGTCGGGTCGAGCTCGGCGTCGAAGAGGTCCTCGCCGCACAGCGTCGAGCGTCGCACGTCATCACCGGCCAGGTGAAGACCCACGATCCGCTGCGGGACCGTCAGATCGACGATCTGCTGCGCGACGTCATCGCCGCTCTCCACATCTGGGACGGTGCGGGGGCGAGCGACTCGCCGGTGCGCAGTCTCCCGCTCGCAGATCTGGGGCACCTCAGACAGACGGTGAGCAGCATCCGCCCGCCGGCCGTCCCCGCACCTCTCGCGGACGCCGACGACGTCGAGTTCGCCGACGTCGACTCCCGCGCGTGGGGCGGTCCGCGGTATGCGGAGCTCGAGGAGTACGTGTCGGGTCTCGGCCCGGAGTTCGACCTCGCCGCGGCCTTCACCCAGGGAGCCGACGATACCCGTCGTCCTGTCGACCTCGTCGGACTGCTCGAGATCGCGCACCGCAACGGCATGACCGAGGGCGAGGAGGTCTCGGTGGTCGAAGCGCGGCGTCCGGACGGATCGACGCGACGTTTCGCTTTCGGCGCCGTCACGGCGCGCAACCCGAAGGAAGAATCACATGCCTGAAGAGAGCCTCGTGACGGAGACGCCGGTCGAGGATCCGTTCATCGCCCCGGTCCCGATGGAAGACGACATCGAGGAGCACTTCGCGGGTGACCGCGGCACGCTGGACCCCGAGATCCGGCGCCTGCTCGCGCACATCCTCCAGCGCCGTTTCATCGCCGCGGAGCGCAACCGCCGGGAATGGGCCCTGCTGCTCGACCATCAGCACGTGATCGAGTCGCGCCTGAACGACCTCTACCTCCGCCTGGTCGTCGACCACGGCCGCGGGTTCGCATACAAGCAGCAGCTGCGCTCCGACGAGATCGACATGCCGGTGTTGCTGAAGGACGCGCCGTACACACGCGCCGAGACCCTGGTTCTCGTGCATCTGCGCACGGTCTATCAGCGCGAGTCCGCCGCCGGCGAGGCATCCGTGCGCATCGACATCGAGGATCTCGAGCAGACCGTGCTGAGCTACTTCAGTGACGTCGACGGCGGCACAGCCCGGCAGCAGAAGGCGATCCGGAACGCGATGGATCGCCTGGATCGAGAGGGCATCGTGCAGGAGGAGACCAGCGGGCGCTATCGCATCAGCGCGCTCGTCGAGGTCGTCCTGAGCGCCGAGACCCTGAAAGAACTCCGCGACTGGCTGCGGTCGCAGGAAGCGGTGGAACGATGACCATGGTCGACACGCTCTTCGGCCTCATCCCGGCGGGTTCGCGCGGGCAGCAGTGGGTGGCGGAGGAGCTGCAGCTGATCAACTGGGGCGGGTACGACGGCGGACCCCATCGTGTGCGCTTCTCGCCGCACGCGACCCTGCTCTGCGGAGGCTCGGGCTCCGGCAAGTCGACGTTGATGGATGCGTACATCGCCTTGATGATGCCGCACACGACGCCGTTCAACGGAGCGTCGAACGGTGGTGTGACGGGTCGCCCGCGCGGCGAGGAGCAGCGGAACATCCTCTCCTACGGGCGAGGGAAGATCGACGAATCCCGCACCGAGGAGGGCACGAAGCTGCGTGTGCTCCGCGGAGACGGGGAGGACACGTGGAGTGCGATCGCGACGACGTGGATCGACCACGACGGGTCGCGGTTCACGGCCGTGCGTGCGTGGTACATCCCCGCGGATGCACGCGTCCTGGAGGACACGACGCGGGTCAGGGCCACCGTGAACGGGGCGTTCGATCTGGGACTGCTGGAGCGCGCGGCGACGCAGCGGCTCTCGGATGCGTCGGTGCGGGCGACGGGGCTGGAGACCCTCGCGACGGACCGTGAGTTCGCGGCGCGCCTGCAGGCGGTGCTCGGGATCGGTGCGGCCGGCTCCGGTGCCAAGGCCATCAGTCTTCTGGCGAGGATCCAGGCCGGGCAGCAGATCACGACGGTCGACGATCTGTACAAGAAGCTCGTCCTCGAAGAGCCCGAGACCATGGCCACCGCAGATGCCGTCGTGGCGCATTTCGACGAGCTCGAGAGCACGCGCATGAGGATGCTCACGGCGAAGCAGCAGGTGAACGCGCTCGAGCCGATCCGGAGCATCAAAGACCGCATCGTCTCGGCGTCCGAGCGTGTGCGCGTGATCGACGAGGTCGGCGTGTTCACGGATCCGACCTCTCTGGCCGCCCTCTGGAACGCGCAGCGACGCCTCGATCTCCTGCGCGACGTGGAGGTCGAGCTGGGGGATCGTTCCCGTGCGCTGAGTCTTGCCGTGCGCGAGAAACGTGCTCTCGTCGATGCCGCGGATGTCGAGCGCGAAGGGCTTCTCGACGTGCTGCGGCAGTCCGGCGGCGACCGTCTCGAGACAGCTCAGCGCGAACTCCGCGTCGCCGAGCGCAGAGTGGACGACGTCCGGTGGGAGCGGGCGAAGTTCGACATCATCGTCCGAGAGCTGGGAGCGGAGGTGGAGACCGCCGCGCAGTTCGACGCCTTCGCCGCCGGCGTTCGGGGGTCGGCTCCGAAGTCCGAGATCCGTGCTGCCCGTGCCGCTTTCGCCGATGCCGAGAGCACACGCCGGACGACGGAGGCCGAGATCCGCCGCCTGCGCGAGGAGCGTGAGAAGACGAGTCGCGTACGCGGGAGCATCCCCGCGCATCTCGACGAGTCGCGCAGCCTGCTCGCAGAGGCGGTCGGGCTCGACCCGGCCGATCTTCCGTTCGTCGGCGAGCTCATCGAGCTGCGGACCGAGTTCGAGCCGTGGCGGGAGGCATTCAACCTCGCGCTCGGAGGCTTCGCCAGGACGCTTCTGATCGACGTCGAGCACCTCGCTTCGTTCCGCACGGCCATCAACTCCGTGCGCACCCCGGAACGTCTGAACTACGAAGGCGTCTATACCGGCATCCCCGAGGTGCGGAACGCCGACCCGAAGACGCTTCCCGGGCGGCTCGAGTACCTCCCGACGCCCTTCACCGGTTGGCTTCAGCAGCGACTTCAGGATCGCTTCGGATACGTCTGTGTCGACTCGTCGTCGCAGTTGGGCGCACACCAGAAGGCCCTCACGATCAGCGGCCAGGTGTCCCAGGGGAGTCGAGGTGCCCACGGAGGGCAGGGGCGCAGCAACGTCCTGGGCTTCACCAACGACCGTCGCCTGCGCGAGATCGACGAACAGCTGCGGCGGCTGACGGCGCAGCACGAGGAGTGCGCGTCCGCTGCGCACGATGCCGAGGCCGCCCTCGACCGCATCGAGGCGCGGTCGACATCCTTCGCGAAGATCGAGGACCTCACGTGGGAGCAGATCGATGTGGTCACGGTGGAGGCCGAGCGGGAGCGCTGGCTCGCGGTCGAGGCGGAGGTCACCACGGCCAGCCCCGAGATCGCGCAACTCAAGCGCCAGGCCGAAGAACTGCGGGCGCGGGCGGCGCGGCTCCGCGATGAAGAGGCGCGTCTCGGCAACGAGCTCGCTCAAACCCAGGAGCAGTGGGGTCGGGTCACCGACGACGTCGACAGCTGTCAGTCGGTCATCGACTCTGCCGCGGCATCCGGACTCGTGCTCGGGAACGGGCACGCCTCGTTCCTCGACAGCCGATTCCTGCACGCCGAGACCGGAGGATCCGCGACGGCGGCGCAGCGCCTGACCCATCTGGACACCGCCCTCAGGACGGCAGCGCAGCGCCTTCTCGATGACCGCCGCGAGGCGGCCGAGGCGCACGAGCAGCAGCGCGAGAGCATGCGCCGACTCATGACGGGGTTCCTCGAGCGCTGGGACACCCTCACGATCCTTCCGGATCCCGACGCTTCGGTCGGGGAGTTCGAGAGCATCCTGGAGGCTCTCCAGACCAACGGGCTCCACGAGCTGGAGACCGAGTGGCGCGACAGCCTGCTCAAACTGTCGGGAAACGACCTGACGAGTCTCGACTCGACGCTCAGCCGGTCGCTCCGTGAGATCAAGGACCGGATCGATCCGATCAACCGGATCATGGAGGAGCTGCCGTTCTACGACGACGATCATCGTCTGCAGATCACCCCCCGGGAGAACCAGACGGAGGCTCGCAAGCGCTTCCGCCGTGAGCTCCGTGAGGTGCGGGGACTCATCGATGCGGCGGCGACGGATGCGGAGCGGGAGACCGTGTACCGCAAGATGAGTCGCCTCATCGCGCGCATGCGCCGCACCGCCCCCGACTTCGCGGAGCTCATCGATGTGCGAAACCATGTGCGGGTGAGCGCGGAGCGCGTCACAGCCGCCACGCGAGAGCACGTCGCGCTCTACGATCACATCGGTGAGAAGTCCGGAGGCGAGTCGCAGGAACTCGTCGCGTTCATCGTCGGGGCCGCCCTCCGGTACCAGCTCGGAGACGCGGGCGCCGCTCGACCTCGCTATGCGCCGGTGTTCATGGACGAGGCGCTGATCAAGGCCGACGCCCATTTCACCAAGCGTGCGATCGGTGCGTGGCGCGGGCTCGGCTTCCAGCTCGTCATCGGTGCGCCGAACGACAAGTACAGCGCGATCGAGCCGCATGTGGACGTCGAGTACGACATCCTCAAGGACACGCGCGGTCGGTCCTGGGCCAAGGCGAAGGTGGGTCTGCCGGAAGCGGGGGTCTGACCGTCGGTCGTCGACGCGCGAGCACCCGTATCGTCAGTCGCACTCCCCGAGGAACCCGAGGTAGCAGACGGCCTCGTGAGTGACTGCTGCTTCGTAGTCGTTGTTCGAGACCTGTCGCGTCGCGACCTCCGGTGTGCGGGTGAGGTGGCCGAAGTCTCCGAGCGAGGCGACGACCGATCCTTCGGAGTCCTCCGCGCGCATGCGATCGATCTCGGCGCGATGCTGTTCGCAGAGCATCGCCGCGGCGGGAACGAGCTCGACGCCGGCGCAGGCTCCCGCATACTGGGCCTCCATCGCGTCGATGCAGTCGGTCCAGTCCTGATCGACGGCGCACGGGCTCACGCCGTCGTCCGCCACCAGGTACAGACCGGTCTCGTACTCCTCGCTGTGGAAGGTCTCGGGCTTCTCGGGCGCATCGACCTTCGTCCAGTGCCGGGCGGTGGTGAACGCCACCACCACGACGATGATCGCGAGCAGCAGCAGGGCACCGACGATGGACAGCGCGACCCAGAGACCGACCCGGCTCTTCTTCTCCGGTCCGCCGGGGACCGGGGCACCGGGAGAAGGGATCGCTGTGGTCGGCGTACCGGCGTACGCCGGCGGAGCGGATGCGAACGCCGCTGTCTGGGCGAAGTCGTGTCCGCCGAGCGGCACCGTCTCGGCGGCCGGGGTCGTCTCGGGTGCGGGGAACGCGGGAGCGGCAGGCTCCGTCTGCGGGTTCATGGATTGCCAGTACGCGTACCAGCTCTGGGCGGCGTGCGGGTCGGCCGCGACCTGCTGGGCTTCGGTGTCCGAGAGCCGGATGCCCAGCCCCTGCCGGGAACCGGCGTCCACCAGTGCGGAACGGAACTCCTCGAGTGACAGCGCCATGTTCGTGATGATGGCAGAAAGCCGCCTCGTCCGACAATCCGCTCGCGAACGCGATGTCTCCGGCATCCGCAAGAATATCGAGGTGATCGGTATGAGGAGCTTCTGGAACGCCCTACCCACGGAGGGGCGGTGGTTGCTGTCGACGGTCGCGATCCAGACGCTCGGTCGCGGTATGACGCTGCCGTTCACGATCATCTATTTCCATGAGGTGCGCGGCTTCGACCTCGGCATCTCCGGAGCGCTGATGAGTCTCATCGCGATCACCGGGCTGATCGTCACAGGCCCCGGAGGGACTCTCATCGATCGCTTCGGCGCACGGCGGGTGCTGATCGTCGGGCTGCTGTCGATGATCGCGGGATGCGCGCTGCTGGCCTACGCCACCCATCCGGTTGTCGCCGCCGTCGCGGTCATGCTGATCGGGGTGAACTTCGGCGTCTCCTGGCCCGGCTTCAACGCCCTCATCGCCACGGTGGTCGAGGGAGAGGTACGTCAGCAGTACTTCGGTGTGAACTTCGCGCTCGTCAACCTGGGGATCGGCGTCGGAGGCGTGATCGGCGGCTTCTTCGTGGACGTGACCGATCCCGCCACCTTCACGACGATCTTCCTCGTCGACGCCGCGAGCAGCCTCATCCCGCTCGCGCTCCTCCTCGGACCGCTCCGCCGTGTGCGCACGCAGCACGACGCCGAGGCCGACGCCCCTCCGGTGGGCGGGTATCGAGAGATCCTGCGGCGGCCGGCCGTGCTCTGGCTGACTCTTCTGACCTTCCTTTCGGTCTTCATCGGATACGGCCAGATGGAGGCGGGCTTCCCGGCGTTCGCCCGCCAGGTGTCACAGGTGTCGACGCAGGTCGTCGGCATCGCGTTCGCCGTGAACACCGCGGTGATCGTGCTTCTGCAGTTCGCCGTGCTCCGGGTCATCTCCGGCAAGAGGCGCACGCGGGTGATGCAGGTGATGGCCCTCATCTGGGCCGTGTCGTGGGTGGTGCTCGGGGCGACGGGCTTCCTGCCGGACACAGTCGCCGCCGCCATCGGCGTCATCGCCTACATGGGA
Source organism: Microbacterium sp. Be9 (assembly GCF_011754135.1). Taxonomy (NCBI): domain Bacteria; kingdom Bacillati; phylum Actinomycetota; class Actinomycetes; order Micrococcales; family Microbacteriaceae; genus Microbacterium; species Microbacterium sp. Be9. The sequence goes on along the minus strand of NZ_WNWT01000004.1, from coordinate 679,777 downwards.
GTCTTCGCGTTCGGAGAGACGATGCTGCAGCCCACCGTTCCCGCGATCTACAACGATCTCGCGTCCGACCGCACGCGCGGCCGGTACAACGCGATCAATTCCGCGGCGTTCCAGGGCGGTGCGATCACGGGCCCGCTCGTGGCGGGTGTGATGCTCGGTGCGGGACTGGACATCGGGTTCATCGGCGTCATGATCGCGGGAAGCCTGGCGGTCGGTGTGCTGGCGCTCGTGCTGGAGCGGGCGGTACCACCGGCTGCGAACGGCGCACCCGACATCCATCGAACGGTCGACGTCGACGACGCGCGGACGCAATAGGCTCCCCTCATGGCTCTGGAGTCTCTCTTCCTCCGTTTGGACCGGATCGCCGGTGGACGAAAGGCCGGCGTCGCGATCAGCGAGGCGGACCGCACGCATCCCAAGACCGTCCGGGCATTCACCTGGATTCTCTGGCTCCTGGTGGTCGAACTCGTCATCGGCGTCGGTGCGGTCATCGTCGCATTGGTGCTGGCGGTCGATGGCGAGTCGGTGTCGTTCGCGGTCTGGATGCGCACCCTCGTCGTGCTCGCGATGACCGCGACGTTGTTCTACTTCGCGTGGCGAGCGCAGCGCGGGTGGCGGTGGGCGTACCAGCGCCTGCGCCTGTTCGCCCAGATCTTCCCCGTGATCACGCTGGTCATGGCGGCGATCCCCGGCCTCTATCCGCTCTGGATGGTGTCGGAGCAGATCGTCTTCAGCCTGATCATGATCGGTATCGCCGACTTCCTGACGAGCGATCACATGCGCAGCACGTTCGCGGCACCGGACGTCGAGCCGACCGCGGAATAGCACGGTAGTCGCCGCGACGCCACTCCCTTCCGCGTATCCCACGGCGCCGCCATCCTCGATCGAAGGCATTCGAGGGAGGCAGCAGCATGGCGAGACTGATCCGTGTGGTTCCGGGGGAGGACCCGGGCTTCCGACGTGTGCGATCCGGATCCGGATTCCGCTACGTCGACCCGGCCGGTGAGACGGCGCCCGAGGCCGATCGGGAGCGGATCCACGACCTCGTGATCCCACCCGCGTGGCATGACGTGTGGATCGCGGCCGACCCGCTCGCGCACATCCAGGCGGTCGGCGTCGATGGCGCGGGACGCAAGCAGTACCTCTATCACCCCCTATGGCGAGTCACCCGGGATCGCCGGAAGTTCGTGCGGGCGCTGGATCTCGCGGCCGCGCTTCCTCGAGCGAGGGCCCAGGTCACCCGTGCGCTCGCGCAGGAGGGGCAGACGAAGGAGCGCGCCCTCGCCGTCGCCTTCCGGCTTCTCGACGATGCGGCCCTCCGCATCGGGTCGGAACGGTATCTCGTCCGCCACGGGAGCCGCGGTCTCACCACACTGCGGAGGCGGGATGTGCGGGTGGAGGGGAGTGAACTGGCGCTCTCGTTCCCTGCCAAGAGCGGCCGTACGGCGTCGATCGAGATCACCGACGAGACGCTCGCCGAGGCGTTGACCGACTTCGCCGCGGGGAAGTCTGCGGCCTTCCTGCTTGCGTACCGCCGAGGGCGTCGGCGGGTACGCATCACACCCGCCGAGGTCAATGCGTACCTCCGAGATGTCACGGGTGCCGCTTTCACGGCGAAGGACTTCCGCACTCTTCACGGCACGATCATCGCGGCCGACGCCCTCGCTCGGATCGGTGAGCTCGACAGCCGCAACCACCGGAGCCAGGCGGAGCGCCTCGCTGTGCAGGCGGCGGCGACGGCGCTGGGCAACACGACCGCCGTCGCACGCGGAAGCTACATCGATCCACGGGTGTTCAGTCAGTACGCGCGCGGACGGACACTCGATCTCTCGGTGACCCCTGAGACGGCCATCCGGCGTCTTCTCGGCGGACCGCAGATCTCGCGTAAGGTCACCCGACGAAGTGCAGCCAGACGACGGCGATGAGCATCGGCACCAGGGGCGTGGCCACTGCCAGGAGAACGGGCCACCATCGCACGCGCGTGTCGACCCCGCGCGCCCGATCGGCGAGAGTGTCGCCGTCGCGGCGGTAGGACGCCGGGTCCAGCGGTTCGGCGGCCTCGTCGCGATAGAGCATGGTGCGGCGTCCGAAGCGGTCGTACAAGGCAGCGATCACGGCGAGGAAGTCGCGCAGCTCTTCATCGTCGGTCAGGTCGACGGCGGGGAAGTACACGTGGAGCGTGCTGTCAATGATCTCCAGATCGAGGTCGGCGCTCTGGTCGAGGAGCACGACCATCAGGTCGGGTGTGAGCACGTAGAGCGCATCCGTCTCGTAGCCCGCCGGCACCGAAACCTCGAAGACGTCGCTGAAGTCGCCCTCGAGTCGAATCCGGGACGCGCCCGTCGGACGTCGGGGGAGCACGCTGAGTGCGCCGCCGCCGCGCCGTGATCGGAGCGTGATACGCGGCGCTTCGGAAGGAAGGGGGATCCGCACCGCCCGCACCGTGTGCATCGTCGCCCCCTCGCGGTCGCCGACGACGAACGTGCGCTCGATGCTGTCGAAGGGGAGGGCCGCGTGTCGCGCGTCCAGATGATCCCGTGCGGTTCGGGCGCCGCGATCGATCTGCTCATCGATGGAGCCACCCCACACGCGGTCGCCGATATCCGTGCGGAACTCCCAGCCGAGTGTCTCTGCGACGGCGGCGAGAGCGGCCCGATGTCGATGATGCCGGCGAACGGCGATCGTCGACGAGGCGACGATCGCCGCGCAGAGAAGCATCGCGGCGACCTGCGCGAGCACGAGCGTCGCGCCGGTCAGGCCGAAGCCCACGGGCAGCAGGTAGAACGCGATCACGGCGGCGATGCCGACCGTGGCCAGCGACGACCCGATGAGGGCGAGGCCGCCCGGCACGCGCTCGTCGGCGTGCGGGGCGGACTCGCCTTCCAGGAGCGTCGGCACCGTCAGGGCTTGTACACGATGGCGATGTTCAGCTGATCGCCCTCACGTGCCCACGCGAGCCAACGCGGCTCGACCGTGCCGGTGAGTCGCTGGATGGGGATCACGTAGATCCCCTGGTCCAGCCGGCTCAGAGCGCGGAACTCGGGCTTCTTCGAGATCCAGATGGTGCCGCCCCCGTCCCAGGGCTCGAGGCAGGTGTACACATAGCCGTGTGCGCGCAGGTTGACCTGGTCGGCGAGGGCATCCGCTTGTTGCCGGAGTTCGGAGACGACCTCCGCGGGCACGATTCCGTCGAGGGCGAAGGCCGCGACGTCGTACACGTTCCCCTCGCCGTAGTCTCGTGTGGTGAGCAGCGTCAGCTCCGTGACGCCCTTGTCGGAGGTGCGGGTCCACAGTGCGTGCGAGCTCTTGGCCCGCTTGTTCATCAGGAACCCGCCGAAGTTCATCTTCTGAAAGGAGAAGTCGTCGAGTTTCGCTGCGATCACTGCACGTGTCGTCATGGGGTTTGTCTCCTCGTCCGGGAGGTCGCGGTCGGCCTCTCCGTCGAGCGAGCATAGGGGTGATGAGCACAGGGCCGTCCGACTCCGAACGAGCCCGAACGGCCGCCGTCCGTCGCCGCGACGGCGTGCCATAGGCTCGACCCATGCCCGCGCCGCGCACCCTCGACGAGCTCTGTCTGGGGCTCGGACGGATGCGCGCGAACGCGGGATCACCGTCGTATGCCGAGATCGCCCGTCGCATCGGCGGCCTGCGCGACGGCGCAGAGCCGCCCAAGGTGACCGTGTACGACTGCTTCCGCCCGGGGCGGAGGCGACTCGATGAACGCCTGGTCGGCGACATCGTGCTCGCCCTCGGCGGTGACGATGCCGAAGCCGGCATCTGGCGGGAGAACGCGCGTCTCCTCAACGGTGAGAGAGCGGGTGTGCACGTCGAGGTGACGCTCGATGTTCGGGACGCGGCGGGAGCGGACGTCGGACGGGAAGAGCTGCTGGCCTCGGTCCCCGAGGCCGAAATCCTCCTCCTCACCGGTCTGCCGGGAGCGGGGAAGACCACTCTCGCGACGGCGTTGGCCGGTCCGTCACCCGTGCTCACCGTGCATCTGCGCGAATCGGACGTGGATCGTCCCCGAGCCGACCCGATCGACGTCCTCCGGCGGATGCTGGGAGCCCTCGGCGTCCGCTCTCTTCCTTACGAGCTGTCGCGGCTGCGCGAAGGGCTGCAGTCCGCGGCGCGAGGCATGACCGTGATCATCGAGGACGCGGGCGATGCCAGGCGTCTCGCCGCGCTGCTCGTCCCCGGTGTGCGATTCATCGTGACGACGCGCGTCGACCTTGCCGACCTGGAGGAGCGGATCTCGGCGATGGGTGCACGCGTGGCGCGGGTCCTCGTCCCACCGATGACGAGCGCCGAAGCCCTCCGACTCCTCACCCATCTCCTCCGGGGGGATGACGCGTCGTCAGGGGCCGATGCCGACGCCGACGTGAACGTGCACGCGGATGCGCTGCGCCGCATCGTCGCCGTCGGCGGGGGTCTCCCTCTCGATCTCGCGATGCTGGCGGGGATCGTGCGGGAGCACGAGGGCTGGTCGTTCCAGGATCTCGCATCGCGGTTCGAGCACGAGCCTCGTGATCTGCGCATCCGCTCCGTCCTGGAGGCGGCGACCCGGTCGCTGTCCCCCTCCGAGGAAGCCCTGCTCGCGGACGCCGCCCTGTTGGACAGGGACATCGACGAAGGAGTGCTCCTGGCCGCGGGCGGGGCATCGTCCGCCCTCGATCTGCACCGGCTGCACGCCCGCCATCTGGTCGAACTGCGCGACGGCCGAGTGCGCATGCACGACACGGTCTTCGCCTTCGCTGCGTCTCGGTCACGATCACTGCGCCCGTCGTCCACCCGCAGAGGGTTCGTGGAGAGGTCCGCGTCTGCGGTGCTCGCGCGGATCCACGAAGATCCCGACTTCGCCGCACGTGCGGTCACGACGGTGCTCGCGGTCGCGGCGGCGGCCCGCGAGCACGGCCTCGACTCCTCGGTGGAGCGGCTGGCGATCGAGGCGCATCCCGCGCTCTCACGCTGGTCGTTCTGGAACGAGTCGCTGCGGCTGCACGACCTCGCGTCGCGAGGAGAGGGGCTCGACCTGGTCCCGGACATCGCCCTCGGCATCGCGCACTGCGCCGAGAAGCTCGGGCGCCTCGACGAAGCGTTGGTGACCCTGAATCGCGTGCGCCGCATCGCCTCGGGTGCGGCGCTGGCGCGCACGTGGAATCAGATCGGCAACGTGCAGCGCTGGATGAGTCACCTCGATGAGGCTGTGGAATCGTACGAACGAGCGATCGCGCACGCACGGGACGCGGGGGACCGGATCGTCGAGGGCCGTGCCACCGGGAATCACGCCGACACCCTTCGTATCCTCACCCGCTATCCGGAGGCGCTGGAGCGCTACGCGAGTGCCCTGTCCATGGCGCAGGCCGAAGGCGATGAGCTCAACATCGCCGTCGTCCGTGGCAACCGCCCGCTCCTGCTCCTCGCCATCGGTCGACTCGATGACGCGGAGGTGGAGCTGCACGGGCTGTTGGACGAGTCGAACGGCGAGCCGCTGCCCTTCGTCCGGCGCACTCTGGCCCTCGTCGCAGAGGCACGAGGCGATGATGTGCGCGCCCGCGAGCTCTGTGCGACTGCGATGCAGACGCTGGCGACCGCGGGCGAGTATGGGACCTCTGCCGACCTCGTGCTCCTGCACGCGCGCATCGACGGACGAGCGGGAGATGTCCGGAAGGCGACGGCTGCCGCGGAACAGATCCTCCGTGAGGCGGAGCGCGCGGGCTCGCCGTTGATCGCGACAGAGGCTGCGAACTCCCTCGCCGAGATCCTGCTGTCTGCGAACACGGAAGACGCGGCGGATGCGGGCGCGGTCCTGCACGAGGCTGAACGACACGCGCAGGAGGCCCGGAGCATCGCAGAGGCGACCGGTGATCGTGCCGAAGTGGCACGAAGCGATGCGATCCTCTCGTCCATCGCGCGGGTGCGAGAAGACGAGGAGTCCGCCGAGGCACGCGCTCACGCTTCGGCACAGGTCTACGCCGAGATCGGGCATCGTCTCCAGAACGCCTGATCCGTCGCACGAGGGTCTGTCCGCCTCGCCTCCGGATGCCAGGATGGAAGCATGGACACAGCCAACCTCACCCGCGAGGAGACCGCAGCGCGATCCGCTGCCGTTACCGTGCACCGCATCCGCGTCGAGCTCGATCTGACCGGAGCGCCGGAGCGTGCTCGGACCGGGTTCCCCAGCGTGACGACGCTCGAGTTCGACGCGACCACCGACACGACGTGGCTCGACTTCATCGGCGAGGGCGTTCAGCGGGTCTCCGTGAACGGGGTCGACCAGGAGATCGTCTATGACGGGGCACGCATCTCGCTCTCCGGGCTCGCCGCGTCCAACCTCGTGCGGGTCGAAGCGGTCGGAACGTACAGCCGTTCCGGTGAGGGACTGCATCGCTTCCACGACCCCGTCGACGATGAGACCTATCTGTACACGCAGTACGAGCCGGCGGATTCGCGACGCGTCATGGCATGCTTCGAGCAGCCCGACATGAAGGCCGAGTACACGTTCGTGGTGGACGCGCCGACCGGATGGGAGGTGCTCTCCAACCAGTCTCCGACGCATACCGACCTCGGCGTCGGTGTGCAACGTGTGGAGTTCGCCCCCACGCTGCCGATCTCGAGCTACATCACCGCCGTCGCTGCGGGACCGTACTCCCGCGTGGATGGGGAGTGGCAGCGCGGCGAGCAGAGCGTCACGCTCGGGGTGTTCGTCCGGAGGTCGCTCGCTCCGCACCTCGAGGCCGAGGAGATCCTCGAGGTCACACGCCAGGGTCTCGACTTCTTCACCGACGCCTTCGCCTCCCCGTATCCGTGGGGCAAGTACGACCAGATCTTCGTTCCGGAGTACAACCTCGGTGCCATGGAGAACCCCGGTCTGGTCACGTTCACGGAGTCGTACCTCTCCCGCGGCGCGGCGACCGATGCGCAGCGCGCGGCTCGCGCCAACACGATCCTGCACGAGATGGCCCACATGTGGTTCGGCGATCTCGTCACGATGACGTGGTGGGACGATCTGTGGCTCAAGGAGTCTTTCGCCGACTACATGGGAGCGCACGCCTCAGCGGTCGCGACGCGCTATCACGATGCGTGGGTCAAGTTCGCCGCGAGTCGCAAGGCATGGGCGTACCAGCAGGACCAACTGCCGACGACGCACCCCATCGTGGCGGACATCACCGATCTCGAGGCCGCCAAGCTGAACTTCGACGGGATCACCTACGCCAAGGGTGCCGCCGTGCTCAAGCAGCTCGTCGCATTCGTCGGAGACGAGGCCTTCTTCGAGGGAGCGCGGCGCTACTTCGCGGCCAACGCGTTCGGCAACACCACCCTCGACGACTTCCTGGTGCAGCTGAGCGCGGTGTCGGGGCGCGACATGAGCGACTGGTCCGCGGCATGGCTGCAGACGTCCGGCGTGTCGACGCTCTGGACGGAGACCGACCCAGAGGGACGACAGATCCTCGTGCAGACCGACCCACGGCCGCATCGACTCCGGATCGGGCTGTACGAGCGCATGGACGGTCGTATCGTCCGCCGTGAGCAGCGCGAGCTCGACGTGGTCGGAGAACGCACGGAGCTCGACCTGCCCGAGGCCGATCTCGTTTTGCTCAACGACGATGACCTCACATACGTCAAGGCGCGTCTCGACGAGGGCTCTCTCGTCACCGTCGAGGAATCCCTCTCGGCGATCGACGATCCGCTGGCCCGTGCACTCGTCTGGTCGTCGTTGTGGAATGCGACGCGGGACGGCGAACTCGCCGCGCAGCGCTATCTCGCGATCGTCCGCTCCCATGCGCCTCACGAGTCCAATATCGGGCTGCTGACGGGAGTCCTCGCGAACGCGATCTACACGATCCGCCATTATGTCTCCGCGACCAGCCGCGAAGAGGAGCAGCGGACGTGGACCGACGGCGTGTGGAGCGCGCTGGTATCCGCCGAGGCCGGCAGTGACGCGCAGCTCTCCTGGGCACGGGCGTTCGCGACCGCATCCGCTTTCGACGACGAGCATCATGCACAGGTGCGAGCACTGCTCGAGGGTGATGCGCCGGAGGGACTCGTCATCGATCCCGACCTGCGCTGGCAGCTGCTCAGCGCACTCGTCACCACCGGACATGCCGACCTGGCCGATGTGGCGGTCGAAGAGCAGCGGGATGACACGGGCGACGGTCGAACAGCCGCACGCCGGGCTCGGGCATCGCGCCCGGATGCGGCGGTACGTCGCGACGCGTGGCAGTCCGCCTGGGAGGATCTCGCGCTCAGCAACGATCACCTCGATGCCGAGATCAGCGGCTTCCGGGCCGGCGGGCGGCGCGACCTGATCGCCGGGTTCGACGCGGAGTACTTCGCCAGGATCGTCCAAGCCTGGGACGAGCGCAGCATCGAGATCGCACGACGGCTGGTCATCGGTCTGTTCCCTGCCGGGGACTCCCTGGATGCCGTCGACGCGTGGTTGGCTGCCAACACAGCGGCGCCGGCGGCATTGCGGCGTCTCGTGGTCGAGCAGCGCGACCACCTCGCGCGGGACCTCCGGGTCAGGGCCGCACAGGACTGAGCCTGCGCGGCCCCGGCTGCTCAGCGTCCGAGGGCCTCCTTCAGGGCCTTGCCTTCGCTGCTCTCCGCCATCGTGTCCCACAGGTCGGCAGAGCTCAACGAGACGTACACCCCAGGCGCTCCTTGTCCGCCGCATCCGTCCCCGTAGGAGACGACACCGATCTGATAGGCGGTCTCGCGAGCGGGCGGCTGGCGGAAGAGGGGGCCGCCGCTGTCGCCCTGACAGGAGTCCTTGCCGACGACCCCGGCGCACAGGTTGACGTCGGGCCGGAAAGCACCGTAGCTGAGCTCGCACTCGGCAGTCGCGAGCATCGGCACCTGTACCTGACGAAGACGGTCGGGGAAGTTGGCGAGAGCGGTGTCCGTGTTCCCCCAGCCGATGACGGTCGCACTCTGACCGGGGCGCAGCAGGGCGTCCGTCCCCTTGGTCGGCAGCTTCACCGGGACGATGCCCTGGACGGGCGCGTCCAGCACGAGGAAGGCGACGTCATAGGCACTGTCGCCGGCGAGGTAGCGAGGATGGACGATGGGCTCGGCGCCGGGGGACTCGGACAGCCCGCGTTCCTGTCCCTGCGTACCGTCGGACAACACCGTACGCCCCACGACCACCGAGACGCCGTCGACGTCGATCGTCGGCAGACCGGTGAGGGAGTCCGTGCCGGTGACGCAGTGCGCTGCGGTCATCACCAGCGTCGGGCCCAGGAGCGAGCCCCCGCAGAAGGATTCGCCGCCGGCCTGGAGCGAAGCCATGAACGGGTAGGCGTCGTTCGGGACCGCCTGGCCCCCGATGATGCGCGACAGCGCGCGCTCGTCCTGGTCCGGTGGGGTCGTGCCGTCATTCGTCGTGGCGCCTGCTGCGGGCCCGATCAGCAGGCTGGCGCAGATGACGGCGGCGCCGGTAATCCCGGCGCCGAGAATCTTCTTCGTTCTGGATCGTACGGTCGTCATGGTGATCTCCGTTCAGATGAGTGATGGGTAACACGCTACTGCGCAGTCAGTACACCATGTCCGAAAACCTGTGGCAAGGATGAGCCCCGAACGTCGGGCGCCCGCCCGCGCGGCATCAGCAGGAGGAGGAAACTCCGGACAGCTCCAGAGCGGTGTCGTGGCCGAGCGCGCGCAGGTCCTCGCGATCGTCGCTCGAATGGCAGAGGATGGCCGCGACGGCTGCTGCCCAGGCGCGAGCGCGCATCCAGGTGGCGTCGTCGTATCTCGATGCCGTCGCGCGCCGGAACACGTGTCGGCCTTCGGTGTCGAAGGCGAGCCACCCCGCGGCGAGATCGTAGGCGGGATCGCCCGAGGTCACATCACCGAAATCGATCAGTGCGGAGAGGCGGTCGCCGTCGACGAGGATGTTGCCGGGGTGCAGATCACCGTGGATCCAGGTGCTCTCGGCTGCTGGTGCGGCGTCCAGGCCCGTCTGCCAGAGGGCGTCGAGAGGCTCCGCGAGCGCTGGGGCGAGGTCGGCGAGGCGCGAGCGGATGCTCTCATCGCGAGCACTCAACGGGACGCCGCGCATGGGGTTCCGGGGCGCATCGACGGGCGCGTCATGGTGCAGGGCGACGAGCACCGCGGCGAGGTCTGCCGCCCAGGAGGTGTTGTCGCGACGGGCGCGACCGAGCGCGTGGCTTCCCGGAAGCCACGGCACGATCGACCACGGCCAGGGGAACATCGGCGTGGGTGCGCCGGCGAACACCGGAAGAGGGGTGCGGACGTTCGTGGGGGCGAGGCGGAGGGCGATCGCAGGAAGGGCGCGCTGTTCGTGCCTGATCAGAGGCGCCGCGCGTTCGCGGCGGGGGATGCGCACCGCGAGGTCGGGCCCGAGGCGCCACGTGACGTTGTCCCATCCCTCAGCGACGCGTGTCAGGGGAAGCGCTGCCCATTGTGGCGCGACACCGTGGAGGAGCTCTCGCACATCACGCTCGGCGAGGGTGAGCTCGGCGGCAGGGGAGTCCGCCATGTTCAGAGATCGAGGGATTCGCCGGGCTCGAGGACGAAGAACTCGCCGCCGCCCTGCTCCGTGGCCCACTGCAGTCGCTGTCGGTGCATGTTCCTGCCGATCACGGACAGCGTCATGTCGTGGGTGCCGAACGCGCGGCGCGGGGCGACAGCGAGCACGTAGTCCATCGCGTCACCGATCTTCAGCCAGGGGGCGCCGAGCGGCGCGGCCAAAGTACCGACGGCGACACCCTCGGGAACCGCGTAGGAGTCGCCGGGGTAGTAGAGCTCGTCGTTCACGAGGACCCCGACGTTCTCGACCGTCGGGAGAGAGGCGTGGATGACCTCGTGCGTTCCGCCGAAGAATCGCAGAGTGAATCCGCCGATCTCCACGGTGTCGCCGGGGGAGACCACCGTGATGTCGTATCCCTCGGCCGCGCGGGCGACACCCGCGGGCGCGAAGATCGGCGTTCCGGGCGCTGCGCGGAGGAGGCGGTCGAAGTGATCGGTCGTCCAGTGGTCCGGATGCTCATGGGTGATCACGATTCCCACCAGATCGGTGAGGTCGTTCAGGGGTGCCGTGAACGATCCGGGATCGATCAGAAGGGTCTTCTCGTTCGCATCGAGACGGAGGGCGGCATGTTCGAACTTGGTGACGCGCATGGCATGAGTCAACTCCTTCAGGTCGCCCACGGCAAACGGAATCGGTGCGCCACGCCCGGGATTCGTCTCAGGGCGGCGCCGATTTGGCGCAGTGAGAATCGCCGTGGCATACTTGAACGGTTGTCGCGCGACGGAAACGTTTCGCCAGACGGCCCCATCGTATAGCGGCCTAGTACGCTGCCCTCTCACGGCGGTAACGCGGGTTCGAATCCCGCTGGGGTCACACAACAGAGAAAGCCTCCGGTTCGCCGGGGGCTTTCTTGTTTCCGCCGTCCACGTGCCCGTGCGCTCAGACTGCGGGTTTCAGCGACATCGCCCGGAAAGTCCGATTGCTCAAGGGCAGGATCATCAGCGCCATCATCGCGCCGCCGAAAATGGTGAACGGCACCCAGAGTGCGGTCGCGGAGGCGAGTGCGCCGAATCCGGCCATCGCGAGCGGCATGAGGCAATCGTCGCCGAGACGGGTGAGGGACCCCATGCGACCGAGATATGCGGTGTCGACGGTCGCCGAGAACGTCGCACTCAGCAGCACCGATGCGTACCCCGCGGTGGCGCCGATGACGAAGGCGGCGGTACCGACGGTCCATGCCGGCCCGAAGCCGAGCGCCACGATTCCGGCGCCCTGCACGACCAGCGCCCAGAAACCTGCCCGTGCCTCGTGCCGCGGGCGCCACTTCGCCACCGACACAGCCCCGAGTGCGGCGCCGAGGCCGAGCAGCGCCTCGAACAGGCCGACAGCCTGGGCGCCCCACCCCTCGTCATGCGCCCTCAGGGCGAGCCCGATCCCGACGGCGGGTCCGACGGCCAGGTTCAGTCCCGAGAGGGCGATCACGAGCGTGCGGGTCGTGGGGTTCGCGGAGAGATGGGCGAACCCGCGCGCGATGCCGCGCAGAGCGGTCTCCTTCTCCGCACGGGCGAGACGGAAGCGGGGGCGCAGCCAGATCGCGATGAAAGCGACCACCAGTGTGAAGGTCAGGGCGTTCACGGATGCGCTTCCGGCGAGACCGGCGTGCGCGACGACGAATCCACCGATCGCCGCGCCGCCCATGGTGCCGAGCCGAGACGCCGTCTGCGCTGCAGCGCCGTAGCTGGGGAGGTCGACGGCTCTGACCAGCTGGCGGGCGATCGTGCCCGCCGACGGCTCGTAGAACGCATCGCAGACGCCGAACGCGATCGCGGCGAAGAGCAGCACGGCGACAGAGGGAGGAGTCGTGAGCACCCAGACCGCGACGGCGACCAGCACGCCGACCCGGAGCACGTTGAACACGAGCATGATGCGACGGGCGTCTGCGCGGTCGGCGATCACGCCTCCGAACAGCAGGATCACCGCCCGGGGCACGGTTCCCGCGGCGACGATCAGTCCTGCGACGGCGGGAGAGGCGACCTGCACGGCCGTCCAGGCGAGGGCGATGGTCCAGAGAGCGTCGCCGGCATCCGAGAGCGCCTTCACGCCGATCCACGCGTGCACCAGGCGATCGCGGCGGAAGGCGGGGGGCGCGACGATCTCGACAGGGTCGCTGACGGTCGACATCACGGCGCCGTCGGGAAGGCGTGCGCGAACACGAAGACGGGAGCGCGGTCCTGGCCATCGTCGAGGTCGATGTCGTCCTGCCACGCGCGGATCGTCGTGAGGATCCGCGCGGAGAGGTCCCGCAGTTCCTCGGGTGACGCCCAGGCTGTGGTCTCGGTGTTCGAGCCGTCGTACCCGGCGAAGGCCGGATCGTGGCGACTGCGATGCCAGCGCTGGAGCCGATCGATCTGCATCCGGATGCCCTGTCGCTGGGCCTCTCTGGCGAGCAGGGCATCGGCGGGCGAATCGGCGTAGTCGTCGGTCGACCAGGTGAGGCCCCGACGCGCGACCTTCCACCAGCTGGTGCGTCTGTCGCCCGCAGGATCCGGGGCGCGTTCCACGACACCGGCGCGCTCGAGCATGCGCAGGTGATGGCTGATGCTGCCGACCTGACTGTCGAGTGCGCGGGCGATCGCGGTGACCTGCGCCGTGCCGTACAGGAGCAGGTAGTCGTAGATGCGGCGGCGCAGCGGGTGATGCACGGCGGTGATCACGGAGATGTCTTCCACGGCAGACGACGCTAATCGCGGTTCACAAGATGCACAAGTGTTCTTGTATAAGCCGGAAAATCAAGAAGGGGCCAGCTCCCGTCACAGGGAGACGGCCTCTTCCTGACACCGCCCGCGTCAGGCTTCGACGATCGTCTCGTCTGATGTCGTCGCGCCGGCGAGGCGTCGGTTCCGTCGTGCGCGGCGGAGGAACCAGACGACGAGCACGACGGCGCCCGCGATCACGAGCCAGGGGAGGAGGAAGCCCAGGGCGATGACCAGCGCGTTCAGCGACACGACGAGCCCGTTCCATCCCGCCGTCAGCCCGTCGACGAAGCCGGCAGGGTCGGCGGTGGTCGGCGTGCTCGCCTTGGTCAGCTGCACCTGCAGCGATGACATGGCGACCTGATCGTCGAGAGCGGCGAGCTGCTGCTCATACGATTCGAGCTGTGCCTGGCGGTCTGTCAGCGCCACCTCGGCTTCGATCAGCTCGGCGACGGTTCCCGACTGCGCCATCAGCTGCGTGAGCCGCTCGACCGACGCTCGGGTGGAGTCGACGCGCGCCTGGAGGTCGATCGCGACCGATGTCACGTCCTGCTTCGACGTCGACGACGAGAGCACGTCGCCGGTGTCATCGAGAGCGGCGATCACGTCGACCAGATCAGCCGACGGCACCCGGATGCTGATCCAGCCGTACGCCGAATCGGCGGGAACGGGGGCCGGCTCGGAGGGGCCGTCGGCGGCGATCGACTTCCCGATCTCCGTGCTCTCGACGTAGCCGCCGTGCTCCTCCGCCAGGGCGGCGATCGCCGTCGCGGCATCGGGAATGCTCTTCACCTGGACCGTCGCCTGCGCCGTGGCGATGATCTGGCGTCCGGTGTCGGCCTCCGCGGTGCCGGACTCCACCGTGCCGGGGAGAGTTCCGTCCGTGCCGGAGCTCAGTGCGCCGTCGGGCAGCGATTCGGGTGTGATCCCGGTGATCCGCTCGGGGGAGGAAGGAGCGGAATCGGCAACGGAGCCGCCGGACGTGCTCACGCCGTCGGCCGTGACAGAGGTGCCTCCGCCGACGGCACCGAGGATCGGCGGAGTCACGAGCACACCCACGACGAAAGCCGCAGCGATGCCTGCGCCGGTGAGCCAACGCCGATGGCGCGTCCGCGATCGCGCTTCCCCGACGTGCGCAGGGGCCCGCTCGGTGGCGATCTCGGCGAAGACCGCGTCTTCGATGCGGGAGATCGTCTCGTCCGAGAGCTCGGGCAGGTCGCCGCTGGTGGTCTGTTCGTTCATGCGTCTCTCGCTTCCGTGACGGCGCCCCGCAACTGCGTGCGCACTCGGGAGAGACGATTCCGAACGACCGCGTGGGTCACCCCGAGCTCTTCGGCAGCCGTCTGATAGGCGTAGCCCTCCGACGCGCACAGGCGGAAGATCTCGCGGTCCAGCTCGCTCAACGTGCCCACCTCCTGCGCGATCCGCGCTGCCAGCTCCGCCGTGATGACCTGTTCCTCGACGCTCACCGTGTCCGGCAGCAGGGTCTCATCGACCGCCTCCGCGGTGTGCGCCTGATCCCTCCGACGTTGGCGAACTCGATTCGCTGCCTGGAAGCGACAGATCGTGGCCAACCAGGGCAGGATCGACTCGCCCTGGAGCTCCAGACGGGGGAGTTTGCGCCAGGCGACGACGAACGTCTCCTGCGTCACATCCTCCGCGTCGGCCGGCGAGGCGAGGATGCCGTGCGCGATCCAGTACACAGGTCGCACGTGTGTGCGGTACAGCTCGCGGAAGGCGCTCTCGTCGCCCGCCGCGGCCTGCGCCGCCCATCTCTGGTCATCTGTCTGCAGGGGCATCCCGGTTCCGTTCGGTGTCTCTCACAGGGAGAGTGTCGATCGACGCCCCATCGTCTCAGATTCGATGCGGGAGCCGGGGGTCGGGTGGGGCGCGAAGATTCGGGCGTCATCCGCTCCCGCTGATGCCGAGGCTCCGGTAGCATTGCCCGGGCGAGAGGGAGTATCCCGAATCCGCGCGTAACGTCATCACGAGCACCGTCATCGCTGCTCCGGGCGCGCGCCGCACGTCAGTGCGGGGGAGAGACTTTCGACTCATTCCCGACCCCTCCGCGAAAGGTGCAGTGCGCCCTTGGACATTCCCGTCTGGTTCGAGATCACCTCGATGATCGTCCTCACGATCATCCTGATCGGCGACCTGCTCCTCATCCGGCTCCGGCCGCACATCCCGTCGACGAAGGAATCCACACTCTGGGTGGTCTTCTACGTGGGCCTCGCGCTGTTGTTCGCTGTGCTCCTCGGAAACGTCGGGGGCTGGCAGAACGCCGGCGACTTCATCACCGGATGGGCGTTGGAGTACAGCCTCTCCATTGACAATCTGTTCGTCTTCGTGCTGATCATGGCCCAGTTCGCCGTTCCGCGACGGCTGCAGCAGCAGGTCTTGATGATCGGCATCATCATCGCGCTCGTCCTGCGAGGGCTCTTCATCCTCGCCGGCGTCGCGATCGTCGAGAACTTCTCGCCGATCTTCTACATCTTCGGCGCCTTCCTCATCTGGACCGCGATCCGCCAGGCCATGCCGGACGGCGACCACGAGGGCGAGGTGCAGCGTGAGAACTTCATCGTGCGGCTGCTGCGTCGCCGGGTGGACATCAGCGAGACCTACGACGGCTCGAAGATCCGCACCACGGTGGACGGCAAGCGCATGTGGACGCCGATGGTCATCGTCTTCATCACCATCGGTGTGACCGATCTGATCTTCGCGATCGACTCCATCCCCGCGATCTTCGAGATCACCACGAACGGCTTCCTCGTCTTCGCCGCCAACATCTTCGCGCTGATGGGGCTCCGCCAGCTCTACTTCCTGCTCGGCGACCTGCTCGACCGGTTGCGCTACCTGCACTACGGCATCGCCGTCATCCTCGGTTTCATCGGCATCAAGCTGATCCTGCACGCCCTGCACGTCAACGAACTGCCGTTCATCAACGGCGGCGAGCACGTCGAGTGGGTGCCCGACATCAGCAACATGGTCTCGCTCGGCGTGATCCTGGCCTCGATGACCATCGCGACGGTCGCAAGCCTGATCGCGTCGTCCCGTGAGAAGCGCGTGGCGAGGCGATCCACCACCGTGGAGTGACGCCGGCGGCGGCACGCTCGCCAGCGGACGCCTCTCCTCTCATCCGCGTGACCACAGAAGCTCGGCGTCCAGGGTGAGGTCGATGATCTGACGAAGCAGCCCACCCATCGTGGTGGAGTTCAGCAGTGCATATCTGTCGTACTCGCCCAGGGGAGCGATCGCCGCGAGCTGCCAGGCCGCGGCGACCGGCTCGTCCGAGATCTCGGTGTCGGCGTCCCACTGCGCTCCGGGGGCGCGTGCGAGAGTGCGGCGCACGATCGCCTCGGCTTCGGTGCGGAGCGGAGTGAGCTCGTCGTTCCATTCGAGCGCGGACAGCGACGTCACCTCGGCGCGGGGGAAGGGGTCGTCATCGAGCCACTCCTCGACAGCGAAGCGGTCGGTGCCGACGGCTACGGCGAGCAGCGCATCCGCACCGGCGGATACGTTCACCAGCCGGGCCATCGTCCCGATACGACTGCGCCGATCACCCCCGCCGACCTCGTGACCGCGTTCGATGAGAACGACCCCGAATCGAGGGTCCTCCTCATCCAGGAGCCGGCCGATCATCGTGAGGTAGCGCGGCTCGAACACGCGGAGGGGGAGCGGCGTATGCGGGAAATGCACGGAGCCGAGGGGGAACATCGGGATGACGGTCACGGCACCAGTCAACACCGAGAGACGTAAAGTGAACAGATGCGTCGACCTCGCCCCATCGCCCCCGCCGCCGGACAGGAATCCGTCTGGGACTACCCGAGGCCCCCGCGCGTCGAGCCGGTCACGGAGCGCGTCACGATCCGCCTCGGCGGAGACCTGATCGCCGATTCCCGTCGTGCGGTGCGCGTGCTGGAGACGAGCCACCCTCCCGTGTATTACCTTCCGATCGCCGACTTCGTCCCCGGTGCACTGGTCGAGGCCGATGGCGCATCGTTCTGCGAGTTCAAGGGCGCGGCCCGCTACTTCGACGTGCGCAACGGCGGCACCGTGCGCCGGGGCGCCGCCTGGAACTATCCGAATCCGACACCGGGATTCGAGGCGCTGACCGATCGGATCGCCGTGTACGCGGCCCCGATGGACGAGTGCACGGTGGGCGACGAGATCGCGACGCCACAGCCGGGTGGGTTTTACGGCGGCTGGGTCACCTCGTCCGTCGTCGGCCCTTTCAAGGGCGATCCCGGTTCCCTGGGCTGGTGACCGTCGGTCCTACCGCCGATCAGAACGCGCGCAGGTTCGCCTGCAGGCCACCCTCTGCGTACTCGCGTCGGAGGATCCCGCGGCGACGCAGAACGGGTACGAGCTCATCGAGCGTCCGGTGCAGCGTCACGGGGTGGAAGTCGCCCCACAGCAGCACGCCGTCGTTGCCCCAGTCGCCGAGCTCCTCGATCAGGTCTGCGAACTCCTCGGCGGTGCCGACGAATCCGGTGCGATCCTTGAGGCGACCGGCGCGGGCGAGCGCGCTCAGATGCGCACGCAGCGGGGCGTCCTCCCCGCGGTCGCCGATCAGGCGCTGGATGCTGCCCCGCGAGACATGGGCGCCGAAGATCGAGAGGTCGAGCGGCCGGTCGAGGTCGAGTGACGTCAGGTCGGTCTCGAGATCACTCGACTGCTTGCGGGCGATCTGCACGAGCGCGGCGTCGTCGGGGTGCGTAGAGGCCGCGACGATGCGATCGGCTTCGTCGCTCGACGACGTGATCACGGGCTGGATGGCGAAGAGGATCTTGATGTCGTCCGGACGTCGGCCTCTCGCGACCGCCGCCTCGTGCACCTTGGCGCGGTAGTCGCGCACGGACTTCTCGTGCAGGGGGGCGAGCGCCAGCTGTACGTCGGAGTTCGCACCGGCGAAGCCGAGTCCTCGGCCCGAGCCGCCGGGCGAGACGATCGCGGGTTCCCCCTCGGTGAACGGCACGGCGTTCAGCGGTCCGTCGAACGCGAAGTATTCGCCCCGGTGCGTGACGGCCCGCAACCGCGTGCCATCGGCGAAGACATCGGTCTCGCGGTCGGCGACGAGGGCCCCGTCATCCCAGCTGCGCCAGAGCGAGCGGATGCCGGTGAGCCATTCCTCGGCGCGGTCGTACGCTTCGTCGTGTCCCAGCTGCGTCGCGTCGGAGAAGTGGCGGGCGCTGCCGGTGTCGGTGACGACGTTGAGTCCGAGCCGGTGACCGCTGAGGTGCTGCAAGGTCGCGAACTGCCGCGCCGCCGTGTAGGGGAGGGAGGCGGCGGGATTCACCGTCGGGACCACGCCGAGATGCCTGGTCGCCTGGAAGAGGTACGGCGCGAGGAGGAGCGGATCATGCTTCGGCCCGCCGAAAGCGTGCCGCACCCGCAGGTCGATCGTCGAAGGCGATCCCAGAGATGGTGCGTCCTCGATGATGACCAGATCGAACCCGGCCTGTTCGAGCGTCCGCGCGGCTTCCTGATAGATCTCGGGACGCGTCCAGTCGTAGTCCCAGTCGAGCGACGGATACCCCCAACCCTGCGGGCCGAAGCCACGGGCGAGGAACCAGCCGAAGTGCTGAGGGCGGGTCATGCCACCGTCTCCCGCACACCCTGGAGCACGCGAGACAGGTCGGAGAGAAGATCGTCGACGTCCTCGATGCCGATCGACAGGCGGAGGGTTCCCG
This sequence comes from Microbacterium sp. Be9, assembly GCF_011754135.1. Lineage (NCBI taxonomy): Bacteria > Bacillati > Actinomycetota > Actinomycetes > Micrococcales > Microbacteriaceae > Microbacterium > Microbacterium sp. Be9. The sequence continues at coordinate 660,845 of NZ_WNWT01000004.1, read as the reverse complement.
GTCCGACGCCGAGGATCTCGCGTTCTTCGTCGGTGCGCTGCGCATGACTTGTCGTCCCCGGATGCAGCACCAGCGAACGGACGTCTCCGATGTGGGTCATGTGGGTGAAGACCTGGACATCCTCGACGAAGCGGCGCGCTGCGGGGAGTCCGCCCCGAAGGGTGAAGGTGAAGATCGAGCCGGAACCGCCGTCGAGGTAGCGCTTCCCGAGCGCGTGGTCGGGGTGGGAGGGAAGTCCGACGTAGTCCACGCTCTCGACGGCCTCGTGCTGCTCCAGCCACCGGGCGATCTGCAGAGCATTGCGGGACTGACGCTCGACCCGGAGTCCGAGCGTCTCCACGCCCTGTCCGATCAGGAAGGCGTTGAGCGGCGAGGGAGAGGCGCCGAAGCGCGGAGCCACCGACTCCCTGGCGTACGCGATGCGGGCACGACCGCCGTGTCGCGCGAAGACACTGGGCGTCTCGCCTCGACCGGGAAGTACGAGGTGGGGGGCGTTGTGGCCCGCCAGCTCGGCGTCGAAGCGTCCGTCGTCGACGAGCACGCCACCGAGCACGGAACCGTGACCGGCGAGGAACTTCGACGCGGAGTGGACCACGATCGCCGCTCCGTGCTCGAGAGGCCGCAGCAACGCAGGCGTGGCCAGCGTGTTGTCCACGATGAGCGGGATGGCGTGCTCGTCGCCGATGCCGCTGACGGTGCCGATGTCGAGCACGTCGTTGCGCGCGTTGGCGAGCGATTCGGCGAACAGCGCACGGGTGTTCGGGCGTATCGCCGAGCGCCAGGCCTCCGGATCGGCGATGTCGTCGATGAACGTCGTCTCGATGTCGAGCCGTGCCAGGTTGTCGAGGAACAGGCCCCTGGTGCCTTCGTAGATGTGCGTGGACGACACGATGTGATCGCCGGCGCCCGCGACGGTCAGCAGGGCTGTGGCGACCGCCGCCTGGCCGCTGGCAACGAGTACGGCGTCCGCTCCCGATTCGAGGGCGGCCAGTTGCCGTTCCACCGCGCGCACCGTGGGGTTGCCGGTGCGCGTGTATCCGAAGCCTGTCCCTGTGCGGAAATGATCGGCTGCGTGATCGAAGTCGTCGAACTCGAAGCCCGCCGTCAGGTAGATCGGCGTCGCGCGCGACGCCGCAGTCTCGCGGGTTCTCGCCGCATGGACCGCTCGTGTGGCGAAGCGGGCGGAGTCGACGGTCATGCGGTGCCTCTCGGTCGGTCGGGGTGCTCAACAGAGTGTCATGACGGGGAGGAGCATGTCCGAGCGGTGGTAATCTGACGTCATGCGGGCCGTCCTCCTTCTTCTTAGGCGCCGCGACGAGACCTCGTTCTGAGCCCCTCCTCGTCGCGGAGTCCATCGTGGGCCGAACCGCCAGCCACAGGAGACACGCAATGACCACCCCCGCAAACGGTGCCGATTCCGCACGCCGCAGAACTCTCGCAGAGAAGGTCTGGGACGACCATCTCGTCGTGAAGGGTGAGAACGGCGAGCCGGATCTCATCTACATCGACCTACATCTGGTGCACGAGGTCACGAGCCCGCAAGCCTTCGACGGACTGCGCAGCGAAGACCGCCCGCTGCGCCGTCTGGATCTCACGATCGCCACCGAGGATCACAACACCCCGACGTGGGAGATCGACAAGCCGATCGCCGATCTCACCAGCCGTACGCAGATCGAGACGCTGCGCCGCAACGCGGCCGAGTTCGGGGTGCGTCTGCACTCGCTGGGCGACGCCGAACAGGGCATCGTGCACGTGGTGGGTCCTCAGCTCGGGCTGACGATGCCCGGCATCACGGTGGTGTGCGGCGATTCGCACACGTCGACCCACGGCGCATTCGGCGCGATGGCGTTCGGCATCGGCACGAGCGAGGTCGAGCATGTCATGGCGACCCAGACGCTCCCGCTCAAGCCGTTCAAGACGATGGCGATCAACGTCGAGGGGACGCTCCGCCCCGGTGTCACGGCCAAGGACATCATCCTCGCGGTCATCGCGAAGATCGGCACCGGCGGCGGTCAGGGGTACGTGCTCGAGTACCGCGGCAGCGCCATCCGCGCCCTGTCGATGGAGGGCCGGATGACCATCTGCAACATGTCCATCGAGGCCGGGGCCCGCGCCGGCATGGTCGCTCCCGACGAGACGACGTTCGCATACCTCGAAGGCCGCCCGCATGCGCCGAAGGGACAGGACTGGGAAGAGGCCGTCGCGTACTGGCGCACGCTGCCGACCGACGACGGCGCGACGTTCGACGCCGAGGTGTTCATCGATGCCGACCAGCTCGAGCCCTTCGTGACGTGGGGCACGAACCCCGGTCAGGGCAGCTCGCTCTCGGCCTCGGTGCCCGACCCGGCCGAGATCGACGATCCGAACGAGCGCGCCGCCGCCGAGCGTGCGCTGGAGTACATGGATCTGACTCCGGGGACACCGCTCAAGGAGGTGCCGGTCGACGCGGTCTTCATGGGGTCGTGCACCAACAGCCGTATCGAGGACCTGCGTGCGTTCGCCTCGATCATCGAGGGCAAGAAGAAGGCCGACGGGGTGCGGGTCATGGTCGTCCCCGGATCCGCCAGGGTGCGGCTGGAGGCCGAGGCGGAGGGCCTCGACAAGGTCATCAAGGACTTCGGGGCGGAGTGGCGCTTCGCCGGATGCTCGATGTGCCTCGGGATGAACCCCGATCAGCTGGCTCCGGGGGAGCGCTGTGCGTCCACCTCCAACCGGAACTTCGAGGGCCGGCAGGGCAAGGGAGGGCGCACGCACCTCGTCTCGCCGCTCGTCGCCGCAGCCACCGCGATCCGTGGCACCCTGTCCAGCCCGAGCGACCTCACGGAAGGGTTCTGAATCATGGAGAAGTTCACCACTCACACGGGTATCGCGGCGCCCCTGAAGCGCTCGAACGTCGACACCGATCAGATCATCCCCGCCGTCTTCCTCAAGCGGGTCACGAAGACCGGTTTCGAGGACGCTCTGTTCCACGGATGGCGTCAGGATCCCGATTTCGTTCTCAACCAGGCGCCTTTCCAGGGGGCATCGGTGCTTCTCGCCGGACCCGACTTCGGCACCGGATCCAGCCGCGAGCACGCGGTCTGGGCGCTCCGGGACTTCGGCTTCAAAGTCGTGCTCAGCCCGCGCTTCGCCGACATCTTCCGGGGCAATTCGGGCAAGCAGGGTCTGCTCGCCGCGACGATCTCGGAAGAGGATCTCGAGCGGTTCTGGGCTGAGATCGACCGGAATCCCGGGGTCCAGATGACCGTCGACCTCGAGGCGCGCACCGCGTCCATCGGCGACGTCCAGGCCGACATCGGTATCGACGATTACACTAGATGGCGGCTCCTCGAAGGGCTCGATGACATCGGGCTCACGCTGCGCAACGAAGACAAGATCGCGCAGTTCGAGGCCCGTCGCGAGTCGTGGCGGCCCCGAACCCTTCCCGTTCAGTAAGACGGTGGGGGCGGGGGAGCCAGGGGCAACCCGCCCCCGAAATCCGTGAATGAAGTGAGGCTCCGAATGACGACACCTGTGCGCGACGCTCTTCCGGACGGAGTCCCTGCCCTCACCGGAGACGTCCTCGCCATCCGAGGCGGACGTCCGCTTCGCGGCCGTGTCGATGTCAAGGGCGCGAAGAACCTGGCGACGAAGGCCATGGTCGCCTCGCTCCTGGGCGAGACCGTGAGCACTCTGCGCGACGTGCCGGCGATCAGTGACGTCGCCGTCGTGCGGTCGCTGCTCGAGGTGCACGGCGTTCGCGTATCCGAGGGCGATGAGCCCGGTTCGCTCGTGTTCGACCCGAGCGATGTGGAGTCGGCGCACTTCGAGGAGATCGACGCCCACGCGGGAGCCTCGCGTATCCCGATCCTGTTCTGCGGACCGCTGCTTCACCGTCTCGGTCAGGCGTTCATCCCCGACTTGGGTGGATGCCGCATCGGGGATCGTCCCATCGACTTCCATCTGGACGCTCTGCGCAAGTTCGGCGCGATCGTCGAGAAGCTGCCCAGCGGCATCCGCCTCTCGACGGGGGGAAGCCGTCTGCACGGCGCCAACATCCACCTTCCGTACCCGAGCGTCGGTGCCACGGAGCAGGTGCTGCTCACCGCCGTCCGCGCCGAAGGCGTGACGGAGCTGCGCAACGCGGCCATCGAGCCCGAGATCATGGACCTGATCGCCGTGCTGCAGAAGATGGGCGCCATCATCTCGTACGAGCCGAACCGCGTCATCGTGATCGAGGGCGTCGAGAAGCTCCGCGGATACGACCACAGGTCGATCTTCGACCGCAACGAGGCGGCATCGTGGGCATCCGCGGCGCTGGCCACCGACGGCGAGATCTTCGTCGGCGGCGCCAAGCAGCAGGAGATGCTCACGTTCCTCAACGTCTTCCGCAAGGCGGGCGGCTGGTTCGACATCCAGGAAGACGGCATCCTCTTCCGTCGCGACGGCGACATCAAGCCCGTCGTGATCGAGACCGACGTGCACCCCGGCTTCATGACCGACTGGCAGCAGCCGCTCGTCGTCGCTCTCACGCAGGCACACGGCCGCTCCGTCGTGCACGAGACCGTGTACGAGAATCGGATGGGGTTCACCGATGCCCTGGTCAAGATGGGGGCCGACATCGTCGTGCACCCCCGTGGTCTCCAGGACGGCCCGCGCCGCGTTCCGCGGCGGGACCTGGAGCAGGCGGCAGTCATCACCGGCCCGACGCCTCTGCATGGCGCGGACATCGTGGTTCCCGATCTCCGCGGCGGCTACAGCCATGTGATCGCGGCACTGACGGCCACCGGCGAATCGAAGGTGTCGGGTGTCGACATCCTCAGCCGCGGCTACGAGAAGTTCCTCGCCAAGCTCGACGCGCTCGGCGCCGACTTCGACGTCATCCGGTGACCGCGGTGACGTCCCGATCATCGGAGACGAAGCGTCCGAGCATCTTCTGGCCGCTCGCGGCGCTGATCATCCCGCCGGTCTCTCTGATCGCGAAGATCCGTGTCCGCGGGGCCGAGAAGCTGCCCCAGGAGGGGTCGTACGTCCTGGCGCCGAACCACTACTCCGAGTTCGATCCGCTCATCGTCGCCGTCGCCGTGTGGCGCTCCGGTCGCGCGCCGCGGTTCATGGCGAAGGAGAGCCTCTTCTCGGTCCCGGTGCTGGGCTGGTTCCTGCACCGCACCGGGATGATCCCGGTCGCGCGGACCTCGTCCGCTGCCTCCGCACGGCAGACGATGAAGCAGTCGGAGGAGCTCGTCGAGCACGGCCGCGGCGTGATCGTCTACCCTGAGGGCACGCTCACGCGTGATCCCGCCCTGTGGCCTATGCGCGGCAAGTCGGGTGCGGTACGCCTGGCCCTCGCCGATGGCATCCCGCTGATCCCGATGGCCCAGTGGGGCACCCAGGCGATCATGGGGCGCTACCAGAAGGGTCTGAGCCTCTGGCCGCTGCGCAAGCCGGTCCAGGTGCTCATCGGCGATCCGGTCGACGTCTCCGATCTGCGCGAGCGTGCCGGAGAGCCGGCGGCCCTCACCGAGGCCACCAATCGACTCATGAACGCGATCACCGCGCTCCTCGAGGAGCTGCGGGACGAGAAGGCACCGGCGGAGCGGTGGAACCCCGCGAGCCATGGGCAGAAGGAGACCGGGCGCCTTGACTCCTAAGAGAACCGTTGCAGCAGGCCCACGGGCCGCCGTCATCGGCTCGGGCAGCTGGGGGACCACCTTCGGCAAGATCCTCGCCGACGGGGGCGCCCAGGTGACGATGTGGGCGCGTCGTGCCGAACTCGCCCAGGAGATCAACGAGGCCAAGCGCAATTCGCGCTACCTGCCAGGGATCAACCTTCCCCGCACGATGGCGGCGACCCACGAGCTCGCGACCGCGCTGGAGGGGGTGGACCAGGTCTATCTCTCCGTGCCGAGTCAGTCGCTGCGCGAGAACCTGAAAGCTCTGCGGCCGCTGATCGCGGACAGCGACGCGAAGATCATCAGCCTCATGAAGGGTGTCGAACGCGGCACCGGATTGCGCATGAGCCAGGTGATCCAGCAGGAGCTGCGGTGTGACCCCGATCGCATCGCGGTGGCTTCGGGGCCGAACCTCGCCCTCGAGATCGCCCGGGAGCAGCCGACCGCCGCCGTCATCTCCTCACGCAGCCAGGAGACGGCGGAGATCGTCGCACGCGCGGCCCGCAACAGCTACTTCCGTACCTTCGTGAACACCGATGTGATCGGTACCGAGTTCGGTGGCGTCCTCAAGAACCTGATCGCCGTGGCCATCGGCATCGTGGACGGTGTCGGCTACGGCGAGAACACCAAGGCGTCGATCATCACCCGTGGACTGGTCGAGATGACCGACTTCGCGGTCGCGAACGGCGCGCACCCGGAGACGCTTCAGGGCCTCGCCGGACTGGGCGACCTCATCGCCACGTGCCAGTCGCCACTGAGCCGCAACAATACCGCCGGGCGACTGCTCGGTCAGGGATACAGCTTCCAGGACGTCGTGAAGCAGATGCAGCAGACAGCCGAGGGACTCGCCTCCGTCGCGCCCATCCTGCAGCTCGCTCGCGAAGCCGAGGTCGACATGCCCATCGTCGAGCAGGTGAAGATGGTGCTCGACGGCAAGATGGATCCGCGAGACATCGCACCCCATCTGACGACGGACGACGACACCCCGCAGGGTGAGAGGACCAACCATGGACAAGCAGACGGTGGTGGTGCTCTTCGGCGGGCGCTCCAGCGAGCATTCGATCAGCTCCGCAACGGCGGGGGGCGTGCTGGGCGCGATTGACCGCGACCGCTACGCCGTGATCCCCGTCGGGATCACCCGTGAAGGAGCGTTCGTCCTCGAGGACGACGATCCGGCGAAGTTCCCGCTCGATGCCGCGCACCTCCCCGAAGTCGTCGACAACGGCACTCGGGTGCTGTGGCCGGAGCCCGGTGGCGACCGCACGTTGCGGGTCGTGCACGCCGATGGCACCTTCGAGGGGCTGGGGGAGATCGACGTCGTCCTGCCCATCCTGCACGGACCCCACGGGGAGGATGGCACGATCCAGGGCTACTTCGACACCCTCGAGGTCCCCTACGCCGGAGGCGGTGTCCTCGATTCCGCTCTGTGCATGGACAAGCACTTCATGAAGATCGCGCTCGAGGCATCCGGCATCGCGGTCGCGCCGTGGGTGACGGTGCGCCGAAAGGACTGGGACCGCAGTGCCGCAGACGTGCGTGCGCGTGCTGCGGGACTCGGCCTCCCGGTGTTCGTAAAGCCCGCCCGTGCGGGCTCGAGCGTCGGAGTGTCCAAGGTCAAGACCGCCGACGAGCTCGACGCGGCTCTGGCGGTGGCTTTCGCCGAAGACGACAAGGTCCTGATCGAAACCGGGGTGAGCGGGCGCGAGATCGAGGTGGCGGTGCTCGAGACCGCTGACGGAGTCAAGGCTTCGCTGCCCGGCGAGATCGTCTTGACGTCGCGGGGCTTCTACGATTTCGAGGGCAAGTACCTGGGCGGTGACGGCGTGGACGTCGTGTGTCCGGCCGAGGTGACGGATGCGGAGTGCGCAGCGATCCAGGAGATCGGCGTCCGCGCGTTCGAGGCTGTCGACGGACGAGGCCTCGCTCGTGTCGACATGTTTCTGACGCCGTCGGGTGAACTCGTGGTCAACGAGCTCAACACGATGCCGGGATTCACCCCGATCTCGATGTTCCCCAAGTGCTGGGTCGCATCGGGCCTGAGCTACGGCGATCTCATCACCGAGCTCATCGAAGCGGGCCTGCGCCGCTGAGATCGGAGTTCCCCGGGGGCGGTCAGCCCGCGGGGAACTCGACGCGGTCCGTGCACTGTCCGGTCGCCGGCTGGAGCCCGGACTGGATGCTCGCCGAGATCTTGTCGACGATCGCCTGGAAGTCGATCTGTTCGCCACGGCGGATCGTCACTTCCACCGCGGGGTCGCGACCGAAGGTGACGAGGCGCTGACGGTCCTCTTCCTGGTCGAGCACGAGCCAGTCGACGCCGCCGAGGGTCGTGCACACCAGGGCCGACGGCGCAGGGGGTTCGACACCGCACCGCAGCACGACTGTGGGGTCGCCCCAGGCACCGGTCGCCTGCGCGTCGGTGAAGACGCGATCGAGTCCGCCGACGGACTCCGGCAGCAGCACCGAGACGTTCGCACACGCCGGATTGTTCGCATCGGCTGCAGGCTCGAGGTGCACGGTGGTCGAGCAGCCGGCGAGCACCGCGGTGAGGGTCACTGCCCCGGCGAGGACAGCGAGGCGACGGGAACGGGGCATGCTTCCAGGCTACCTTTGACAGCATGCCCTCCCGACACGAAGCCGACGATCCGCGCCTGGGAGATCTCTCCGAAGGGCGCATCCTGCAGGCGATCCTCACACGGACGCCGACGGGGGCCCACACGCTCATCGGGCCGGGAGACGATGCGGCGGTGATCGCCACGCCGTCGGGTTCCGTGGTCGCGACGACGGACACCCTCGTGCACGGCCCGGACTTCCGGCTCGCATGGTCGAGCGGGTACGACCTCGGCTGGAAGGCCGCAGCGGTGAACCTCGCGGATGTCGCGGCGATGGGGGCGCGCCCGACCGCGCTGCTGGTCGCTCTCGCGGTGCCGCGCGACCTGCGGCTCTCTTTCGTGGAGCGGCTCGCCGACGGCTTCCGCGATGCGTGTGCCGCGCTCGCCCCCGGCTGCGCCGTGGTCGGCGGCGACCTGACGGTGTCGGATGTGCTGACCGTGGCGGTGACGGCGCTGGGCGACCTCGAGGGACGCACTGCCGTGACCAGGAGCGGTGCGCGCCCCGGAGATGTCGTCGCGGTCGCCGGTGAACTCGGTCATGCCGCACGTGGACTCGCGGTGCTGTTCGGTCGATTCCGAGACGGCGACGTGCCGGTGGCTGTCGATGCCGCGAAGCTCGCCGCCGGAGAGCGCGCGGCGGTGACGGCGCAGCTGCGGCCCGCGCCCCCGATCGGCCTCGGCGCAGTCGCCGCGACGGCGGGGGCGACGGCGATGATGGACGTGTCCGACGGACTCGCCCTCGATGCGCGACGGATGGCCGCGGCTTCCGGCGTCACGATCGCGCTGGAACGAGCCCTTCTCGGGGACGATCCTGAGCGAGCGATCGCCGGAGGGGAGGATCACGCCCTGCTCGCCGCGTTCCCCGAGGGTGTGCTCCCGCCCGGGTTCCGCGTCATCGGCGCCGTTCGTGCTGCCGGACCGGAAGATCTGCTCTGCGATGACCTTCCCGTCGACCTCAGCGGGTGGGACCCCTATCGGGACTGGGACTCGGTCGCCGGCTGATCGACCGGCTCGTCGTCCTCGTCGGCAGCGGGCTCGGCCCACCAGATGGTGGTGTCGCCGTAGGTCTTCTCCCGGAACTGCTCCAGGTTCGCCGCGCCGAAGTCCGGGGGCGTCGAGCGGCGCGCCCGTTCCACGACGACAACGGCATCCGACGACAGGAGTGGAGCGAGGGCGACGAGATCGGCGGTCATGGCGACGTCATCGAGGTCGTACGGCGGATCGGTGAAGACGAGGTCGAAGGGTCCCGTCGCGCGCTGCAGGAACGCATGCACCGTGCTCTCGTGCACACGACCGAGCGGGAGACTGCCGGCCTTCGCGACCACGCCGGCGTTTCGTCGGACGATGGCGGCGGCCGGGCGTCCGCGCTCCACGAAGTCGGCACTCGCGGCTCCGCGGCTGAGCGACTCCAAGCCCAGGGCTCCCGATCCGGCGTAGAGATCGAGGACCCGCGCCCCGGCGATCGCGCTCAGTGATTCCAGCGCGCCGAACAACGACTCGCGCACCCGATCGCTCGTGGGCCGTGTGCCCGAGCCCGGCACCTCGAGTCGGGCTCCTCTGGCGCTGCCTGCGATGATCCTCGTCACCCGTTCACGATACGACAGGCGGGATGTCTGCCGTGTCCGTCGCGTTCCCTAGACTCGGAACATGTCGCTCACGCTCGATTCCTCGTTGGAGGATGCGCTCGGTGCGGCGTCTGCCAAGACGCTCGGTCGCGCCTTCGGCATGAAGAGCGTCGGTGACCTTCTCGCGCACTATCCTCGGCGCTACGCCGATCCGGGCGAGCTGACTCCGATCCGCGACCTCCCCCTCGGCGAGACGGTGACCATCGTCGCGGAGGTGCTGTCGTCCAGCTTCCGCCGCATGCGCAATCGTCCGGGAGCCATGGTCGATGTCGTGATCGGTGACGGCATCGGACGCATGTCGTTGACGTTCTTCGCGAAGAACGTCGGTGCTGCCGAGTGGCGATCGAAGGATCTGGCGGTGGGTCGAAGGGGCGTGTTCTCGGGAAAGGTCGGCGAGTTCAACGGTGTGACGCAGTTCGCGCACCCCGAATACGAGCTGTTCGACGACGAGGACTCGGCCCGACGCAGTGCGGATGCGCGGGCCGCCGTCCCGATCCCGATCTACCCGGCTACCTCGGCGATCCAGACCTGGCAGATCGCTCGACTCATCGGACGCGTGCTGGATGATCTCTCCGACGCGCCCGACCCGTTGACGGCGGAGATCCGGGAACGAGAAGAGCTGCTCACCGCTCGCGAGGCCCTGGAGCTTGTGCACCGTCCCCGTACTCGCAACGACATCGATCCCGCCGTGCGAACCCTGCGCATGCACGAGGCACTCACCTTGCAGACCGCGCTGCTCCAGCAGCGCGATGCGATCCGTGCCCTCTCCGCCACCTCACGGCCTGCGAGTGCCGGCGGACTGCTCGAACGCTTCGACGCGAGCCTCCCGTACACGCTCACGCCCGATCAGGAGACGGTGGGACACCAGATCGCCGAGGATCTCGTGGGTGCCTGGCCGATGAACCGGCTCGTCCAGGGAGAGGTCGGTTCGGGTAAGACCCTCGTGGCTCTCCGCGCGATGCTGCAGGTCGCCGAGAGCGGCGGGCAGGCGGCGCTGATCGCTCCGACAGAGGTGCTGGCGGGTCAGCACCTGCGTTCCATCGCGAAGATGCTGGGTCCCGATCTCGCGCCCCAGCTGATGCCGACGCTGTTGACCGGTCAGATGCCGGCGGCGGAGCGTCGCAAGGCTGCTCTGCGGGTTGCTTCCGGTCAGGCGCTGATCGTCGTCGGAACCCACGCGCTGCTGGGGGAGAAGACCACGTTCGCCGACCTCGGCCTGGTCGTGGTCGACGAGCAGCACCGGTTCGGTGTCGAGCAGCGCGAGGCTCTACGGGCGAAGGGGTCGAGCCCGCATGCCCTCGTGCTGACCGCGACGCCGATTCCGCGGACGGTCGCGATGACGGTCTTCGGCGACCTCGACACCTCGGTCATCCGCACCATGCCGGCCGGGCGCGCGGGTATCGAGTCGTTCGTGGCGCCGCTCGCTGAGCACCCGGGGTGGTTCAACCGTGTCTGGGAGCGCGCTGCGGAGGAGATCGCTCAGGGACGACAGGTCTTCGCCGTCTGTGCAGCGATCGACACCACCAAGAAGACGACGGAGGCGGGGGAGCAGCCGTCGCTCGCTCCAGAAGGGGCCTCCGGGCCGCGATGGGGCGTCGTACAGCTCGACGAAGCCCTCGCCACCCATCCCACTCTGGGCGGATTGCGCCGCGCCGTTCTGCACGGTCGTATGCCGTCGGACGAGAAGGACGCGGTGATGCAGTCGTTCGCCCGGGGAGACATCGATCTGCTGCTCGCCACCACGGTGATCGAGGTCGGCGTCGACGTGCCCAACGCCTCCACGATGATCGTTCTCGATGCCGATCGTTTCGGCGTCTCGCAGCTGCACCAGCTTCGAGGGCGCGTCGGTCGAGGGGGTGTTCCCGGGCTCTGCCTGCTCGTGACCGAGGCCGAGGCCGGGTCGCTCGCCCGTGACCGCGTCGACGCGGTCGCCGCCACGCTGGACGGGTTCGCCCTGGCGGAGGTCGATCTGGAGCTGCGCGGGGAGGGCGATGTGCTCGGCGCCGCACAGGCGGGTGTGCGCTCTTCTCTGAAACTCCTCCGCGTCGTCAAGGATGCCGGCCTCATCACGCGTGCGCGCGAGGTGGCGGAGAGCATCCTCTCCGTCGATCCGGATCTGGCCGACCACCCGGGCCTGCGCGAGGCGATCGGACGACGTGTGAGCGACGAGGATCGAGCGGCGCTGGCGAAGAACTGAACCGGAACCGGCGTGCCCTAGGCTGGAAACATGAGCAGCCGGATCGCCGTCGTCCCGGGTTCCTTCGATCCGCCGACCCTGGGTCACCTCGATGTGATTCGGCGCGCGGCCGCCCTTTACGACGAACTGCATGTGCTCGTCGTGCACAACCCGGGCAAAGAGGCGATGCTGCCGATCGCACAGCGGCTCTCCCTGCTGGAGAAGTCGATCGCGGATGACGGCATGCAGGGCAACATCGTGATCGGTTCGTGGAGCATGGGCCTCCTGGTCGACTACGCCCGCGATGTCAATGCCGGGGTGCTGGTGAAGGGTATCCGCTCGCAGATCGATGTCGCGTACGAGTCTCCGATGGCGATCGTCAACAGGCACCTCGCCGGTATCGAGACGGTGTTCCTTCTGCCCGACCCGTCGCACGCGATGGTGTCGAGTTCGCTCGTGCGCCAGGTGGCTTCCCTCGGCGGCGACGTGACCCCGTTCGTTCCCGCAGCGGTGGCAGATTTCCTCGACACCGGTTCCCGCGGTATCTGAGTCCCTTCCCTGAGCGCGCGGTCAGGGCGACCGCTCGCGTCGGCCGGTAGCATGGAACGGTGCGCTCTCGAATGAACGGCCCTTTTGTCCTCCCCGTCCGCGATATCGTCCGGCGCCCGGGAGAGATGCGCGAGCACGAGTTCACCGTCGCTCTCTCCGAAGCCTGGGGTGAGGGGATCGTGTCCTACGAGGCGGGATCCGAACTCGATCTCGACGTCCGGCTGGAGTCCGTCCACGAGGGCATCCTCGTGTCGGGAACCGCTGACGCCGAGTACGTCGGTGTGTGCGGAAGATGCCTCATCGACATCACTCGGCCCGTCGAAGTCGAGTTCCAGGAGCTTTTCGCGTATCCTGGTGAGGAAGAAACTGACTTCGAGGTTCAAGACGACCACGTGGATCTTGAAACTCTCGTCAGGGATGCGGCCGTACTGGCACTTCCTTTTCAGCCGGTGTGTCAGCCGGATTGCCCGGGTCTTGACCCGAAAACGGGTGAACGACTGACCGTGAGCACCGGAACGGAGCAGGCCGCTCCCATCGATCCTCGGTGGAGTGCGCTCCAGAACATCACAGACCAAGACGGCACGGAAGAATCTCGTGCCGCCGAGAAAGAAGAGAGCTAGTCATGGCTGGTAACCCCCCGAAGCGCAAGGTATCCCGTTCGAACACCCGCTCGCGCCGCGCGCAGTGGAAGGCGGCGCCCGTCGCGCTCGTCAAGACGATCGAGAACGGCCAGGTCGTCTACAGCCGTCCCCACCAGGCGAAGGTCGTCACCGACTCGCAGGGCACGGAGCTCTTCCTGGAGTACAAGGGCCGCAAGGTCGCTGACGTCTGAGTCGCGTACCGTGACGGAGGTCCCCGGGGGGACGAGGCCTCTCCCAGATAAGCTCCGCGTCGATATCGACGCGGAGCTTCTGGAGTTGGCCCTGACCCACCGCTCCTACGCGTACGAACACGGCGGCATCCCGCACAACGAGCGACTGGAGTTCCTCGGAGACTCCGTCCTCGGGCAGGCGGTGACCGTCATGCTCTTCACCACGCACCCCGACCTCGATGAGGGCGAACTGGCGAAGCGGCGTGCGAGCGTCGTGTCGACGGTCGCTCTCGCCGAGGTCGCTCGAGGGATCGACCTCGGTAGTCATCTGCTGCTCGGTCGCGGCGAAGAGCAGACGGGTGGCCGAGACAAGGATTCGATCCTCGCCGACACGATGGAAGCCGTCATCGGAGCCACCTACCTTTCCGCAGGTCCCGAGGCCGCCACGGAACTCGTGTTGCGTCTGACGAAACCGCTGCTGGCCGACCCGGAACGCTACGGCGCGGCGATGGACCCGAAGACCAGCCTGCAGGAACTCGCGGCCCGCGTCGGTGCGACGCCTCCGCAGTACTCGGTGGAGGCGAGCGGTCCGGATCACGACCGTCGTTTCGTGGCGACCGTCATCGTCGGCGACGTGAGCATGACCGGTGCCGGCAGCAGCAAGAAGACAGCCGAGATGGCCGCGGCTCTCAGTGCCTGGCGCACCCTCAGCGAGCGTGCCTGAGCTTCCCGAGGTCGAGGTGGTCCGGGCGGGCCTCGCCCCGGCCGCGGTCGGATCTCTGATCACCGCGGTGAGCGTGTTCGACGAGCGAGCGCTCACGCGGCACGTCGCCGGCGCCGCCGATTTCGTCGCTCGTCTCGAGGGGCGGACCTTCAGCGCAGCCTCTCGCCGGGGGAAGTTCCTCTGGCTTCCGCTCGACGATGAGGATTCCGCGCTCATCGCGCACCTCGGGATGAGCGGACAGATGCTGTTGCGCGCACCGGACGCCGGTGCCGAGCGGCATGAGCGGGTGCGCATCGGCATCGAGCATCCCGTCCACGGCGAACTCGCGATCGTTTTCGCCGACCAGCGCACCTTCGGGTCACTCGCGGTCGATGCCCTGGTGGATGACGACGGTTCTTCGATTCCGACGCAGGTCGCGCACATCGCCCGCGATCCGCTGGATCCGGCTTTCGACGACCGGGCGTTCCGTGCCGCTCTGGCACGGCGGGGGAGCGCGATCAAGCGCGTACTCCTCGACCAGGGCGTCGTGAGTGGGATCGGCAACATCTATGCCGATGAGTCGCTGTGGGCGGCGCGCATCCACCCGGAGACACCATCCGACCGACTCTCCACACAGGCGGTGCGCCGACTGCTGAACGAGGTGCGGCTCGTGCTGGCGAAGGCGCTCGCGGAGGGCGGCACCAGCTTCGATGCGCAGTACGTGAATGTGAACGGCCAGGCCGGGTACTTCGCGCACTCGCTCAATGCCTACGGGCAGCAGGGAAAGCCCTGCCCGCGATGTGGCACGCCGATCATCCGGGAGAGCTTCATGAATCGCGGTTCGCACTTCTGCCCGCGGTGCCAGCGGCTGCCGAAGTAGGTCGCGTGCTCGGGCCGGGAGCCTGAACGCTGTGTGCGTCAGGCTCCCGGCCCGTCAGTCACCGCAGGTGCGGAGTGGCGGTCACGCCGTCTGGAAGGAGCGCTGGAGCAGCGGGCGGGTGGCCCATGTGGTCGCCCACACCACACCGATCCCGACGGTGACCACGAGCGCGATGGTCATCAGAGAGACCGGAGCGGTGATCAGCGCGATACCGACCAGCGGGAACACCAGGAGCGCAGCCACCAGCGCCGACCCGATCGCCGTCACGAGCAGAGGCGACATGATCGCGCGTCGGCGTGCCCGGTCCACGGTGTCGAGCGGCATTCCGAGGTGGTGCAGGCTGCGGTGCAGTTCGCTCTGGTCGAGAACGTCCGAGGCCTGATTGACGCCGACGGACGCCGCGACCATCAGGAAGGAGCCGATGAGCGTGATGATGAGTCCCGTGCGGATGTCGTCGGCGAGCGCGATGTCGGCAGCGGCGGCGTCGGAATCGCTCATCATGCTCATCAGCGCCACTCCGGTGCCGGCGAAGACGGCCATGAAGCTCGCCATGGCGATTCCACCCACCTGGCGCCAGGCTGCCTTGGGCGAGTCCAGCACGATGCGTGCGGCCAGCAGCCGCTCGGGTCGCTCGGCGCGACGCAACTGACGCGATGCCGCGACCTTGAGCACCCACGGTCCCACGAGATTCAACACACCGAGTGCGGCACCGAACAGTCCCGCGAGGACGACGATCGTCATCACGACTCCACCCACCGAGGGGAACACCTTGATGAGTGCGAACGCGATGGCGATCGCGCCGGCTGCCAGTACTGCTCGAATCCAGTGCACCTTCGGCACATCAGTGCGCGTACGGACGCCCAGCGGCGAGATGACGACGCGACGAAGTCCGATGACGGCGCTGGTGGCTGCGAGCGCGAGCACGGCGACCACGACGATGACGGTCTGCAGCGGAGGGAGGACCACGGCCGCGAACCCGAGCGGCTCCCCGCGGAACGGGATGAGCCCGATGAGCGGACTGATAGCGACATGCCCGATGACGCCGGCGAGGGCGCCGACCGCCGCGACGAGGACGGACTCCGTGACCGTCGCGATCGTCACCCCGCCAGGTGACACACCGAGCAGGCGGAGGGTGGAGAGCCGTTCATCGCGTCGACGCGCGGAGAGACGAGCCGCTGCCCCGCCGAGGGACATCAGCGGCACGACCAGGAGAACGAGAGCGATCGCTGCAAGCCCCTGGTATAAGGGTGCGAACTCATCGGTCCATCCCCAGAAGGACTGTGCGCCCCCGATGACCGTGAGCACCAATGTGGTCACGACCCCGAACGCGACGACGGGCAACGCGAGGACGCTGCCCTGTCCGGGCGCCGGACGCAGGAGGAGCGCCAGCACGTTGCGATTCATGCGGCCACCGCCGAGGAGATGATACGTCCGTCGCGCACGGCGATCGTACGGGAGCAGCGGGCGGCCACCTCCGGGTCGTGTGTGACCACGACGAGTGTCCGCCCCTGCCCGGTCGTCGACCACAGCAGGGCGTCCATCACCTCGGAGGAGGTGGTCGAATCGAGCGCACCGGTCGGTTCGTCGGCGAAGACGAGCTCTGCGCCGGTGGCCTGTGCTCGGGCGATCGCGACGCGTTGTGCCTGACCGCCGGAGAGCTCGCCGATGCGGCGTTCCTCCATACCGGCGAGTCCGAGGGCCGCGAGCCAGGATCCTGCGTGCTGTACGGCATCCTGACGACGGACGCCGTTGATCATGGATGCGAGAGCCACGTTCTCGACGGCGGTCAGCTCGGGAATGAGAAGCCCCTGCTGGAAGACGAAGCCGAACCTCTCGCGACGCAGACGCGACCGCGTGGACTCGCCGAGTGCGGTGACCTCGATCGGGGCGCCCTCGGCGGGGCGGAACAGTACGCTGCCGGAATCGGGGGCGGTGATCCCGGCCAGCACGTGGAGGAGCGTGGTCTTCCCCGATCCGGAGGCGCCCATGATCGCGACGGCCTCGCCACGATGGATCGCGAGGTCGACGCCGGCGAGAGCGCGGGTCGTCCCGAAGTTCTTGATGAGGGCGTGGGCTTCGATCACGGGGATGTTCATGGTTCCAGCCTCGCCGAGCGATCCTGCGCCGTCGTCGCCCCGGCGGATGACCGCGCGGGCCCGACGTCATCCCGAAGAATGAGATCGGGTCCGCGCGCACCTCAGATCTTCTTCTGCCACGCGCCCGCGTACGACACGGGCACGAAGCCGATCGCCTCGTTGATGCTCAGCATCGGTCGGTTCTCCTCGGCGTTGAAGGTGGAGACGACGGTCGAGAGAGGCATGAGCTCGCGCCATCGGAGCAGGTTCGCGCACTTCACGATCGTGCCGAGGCGGTGCCCTCGGTGCTCCTTGCTGACCAACGTTCCGAACTGATGGGTGACACCGGTGCGATCCGCGGCGATGAGCAACTCGTTGTAGGCGACGAGCTGGCCGCTCGGCACATGTAGCACGGCGGCCACGGACACCGTCTGACCCGCACCGAGAAGTCGCGCTTCGCGGCGGACGACGCGGTCCGCGTCCCAGTGTTCCTCGGCGAAGTCCATGTCGCCGCTCGGGGCATCCGTGGAAAGACGTGCGAGCACGGCGGCGAAGCCGTCCCGCCACTCCGGAGGCGTCGGCATGTTCCACTCGACGATGCGGTAGTCCGGCCCGGCGAACGCGCTCGCGTCCGCCAGAGCATCGCGGAGCGGGCGGACGTCGCTGTGCAGGTCATACTCACTGTTGCGCTCGACCTGTTCCAGCGAGTAACCATGGTCCTCGGCGAGCTCGGAGAGCGGGGTGGCGGGGATGCGTCCCCATCCCGTTCGAGGCACGAGCATCCGGTCGGCTTCCACGGGACGGTGGAGACTCCAGATCTGCAGGACGGTTCGCCCGTGAGCGCGTGCTTCTTCTTCGGCGCGGTCGAGCAGAGCGGCCTCGACGCCGAGCCCCCAGTGCGCTTGCGGAACCAAGAGGTCGATCTCGGCCGCATGGGCTTCGGCCTCCTGGGCGAGTGTGACCGTCACCATGCCGACGATCTCGTCATCGATCCGTGCCACGAACCCACGGTCGAGCGCGTCGCTGTCGTCCTGCCAGTTCGGCAGCATCTGCGCGGCGTCCGGGGCGAGATCGGGGAGTCCCACCTGCTCGTCGCACACGAGTCGGTTGAGGTCTCCGTACGCGCGGAACTCCGCGGCGTCGTCGGCATCCAGGGAGACCGGCACGATCAGCGGTGTGATGGTCGGTTCGGTGGTCTTCATGTCAGTTTCTTTCGTGCAGGTGCTCAGGGTGATGATCGAGGCCGGGCGTCTACGGGATTCGACGTTCGCGCCACGAGGAGACGGAACCTCTGTGCGCGCCCGCCCGCGGACTACACGGGCGGGCGCACTCAGAGGGGGACGGTGCTGCGGAGGGCGACCGCTGAATCGCGGCGTCAACGCATTCCGCGCTGCATGTCATACGTCAGCAGTGCGTACGATTCCGCTGCCGAACGATGACGCTGCTCACCGAGCAGGAACATGTCTGCCGGATCGATGCGCAGGCCGCGACGCGGACGTCGGGGGCGCTGCGCCCTCTGGAAGAGCCAGAGGCCGATCCGGAGGGAGAGACGATCGGCGAGCGACAAGCGGCGCAGTTCGTCGGGGCGGGGGATCTGGAGGACCTCGCGGTCCTCGGTATCGGGCGGGTGGATGTCGCTGCGATGCAACGTGGTGTTCACGATGGTTCCTTCGAAAGGGATGGTGGTGATGGATGCGGAAGCACCGCGCGCCGACAGCGGAGCGGTCGGGAACGATGCGGAGGAAGCGTGGGTCGGCGGATGCCACGGAGCGTGGACGCCATACGCGGAGAGGAAGTCGTGATCTGCGGTGCAGATCAGCAGACGGGGCGCGGAAGAGCCGGCCGGAGAGGGCCCACTACGGGCCCGAGATCTCGGGGTGCGGTTCTACGAGAGAGCGCTGATGCGGACGCCGGCGGTTACCGAGAACGCAAAGCGCGGCGCAAAATGCGCGGGCGCGGCGAGGCCAGTGGCCTGTGCGTTGAGCTGAGTCGTAATCATCGGTAACCTCCTTTCGTGTGGCGATCCGGAGGACACGGTAGCGAATCCGCGCGGCGGACGTCAAGCACCTGCGGTTCTCCTCGGCGTGTCGCGCGGTTCCCGAGTTCTCCCACCGTCCGCGCGGGATGAGGCTCCAGGCCCGGAATTCCGGTAGCGTAGCCGCGTGATTCTCCCCGGACGAGCGGCGCCCCCATGCATCTGAAGAGCCTGACGCTCAAAGGGTTCAAGTCGTTCGCGCAGCCGACCAGCTTCGTGTTCGAACCCGGCGTCACCTGCATCGTCGGACCGAACGGCTCGGGCAAGTCGAACGTCGTGGACGCGCTGGCCTGGGTGATGGGTGAGCAGGGTGCGAAGACACTGCGCGGCGGCAAGATGGAAGACGTCATCTTCGCGGGAACCTCGACGCGCGGGCCGCTGGGTCGTGCTGAGGTGCAGCTCACGATCGACAATGCCGACGGTGCCCTGCCGATCGAGTACGCGGAAGTGACGATCAGCCGCACGCTGTTCCGCAACGGCTCCAGCGAGTACGCGATCAACGGCGAGGGATGCCGACTCCTCGACGTGCAGGAGCTGCTGAGCGATTCCGGACTGGGCCGGGAGATGCACGTCATCGTCGGTCAGGGTCGCCTCGACACGGTTCTGCAGGCGTCGCCCGAGGATCGTCGAGGGTTCATCGAGGAAGCCGCGGGAATCCTCAAGCACCGCCGCCGCAAGGAGAAGACCCTCCGCAAACTCGACGCGATGGAGACCAACCTCACTCGGTTGAGCGATCTCGCCGGAGAGATCCGCCGGCAGCTCAAGCCGTTGGGACGCCAGGCCGAGATCGCCCGCGAGGCGCAGACGATCGCTGCCGTCGTGCGCGACGCGAAAGCCCGTATCTTCGCCGACGACGTGGTCGCACTGCGCGCCGCGCTCGCGGACCACACACGCACCGAGCAGGAGCGTCACACCGAGCGTCTGGTGCTCTCGGATCAGGCCGAGACGGTGCGGGCGAACATCGCGCGGCTCGAACAGGATCAGAACTCGGTCGCGGTCGATCAGGCACGCAGCGTGGCGTTCGGCCTCGAGCAGGTTCAGGAGCGGATGCGCGGGCTCTACACCCTGGCGAATCAGCGTCTCGCTCTCCTCGGCACCGACGATGACGACGCCGCGGTCACTGCCGTCACCGTGACGCAGGCCACGATCGACGAGGCAAGGGACGAGATCGACGCGATCTCCGCCGGGCTCGGAGATGCTCAGGACGCCGCGGCGGCTGCCAGCCGTGAGGTGGTGCACGCCCGAGCGGAACTCGACGCGCTCGACGTCGACATCGCCGAGCAGAGCGCCCTGGTCTCCGAGTACGACATGCGCCTCTCCGCCTTGCGCGGGACCGCAGATGCCGCAGCCTCAGCCCTCGCCGCGGTGCGTGGCGCCGTGCTCCGCCAGGAGAACGCGCTCGAGGCCGCAAACGCACGCAGGCGCGAAGCCGCCGAGGCACTCGACGCGATCGACGACGCGGAAGCTCCTGAGGGCACGGCCGTCGAACATGCCGCTGCGTACGACAGTGCGCAACGGGCAGCGACCGCCGCGGAATCGGAGCGTGAGACCCTGCGCGAACGTCTGCACTCGGCAGAGCGCGAGGTCGATGCGCTCACGGCCAAGGCTTCGGCGCTGAGCAGTGCTCTGGCGTTGTCCGGTGGGGCGGCGGAGATCGTCGAAGCGGGCGGAAAGGGTGTGCGGGGGCTCGTCGGAGACGCTGTGCAGGTCCGAACGGGTTTCGAGGCGGCCATCGCCGCGGTCCTCGGTCCGCTCGCGGAGGGCGTGTTGATCGACTCCGTGGACGACGCCTTCGCGTCGGCGAAGGAAGCGGCGGAGCAACGCAGGGGAGTGGTGGACTTCGTCATCGCGAATGCGGTCCGTGGCGACGGCGTGACTCCGACGATCGCCGGAGTCACGCCCGCCGTCGATACCGTGACAGCGCCCGACGGCATCCTCGGCGTGCTCTCGCATGTCCTGATCGCGGACGACCTGGATTCGGCGCGATCGGCGCGGACAGAGCTCGATGTCGCGGGTGACACGGCGACGACGATCGTCACGGTGGCCGGTGACGTCCTCACCGCGCATACCCTGCGCACCGGTTCCGGCGGAGAGCGATCCCGTCTGGAACTCGCCGCCGAGCGGGATGCCGCTGCCGAACGTCTCGCGGAGATCCAGATCGTGGTCGACTCGCTTCGAGAGGCCCGCCGCGACGCCGAGGAGGCTGTCGAGACGACCAGGCGTCACGCGAAGGACGCCCTGCGCGCACTCCGTGAACACGATGCTGCTCTCGCCACGCACGCCGAGCAGCTCAACCGGGTCACGGTGCGTCATGAGTCCGCCGTCGCCGAGTGCGAACGCCTCGAGACCGGGTTGGCACAGGCGCAATCCGCCGTCGCCGAAGCCGAGGCGAAGGCCGGAGCAGCGAAGACGGCGCTGGACGATGCCATCGCGACGCCGAGGCCGGTGCTCGACGCTTCCGCGCGCGACAGCCTGCTCGAGGCGCTCGAGGTCGCTCGCGAGGGTGAAGTGCGGGCGCGGCTCGAGATCGAGACGCTGCGTGAGCGTGTGCGTGCAGCGCAGTCCAGGGTGGTGTCTCTGGAGCGCCAGCGTGAGCATGAACGCGATGCCGCGGCCGAGGCGGCACGGCGAGCAGTCATCCGTCGCGCGCAGCGCGAGGCGGCCTCGGGGGTGGTCGAGGAACTGCCGCGCATCCTCGACTCGCTGGATCGATCGGTGACGGAGGCACGTCTCGCCCTGGGCGAGGCCGAGACCGCGCGCTCGGCGCAGAATCAGGAACTGGTCGGCCTGCGCGCGCAGGAGAGTTCCCTGCGAGAGCGCCTCGCCGGGCTCACCGAGAGCGTGCACGGACTCGAGCTGCAGATCCACGAGAAGAAGCTGCATCTGAACAGCCTGCTCGAGCGCGTCTCCTCCGAGCTCGCTCTCGATGAAGATATTCTCATTGCGGAATATGGCCCTGATCAGCTTGTTCCACGGGATCCCGGTGCTGAACCCGCCGAAGGGGGGCACGACGACACGGCGATACCCTTCGACCGCCGGATTCAACAGCGACGACTCGCGGAGGCGGAGCGCAAGCTCGCACAGCTCGGCCGCGTCAACCCGCTGGCGCTCGAGGAGTTCGCCGCGCTGGAGCAGCGGCACGCCTTCCTCACCGAGCAGTTGGCAGACCTGACCCAGACGCGCCAGGACCTCCTGACGATCATCACCGATCTCGATGACCGGATGCAGACGATCTTCGCGAGTGCTTTCGAAGACACCAAGGAGGCATTCGGTCAGGTGTTCCCGCTGTTGTTCCCCGGTGGAACCGGCAGCATCTCCCTGACGGATCCCGACAACATGCTGACGACAGGCATCGAAGTGTCCGTCCGCCCTGTGGGGAAGAAGATCGAGCGACTGTCGTTGCTCTCGGGAGGCGAACGATCCCTGGCGGCCGTGGCGCTGCTCGTCGCGATCTTCAAGGCGCGCCCGAGTCCTTTCTACATCCTGGACGAGGTCGAGGCGGCGCTCGACGATGCGAACCTGGGGCGATTGCTGACGGTGTTCGAACAGCTGCGGGAGAGTTCTCAGCTGCTGGTGATCACGCACCAGAAGCGCACGATGGAGATCGCCGATGCCCTCTACGGCGTCTCGATGCGGCAGGACGGCGTCTCCGCTGTCGTGGGTCAGCGTGTCGGCGACCGGGCGGCGGCGGTTTAGGGGCGCGTACGGGCTTGCGGGCGGAGCATCCACTCGCACAACCCGTAGGCTGGAGTGATGGCGGAGAAGTCCTGGTCTCTTGGTCGCGCACTGCGCGGCATGTTCGTCAAGCCCACCATCGATGAGACGACCTGGGAGGACCTGGAGACCGCTCTCCTGACGGCCGACTTCGGCCCGGACATCAGCGAACGCGTCGTGGATGAGCTGCGTGCGAAGGTCGAGCGGTACCGCACCACCGACCCCAAGGATCTCCAGCGGATGCTGCGGGAGACGTTGGAGGAGCACTTCGCGAAGTTCGACACGACGCTGAAGCTCACCGAGCGTCCAGCTGTCGTCCTCGTCGTGGGCGTCAACGGCGTCGGGAAGACGACGACCATCGGCAAGTTCACGAAGTTCCTCCGTGGCTATCAGCGCAGTGTCGTGGTCGGCGCGGCCGACACCTTCCGCGCGGCCGCGGTCGACCAGCTCGCCACCTGGGCGCAGCGCGGTGGAGCCGCGATCGTGCGGCCTCAGCAGGAAGGTCAGGATCCGGCATCCGTCGCATTCCAGACGGTCGAGTATGCCAAGCGCGAGGGCATCGAGATCGCCATCATCGACACGGCCGGGCGTCTGCACACCAAGGGCGGCCTCATGGACGAGCTCTCGAAGGTCCGGCGCGTGATCGAGAAGCAGGCGCCGATCAGCGAGGTGCTGCTCGTGCTGGACGCCACCACGGGCCAGAACGGTGTCATGCAGGCCGAGGCCTTCCTCGAGCACGCCGGCGTCACCGGACTCGTCCTCACCAAGCTCGACGGGTCGGCCAAGGGCGGGTTCGTGCTGGCGGTGCAGGAGCGCACCGGTATCCCGGTGAAGCTGCTCGGACAGGGCGAGGGGATCGACGATCTGACCGGTTTCACCCCCCATGTGTTCGTCCAGTCGTTGGTCGGTTGATGACGGGACTACCGCAGTGAGCACGAGGCTGGTTTCATAGCGTTATGGCGATCGAACACGACTACTTCGGACTCCTGTCCTCAGGCCCGGACGGCTCGATCTTCTGGTCGGAGACAGTGGAGCTCGGCGACCAGAGTGTCACCGTCGATCTGACCGCGCCGGATCAGGACGACGTTTCCGCGGATGCGCTCGACATCGCCGCATCGCTCATCGCAGGCCTCGAGAGCGTCGACGACACGGCCCGGCGTGGCATGCTCGCCGAAGTCGATGACCGCACGAGCGAGGTGACCGAGTACATCCTCCAGCAGCAGGAGACGTACGGCGACGATCTGCCGGATGTCCTCGTCGATGTCTCGGGCGATGCCGCCGTCGACATCATCCGATCGCTCCGGTTGATGAGCATGACGATCCTCGCCGATGAGCACGGAGGCTCTGAACCGTTCGCGGTGCTCGAGTATGCGCTCGACGACAGCTCGACGGACGACGTGCTGCTCGTGAATCTCGGCTCGGACGGCAGCGTTCAGTCCGTCATGAGCGCGGACTGATCCGCCGCCCGGACGGGGTCCGGGCAGCGTTCAGGTCAGACGGCCTGCGCGAATCCGAGGTCTGCGCTCTCGGCGATATGCGCGAGGTGTGCGGGGATCTCGCGTCCCTTCGACGTCATGGACTGCGCCCAGAGTCGACCGGCGCGATACGACGACCGCACGAGGGGACCCGCCAGAACACCGAGGAACCCGATGCGCTCGGCCTCCTCCTTGAACTCGACGAACTCGGCCGGCTTCACCCAGCGTGAGACCGGGTGGTGGCGTGGTGTCGGCCGCAGGTACTGCGTGATCGTGATGATGTCGCATCCGGCGTCGTGCAGATCGTTGAGCGCCTGCACCACCTCTTCGGGTTCCTCACCCATCCCGAGGATGAGGTTGGACTTCGTGATCAGTCCGGCGTCCCGAGCCTGGGTCAGGACGTCGAGCGAGCGCTCATAGCGGAACGCCGGCCGGATGCGCTTGAAGATGCGGGGCACCGTCTCGACATTGTGCGCGAACACCTCAGGGCGCGCGTCGAAGATCTGCCCCAGGAACGCCGGATCGGCGTTGTGCTCGTTGGCGAGCAGCTCCACACCGGTGTTCGGGTTCAGCTCATGGATCTTGCGCACCGTCTCGGCGTTGAGCCAGGCGCCGGTGTCCGGGAGGTCGTCGCGGGCCACGCTCGTGACGGTGGCATACCGGAGGTTCATCCGGACGACGCTCTCCGCAACCCGGCGTGGCTCGTCGGTGTCATAGTCGGCGGGCTTGCCCGTGTCGATCTGGCAGAAGTCGCAGCGGCGGGTGCACTGGGAGCCACCGATGAGGAAGGTCGCCTCTCGGTCTTCCCAGCACTCGTAGATGTTCGGGCAGCCCGCTTCCTGGCAGACCGTGTGCAGGTCCTCGCTCTTCACGAGCGAATGCAGCGCCGTGTACTCCGGGCCCATCTTCGCCTTCGTCTTGATCCACTCCGGCTTGCGCTCGATCGGTGTCTCGGCGTTGCGGATCTCGAGGCGGAGGAGCTTGCGACCCTCGGGGGCGGCGGTCATGCGAGGGCTCCTGTCAGTTCGGTGGTCGCGTATTCGGCGAGGAAGGCGCGGGTGACGGCGTCGACGAGTTCGAGGGGCGGGACGGCGGACCCCACGACCTCGCTCACCGTAGTGACGCCGGCATCGATGATGCCGCACGGGATGATGCCGCGGAAGCCGGCCAGCGAGTTGTCGCAGTTGATGGCGAAGCCGTGCATCGTGACCCCCTGCTGCACGCGCACTCCGATCGCCGCCACCTTGTCCTCCGAGAGTGGCCGGCGTACCCAGACCCCGCTGCGGCCCTCGACCTGATAGCCGTCGACGCCGAAGGGGCGCAGCACGTCGATCAGGAGACGCTCCAGACGGCGCACGTGCGCGACGACATCGATCGGCTCGGGGAGTCGCACGATCGGATAGCCCACGAGCTGCCCCGGCCCGTGCCAGGTGATCTTCCCGCCCCGATCGACGTCGATCACGGGGGTGCCGTCCTGTGGCCGCTCCTGGGGTTCCGTGCGCTTGCCCGCGGTGTAGACGGCCTCGTGCTCGAGGAGGATCAGCGTGTCGGGACGGGTGCCGTCGACGACATCGGCGTGGACGCGACGCTGAAGCTCCCACCCGTCGATGTACGGCACGAACGTCGGAGCGAACCCGGGCGTGAGGATCTCGAGCATCACAGAACCGCCTTCATTGCGTAAATGGACTGAGGACAACAATACCCCTCGGCGAGCGGGGGCGGCGCTCTCGACCCGCCCCCGCGATAACGTGAGGACATGAGTTCCACTGGCAGAGCCGGGCGACCCAAGGCGTCGTCGCGGGAGACCCTCGCAGAAGCAGCATGCGAGCTCTTCCTGGAGCGCGGATACGACGCGACATCTGTGGCGGACATCACGCAGCGCGCTGGCGTCAGCCGGTCCAGCTTCTTCAACTACTTCGCGTCCAAGAGCGACGTGCTGTGGTCGGGCGTCGACGAACGGATCGGACAGGCCATCGCCTCGCTGGAACAGCTCGGCAGGGCGACGACCGGCGACGCGGTTCACGACATACTGCTGTCGATCGTGCACGATTTCGCACCGGACCCCCTTGCCTTGGCGCTGCGCAATGCCGCAGCGATGGGGGTGGAGGGCGAGCTCATCCGTGACACCGGTCTCCGCCTCGCCCGTCTGTCCGCGGCGGTGTCACGCGCGGCGTCCGCCTCGGGAGTCGACGTCATCCGTGCCGACATCCTCGGGGCGGCACACGCGGCCGCCGTGCTCTCCTCACTGCGCGTGTGGGCGGAACAGGGAGCCGGACGGGGGACGCCGGAGACGGTCCTGAGGGAAGCCCTGGGAACGATCCACGACCTTCCCTGGTCCTGACTCCCGCGCGGGGCTGAGCGACCGGCCTCGGCTCGCGTAGAATCGGAGCACCATGGCTACATTTGGCACGCTCTCCGATCGGCTCACCGAGACCTTCCGCAATCTGCGCACGAAGGGAAAGCTGACCGCGGCCGACGTCGACGGCACCGTCCGCGAGATCCGACGCGCCCTGCTCGATGCCGACGTCGCGCTCGTCGTCGTCAAGGAGTTCACCGCGAAGGTCCGCGAACGCGCACTCGGCGATGAGGTCAACAAGGCGCTGAACCCCGCGCAGCAGGTCGTCCAGATCGTCAATGAAGAGCTCGTGCAGATCCTCGGCGGAGAGCAGCGCCGTCTGCAGTTCGCGAAGACGGCACCGACGGTGATCATGCTCGCCGGCCTGCAGGGCTCCGGTAAGACCACCTTCGCCGGCAAGCTCGCGAAGCAGCTCGAGGGCGAAGGGCACACGCCTCTGCTCGTCGCCGCCGACCTCCAGCGTCCGAACGCGGTCAACCAGCTTCAGGTCGTCGCGGAGCAGGCCGGTGCGTCGATCTACGCCCCCGAGCCTGGCAACGGCGTCGGAGATCCCGTGAAGGTCTCTCGAGACGGTGTCGACTACGCACGTCGTCAGCAGCACGATGTCGTGATCATCGACACCGCCGGCCGCCTCGGCGTGGACGCCGAGCTCATGAAGCAGGCGGCGGACATCCGCAAGGCTGTCAACCCCGACGAGGTCCTGTTCGTCATCGACGCGATGATCGGTCAGGACGCCGTGAACACCGCCAAGGCGTTCCAGGACGGCGTCGACTTCACCGGAGTCGTGCTCTCCAAGCTCGACGGCGACGCCCGCGGTGGCGCCGCGCTCTCGGTGGCCTCCGTGACCGGCCGGCCGATCATCTTCGCCTCGACCGGTGAGCGACTCGAGGACCTCGAGCCCTTCCACCCCGACCGCATGGCGAGCCGCATCCTCGACCTCGGCGACATCCTCACCCTCATCGAGCAGGCCCAGCAGGCCTTCGATGAGGAAGAGGCCATGAAGATGGCCGAGAAGCTCGCGACCGAGGCCTTCACCCTCGAGGACTTCCTCGACCAGCTTCAGCAGATGAAGAAGATGGGCTCGATGAAGAAGATGCTCGGGATGCTCCCGGGCATGGGCCAGATGAAGCAGCAGCTCGACGACTTCGATGAGCGGGAGATCGACCGCACGGAGGCCATCATCCGCTCGATGACGCCGGGGGAGCGCCGCAACCCCAAGGTCCTGAACGGATCGCGCCGTCTGCGCATCGCCAAGGGTTCCGGTATGACCGTCACCGACGTGAACCAGCTCGTGCAGCGCTTCGAGCAGGCCGCGAAGATGATGAAGACGGTGGCGCGCGGCGGCACCCCGAACATCCCCGGTATGGGGCCGGTGCCCGGGATGGGGCGTCCCGGCGCTTCTTCCAAGCGCGGCAAAAAGGGCAAGTCCTCCGGTGGATCGCGTTCAGGCAACCCGGCCAAGCGCGCGGCCGAGAACGCGGGGATCGCATCGTCCGCGACGCCGACCGGCTCCGGATTCGGTTTGGGCGGCGGGGCAGCTCAAGCTCCGAGCGAAGCCGACCTCGCCGAGATCCAGAAGCTCTTCGGCAAGGGCTGACTCCGCTCAGCGCGGCGCCGTGAGAGCATCCGCGGCCGTTGCATGCGGGGCGGGCGCGGCAGTGCGCCGATTGGGCCGCGAGGCCAGCTGCCCCAGCACGAGTGCGCCCAGAGTCAGGACGAGGCCGATGGCCTGGAGGGGGCTGAATCGCTCCCCGGCGACCACGACGCCGAGCGTCGTCGCGACGATGGGGGAGAGCAGCGCGAGGAGCCCCGGCGCGATGACCGGGAGCTGCTGGACGCCGCGGAACCAGAGCGTGTAGGCGACGATCCCGCCCGCCGTCCCGAGCCACAGGTATCCGAGCACGGCGCTCCCGTCGATGGTCTGGGGCACGCCTTCGACGATCAGTGTCAACGGCAGCAGCAGAAGCCCTCCCGCGCTGAGCTGCCACCCGGCGTAGGCGACGGGCCCGACGCCAACCGGCCGGCCCCATCGCTTCGTCAGGATCATCCCCGCTCCCGTCGCGGTGACGCCTCCGACAGCGGCGAGGATCCCCCCGAGATCCAGCTCGGCGGCGGGACCCAGGACCACCAGGGCCACTCCGCCAGCGCCGACGACGGCAGCGGCGGCGGCGAGCGGCCGGATCCGTTCCTGCAGCACGAGCGCTCCGAGGACGAGGACGATAAGCGGCTGCGCACCCGCGACCGCGGCTGCGACGCCGCCAGGGAGCCGCTCCGCGGCCAGGAACAGCAGCGGGAAGAAGGCGCCGATGTTGAGCCCTCCCAGGATGAACGACTTTCCCCACCACCCGCCGCGGGGGAGACACCTGCTGATGAGGACTGCCAGGAGCCCCGCGGGGAGGGAGCGGAGGAGCCCGGCGAACAGCGGGTGCCCGGGCGGGAGCAGTTCTGTCGTGACGAGGTAGGTCGTGCCCCATGCGATGGGGGCGAGGGCGGTCAGTAGCACCAGGGGCAGGCGGTTCATGCTTCCAGCCTGCGAGGAACAAAGTGATGAGTCCAACGCATGGTTGTCACCGCATACATGAACCGAGATCATGGAAGCATGGAACTTCAACAGCTCCGCTATGTTGTCGAAGTCGCCGAGACGCTGAGCTTCACCCGGGCCGCCGAACGGTGCTTCGTCACCCAATCGGCGTTGAGCCACCAGATCGCGTCACTCGAGCGTGAACTCGGCCGCCGACTGTTCGCACGGTCGAGTCGCCATGTGCGCCTGACAGAGTCAGGTCGGGCGTTCGTCGCACACGCGCGGCGCGCGCTTCGGTCAGCAGACCAGGCGAAGGAGGACGCCGCCGCCGTCGACGGCGTCGTGGAAGGCACGCTGCGAATCGGCGTCATCCCCACGGTGACCGCCATCGACCTCCCCGCGGTGCTCGTCGCCTACCGTGGGGCCTACCCGCTCGTCAGGGTGGAACTGCAGGTCGGAAACAGCGATGTCCTCGCCCGCAGGCTCCGAAACGACGAGCTCGACATCGCGCTGCTCGGACTGCGAGAGGGTGTCGATCCAGAGGGGGTGGAGTCGCGTGTCCTCTCTCGGGATCCCCTCGTCGCCGTCTTCCCTCGCGGGCACGAACTCGCGGATGCGGAGAGCATCGCGCTCGACGATGTCGCGGGGATGACGTTCGCGGACTTCCCGACGGCGACCTCCGGTCGTGCGCAGAGCGACGGGGCGTTCGCCGCTGCGGGCCTGACGCGTGACGTCGCCTTCGAAGCCGACTCCGCGACCCTCATCCTGGGACTCGTGGAGGCAGGGCTGGCAGTGACCCTGCTGGCGCCGGGGACCGTCGATCGCTCCGGTTTCGATGTCGTCACGGTGGAGGTGCGCGGTGGCCCTGTGCGTCTCGAATACCTCGCCTGGGACGCTGCCGCGCCACGGAACGTCGCACGCGCGTTCATCGCCGTGACCGAAGTCGCGCACTCGGCGTGACCACCTCCCGGCGGAATCGACCGTCGGCCAGCCTGCGTTAGTCTGAGTCCGTTTGAGTCCGCGCCGAAGAAGTCCTTCGGCCGGTGATCGCCGGGGGAGAGTACCGCATGGGGTTCCTGAATTTCGGTGAGAAGTCGAACGCAGCACAGCCTGATGCGGATCTCGAAGACCTCACGGTCCCGCAGGCCACCCTGCTGCGCACTCTGTTCGCGGAGAAGTGGCCTACGACAGCAGGGGCGATCACCGTGCACGGCGACTGCGCCGAGGGGGACTCCGGCGCGCAGTACGGGCTGTACAACCTCGCGCGCGCCGTGAAGCTCGAACCGGAGTCGAACTGGCCGGAGGCTGTCGAGCGTCACATCTCCGGTCTGCTGAGCCGTCAGGCCGCCCCTCGCGACGAAGATCTCTCCGATGATCAGGTCCTGTCCCTCGTGAAAGCACGTCTCATCCCGTCGTCGTATCTCCCGGAGAGCCACCGTGCGGCGTACACGTACCGGCGCACGATCGTGAGCGGCCTCGAAGCGATCCTCATGCTCGATCACCCCGAGACCACGACCGCCGTCCCTGACGCGATCGTCGGCCGGTTCGATGCCGGACAGCTGTGGGCCACGGCCCTCGCGGCAGTTTCGGCGGAGCCGATCGAAGAGGTGCACACCGTCGACGTCGGCAACGGCGCGTTCTAAGCGATCGTGTCGGACTCCATGTTCACCGCGAGCCGGGTGCTCGACTTCCCGGCCCTCCTGGCCGCAGCCGGTATCTCATCGGCTCCGCACGGCGTCCTGTTCGCCGTGCCCTCACGTCATCATGTCGCGTTCCATGTGATCACCGGACCGGAGGCGATCTATGTCGTGCAGGACATGCACGGATTCGCTCAGCAGATGTTCGGACAGGGCGTCGGCGAGATCGCGACGGATGTCTTCTACTGGAGCGACTCCGGCTACGAGCAGGTGACGTCGAGCGACGAGAGCGGACGCGTCTCGGTCGACGGTACCGGCGCCTTCTTCGCGTCGATCAACGGGTTCTGACGGTTCAGCGGGCCGCTGCCGCGGAGACGACGAAGCGGGTCCGGAGTTGGACTCCGGACCCGCTTCGCTGTCGCGTCAGATCACTTCACGTCGTCGTCGACCCAGTCCATCGACTTGGTGATCGCCTTGCGCCACAGGCGCAGCTGGCGGTCGCGCTCGGCTTCCTCCATGGACGGCTCCCAGCGCTTGTCCTCCTGCCAGTTGGCGGAGAGGTCGTCGAGCCCGTTCCAGAATCCGACCGCGAGTCCGGCCGCGTAGGCCGCACCGAGCGCCGTGGTCTCCGCGACCACCGGGCGAACGACCGGCACGCCGAGGACGTCTGCCTGGAACTGCATGAGCGCATCATTCGCCACCATGCCGCCGTCGACCTTGAGCTCGGTGAGATCCACGCCGGCGTCCGCGTTCACGGCATCCAGCACGTCACGCGTCTGGAAGGCGACCGCTTCTAGAGCTGCGCGAGCGATGTGGTTCTTGTTCGCGTACCGGGTGAGTCCGACGATCGCGCCTCGGGCGTCGGGACGCCAGTACGGAGCGAACAGACCGGAGAACGCCGGCACGATGTAGACCCCGCCGTTGTCCTCGACCTTGTCGGCCAACTCCTCGACCTCGGGTGCCGAGGAGATGATGCCGAGCTGGTCGCGCAGCCACTGGATCAGCGATCCGGTGACGGCGATCGAGCCTTCGAGGGCGTAATGCGTGGGCTGGTCGCCCAGCTTGTAGCCGACGGTGGTGAGCAGCCCGTTCTTCGAGTGGACGATCTCCTCGCCCGTGTTGAAGATCAGGAAGCAGCCCGTTCCGTATGTGTTCTTGCTCTCGCCCTTCTGGAACGCCGCCTGACCGAACGTCGCCGCCTGCTGGTCGCCCAGGATGCCGGCGATCGGGGTCTCGCGAAGCAACGAGGAGTCCTCCGCCGCGCCGTAGACCTCCGAGGACGAGCGGATCTCCGGCATCATCGACCGCGGCACACCGAAGGCCTCGAGGATGTCGTCGCGCCATTCGAGCGTCTCGAGGTCCATGAACATCGTGCGCGAGGCGTTGGTCACGTCGGTGACGTGCACTCCACCGTCGACGCCACCGGTGAGGTTCCAGAGAACCCAGCTGTCGGTCGTGCCGAAGATCAGGTCGCCGGCTTCCGCCTTCTCACGGGCTCCATCGACGTTCTCCAGGATCCAGGCGATCTTGGTACCCGAGAAGTAGGTGGCCAGGGGCAGACCGACGATCGGCTTGAACCGCTCGACGCCGCCGTCAGCAGCCAGTCGGTCCACGATCGCCTGGGTGCGCGTGTCCTGCCACACGATCGCGTTGTAGGCGGGCTTTCCCGTGGTCTTGTCCCAGACCACCGCGGTTTCGCGCTGGTTGGTGATGCCCACTGCAGCGATGTCGTGGCGGGTGAGGTCGGCGCGGCTCAGAGCCAGGCCGATGACCTCCTGGACGTTGCGCCAGATCTCGGAGGCGTCGTGCTCGACCCAGCCGGCCTTCGGCAGGATCTGCTCGTGCTCTTTCTGGCCCGTCGCGATGATGCTGCCCTTCTTGTCGAAGATGATCGCGCGGCTCGAAGTGGTTCCCTGGTCGATGGCGAGGATGTAGTCAGCCATTGTGTTCTCCTTTGAATTCAGGTCGTTCAGGCGAGGTGCAGCAGGACGGGCGCTGCAGCGGCGGCGATCGCGCCACCGATGAGCGGACCGACCACCGGGACCCACGAGTAGGACCAGTCGCTGGAGCCCTTGCCCTTGATCGGGAGGATCGCGTGAGCGATACGCGGGCCGAGGTCACGCGCCGGGTTGATCGCGTAGCCGGTCGGGCCACCGAGGGAGGCGCCGATCGCGACCACGAGGAGTGCCACGGGGAGCGCGGTGAGCGGTCCGAGGCCGCCGGGGGTGCCGACCTCGATGTCGCCGTAGTCGGCGAACGCGAAGATCACGAACACGAGCACGAAGGTACCGATGATCTCGGTGACGAGGTTCCAGCCGTACGAGCGGATCGCGGGGCCGGTCGAGAACACGCCGAGCTTGTTGGCCGGGTCGGGCTCCTCATCGAAGTGCTGCTTGTATGCGAGCCACGTGACGATGGCACCGAGGATCGCTCCGACGAGTTCAGCGGCCGTGGCCGTCAGGAACATCACGAAGCTGATCTTGCCCGCGAGCAGCAGGCCGATGCCGACGGCCGGGTTGAGGATCGCACCGGAGTAGGCGGAGACGAGCACACCGGCGAAGACCGCGAGGCCCCATCCCCAGTTGACCATCAGGAAGCCGCCGCCGAAGCCCTTGTTCTTCGCGAGGGCCACGTTGGCGACGACACCACATCCGAGCAGCACGAGCATCGCTGTGCCGACCAGCTCGGAGAGGAAGTAGAGACCGAGATTCACATCAGCCATGTCTTCTTTGACCTTTCTTGTGTGTCGGGGCCCCTCTGCCCCGACACGTTATGGGAGTTGCGCCGCGAGGAGGGCGGCAGTCCGAGACCCCGTCAGCCGCGGGTGCGGGACGGGATATCGAGTCCGTGTCGTTCGTTCAGCAGCTGGCGCGTCTGCTCGAGCTCGGCGTCGTGACGCGAGCGATCCCAGCCGAGCATCGGCGCGAGCGCGTCGGCGATCTCGTCGAGGACCTCGGCATCGGCGCCACCGGTGAACGCGATGCTGGTGCGACGCAGGACGACATCCTCGAGGCGCGCCACCATCTCGTTCTGCACCATCCACTCGAGTTCGCGCGTGGAGAGGGCGCCGCCGGCAAGCGGAGCGTCCGTTCCCTGCTCGACGTACTCCCAGACCTGGGCGGCCCGAGTGCCGTAGCGGGCGAGCAGCTGATCGGCGCGGGCACCGGCGCCGGGAAGGTTCTCCTGGATCCAGATGCGCTTGGCCTTCTCGGTGCGCGGGAACTCCCGGCCGCCGCCGATCGCGCGTCCCGCGGTGGAGACGGTCCTGGTGCGGTCGATGAGGCCGAGCACGACGTCGGAGAGCGATTCGCCGAGCGCGCGGAACGTCGTCCACTTTCCGCCGACGAGGCTCACGAGGGGGACTGCGCCCTTCTCGTCGACTTCGATGCGATAGTCGCGGGAGACGAATCCGGGAGCGGTGTCCTCATGGCGCGGCAGCGGACGGATACCAGAGAACTTGTACACGATCTGGTCGCGTGCCACGGGGATCGTCGGGAAGACGTGGTGGATCAGGTCGAAGAAGTAGTCGACCTCCTCCTCGGTGCACACCGGCACCTCGCGCGGGTCGGCGTCGATGTCGGTGGTGCCGACCAGGACGCGTCCCTTGAGCGGGTAGATGAGCACGATGCGGCCGTCGGAGTGCTCGAAGAAGATCTCGCGCCCCCGCGTCGCCTCGAGCAGCTCGGGGTGATCCAGCACGATGTGCGAGCCCTTGGTGCCGCCCATGAAGCGGGTGTCCGTGCCCAGCGCGTCATTGGTGAGGTCGGTCCAGGGGCCGGAGGCATTGACGACCACGTCAGCCTGCACAGTGAACTCCGTGCCGCTCTCGCGGTCGCGGAGGACGACCTTGTCGCCGTCGCGGGCGATGGCCTCGACGTAGTTGAGAGCGTGCGCTCCCGGGTGCGCCGTGCGTCCGTCCTGCAGCACGTCGAGCGCGAGGCGCTCCGGGTCGTGCATCGAGGCGTCGTAGTACGTGGCGGTGTACTTGATCTTCGGGTCGAGCGAGGGAAGCTCGGCGAGAGACTTCTTGCGGCCGAGGAACCGATGGCGAGGCACCATCCCTCCGTCACGGGAGAAGGTGTCGTAGATCGTGAGGCCGACCTTGATCAGGAACGCGCCCCGTTCCTGGGGCTTTCCGCTCTTGTGCGTGAGGAAGCGCAGGGGAGCGGAGAGGATGCCCGAGAATGTCGAGTAGATCGGGATGGTCGTCTGCAGCGGCTTGACGTAGTGCGGGGCGATCTTGAGCAGGCCGTTGCGCTCCTCGACGGACTCGCGCACGAGCCGGAACTCACCGTTCTCGAGGTAGCGGATCCCGCCGTGGATCATGTGGCTCGATGCGGAGGATGCGCCGGAGGCGAAGTCCCCTCGCTCGACGAGCACGACATCGACGCCCTGCAGAGCCAGGTCGCGGAACGTGGAGATGCCGTTGATCCCCCCGCCGATGACGAGGACGCTGGTGCGTCCGGATTCACGGACGGCGCGAATCTCCGCGCGCTCCGCTGACGAGTGTGTCGAATCGATCATCGTCGACCCTCTCTTCCTTACTTGCCAACCAGCATCGACCTGTGTGACATCCCGCGCAAGCCCACTGCACATATGTGCAAGGATCGAGGGCGAGGAGGTCATCATGGCCGGTGCAAGCGCGGAATCCCGCGACAGCAAGCTGATCGCGGCGCTCACCGCCGCGCAGCTCTACTACATGCAGGACAAGACGATGGAAGTCATCGCGAAAGAGCTCGGCACCTCCCGGTCCTCGGTCTCGCGGCTGCTGAGCTTCGCGCGGGAGAGCGGCCTGGTCGACATCCGGATCAACTCCCCGCTCGAACGCCTCGGCATGCTCGAGCATCGGATTCGCGACAGGCATCGGGTGGCGGCGCACGTCGTGCCGATGCCGGAGATCCTCAGCGAGGTCGAACGTCTCGAGCGCGTTGCGCTCACCGCCGGACGGCTGCTGTCGCAGTTCGTCGACTCGAACATGGTGATCGGCGTCGCATGGGGCTCGACCATCAGTGCGGTGAGTCGCGGGCTCACGCAGAAGGAGACGCACAACACGACCTTCGTGCAGCTCAACGGGGCCGGGAACACGCAGACGACCGGCGTGGAGTACTCCAGTGACATCCTGCAACGGTTCGGCAGCGCCTTCGGTGCACAGGTCCAGCAGTTCCCCGTTCCCGCGTTCTTCGATGACCCTGCCACCCGCGAGGCCATGTGGCGTGAGCGCAGCACTCGTCGTGTGCTCGATCTGCAGGCGAAGATGGACGTCGCCGTGTTCAGCCTCGGCTCGCCCGCCGCCGAGGTTCCGAGTCGGGTCTACGTCGGGGGCTATCTCGGACGCGATGACTATCGCAGCCTTCGGGAGGACCACGCCATCGGCGACGTCGCGACGGTGTTCTTCCGTTCCGACGGGTCCTGGCGCGACATCCGTGTGAATGCCAGAGCCACGGGTCCCGGCCTCGACCGTCTGCGTCGCGTCCCGCGTCGCGTGTGTGTCGTCTCGGGAATCCCGAAGCTGGTGAGTCTCCGCGCGGCCCTGGCCGCTGGCCTGATCACGGATGTCGTCCTGGACGAAGGGCTCGCGAGGCGCCTCGTCGAGGACTGAGCTCGCTGCCCTCGACCGCTAGGACTCGTCGGTGGAGGACTCCGGCCCGGAGCGGAACTCGCGGATCAGGTGGTGCACCACCGCTGAGAGGTCGCCCCCCGCGGCATCCGCCACCGCGAGTTGTCGCGCGTAGCTTGCGCCTCCCTCCAGGATCGTGGCGATGCCGCCGAACTCGCGACCGCAGCCGAGCTCGACGGCTGTCGGGGTGAGGGCTTCGAGCGTCTCCGTCAGATGCTCGCGCACCGGGCGCTGCGTGCCGTCGGCGTCGACGATCACGCGGGCCTCCAGCCCGTAGCGCGCGGCGCGCCACTTGTTCTCGCGGTGGAACCAGGCGGGAAGCTCCGGAAGTGCCTTCCCCTCGTCGAGCTGTCGTGAGAAGTCCTCGACGAGCACCTGGACGAGCGCCGCGACCGATGCAAGTTCCGGCAGGGTGGAGAGCCCGTCGCACGCGCGGACCTCGATGGTGCCCCAGCGTGGAGCGGGACGGATATCCCAGCGCACCTCGGTCGCGTCGGCCATGACACCCGTGCGCACCATGTCATCGAGGTAGGACTCGTACTGCGACCAGTCGTGCAGCGGCCACGGCAGGCCGGCGGTGGGAAGCTGCTGGAACACGAGTGCGCGGTTGGAGGCATATCCGGTGCGTTCTCCCGCCCAGAACGGGCTCGACGCCGCCAGCGACTGCAGGTGCGGGAGGAACCCGGCGAGAGCGTTGATGATGGGGAAGACCTTGCGCTGGTCCTCGACGCCGATGTGCACGTGGATTCCCCAGATCATCATGTTGCGTCCCCACCACTGGGTGCGCTCGATCAGGGTGTGGTAGCGCGACTTGTCCGTCACCTGTTGGTCGTACCACTGCGCGAAGGGGTGGCTTCCGGCCGAGAGCAGCTCGACACCCGCCGGATCGGTCGCGGCCCGCACCGCGGTGATGGCGTTCGCGATGTCGTCGACCGCATGAGCCACGGAATCGCCGATACCGCTCGTGACCTCGATCGTGTTGGTGAGCAGTTCGCCGGTGACCGTATGACGCTCGTCGGCGCTCTCGGCCTCGAGCGCGGCGAGAAGTTCGGGGGCGCGACCGACGAGGTCACCGCTCGCGGGGTCCGCGAGCATGATCTCCCATTCGAGGCCGACGGTGGACCGGGCGGATGAGGCGAACTCGAGCTTCACCCGCACAGTCTGGCACGCGAGGCATGCGACACGGCAACGGCGGTTTCCCCACGTTTCGCGCCTGGCGCGCGCATCTGGCAGAATAGAGGGCTGGACCACCTGCTCGACCCTCTATCCAGCAGGTGTCCACACTCATTTGAGCTTCCGCCGGGTGTGCACCCCACTCTCCAGGCGACCGGTTCGTTTCCTTCCACACAATTCAGGAGAATCGTGGCTGTCAAGATTCGTCTCAAGCGCCTGGGCAAGATCCGTGCGCCGTACTACCGCATCGTCGTCGCCGACTCGAAGACCAAGCGCGATGGTCGCGTGATCGAGGAGATCGGCAAGTACCACCCCACCGAGGAGCCCTCGTTCATCGAGGTCGACTCCGAGCGGGCGCAGTACTGGCTCTCCGTCGGCGCGCAGCCGACCGAGCAGGTCGCCGCCATCCTCAAGATCACGGGCGACTGGGGCAAGTTCAAGGGCGACAAGGACGCGAAGTCCACGCTCAAGGTCGCCGAGCCGAAGGTCCCCTTCGAGATCGACGCGTCCAAGAAGTCCGTCGTCAAGCCCAAGGTCGAGAAGAAGGCCGAGGCTCCCGCTGAGGAGGCTCCCGCCGCGGCCGACGCGGAGGCCGCTGAGGCTCCCGCAGCAGACGCAGAGTAATCCGTCGTGCTCGCCGCCGCGCTCGAACACATCGTCAAGGGGATCGTCGATCACCCGGAGGATGTTCGCATCAACGAATCCACGTCGCCGCGAGGCGACCTCCTCGAGGTGCGCGTGCACCCCGATGACCGTGGACGCGTGATCGGGCGCGGCGGCCGCACTGCGAAGGCCCTTCGCACCCTCGTCAGCGCACTCGCTGACGGGCGTCGGGTCCGCGTCGATGTCGCGGACGACTGACGTGGTGCCGAAGGACCGCAATCAGGGCAAGAACCAGTTGCGTGTCGGACGCCTCGTCAAGGCGCACGGACTCAAGGGTGGGCTCAAGCTCGAGCTGTACACGGACAACCCCGAGGGTCGTTTCACCCCCGGTGCCGGATTCACCTTGCAGGTGCCAGAGGCATCTCCGTGGCACGGCAAGCAGATCACGGTGCGCGAGTACCGCGTGATGAACGGCAATCCCGTCGTCTTCTTCGAAGACGTCGACGACCGTGACGCCGCCGACAGCCTCGTCAGGGCGATCCTGTGGATCGACCAGGACGCCGACGAGGTCGAGGACGACGCATGGTTCGACCATCAGCTCGTCGGACTCGATGTCGTCCGAGACGACACGGTCATCGGGCGGGTCATACGGGTTGAGCACTTCCCGGCACAGGATCTCCTCATCGTCAAGGCCGGCGAAGACGAGGTCATGGTTCCGTTCGTCGCCGCCATCGTCCCGACCGTCGAT
The DNA here is from genome assembly GCF_011754135.1 of Microbacterium sp. Be9. Taxonomy (NCBI): domain Bacteria; kingdom Bacillati; phylum Actinomycetota; class Actinomycetes; order Micrococcales; family Microbacteriaceae; genus Microbacterium; species Microbacterium sp. Be9. The sequence goes on along the minus strand of NZ_WNWT01000004.1, from coordinate 621,884 downwards.
GTGCAGGAGGGCCGCGTCATCGTGACGCCGCCGCCGGGACTCTTCGAAGAGGTCGCAGAGACCGCGGACGCCGAGCCGCAGGTCGCCCCGGACGCCGACGCGTCCGAGTGACCGCTGATACGGTTCCTCCGTGCGCATCGACGTCCTCTCCATCTTCCCGTCCTACTTCGACGGCCTGACGCTGTCCCTGCTCGGCAAGGCGCAGAGCACGGGTCTCATCGACCTGCGTGTGCGAGACCTGCGCGACTGGACCTCGGATCGTCACCGGACGGTGGACGACACGCCGTACGGCGGCGGCGCCGGCATGGTCATGAAGCCGGAGCCCTGGGGGCTCGCGCTCGACGAGATCGCCGGTTCCTCCGACACCGAGGACGGGCAGCGACCGACCATCATCTTCCCGTCGCCGGCGGGGGAGGTCTTCACCCAGAAGACCGCACGTGAGTTGGCGACCCGTGAGCATCTCGTCTTCGGCTGCGGTCGTTACGAGGGCATCGATGAGCGCGTGTTCGAGTTCGCCGCCGATCTCGGCGAGGTCCGGTTGATCAGCCTCGGCGACTACGTCCTCAATGGGGGCGAGGTCGCGACCATGGCGATGATCGAGGCGATCGGCCGACTCATCCCCGGTGTCGTCGGCAACCCCGAGAGCCTCGTCGAGGAGTCGCACGAGGACGGACTGCTGGAGTATCCGTCCTACACGAAGCCCGCGTCATGGCGTGAGCGTGCCGTGCCGGACGTTCTGCTCAGCGGCAATCATGCCGCGATCGCCGCCTGGCGTCGCGAGCAGCAGTTCGTGCGGACCCGAACCCGTCGACCCGACCTGCTTGCGGAGGGCGAAGCCGCGTCCTCGTGATCGACGGGCAGATCTGAATCCCGTCGGGCCCGGCGTCAACGTCCGCCTCAGAGAATCCGCTCGGACCGGCGTTCGATATCGAAGACCACACCGTGCGGATGCCGCAGACCGAGCGCACTCGATGCGTCCAGTCCTCGCAACTCCGCGCGCAGCATGCGTCCGATCATCTCGTGGCTCACGAGCAGGGGGACGCCCTCGGCCGCCCACCCACAGTTGCTGAGCGCCTTCCGCGCCCGAGACCTGGCCTGCGCGTAGCTCTCCCCGCCCGGGAATGCCCAGCCATAGCGGTTGGCGGCACGTTCCTCTCTGGCGGTCGGGTAGACCTCGTCGATCTCTTCCCATGTCATCCCGGCGAGCTCACCGTGGTCGAGCTCTGCGAGCTCCGGCACCTCGATCAGTTCCGCTCCGATCCGATCGGCGATGATGATCGCCGTCCGCATCGCTCTGCCGAGAGGGCTGGTGCACACGGTGAGCACGTGAGCGCCCACGAGTCTGTCCGCGATCGCGTGGGCGTGGGCGACACCGGCCTCTGTCAGTGGAGAGTCGAGCTGGCCTTGGAGTCGGTGCTCGACGTTCCACACGGTCTGCCCGTGCCGAGCGAGGAGCACACGCTCCGGCACATGACGGTCCTGCGGAATCATGGATTCAGAATGGCATACGCCGCAGTTCCCGGACCCGCGGGGTGTGAGATGAGCCTTGGTAACGTCGAGTCATGCCTGAACATGCGCTCGCAAGGTCGTTCGAGATCATCGGTGACGACTACGACAGATACCGCCCCGGATTCCCGGAGGCAGCGGCGGCCATGATCGTTCCGACAACCGTCGACGTCGGGCTGGACCTGGGTGCCGGGACCGGCAAGTTCACCGAACTGCTCGTCGATCGTGCGCGGCGCACGGTGGCCGTGGAGCCGTCGGAGCGCATGCTGCAGGTGCTGCGAGTCAAACTCCCCGACGTGGAAGCTCAGATCGGAGCAGCGGAGCGGATTCCGCTCGGGGATGCGTCAGTGGACGTCGTCACGGTTGCCCAGGCCTTCCACTGGTTCGATCGTGACGCGGCCTGCGACGAGATCGCTCGCGTGCTGGTCCCCCGAGGGGCGCTCGGGCTGCTCTGGAATCGCTCCGATCCGACGTGCACCTGGGACCGGGCTTGTCACCGCATCGCTCATCCGGCGGTGTCCGAGGCCGACGCGACGACCGACGGTGCGGCTGAGGTGCTTCCCCATTTCGAACTCGTCCGCCGGGAGGAGATCCATTGGGCCGAGCGCATCTCGCGCGACCACTATCTTCGTCGATGGGCGACGGTGAGCAGCCTGCTCGTCGCCGAGGAGTCGACGCGTGCGCGGATGCTGGGGGAGATCGGGGCGGTGCTCGACAGTTCAGCGGGCACGCGTGGAAGAGAGATGCTCGACCTTCCGCAGGTCACGGACGTCTACGTCTACCGCCGCGCCTGAGAGACCGGCCGCACTCGATCAGTCGACGCCGAGGAACGACCGGTCCGTGAGGATGAGGGGTCCGTCCTCGGTGATGGCGATCGTGTGCTCCGAGTGCGCGCCGCGGGAGCCGTCGACGCTGCGCAGAGTCCATCCATCCGGGTCCGTGACCAGTTCGTCGGTCGTCGCAAGGAACCAGGGCTCCAGCGCGAGCACCAGGCCCGCACGCAGGGGGAAGCCCCGTCCGGCGCGGCCGTCGTTCGGGACATGCGGATCCCCGTGCATCGTGCGCCCCACGCCGTGTCCGCCGAAGTCGGTGTTGATCGAGTAGCCGTCTCCGTGGGCGACGGCAGCGACAGCTGAGGAGATGTCGCCGATGCGGTTACCGACCGTCGCGGCGTCGATCGCTGCCACCAAGGCGCGCTCGGTGGTGTCGATGAGTCGGAGATCTTCTTCGCGCGCGGTTCCGACGACGAACGAGACTGCGGAGTCCGCGACCCATCCGTCGACGGAGACGGCGAAGTCGAGGGTGACGAGGTCGCCGTCGCGCAGCGTGTAGTCGTGGGGGAGCCCGTGCAGGACGGCGTCGTTGACCGAGGTGCAGATGACCTTGCCGAACGGGCTCGCACCGAACGAGGGGTGGTAGTCGATGTAGCAGGACTCGGCTCCGGCTTTGCGGATCATGTCGTGTGCGCGTCTATCGATCGAGAGGAGATTGGTCCCGACCTTCGTCTCGTCGCGCAGCGTCGCCAGGGTCTCAGCCACGAAACGCCCTGCGGCGCGCATCTCATCGATCTCGGCGGGGGTGCGCAGTTCGATCATCGGGTGTGTCCTCTCGTCGTCTCCATTCTCCCTGATCCCGCACCGGTGGATCCCCGACCGCTCTCAGCGAACACCGGGACGCGCGGGGACGCAGCGACGTACGATCTGAGCATGTGGTTGCGACAGGCCTTCTTCCGCTGGCTCCTTCCGGCGGCGTTCCTGCTGCCGCTCTGGCTGCTGATCGGGTGGGGAGTCTTCCAAGGCGGCTGGTCGATCCTCTGGGTGCTGCTCATTGCGATGCCGTCCGTCTTCCTGGGCCAGCTCCTGCTGACGCTGCTCACGCGTTCACGGCCGTCCGTCCGCATCGAGCGTGCCGTCTCCTGGTGGGACGTGGCGGGGTTCACCGTGTGGAACGGGCTCACGATCGCCGTCGGATTCTTCATCGACGGGGCGTTCCCCTGGTTGCTCACCGGTGCGATCGTGGCGGGGATCGCCCTGATCTGGTTGCAGCTGTGGCAGCTGTGGAACGAGGCGAAGGGAAGCGGTACCCGACTGCGCGAGACCATCACGTGGTCCACGATCCCGACGGTCGATGAGCCGGCACCACCGACGCGCGCGCACGAGGTCATCGTGGTGCGGGAGACCGATTCCCGCGACTGACGTCGTCGTTTTGGCCGGGCGCCGTATCCGTGGCAGAATGAATGTTTGTGCTGTGACCGGCTCTGCCACAGGGGAGCCCGCGGACGCGTCTGCTCCGTACAGCTCACTCCTTTTCTTGTTCCTTTGAATACATGCATGCGACCTGTGGCGGGTGCAGAGAGAGACGATCATGCAGATCCTCGACGCCGTCGACGCGGCTTCCCTCCGTTCGGACATCCCGGACTTCTTCCCCGGTGACACCGTCAAGGTGCACGTCAACATCACCGAGGGCAGCCGCTCTCGTATCCAGGTCTTCCAGGGCGTCGTCATCGGTCGCCAGGGCGACAGCGTGCGCGAGACCTTCACGGTCCGCAAGATCAGCTTCCAGGTCGGCGTCGAGCGTACCTTCCCGGTGCACTCCCCGGTGATCGACCACATCGAGGTCGTCACCCGCGGTGACGTGCGTCGCGCGAAGCTCTACTACCTCCGCCAGCTGCGCGGCAAGAAGGCGAAGATCAAGGAGAAGCGCGACCGCTGAGTCGCAGCATCTCCACAGCACCCCGGGACACGACGTCCCGGGGTGCTTTGTTCTCCCACCGGTGTGCGAACCTAGATACCGTCGCCGCACGACGGTGCATGATCGTGAAGGAACCTGATGACCGAATCCCCGTCCGCGCCCACGTCCAGACGTCGTCGCGGGTTCCTCGTATTCCTTCGCGACGTCCTGGTGATCGTCGTGATCGCCGCGCTGGTCTCGTTCGTGGTGAAGACCTTTGTCGTGCGTTCGTTCTACATCCCCTCCGCATCGATGGAGCGCACCCTGCTGATCAACGACCGCATCCTGGTCGATGAGCTCACGCCGCGATGGACCGATTACGAGCGGGGCGACGTGGTCGTCTTCAAGGATCCGGGCGGGTGGCTCGACGGTCAGCCGCAGACCCCCGCACAGCCGCCGCTCGTCGAGGCCGTCGACTGGGTGCTGAACTTCGTGGGCATCTCCGCGACGGACTCGCAGGACCACCTGGTCAAGCGCGTGATCGGTCTGCCGGGCGATCATGTGGTGTGCTGCAACGCACTCGGCCAGATCACGATCAACGGCGCGCCCATCGACGAGCTCAGCTACCTCAATCTGCCTCCCGGGGACACGGCCGCGTCCAACGAGCCCTTCGATGTCGTGGTCCCGGAGGATTCCGTCTGGCTGCTCGGAGACAACCGCGATCGTTCTCGTGACGCCCGTGCGCACCAGGATCTCCCCAGTGGCGGATTCGTGCCGATGGAGAACATCGTGGGAAAGGCGTTCCTCACGACGTGGCCGTTGAACAGGCTGGGACCGATCGACGGCCACCACGAGATCTTCAACGGCGTCCCGGATCCGGAATGACCGTCGTCGCACCGAAACTCACTCTCGAGAGGCACCTCCTCGGTGAGTGCGGGGTGATCATCTCACTCGACGAGGTCGGCCGAGGGGCACTCGCGGGTCCTGTCGCCGTGGGCGCAGCCGTGATGAATGCCGCAGGCGCGCGTCGGCGCGTGCCGGAGGGCCTCCGCGACTCCAAGCTCGTGACGGAGAAGCGCAGACCTGAGGTCGCAGCACGCGCAGCCGCATGGGTGCAGGCGTCGGCCGTCGGGTGGGCGAGTGCGGAGGAGGTCGATGAGGTCGGCATCATGCGGGCGCTCGGTCTTGCCGCGTCGCGTGCGGTGCAGGCCGTCGCGGATCAAGGGGTCGCACTCGAGGACGCTCTCGTGCTGCTCGACGGCAACCATGACTATGTGTCGAAGGTGCATCCGGTGCCGCTCCACGTGCGCCCGGTGATCAAAGCCGACCGGGACTGCGCCTCCGTCTCCGCGGCGTCCGTGATCGCGAAGGTCGCGCGGGACCAGCACATGGCGGAGCTCCACGAGACGTATCCCGCGTATCAGTGGAACCGCAACAAGGGGTATGCCAGCCTCGAGCATCGCGACGCGATCCGCGCCATCGGGCTCTCCCGCTACCACCGCGCGTCGTGGGCGATCGCCGACGTTCCCACCCTTTTCTGAGTCGACCGCGGCGAGCGTGGCCGACCGCCGGATGACGCACCCCGGTGTCCGCGACTCTAGGATGGACACATCATGGATGAGGAAGCCTTCGACGACTACGACCGCGAGCTCGAGCTGGCACTGTTCCGGGAGTACCGGGATGTGGTGTCGCAGTTCCAGTACGTCGTGGAGACCGAGCGGCGGTTCTATCTGGCGAACGAGGTCAACGTCGTCCGTCGTGACACCGAGCATGATTTCTATTTCGAGATCTCGATGACCGACGTCTGGGTGTGGGACATCTACCGAGCTGACCGCTTCGTGAAGGCCGTGCGAGTGCTGACGTTCAAGGACGTCAACGTCGAGGAGCTGCAGCGCCGGGAGTTCGAGCTCCCTCAGGAGCTCTCGCTCGACGGCGAGTGACGGCGCCTCTCGACGAAGCATCTCGGGGAGCCCCCTCGGGGCGTTGCGGATCTCGGTGTTCCTGCACCCCGCACTGCAAGTTCGAGTTCTCCCCAACCACCGGGGTTGTGCGCCGGCGCCGGCCGCGTGCGATCCGCGTGCGCGTGAAGCTGGCCGTATGGCAGCGAAGGACGAGCTCGGAAGAGCAGGGGAAGAGCGGGCCGCTCAGCATCTGAGGCGTCGCGGGTACACCGTGCTCGCCAGGAACTGGCGATGTGCGCAGGGAGAGATCGATATCGTCGCCGTGCGCGACCACCACCTCGCGGTGGTCGAGGTCAAGACGAGACGGACCGCTGTCTACGGGCACCCGTTCGAGGCCATCGACGCTCGCAAGCGACGTCGGCTCTGGCAGCTCGCTCAGGCATGGGCGACGGAGAATCCGGAGGAGGCGCGAGGGCGCGTGATCCGGCTCGAAGCGATCGGCATCATCGGGTCCGATCCGGCTTCCGGCTCTCTCGAGCACCTCGTGGACATCGCGTGACGACCTCGCGTACCTGGGCGGTCGCGCTCACCGGCGTCGATGGGCATCTCGTCGAGGTCGAAGCCGACATGTCGAACCAGACACCGGAGTTCCGGATCATCGGGCTCCCGGACAAGTCCCTCGGCGAAGCCGTCCAGCGCGTGCACAACGCCTGCAAGAACGCCGGGCTGGATCTTCCACGGCGACGGCTCACGGTGAATCTGTCGCCGGCGAGCCTCCCCAAGCACGGCGCCGGGTTCGACCTGGGGATTGCCATGGCCTGCCTCGCCGCTGGCGGTGTCATCTCACCGCGGTCGATCTCGGCGACGGTCCACATCGGCGAGCTGGGTCTCGACGGCAGGATCCGGCCGGTGCCCGGGGTTCTACCGGCGGTGTTCGCAGCGGCACGCGCCGGATTCGAATCGGTGATCGTGCCACGGGGAAACGAAGCCGAGGCACGTCTGGTACCGGGTGTCGATGTGCGCGCAGCCGCTTCACTCGCAGAGGTCGCGGTCTGGCACGGTGCCGATGTCGAAGTGCCCGATGTGGAGGCGGTCGTGCTGGCATCAGCCCAGAGCGGACCACGTGACACGCTCGACCTCGCCGATGTCGTCGGTCAGGAGGATGCCGTGGAAGCGTTGATCGTCGCCGCTGCCGGGGGTCATCATCTGCTGTTGAGCGGACCTCCAGGCGCGGGGAAGACGATGCTCGCGCGCAGGCTTCCGGGCATCATGCCGTCCCTCACGGAGCAGGAGGCACTCGAGGTCGCGTCGGTGCGATCACTCAGCGGAGAGCCCGTCGCAGCGCTCGATGTGCTCCCGCCGATCGAGGCGCCGCATCACAGCGCGTCTGTCGCATCGCTGGTCGGAGGGGGCTCGCGCACGGCGCGACCGGGAGCGATCGCACGCGCCCACCGCGGTGTGCTGTTCCTGGACGAGGCCGCCGAGTTTTCCCGGGTCGCACTCGATGCGCTCCGACAACCGCTCGAATCCGGGGCGATCGAGGTGCATCGGGCGGGATTCACCGCCACGTTTCCCGCAAGATTCCAGCTGCTGCTCGCTATGAATCCCTGTCCGTGCGGGAACCACGGTGTCCGCGGCGCGGAGTGCATCTGCCCACCCATGTCGATCAGGCGATACTCCACGCGCTTGTCCGGACCGCTTCGCGACCGTATCGACATCGATCTGCAGGTGAGTCGTGTCGCGGCATCGCGAGCGATGAGCGATCATTCCCCGTCGATGACGACGGCGCAGGCTCGAGAACGCGTCGCTGCGGCCCGAGAGCGAGCTGCCCGTCGGTGGATGAGTATGCGGTGGCGGCGCAATGCAGAAGCGCCGGGGACCAGTCTGCGTCAGGGGGCACTCCGACTGGCTCCTGCGGTGCGCGCTCCACTCGATCGAGCCCTCGAGCGCGGCGCCCTCACGCTCCGTGGGTACGATCGCGTTCTGCGTGTGGCTTGGACGATGGCAGATCTGGCGGAGCTCGATCGCCCCGGGATCGACGAGGTCGGACGGGCGCTGCTTCTCCGAAGGGGGCTCCCGCGATGATGGACGTCCTCCTCGCTGATTCCGAGATCCTCGCCTTCACCCGCACCCTCCATCCCGGTGATGAGCTGGCCGACTGCGTCGCGCGTGTCGCCTGGTCTGTGATCGCCGAGCCCGGCGATGCGGTGGCCGGATCGTTGATCGAATCGCTCGGTGCAGCGGATGCGCTTTCTCTTGCTGTGGGAGATTCGTCGTCGCTCCTCCCTCCGGGCGGTGCCAGCGCCACGGCGACGCGCGCGCTGGTCGACGGTCGCGCCCGCTGGCGTCCACGCGCCGATCCTCGGGCGGTCATGGCCGCGCTGCGCGGAGCTGTCGCCGTGCGAGCGCAGCTCGTGATCCCGGGAGACGCCGCATGGCCCCGCGGTCTCACGGATCTCGGCCCCCACGCCCCGAGCGTGCTGTGGGTGCGCGGCCGCGTGGAGTTGCTCGTCCGCGAGCCCCGAGTCTCGATCGTCGGGGCTCGAGCCTGCAGCGGGTACGGCGAGCACGTGGCGACCGAACTGGCGGGTGACCTCGCGGCCGCCGGCGCCGTGATCGTCTCCGGTGGCGCCTACGGGATCGATGGGGCCGCGCATCGTGCCGCACTCGGCGTTCAGGGCGCCACGATCGCGATCCTCGCCGGCGGCGTGGACCGCGCATATCCTGCCGGCCATCAGAGTCTCCTGCGTCAGATCGCGGAACGAGGGGCTCTCGTGAGTGAGCCGCCGTGTGGGACGGCGCCCACCAAGTGGCGGTTCCTCGCTCGAAACCGTTTGATCGCGGCGCTCGGCCATGCGACGGTCGTCGTCGAGGCGGGGTGGAGAAGTGGATCGCTGAACACCGCGGGCCACGCGGCCTCTCTCGGTCGCCCACTCGGCGCCGTGCCCGGTGCAGTGACGTCTGCCTCGTCGGCGGGGTGTCATCGTCTGCTCCGCGAGTACGACGCACACTGTGTGACCTCCGCGCAGGAGGTGAGGGAGTTGTACGGCGCGATCCACGAAAGCGTCGAGGAGGACGGGTCCGGGCGGGACTCGAGCCACAGCCGCGTGCTCGATGCGTTGGGTACCCGGACGCGTCTGTCCATAGAAGAGGTGGCGCGTCGCTCCGGCCTGTCTCCTGATCGGGTTCGGGCCGTACTCGGGCTCCTTCATCTCGAGGGCGACGTCGCGCATGACGACGGAGGGTGGCATCGTCAGCGCCCCGCGAGAGCATCGGCTTCCCGTGCACGATGAACGGCGAGGCTGCCGCGGACAGGGCATGCGCGGGGCAAGCTGGACTCATGGATCTCGCTGCCGCGACGGAGGCGTTCGCCGAACACCTGGAGAAGGTGCGCCGGCTGTCCGCCGCGACCGTCAAGGCCTATCGCTCAGACCTGCGAGACCTCGACGCCGCGGCGGGTGGTGTTCCCCTCGAGTCCGTCGACCTCGAGGTGCTTCGGGACTGGCTGTGGCGCGCCACTCAGCGTGGCGACGCCAGATCGACCCTCGCGCGCCGCGCCGCCACGGCCCGCTCATTCTTCAATTGGGCTCAGGAGCAGGCGCTCGTCACGCATGATCCGAGCCTGCGCCTGGTCGCCCCGAAGAGGGGAAGGACGTTGCCGACGGTCGCCTCGCGGGACGCGATGTCGGCACTTCTGGATTCTCACCGCGACGCCGCCGAAGAGGGCGACCCGATCGCGTTGAGAGACCACGCCATCCTCGAACTGCTGTACGGCTCCGGTATCCGTGTCTCCGAGCTCTGCGGACTGGACATCGACGATCTCGATCTCGACCGCGGTACGGCGCGAGTGCTCGGCAAAGGCGCGAAGGAACGCATCGTGCCCTACGGCACTCCGGCGCGCGACGCATTGTCGGCGTACCTGAGGCGCGGTAGGCCGGTGCTCGTCGCGCGCGCCCGAACCTTCGCCCCTGCCGTGATCCTGGGCAGCCGCGGTGGCAGGGTAGGGCCGCGGGCCGTATACGAACTCGTCGCACGGGTTCTCGCGCCGATCGTGGGCGCCGAGACGATCGGTCCTCACGCTCTGCGGCACACCGCGGCCACTCATCTGCTCGACGGGGGAGCCGATCTGAGGGCGGTCCAGGAAATCCTCGGACACGCCAGCCTCGGTACGACGCAGATATACACCCACGTCTCCACCGAGCGTCTGACGGCGACCTATCGACTGGCCCATCCGCGCGCATGATCTCTCGCTAAGCCCCCGTCGCTCAGCGTGCTTCGCAGCAGGGGAGCAGGACGGCTCTCGGAACGTCGTCGAAGAGCAGCAGGGGATTGATGTAGTCGCCGTCCAGCCGCACGCCGAGGTGGAGGGAACCCGCGGCGGTGTGCCCGCCGATATCCAAGACTCCGAGCGCCTGCCCGGCCGTGACGACATCACCCGCGACGAGCGTCGACCGAACGGGTTCGAGAGTCGTCACGAGGCCGCCGGTGTGCTCGATGGTGAGGAGCGGCCGATCCACCACGGTGCCGCGGAAGGCGACCACACCGTCCGCGGGGGCGGACACCTCTGCTCCCACCACTGCGGCCAGATCGACGCCGCGATGGCCGGCACCGTACTCGTGCGCGGGCGCGCGAAACGGAGCCGCGACAGCGCGAGGCCCGGCCACCGGCCAGCTCCAGCGAGGCCATTCGGTTGTCGAGGGAGCTTCCGCCGCCGCCACGGGAGCCGGCGCGGTGAGAGCGAGCAGCAGAGCGACGACGAGAAGGGAAAGGGCTCGGGGGACTGTGCGCATGGTGCGAGTCTGGTCGGGTGCACTCCGTCGCGGGCACCGGAATCGTCGGCCGCCGCGGGACACCGGCACAAGACCGGCGTGCGGCGTGAGGTGCAGGGTGAGTGCCCGCGCGATCCTGTATGCTGGGGGAGCACCTCGAAATCGAGGTGACTACGCGTGCCCAAAGCGATTCACTTCGCGGCATCCACTCCCACAGGTCCTTCTCCTCGATAAGGCGGGCGTGAGCCGGGCACCAGGAAGTCCGATCATCCGATCGGCTTGCAACCTCAACGGCGCAGAACCGCGCCAGAACCAGGAGACGACCATGGCTGTGGTCACCATCCGCCAGCTGCTCGACAGCGGCGTGCACTTCGGACACCAGACCCGTCGGTGGAACCCGAAGGTCAAGCGCTTCATCCTCACCGAGCGCAGCGGTATCCACATCATCGACCTGCAGCAGTCGCTGGGTTACATCGACAAGGCCTACGACTTCGTCAAGGAGACCGTCGCCCACGGTGGCACGATCCTCTTCGTCGGCACCAAGAAGCAGGCGCAGGAGATCCTCGCCGAGCAGGCGACCCGTGTGGGTCAGCCCTTCGTCAACCAGCGCTGGCTCGGTGGACTCCTCACCAACTTCCAGACGATCTCCAAGCGTCTCGCTCGTATGAAGGAGCTCGAGGAGCTCGACTACGAGGTCCCCGCGAACAGCGGCTTCACCAAGAAGGAGCTCCTGCTCAAGAAGCGCGAGCTCGACAAGCTGCACAAGTCGCTGGGCGGTATCCGCAACCTCACCAAGACGCCCTCGGCCATCTGGGTCGTCGACGCCAAGCGTGAGCACCTCGCGATCGATGAGGCCAAGAAGCTCGGCATCCCCGTGATCGGCATCCTCGACACGAACGCCGACCCGGATGACTTCCAGTACCCGATCCCCGGCAACGACGACGCGATCCGCTCCGTCTCCCTGCTGACGCGTATCATCGCCGACGCCGCGGCCGAGGGCCTGCAGCAGAAGCACAACCCGGAGACCGGCGACGCCGAGCCGCTGGCCGACTGGGAGAAGGAGCTCCTCGAGACTCCCGCACAGGAGGTTCAGGAGTCCGCTGACGCCGCCGAGGTCGCCACGGCAGATGACGCCGCTGCCGTCGTCGAGACGCCCGCCGCCGACGAGACCGCTGCCGACGAGGCCGGTGCTGAGGCGCACGACGAGGCGATCGCCGCCGCTTCCGGTGAGGAGACCGCTGAGGTCGCCGCCGCCGAGGCTGCTGACGCCAAGTAATCCCTCGTACACACACCTAACGAAGCAAGGAGCCACCACACATGGCCAACTTCACCATCGCTGACCTCAAGGCGCTGCGTGAGCAGCTCGGCACCGGAATGGTCGACACCAAGAAGGCGCTCGAGGAGGCTGACGGAGACGTCGCGAAGGCCACCGAGATCCTGCGTCTCAAGGGTGCGAAGGGCAACGCGAAGCGCGCTGACCGTTCCACGAGCGAGGGACTGATCGTCGCTCGCGAGCAGGACGGCGCCGTGACGCTCATCGAGCTCGCCTGCGAGACCGACTTCGTCGCGAAGAACGAGCGCTTCATCGCGCTGGCCGACAAGGTCGCCGACGCTGCAGCAGCGGTCAAGGCCGACTCGGTCGACGCCGCCCTCGCCGCCTCTGCCGGCGACAAGAGCGTCGAGCAGGTCATCTCCGAAGAGGCCGCGATCATCGGCGAGAAGGTCGAGCTGCGCCGCGTGCGCACGATCGCCGGCGACAAGGTCGAGGTCTACCTGCACCGCACGAGCAAGGACCTGCCGCCGCAGATCGGCGTCGTCGTCGCCTACTCGGGTGACGATGCCGAGACCGCGCGCAGCATCGCTCAGCACATCTCGTTCGCCAACCCGTCCTACCTGTCGCGTGAAGACGTGCCGGCTGACGCGGTCGAGAAGGAGCGCGAGATCGTCACTGAGATCTCCCGCAACGAGGGCAAGCCGGAAGCGGCTCTCCCGAAGATCGTCGAAGGCCGCGTCTCTGCGTTCATCAAGCAGGTCGCTCTGCTCGAGCAGGACTATGCCAAGGACAACAAGCTGTCGGTCGCCCAGGTGGCGAAGGACGCCGGTATCACCGTGACGGACTTCGCGCGCTTCAAGGTCGGCGCGTAGCACCGTCGAAGGGGTTCGGATCGCCAAGATCCGAACCCCTTCTTCATGCCCACGAGGCACTATCTTGAATCGGGACGAGAGGACACCCACCCATGACTGAACGCACCGGACGCCGACGCGTCCTTCTCAAGCTCTCCGGAGAGGCATTCGGAGCGGGACAGCTGGGTGTCAGCCCCGACGTGGTCTCGCAGATCGCCCGTGACATCGCCGCGGCGGTGGACCGTGTCGAGGTCGCGATCGTCGTCGGCGGGGGCAACTTCTTCCGCGGCGCAGAACTGAGCCAGCGAGGCATGGACCGCGGTCGCGCCGACTACATGGGCATGCTCGGCACGGTCATGAACGCGCTCGCCCTGCAGGATTTCCTCGAGCAGGCCGGGGCCGCCACCCGTGTGCAGTCCGCCATCTCGATGACCCAGGTCGCCGAGCCGTACATTCCGCGCCGGGCTGAGCGTCATCTCGAGAAGGGGCGGGTCGTCATCTTCGGTGCCGGGGCCGGCCTCCCGTACTTCTCCACTGACACCGTCGCGGCACAGCGTGCGCTCGAGATCGGCGCGGACGAGGTCCTCGTCGCCAAGAACGGCGTCGACGCCATCTACACCGCCGACCCCAACAAGCATGCCGACGCGGAGCGCATCGAGCGCGTCACCTATCGCGATGCGCTCCAGCGTGGTCTCAAGGTCGTCGACTCGACCGCCTTCAGCCTGTGCATGGACAACAGCATGGACATGCGCGTGTTCGGCATGGAGCCCGCCGGGAACGTGACCCGTGCGCTCCTCGGCGAGCCGATCGGAACCCTCGTCACCGCCTGAGTGTGTGACACGGCGGAGACGACTTCGCCCGATAGAATTTGCAGAACACCCCGACGATAGGAGTCACCGTGATCGCGGACGTCCTCGCTGAAACCACCACTCGCATGAACCGGGCGGTCGAAGCTGCCAAGGAGGACTTCTCCACGGTGCGCACCGGTCGTGCGAACCCGCAGATGTTCCAGAAGGTCCTCGTGGACTACTACGGCACTCCCACGCCGATCGCCCAGCTCGCCTCCCTGGCGAACCAGGAAGCTCGCACGCTCATCATCACGCCGTACGACAAGTCGGCGCTGAAGGCGATCGAACAGGCGATCCGTGACATGCCCAACCTCGGAGCCAACCCGACGAACGACGGCAACCTCGTTCGCGTGACGATGCCGGAGCTCACGGCCGAGCGCCGCAAGGAGTATGTCAAGCTCGTCAAGACCAAGGCTGAGGACGCGAAGGTCCACGTCCGTGGTATCCGTCGCAAGGCGAAGGACGAGCTCGATGCCCTCAAGAGCGAGCTCGGTGAGGACGAGATCGCGCGCGGAGAGAAGGAGCTCGACGTCCTGACACGTCAGCACGTCGAGCTCATCGATGACGCGCTGAAGCGCAAAGAGGCAGAACTCCTCGAGGTGTAGTCGGGATGTCTGACGAAACGCGAGATGCCGACGACGATGGGCCGTTCACGCGTCACGGCGGGAACGGGAAGACCCCATCCGACGGCGTCCCGCTCGTTGACGCCGCGTTCCCGTCTTTCGACGCGGCTGCCGTCCCTCCGCGCCCACCGCTTCCCGCAGCTTCGGAGGGCGCGCCCTCGGGCGGCGTCGGTCCGCTGGACACGGCGGATCACAACGCTATCCGGGAACAGTGGCGCGCGGCACGGGATGAACTCGGCAGCCATGTCTCCCATGCACGCGACCAGCTCGACCAGGCGAACGAACGTATCAAAGAGCGCACGGGTCGCGATCTCGTCCTCGCCATCCTGATCGGTCTCGCCTTCGGCGCCGCGCTCCTGGGATCGCTGCTCTTCCTCAAGGTGCTCTTCGTCCCGTTCGCTCTCGCGGCCGCCTTGCTCGGGGTCTACGAGCTCTCCCGAGCTCTGCGGAGCTCGGGTCGCCGCGTCGACGTGGTCCCTCAGCTGATCGCCGCCGCGTTCCTCGTGCTCTCGGCGTACTTCGCCGAGCCGTGGTTGTGCTGGGTGATGCTCTTCGTGTCCGTCGCGTTCGTCATCGTGTGGCGGCTCATCGCGCAGATGGTGGAGAAGGACGGCCGCACCTACGGGGACGTCCTCGCCGACGCCGTCACGAGCGGGTTCGTGCAGGTCTACGTCCCCTTCCTCGCGGGAATCGCGCTCATCCTCCTCAAGCAGGAGGACGGTCAATGGTGGGTCCTCAGCTTCATCGCGATCGCCGTAGCGGCCGACACGGGCGCGTACGCCGCCGGTCTCGCCTTCGGCCGTCACCCGATGGCTCCGAAGATCAGCCCGAAGAAGACCTGGGAGGGCTTCGGCGGCGCCGTCATCGCCTCGCTCGCTGCGGGGGTGCTGCTCGCGATCTTCCTCCTGGAGCTGCCGTGGTGGTGCGGCGTGATCTTCGGCGCGTCGATCCTGCTCTCCGCGACGCTGGGGGACCTCGGTGAATCGATGCTCAAGCGCGACCTCGGCATCAAGGACATGAGTTCCTGGCTCCCCGGTCACGGAGGGCTGCTCGATCGACTCGACAGCATTCTGCCCTCGACGATCCCTGCGCTCTGTCTCTACTTCCTCTTCTCTCCTTGGGTGGTTCTGTGATGAACGAAGATCAGCTCGACGAACAGGCGGAATCGACGCCGCCGGCATTCGCACTCACCTCCGGTCGGGTGCGTGGCTATCACCGGGCAGCCGTCGACACGTTCCTCGCATCTGCCCGCCGCGCGTTCGAGGCGGGCGGCGATGAACTCAGCGCGGACGATGTGCGGACGGCCTCCTTCCCGCTGGTGAAGAACGGATACGTCGTCGCGGATGTCGACGCGGCGCTCGGCCGCGTCGAAGACGCCTTCGCCGCTCGAGAACGCGAACGCGCGGTGCGATCCGCGGGAGCAGGTGCCTGGGTGGAGCAGGCCAGAGCAGACGCGCAGGTCATCCTGGATCATCTGGCGCGACCACGGCGCCACCGCTTCGCCCGTACCGGAGTGCTCACCTTCGGGTACCGTCTCGATGAGGTCGATCATGTGTCGACGCGTATCGTGCGGTATCTCCGTGACGGCGAAGCGCTGACTGCCGAGCAGTTGCGCTCGGCGGCGTTTCGGATGCAGCGTGGGGGATACCGCGAGGAGCAGGTGGATGCCCTTCTGGATGCCACGATCGACGTGATTCTCGCCGTTCGCTGAGGTTCCTGATGGTCGATCCAGGCACTCTTGCGTAGACTGTCCCTCATCGTGAACTCCCGAAACGACATGAATCTCGAAAGAAACGACCTCTCGCCGGTGCCCGCGGTGAAGGCTCGTTCGGCGCGCACGGGCACACGGCGCTGGTCTCGCAGCCGTGGTGTCGTCGGGGTCTTCAGTTCCCTCGCCGTCGTGGGTTTCGCCGGTGCATTGGTCGCACCGACCGGGGTGGCATTGGCCGCACCCGCCCCTGAGGAGTCGCCGGACTCCGCCTATTCGCTTGCGCTCGCGGACACTCAGAACCTCACCGTCACCGTCGAAGGTGCCGAGATTGCACCCGTCGTGCGCGGAGGGTTCGAGGTCTATGTGAAGCCGAAGCCGGCTCCGGTCCCGACCGTGGCTGCGGCACCCCGTGGGGGATCCTCCGGAAAGCCTTCCGGAGGTAGCCTTCCTCCGTACACGGGAGGCGGTGCTCCTGCAGAGTGGATGGCGGCAGCCGGCATCGCGCAGAGCGACTGGCAGTACGTCGACTACGTCGTGTCCCGCGAGAGCGGTTGGAACCCGAACGCCACGAACAAGTCCTCCGGTGCCTGCGGTCTGGTGCAGGCGCTGCCATGCAGCAAGGTGCCCGGCAACGGCTACAACCCGGTCGACAACCTTCGCTGGGCGACCGGATACGCCACCGGCCGCTACGGCAGCTGGGCCGGTGCGTACAACTTCTGGGTCAACAACCACTGGTGGTGAGCAGGCAGTATGCCCCGCTCTCGCAGACGTCCTTCGGAGCGCCCTGACCCCGAGGACTCCTTCGATCGCCTCCTCGCGGGCTGGAAGCGTACCGAGACCCGCCGCGGCGGTGAGTGGACCGTGCAACCGGTTTCCGGGGCGCAGGCGCAGAAGGACTATCTCTGCCCGGGCTGCGGTCGATCGATCGTCGCCGGAACCGCGCATCTCGTCGCCTGGCGCGCGGACGGCGTGCTCGGCGACGCGGCTGACCTCGCCGCACGGCGACACTGGCACACACACTGTTGGAGGCTTGCATGAGCATCGAGATCCGAGGACCACTGGAGCTTCCGGCGCGACGCGAAGACATCGAGCTGAAGACCGCCGACGGTCTCACGTTGGTCGGAGAGCTCGCCGTGCCGGAGACCACGACTCCTGTCGCGACTCTCGTGACGCTTCATCCCCTGCCTACGGCCGGCGGGTTCATGGATTCGCACATCATCCGCAAAGCGGCTGCACGTCTGCCCGCTCTGGCGGATCTGGCCGTGCTGCGATTCAACACGAGGGGGACCGCATCACCTCGTGGGACCAGTGACGGATCCTTCGATGGCGGGGCGTCCGAACAGTTCGACGTCGCCGCGGCGATGGACTTCGTGCGTGAACGCGCTCTGCCTCGCCCCTGGCTGCTGGGATGGTCCTTCGGCACGGAACTCGCGTTGAAGTACGGTCGGCAGCACGACATCGAGGGGATCATCCTCCTTTCGCCGCCTTTGCACCGCGCGACACCGGAAGAGGTCGCCGCGTGGGCGACGGTCGACCGCCCCGTGGTCGTCCTGGTACCGGAGCTGGATGACTACCTGCGCCCCGCCGAGGCCCGCGAGAGGTTCGCTGCGATCCCGCACGCACAACTGATCGCGGTGGACGGGGGGAAGCACCTCTGGGTGGGCGAGACCCAGACGCGACGCGTGCTCACGGAGATCGTGGCCGCGGTCAATCCTGCGGCGCTGCCTCTCGCCACGCACTGGCCGACCGACGACTGACGCGCAGCGGGTTCAGAGCTCGTTCATCCGCGGGATGAGCACCTGCCGGTAGATGATCAGGATGCTCGCGGCGACCGGGATGGCGATCAGCGCGCCCAGCAGACCGAGAAGGCTTCCTCCGGCGAGTGCCGCGACCACGACGACCGCCCCCGGTACCGAGACCGCACGACTCATGATGCGCGGCGAGATGATGTAGGCCTCGATCTGCATGTAGATCAGGTAGTAGATCGCAGCGGCGATCGCGGTCGCCGGAGAGCCCAGTCCGGGGATGAGACACACCAGCACGATGATCGTGGAGCCGGTCAGGGTGCCGACGAGCGGGATCAGGGAGAAGAAGAACGCGATCACCGCGAGGACGGCGGGGAACGGTGCTTGGATGATCGACAGGAAGATCGCGCTGAGCACGCCGTTGATGACACCCTGCGTCACCTGCCCCATGACGTAATAGCCGACCGAATCCGTGATCTGTTCGGACAGGTCGATGAACCTGTCTCGTTTCGACGCCGGAGCCAACTGGTAGACCGCCCGTTTGAGGGACGGCGTGGAAGCCGTGAGATAGATCGTCAGGATGAGGACGATGAACGCACCGAACAGGCCGCTGAGCACGGCGCCACTCGCCACGAGGAACCCTTGGCCGATGGAACCGCCGATCTCGGTCAGGTTCGTGGTGAGCCAGTCCTCGACGTAGGTGAAGACATCATCGACCCTCAGGTTGGGGAACGCGTCCGTCATCCACTGCTTGAGGTCGTCGATCGCGGTACCGCGTTGCACGATCGCCGTGATCTGGGCGATCAGCTGGGAGATCTGGTCGACCAGCACGGGAAGGACGATGAGCACGATGCCGACGAAGATGCCGAGCACCGCGAGGATCGTGACGATGACAGCGAGCCATCGGGGGAGACGCCGGCGCTCCAGGAACGAGACGAGCGGATCGAGTCCGAGACTGAGGAAGAGAGCCGTGCCGAGATAGAGCAGAACCGTGGAGAGGTTCTGCACGCTGTTGATCAGCAGGATGCCCAATCCCACGCCGAGCGTCGCCACCAGGGCGGTGCGGAAGGGATTGTGGATCTTCATTCGGAGGCTCCTCGAGGACGGATCCAGCAAGGCTATCCAGAGCGTCCGGCTGGGCACCGACGACGTGCCGGTCCGGCCCGCACTGAACCTGCTCGTGGGCAACACACAGCTGATTTCGCTAGTCTGAAATGTCGAGTGTTGCGTCGCTGGCAAGTGCCGGCGATGCGTGAGGAGACTATTCGTGCGTTTCGTATGGGCCGTGGTGGCCTTCGTGCTGGCTGCCGTGCTGATCGGCGCGGGGATTGCTCAGCGCACCATCTTCATGGGGCCGGACACTCAGCAGACCCAGGTCGAGATCGATGAACCGGCACCCTTCGTCCTCATCGACGGCGACGTGCTTCGGGCGAATCCAGGCGCGCAGACGCTGATCGTCCGGGGAGAGGGCGAGATCTTCGGCAGCTATGGTCGCACCGCCGACATGGAGGCCTGGCTCGCCGACTCCGACTACAACCAGGTCACGCAGAAGAAGAACGGCGATCTGGCGGTCGAGCACGTCACGGCGCCCTCCGCTGACGGCGAGACCGATGCTCCGAGCGACGGCGCTGAGGGCGACTCCGCCGACGCGGAGTCCGCGGGGCGTGATCCGCGGGGATCCGATCTCTGGCTCGACTCGTTCGTCAAGGACAACCGTCTCACGGCCGAGAACATGCAGTTGCCCGAGGGCACGAGCATGCTCGTCGCCTACGACGGCACAGCCGATGCGCCGGATGACATCGTGGTCTCCTGGCCGCTGGACAACTCGACGCCGTGGGCGGGACCTCTCATGGTCGCCGGGGGAATCGTGCTGCTGCTCGGCCTCATCCTCTACGTGCTCGCGATCCGCCATCAGCGCCGCGGCCGCGGCCCCCGGCGCAAGGGCCCGGGTCCGCTCCCGGCGACCGAACCGATCGACGTCGCGGTTCTTCCGCCGTCTGAGCGCGCGGCGATCGAGGAGTCCGGCGCTCCGCGCAGCGAACCCTCCGCAGGATCGGCGGCGCCGGCCGACGGAGACGTCGAGGAGGCGGAGATCGTGGACGAGAGCAAGGACCCCGACGCGAAGACCTCCATGCGCTCAGCGACGCGGCCTCGCCGGCGTCGCATGCTCGCGCTTCCGGCTCTCGGGCTCACGGCGCTTCTTGCCGCCGGGTGCTCGTCGGACTCGTGGCCGCAGCTGGGCGACGCCTCGCCGACCCCGTCTCCGAGTCCGACGGTGATCGCGCCGGAGAACCAGAAGCCCCCTGCGGTGACCGAAGCGCAGGCCAAGCGCATATTGAAGACGCTCGCCGGCACGGTGAGCGAAGCCGACGCAGCACTCGACCTCGACCTGCTCGCTACCCGCTTCGAGGGGCCCGCTCTCGCAGCGCGGACCACTGAGTATGCTCTGCGCTCGAAGCTCCCGGACACCGTTCCGCCCGCGGCGATCCCGACCGATCAGGTCGAGGTCGTGCTGCCGGAAGCGACAGATCAGTGGCCGCGCACAGTACTGATGCTGTCGAAGACAGGGGATGACACGGTGCCGCCGGTGGTCCTCACGATGACGCAGGCCGACCCCTGGTCGAACTACAAGGTCTCGAACATCGCCGAGATGTCTGCTGACGCCGTCTTTCCCGAGGTCGCTGCATCCTGGCTCGGGACATCGCTCGTTCCGTCCGATTCCGCGTTCCTGACGATCCCGCCTGCGAACCTCGCCTCGACCTTCGCCGATGTGGTGGACCAGGGGGAGCAGAGCGAGTTCTACGACATGTTCGACGATCTGGCGTTGACCTACGCCAAGTCGATCACCGACAGCCGTCAGGCCGTGATCCAGGCTCTCGCCGACAAGGGCGCCGCCGACACGTCGAAGGCCGCCTTCGACATGGCTCCGACGACGGATGCCCCCATCTCGATGACGACTCTGGACAGCGGCGCGATCGTCGCCGTCACCCTCACCGACACCGAGACGGTGACGCCGACGGGAGACGACGTCTCCATCCGTTTCGGCGACAATGCACAAGCCAAGGCCCTCACCGACGCGACCGAGTCCGCGAAGGGCGTCGAGACGACCTACGAGTTCCAGCTGTTCTTCTCGGTCCCGGCAAAGGGCTCGACGGAGCAGATCCGGCTCCTGGCAGCCCACCAGGACCTCCTGTCCGTGAAGGTGATCAAATGAGTGAGATCTCTCCTGCCGCCCTGCGCGGTGCCGTCGACCTGTCGAGTCTCCGCAACCGGCCCGCATCTCCCGCAGAGGGCGCCCCCGGCCCGGGACTGCCCGATGTCGTCGTGGATGCGACCGACGAGACGTTCGGGCAGATCCTCGAGCTCTCGCGCACCGTTCCCGTCGTCGTCGACCTCTGGGCGGAGTGGTGCGGGCCCTGCAAGCAGCTGAGCCCGATCATCGAGAAGGTCACGCGCGAGCTCGGCGGACGCGTGCTGCTCGCCAAGGTCGATGTGGATGCGAATCCGCAGCTCGCGCAGAGCTTCCGTGCCCAGTCCATCCCGATGGTGGTGGCCCTGATCGCCGGTCAGCCGGTGCCGATGTTCACCGGGGCCGTGCCGGAGCAGCAGGTTCGCGACGTCTTCGCGCAGCTGCTGCAGGTGGCGGCGCAGAACGGTGTCACCGGATCGCTCTCGGTCGGCGAGGAGGGCGCGGACCCGGAACCTCCCGTGGAGCCGGAGCTCCCCCCGCTGCACGCTGAGGCGTTCGCGGCGATCGAGGTCGGCGACTACGCGGCAGCGATCACGGCGTACGAGAAGGCGCTCGCGGAGAACCCGCGGGACGCGGACGCGCTCGCGGGTCTCGGCCAGGTGCGGCTGCTCGACCGCGTTCAGGGCCTCGATCTGCAGGCGGCACGGGCCGCAGCGGCCGACGGCCCGCTCGACGTCCAGGCGCAGTTCGATGTGGCCGACCTCGACCTCGCCGGCGGGCATGTCGATGACGCCTTCGGTCGCCTGCTCGATCTGTTCGCGCAGCTCCCGTCCGACCAGCGCACGCCCGTTCGTGAGCGCCTGGTCGAGCTCTTCGGGCTCATCGGTGCGGAGGATCCGCGGGTCGTGTCGGCGCGCAACCGGCTTTCGTCGCTGCTGTTCTAGGGAGGTACGCGCCGAGTCGCCGGCGCGCTCAGCCGTGGTTGACCGTCGGCACGTGAGGGTCGGACTGGTAGCGCAGCCACAGCGTCGAGAGCGCGGGCAACGTCAGGGTCGCGAGCGGTGCTCCTCCTTCTGAGGGTTTCGCATAGACCAACCCGAGGTTGCCCGATCCTCGACCCCCGTAGTCCGCCGCGTCGGTGTTGAGCACTTCCTGCCACACTCCTTCTCGAGGAAGGGTGAGCTGATACCCGGTGCGTTCCACCCCGGCGAAGTTGCTCACGACGACCAGGCGCCCGCCGTGCGCGTCACGCCTCTCGAACGCGATCACCGTAGATTCCCAACTCGGTGCACCGAGGCGGCTGAACGACGAACCGTCGTTGTCGCGTTCCCAGAGAGGGGACTGCGCCCGGTAAGTACGGTTCATCTCGCCGATGAAGTCCTGCAGTTGGGCGTGCGAGGGCTGCTCGAGGAGCCACCAATCCAGCTCGCGCCCTTCCGACCACTCCGCGAGCTGGCCGAACTCCTGCCCCATGAACAGCAGCTTCTTGCCGGGGTGCCCCCACATGTAGGCGAGGTACGCACGCACGTTCGCCAGCTTGTGCCAATGGTCTCCCGGCATCTTTGCGACCAGGCTGCCCTTGCCGTGGACGACTTCGTCGTGGCTGATGGGAAGCAGATAGTTCTCACCGAAGGCGTAGACGAAGGAGAAGGTCATCTCGCCCTCGTGATGCCCGCGGTACATCGGGTCGCGTGAGATGTACTGCAGGGAGTCGTTCATCCAGCCCATGTTCCACTTGAACCCGAAACCCAGGCCTGCGTGGTCGGTGGGAGCGGTGACGCCGGGGAAGCTGGTGGACTCCTCCGCGATCATCAGGATCCCCGGGTGCAGCCGGTAGGCGGTGGCATTCACCTCCTGCAGGAAACGGATCGCCTCGAGGTTCTCGCGCCCGCCATGGATGTTCGGCTCCCATTCGCCCGGTTGACGGGAGTAGTCGAGGTAGAGCATCGAGGCGACGGCGTCGACACGGAGCCCATCGACATGGAACTCCTGGAGCCAGTACAGGGCGTTGGCGACCAGGAATCCGCGGACCTCCGGGCGGCCGTAATCGAAGATGAGCGTTCCCCAGTCCTGATGCTCTCCGCGTCGTGGGTCCGGGTGCTCGTAGAGAGGCTGACCGTCGAAGCGTGCGAGTGCGAAGGCATCCTTGGGGAAGTGGCCCGGAACCCAGTCCATGATCACGCCGATGCCGGCCTGGTGGAGACGGTCGATGAGGTAGCGCAAGTCGTCGGGCGTGCCGAACCTGCTCGTGGGGGCGTAGTATCCGCTGACCTGATAGCCCCACGATCCACCGAACGGATGCTCCGCCAGCGGCATGAACTCGACGTGGGAGAAGCCCGATTCCGTCACATGCTGGATCAGCGGGTCGGCGATCTCGCGGTATCCGAGGCCCGCCCGCCATGAGCCGACGTGGACCTCGTAGATCGACAACGGCTGTGCCACGGCGTGGGTGGCCGCCCGGCGCGTCATCCACGCGCCATCCGACCAGCTGTGCGTCGATGCCGTCACGATCGATGCCGTGTCGGGCGGAACCTCGGCAGCGAGCGCCATCGGGTCGGCCTTGAGGATCCACGCCCCCTCGCGGGTGCGGATCTGGTACTTGTATCTGGTGCCGATCGGCAGCCCTGGAACGAAGAGCTCCCAGACGCCGCTGACGCCCATCGAGCGCATGGCGTGGGCCTCGCCGTTCCAGTCGTTGTGGTCGCCGACCACCCGCACGGCAGTGGCGTTGGGCGCCCAGACCGCGAACGAGACGCCGATCTCTCCGTCGAACGTGCGCACATGAGCACCCAACGCCTCCCAGAGGCGTTCGTGACGCCCCTCGGCGATCAGGTGCAGGTCGAGGTCGCCGAGCGTCGGCGGATGCCGATACGGGTCTCCCGACACTGTCTCATCGTGATCTGCGTACCTCGTGGCGATGCGGTAAGGGACCGGGGGACCGCTGTGCTGGCCTTCCCAGATGCCGTGGGCGACGTGGGCGAGCTCCTGCCTGCTGCCGTCGTCGAAGACGGCTGCGACTGCTTCTGCGAGCGGGCGTCTGGCACGGATCACGGTGACGGTGCGATCGGCCGCATCCTTGTGGGCATGCGCGCCGAGAACGGAGTGAGGATCGTGGTACGTGGCTGATGAGACCGCCTCCCATTCGGTGGATGCGGCGACGTCTTCCGTGTAGCTCATGATCGCTCCCTCACCTTCAGGATGTGCACCGGCTCGGCGAAGGCGTCGAGCCGCACGTAGTTGTGATCGGTCCAGGTCCAGACGGCTCCCGTGAGGAGGTCCTCCACCTCGAAGGCCTCGCCCCGGGGGATGCCCCACTGGGTCGTGTCGAGGTGCACGGTGGTCTCCCGCACCGAGTGCGGGTCGACGTTGGCGACGACGATGACGGTGTCTCCGCGACCGGTGCCGGTGAACGGCGCCGCCAGATGCTTGCTGTAGACGAGCACCGCGTCGTCGTCGCTCCAGTGCGCGCGGAAGTTGCGGAGCTGCTGCAGCGCGGGATGAGCGCCCCGGATCTCGTTGAGTCGGCGCAGCAGGGGAGCGAGCGATTCGCCGCGGGCCTCGGCGCCGACCCAGTCTCGGAACTTGTACTCGTACTTCTCGTTGTCGATGTTCTCTTCGGACCCGGGACGGGCGACGTTCTCGAAGAGTTCGTAGCCCGCGTAAACGCCCCATACGGGACCTGCCGTCGCGGCGATGCAGGCGCGGATCCTGTAGGCCGCTCTGCCACCGAACTGCAGGTACTCGGTGAGGATGTCGTGGGTGTTCACGAAGAGGTTGGGCCTCATGTAGTCGGAGGTCTCGTGGGATACCGAGCCGAGGAACTCCTCGAGCTCGGCCTTCGTGTTGCGCCAGGTGAAGTAGCTGTAGCTCTGCTGGAAACCGACCGCGGCGAGCGCGCGCATGACGGCCGGTCGGGTGAACGCCTCTGCGAGGAAGATCACGTCGGGGTCGACGGCGTTCACCTCTGCGATGAGCCATTCCCAGAACTGGAGCGGTTTCGTGTGCGGGTTGTCGACGCGGAAGATCTTCACGCCCTGCGCCACCCAGTGCTGCACGACCCGCAGCATCTCGGCGTAGATGCCGTCCGGATCGTTGTCGAAGTTCAGAGGGTAGATGTCCTGGTACTTCTTCGGCGGGTTCTCGGCGTAGGCGATCGTGCCGTCCGGGAGGGTCGTGAACCATTCCGGATGCTCGCGCACCCATGGATGGTCGGGCGAGGCCTGGAGTGCGAGGTCGAGCGCGACCTCGAGCCCTTCCCTCCGTGCCGCGCGCACGAACGCCCGGAAATCCTGCGGGGTGCCCAGTTCGGGATGGATCGCATCGTGCCCGCCTTCCGCGGCGCCGATCGCGTACGGCGAACCCGGGTCTCCGGCCTCGGCGGTGAGGGTGTTGTTGCGTCCCTTGCGATTGGTGGAACCGATCGGATGGATCGGCACCAGATACACCACGTCGAAACCCATCGCCGCGACGTCGGGCAGACGCCGCGTCGCGGTGCGGAACGTGCCGCTCTTGACCGTGCCGTCCTTCAGACGCCGCGCGCCTTCGGAGCGGGGGAAGAACTCGTACCAGGCGCCGACACCTGCCGCGCGCCGGTCGGCATGCAGCGTGTGTGTCGGCGTCGCGGAGCGCAGAGTCGTCACGGGACGGTCGCGGAAGATCTGAACCAATCCCGCATCCGTCGCCAGCGCCATGGTCGTCGCGGCATCGCCGTCCTGCAGGGATACCGCGTCTGCGCCGAGCCGTTTCCGCTGCGGTGCCGGGCGCTCCTTCTCCGCGGCGGCCCGCGCCAGCAGATCAGCCCCCAGCGCTGCCATCACCGGGACGTCGACCCCGGCGGCGACCTTCAGCTCCGCGGCGTGCGCCCAGGTCGCGAAGTCGTCGGAGAAGGCCTCGAACCGGAAGAGCCATTCGCCCTGTTCGTCGAGCGCGATCGGCGTCGACCAGGTGTCGGTGCCGTCGTCGCGGGGAGAGAGGCGATGCAGGGTCTCTTCTCCGGAAGGGGACGTGAGCCGGACGTGCACGCCGATGACGTCGTGGCCCTCGCGGAACGCGACCACGCTGAAGGGCACCACTTCGCCGACGAAGGCCTTCGGCCTGAAGCCACCGGGTACCGATGGCGACGGGTCGAGCAGCGGGATGCGGGTCGTCCGCAGTGCACCGGGAGAATCCGCAACGCCCAGGGCGCGCGTCGGGATCTGAGCGGGGCTCCGAAGAGCCGAGGACCGAGTACCAGCACGTGCAGCCACCTCCCGAATGTACCGCGCGGACGTGGCCACGGGTAGCGCGCCGGAGGGTGCGTCGTCGGCCGGCTTCATTCGATGCGGAACAGCCTCATCGACGTGCCCGAGACCGGCAGCACATCGCCAGGCGCGAAGACCTCTTCGTCATCGGAAGGGCGCTCCTGAGCACTCGACCACAGCGAGACGAAGCGGGTCGCGTCTTCGATCTCGACGGGCAGGCGTACATCGATGGGCGACTCGGTACCGTGCACGATCAGCAGGATGCGGTTGTAGGCCTCGGTGTCGGGAGTGGAGGCGGCGACGTACTGCAGCGTCCGGTTCCCTGGGTCGGCCCATTGGTCCTGCTCCATCGTCTCCCCGTTCTGGTCGTACCAGTCCATCACCGAGGCGTTGGGGATGTGCTCGCCGAGTCGCGCGTAGCGGCTCGGTCGCAAGGCGGGGTTCTCCTGGCGCAGCCGAATGAGCCGGGAGACGTGGGCGCGCAGATCGTCCTGCCAGGGCTCGAACTCCCAACCGAGCCAGGTCAGGACGGAGTCCTGGGCATAGGCGTTGTTGTTGCCTCGCTGGGTGCGACCGACCTCGTCGCCGGCGGTGAGCATGGGAATGCCCGCGGACAGCAGGAGCGTTCCGAGCAGGTTGCGCATGGCTTTGCGCCGCGAGGCGAGGATGGTCGGGTCGTCTGTCGGACCCTCGACTCCGTGGTTGAACGCGCGGTTCATGTCCGCACCGTCGCGATTCTGTTCGCCGTTGGCCTCATTGTGCTTGACGTCGTAGGAGACGAGGTCGTGCAGGGTGAAGCCGTCGTGCGCCGTGACGAAGTTCACGCTGGCGAGCGGACCGCGGTCCTCGCTGAAGGTGTTCGACGATCCGGCGAGACGGGTCGCGAATCCACCGATGCCCACCGGGGCAGATGCTCGCCGGGCGTAGTCGATGTCGCTCAGCCAGAAGTTGCGCACCCGATCGCGATAGCGGTCGTTCCACTCATGCCAGCCGGCCGGGAAGTTGCCCGTCTGCCAGCCGCCGAGACCGACGTCCCATGGCTCGGCGATGAGCTTGGTGTCGGCGAGGATCGGATCGTCCGCGATGGCGGTGAGAAGCGGATGCTCCGGGGTGTAGGTGTGGGCGGCGTCGCGGGCGATGGCCGTGGCGAGGTCGAAGCGGAAGCCGTCGATCTGCATCTCCTGCGCCCAGTAGCGCAGGGAGTCCAGAACGAGTCGGGCACCGGCATCGGTCGCCGTGTTCAGGGTGTTGCCGCACCCGGTGGTGTCGACGTAGACGCCGGACTCATCCTGCCGGTAGTAGTTCGCGTTGTCGATGCCGCGCAGGCTCGAGCGCGGACCGCCGATTCCCTCTTCGGACGTGTGGTTGTACACGACGTCGAGGATGACCTCGAGTCCTGCCTCGTGCAGCAGCCGCACCATGCCCTTGAACTCGGCCAGCACCGCCTCCGGCCCCTCCTTGCGGGCCTCCTCGGTGGCGTAGGCGGTGTGCGGGGTGAAGAAGTTCAGCGTGTTGTAGCCCCAGTAGTTGGTGAGACCGCGCTCGAGGAGGCGAGGTTCCGGCACGAAGGCATGAACCGGGAGCAGCTCGATCGACGTGATCCCCAGGGAGTGGAAGTACGCGATCATCGCGGGGTGGGCGAGCCCGGCGTAGGTGCCGTGCAGTGCGGGAGGAACATCGGGATGACGTTTGGTGAGGCCCTTGAGATGCCCCTCGTAGATGACAGTGCGGTCCAACGGCACCCGAGGCTTCTGCGACTCGCCCCAATCGAAGCCGTCGACGATCACCACGGAGCGCCATTCCTCGTACCCGTCTCCCTGCGCGAGGCCGCGGGCGTAGGGGTCGAGGAGCAGCGTCTCCGGGTTGAACGTGTTCCCGGGGCCGTGCGGACCCCCGACACGGATGGCGTACCGCACACCGGGTTGGAGCAGTTCGGTGGTGACCTCCCAGACACCCCCGGCGAGTCGCTCGAGCGGCACTTCGTCCGTCGCCCAATCGAGGTCGGTGGCGTCGAAGACGACCAACTCGATGGAGGAGGCGTTCTGAGACCAGACACGCAGGGTACCGACGCCGTCGTGCAGACGAACGCCGAGATTGTCGAGGGCAGGTCCGCCGGGCACGGTGAGGTCTCGGGACTCGGGCATGAGTACACACTAGGCGCGATGTGTTGCCGTCTCATGTCAGCGCGCACCCGGTACCTGGAGGCAGCACCCTTCCGCCCTCGTTTCGGGAGAGAATCGAAGGATGCGGCACTATCTGGACCACGCGGCGACCACGCCACTGCGCCCCGAAGCACGGGAGGCCTGGCTCGCCGCTTCCCAGATGGTCGGCAATGCGTCGTCGACGCACGGGGCGGGTCAGGATGCGCGTCGGCTGCTCGAGGAGTCGCGCGAACGGGTCGCCGCGGTGCTGGAGGCCGACCCGATCGAGATCGTGTTCACCTCCGGGGGTACGGAGTCCATCAACCTCGCTCTTCAGGGGTTGTGGCACGGCCGCGCGGGCGGAACGTCGGCGATCGTGATGCCCGACGCCGAGCATCACGCGACGATGGACACGGTCGCCGCGCTCGTGGATGAAGGGGCAGCACTGCGACGAGTGCCCGTCGCGCCCGACGCGCGGATCGATCCCGAGCAGTTCGCCGCCGAGCTTCCCGGTGCCGCTCTGGCGACGGCCCTCGCGGCGAACAACGAGGTCGGAACCATCAACGACACCCGCTCCCTTGCAGCCGCGGCGGCGGGAGCGGGAGTTCCCCTGCACATCGACGCCGTCGCGGCTCTCGGGCACGTGCCCCTGTCGTTCCGCACCCTGCGAGGTGATGCCGACGGTGGGGTCGGCCTGGTCGCCATGAGCTTCGCCGGCCACAAGATCGGCGCGCCGGTCGGCGTGGGAGTCCTCGTCACGGCGCGTACGGCCCGCCTCACTGCGCTGCTGCGTGGCGGAGCGCAGCAGCGCGGGTTGCGCGCGGGCACGCAAGACGTCCCCGGAGCTGCCGCTTTCGCGACGGCGCTGGAGCTCGCAGAGCGCGAACGATCGGACGAGACCGCACGACTCAGCGCGCTGCGTGACCGCCTCGTGTCCGGCATCAGGGCGGCCGTGCCGAGAGCAGAACTGCTGGGGGATCCGACCGTGCGCCTCCCGGGGAACGCGCACGTGCTGTTCCCCGGCGCGGTGGGGGAGAGCCTGCTTTTCCTCCTCGATGTCGCCGGCGTCGCCGCCGCGACGGGATCCGCCTGCCAGGCGGGCGTCGCCGAGCCGTCGCACGTCGTGATGGCGATGGGGCGCAGCGAACGGGATGCGCGCAGCGTGCTGCGGTTCTCGCTCGGTCGGACCTCGACCGATACCGACGTCGATGCGGTGCTCGCCACGATCGCTGATGCGTATGCCCGCGCATCCGGCGCCGGCACAGCCGCGCGCTCGTAGACTGGTCTCATGCGGATCCTTGCGGCTATGAGCGGTGGAGTCGACTCCGCCGTCGCGGCCGCCAGGGCCGTGGAGGCGGGGCACGACGTGGTCGGCGTGCATCTGGCACTGTCCCGTGCCGGCGGCACCCTGCGCACCGGCAGCCGCGGCTGCTGCACGATCGAGGATGCCCTCGACGCCCGTCGCGCCGCCGACGTGCTCGGCATCCCGTTCTACGTCTGGGACTTCTCGGAGCGGTTCCGCGACGACGTGATCGCAGATTTCATCTCCGAGTACCAGGCCGGTCGCACCCCCAATCCCTGCATGCGATGCAACGAGAAGATCAAGTTCGCCGCACTGCTGGAGCGAGCGATCGAGCTCGGGTTCGACGCCGTGTGCACGGGGCACTACGCGACGTTGATCCACGGCGACGGGGGTCTCGAGCTGCACCGCGCCTCCGACAACGCCAAAGACCAGTCGTACGTCCTGGGCGTCCTCAACGCCGAGCAGCTCGCGCACACCTACTTCCCGCTCGGCACCACGCCCTCGAAGGCGATCGTGCGTGCAGAAGCCGAGGCACGCGGTCTGAGCGTCGCGCAGAAACCGGACAGCCACGACATCTGCTTCATCCCCGATGGTGACACCCGCGGTTGGCTCGCCGAGAAGGTCGGCACGGCGACCGGCGAGATCGTCGACCGCAGCGGAGAGGTCGTCGGATCCCACGAGGGTGCTCACGCCTTCACCGTCGGGCAGCGCCGCGGTCTCAAGCTCGGTGTGCCCGCCGCCGACGGCAAGCCGAGGTTCGTCCTCGAAGTGCGCCCGGTCTCCAACACCGTCGTCGTCGGCCCGAAGGAGGCCCTCGCCATCGCCGAGATCGCGGGGGAGCGGTTCAGCTGGGCGGGCGCTGCACCGACCGAATCGTCCTTCTCCTGCCATGTGCAGATCCGTGCGCATTCCGAGCCCGTGGCCGCACACGCCGAGGTCTCCGACGGGGGTGTACGCGTCACACCGGAGGTTCCCCTCGACGGCGTCGCACCGGGGCAGACCGCTGTGCTCTACGTCGGAACGCGCGTGCTCGGACAGTTCACGATCGATACGACGGTCTCGGCGGTTCCCGTCGGCGCGTAGACGTTTCCGGTGTCGGTACCCGCTCGTAGACTGGCGGGGTGCCGGAGAACATCTCGCTGGAAGACGCCCGAACCGAAGCTGAAGAGCTGACCACTCGCATCCTCGACGCCAAAGAGGCCTACTACGGCCGCGACACCTCGGTCGTCGATGACTTCACCTATGACGGATGGATGCACCGGCTCGAAGAGCTCGAGCGTCTGCACCCCGAGCTCCAGGGACAGGACTCGCCCACCCAGATGGTCGGCGCGGCCGAGGCGACGGGTCTTGCGACCATCGAGCACGCCGAGCGGATGCTCAGCCTCGACAACGTCTTCTCGGTCGACGAGCTGAAGGAGTGGGCAGCGAAGACGAAGGCCGCAGCGGGCCGCGAGGTCGCCTGGCTCACCGAGCTCAAGATCGACGGACTGGCGATCAACCTCCGCTACGAGAACGGTGTGCTGACCTCCGCGGCCACCAGAGGCGACGGACGCGTCGGAGAGATCGTCACCGAGAACGCTCTGCGTCTCCCCGAGATCCCGTATCGGCTCAGCGGCGACGGGCATCCCCCGATCGTTGAGGTGCGCGGCGAGGTCTTCATCCCCGTGGCGGCGTTCGAACGACTCAATGCGGCGCAGGCGGCCTTCCGCGACCGGGCCTACGCCGACGCGCTCGAGCGGTGGGAATCGCGCGGCGGGGTGAAGAAGCCCTTCGACGAGGAGAAGGCGCGCACCGCGGCCGCCCGGCGATTCCCGGCCTTCGCGAACCCCCGCAATGCGGCGAGCGGTGGACTCCGCCAGCAGATCGACAAGAAGAACGGCCTCGAGCTCGAAGCAGGACTGTTGCGGATCGAGTCGCTCGCGCTGTACGTGCACGGAGTCGGCGCATGGTCGAACCCTCCGGTCGCCGCGCAGAGCGAGGTGTACGACCTGCTCGCGGAGTGGGGGCTGCCCACGAGCCCGCACACGAAGGTCTGCCGCACGATCGACGAGGTCGTCACGTTCGTCGAGTACTTCGGCGAGCATCGGCATGATGTCGAGCATGAGCTCGACGGCATCGTGGTCAAGGTCGACGAGCTCGAGCTGCACGACGAGCTCGGCGCGACGAGCCGGGCCCCGCGCTGGGCGATCGCCTACAAGTACCCGCCGGAAGAGGTGCAGACGAAGCTGCTCGACATCGTCGTGTCGGTCGGTCGCACCGGTCGCGCGACTCCGTTCGCCGTCATGGCCCCCGCACATGTCGCCGGATCGGTGGTCCGCCAGGCGACGCTGCACAACAAGGACGTCGTGAAGGCGAAAGGCGTGCTGATCGGTGACACGGTCGTGCTGCGCAAAGCCGGCGACGTGATCCCCGAGGTCCTCGGGCCGGTCGTCGAGAAGCGCGACGGCACCGAGCGCGAGTTCGTGATGCCCGTCGAGTGCCCGGAGTGCGGCACGCCCCTGCGAGCCATGAAGGAAGGCGATATCGATCTGCGCTGTCCGAACGCACGCTCGTGCCCGGCGCAGGTGCGCGGACGCGTGGAGCACATCGGTTCGCGAGGCGCCCTCGACGTCGAGGCACTGGGCGAGGTCACCGCTGCGGCCCTGACGCAGCCGACGTCTCCTGCAGTGCCACCGCTCGAGACCGAGGCGGGCCTGTTCGCGCTCAGCCTCGAACAGCTGGTCCCCATCGAGCTGTTCGTTCGCGACGCCGAGACGGGTCTCCCCAAGGAAGACGAGGACGGGGTCGTCAAAACTCGCGCTCCTTTCCGACGCAACCCCACTGCGGCTGAGAAGAAGTCCGGTCTCGACGGACCCCAGCCCTCCGCACAGGCGCTCACCCTGCTAGTAGAACTGGAGAAGGCCAAGACGAAGGACCTGTGGCGGCTGCTCGTCTCACTGAACATCCGCCATGTCGGCCCTGTCGCCGCGAGGGCGCTCGCTCAGTGGTTCGGGTCGCTCGACGCGATCCGCGCGGCGTCACGCGACGAGCTCGCCGCGGTCGAGGGCGTCGGTGGCATCATCGCCGATTCGCTTCTCGCCTGGTTCGAGGTGGACTGGCACCAGGAGATCGTTCAGCAGTGGAAGGACGCGGGCGTGCAGTGGGCGACGCCTGGGCATCCCGGTCCCGGCGCGGCTGTGGCCGCGGGCGGAGTCCTGGAGGGGCTGACCGTCGTCGCCACCGGATCCCTCGACGGTTACACACGAGACGGCGCACAGGAGGCCATCATCAACGCGGGCGGCAAGGCCGCGTCGAGCGTGTCGAAGAAGACCGACTTCGTCGCCGCCGGCCCCGGCGCGGGATCCAAGCTGGCGAAGGCGGAGGACCTCGGCCTTCGAATCCTCGACGCGGCGCAGTTCCATATCCTGGTGACCCAGGGGCCGGATGCCCTCCCTCCCACGGGCGAAGGGGTGTGAAGCGCTTCGGGCCACTGATCGTCGTCCCGGAGGCTCTCGCCGTCGGAGATCCCGGTCGCCATCATCTGCGGTTGACCCCTGATGCCGTGATCATTCGCGAGGGCGTCGATAATCGCGGGATCGTGAGCTGGAGCGAGCTCGACACGATCGTCATGGACGTCCCCACGACGAGGTTCCGTCTTCCCGGGCTCGTCAGCACGATTCTGCTCGGCGCTTTGACCGCCGCCATGCTGACCGATCCCGGAGTCGATCCCGACGACGGTTCCGTGACTCTGACGGTCGACGGAGAATCTCGAGTCCTGCCCCTGAGCAGACACCACGTCGGCGGATACTGGGAGCCTGCGGTCATGGGCGCGCATCGGCTGATCGCCCATCTCATCGCGCACCCCGAGCAGCGTGCGCTGCTCACACATCCGGAGCCGCTGATCGATGTCGCCGCGCGACTCGCGCGCGGAACGGGATAGTCCGTTCCGCGCGCGAGGGTGGTCAGCTCTTGTGGCGCGGCTTGCGGTACGGCTTCTCGTCACGCGTGTCGCGCGTCGGCCGATCATCGCGGTCCCGACGCTCGAAACGGTCACCCCGACCGCCGGCCTCTCGAGGGCCACCGGTGCGGCGTGCGCCCCCGGGACCGCGGTCGGGCTTGATCTCGATCAGGCGTCCCGAGATGCGCGTGTCGCGCAGCTTCTCGAGGACAGACGGATCCAGGTTCGATGGCAGCTCGACCGTCGAGAAGTCCGGACGGATGTTGATCGCACCGAAGTCGTCGCGTCCCAGACCGCCCTCGTTGGCGAGGGCCCCGACGATCTGGCGGGGTTCGACACGGTGACGTCGTCCGACCTCGATGCGGTAGGCGGTGTAGTCGCCACGCCCGCGTCGTTCCGTACGCGGCTCACGAGCATCGCGTCCCGTGCGCTCGCGCGGGGGACGGTTGTCTGCTTCGACCGCCTTGGTGAGCGGATCGTTGGCGGGGTCGAGCAGCAGCGGCTTGTCACCCTGCGCCACGACAGCCAGAGCGGCGGCCACATCACCCTCAGGGACATCATGGTGACGCACGTAGTGCGCCACGATGTCGCGGAACGCCTCGATGCGCCCGGTCTCCGACAGCGCCGTGGTGATCGCGTCGTCGAAGCGGTTCAGACGCGTGGTGTTCACATCTTCCGTGCTCGGGAGCTGCATCTGGGCCGGCTGCTGACGCGTCGCCTTCTCGATGTGCTTCAGGAGGTAGCGCTCGCGCGGGGTGATGAAGCTGATCGCGTCGCCCGATCGTCCGGCGCGGCCCGTGCGACCGATGCGGTGCACATAGGACTCGGTGTCGGTGGGGATGTCGAAGTTGACGACGTGACTGATGCGCTCGACGTCGAGTCCTCGCGCGGCCACATCGGTCGCGACCAGGATGTCGAGCTTGCCATCCTTGAGCTGGTTCACGCTGCGCTCACGCTGCACCTGAGGCACGTCGCCGTTGATGGCTGCGGCCGAGTAGCCACGGGCGCGCAGCTTCTCCGCCAGGGTCTCGGTCTCGTTCTTCGTACGGACGAAGACGATCATTCCGTCGAAGTTCTCGACCTCGAGGATCCGGGTGAGCGCATCGACCTTCTGCGCGTACGACACGACGAGGTAGCGCTGCGTGATGTTGGTGCCGGTCGCGGTCTTCGACTTGATGCTGATCTCTTCGGGGTCTCGCAGGTACTTCTGGGCGAGACGGCGGATCTGCGGCGGCATCGTCGCGGAGAACAGCGCGACCTGCTTCTCCTCGGGGGTCTGCGCGAGGATCTGCTCCACGTCTTCGGCGAAGCCCATCTTCAGCATCTCGTCGGCCTCGTCGAGCACGAGGTACTGCAGCTGAGACAGGTCGAGCGTGCCCTTGGCGAGGTGGTCCATGATGCGGCCCGGCGTGCCGACGATCACGTGGACGCCGCGGCGCAGAGCCGACAGCTGCACGCCGTAGCCCTGCCCGCCGTAGACGGGGAGCACGTGCACGCCCTTCATCTTGGAGGCGTAGGACTCGAACGCCTCGCAGACCTGGAGCGCGAGCTCACGGGTGGGTGCGAGCACGAGGGCCTGCGGGGTCTTCTGGGAGACATCGAGGCGTTCGAGAACGGGGAGGGCGAAGGCCGCGGTCTTCCCGGTACCGGTCTGCGCCATGCCGACGACATCGCGCCCAGCCAGGAGCGTCGGGATGGTCGCCGCCTGGATGGGCGACGGCGTCTCATAGCCGAGGTCTTTGATGGCTTTGAGGACGGGCCCGGTGATGCCGAGCTCCTCGAATCCAGGGGTCGCGGGAGATTCGTCGGGGGCGTCGGTCAGCACTGCATCTTCAGGGGTCACTTCCCAAGGGTAGCGCGCTGCGGCGTCCGCCGCCTGTGAGGCGTCCTCAGGCGACGGTGTTCAGCGCCACGAGCTTCTCCTTGACCTGGCGCCGGAGCACTTTACCGATCAGCGACTTCGGGAGTTCGTCCACCACGAAGATGCGGCGGGGGACCTTGTAGGGGGTGAGGATGCTGCGCGCGAACTCGCGAACGGCCTCGACGTCCACGTCGGTTCCCTGATCGATGACGATCGCCGCGACGACCTCTTCACCGGAGTGCTCGCTCGGCAGACCGATGACCGCGGCATCCGCGACCTGCGGGTGCTGGCGCAGGGCGTTCTCCACCTCGGTGGGTGCGACGTTGAAGCCGCCCGTGATGATGAGCTCCTTGATGCGATCGACGATGCGAACGAAGCCGGCCTCGTCGATCGTGACGATGTCGCCGGTGCGGTACCAGCCGTCGACGAAGACCGCCTCCGTCTCCTCCGGCTTGCCGTAGTACCCCGAGAACACCTGCGGCCCGCGCACGACGAGTTCCCCGGCAGAGCCCGCCGGCACGTCCTCACCAGGGTTCTCCGGATCCACCACGCGGCATTCGGTTCCGGGCAGGGGAAGCCCGACGGTTCCGGGAACGCGGTTGTCCGCCACCGGGTTCGCCATCAGGACAGGGGAGCACTCGCTCAGCCCGTAGCCTTCGACGAGATATCCGTGGGTGGCCTCCTCGAAGGGGACGACCAGTTCATGTGGCAGCGCCATCGCGCCGGAGATCGCGACCTCGATGCCCTCGAGCGACACGCCCTTCGCTTTGGCCGCGGCGAGAAGGCGGTCGGCTATGGGCGGTACCAGCGGCAGGAACGTGGCGGGGCGCTTCTTGACGACATCGAGCACGAGGTCCGGATCGAACTTGGGGAAGAGCACGAGTCGAGCCCCCATCGACATCGCGAACGTCAGACAGAGCGTGAGTCCGTATGCGTGGAACATGGGAAGGACGGCGTACACGACGCAACCGTTGCCGCGTCGGATCGACGGCACCCAGGCCTGCGACTGGGCGGCGTTCGCCAGCAGGTTGCGGTGTGTGAGCGCCGCCCCCTTCGGCGTTCCGGTCGTTCCGGAGGTGTATTGGATGATCGCCAGATCGTCGGTTCCCGGCTTCGGGTGCGTCTCCGGCAGAGGGTCGGAAGCGACCAGCGAGTCCCAGACGACCGTGCCGCGCACCTTGGCCGTGAGGGCCGCGCGGGAGTCGCGAGCCTTCGCTACGGGGAGACGCAGGGCGAAGCGCGTGAGGAACGGCATGGCGCGCGTCACGTCGACGGAGATGAGGTTCGTCACGGCGAGGTCCGCCGGGAACTCCTGCACCGTGGAGACGACCTTGTTCCACACGATCGCGTGTTTCGCTCCATGGTCCTCGAACTGCTTGCGCAGCTCACGAGGCGTGTAGAGCGGGTTGTGCTCGACGACGACGGCGCCGAGTCGCAGCACCGCGTAGAAGGCCACGATGTGCTGCGGGCAGTTCGGCAGCACGATGGCCACAGGGTCGCCGGCGCGGACGCCGAGATCCCGCAGCCCCGTCGCCGCGCGGTCGATCGCTGATTGCAGCTGTGCGTATGTCGTCTCACGCCCGAAGAATTGCAGCGCGGGGGCATCGGGGTAGTCCCGCGCCGACGCGGCGACGATGTCGACGAGTGATCCGTCGACCGGGGCGAGGTCTTCCGGGACGCCTGCGGCGTAGCTGGCGACCCACGGGCGAGGGGGCTGGAACGTGCTCACCCGCCCAGCATATGTCGAGCTGCTCGTGGGGCATGGGAGTTCGGAGCGCGCCAACTAGACTGGGGGAGTGTCTGAAATCACCCCTGAACTCGTGCGCCATCTCGGTGTGCTCGCACGCATCCAGCTGAACGACGACGAGGTGTCGCGGCTCACGGGCCAGCTCGACGCCATCGTCGACAACATCGCGAAGGTGTCGGAGGTCGCGACCGCCGACGTCGTGGCGACGAGCCACCCGATCCCACTGAGCAATGTGTTCCGTCCCGATGTGGTCGGCCAGACGCTCACGCACGAGCAGGTGCTTCAGAACGCCCCGGATGCCGCCGACGGCCGCTTCCGCGTGACCGCGATCCTGGGAGAAGAGCAGTGAGCGACATCATCCGACTCGATGCGGCGGATCTGGCAGCGAAGCTGGCCTCTCGCGAGGTCTCCAGCGTCGAGGCGACCCAGGCGCACCTCGATCGCATCGCCGCCGTGGACGGCGACGTCCACGCCTTCCTCCACATCAACGATGGAGCGCTCGAGGCCGCCGCGGCGATCGACGCCCGTCGCGCTGCCGGCGAGGCCCTCGGACCGCTCGCCGGCGTTCCTCTCGCGATCAAGGACGTCCTCGTCACGACCGACCAGCCGACCACCAGCGGCTCGCGCATCCTCGAGGGCTATCGCTCTCCCTACGACGCCACTGTCGTCGCGCGTTCACGCGCCGCGGGACTCGTCCCGCTCGGCAAGACCAACATGGACGAGTTCGCCATGGGGTCCTCCACCGAGCACTCCGCATACGGCCCCACGCACAACCCCTGGGACCTCGACCGCATCCCCGGCGGTTCCGGTGGCGGTTCGGCTGCCGCTGTCGCCGCATTCGAGGCACCGCTCGCTCTCGGCTCCGACACGGGCGGCTCGATCCGTCAGCCCGCGCACGTGACCGGCACGGTCGGCGTCAAGCCGACGTATGGCGGTGTGAGCCGCTACGGCGCGATCGCCCTGGCCTCCAGCCTCGACCAGGTCGGCCCCGTCTCGCGGACGGTCCTCGACTCGGGGCTGCTGC
Source organism: Microbacterium sp. Be9 (assembly GCF_011754135.1). Classification (NCBI taxonomy): domain Bacteria; kingdom Bacillati; phylum Actinomycetota; class Actinomycetes; order Micrococcales; family Microbacteriaceae; genus Microbacterium; species Microbacterium sp. Be9. The sequence continues at coordinate 583,544 of NZ_WNWT01000004.1, read as the reverse complement.
ATGACGCGATCGGCGGCCACGACCCGAAGGACTCGACGTCGTTGCGCGACGCGTGGCCCTCGTTCGCCGAGGCGGCTCGCGAGGGTGCGCGCGGAGACGTGCTCAAGGGTCTCAAGGTCGGCGTGATCCGCGAACTGCCCGACAGCGGCTTCCAGCCCGGCGTCGCCGCATCCTTCCGCAATGCTCTCGCGCTCATGGAGGCTCAGGGCGCGGAGATCGTCGAGATCGGTGCTCCCCATTTCGAGTACGGCGTGGCTGCGTACTACCTGATCCTCCCCGCGGAGGCATCGAGCAACCTCGCGAAGTTCGACTCGGTGCGCTTCGGTCTGCGGGTGACGCCCGACGGAAACCCGACGGTCGAGGACGTCATGTCCGCAACCCGTGACGCCGGCTTCGGTGACGAGGTCAAGCGCCGCATCATCCTCGGCACGTACGCACTGTCGGCCGGTTACTACGACGCCTACTATGGCAGCGCGCAGAAGGTCCGCACACTCATCCAGCAGGACTTCGCCAATGCGTTCGCCGAGGTCGATGTCATCGCGACGCCGTCGGCCCCCACCACCGCCTTCAAGCTCGGGGAGAAGATCGACGACCCGCTGCAGATGTATCTCAACGACATCACCACGATTCCGGTGAACCTCGCCGGCGTTCCCGGCATCTCCATCCCCAGCGGTCTGGCCGATGACGACGGACTCCCCGTCGGCATCCAGTTCATCGCCCCGGCACGGGAGGATGCACGTCTCTACAAGGTCGGCGCCGCGCTCGAGACGCTGCTCGTCGACTCCTGGGGTGCGCCGCTGCTCACCCGCGCACCGCAGCTCGCAGGAGGGAAGCGCTGATGGCCGCCGCCAAGCTCATGGACTTCGACAAGGCGCTCGAGCTGTTCGAGCCGGTCCTCGGATTCGAGGTGCACGTCGAGCTCAACACCAACACGAAGATGTTCTCCGATGCGCCGAACCCGGCCAACGAGGCCTTCCACGCCGCGGAGCCGAACACGCTGATCGCGCCCGTCGACCTCGGTCTCCCGGGGTCGCTTCCGGTCGTGAACGAGACGGCGATCCGTTCGTCGATCAGCCTGGGTCTCGCACTCGGTTGCTCGATCGCGGAATCGAGCCGGTTCGCGCGGAAGAACTATTTCTACCCGGATCTCGGCAAGAACTACCAGATCTCGCAGTACGACGAGCCGATCGCCTATGACGGTTCGGTCGAGGTCGAGCTCGAGGACGGGACACTCATCACGATCCCGATCGAGCGCGCTCACATGGAGGAGGACGCCGGAAAGCTCACCCACATGGGTGGGGCGACCGGACGCATCCAGGGTGCCGAGTACTCGCTCGTCGACTACAACCGTGCGGGCGTGCCGCTGGTGGAGATCGTGACGAACATCATCTACGGCACCGAGCACCGCGCACCGGAGGTCGCCAAGGCCTACGTGCAGGCGATCCGTGACATCGTCCGTGGTCTCGGAATCTCCGAGGCCCGGTTGGAACGCGGAAACCTGCGCTGCGACGCCAACGTCTCTCTGCGTCCGCGTGGCACCGACAAGCTCGGCACGCGCACCGAGACGAAGAACGTCAACTCCATGCGTTCGGTCGAGCGGGCCGTGAAGTACGAGATCCAGCGCCAGGCGCAGATCCTCGCCGATGGCGGCACGATCACGCAGGAGACGCGGCACTGGCACGAGGACACCGGTACGACATCGCCGGGTCGTCCGAAGTCGGACGCCGACGACTACCGCTACTTCCCGGAGCCCGACCTGCTGCCCGTGGAGCCGGCCGCCGAGCTGATCGAGGAACTGCGCGCGGCTCTTCCCGAGCAGCCTGTCGCCCGCCGTCGTCGCCTGATGACCGAGTGGGGCTTCACCGACCTGGAGTTCCAGGACGTGCGCAACGGAGGCCTGCTCGAAGTGGTCGAGGCGACCATCGCCGCCGGTGCGGCACCTGCGACCGCTCGCAAGTGGTGGACGGGAGAGATCTCCCGTCTCGCGAACGCGCAGGAGAAGGAAGCCACCGAGCTGATCAGCCCGGAGAACGTCGCCGCACTGCAGCAGCTGGTCGACGCGGGCACGCTCACCGACAAGCTCGCCCGCCAGGTGCTCGAAGGCGTCATCGCGGGGGAAGGCACTCCGCAGGAGGTCGTCGACGCCCGTGGCCTCGCCGTGGTGTCGGACGACGGCGCGCTGATCGCTGCGATCGACGAGGCTCTCGCGGCCCAGCCGGATGTGATGGCGAAGATCAAGGACGGCAAGGTCCAGGCCGCCGGCGCTGTAATCGGCGCCGTCATGAAGGCCATGAAGGGCCAGGCGGACGCGGCACGCGTGCGTGAACTCATCCTCGAGCGCGCTGCCCAGTAGCGCGTGGCCCCGGGCCTCCTGTCGGAGGCCCGGGGGAGAATGGTCGTATGGGACACGGTGACGGCACGGGACGGATCGTCTCCGCCTCCGACGCCGACGACACCGGGACGCGCATCCTCCACGTCGACATGGACGCGTTCTACGCGGCTGTCGAGGTCCTCGACGATCCCGCGCTCCGGGGGCTTCCGCTGATCATCGGCGCACCGGACGGCCGCTCGGTCGTCTCGAGTGCCTCTTACGAGGCCCGCCGATACGGCGTACGCGCAGCGATGCCGGTATCGCAGGCGCTGCGCCTGTGTCCCTCCGCGCGCATCGTGCCGCCGCACTTCCATCGCTATCAGGAGGTCTCCCGGCAGGTGATGGCGATCTTCGAATCGTTCACCCCGCTCGTCGAGCCGTTGTCGGTCGACGAGGCGTTCCTCGATGTGCAGGGCGTGCGACGGCTCTGGGGCAGCCCTGCACACATCGCAGAGCTCATCCGCGGGCGTGTGCACGATGAGGTCGGCATCACCTGCAGTGTCGGAGTCGCGGCCACCAAACACGTCGCCAAGATGGCATCGACGATCTCCAAGCCCAACGGCATGCTCGTCGTCGCCGCAAAGGACACGCTCGAGTTCCTCGCGCCACGTCCGGTCCGCGCGATGTGGGGCGTCGGGCCGAAGGCTGCCGAGGCGCTGGAGGCACGCGGTATCCGTACCGTGAGAGATGTGCGCGAGGCTCCGCGCGAGATGATCGAGCGTGCGGTCGGCCCCGCCCTGGGCGCGCGCCTCGCTCAGCTCGCGATGGGTGAGGATGCACGCGCCGTCGACACGGTGCGCGTGGAGAAGAGCATCGGTCATGAGGAGACCTTCGATACGGACATCCTCGATCGTCCGTTCCTCCGCGCGGAGCTCCTGCGGCTCGCTGACCGTGTCGCCGCACGTCTCCGCCGCGCCGAGTGGGAGACGTCGACCGTCGCCATCAAGATCCGTTTCGACGACTTCCGCACCCTGAGTCGCTCTCAGACGCTGAGCGAGCCCACCGCGGTCGGGCAGCGCATCGGCGAGGCTGCGCAGGCTCTGTTCGAGCAGATCGACCGACGCGATCCCGTGCGTCTGGTCGGCGTCAGAGCCGAGAACCTGCGTCCGGCCGGCGGCGGCGGTCTCGGGCTGTGGGACGACGACGAGGACTGGCGCAGAGTCGAGGGGGCAGTCGACGAGGCCGTGGCCAGGTTCGGCACAGCGACGATCAGCCGCGCGCGACACATCGGCCGCGGGGACGGTCGCGGTGCCGCCCAACATCCGAAGGCCCACGGCCTGGATTGATCGCACGCGCGCGCGGTTCCTCGACTAGCGTGGGGGTATGCCGAACATTGCACTGGAACTCGGAAAGCAAGCTGCGTCCTTCGGCGTGAAGAGCGCGTACGGGGAGCCGCAGGATGTCGACGGTGTGAGCATCACTCCGGTGGCATTCACCTACTCGGGCTTCGGCGGAGGCGGCGGAGACGGTGGCGAGGGTGGTGGCGGTGGCGGTGTCTCCGTCCCGGTCGGGGTCTACGTGCGTCGCGAGGAAGGTCTGCGCTTCGAGCCGAACATCGTCACGTTGCTCGTCGTCGCCGTGCCGTTCGTCTGGGTCGCCGGACGGGCGCTCACTCGCATCATCCGTGCCCTCAAGAAGTGACGATCCGGTCGCTGCCGCGCTGGAGCAGGCCGCGACGCTGATCGAGCGGGATGTCCGTGCCGTCGCCGCCGCGAACCCCGTCGTGCTCATCGATGGCGGCAGCGGTGCGGGAAAGTCGTCCCTCGCCTCCCTGTTGGTGCGTCGCTGGCCCGTGGTCGGTCACGTACAGCTCATCGCGTTGGATTCCATCTACCCGGGCTGGGACGGCCTCGATGAAGGCGCTGAGCGCGCCCTCGACTGGATCCTCCGTCCGCACGGCCGCGGGTATCTCGGCACCTGGCGGCGATGGGACTGGGAGGACCGCACCGAGGCGGAAAGCCACGCCGTCGACCCGGCCCTCGGAGTCATCGTCGAGGGCAGCGGGATCCTCCGCCCCTCGTCCGCCGCCCTCGCCGATGTCAGGGTATGGGTGGAGTCGGCGGAGGCATCGAGGAAGGCGCGTGCCCTGGCACGCGATGGGGACGCCTATCGGCCGCACTGGGACCGTTGGGCGGCACAGGAACGCCGACACATCGAGCGGGACGACCCTCGATCCCTCGCTACGAGAATCGTCGAGGTTCCTTAGACCTTCCGGCCCTCATCCGCTTCGTCTGCAGCCTGGATGAGAAGTTCCAAACGGTATCCGAGCCAGTCGTACACATCGTGACGCCCATCCGTGGCGGTCTGTTCGTCGGTCGTGATCCCGAGCCGCGTGGCTATGACGAGGCGAATGGCCGTGAGCGTTCGGAGCCAGGCGTCGACGTCCTCCACGGGCACGGTCATCTCCCGCGTCCGCAGCGCTTCTGCCTCGGCGAGGTCGTCACCGGTGACGTCTCCGAGAGACCCACGTGTCCGGCGCGCATCGGCGAGCCGTCGATCGAGGAGATCATCCCTCGTGCTTTCGGCGAAATCGGCGGCGGAGTCCGCATCGTCGGGGTAGGGAGTCGGCGTCAATCGGTCGATGGCGGGGTCCCCGACCTCCCGCGAAGTCGCGAGGAGCTCGATGAAATCGTCCACGAGCTTCGCGAGGTGGAGCTCCTCGATCCCGGTGATCGTGACGATGACGGCGTCCCTGGTCACTGTGAGGCCTTCCTGACCGTGGCCCACAGGCCGTAGTCGTGCATGGCCTGCGCGTGGACCTCCATGGTCTCGCGCGGCCCCGTCGCCACGATGGCGTGTCCGTCGTGGTGCACGGCGAGCATCAGCGTCGTCGCGTGGTCGAGCGAGTATCCGAAATACGTGCGGAAGACACGGACCACGTAGCTCATCAGATTGACGGGGTCGTTCCAGACGACCACCTGCCACGGCTCCAGGGGAGCGGCGCTCAGATCGGTCGCCTCATCGAGATCGGGAACCGCGGCGGGGATCGTCATGCCCAACCCATCTCATGCAGCTGCTCGTCGTCGATGCCGTAGAAATGCGCGATCTCATGCACCAACGTGGTGTGGATCTCGTCGCGGAGCTCTTCCTCGTTCTCGCATTGGGCCAGGTGCGGCTCGCGATAGACCACGATGCGATCGGGCAACTCGCCCATCCCGTACTGGGTCCGATCGGTCAGCGCCAGCCCGTCGTAGAGGCCGAGCAGATCGAGGCTGCCGTCCTCCGGCCGATCCTCCACCACGAACACGACGTTCTCCAACCCTTCGACCATGTCGTCGGGCAACTGGTCGAGCTCATCGATCACGAGCTCTTCGAAGGCCGCGGCATCCATGTCCATCCCCCTCAGCCTAGGGCCCGAGGGAGGTCAGTGCAGGAGAACGAGGATCGCGGCCACCACGATGAACAGGACGCCGAACACGGTGTTGAGGATGCGCTGTCCACGTGCGGTTCGCGTGAGTCGACGGAACGGACGTGCGGCTGCAGCGAAGAATCCCCACATCACGATCACGTCGACGACGATCACGGTGACGATGAGCGTGAGGTATTGGGGGAGCGGAGGCTCGTCCAACCTGACGAACTGCGGAATGAACGCGAGGAAGAACACGATCGCCTTCGGGTTCAGGAGATTGACCCAGAAACCGCGGCGGATCATCGACCAGTGGCTCTCGCGGCTGTCTACCGGCAGGGGATCGTCGTCGACCACGACCGCGGGCTTCGCGAGGATGAGGCGGATCCCGAGGAACACCAGGTAGGCGGCCCCGGCATAGCGGATGCCGTTGAACAGCACTTCCGAACGTGACACCAGGAGTCCGACACCGGCAGCCACGATCGCGACGTGGACGATCAACGCGATCTGCTGGCCGATGATGCCCCAGATCGAGCGCCGCCAGCCCTGGTTCATCGCATTCGACATCGTGTTGATCGCCCCGGCCCCAGGCGTGAAGCTGATCACGACGGACGCGGTCAGCAACGAGAACCAGACCGCGAGTGACACGTCGTCAGTCTAGGGCGTCGGGGGAGGGGTACCAGCCGCGCGTAGACGCGAAGAAGGCCCGAATCTCGCGATTCGGGCCTTCTTCAGTGGGGTGAGTAACGGGACTCGAACCCGCGACATCCGGCACCACAAGCCAGCGCTCTACCAGCTGAGCTATACCCACCATGTGCCTGCCGGAGCAGGCAACCCTACGAGTCTATTACATGTTCGGAGTGAACTCGGACACCGTGCGTGCAGCGATCTCGCGAGCTTCGTCGCTGGACGGTCCCGGCTCATCGACGAACACCGCCTCGCGGTAGTACCGGAGCTCTCGGATCGACTCCAGGATGTCGGCGAGGGCGCGGTGCCCTCCGTCCTTGGGCGGAGCCTGGAAGAAGACCCGCGGGTACCAGCGTCGCGACAGTTCCTTGATGCTGGAGACGTCGACATTGCGGTAATGCAGCCACTGATCCACCTGCGGCATGTATTTGGCCAGGAACATGCGGTCCGTTCCGATCGTGTTGCCGGCCAATGGAGCCTTGCGCTCGAGGGGCACGAAGCGCTTGATGTACGCCAGCGTCTGGGACTCCGCCTCCTCCAGCGACACGCCACCGGGGATCTCCTCGATCAGGCCCGATGTCTCATGCATCTTCGTGACGAAATCGTTCATGTGCGCGAGCGCGGCTTCGGTGGGGCGTATCACCACCTGGAATCCGGGGTCGATCGGGTTGAGCTCGAAGTCGGTGATGACGACGGCGATCTCGACGAGTTCGTCGACCGCGAGATCGAGTCCCGTCATCTCGCAGTCGATCCATACGAGACGATCATTCTCGGACGCAGATACCATCTCGCCATACTATCGACGCCCCCGACATCACCGGCCGGAGTGTGACTCGTCAATCGTCTGCGCGACCGCGATACTCTAGAGTCGTGCGCCTCCGTAGCTCAGGGGATAGAGCAGGAGCCTTCTAATCTCTTGGTCGCAGGTTCGAATCCTGCCGGGGGCACTTCACGGGATCGGCATTCGAGAATGTTCGATCCAATGGGTGGTCGATCCGACGGATGATCAATCCGACGAGAGACGATCTCATGGGCAGAGAGCGACCTCTCCCGGATCGACGCCATGCGTCGCGGGCGGCGACCACCGTCAGGAATAGCGAAGCACCGCGACGGCGTCATCGACACGCCAGAACTCGCCGACCACTCGGAACACGCCGGTTGCGAGGTGTAGCCTCTCCGCCCTGTACCGGAGACCGAGCGGGTCCGCGACGATGCGCAGATGTCCGAGAACATGGTCTCTCTGGTCCTGGACCCTCCAGAGATGATCGGCCGCCCGGACGAGATGCTCTCGCGGGGACGAGAGTCGAGGCGTGGCGAAGGGGACTTCGGGAAGAGAGGTGATCATGCTGTCGGACATCGGTGCTCCTTTCGTGATTCGAAGATATGACCGACCACCGACATTCCCTCGAGCGCAGTCCTCTCGTCCTCATCGGGGGTTTCTCTCCACAGAGGGCAATTGCCTCGGTCTCTCCACCGACTTCGCGTTTCGGGCTCCCCGCCTCCGTCGTGGCCGCGCACGCTGGAAAGACCGGAAGGGATCCGGAGACGAGAGGACGAGCAACATGATCGACACGCTGACCATCGTGGGAAGAGTCGCCACCGACCCGACACAGGTGCAGACCGCAGGAGGTGTGGCGGTCACCAACTTCCGTCTCGCCAGCACCCACCGACGTTTCGACCCCGCCGCCCAGGCTTGGACGGACTCGGGGACCAACTGGTACTCGGTGGCGGCGTTCCGGCAGCTCGGCGAGAACGCCAAGGCGTCCCTGCGGACGGGTGACGCGGTGATCGTGACAGGTCGGCTGAAGATCCGGAATTGGGAGAGCAACGGCAAACATGGCACAAGTGTCGATGTCGAAGCGGAGGCGATCGGACACGATCTGCGGTGGGGGACCACGGCGTATCGACCGCAGCCGCGGCCGCAGACCGGGATCGCGGAGGCAAGCTCCGACGCGCCGGGCGCTCACTCTGCAGAGGAAGGAGACCTCTCACCCGCCGCAGAGTCCGAGTCTGCGGCATTCGATCTCCCATGGGCGGATCCGGCGTCGAGGATAGCGGCGAGCGACTGACGCGCACCGGATTCCGAGAGCGTCGGGTGCCGACTGTCGGCCGGTTCACGCGGAGGCGGGAGGAAGGCGACGTAGACTCGGCACGTGCTTCGTCGATCGGTCTCCTCACCGGCGCGTGCAGCCGGCGTCCTGGCGGTCACGGCCGTCTCTGCTCTTCTGCTGTCGGGCTGCGCTCCGGAACCTGCACCGACGGCGTCTCCGTCGAGTTCGGCAACTCCCGATGTGGACTCGACGGCGCCGTCTGCTCCCGTGCTCGTTCCCGACGGCAGCGCAGAGGACAACCTGCCGGTGTTCACCGCGACCGCGGAGGGCATCTGGGCGACAGATCAGCGCGGTTCCGGCCGTGCCTACATCGACGCGCTGATCGGCGCAGGGTTCGATCGCGGGTCGATGCAGGTGACCCAGGATCAGACCACCGTCGGCAACCCGGCGGAGAGCCTGCAGTTCTCGGTGCGGTGGGGTCAAGACGAGTGCTTGGTCGGCCAGGTCGGCCCGTCCACCGGGCAGGTCGTCACCGCGGTCCTCCCGCAACTCGCCGAAGGGCGATGCCTGGTCGGCACCACACGTCCGATCGACTGGTGACACGCCAGGGGGCCGGTAGGCTGGAGTGTCGATCTTCGACGCCAACAGAAGGAGCGGTTTTCGGTGGCTGAGTACATCTACTCGATGGTTCGTGCGCGCAAGGCAGTGGGCGAGAAGCTCATCCTCGACGACGTGACCATGGCGTTCCTCCCCGGGGCCAAGATCGGCATGGTCGGTCCCAACGGCGCGGGCAAGTCGACGATCCTCAAGATCATGGCAGGTCTCGACACTCCGTCGAACGGTGAGGCGAAGCTCTCCCCGGGGTTCACTGTCGGCATCCTGATGCAGGAGCCGGAACTCGACGAGACGAAGACCGTGCTCGAGAACATCCAGGACGGCATCGCGATCAAGGCGAAGCTCGACCGCTTCAACGAGATCTCGGCGCTGATGGCCGATCCCGATGCCGACTTCGACGCGCTCCTCGCCGAGATGGGTTCGCTCCAGGAAGAGATCGACGCGGCCGACGGCTGGGACCTCGACTCGCAGCTCGACCAGGCCATGGATGCGCTCCGCACACCGCCGGGAGACGCCGCGATCGCGCCTCTCTCCGGTGGCGAGAAGCGTCGAGTGGCGCTGGCGAAGCTGCTCCTGCAGAAGCCCGATCTCCTGCTTCTCGACGAGCCGACCAACCACCTCGACGCCGAGAGCGTGCTGTGGCTCGAGCAGCACCTGCAGGCGTACAAGGGTGCCGTCATCGCGATCACCCACGACCGGTACTTCCTCGACCACGTGGCCGAGTGGATCGCCGAGGTCGATCGCGGTCGCCTGATCGGCTACGAGGGCAACTACTCGACGTACCTGGAGAAGAAGGGCGAGCGCCTCGAGATCCAGGGCAAGAAGGACGCCAAACTCGCCAAGCGCCTCAAGGAGGAGCTGGAGTGGGTGCGCTCCAGCGCGAAGGGTCGCCAGACGAAGTCGAAGGCACGTCTCGCCCGCTACGAGGAGATGGCATCCGAGGCCGAGCGCACCAGGAAGCTGGATTTCGAGGAGATCCAGATTCCCGCCGGTCCTCGACTCGGAAGCGTCGTCATCGAGGCCAAGAACCTGAAGAAGGGCTTCGACGGGCGCTCGCTCATCGACGGCCTGAGCTTCAGCCTGCCGCCGAACGGCATCGTCGGCGTCATCGGTCCGAACGGCGTGGGAAAGACGACGTTGTTCAAGACCATCGTGGGCCTCGAGCCGCTGGACGGCGGAGATCTGAAGATCGGTGAGACGGTCAAGATCAGCTACGTCGACCAATCGCGCTCCAACATCGACCCGAACAAGACGCTGTGGGAAGTCGTCTCCGACGGCCTCGACTACATCACCGTCGGCAAGACCGAGATCCCGTCCAGGGCGTACGTCTCGAAGTTCGGCTTCAAGGGGCCGGACCAGCAGAAGAAGGCCGGGGTGCTCTCCGGTGGAGAACGCAACCGCCTGAACCTCGCACTGACGCTCAAGGAGGGCGGTAACCTGCTGCTCCTCGACGAGCCGACGAACGACCTGGATGTCGAAACCCTCAGCTCGCTCGAGAACGCTCTGCTCGAATTCCCCGGATGCGCCGTGGTCATCACCCACGACCGGTGGTTCCTCGACCGCATCGCCACGCACATCCTCGCCTACGAGGGCACCGACGAGAAGCCGGACCAGTGGTACTGGTTCGAGGGCAACTTCGAGGCGTATGAGGAGAACAAGATCGAACGCCTCGGAGCCGATGCGGCCAAGCCGCACCGTTCGACGCACCGCAAGCTGACGCGCGACTGAGCACCTCGTGACTGCGACGCCGGGGCCCCGCCTGCACATCCCGATCCAGCTCCGCTGGGGCGATCTGGATGCGTTCAACCACGTCAACAACACCTCGATGCTGAAGCTGCTCGAGGAAGCTCGTGTGCGAGCATTCTGGCGTGCAGGCCCCGGCGAAGAGGCACCATCCACCGCGGTGCTCGACTCGGGTATCGATGAGGGGATCCTCACCCTCATCGCGCGACAGGAGATCGAGTACCTCGCGCCGGTGCCCTACCAGCGGCGACCGCTCGAAGTGCAGATGTGGTTCGGCAAGCTCGGCGGATCCAGCGTCGAGGTCTGCTACGAGGTGCACAACGATCCCACGGCGGCGCCGCGTCAGATCTACGCCCGCTCCACGGCGATCATCGTGCTCGTCGATGCGAAGACCGGACGTCCCACCCGTCTCACCCAGGAGATGCGCGACGCATGGGATCCGTACGTCGGCGAATCGATCGAGTACAGCCACCGCTGACCGCCACACGTACCGCCGGCGTGCACCAGAGCACGGCCACCCGGGCAGACCCGCAGCACGACGAGCGTCTGAGCGGATAAGTCAGTCCTGGCCGTCGGGAACCCTGATCATGATCTCCTGGGCGACACTCGCCACCAGGGTGCCGTCGCGTGTGAAGATCCGTCCGGTGGCGAGTCCGCGGCCTCCGCGGGCGTTGGGGGACTCCTGTACGTAGAGCAGCCACTCATCCACGCGAGCAGGGCGGTGCCACCACATCGCGTGATCGAGACTCGCGACCTTGAGACCGGGGAGCGCCCAATAGACCCCGTGCGCGCGAAGAATCGACTCCTGGATCGTCATGTCGCTGAGGTAGGCGAGCGCTGCGCGGTGCAGACGCTGGTCATCCGGAAGCGGCGCGCGAAGGCGCATCCACACGGCCTGCTGCGGTGTGCGGGCATCGTCGCTCGGCAGATACATCGGCGAGTCGACATGGCGGACATCGGCCGCTCGGTCGCTCAGCATCCGCGCCGTGCCGCCGGGGAGTCCCTGTACACGGTCCTCGTCCGGCTGGAGGGCCTCAGGCTCGGGGATGCCCTCGGGCATCGACGACGCATGCTCGACGCCGGGATCCGCATCCTGGAACGAGGCGATCATCGAGAAGATGGGTACGCCGTTCTGGTATGCCTGGGCACGGCGTGTCGAGAATGAGCGCCCGTCATGAATACGATCGACCGAGATCGTGATGCCCTGACTCGCATCGCCGGGGCGCAGGAAGTATCCATGCATCGAGTGCACCGCCCGATCTTCGGGAAGAGTGCGTTCCGCAGCGAGGAGCGCCTGGGCGAGAACCTGTCCACCGTAGATCCGCCCGCTGGGCATCGGGTGCGACGAACCGGTGAAGATGTCCTCGGTGGTCCGTGCCTGGGTCGAATCGAGATCGAGGACCTCGAGCAGTCGCTCGACGGTCTGGATGGCGTGTTCTTCCGCGCTCATGGATTCCTCTCCGCGCCCCGGGACGCCGCTCCGTTGGTAGTTTAGAACGCGTGCCGCATCACCTTCTCCTCGCCGACGCCGACACGGCGAAAGACGTTCTGACATTCGTGGGGCGAGCCGCCAGAATCAGCGACGAGGGCGTACGACTGCAGGCGACGGGGGGAGTCCTCGCGCTCACGACGGCGGCCCTGGCACCACACGGTCTGTTCGATCAGACGCCGACGATCCTCGCGATGCGCATCGTCCATGCCGACCCCGAACTCGAGTGCGATGTCGTCGTCGATCAACTCACGCAGACCGACGGACTCGATCGCCTGACCCTCCCGGATACGGGCCTCTCTCCGGCCTGGGCCGGCATCGCTCCGCCTCGCGGTGCATGGGAACGGTCAGCCGTCCTCGACGCCTCGACGCTGGCCCGACGAGCACAGTGGGGCATTTCCGCCGTCGCCCGAGGCGCGACGCCGGGCGCCGGAGAAGAAGCCGTGCGGGCGCTGCGTGCCGCGATCTGGGGTGAGCCGGACGAGGAGCTCGAGGGTCTGCCGAGAGGGGTCGCCTTCGCCGCGGACGCGATGGGTTTCATCTCCGGCGAGGAGCAGGTATCGGTGACTCGATCCGGGCGATGGACGCGACTCGCCTTCCGGCGCGGGCATGTGCTCTCTCGGGGACCGGTCGCCTCTGGCCTCACGAGCGTGCGTCAGACCGGCGTGCTCGACTGACGCGAAGCGCGCAGGCGCCCCCGTAACGCGACCGGCACGACGCGGAGTGCGACGATCCTGCTCACCAGAGCACTGATTCCCCCCAGCACGAGCACGATCCCGAGAACGTCGAGGAGCGGGAACAGCCAGAGGTCGAATACCCAGTACTGCCATTCGACCGATCCTCCGAGCAATGCCGGTGCGAGCGGGACGAACAGGCCCACCACGATGACGAGCGTCAGCGGGATCAGACGAAGCCAGCTGCGTGGTCTTCGCGCTGCGCGTCGCCGCGCCGCCCACCGCGGAGCACGTAGTGCTGTCACCAGGAGAAGGATCAGAGCGAGCACGGCGAGAGCCGACAGGATCCCGTTGACGATGTTCAGCGGATTCTCATACGGCTTCGCCGCCACCCCGTCGGCACCGACGATCAGGTTCTGCACCAGCTCGCCGGGGGAGCCGACGCCGTTCGTCAGCACCACTGCCGCTCGGCCCGTCTCGGGAGCGAATGCCATCGAACCGGTGAACGTGGCCAATGTGCCGCCGTGGGAGACGAAGCCGGGGGCGTCGCCTCCGCCCGGAGCGGCGCGTTGCCAGCCGAGGGCGTAGGACTCCGCGCCCGGCTGAGAGACATGGAGCTCTTCGAGCAGTATGCGATCCAGGACGCCCGCTCCGACCTCGCCCTGCTGGAACCGAAGCCACCGCACCATGTCGGCGAGCGTCGACACCACACCTCCGTTCCCCCCGCAGCGTCCGGGCATCTCCGGCATGACGTAGGCGAGTCCGAGCACGACGGAGAAGCCGGGGGCAAGTCGTTCGACCGCCTGATCGCAGGCATCGACGCTCTGTGTGTCGAGCATGCCGAGCGGGACGAAGAGGCGCTGCCGGAGGAAGTCGTCCAGCGACTCGCCGGAGACGACTTCGACGACGCGCGCCGCGATCGAGTAATTGGTGTTGTGATACTCGAATCGGGCGCCGGGCTCGGCCACCAGCCGCCGATCGCGGAGCTCGGCCACGACCGCCTCGGTCGTCCGTGGTGCGGGGAGCGCAAACTCGGGGTTGGTTCGCAGCGAGAGTCCGGAGGTGTGCGACAGCAGCTGCCGTATCGTGACCTCCTCATAGCGCTCGTCGGCCATGGTGAACTCCGGAAGTGTGTCGATCACCCGGTCGTCGAGCGCGATCTTCCTGTCCTGAACGAGCAGCATGACCGCCGTGGCCGTCATCGACTTGCTCATCGAAGCGATCCGAAACAGCGTGTGCGGGGTGATCGTGCGTCCGTCCCCATCCCGACCGCGCACGATCAGCTCGACGCCTCCGTCGGAGACCACCGCCGCAGCTATGCCCGGTGTGGCGAACGCATCCACGTAGGCCTGCACGGTGGCGTCGGAGGAGAGTGGGGCGGAAGTCGCGGCGGCGGGAACCGCGGTGCCCGGGATCAGAACGGACAGGAGACCGAGAACGGGGAGGAGGCGCACGAGGCCACAGTAGGAACGAACGCCGAGCGATTCGAGTGACGAACACACTTCTTCGGGATAGCCCGAACAGGCAGGAGGGATCCCCGGAACGGCATCATCCGGAAAGCTGGAACCGGCGCTCTCGGAACGTGCCTCAGCCCGCGAGTGCCGCTGCCCGCCCCGCCGTCCGTCCCGAGAACAGGCAACCGCCGAGGAACGTGCCTTCGAGGGCCCGGTAGCCGTGCACGCCCCCGCCACCGAAGCCGCTCGCCTCGCCTGCCGCATAGAGCCCCGGGATCGGCTCTCCGGCTGCGTTCAGAGCGCGGCCCTCGAGGTCGGTGTTGATTCCGCCCAGAGACTTCCGCGTGAGCACGTGAAGCTTCACGGCGACGAGCGGTCCGGCCGCAGGATCCTGGAGACGATGCGGTGCAGCGGTACGGATCAGCTTGTCGCCCCGGTAGCTGCGCATCGATCGGAGCATCCCGATCTGCGCGTCCTTCGTGAAATCGTTCTGCATCTCGCGGTCGCGGGCGAGCACCTCGCGCCGGACGTTGTCGATGTCGAGGAGCTCCCCGCCCGGATGCCGCTGCATCTGTTCGAGCAGCGTTTCCAGGTCGTTCTCCACGATGAAGTCCTCGCCCTCGTCGAGAAACGACTGCACAGGCCCGGTCGGTCCCTTGGCCAGGCGCGATCTCACCAGGAGACCGACGTCCTTGCCGGTGAGATCGGGATTCTGCTCGCTGCCGGAAAGTGCGAATTCCTTCTCGACGATCTGGCGTGACGTGACGAACCAGGAATGGTCGTGACCGGTCGTGCGCAGGTGCTCCAGCGTTCCGAGGGTGTCGAATCCGGGAAACAGGGGGACAGGGAGTCGTTTACCCGTCGCGTCGAGCCAGAGCGAGGAGGGGCCGGGGAGGATACGGATGCCGTGTGACGGCCACACCGGGTCCCAGTTCGTGATGCCTTCGACGTAGTGCCACATCCGGTCGCCGTTGATCAGCCGGGCGCCGGCAGCTTCGCTCACACCGTGCATCGATCCGTCGACGTATGCCGGTACCCCGGTGAGCATGTGCTCCGGCGCGGTACCGAGGCGCGCCGGCCAGGCTGCGCGGACGAGGTCGTGGTTTCCTCCGATGCCGCCCGACGAGACGATGGTCGCCGTCGCCGTGATCTCGAACTCGCCGATGACGTCGCGGGAGGACGGCACACCGCGGCTGGATCCGCTCGTCGCGAGGACGTCGCCTCGCGCTCCGGTGACGGTCCCGTCCACCGCGAGCAGTTCCGTCACGCGGTGTCGGGGGAGGACCGTGAGCCGTCCCTCCCGCTCGCCCTGTTCGACAGCCGCCGCGAAAGGGGCCACGATCCCCGGACCGGTACCCCAGGTGATGTGGAACCGCGGGACGGAGTTGCCGGGACCGATGGCGCCGTAGCCTCCTCGCTCAGCCCAGCCCACCACCGGGAAGAAACCGACGCCGCGCTCTCGCAACCAGGCGCGCTTCTCGCCGGCAGCGAACTGCAGGTAGGCCTCGGCCCAACGGCGAGGCCACTCGTCCTCCGGCCGGTCGAAGCCGGCGTTTCCGAACCAGTCCTGAGTGGCGAGTTCCAGGGAGTCCTTGATGCCGAGACGCCGCTGCTCGGGGGAGTCGATGAAGAAGAGACCGCCGAAGGACCACCACGCCTGTCCACCGAGGTTTGTGCGTGGCTCCTGGTCGACGATGATCACGCGCCGACCGGCGTCGAGCGCCTCTGCGGCGGCCACCAGACCGGCCAACCCCCATCCGATCACCAGGACGTCTGTGGACAGGGGTGTTGTCGTCATGAGTTCTCCGTTGATTCCTGACGTGAGCGGGTCTCGAGCGTGGGACGGCCGCCGGGGCCGGGGCCGATGCCGGAAGGCTCGAGTGTGTTCACCATGGCATAGGCGGCGCGCTCCAGGTAGTCCCACAGCGTCGTTTCGTGCAGAGGAGACAACTGCGCTTCGTCGACGGCCGTTCTCATATGACGAAGCCAACGATCGCGGGCATCGGCATCGATGTGGAAGGGCATGTGTCGCATGCGCAGCCGAGGGTGCCCTCGCGTCTCGCCATAGGTCGTCGGCCCTCCCCAGTACTGCTCGAGGAACATCCGGAGCCGATCCTCCGCCGGTCCGAGATCCTCCTCGGGGTACATCGGCTTCATCACCGGGTCGAGCGCGACCTCGCGGTAGAACACCGAGACGATCTTCCGAAAGGTCTCATGCCCGCCGATCTCGTCGTAGAACGTCACTTCTGAGGGCTCCCGTCATCATTCGGCTTCTTGCGGCGCCAGATCCCACGATCGGGGATGATCGGCACGCCCGTGACCGCGTTCGGACGGGTCCTGGGTGGGTTCGCTCCTCGTACCCGACGGGCGCCGTCGAGCCCCGTCGGCACGACGTCGACCATGCGGGGCACGCCGATCTCCTTCTCGAGCAGTGCGGCGCGCAGGCGACGACGCAGCTCCTGGGCCACGTCGTCCTTCGCATTCGCACGGGCCTTGATGACGATGCGGACGACGAGCGCGTCGCCGTCGATGGATTCGAGCCCCCACAGCTCCGGCTTCTCGATGATGCGGGTGCGCCACTTCGGGTCCTTCGACAAGCCCTGCGCGGTCTCGAGCATGATGTGCTCGACCTGTTCGAGGTCCGAGTCCGCCGGCACCCCGATGTCGATGATGGAGCGTGCCCATCCCTGTGACATGTTGCCGATGCGGGTGACCTCGCCGTTGCGCACGTACCAGAGGGTTCCGTTGACGTCGCGCACCTGCGTGATGCGCACGCTGACGTACTCGACCACACCGCTCGCGAGACCGAGGTCGACCACATCGCCGATACCGATCTGGTCCTCCGCGACGATGAAGATCCCGTTGAGCACATCCTTGACGATGTTCTGGGCGCCGAAACCGAGGCCGGCACCGACGGCGGCGGTGAGGAGGGTGAGCGAACCGAGCAGGCTGTTGTCGATGGCGTTCACGATGAGCACGATCGCGATCACGACCAGCATCACATTGACGATGTTCTGCAGGATCGTACCGAGGGTGCGGGTGCGCTGCACCAGTCGCATGTCGGCAAGTGGCGAGCGCTCGAGCGCCTGTGTGTCGTCGACGG
The DNA here is from genome assembly GCF_011754135.1 of Microbacterium sp. Be9. Taxonomy (NCBI): domain Bacteria; kingdom Bacillati; phylum Actinomycetota; class Actinomycetes; order Micrococcales; family Microbacteriaceae; genus Microbacterium; species Microbacterium sp. Be9. The sequence continues at coordinate 566,011 of NZ_WNWT01000004.1, read as the reverse complement.
ACGCCTTGTTCTTGGCGCTGTCGACGATGCGGTGCACCACGCGCCGGATGACGACGCGAAGCACGAGGCCGATCACCACGCACGACACGATGATGATCGCGACGGCGAGCACCTTCATGCCGGCCGCTCCGAGCCAGCCGAGCAGCGCCGTCACCCAGTCGGGAAGCGGCACGGGGTCGGGGGGAGTGTCTGTCGTGGAGGGGATCATCATCACCACCGATCCTAGCGATCGGGCCTCTGTGCGGGCTGGGTGGTGGATGCCGCACGCGAAAACAGAGACCACCTGCCTCAGCCGGGGCGTGTCGTGGTGTGGACACTCCCAGGGCGAGACAGATGGTCTCCGTTTCGGATGTACTCCGGTATCAGTCCTCGGCGTCGCGCGCCTGCGCAGCGAGCGCCCGTTCGACATCGGCCAGATTCTCGAGCACGAGTCGGCGCAGTGCCGGTGCAGCGTCCTGGTGGGCGGCCAGCCAGCCGCGGGTCGCGTCGCGGAGGGCGATGTCGGCCAGAGCCGTCGGGAAGAGCCCGACGATCAGGTACTGCGCGATCTGATAGGTGCGCGACTCCCAGACGGGGAGCAGCATGTCGAAGTACGCGGGGACGAACTCGCTCAGCGCCGCTGCTCCGGACGGGTGCGTGAAGCCGAGTGCCGCCGAGCGGACGATCGTGTTCGGGGCGTCATCGCGCTCGATGAGCGACGCCCATGCGGCCTTCTTCGACGCCGAGTCCGGGAGAGAGGCGCGGGCCTGTGCCGCGAACTCCCCGCCCTTGGCGGTGTTGTCCGCGGCGAGAGCGGCATCGATGGTCGCGGCATCCGTCGCGCCGATCGTGGCGAGGCCCACGAGGAGCTGCCAGTTCAGGTCGGCATCGATCTCGAGCCCGGGCAGGGTGTCCTCGCCGGAGCGCAGACGCCCGATGATGCCGGCATGCTCCGGGGTGACCAGCGCGTTGGCGAAGGCGGTGACGAACTGCAGCTGGCTGTCGCTGCCCGGCTCGGCGGACTCCGCGAGACTCCACAGGCCGTCGGCGATCTTCAGCCGCGCCGCCTCGCGGTCGGCCGGCGTGACGTACAGCGTCGCCGCAGTGCGCAGCTGGGCGAGCGTGGTGCGCACCGTCGTCGACTCGGTCTCGCGACCGATGTTCCCCAGCACGAGGTCGAGGTACTCCGAGGCGCCGGTCTCGGCGTCGCGGGTCTGATCCCACGCGGCACCCCAGACGAGCGAGCGGGCGAGCGGGTCGTGGATGTCGGCGAGGTGCGCGATCGCGGTGGCGAGCGACTTCTCGTCGAGGCGGATCTTCGCGTAGGCGAGATCGTTGTCGTTGAGCAGCACGAGGTCGGGCCGGGCGAGACCCTGCAGCTCGGGCACCTCGGTGCGGTCGCCGTCGACGTCGACCTCGAGGTAGTGCGTGCGCGTGAGCGAACCGTCGGTCAGCGTGTAGAAGCCGATTCCGAGCCGGTGCGGACGAATCGTCGGGTAGTCCGCCGGCGCGGTCTGCGTGATCGCGAAGCGCGAGATCTTTCCATCGTGGTCCTCTGCGATGACCGGCTCGAGCGTGTTCACGCCGGCGGTCTCCAGCCACTTCTTCGACCAGGAACCGAGGTCGCGGCCGCTGGTGGCTTCCAGCTCCGAGAGCAGGTCGCTCAGCTCGGTGTTGCCCCAGGAGTGCTTCTGGAAGTACTGCGACACGCCCGCGAAGAACGCCTCGATGCCGACCCAGGCGGCGAGCTGCTTCAGGACGGAACCGCCCTTGGCGTATGTGATGCCGTCGAAGTTCACCTGCACGTCTTCGAGGTCGTTGATCTCGGCGACGATCGGGTGAGTGGACGGGAGCTGGTCCTGGCGGTAGGCCCAGGTCTTCTCCATGGCGTTGAACGTGGTCCACGCCTCGGTCCACTCGGTGGCCTCGGCGGTGGCGATGGTCGACGCCCACTCGGCGAACGACTCGTTCAGCCAGAGGTCGTTCCACCACTTCATGGTGACGAGGTCACCGAACCACATGTGGGCGAGCTCGTGCAGGATCGTGACGACGCGGCGCTCCTTGACGGCATCCGTCACCTTGCTGCGGAAGACGTAGGTCTCGGTGAAGGTGACCGCTCCCGCGTTCTCCATGGCGCCGGCGTTGAACTCCGGCACGAAGAGCTGGTCGTACTTGGCGAACGGGTACGGCACGCCGAACTTCGACTCGAAGTAGGCGAAGCCCTCGCGCGTCTTGTCGAAGATGTAGTCGGCGTCGAGGTGCTGCCACAGGCTCTTGCGGCCGTACACGCCCAGCGGGATGACACGGCCGGAGGCGCTCGTCAGCTCCGAGAACGTCGATTCATACGGTCCGGCGACGAGGGCGGTGATGTACGACGAGATGCGCGGGGTCGGCTCGAAGCCCCAGGTGGCGGTGACGTCGTCGTCGTGCACGATGGGCTCGGGCGTGGGGGAGTTGGAGACGACCTTCCACGCGGCCGGTGCCGTCACGGTGAACTGGAACGTCGCCTTGAGGTCGGGCTGCTCGAAGACCGCGAACACGCGGCGCGAGTCGGGCACCTCGAACTGGGAGTAGAGGTAGACCTCGCCGTCGACGGGGTCGACGAAGCGGTGCAGTCCTTCTCCGGTGTTGGTGTATTCGCAGTCGGCGTCCACGACGAGGACATTCTCGGCCTGCAGCCCCGTGAGCGCGATGCGCGAGTCGGCGAAGACCTCATTCGGGTCCAACTGCTCGCCGTTGAGCGAGATCTCGCGCACCTCGCGGGCGATGAGGTCGATGAAGGTGAAGCCCTCCGGTGTCGCGGTGAAGCGCACCACGCTGCGGGAGCCGAACACTTCGGCGCCCTTGGTCAGATCGAGGGCGACTTCATAGGACTGAGTGTCGACGACGTCGCGGCGCTCCTGCGCTTCGATGCGGGTGAGGTTCTCTCCAGGCACAGCTGTACTCCCAGGGGTGAGGGGATGTCACCGGGGCTGGGCGCAGTTGGCGCCGACGGCAACCCTGACAGCCTACGCCAGTGCGACGGATGCCCTCTCGCAGCGGCGCAGGAACGGAAACGGATAGAAACGGTGAATGCGCGCACTCCCGCACTCCGCCGAGGTGGGAGGATGGAGGGGTGACTGCGATCGAGCCGAATGTCGTTCCCTTTGCTTCGCCTGCTGCCTCCGGCGGTGCGCCCTTCGTGACCACGCCGGTCGCCTACGACGCGATCCTTCTCGCCGGATTCGGCGGGCCGGAGGGTCAGGAAGACGTGATCCCGTTCCTCCGGAATGTGACGCGCGGGCGCGGCATCCCCGACGAACGACTCGAAGAGGTTGCACACCACTATCGTCACTTCGGCGGAGTGAGCCCGATCAACGGGCAGAACCGTGTGCTCAAGCAGGCGCTCGAGAACGCCCTGGTCGAGCGAGGCATCACGCTCCCTGTCTACTGGGGGAACCGCAACTGGGCCCCGTACCTGGAAGAGGTCGTCACCGAGGCGTCGGGCAACGGTCACAACACCCTCCTGGCTTTCGCCACCAGTGCATACAGCTCGTTCTCCAGTTGCCGTCAGTATCGCGAGGACTTCGCCCGCATCCTCGAGGAGACGGGCCTGGGCGAGACCGTGACGATCGACAAGATCCGTCCCTTCTACGATCACCCGGGGTTCGTCGAAGCGTTCGAGACCGGCGTGCGGGAGGCTGTCGAAGGCTTCCTCGCCGAGGGTGTCGCCGCAGCCGACATCCAGATCCTCTTCTCGACGCACAGCATCCCGACGGCCGATGCCGAGCGCTCCGGTGCACGGGACATCGACTGGGGCGAAGGCGGTGCGTACGCCGCACAGCATCTCGCCGTCGCCGCCTGGGTGATGGACCGCGTGCGGCAGACCGTTCCGGCATCCGCCGATGTGTCCTGGGAACTCGTCTACCAGTCCCGTTCCGGCCCCGCCTCGCAGCCGTGGCTCGAGCCCGATGTGTGCGACGTGATCGGCGAGCTGCCCGAGCGCGGTCGCAAGGCCGTCGCCGTCGTACCAGTGGGCTTCATGAGCGATCACATGGAGGTCCTGTGGGATCTCGACACCGAGGCGGCGGAGGCGGCGGAGGAAGCAGGTCTCTCCTTCACGCGCACTCCCACCCCGGGCGTGTCGCCCGCGTTCGTGACGGGCATCGTCGACCTGATCGAGGAACGTCTCCAGGGCCGTCCCAACGAGGAGCGCGCGCATGTCACCTCTCTTCCTGGCGGTTTCGACGTGTGCCGTCCCGGGTGCTGCGAGAACATCCGCGCGGGCTTCAAGCCGGCCGCGGCTGGTGTCGCCCCGTGACCTCTCGGTGATGCACGCGCACTTCTAGGATGGGAGTCATGCGCATCCACATCGCCACCGACCACGCGGGCCTCGACTTCTCCACCCAGCTGCAGGGACATCTGCGCGCAGCCGGACACGAGGTCGTCGATCACGGTCCGATCGAGTACGACGCGGTCGACGACTACCCCGCGTTCTGCATCCGCGCGGCTCAGGCGGTCATCGCCGATCAGCGGGCGGGCGTCGAAGCTCTGGGTGTGGTCTTCGGAGGTTCCGGAAACGGCGAGCAGATCGCTGCGAACAAGGTGGAAGGCGTCCGTGCCGCACTCGTGTGGAACCTCTCGACGGCAGAACTGGCCCGCGAGCACAACGACGCCAACGTGATCTCCATCGGCGCACGACAGCACACCTACGACGAGGTCACCTCGTTCATCGACCGTTTCATCGAGACGCCGTTCTCCGGAGACGAGCGCCACGTGCGGCGCATCGGCCAGATCGCGGACTTCGAACGCGACGGCTCCCTGCTCCCGGACCCGCGGGCCTGAGATGCCCGAGGGTCATTCCGTCCACCGGATCGCTCGTCAGTTCGACCGCAACTTCGTCGGCAAGACGCTGAGCGCCTCCAGCCCGCAGGGCCGGTTCGCCGAAGGTGCCGCTGTCCTCGACGGGCGCGCGGCGGTGAGCGTGCAGGCCGTCGGCAAGCAGATGTTCCTCGAGACGGAAGGCGATCTGTGGCTCCGCGTGCACCTCGGTCTGTACGGGGCGTGGGATTTCGCGGGCGAGATCCTCGTCGACCCGACCATCGCCTCGGCGAACGGGCGGATGGGCCAGACCAACCAGCGGGGTACCGTCCTCGACGAGCCGATCCTCGATGATGCGGGGGAGAACTCGCTGGCGTCGATCGGAGCCCCTCGACGCACTCGGGTGCATGTGCGCATGTCGGAGCAGACGAAGGGCCTCGCCGACGAGGGGATGGAGTGGCCTCCTCCTGTCGTCGGGCAGGTGCGCCTTCGCCTGATGACCGACATCACCGCAGCCGACCTCCGAGGACCGACCGCCTGTGTGCTGCAGACGCCCGAAGAGATGCTCGCCACCGTCGCCAAGCTGGGGCCCGATCCGCTCGTCGGCGATCCGGTCGAGAACGAAGAACGGTTCGTCCGGGCGGTCCGGAAGAAGCCGACGGTCATCGCACTCCTGCTCATGGACCAGTCGGTCGTGAGCGGCATCGGGAACGTGTACCGGGCCGAGATGCTGTTCCGGCAGCGGCTGAATCCGCACACACCTGGTCGGGATGTGCCCGAAGACGTCGTGCGTGCGCTCTGGAACGATTGGGTGCGGCTGCTCGCCGTCGGTGTGGAGACCGGGCAGATGATGACGATGGACGGCCTCACAGGTGCGGACTATCGAGCGGCGATGGCAAACCGCGACGACCGCCACTGGGTGTATCACCGCGCGGGGCTTCCGTGCCGCATCTGCGGGACGGAGATCGCCCTCGAGGAGATCGGCGCGCGCAAGCTCTACTGGTGCCCCCGTTGTCAGGCCTGACCACGCACCTGCCACCGCCATCCGTTCTAGGCTGATCGAATGCGACAGAATCCCAGCTTCACGCTGGCCGACGTGACCGAGATCCGCCGAGTGATCGAGGCGAATCCGTGGGCGACGATCATGAGCGCGGGCGATGACGGACTCGTCGCCTCCCACTACGCCGTTCTCCTCGACGAATCGCGCGACGACCTGACCGTCGTCGGGCACGTCGGCCGTCCGGACGATCTCATCCACGGCATGGGCCGGCGAGAGATGCTCGCGGTGTTCCAGGGTCCACACGGTTACGTGTCTCCGGGCTGGTACGGCGATGTCGCCGCCGTGCCGACGTGGAACTACACCGCCGTGCATCTGGCCGGCGTGCCTGAGATCCTCACGGACGAAGAGAACCTCGTCGTCCTCGACCGGCTGGTGGAGCGATTCGAATCGCGGATGCCGGAACCGAGGCGTATGTGGGAGCGTCCGAACGACCCGGGATACATCGAGCGGCTCGCTTCGGGGACTGTCGGCTTCCGGTTGACGCCGACCCGCGTCGTCGCCAAGAGGAAACTCAGTCAGAACAAGCCGCCGGAGACGATCGAGACGGTGATCGCCGCGCTGTCGACCGACGGACCGTATTCCAACCCGGCTCTCGCCGCGGAGATGCGGCGCGCACAGGACGCGCGCCGAGGAGGACCACAGCAGTGACAGAACGCGGAGCGGCGATCGACACCATCACGGCCGTGCGGATCGCGGGCCCCGGGCGCGAATTCCTGATGGATGACGAGCCCGTGGACATCTTCATCGCCGACGGGCGCATCGTCGACATCGCGCCGACCGGTGCATTGCCGGCGCGGGGCGAGGTCATCCGCGGTGATGGCGCCTGGGCCGTTCCGGGGCTCTGGGACAACCACGTGCACACGGTGCAATGGGCTCTGGCATCGGAACGAGCGCCGCTCGGTCACGTGGAATCCGCCGCCGCTGCCGCCGCGGCGATGAGCGGCGTGGCCCCGTTGCCGGATGGACGTCGTGTCGGCACCGGTTTCCGCGACGCCCTGTGGTCGGATCGGCCCTCACTCGACCTCCTGGACGCGGCGACCGGGGACATCCCGACCTACCTCATCAATGCCGACGTCCACAGCGTCTGGCTCAACACCGCGGCGCTCGCTCGTGAGGGGTTCCGGAGCGACGATGGTGTGCTCCGCGAGACCGACGCCTTCGAGATCTCGCGGCGCCTCAACGCGGTCGACGCCGCCCATGGCGACCGCGCCATGATGCGCGCTGGAGAGCAGGCCGCCGCGCGCGGCATCACCGGCCTGGTCGACTTCGACATGGCGTGGAGTGCGGAAGCCTGGCCGCGACGGGTCCAGGCCGGCTTCGTCTGGCACCGTGTCGAGTTCGCGGTCTACCCCTTCGACCTCGACCGTGCGATCGGCGCCGGGTTGCGCACGGGAGAACTCCGCGAGGAGCACGACGTTCCGACACCGGGTAGAGGCCTGGTCCACGTCGGGCCGCTGAAGATCATCACCGACGGTTCGCTGGGCACGCGAACCGCCGCCTGCTCGCACTCCTATCCCGGTGACCCCGACAACTTCGGGATGCTCACCGTGCCTTCCGATGAACTCGTCGCGCTCCTGACCCGGGCGACAGGCGCTGGTCTGGGCGTGGCCGTGCATGCGATCGGCGACCGGGCGATCACCTCGGCGCTCGACGCCTTCACCACCACGGGCGCCGTCGGGTCGATCGAACATGTGCAACTCGTCCGACACAGCGATCTCGCGCGGTTCGCGCGCCTCGGGGTGGTCGCCAGCGTCCAGCCGCAGCACGCCGTGGATGACCGTGATCTGGTGGATCGCCACTGGGCGGAGCAGACCGCGATCGGCTATCCGCTGGCATCGCTGCGCGATGCCGGCGTGCACCTGCGTTTCGGATCCGATGCACCCGTCGCCGAGCTCGACCCCTGGCACGCCATCGCGGCTGCGGTATCGCGCACCGACGACGCGCGGGAACCCTGGCATCCGGAAGAACGGATCACAATCGACCAGGCGCTCGAGGCGAGCGTGCGTTCGTCGGTGCGTCCGGGCGAGCCCGCCGACATCGCCCTCTGCGCTGCAGATCCTCGCACGGCGACAGGGGCGGACCTGCGATCCATGCCCGTTCGCTCCACGATTCTGGCCGGATACGTCACCCACATCGGCTGATCTTCCGCACGCACGAAGCGCGCACGAAGAAGGGGCGATCCTCGGAGAACCGAGGATCGCCCCTTGCCGATCAGATCAGGCGGCGATGTGCGAGACCAGGAACCAGCGGTCCTTCTCGAGGCCGCGCTGGATCTCGATCGCGACGTCCTGGCTGGTGAGGTCGACCTCGTCGAGGCCGTCGACGGCGGCCTTGACGTCGACGAGGATCGCGTCGATGTCAGAGATGACGGCGCGGATCAGTTCGTCCGACTGGGCGAAGCCGGCGGCGACGGAGGTGGTTCCCGCCTTGTCGGCGACTGCGTTGACGCGAGCGTCGATCGGCAGACCGAGCGCGACGATCCGCTCTGCGGCGGTGTCTGCGAAGTCACCGGCGTGGGCGACGATCGTGTCGAGCAACTCGTGGACGCCGATGAAGTTGGCGCCGCGGACATGCCAGTGTGCCTGCTTGCCGTTGATCGTCAGCGCCTGGAGGCCGAGCACGACAGGGGAGAGGAACTGGGCCGCCCCTGCAGCCACGGTCGGGTCGATGGCGGTGGTGGAAACGGTCTGTGCCTTGCTCATCTTGTGCTCCTCTGGAACGGGTTCTCGTATCTGATGAAGACAACGCTACTCAGCCTCATACATTCCGCAAGCAAGCTGAGGCTCGGCTCACTTCCGCGTGATTCCGGGGAAGTGAGGGTAGTCTCGCCTCATGAGCATCGCGTCCGGAGCCTCTGTCCTCGCCCTGCCGAACAGCACACCGTCGATCGACGCGACGGCTTTCGTCGCAGACGGGGCGCGCATCATCGGTGAAGTCTCCCTCGCCGCCGGTTCCAGCGTCTGGTACAACGCCGTGCTTCGTGGCGACTCGGCCGGGATCGTCATCGGTCCCGGCTCGAACGTGCAGGACAACGTCTCGGTGCATGTGGATGCCGGACACCCGGTCGTGATCGGTGCCAAGGTATCGGTCGGACACAATGCGGTCGTCCATGGCTGCACGATCGGCGACGGCACGCTGGTCGGCATGGGATCGGTGATCCTCAGCGGTGCGGTGATCGGTGAAGGCTGCCTCGTCGCCGGAGGCGCCGTCGTACTCGGCGGGACGGAGATCCCCGCCGGTTCCCTCGTCGCCGGTGTTCCCGCGAAGGTGCGTCGGGCACTCAGTGACGAGGAGCGTGCGGGACTCATCGCCAACGCCGACATCTATCTGGGGCACTCGCAGACGCACTCATCGGCTACCTCGGCCTGACGGCCCCGGCCGCTAGGCTGGGAGGAGTACGGGGCGGTGGCCAAGCTGGTTAAGGCAGTGGGCTCATAACCCAACGATCGCGGGTTCAAGTCCCGCCCGCCCTACTCCTCAGCCACGACCGCTCCCGGGTTCCCTCCGCCCGAGCAACAGCCGGCATTGCCGCGGCGAGACGAACGGATCCAACCGCTGCATCTCGAGCGGCCCGTCGCTGAGCTGGAGCACGTCGCGGACGAGCTGGGCGTGAACGTCGCAGACGAGCGCCTGATCTTCCGCCAACAGCCCTTGATAGCGGCACGGAGCCAAGTCGAAGCGCAGCGCCGCTTCATCGACGACGGGGTCCAGACCGGCGTCGTCGAGGTGTTCGTAGAGGACGTCGACCTGACGCAGGGCGTCCTCCTCGAGCGCAGTCGGGGCATCGTCCGTCACGGCTCGGAGCATCCGCCCCCGCTCGCTCGCCCCGTCGACGCGCGAGCGCGTGACGGTGTTCGATGTCACGTCGCGCACAGGATGGAAGACGACGGACGGACGCCCTCGACCGCCGGACCTTCGTGTCTCACTGCGGATCAGCCCCTCGTCCTCCAACACCCGCAGATGATCCCGGACGGTGTTCAGCGGGATGCCGCTCTCCTCGGCGAGCGCGCCGGCGCGCCGGCCGGGCGCCTGTTGTATGGCGTGCAGCAGCTGGAGTCGACGCGGCTGAGTGAGTCCTCGGAAGTCATGGGCGCGACGGGGCATGTGGCGAGGATAGGCGGGCGCGAACAGTCCTGGACTCCTTTCCACCGGAAATAACCCGGTGAAAGACCCGGCGCGTACCCTCGCCGCGGGAAAGGGTGGGAGAACCATGACGATGAAGAGAAGGGAAGTCATGAAACTCTCAACGGAGTCCGAGGCGGTCGTGCGTGCGACCGCGGGAGTCGTCGCGCAGCATGCGGACGAGATCACGACGCTGTTCTACCGCGAGATGTTCGCCGCACATCCGGAACTGCTCCGTGTGTTCAATCCTGCAAACCAGGCGATAGGCGAGCAGCCCAAGGCGCTGGCCGCATCGGTGGTTGCGTTCGCCGTCCACCTCATCGACCCCGAGGCCCCCGATTTCACGCCCGTCATGCGCCGGATCGCTCACAAGCACGTCTCCCTGGGCATACAGGCACGCCAGTACACGATCGTCGGGCACCACCTCCTCGACGCTGTCCAGACGGTCCTGGGCGATGCCGTCACCCCCGAGGTCAGAGCCGCCTGGGACGAGGTCTACTGGCTCTTCGGCTGCTCGCTCATCGCGGAGGAGGCGAAGCTCTATGCGCAGGGCGGAACCGATCCCGAGCAGCCGTGGCGCACACACCGCGTCGTGGAGCGCGTGGTGGAGTCCGACGACGTCATCTCCCTGCTCCTCGCTCCCGTGGAGGGGGCAGTGGCCTCGCACCGTACCGGCCAGTACGTCGCCATCGCCGTCGACCTGCCGGATGGCTCCCGACAGCCGCGCCAATACACGATCTCCTCCGGGCCGCGAGGCGATTCGCTGCGGGTGACGGTGAAGCGGGTACGCGGTGAGGGCGGCCTGCCCGACGGCCTGGTGTCGACCTGGCTGCATGAGCACGCGCATCCCGGAACAGTGCTCGACGTATCGCAGCCGGCAGGCGATGTCGTGCTCGACGACGACGAGCACCCGCTGATCCTGGTGTCGGCGGGTATCGGCATCACTCCGATCGCTGCGATCGTCGAGGACCTGTCGCGACGTTCTCCCGGCCGCACTGTGCGGCTCTTCCATGCGGACCGCGCCCACGACACGCACGCGCTGTATCCCTCACTTCGTCGTCAGGTGCTCGCGATGGACGACGCCAGGGCACAGAACTGGTACGCGAAGGACGCAGACGGGGCCCCGACCCTGCATCCCGCTCTTCCGGGCAGGATGGACCTCACCGATGTGGAGCTGCCGGAAGACGCGGTCGTGTTCATGTGCGGACCCCTCGAGTTCATGCGGAACGCGAGAGCGACCCTTCTGCGCCGAGGAGTGCCCGCTGAGCGGATCGCCTACGAGGTCTTCGGCCCCGATCTCTGGCTGCAGCAGCCCGCGACCGACGCCGCCTGAGGTCTCCGCACACAGGGGAGGAGGGGAACGGGCGCGCGGATGTCAAGCCCCTCCTCGGCGGTGCCGCACCACGCCATGCTTTCGATGTGCGGCACCGCGCCGCAGAACGGGAGGCACCATGAGCATCGGCAGCGGAATCGCGCTCTTCGTGATCGGGGCGATCCTCGTCTTCGCAATCAACGTCGACGTTCCCTGGGTCGACCTCGACATGGTCGGCTACATCCTGATGGGGGCCGGCGTCGTCGTCTTCCTCATCGGCATCGTGCTGCTCGCACGTCGGCGTCGCACCGAGACGGTGTCGCGCACCTTCGTCGATCCCGCCACCGGAGAGCCGACGACGCGTCGCTCCGTGAGCACCAGCGGCGACGAAGCGGTGTGAGCCCAGCCGCTGACGGCGTCCAGCTCGGAGGGTGTCGGGCGCCGTCAGTCGGCGGTGACGCTCTCGAGATGTTCCTCGACGAGCGTGATGCCACCGCTCGAACTCGCGGAATGAGCCAGCTCTTCGATCCACCTTCTGCTCAGCTCCGGCGTCTGTGCGTCCTGGAAGACGAAGCGGAGCGGGATCGAGGGATGCAGCCACAGGGTGGAACGTCCGGGCGCATCGCCGTCCGGGTGCCGCCACGAGAGGGTGAAGCTCTCGTTACGACGGAGCTTGGTGGCGATGACCACTTTGAGATGCGCGAGCGCGCGGTCATCGATGTGGATGGGAGTCTTCGCGTCGCCGTAGTAGAGGCTTCCCATCAGCGTGGGGACGATTCGTGGGGGTGGCGCGCGTGGACCATGGTTCTCCTCGGGGGCGTGCTCGCAGGACCGAGGTCCGGGACACTCGAACTCTAACCGCAGATCGCTCCGACGCCCCGCGCTCGCCCCCGACCCGCCGAGCGACGCGAAGAGAATATTCGTTCCCTGTCAGGTCGATGGCAGTGCGGGCGCCATCCCGTACGCCTCGCGGTAGGCCGAAGCGAACCGCGAGGAGTTGCTGAAGCCCCAGCGTCGAGCGACCTCGCCGACCGAGCGACCCCGACCGTTGCGGAGATCACGATGGGCGCCGTCGAGGCGCGCCCGACGCAGAGCATCCGCAGGCGTGATATCGAGCGCGCGCCGGAACGCGTATTGCAGACCGCGAGTGGAGATGTAGGACGCGGCCGCGACGTCGTCGATGGTGATCGCCAGATGCGCGTTCGCATCGATGTAGGCGAGCGCTCGGCGAACGGCCGCCGGTGCACCGGCGCGCTGCGCCGGGCGCCGCAGCGATTCGGAGAATGTGGTCGGGAACGCCGAAAGCGTGATCATCAGGGCATGGCGTTCGAGCTCGGCGACGAGCAGATCGTCTGCGATCCCGTCCCGCAGGGACTGGTCGAGGTAGGCGAACATCCGCTCCCACCGTTGGGAATCCATGACGGAGTGCGGCGCGAGTCCGGTCGTGCGAAGCTCTCGCCGATCGTCGCCCGTGATCTGCCGCGCTCTGCTCTGCGCGGCCTGATGGTCGAAAACGATGGCGCGAACGCGAGCCGACCGGTCCCATCTGGCCTCGACCTCAGTGCCGTCCGACATCCAGACGGCCTCGGCGTCCAAGGAAGCGCGCCCCGACCAGACGCGCGCGTCCGGGGCGTCCACACGGCACACGAGCAACTGATCCTGCGGCTCGGCCCGCGAATGCACCTGAGCGGAAAGGCGATAGTCGACGAACGACGCGGTCTCGAGTTCCTCGGATCGCCAGTCGAATCGAAAGCTCCGCGGATCAGCATTCTGCAGAGAGGCCGAGGGAACGAACTGCTGCCACGTGGACTCGACCCGTTCGAGATCGACGGACGTGAACTGCATGGGCTGCTCCTCGTGCTTCGCGCCCTGATCCCACTCGAGGGCGCACCATCTGGAGCGTATCCCACGACACCTGATTCCGAGCCGAGGAGCAGCGACGCACGTCACTCCACGATGGGGCCGGCGTGCCGCACCGGCCAGCGTCCATCGAGCATGTCATCGGGTTCCAGACGTCCGATGCTCACGAAGTACTCGGTGAGGTTGGCTGCCTGCGAGCGGGCCCAGCCGATCTGGTGCGTGTGGAGCTGTACCGGATTCTCGGGGAGACGGAACTGACGGGCGAGCGCCTGCGCCACGCGCCCGGCGGCGATCGCATCCGCAGACGCTTCGTGGGCGCCCTCCAACGGGACGGCGTAGTGCGCCGCGACCACCTCGAGCGTGCGTCGACCGCGCCGGTAGCGGTCATACGCCTTGTCGATGACGAGCGGATCGATCACCGGTGCGGGGTCGGTGAGCGGGTCGACCCCGTGCCGAGCGGCTTCGCAGGCGAGCAGCGAGAAGTCGAACGACGCGTTGTATGCGACGACCGGCACACCCTGCCGGAACAGGGACCGCAGGGCAGCAGTCACTTCGGCGACCACCTCAGGGACGGGCCGCCCGTGGGCTCGCGCGTGCGCTGCCGTGATCCCGTGCACCGCGGTTGCGCCGTCGGGGATCGGCACACCGGGGTCCGCAAGCCACGAACGGGCCGCGACCTGTCTGCCATCGGCGTCGAGGATGCCGACGTAGGCGGTCACCACGCGGTCCGACTCGACGTCGACTCCGGTCGTTTCCAGATCGAACACCCCGACACGGGTGAGCCAGGCAGGAAGCGGGGGACCGACTGGCATGGCTTCACGCTATGGTCGGCCGCGGACATTCAGGAGAAGGCGCACGGCGACTCGTAGACTCTGAGGATGACCGTGCCTTCCCCGTATGCGGACCGTCTTCGTCGTCTGCCCGTGCAACGCCACGAGGTCGAGGTGCGCGGGGCGACCACGGCGTACTGGGCGTATGGACCCGAAGACGCCGGGACGACCGTCGTCGCGGTGCACGGCTTCCGGGGCGAGCACCATGGCCTCGAACCGGTGCTCGCATACCTCCCCGAGGTGCGGGTGATCGCGCCCGACCTTCCGGGCTTCGGCGAGTCGGCCCCGCTGCCGGGACGCCGTCACGATCTCGACGAGTACGCCGGATGGCTCACCGACTTCGCCACCGAGGTCGCACCCGGCGCGGTCATCCTCGGCCACTCCTTCGGGTCGATCGTGACGGCCGCGGCGGTGGCCCGCGGATTGCAGACTCCGCGCCTGATCCTCGTGAACCCCATCGGTGCCCCCGCGCTCGAGGGACCCAAGGGGCTCATGACGCGCCTGGCCGTGTTCTACTACGCCCTCGGCGCCCGGCTCCCGGAGAATCTCGGAACCGCGCTGCTGCGCAATCGGATCATCGTGCGGGTCATGAGCATCACGATGGCCAAGACGAAGGACCCCGAGCTCCGGCGGTTCATCCACGACCAGCATGACACCTACTTCTCCCGGTTCTCCGATCGTGATGTGCTCCGCGATGCCTTCGTCGCGAGCGTCTCGCACGACGTCCGCGAGTTCGCGCCCGACATCGACGTTCCGACGCTCTTGGTGGCAGCTGAACGCGACGACATCACGCCGATCGAAGCGGAGCGGAAGCTGGCGACGCTCTTCCCGGACGCCGGGTTGGTCGAGATCGCCCACGTCGGGCATCTGATCCACTACGAGACGCCGGCGGAGGCCGCAGGGGCGATCCGGCGCTTCCTCAGGATTCCCGTCGTGCGAGGCCGATGAGGCCGGCCACACGGAACGGGATCACCTCGCCCATGGCGAGTGAGGTCTCGGTGCGTTCCACTCCCTCGATCGACAGGATGCGCGCGTCGGTGTCGAAGAGGTGACGCGCGTCGCGACAGGCCACGCGTGCGAGCAGATCGATCGATCCGCTGAGCCCATGCGCCTGCACGACTTCGGGAATCCGGGCGAGTTCGTTGATGATGCGAGGAAGCTCCGTCTGGCGGACGCCGATGCTCACGAACGCCTGCAACGGGAATCCGAGCACGTCCGGCGAGAACGACCTCTCGTAGGACAGGAAGATCCCGCTCTGCTCGAGACGTGCCATCCGCGCCTGGATCGTGTTGCGGGACAGGCCCAGGCTCTCCGCGAGCGCGACGATCGTGGTCCTCGGGTCGTCAGCGAGTGCGGCGAGAAGCTCGAGATCGATGCGGTCCAGTCCTGGCATAGTGCCAAACCTTAGCAGGAGCCTTCCGTGCCAAATTGAGCAACATGCTCAAGCCCTTTCAGAATGCTTGAGCGAGGTGTTGAGCAGACGTACTCTCAGACCATGCCGGTGATGACGCTGGCATCAGTGCGCGGAGCCTCACGAGGGCCGCCGAGGACGAGGAGGACGACGATGTCACCGCAGATCACCCCCATCGCAGACACCGCCCAGGATCTGGAGCTCTCGGAGCGCATCCTGAATCCGGACGGCAGTCGCATCGCGAACCCTCGGCTGGATCCTTTCGTCGCCGACATCGACAGTGCGCAACTGCGTTCACTGCTGCGGGACATGGTCATCCTCCGGCGGATCGACGCCGAAGGCGTCGCCCTGCAGCGCCAGGGACAGCTCGGCCTCTGGGCACCCTGCCAGGGGCAGGAGGCGACCCAGATCGGCACGGCACGCGCCATCGCGCCGGAGGACTACGTGTTCCCGAGCTACCGGGAAACCGGGGTCATCTACGCGCGCGGCGCCCAGCCGGGCGACTATGTGCGCATGTGGCGCGGCGAGGAGGGCGCCGCTCACGATCCGGCCGCACTCGGAGTCGCGCCCTTGCAGATCATCATCGGTGCCCAGACACTGCACGCCGTCGGCTATGCCTTGGGCATCCAGCACGATGGCGCCAAGGAAGTCGCGGTCACGTACTTCGGCGACGGTGCCACCAGTCAGGGCGATGTCAACGAGGCGATGATCTTCGCCGCCTCGTACCAGGCCCCCGTGGTCTTCGTCTGCCAGAACAACCACTGGGCGATCTCGGAGCCCGTCTCCGTGCAGTCGCAGTATCCGATCGCCGGGCGGGCTCCGGGGTTCGGTATCCCCAGCGTCCGCGTCGACGGCAACGATGTGCTCGCCTGCATGGCTGCCATGCGCTGGGCCCTCGATCATGCACGTGCCGGCAAGGGGCCCGCCTATATCGAGGCGGTCACGTATCGAATGGGGCCGCACACCACGGCCGATGACCCGACGCGCTACCGTGACCAGGACGAACTCGAATCCTGGCGCCGACGCGATCCGATCGCACGGCTGGAAGCCCATCTGCGCGCCACGGGAGATCTGACCGACGAGCACCTCGCCGAGACCCAGGCGGCAGCAGACGCGGTGGCGAAGGAGATGCGCGCCGCATGCCTCGGCATGGTCACGCGCCCGCCCCTCGCGGTCTTCGACGGCGTCTACGCCGAACCGCACACCGGGCTCGAGCGTCAGCGTGGTGAGTACGCCGCGTACCTCGCCTCCTTCGAGGGCGAGGCCGGCGCATGACCGAACTGACCCTCGGAAAGGCGCTCGGCGCGGGACTGCGTCAGGCGATGCGCGACGACGACAAGGTGGTGCTGCTCGGAGAGGACATCGGGAAACTCGGTGGCGTCTTCCGCATCACCGACGGGCTGCTCGACGAGTTCGGCGCAGCGCGGGTGATCGACACTCCGCTCGCGGAGTCGGGCATCGTCGGAACAGCCGTGGGCCTGGCGTTCCGCGGTTATCGGCCGGTGGTCGAGATCCAGTTCGACGGCTTCGTGTACCCCGCGTTCGACCAGATCGTCGCTCAGGTCGCGAAGCTGCACTACCGCACCCAGGGCCGGGTGAAGATGCCGATCACCATCCGCATCCCGTGGGCAGGAGGCATCGGCGCCGCCGAGCATCACTCGGAGTCCCCGGAGGCCTACTTCGTGCACACGGCCGGTCTGCGCGTGATCGCGGTCTCGAACCCGGAGGACGCGTACCGCAGCCTGCGACAGGCGATCGCCTCCGACGATCCGGTGATCTTCTTCGAACCGAAACGCCTGTACCACCACAAGGGCGATGTCGACCTGGAGGCGCCGCTCGCGGACGCAGCGCCCATGGGACTCGCGCGCGTCGTGCGAACCGGGAACGACGCGACCCTGATCACCTACGGGGCGATGGTCTCCACGGCGCTTCAGGCGGCCGACGCTGCAGCGGACGAGGGCGTCTCTCTCGAGGTCATCGACCTCCGCTCGCTCTCACCGGTGGACTACGACTCGGTCGCCGCCTCGGTGCGCAAGACGGGACGCGTGGTCGTCGCCCACGAGGCCTCTCGCGAGGCCGGCGTCGCAGCCGAGGTGATCGCGAGCATCACGGAGCGCTGCTTCGAGTACCTCGAGTCGGCGCCGTTGCGCGTCACCGGACACGACGTCCCCTACCCGCCCGCAAAGCTCGAGAAGTATCACCTTCCCGATCTCGATCGGCTGCTCGATGCCGTCGACCGGGTGCTGGACCGACCGAACAGTCTGACGGGAGCAGGGGCATGATCGCGGAGTTCCGTCTTCCGGACCTCGGAGAGGGACTGACCGAAGCCGAGGTGGTGACCTGGCTCGTCGCCCCCGGCGACGCGGTCTCGCTCAACCAGACTCTCGCGGAGGTGGAGACGGCGAAAGCGGTCGTCGAGCTGCCCTCGCCCTATGAGGGCACGGTATCGGCCCTGCACGCCGAGGCCGGCCAGACGGTCGCCGTCGGTGCTCCGCTGATCGCCTTCGATGTGGTGGGGGAGGACGAGGATGGGCCCGCGCCCGCGTCGGATTCCGAGGAGAAGGCGCAGCCGAACCTCGTCGGCTACGGTGCCGCCCCCACGACCGCCGACCGCCCTGCGCGACGGGCACGGCGCATCGGAGCCACCCCGGCACCGGTCGACACAGCCGTTCTCGAGGCCGCACCGCATGACGCCACCCCCTCGGCAGCCGTGGATGCGGTCATCGAACGGCCGCGCTCCACCCCGCCCGTGCGCGCTCACGCCAAGCGTCTCGGCATCGATCTCGTGCTGGTCGCCGCCGACGTGGGGGATCGAGTCATCACCCGCCGCGACGTCGACGAATACGCAGAGCGGATCGCCCACCGCACGCCGCGTGCCGACGACCTGTCGTCGACGCCCACCCCGTCGAACGCGTCAGTGCTCACAGACGCGGAGCGAGAGACCCGCATCCCCATCCGCGGCGTGCGCAAGCACACGGCGGCGGCGATGGTGCAGAGCGCGTTCACGGCCCCCCATGTCACGGTCTTCCACACGGTCGACGTGACCGCGACGATGGACCTGTTGTCGAGTCTTCGCGACGATCGCGCCCTCAGCGCACACCGGATCGGCCCGCTCGCGGTGGTCGCGAAGGCCGTCTGTCTCGCTCTGAGCCGCACGCCCGGGCTCAACTCGCGTTGGGACGAGGCCGCCGGGGAGATCGTCCAGCACAACTACGTCGACCTGGGGATCGCCGCCGCGACGGATCGGGGCCTCATCGTCCCGATGATCCGTGATGCGGAGCAGTTGACCCTCGTCGGTCTCGCGGATGCCGTGAAG
This sequence comes from Microbacterium sp. Be9, assembly GCF_011754135.1. NCBI lineage: Bacteria > Bacillati > Actinomycetota > Actinomycetes > Micrococcales > Microbacteriaceae > Microbacterium > Microbacterium sp. Be9. Next base: position 547,321 of record NZ_WNWT01000004.1, on the reverse strand, counting down.
TCGCTGGCCGAGGTGGCCCGTGCGGGGAAGACCTCGCCGGCGGAACTCGCAGGCGGCACGTTCTCGATCTCGAACATCGGAGTCTTCGGCGTCGATGCCGGCACACCCATCCTGCCCCCGGGGCAATCCGGGATCCTGGCCGTCGGAGCAGTGCGGCGTCAGCCGTGGGAGCACCACGGCGAGATCGCCCTGCGGCAGATGATGACCCTCAGCCTCTCGTTCGATCACCGTCTGGTCGACGGAGCCGAGGGGGCGAGCTTCCTCAAGGATGTCGCCGACATCCTCGAAGAGCCCGGACGGGCGATGCTGCTCAGGTAGTCGCGCGCAGAGCCGCGTCCGCCATCGCGATCAGTACGGTCGCGGTGGCGGAATGCCGCCTGGCGGCGGCACGGGTGCTGTGCGGAGTCGAGTTGATGAGCCCGAAGCATGCCTGCACGCGCAACCGCAGCTCATCCTGATCCGCGCCGCCGCCCGGCGTCCCATGCAACGGCGACAAGGCTGCCATCCACAACTCGATGTACGCGCGCTGGAGGCGGCGGACCTCGGCCCGGTCCGTCTCGGAGAGGAACGCGACATCACGATCCTGCACCTGGATGACCTCGGCATTGCCCAGCGCGAACTCGACATGGAAGCCGATCAGCGCACGCATCCGCTCGTCGGGGGTCGGAGTTTCCTCGGAGACCTGCCGTCCACCGCGGATCAGATCCTGACTCACCTTGACGAGCACGGCCCCGAGCAGTGCCTGCTTGCCGGCGAAGTGACGGTAGACGGCCGGTCCGGATACGCCGACGGCAGCCCCGATGTCCTCCAGGCTCACGCCGCTGTATCCACGCGCGGCGAAGAGACGCGCGGCAGCGTGCAGGATCGCATCCGACCGTTCAGCCTTGGCGCGGTCTCGGGCGGTGACCGGGCTTGTCATCTCAGTTAATCCTCGCTAACCTGAATCAACGGGTTAGTGAACACTAACCGAAAGTGCATGCACCGCGCCAGGGCCCGCCCTCGCGGACGTGGGTCGAGGAGGACATCACGATGCCGGCAACCCAGGAGTCTCTCGCGCAAGACCTGCGAGACCGCCTCGCGACCGCGGCTCGCGGCGGACCGGAGGCGTCCCGCGAACGCCACGTCGCGCGCGGCAAACTGCTCCCGCGGGACCGCGTCGCTCGGGTGCTCGATGAAGGCAGCCCGTTCCTGGAAGTCGCCCCCCTCGCGGCCGACGGCCTGTACGGGGGAGAGGCGCCCGGTGCCGGGGTGATCGCCGGGATCGGACTCGTCCACGGTCGCCACGTCATGGTGGTCTGCAACGACGCGACGGTGAAGGGCGGCACGTACTACCCCCTCACGGTCAAGAAGCATCTGCGTGCGCAGGAGATCGCCCTCGAGAATCGCCTGCCTTGTCTGTACCTGGTCGACTCGGGAGGCGCCTTCCTCCCGAAGCAGGACGAGGTCTTCCCGGATCGGGAGCATTTCGGCCGGATCTTCTTCAACCAGGCGCGTATGTCCGCCGAAGGGATCCCTCAGCTCGCCGCAGTTCTCGGTTCCTGCACGGCGGGTGGCGCCTATGTCCCCGCCATGAGCGACGAGACCGTGATCGTCCGCGGCCAGGGAACGATCTTCCTCGGGGGGCCGCCCCTGGTGAAGGCCGCGATCGGCGAGATCGTGACCGCAGAGGAACTGGGCGGGGGAGAACTGCACGCACGACGCAGCGGTGTGGTCGACCATCTCGCGGAAGACGACGAGCACGCCCTCGAGATCCTGCGCGATATCGTCGCCACGCTCCCCGCACCCGCAGCTCCGGCCTGGGACGTGGCGCCCAGCCGACCGCCGTCCGAGTCCTCCAGCCTCTACGACGCGGTTCCCGTCGACGTGAACGCCGCGTACGACGTGCACGAGGTCATTTCACGCCTCGTCGACGGCGACACATTCCTCGAGTTCAAGCCCGAGTACGGCACGACCCTGGTCACCGGTTTCGCCCGACTCCACGGTCATCCCATCGGCATCGTCGCGAACAACGGCGTGCTGTTCAGCGAGTCCGCGCTCAAGGGCGCCCACTTCATCGAGCTGTGCGATCAGCGCGGGATCCCGTTGTTGTTCCTGCAGAACATCACCGGGTTCATGGTCGGCTCCGACGCCGAGGCCGGAGGCATCGCGAAGGGCGGTGCGAAGATGGTCACTGCGGTCGCAAGCACACGGGTGCCGAAGCTCACGGTCATCATCGGCGGTTCTTTCGGGGCCGGCAACTACTCCATGTGCGGCCGTGCCTACTCGCCCCGCTTCCTGTGGACGTGGCCTGCGAGCCGCATCTCCGTGATGGGCGGCGCGCAGGCGGCGTCGGTGCTCGCCACGGTCAAAGAGGACCAGCTGACCGCGCGCGGCGCTGCCTGGAGCGGCGAGGACCGTGCGGCGTTCGAGGCTCCGATCCGGGAGCAGTACGAACACCAGGGCGAGCCCTATTACGCCACAGCCCGACTCTGGGACGACGGGATCGTCGACCCAGCACAGACCCGCGACCTCCTGGGGCTCTCCCTCGACGTCATCTCCCGCAGCCCGCTGCCCGAACCGCGCTTCGGCGTCTTCCGGATGTGAGTGTCTTGTCCATGACCACGACGTCGTCGTCGAACACCGTCTCCTTCCACACCGTTCTCGTCGCCAACCGCGGGGAGATCGCCCGACGGGTGATCCGCACCCTGCGCACGCTCGGGATCCGCAGCGTCGCCGTCTACAGCGACGCCGACGTCGCGGCACCCCACGTGCGAGAGGCCGATGTCGCCGTGAGAATCGGCCCGGCACCGGCTGCGGAGTCGTACCTCGACATCGATGCCGTCATCGCGGCGGCTCGGCGCAGCGGCGCGCAAGCCATCCACCCCGGCTACGGATTCCTCTCCGAGAGCGTCGGACTCGCCGAGGCCTGCGCCGAGAGCGGCATCGTCTTCATCGGCCCGTCGGTGGAGGCCCTGCAGATCATGGGCGACAAGGCACGCGCTCGCGAGCACGTCCTGCGTTTCGGCGTTCCGGTCGTCCCCGGTTTCGACGCCAAAGGCCTGTCCGACGTCGAGATCGCCGAAGAGGCGGAGAACGTCGGATACCCTCTGCTGGTCAAGCCCAGCGCCGGCGGAGGCGGCAAGGGCATGGAGGTCGTCGCCGACTCGACGGGGCTGCGCTCTGCGCTCGCCTCGGCCCGGCGCGTGGCGGCCGCGGCGTTCGGCGATGATGCGCTCATCCTCGAACGCCTGATCAGACGTCCGCGGCACATCGAGGTGCAGGTCTTCGGAGACGCGCACGGTACGGTCATCGCGCTCGGGGAGCGGGAGTGCACGCTGCAGCGACGGCACCAGAAGGTCGTCGAGGAGGCGCCGTCGGCAGGCATCCCCCCGCACACCCGGGAGCGACTGCTCGCAGCCGCCGTGCTGGCGGCTGAGAGCGTCGAATACATCGGGGCCGGCACGGTCGAGTTCCTCATCGACGCCGATGCGCCGGACGAGGTGTTCTTCATCGAGATGAACACCCGCCTCCAGGTGGAGCATCCGGTCACCGAGGAGGTCACCGGACTCGATCTCGTCGCCCTTCAACTCCGCGCGGCCGATGGGCTTCCGCTGGATGTCTCGCCGCGTCTGCGCGGTCACGCTGTGGAGGCGCGCGTGTATGCGGAATCGCCCGAGCGCGGCTTCCTCCCCTCCACCGGGAAGGTGCTGTTGTTCGAACCGCCCGTCGGTGTGCGCGTCGACGCGGCGATCGAGACCGGAAGCGAGGTGACCGGTTTCTACGATCCGATGATCGCGAAGGTGATCGCCTTCGCGGACGACCGTGCCACGGCACTCGCGCGCCTCGACGAGGCGCTCGCACGCACGGTCGTGCTGGGCGTCGAGACGAACATCGCGTTCCTGCGAACTCTCTGCCGGGACGCGCGCGTGATCGCGGGGGATCTCGACACGGGACTCATCGAGACCCTGCTTCCCCTCGACGCGCAGACGCCGTCGACCGCGCAGCTCGCAGCCGCGAAGGGTGCCTTCTCTGAGCTCCGCGCGCCGGTGCGGACCAGCCCGCTGTGGCGAGAGCTGCCGGGATGGCGCCTGGGGGCGGAGAACACGGTGGTTGTCCCGTTCGTCGCGCTCACGGATGACGACGAAGAGGTCGAGCTCCACGAGGCCCCGTCCCCACGATCTCGAAGCTCCGTGCGTGCCGCTGTCGACAGCGACGGCGCGGTCTGGGTGGCCGAGAACGGACACACGGTCCGCCTGCGTCCCCTCGACAGAAGGCAGCGGATGCGGCGTCGGCTGTCGGCGCGCGAGGCGGGATCCGGGGCGACCGAACCGGAGGGACGGGCCCCGATGCCGGGCAGCGTCGTGGCGGTTCACGCCGCGGACGGGGAGAGGGTCTCCGCCGGCGACCCTCTCGTCTCGATCGAGGCGATGAAGATGGAGCACCCGGTGCTCGCACCGCACGACGGTGTGGTGCACCTGCTGGTCGCGGTGGGCGATCAGGTGCGGCGCGACCAACCGGTCGCCCGTGTGACGACGGAGGAGAGCTGAACATGGAAGATCTGACCGAGGAGGAGCGCGAGCTCGCCGCCATGGTGCGGGAGTTCGCAGACACGGTCGTCGCGCCGCAGGCCTATGAGGCCGACCGCACCCATACGCTCTCGATGGACGTCGTGGCGCAGATGGGCGATCTCGGCCTGTTCGGCCTGCCGTTTCCCGAGGAGTACGGGGGACAGGGCGGCGACTACATGGCGCTCGGCATCGCGATCGAGGCGCTCGGCCGCGTGGATCAGTCCATCGCGATCACGCTCGAAGCAGGGGTCAGCCTCGGCGCCATGCCGATCTTCCGCTTCGGTACCGAGGAGCAGCGCCAGGAGCTGCTGCCCGATCTGCTCGCCGGACGGGCGCTGGCAGGCTTCGGCCTCACCGAGCCGGAGGCGGGCAGCGACGCCGGCGCGACCAGGACCACGGCCCGACTCGACGGCGACGAGTGGGTGATCGACGGCTCCAAGCAGTTCATCACCAACTCCGGTACCCCGATCACGCGCTTCGTCACGGTCACCGCGGTGACCGGGAACGAGGACGGTCGCAAGGAGATCTCGACGATCATCGTGCCCAACGGCACCCCGGGATTCACGGTCGAGGCCCCCTACGACAAGGTGGGCTGGAACGCATCCGACACGCATCCGCTGACTTTCGACGGGGCGCGGGTGCCCGCCTCGAACCTGCTCGGCACACGGGGGAGCGGCTTCCGCAGCTTCCTGAGCATCCTCGACGAAGGCCGCATCGCGATCGCAGCTCTCTCGACGGGGGCGGCGGAGGGCTGCCTGGAGGCGGCGGTGGACTACGCGAAGAGCCGCACGATCTTCGGCGCTGCGTTGAGCACGCGCCAGAATGCCCAGTTCACGCTGGCACGGATGCGCGCGCGGGTTCACACCGCTCGGCTCGCCTGGCATCACGCCGCGCGGTTGCGGGATGCCGGCAAGCCGTTCGCCGAAGCGGCGGCCATCGCGAAACTCGTCGGCGGAGAGGCCGCGATGGACAACGCCAGGGATGCGACGCAGATCTTCGGGGGAAACGGGTTCATGAACGAGTTCCCCGTCGGCCGTCATTACCGTGACTCCAAGATCCTCGAGATCGGCGAGGGCACCACCGAGGTGCAGCTCCTCGTCATCGCACGCGGACTCGGACTCGCCGGGTAGCGTGACGGTATGACCACGCACGACATCCTGCAGCGGGGGCTGTACTACGAGGAGTTCGCGGTCGACGGCCGCTACCTGCATCGCCCTGGGCGCACGGCGACCGAGGCCGACAACGTTCTCTTCACGACGCTCACGATGAATACGCAGGCGCTGCATCTCGACGCGGCCTTCGCCGAGGCCCAGGATCCGTTCCACGCGCGGCTGATGAACTCGATGTGGACGCTGTCGACGATGGTGGGATCATCGGTCGCGCAGCTGACCCAGGGAACTCTCGTCGCGCAGCTCGGTTTCGGCGAAGTGGCTTTCCCGCATCCGCTGTTCGCCGGCGACACGCTCTACACCGAGAGCGTCGTCGTGGAGAAACGGCTCTCCTCGTCCCGACCGGGGCAGGGAATCGTGAAGATCGCACACACCGGACGCAATCAGGACGGAACGGTGGTCGCCACTGCCGTGCGCTCGGTGTTGGTGCACTGCCTTCCGGAGGGTCCCGCCGCATGAGCTTCGACCTCGGCCCTGCTCTGCTGTTCTGCCCCGCCGATCGACCCGAGCGTTTCCAGAAGGCCGCCGAGCGCGCCGATGCGATCATCCTCGACCTCGAGGATGCGGTGCTCCCGGATGCGAAGGACGCCGCGCGCAGGAATGTCGTCGACGCCGATCTCGACCCCGGCCGCGTGATCGTGCGCGTGAATGCCGCGGACAGCGACGCCTTCGCCGCCGACCTCGCGATGCTGGCGAAGACGGACTTCCGCACCGTGATGGTGGCGAAGACGGAGAGCGCGGAGAGCCTCTCAGCGTTCGACGACCGTTACTCGCTGATCGCTCTGTGCGAGACCGCCCGTGGCGTGCACGCCGCAGACCGCATCGCCGCGCACCCACGGGTCACAGCGATGATGTGGGGGGCCGAGGATCTCGTGGCCTCCCTCGGTGGCACGTCGTCCCGGAATGCCGATGGGGGCTATCGCGACATCGCCCGCTATGCCCGCGCGCGCATCCTCCTCGAGGCTGGGGCCCGAGGCAAAGCCGCCATCGATGCCGTGCACATCGCTCTCGACGACGCCGAGGGCCTCGTTCGCGAGGCGCGCGATGCTGCCGCGTCGGGCTTTCGCGCGACGGCGTGCATCCATCCCAACCAGGTGGCGGCGATCCGGGCCGCCTACCGACCGGACGAGACGACCGTGGCATGGGCGCGTGCGGTCCTCCTCGCCGCAGCGGCAGAGCGCGGTGTATTCCGGTTCGAGGGACGGATGATCGACGAACCAGTGCTCCGGCACGCGCGCTCCGTCGTCTCTCGTGCCGGCTGATCGCCGCCTCGGCTGATCAGAGCAGCAGCTGATCAGAGGACCGGAGATTCCTCGAGCAGCCGAAGGTATCCGGGAGCTGCCACGAACCGATGCGCCGAGCCGTTCTGAAGGACCTGGCCGTCCCGGGGGAGGGTTCCGCCGGAGACGTGGTCGATCACGGCCCGGATCACTCCGCCATGGGCGACCACGATGACCGACTCCGCGCGAGGAGCGGACCGCCGGCGTGCGTCTCGGGCGATCTCGTGCAGCGCCGCGATGGCCCGTTCGCCGACCTCGTGCAGGGACTCGGCCCCGGGAACCTCCGCATGCCAATCCCCGTAGGTCCTGATGTAGTCCGGCACGAGCATGCCTTCGCCCTCGCCGAACTCGCGCTCACGGATGTCGGGGACGACTCCGGTGATCTCCAGCCCCAGCCGATCCGCGATGATCTCCGCCGTCTCCCTCGCTCTCAGCAGGGGGCTGGTGTAGACGGCATGATGCGTACCGGCAGCGAGCCTCTCCGCCGCCCACCGCGCGTCGTCGCGCCCCGTCTCGTTCAGCGGGATGTCGGTGGAGCCTTGGATGCGCTTGGCGAGGTTCCAGTCGGTCTGACCGTGGCGGACGAGGGTGAGGTGGGTCACGAGAGGAGTTCCTGGAGTGCGGGGAGCACGTCGCTGGTGCCGGCGGCGATGGTGAGGTGCGCCCAGGCATCCGCGCGCGTCGGCTCACGGTTGACGATGATCAAGGGGATGTTGCGGCGACGGGCGCGCTCGACGAGACGCACGCCGGAGTTGACGACCAGCGAGGAACCCGCGACGATCAGTGCGGTGCTGGAGCGCAGCAGCGACTCGGCGGCACGGAAGCGGTCCTGGGGAACGTATTCGCCGAAGAAGACCACATCCGGCTTGAGCGTCCCTGCGCACACCGTGCACACCGGGACGATGAACCCCTCCGTGCTCTCAGGCAGGACGTCGCCGTCGGGAGCGAGCGCGATGTTCTCCGGCACCGTGATCCAGGGGTTGAGCTCCTCGATCTGCACGGCGACATCGCGGCGGTCGAACACCTGGCCGCACTTGAGGCAGAGCACGCGGCGCATCGTCCCGTGCACCTCGATCACGTGCGAGCTCCCGGCTCGCAGATGCAGACCGTCGACGTTCTGCGTGATGACTCCGGATACGGTGCCCCCGGTTTCGAGTTGCGCCAGCGCGATATGTCCCGGGTTCGGCTCAGCTCGGGCGAACGCGCGCCAACCGAGATGGCTCCCGACCCAGTACCGACGCCGCGCGGCCTCATCGCCCAAGAATGTCTGGATCGTCATGGGATCGCTGCGGGTCCTGGCGCCTTCACCGCGATAGGCGGGGATACCGGAATCGGTCGAGATACCGGCGCCGGTGAGAAGTGCGATGCGCTTCTCGCGCAGCAACTCGGCGGCGTGGGCGATGGTGGCCGACAGCTCGGCGGGATTCGACACGCTCACGGGACCTCCTCGAGCGAGTCTACGGTGCGGGGACGGACACGGCGCCCGCCGACGGGGCGTCAGCGCGCGCCGACGCCGTGCGAGGCCTGCCCACGGACGATGGCAGAGTGGACATCGTGGAACTACTGCCTGTGACCGATGCCGACGACCCGCGTCTCGACGACTACCGCGGACTCACCGACACCGCGCTTCGTGCCCTGTCTGAGCCGTCGGGTGGTCTCTACATCGCGGAATCGACGAAGGTGATCGCCCGCGCGGTGGCGGCTGGACATCGTCCGCGTTCCGTGCTGGTCCAGGAGCGCCGGGTGGAGGACATCCGGAGGATCGTCGGCGATCTCGATGTGCCCGTGTACGTGGTACCGGATGAGATCGCCGAGACGGTGACCGGCTTCGCGGTGCACAGGGGGACGATCGCGTCGATGCACCGCCCCGAGCTGCCGTCGGTTCACGACGTGATCCAGGGCGCGACCCTCGTGCTCATCCTCGAGAACATCGGCGACCACACCAACGTCGGAGCGGCCTTCCGTGCGGCTGCCGGGCTGGGGGCCGACGCGGTGCTGGTGTCGCCAGGGGGCGCCGACCCGCTGTACCGTCGCAGTGTCCGCGTGAGCATGGGGACCGTGTTCCAGGTGCCGTGGACGCGTATCCCCGACTGGGATTCCGCCATCGCAGACCTTCACGCCGCGGGCTTCGACATCGCGGCCCTCGCGCTGCGTGACGACGCGGTGACGCTCGACACCTACGCCGCCGATCGTCCGGAACGCGTCGCGCTCGTCATGGGCTCGGAGGGCGACGGCCTCTCGCGCGAGGCGATGGAGGGTGCAGACACCATCGTCACCATCCCGATGTCCGGCGGGGTCGACTCGCTCAACGTGGCATCCGCCGCCGCGGTCGCGCTCTGGTCGATGAAAGCCTGACCTCTCAGTCCCTCTCCGGAGGGGTCTGCTCGAATCGGAACACCGGCGAGGGCTCCGGACGCTTCGCCGCGAGGTTGTCTCCGGATGACTGGTGCCGCAACCTCCGGAGCACCCATGGCACCAGGTGCTCGCGTGCCCAGCCGAGGTCCTCGGCGCGCGCCTCTCGCCACGTCCGCAGAGGGAACGGCTCGGGCTGCATGGCCTCGAGGTCGTTCGGCACGTTCAGCGCGCGCAGCGCCATCCGTGCCACCTCGTGGTGACCGAGGGCGTTGTAGTGCAGGCGGTCGTCGTCGAAGAACCGCATGTCCTGCACGACCTTGAGCGCCCACTGATCGGCGACGATGCAGTCATGACGCTCGGCGATCGCACGGACGTTCTCGTTGTAGATCGCGACCTTGCCGCGGAACGCCCGGAACACCGGCGTGAAGGCGGTGTCGATCCCGGTGAAGAGGAGCACGGCCGCTCCCGTCGAGGCCAGTCGGGCCACGGCGTCTTCGAGCTGACTCGCGATGGCGTCCGGATCGGTCCCGGGGCGGATCACGTCGTTGCCGCCCGCACAGATCGACACCAGATCAGGGTGGAGCGCCACGGCCGGCTCGATCTGGTCGGCGACGATCTGTGCGATGAGTTTTCCGCGGACGGCGAGGTTCGCGTAGGCGAAATCGTCCACCTGCGAGGCGAGCACCTCCGCGACGCGGTCGGCCCAGCCGCGGTGGCTGCCGGGATGTGCCGGATCCGGGTCGCCGATGCCCTCCGTGAACGAATCGCCGATCGCGACGAAACGCCGCCACGGATGCGCGGTCTCGTTCGGAACGTAGGGGGTTCGAGTCGAATCCTGGTCGGTCATCCCGCTCTCCTTCACGAACATTCTGCCCGGCGGAGGTGACCGCTGCGCAGTGACAGAGCCTACTGCAGGCGCACGTCCGGGGGAGGGGCACGCGCGGGAACGGCGGCGAGTGATCCGGTGTCCCCGGCAGCGATTATCGTGGAGTCGATGCTCTCTCCGTCCTTTCCACAGCGTGCTCCTTGGGGCACCGCGAACAAGCTGCGCGCGTGGCAGCAGGAGGCCCTCGAACAGTACTTCGCCGCGGATCAGCGCGACTTCCTCGTGGCCGCCACCCCCGGTGCAGGGAAGACCACGTTCGCTCTCACCCTGGCGGTCGAACTCATGCGCATGGGCGAGGTCAACCGCATCATCGTGGTGGCTCCGACCGAGCATCTCAAGACGCAGTGGGCCGATGCCGCCGCGCGCGTGCACATCCGCCTCGACCCCCGCTTCCGCAACAGCGACTGGGCACCCGCCCGCCACTATCACGGCGCTGTCGTGACGTACGCGCAGGTCGCGGCGAAGTCCTCCGTGCACCGGCATCTCACGGAAGACGCGAAGACGCTGGTGATCCTCGACGAGGTCCACCACGGCGGTGATGCGCTGAGCTGGGGCGACGCCATCCGCGATGCGTACGGTCCCGCCAAGCGGCGTCTCCTGCTCTCCGGAACCCCGTTCCGCAGCGACACGGCACCGATCCCGTTCGTCGAATACCACCCCGACGAATCCGGCGCGCGCATCTCTCGCACCGACTACAACTACGGCTACGGTCGTGCGCTGGCCGACGGCGTCGTCCGACCTGTCCTGTTCCACATGTATGCGGGCAAGATGCGGTGGCGCACGACGACGGGCGACGAACTCGAGACGCACCTGGGCCAGGACAACACGAAGGACGTGACTTCGCAGGCCTGGCGCACCGCGCTCGACCCCGAGGGCGACTGGATGCCGGCCGTGCTGTCGGCCGCAGACCGCCGCCTCACCGAGATCCGCCACCACGTCCCCGACGCCGGCGGTCTCGTGCTGGCGACCGATCAGACCGTCGCCCGGGCGTACGCCAAGATCCTGCACAGCATCACGGGCCAGCAGGCCACGGTCGTGCTCTCCGACGACGCGACCGCATCGGAACGCATCGAGAGGTTCAGCGCGAACGACTCCCGGTGGATGGTGGCCGTGCGCATGGTGTCGGAGGGTGTCGACGTGCCGCGCCTCGCGGTGGGCGTGTACGCGACCTCCTCGTCGACTCCGCTGTTCTTCGCCCAAGCCATCGGTCGTTTCGTGCGGGCCCGACGCCGCGGTGAGGCCGCCAGCGTGTTCCTTCCGCAGGTCCCCGTGCTCATGGGGCTCGCGAACGAGATGGACAAGCAGCGTGACCACGCACTCGACCGGCAGTCGAAGGAGGACGACGGGCTGGAAGACTCCCTGCTCGAGAGCGCGAATCGCGAGGAGGAGACCTCGGACGCGCTGACGCAGGAGTTCAGCTATCAGGCGCTCTCGTCCGTCGCGCACTTCGATCGCGTGGTGTTCGAAGGTCAGGAGTTCGGACAGCTCGCAGAACCCGGCACACCGGAAGAGGAGGAGTTCATCGGATTCCCCGGTCTCCTCGAACCGGAACACGTCCACGAACTGCTCATGCAGCGTCAGTCCCGTCAATCGCGTCTGCGTGAAGCGCGAGAAGCCTCGACCGCACCGACCGAGACGACGACGCTGCCCCCGCCCCTGCATCGCACGCTCAAAGAGCAGCGACAGCTTCTGAACAGTCTCGTCGGACTCTACGCCCGGCAGAAGGGCGAGCCCCACGGCGCGGTGCATGCCGAGCTCCGACGGATCTGCGGAGGTCCGGCCGTCGCCCAGGCGACGGTGACCCAGCTGCAGTCGCGCATCGAGGTTCTCCGCAAACGCGTGCGTTCCTGAGGACCACAGGACCGCATGACGTCCGGCCGGTGCTTCGGATCCCCGAAATGCTGTCAATCCGCGCCTGAGCAGGGTTCCTGCGCGCCTTCAGAGCTAGCGTTGAACGGTTGCCCGCGCACCGGGCACCGTCTTTCCTGGAGGATCCATGACAGCCCCCGCCGCAGTCGAACCGACGCCAGCCGACCGCCGGCGCTGGGCGCGCTATCTCGTCGAGGAGCGTGCCGAAGGCGCCGTTTATCAGAAGCTCGCTGCACGACGAGAGGGGGAGGAGCGCGACATCCTGCTGAGTCTCGCTGACGCCGAACGCCGCCATGAGCAGCATTGGCTCGATCTTCTCGGCAGCGAGCCGAAGCGACTTCCCCGCGCCGGAGTGCGTTCGCGACTCCTCGGCTGGATGGCCGGTCGTTTCGGGTCCATCTTCGTCCTGGCTCTCGCCCAGAGCGCGGAGGCGCGTTCCCCCTACGATGCGGAGCAGTACGCCACCCCCGCGATGCGGGCCGACGAGAAGGTTCACTACGAGGTCGTGCGCGGGCTCGCGGCACGCGGCCGCAGGCGCCTCTCCGGATCCTTCCGTGCAGCCGTCTTCGGAGCGAACGACGGCCTCGTGAGCAACCTGGCGCTCGTCCTCGGCATCGGCGCGACAGGGGTGAGCTCCGGTTTCGTGCTCTTCAGCGGCATCGCTGGTCTCCTGGCCGGAGCGCTGTCCATGGGGGCGGGGGAGTTCGTCTCCGTACGATCCCAGCGCGAGCTGCTCGCAGCCACCGAGGCGAACGAAGACGCCCATGCGTCGGCCGGCGATCTCGACATCGACGAGAACGAGCTCGCGCTCGTCTACCGCGCACGGGGCATGGAGCAGGAGGAATCGCTGGCGCGCGCCCGGCGCATCGTGAGCGCAGCCCAGGCCGGGGCGCGCCGGGCCGCGACCGGTCCGGTCGACATCCAGGGCGGCGACGCACACGAGATCGTCGGCAGCGATTGGACGGCCGCGATCTCGAGCTTCCTCCTCTTCGCCTCCGGGGCGATCATCCCGGTGCTGCCCTGGATATTCGGCCTGGAGGGAACGACGGCCGTCGTCGTCGCACTCGTGCTCGTCGGCATCGCGCTCCTGAGCACCGGCGCGATGGTGGGCGTGCTCTCGGGCGGCCCGCCCCTGCGCCGCGCCCTGCGCCAACTCGCCATCGGCTTCGGCGCAGCCGCCATCACCTACCTGCTGGGCCTTCTCTTCGGAGTCAGCGCGGCGTGACCGGCAGCGACTCCTGTTCCTGCGATCGCGTGATCGCCGGAACAGGATAGCGGCCCTCGACGACGACGGAGGCGGGCTCGTACATCCGCATCACCGGACGGAGTTCTCCCGATGGAGCGGAGCCCGGTAGCTCCGGATCAAGGCGCGGCGTGTATCTCCGCTCTCCGGTGAGCTGTTCCCCGCGTCGTCGACGCACACGACGTCGGTCGTCCACACGACAACAAAGAAGGCCCCGGATCCAGGGATCCGGGGCCTTCTTCTTCCTGTGCGCGGAGGGGGACTTGAACCCCCACGCCCTTACGGGCACTACGACCTCAACGTAGCGCGTCTACCATTCCGCCACCCGCGCAGGTGTTGGATGATCGTTGCCGACCGAAGAATGACATTACCACGTCCCCAGCGGCCTCTCGAACCGAGGCGCACGCCCGGGCGTGGCGCGCGCTTTCGATAGCCTGGACCCATGACCGATCCGTCTCTTCCGGAGGTCGTCCGCATCGCGAGCGACCTGATCCGCTTCGACACCTCCAACTTCGGCGGGGGCAACGCGAAGGGCGAGCGCGAGGCCGCGCAATATGTCGGTGCCTACCTGGAGGGGCTCGGGCTCGCGGTCGAGTACTACGAGCCGATCCCGCGCCGCACGAACGTGATGGCGAGGGTGCCGGGGCGTGACAGGGACAAGCCCGCGCTCGTCGTGCACGGCCATCTCGACGTCGTTCCCGCCATGGCGGAGGACTGGAGCGTCGACCCGTTCGCCGGCCTCGTGCGGGACGGAATGCTGTGGGGCCGTGGAGCCGTCGACATGAAGAACATGAATGCCATGATCCTCACGTCGGTGGCCGAGATCCTGCGCGCAGGCGAGCAACCGGAACGCGATCTCGTGCTGGCCTTCTTCGCCGACGAGGAGAACGGCGGTGTCGAGGGGTCAGCGCTCGTCGTGCAGAACCGCCCGGAGTGGTTCGAGGGCGCGACGGCCGCCATCAGCGAGGTCGGCGGCTACTCGATCACCGTCGATGACCGACGGGCCTATCTGCTGCAGGTGGGGGAGAAGGCCCTGATCTGGATACGGCTCGTCGCGAAGGGCCGCGCGGGCCACGGAAGCCGCCTGCACGACGACAACGCCGTCACGAAGCTCGCTGAAGCGGTCGCGGCGATCGGGCGCACCCGGTGGCCGATCCGTCTGACGTCGACGACCAGGGCCCTGCTGGAGGGCCTGAGCGACCTGACCGGGCGCAGCGTCGACGACCCCGATGCCCTCGCCGCAGCCGCGGGACCGGCCGAGGCCTTCCTGCGGTCCTCGTTCCGCACGACGACGAACCCGACAGCGCTGGCAGCGGGCTACAAGCACAATGTGATCCCGGAGCGCGCCGAGGCGCTGATCGACGTACGGGTGATCCCCGGGACCGAGGACGACGTCCTCGCCGAGCTGCAGCAGATCGTCGGAGACGAGATCGTCATCGAGACGGTCGTCCGCGACATCGGGATGGAGACGCCGTTCGAGGGCGAGCTCGTGGAGGCGATGGTCGCCAGCATCGGCCGCCACGACCCGGGGGTTCCGGTCATCCCGTATCTGCTCGGTGCCGGCACGGACAACAAGGCACTGGCATACCTGGGCATCACCGGCTACGGCTTCGCGCCGCTCAGGCTGCCTGCCGACCTCGACTTCACAGGCATGTTCCACGGAGTCGATGAGCGAGTACCCGTAGAATCGCTTGTCTTCGGCCAGCAGGTTCTGACCGATCTGCTGCGCACGTACTGAGCGCCGCGCGCTCCGTGCCTCCCTGAACTGAAAGCTCTCCATGCACCTGCTCGAAGCACTGATCCTCGGCATCGTCCAGGGACTCACCGAGTTCCTTCCGATCTCCTCCAGCGCTCACCTGCGCATCCTCGGAACGTTCCTCCCCTCGGGTGAGGACCCGGGGGCCGCGTTCACCGCGATCACACAGATCGGCACCGAGGCCGCCGTCGTGGTGTTCTTCTGGCGCGACATCGTGCGCATCGTCACGCAGTGGTTCCGGTCTCTCGTCGGCAAGGCGCCGCGCAACGATCCGGACGCCAGGATGGGCTGGTTGATCATCATCGGCAGCATCCCGATCGTGGTCCTCGGGCTCCTTTTCCAGGATCAGATCGAGACCGTGCTCCGATCGATGTGGATCGTCGCCGTCATGCTGATCGTGTTCGGCATCCTGCTCGGCGTCGCCGACTACGTGGGAGCGAAGCGCCGAAAGCTCGATGACCTCACCTACCCGCACGGCATCGCCTTCGGTTTCGCGCAGGCGCTGGCACTGATCCCCGGGGTCTCCCGCTCGGGCGGCACGATCACGATGGGCCTGTTCCTCGGATACGAGCGAGCGGCTGCAGCGCGCTACGCCTTCCTGCTGGCGATCCCCGCCGTCTTCGGCAGCGGCTTCTACCAGGTGTTCAAGAGCTGGGACGAGCCGTCGTTCTTCTCGTTCGGCGATACCCTCGCCGCGACGGGAATCGCCTTCGTGGTGGCACTGGGCGTGATCGCGTTCTTCATGAACTGGATCTCGAAGCGCAGCTTCCTGCCGTTCGTCATCTACCGCATCCTGCTCGGCACCGTCCTGCTGGTCCTTCTCGGCACCGGCGTGATCGCCGCCTGACCCGCGCTCAGCGCTTGCGGTCGCCCGGACCGTCGTCGCGGCGGCGCAGGTAGCGCTCGAATGCCTGGGCGATCGCATCGCCCGACGCCTCGGGGGAGTCCCACGTGTCACGAGTGCGCTCGAGCTGGCGGATGTACTCCGCCATTTCCTCGTCCTCCGATGCGGCGGCATCGATCGACGCCTCCCAGGCGGCGGCCTCCGTGCGCAACGCCGTGCGATCCACATCCACTCCGGTGAGCTCCTCGAGACGGTCGAGGAGGGCGAGCGTGACCTTCGGCGAGGGTGTCGCCGAAGCGACGTAGTGCGGCACGCTCGCCCACAGGCTCGCGGTGGGGATGCCGGCGTTCTCCGCGAAGTGCTCGAAGACGGTGAGGATGCCCACGGGGCCCTCGTACAGCGAGCGTTCCAGACCATGTGCCTCGCGCACCTGCTCGTTCTGGCTGGAGGCGAAGATCGAGATCGGCCGTGTGTGCGGAACGTCGGACAGCATGGCGCCGAGGGTGACGAGACCGGTGATGTCGTCGCGCAGAGCGATGTCGATGAACTCGGAGGCGAACGCCTGCCAGGTGCGCGCCGGCTCGGCTCCGGTGAGAAGCCAGAACTCCGGGCCCGGGCCGGGGTTCCGAGGACGCCACAGACCTGCTTCCGGCCAGGTGAGCTGACGACGGCCTTCCGCATCCATCCGCGTCGACGGACGCGTGTACTGGTAGTCGAAGTACAGCTCGGGGTCGACGGAATGCACGAGATCGTATTCCGACGAGGAGCGCAGCGCATCGATGGCACTGCTCGCCGCTTCACCCGCGTCATTCCAGCCGTCGAAGGCGGCGATGACGATGCGCGGACCGAGAACATCCATCGAGGGCTCCCTTCGAGATCGCGGTCGTGATCCTTCCAGGCTAGTCCGCGAAGGCGGGGAGCGGGCGGCACCACGGCTAGCATGGGTTCAGTGAGCAGAAAGCCCAGCGCGGTCCTATGGGACATGGACGGAACACTCGTCGACACCGAACCGTATTGGATGGCGGCCGAGACAGCACTGGTCGAGTCCTTCGGCGGATCCTGGACCCACGAAGACGCTCTGCAGCTCGTCGGCAGCGGATTGATCGACAGCGCGGTGATCCTTCAGAATGCCGGAGTCGCCATGGAAGCCGAGGCGATCGTCTCCCACCTGACCGACGTCGTGCAGGAATCGCTCCGCACGCAGGGCGTCCCGTTCCGTCCCGGCGCGCGCGAACTGCTCCGGGATCTCCGGGCGGCGGGCATCCCGACCGGGCTCGTGACGATGTCGCTGCGTCGGATGGCTCTGAACGTCGTGGATCTGATCGATTTCGAGGCCTTCGACATCGTCGTCGCGGGGGATGACGTCGACAACCCCAAGCCGCACCCCGAGCCGTATCTACAGGCCGCAGCCCTCCTCGATGTCGACATCGCCGAGGTGATCGTCATCGAGGACTCGCCCACCGGTGTCCGTGCCGGCCTCGCCTCCGGAGCGCTGACGCTCGCCGTTCCGCACATCGTCCCGCTGGATCACCTCGGGGCGCACGAACTGTGGCCGACGCTCGCCGGCCGGGGAGCCGCCGACCTCACCGATCTCTATGACAGCAGCACCGCCTCGACAGGAGCGACCCGATGACCGACTCCCGAGCTCCGCGGCCCAGCGGGCCGTTCCGCGCCGGCGATCGCGTGCAGCTGACCGGTCCGAAAGGCCGTCTGCACACCGTGACGCTCCGCGAGGACGGCGAGCTCCACACGCACCAGGGCGTGCTCCGTCATCGCGACCTGATCGGGCTGCCCGACGGCTCCGTCGTCGCCAACAGCTCGGGACACGACTACCTGGCGTTGCGTCCGCTGCTGCGCGACTTCGCGATGTCGATGCCCCGCGGCGCCGCGATCGTATACCCCAAGGACGCGGCGCAGATCGTGATGCAGGCAGACATCTTCCCTGGGTCGGTGGTCGTAGAGGCCGGGGTCGGTTCCGGCGCGCTCTCGCTCTCGCTCCTGCGTGCGGTGGGTCCGGCGGGAAGGCTCATCTCGTTCGAGCGCCGTGAAGATTTCGCCGATGTGGCGCGCGGCAACGTCGAGACGTTCTTCGGCGAGCACCCGGACACCTGGCGGGTCGTCGTCGGCGATCTCGTCGAGGCGTTGCCGACGGAGACCGCTCCGGCCTCCGTCGACCGCGTCGTGCTCGACATGCTGGCGCCGTGGGAGTGCATGGATGCCGTCGCTGAGGCCCTCACCCCTGGCGGGGTCGTGCTCTGCTACGTGGCGACCGCGACGCAGCTCTCCCGGGTGGCCGAGTACATCCGTGGCACGGGGCTCTTCACCGATCCCGATGCCTCCGAAACGATGGTCCGCGGCTGGCACGTCGAGGGTCTCGCCGTGCGGCCGGATCACCGGATGGTCGCGCACACGGGATTCCTCCTCACCGCACGGCGACTCGCACCGGGCGCCATCGCGCCCTCGGTGAAGCGGCGGGCATCCAAGAGCAGCTACGGCGACGAAGACGTGGAGGCGTGGACCCCCGGCGCTGTCGGCGACCGCGAGATCAGCGACAAGAACCTGCGCAAGCGCGCGCGGGAAGCGGAGAAGGCCGCCGAGGGGGCGCGCCTGGCCGCCGCATCGCGCGATTCCGGGTACGCGACGGAATAGACTGGAGCGCGTGCGTAAAACGTCCGCCGTTCTGGCCTCTCTCAGCCTTGCCGTCCTCGCCCTCACAGGATGCACCGCGACCGCATCCGACGGTGTCGCCGCTTGCGATCGCGGGGGCAACGACAAGATCCTGAACGTCGCCGACGTGAGTGGCGACCTCGGCTCTGTCCCGGACGTCACCGTCTTCGGGCCGGTGAAGAGCGACAAGACCTCGTTCGCCGACGTCACCGTCGGCGACGGGCTCGCCCTGGGATCGGATTTCCAGCCCGTGGTGCTGGACATCGCCTTCTACGGCGGCGACAGCGGCAAGAAGCTCTATCAGTCGGAGTTCAACGGCGACCAGAGCCGCGTCCACAGCATCGACTACTGGGCGCAGCGTTCCGCGGGGCTCTCGGACGTGCTCGAGTGCGCGACCGAGGGCAGCCGCGTCCTCGCCGTCCTGACCCCCGAGGACTTCGGCGAGCAGAACGTCCAGGCGTTCGGCCTCGACAAGGGCGAGAGCATCGTGGCCGTGATCGATGTGCTCGACGTCATGCCGTCGAAGGCCACGGGAGCGCTCCAGTTCAACGACGCCCGCGGCATGCCGACGGTGGTGCGCGCTCCTGACGGAACTCCCGGCATCATCATCCCCGACGTTCCGGCGCCCACCGAGATCACCACCCAGACGCTCATCAAGGGGGACGGCCCGAAGGTGAAGAAGGGCGACATCGTCGTCTCGAACGTCATGGGTGTCGGCTGGGACGACAAGAAGGTCACGACGAGTTCCTGGGGCAAGGATGCCAGCGTCAGCGTTGCTGCAGAGCAACTCGTCGGCGCCACTGTCGGCTCTCAGCTCCTCGTCGTGTTCCCCGCGGCCGAGAACACTCCCGCGACCGCGATCGTCGTCGACATCCTGGGCGCAGTGACGGCGCCTGCGCCGTGATGGCCGCCCGGATCCCCGCGGAGGAGCGCCTGACGAATCTCGTCGTGGCGTTGATGGCCACGGAGATCGGGTTGACCAAGCAGCAGATCCTCGACAACGTCTCCGGCTATCGGCAACGCGCCGAAGCGGGCACCCGCTCGGACGCCCTGGAGAAGATGTTCGAGCGCGACAAGGACGAGCTGCGCTCGCTCGGCGTGCCCATCGAGACCATCGGGGACGCCGCGGACCCGAACGATCTCCGCGAAGCGCGGTACCGCATTCCGCAGGCGGAATACGATCTCCCCAGCGACATCGAGTTCTCGCCCGCCGAGCTGGCGGTGCTGCAACTCGCCGGCAGCGTGTGGAGTGCGGAGTCGGTCTCGGGCGACGCGCAGTCCGGCGTCCGCAAGATCCGAGCCCTCGGCATCGACGGCGATGAACCGATCATCGGGTTCGCGCCGCGCATCACCGCGCGAGACGCCGCCTTCTCACCGCTGCAGGATGCGATCGAGCGGTGCAAGGTGGTGACGTTCGAGTATCTGAAGCCCGGCGAGGACACGCCTCGTCGTCGGCGTATCCGCCCCTTGGCGCTGGTCGACTACGAGGCACGCTGGCATGTCTTCGGCATCGACGTCGACGTCGAAGAAGATCGCACTTTCCTCCTCAGCCGGGTCGTCGGCGACGTGCGCGTGAGCACGCAGAGCTTCGACCCCGCGCTGCGTGACGGGGCGGGGGACCGCGCCCTCGCCGGGTTGGAACGCGTCGCATCCGAGAACTCCGCGCTCCTGGAGGTCACGCCAGGGACGGAGGCCGCACTGCGCCTGGGACGACGGGCCACATCCGCCGCACAGGGGATCAACGTCCCCTTCGTCGACCTGCACATCCTCGCGGATGAACTCGCCTCGTACGGTCCGGAAGTCAGAGTGGTCGAACCCGCCCTGCTCCGGGAAGCGGTGATCTCGCGCCTTCGTGCCGTCGTGCGAGCCCACACCGACGTCGAGGAGGCGAAATGAGCGCGAAGGCGAAGCCCCTGCTCGCGGCTGATCGCGTGCGGGTCTATCTGACCCTCGTCCCCTACCTCCTCGAGCACGGGCAGGTCTCTCTCCAGGAGGCGGCGTCAGAGTTCGGCGTGACTCCGCAGGAGATGCGGAGCATGGTCGAGAAGCTCACCGTCATCGGTCTGCCCGGGGAATCGGGCTACTGGCAGCAACCTCAGGAGATGTTCGACATCAACTGGGACCTGCTCGATCTGGACGACGTCATCGAGATCACCAACGACGTCGCTCTGCGTCGCGTCCCACGGTTCACCGCGCGTGAGGCCGCCGCGCTCCTGGCGGGTCTGCAGATGGTGGCTGCGGTGCCCGCCGTCTCCGATTCGGGCCTCGTCGCCGGCCTGATCTCCAAACTCTCTCGAGGCGCCGCGGATGCGCCCGCCGATGTAGTCGTCGCTCCGAGCGCCGTCGACGAGGTTCGCGAGGCGGTCGCCCGCGGGCTTCATGAGGGGGTCGCGATCTCCTTCACCTATCAGGCTCCCGACGCAGCCCCGACGACGCGCACGGTCGATCCGATGCAGATCCTCATCACCAACGGACAGTGGTACCTGCAGGGGTGGTGTCACCTCCGACAGGCGATGCGCACCTTCCATCTCGATCGGGTGAGCGCCCCGACGCTGACCGACATCCCGATCACCCATGCGGGCGATCAGGTTCCCGAGGCATTCGCAGGACTCGACGATGAGCGCGAGGTCACGGTTCGCGTCGCCGCGCGGTTGGCTCCGCTCCTGAACGGATTCCTTCCCCCCGGTGAGACCGAGGTGATCGACGGAGCCGTGACAGCGCGCCTCCATCTCGCCGACCCACGGGGCATCAAGCGGCTGGCTGCGCGCTTCGGCGGAGCGATGGAAGTCCTGGAACCCGGTGTCGCCCGCGCAGCGGCGAGGGACTGGGCTGCCTCGGGACTCGCCCTGTATCGCCAACCCGAAGCAAAGGTTTGATCTGTAGACTGGAGCGAACGCTCACCGACGACGGGAATCCTGACATGTTCGCTGGAATGCAAGGCTGGCACCTGCTTATCGTGCTCGCCGTGATCCTCCTCCTGTTCGGTGCTGCCAAGTTGCCGGCTCTCGCGAAGAGCATGGGACAGTCCGCGCGCGTGTTCAAGGGCGAGATGAAGGCGATGAAGGACGACGACGCCGCTCGCACCGATTCCGCAGCCGCCGAGCCGACCACGGTGAAGGACTCGGGCATCGACCCTGAGACCCCGCCCCGCGCCTGACCGGCCGTGGCAGCCATCGAACCGACCGTGATGCCGAAGGCGGATCGGGATCGACGGATGTCGCTGGGCGCGCATCTCGTCGAACTGCGCAAGCGCCTGATGTTCGCTGCGCTTGCGCTGCTGGTCGGCATGGTCGTCGCGTTCCTCATCGCCGACCCGATCATCAACTTCATCACCGAGCCGGTACGGATCATCGCCGAGAAGCGCGGAGACGACTTCAGCGCACTCAATTTCGGCACGGTCACGGCCGCGTTCGACATGCGCATGCGCATCGCCTTCTCCATCGGCATCTTCCTGTCGGCTCCGGTATGGCTGTGGCAGATCTGGGCGTTCATCATGCCCGGTCTCACCCGCAAGGAGGTCAGGTACACGATCGGTTTCGTCGTGGCCGCCGTTCCGCTGTTCTTCGCCGGCTGCTACCTCGGCGTGATGATCATGCCCCACATCATCGAACTGATGTGGAGCTTCACGCCCGCCGGGGCGACGAACCTCTACTCCGCCCAGGAGTACTACGACTTCATCTTCAAACTGATGATCGTGATCGGCATCTCGTTCGTATTGCCCGTGTTCCTGGTGGCACTCAACCTCGCAGGCGTCATGTCCGGACGGGCGATCCTCAAGGGATGGCGTGTCGCGATCATCATCGCCACGGTGTTCGCCGCGCTCGCGACGCCGGCGGCTGACGTCGTCAGCATGCTGATGCTCGCGGGCATCCTGATCGTCCTCTTCTTCGCCGCCGCAGGTCTCTCACTGATCTTCGACCGACGAAAGCGCAAACGCGACGAGGCATCAGGGCTTCTGCCGGATCCGGCATGAGTTCGCCTTCCGAGAGGTACGCCCGCGCGCAGGAAGCAGTGGAGCACCCGCAGTCGACGGCGTTCGCCGCACTGCAGAAGTTCCAGCTCGACCCCTTCCAGGTCGCCGGCTGTCACGCGCTCGAGAGCGGCCGGAGCGTGTTGGTCGCGGCGCCGACGGGCGCCGGGAAGACGATCGTCGGCGAATTCGCTATCCACCTCGCGATGCAGACCCCGAGTGACAAGGCGTTCTACACGACGCCGATGAAGGCCCTCTCGAACCAGAAGTTCCGAGAACTGGTCGACGTCTATGGTGCCGACGACGTGGGACTCCTTACGGGCGACACGAACATCAACGGCAACGCACGGATCGTCGTGATGACGACCGAGGTCCTTCGCAACATGATCTACGCCGATTCCTCGGCCCTCCGCGACCTCCGCTACGTCATCATGGACGAAGTCCACTACCTCGCCGATCGGTTCCGGGGCGCGGTGTGGGAGGAGGTCATCATCCACCTCCCCGCCCGTGTCCGCCTCGTGTCGTTGAGTGCCACGGTGTCGAACGCGGAGGAGTTCGGCGACTGGCTCGACACCGTGCGCGGCGACACCGAGGTGATCGTCTCCGAGGTCCGTCCCGTGCCGCTCGAGCAGCACGTGCTCGTACGCGACGACCTCCTGCCGCTGTTCGACGACCGCGCTGGTCTCGCCACGGCGCAGGTGAACCAGGAGTTGATGCGGATCCGCTCGTCGACGGGCACGACCTACGAGAACAACCGCCAGGCGCAGTCCTATCGCAGCGACCGTCATGCCGGCCGTCAGGCGAAGCGGCCTCCGCGGGGAGGGCGTCGTCCGGTGCGTGCCGCCAATGCCCGCCGGATCGAGCGGATGGACCGCCCCGACGTCGTGCGGCTTCTGGAGCGGGCGAATCTGCTGCCGGCGATCTTCTTCATCTTCAGCCGCGTGGGGTGTGATGCCGCGGTGCAACAGGTGCGCCGCTCGGGGATCCGGCTCACCTCGAATGAGGAACGTGCCGAGATCCGGGCCATCGTCGAAGAGCGCACGCGTACGCTCCAGGAGGAGGACCTCGGCGTCCTCGGCTACTGGGAATGGCTCGACAATCTGGAGCGCGGCGTGGCGTCGCATCACGCGGGGCTGCTGCCTGCTTTCAAAGAGGTCGTCGAAGAGCTCTATCAGCGCAAGCTGGTCAAGGTCGTCTTCGCCACCGAGACGCTCGCGCTCGGGATCAACATGCCGGCACGCACCGTTGTGCTCGAGAAGATGGAGAAGTTCAACGGCGAGGCCCGGGTGGCCATCACCTCGGGGGAGTACACCCAGCTCACCGGGCGCGCAGGACGCCGAGGGATCGATGTCGAGGGTCACGCCGTCGTGCAGTGGACCGAGGGCATGGATCCACAGGCGGTCGCTGCACTCGCCTCCCGCCGCACCTACCCGTTGAACTCCAGCTTCCGGCCGACGTACAACATGGCCGTCAACCTGATCGACCTGTTCGGCAAGCCCAGGGCCCGTGAGATCCTGGAATCGTCGTTCGCCCAGTTCCAGGCCGACCGTGCCGTCGTCGGGCTGGCGCGGCAGGTGCGTGAGGCCGAGGAATCGCTGGCCGGCTATCAGAGCGCAATGGCGTGCGAACACGGCGACTTCCCCGAGTACGCGGCGATCCGACGCGAGCTGAGCGACCTCGAGAAGAAGAACCGTCAGGACTCGAACGCCCCGCGCGCGTCGCGCGACAAGCGCATGAAGCGCATCCAGACCCTGCGGACGCAGATGCAGCGTCACCCGTGCCATCGCTGTCCCGACCGCGAAGCGCACGCACGCTGGGCGGAGCGCTACTGGAAGTTGAAGCGTCAGACGGATCGCATCCGTCGCCAGATCGAGACACGCACCGGGACCGTCGCGCGGGTCTTCGACCGCGTCGTCGAGGTCCTGGAGACGCTCGATTATCTACGTGATGAGGACGGGGAGACCACGCTGACCGAGGCCGGACGGACCATGCGTCGCATCTACGGCGAACGTGACCTGCTCGTCGCGGAGTCCTTGCGTCAAGGCCTCTGGGCCGGCCTCGATGCTCCGTCCCTTGCAGCCATGGCGTGCTGTCTGGTGTACGAACCCCGCCGCGACGAGGCGAACACGGGGGAGAGGGGTCTACCGCGAGGGCCCTTCCGCGCGGCGTATGAGAAGACGACCACGCTCTGGGCCGAGCTCGACGACCTCGAGCAGGACCATCACCTCCCCGGAAGCGAGCCCCTGGCCGCAGGCCTGGCCGGCGCGATGCACTCCTGGGCGCGGGGCGGGATGCTCGACCGAGTGCTGGTCGATGCGGATATGGCGGCCGGGGACTTCGTGCGCTGGGCCAAGCAGACGATCGACCTGCTCGACCAGCTGTCGATCGTGGCCGAGGATGCGGCTCTCGCGCGTACGGCTCGTGCCGCGCTCGACGGGGTGCGTCGCGGCATCGTCGCCTACTCGTCGATGTGAGATGGACGGAATGACCGAGAAACCAGCGCCGCAGCGCGCCCTCCTGCCACTTTGGGCCGCTGTGCTCGCTGCCGCACTCGCCGCCCTGGTGATGGACCTGGCCTATCCTGAGGCCGCGATCTGGATTCTCGCCTTCCCCGCGACCGCGCTTCTGCTCGTCGCGCTGATCGGGCGCCGGTTCGGTGGGGCTCTGCTCGTCGGTCTCGTCTACGGCATCCTGTTCTTCGCGCTTCTCGTCTCCTGGACGTCGCGATACCTGGGACCTGTTCCCTGGGCCGCCCTCAGCGTGGTGGAAGGCGTACTGACCGCCGTCGCCCTGGTTCCGATCGCCCTCGCGTACCGTTGGATGCCGAAGGCCTTCCCCGGGACCGCAGGACGTCTCCTGGGGCTTCCCACGGTCATCGCCGCCCTTTGGGTCGCTCGGGAGCTGTTCATCGGCTCCTGGCCCTACGGGGGCTTCCCTTGGGCACGGATCGGCATGAGTCAGGCGGAGAGCCCTCTGGCATCCGTCACATCATGGGTCGGCGTCAGCGGTCTCAGTTTCCTGATGGTGCTCGTCGTCGCGATGCTGATCGAAGTCTTCCGACTGCGTGCATGGCGTGGTCCGCTCCTTCTGATCGCGCCCGCCGCCGTCCTCGCGGTGCTGCTGTTCACCCCGCTCTTCCCGACGTCCCCGAGCGGTTCCCTGCGCATCGCGGCGGTGCAGGGGAACGGTCCCACCGGGTACTTCGATGACCGCGAAGCGTTCGCCGTCATCCAGGCGCAGACCGAAGCCACGGCGCCTCTCTACGGCGAGGACGTCGATCTCCTCGTCTGGCCCGAAGGCTCACTGGACGGCGACCCCTTCCAGATCGACGCCCTCGCTCGACGGATGACGCTCGTCGCCAATCGGATCGATGCCCCGTTGCTGGCGAATGCGGCCACCGGGCGCGACGACCGCTTCTTCAACACCTCCATGCTCTGGAACGCCGATGGCACCGCGACGCAGCTGCACGACAAGCGTCACCCTGTCCCTTTCGGGGAGTACGTGCCCGACCGTGCCTTCTTCAACGCGCTCGCGCCCGATCTCATCGGGCTCATCCAGAGGGAGTACACGCCGGGGTCGAACCCCCCGATTATGGATGTCGGCGATGTGCGCGTCGGTCTCGCCATCTGTTTCGACGTGATCTACGACGACGTGATCTGGCAGGGACTGAACTCCGGTGCCGAGGTGCTGGTGTTCCAGACCAACAACGCCGACTTCCGCGGTACGGACGAGAACCTCCAGCAGCTCGCCTTCGCGCGGATGCGGGCGATCGAGACGGGCCGCAGCGTGGTGAACGTCTCCACGGTCGGCACCAGCCAGGTCATCCGCGCGGACGGCTCGACGGTCACCAGCCTGGACGCAGATGAGGCCGGAGCGATGCTCGAAGATGTCGAGCTACGGTCCGGCCTCACGGCGGGTGTCGTACTGGGCCCCTGGGTGCAGGCGATTCTGCTGTGGGGCGGTCTCGGCGCGCTCCTCGTCGGGTGGTGGCGCGCCAGGAGGCGCTAGGCGCCGATCTTCTCGCGGGTCGGGTCTTCGCCGGCACCGCGCCGGGCGCGGATGAAGGCGAGGCGCTCTTCGAGGAGCTCTTCGAGCTCGGCGCGGGTACGGCGCTCCAGGAGCATGTCCCAATGGGTGCGGGCGGCCTTCTCATCGCTGGCCTCGAGCGTGACGGCCTGACCGTCGACGTTCAAGCGCGCCTCGGCGCCGCACGCGCGGCACTCCCAGGTCTGGGGCGGCTCTGCATCCGCCGCGAACATCAGGTTCGTGACGTGGCCGCAAGTGTCACAGGTGTAGGTGGTCTCACGGCGCTCCATGAAAACGACGCCCTCTTCGCTCTGTAGGCTCTGGGCGCCGAGTCGGATGCCGCGCAGGCTGCGATCTGCCATTGTGTGGTCCTCTCGTCGCTGTCAGGTATAACGCTCCAGCCTGTGCGCTTCATCCACGCGCCCGCCTTCTCGGCGGAACTCACAGGTTAATCCCAGCGCCGGAGGTTATGGGGCGAGTCGGGAGTCAGCGGGGAGAGAGCGTCTTGAGAGCGAGATCCGCGCGATCGGAGACGATGCCGTCAGCCCCGAGGCCGACGAGTCGCCGCATGTCCTCGGGGTCGTTGACGGTCCACACATGGACCTCGACGCCGTGCCGGTGCGCCGCACCCAGGAGCGCGGGGGTCAGGACCTTCAGCGCGCCGTAGCGCTCGGGAATCTGCAACACGTCGATCTCGCGGAGCAGGCGGGCGGGGGAGAGGTGGAGTGCCGAGGCTCCCCGCAGGGAGGCGATCGTCCGGCTCCCTCCCGACGTCGCGGGACGGAGAGCGGCGCCGGCTCGCAGCACCGAGGCGAGGGCGGCACGGCGGTTCGCGTCGGAGAAGCTGGTCAGGAGGACGCGGTGGGTGTGATCGACCAGGATCGGGCCGAGGGGCTCGACGGCTGCGGCCGTCTTCACATCGATGTTGAAACGCACGTCCGGGAACGAAGCCAGCGCCTCCGACACCGTCAGGAGTCCGCCGTGGTCGGAGAAGAGCGTCCGCAGTTCGCGTGTGCGCACATCCTGGACCCTTCGGCTGTCGCCGCTCAGGCGGGTCAGAGTCGTGTCGTGGAACAGCACCACATCGCCGTCCGCGGTGACCTGGCAGTCGGTCTCGATATAGTCGACGCCCGCCGCGTGCGCGGCGGCGAAAGCCGCGGCAGAGTTCTCCCAGACGCCGGAGTCCTCGCCTGCCGCGGTGATCAGACCGCGGTGGGCGAGGACTCGGGGATGCCGCGTCTTCGAGAAGTACGGGTGCGTCACGCGCCCGGAAGCGTGTTCGTCGGGCCCTGGCCCGCCTTCGGGGTGAACGCACTGCCGATGCCCTTGAGCGCCTCGGTGAGTTCGCTCGGGATGATCCACAGCTTGTTGGACTGCCCCTCGCTGATCTTCGGCAGCATCTGCAGGTACTGGTAGGCGAGCAGCTTGTCATCCGGCTCGCCCTGGTGGATGGCGCTGAAGACGTTCTGAATCGCCTCGGCCTCACCCTGTGCGCGGAGCACAGCCGCCTGCTTGTCACCCTCTGCCCGGAGGATCTCGGCCTGACGGGCACCCTCGGCCTCGAGGATCGCCGACTGCTTGGTTCCCTCGGCCGTGAGGATCGCGGCGCGTCGGTCACGCTCGGCGCGCATCTGCTTCTCCATCGAGTCCTGGATCGAGATGGGCGGGTCGATCGCCTTCAGCTCGACGCGGCCGACGCGGATTCCCCATTTGCCGGTGGCCTCGTCGAGCACGACGCGCAGCTGCCCATTGATGTTGTCGCGGCTCGTGAGTGCCTCTTCGAGGTTGAGGCCACCGACGACGTTGCGAAGAGTGGTGGTGGTCAGCTGTTCGACCGCACCGAGGTAGTTCGCGATCTCGTAGGTGGCTGCGCGCGCGTCGGTGACCTGGAAGTAGACGACCGTGTCGATCGACACGACGAGGTTGTCCTCGGTGATGACCGGCTGCGGCGGGAAGGAGACGACCTGCTCGCGCATGTCGATCAGGGGGCGCAGGCGATCGATGAACGGGACGAGGACGTTCAGACCGGGGGTCAACGTCTTGTGATAGCGCCCGAGGCGCTCGACGACCCCGGCCGTCGCCTGGGGGATGATGCGGATCGCACGGGCGACGGTGACCACCACGAAGATGATCACCGCGATCACGAGGATCCACAGGATCGCTGTGGGGATGAACGATGCGTCGTTCACGGGTTCTCCTAGTCGTTGACGGGACGGACGATGGCGGTCGCACCGTTGATCGCGGTCACGGCGATCGGAGCGCCCTGCGGGATCGGCACGGGCGTGGCGGTGCGAGCGGTCCAGGTGTCGCCGTTGGCGAGCTTGACCTGGCCGGAGATCTGAGTGATGTCATGCAGCGCGATACCGCGCAGGTCGACGAGGGCGTCGACGTTCGACTTGGTCGGATCTTCTCCGCGGCGCAGTCGCTTGAGGAGCGGGGGACGCAGGAAGAGGATGAACAGCGCGGCGGCGGCCGCGGCGATGATGACCTGCAGCCAGACCGGAACACCAATCAGATCCGTGACCAGCCCCACGACGCTGCCGAAGCTCAGCATCAGGAAGGTGAAGTCCAGCGACAGCATCTCGATGACGAGGAAGACGGCGATCAGGACCAGCCAGCCGATCCACGCCCATTGGTCGATGAACGTGACGAATGTCGTGAAGTTGTCCATGCGGCCTCCTTTGTGGTCAACGTATCACGCGGGCACCGACGGATCAGGGTGCCACAGCGCGCGCTTGATAGTGTGAGAGGGCCGTGCGATCACGGCTTTTTCACGCATCATGAGGAGTCACCGTGACCGACGTTCTTCCCGCAGGATCCCTTGACGGCAAGGTCGCTCTTGTCACCGGTTCATCGCGGGGCATCGGCGCCGACACCGTGCGCTACCTCGCCGAGGCAGGCGCCGACGTCGTCATCAACTTCCGCAACAAGGCACCCCGTGCAGAGAAGCTCGCCGCCCAGCTCCGCGAGCTCGGCCGTCGCGCTCTCGTCGTCGGCGCGGACCTGACCGACCAGGCATCCGTCGCCGAGATGTTCGAGGCGATCCGCGCCGAATACGGGCGGCTCGACGTCCTCGTGCTCAACGCCTCCGGCGGCATGGAATCCGGCATGGCCGAGGACTACGCCCTCGCGCTGAACCGTGACGCGCAGCTCAACGTCCTGAACGCGGCGACGCCCCTGCTCGGAGACGGCGCGCGCGTCGTGTTCGTCACCAGCCACCAGGCGCACTTCATCCGGACCACGCCGACCATGCCGGAGTACGAACCGGTGGCACTCTCGAAGCGGGCGGGGGAAGACGCGCTCCGCGAGCTCATCCCCGGACTGGCCGAGAAGGGGATCGGCTTCACCGTCGTCTCGGGCGACATGATCGAAGGAACGATCACGGCGACTCTGCTCGAGCGCGCGAACCCGGGCGCCATCGCCGAGCGCCGGGAATCGGCCGGCAGGCTCTACAACGTCTCGGAGTTCGCAGCCGAGGTCGCCAAGGCCGTCATCGACCCGGTACCGGCGGACAACACGCGCCTCGTCGGTGATGTGAGCGCCTTCGCCGCCGAGTAGCCAGGGCGCACAGATCGGCCCCGTCCTGCACGCTGCGGGACGGGGCCGATCTGTTTTCAGACCGACAGGATCAGCTCGTCGCTCCACCCTGCACGGCGGAGACGTATTCCTTCTCGTCTCGACCGAGCGTGATGGCGCGCACGATCTGGATGATTCCGAGCACGACCAGCGAGATGCCCAGCAGCAGCCAGAACGCGAAGCCGGCGATGAGCGGCGAGAACAACACGATGATTCCCGCGACGATGCTCAGGATCGCGTAGAGGACGGTCCAGACGCGCGAGCCGTCGCTGCCCAGCAGTGTGAGCGCGACGATCCCATCGACGATCCAGCTGACGCCGATGAAGATCACGACCACGAAGGCGAGCGTGGCGGCGGCGGCATTCAGGTTGAAGTACGCGATGACACCGGCAGCGATGTAGAGCAGGCCGAGGACGATGTGACCGACGCGCGCCCACCCGCCCTTCGCGCTCGAGAAGATGCCGAGTCCGACGTAGACGAGACCGGCGATGATGAGGTAGGTGGCGAAGATCGCCGTCACGATGACCGCGGACTTCACCGGCCAGACGAGGAGGACGATTCCGGCGAGCAGCGCCAGCACACCGGCGACGGCCAGCGTGACGCGGATCGACTTGAACAACGACTTGGCCTCCGTGAGTGGTTCAGACATGGTGGGGACCCCTTTCTGAGAAGATCCTGTGAGGATGCGCCCTCAGGATAGCGCTCCGCCGGGCCGGAGCGGGGGAGAAGCCGTCTTCCGCGTTTCGTTCCGTCATGCCGCGACTTCCGGGGACATGGCAAGATCAAGTCGTGACCGACGTCGACGAAGTTCGCCTCCGCGAACTCACCGTGATGAGGAGAGTCCGAGACCGCATCGACCGGGAGTACGCACGACCACTCGATGTCGAGGCGCTCGCCCGCGGTGTGCATATGTCGGCGGGGCACCTGAGCCGGCAGTTCAGAGAGGCCTACGGCGAGTCTCCCTACTCGTATCTGATGACCCGACGTATCGAGCGGGCGATGGCACTCCTGCGACGCGGAGACCTGACGGTGACGGAGGTGTGCTTCGAAGTGGGCTGCTCCTCGCTCGGCACATTCAGCACGAGATTCTCCGAGCTGGTCGGTGTCGCACCCAGCGTGTACCGTGAACGCGCTGCCAGCGTCGAGGGAATCCCCTCGTTCCAGGCCAAGCACGTGACCAGACCGATCAGGAATCGAGAAGCGCCGCGCACCGATGCGCACCTAACGTGAACACCATGAACATCAGCATCCACTACGCATTCCTCCCGCACACCGATGCCGAAGCGGCCCTCGCGTTCTATCGCGACGCCCTCGGCTTCGAGGTGCGCAACGATGTCGGGTACGACGGCCTGCGGTGGCTCACCGTCGGGCCCGAGGGTCAGCCGCAGACATCGATCGTGCTGCACCCGCCGGCAACCGATCCGGGCATCACGGACGCCGAGCGTCAGACGATCCTCGAGCTGATCGCCAAGGGCAGCTACGCGGCCCTCACGCTGGCCAGCGACGACGTCGACGCCCTCTTCGAGCGTCTCGTCGAACGTGGAGCCGATGTCGTGCAGGAGCCCATCGATCAGCCCTACGGTGTGCGCGACTGCGCGTTCCGCGATCCTGCAGGCAACCTGCTGCGTATCAACCAGGCCGCCTGACCTTCTCCACCGATCCCACGAAAGACGCCGATGACCACGGACGAGCACCCCGCAGACACCCACGACCTGATCCGCGTACAGGGTGCGCGCGAGAACAATCTCAAGGACGTCAGCGTCGATATCCCGAAGCGCCGTCTGACCGTGTTCACCGGCGTGTCTGGTTCGGGGAAGAGCTCGCTCGTCTTCGACACGATCGCGGCGGAGTCGCGGCGCATGATCGACGAGACCTACAGCGCCTTCGTCCAGGGGTTCATGCCGTCGGTGCCCCGTCCAGATGTCGACATCCTCGAGGGTCTGACCACGGCGATCATCGTCGACCAGGAGCGTCTGGGAGCGAACCCCCGATCGACCGTCGGCACCGTCACCGACGCCAACGCGATGCTCCGCATCCTGTTCAGCAAGCTGGGGCAGCCCTATATCGGCGGACCGACCGCCTTCTCGTTCAACATCCCGACGCAGAAGGCCAGCGGTGTCATGACAGGCCCGGGTGGAGAGAAGAAGATCGTGAAGGATGCGATCTACCTCGGCGGCATGTGTCCGCGATGCGAGGGCAGGGGAGCGGTGTCCGACCTCGATCTCGCCCAGATCGTCGACGAGTCGAAGCCTCTCGACGACGGTGCCATCATGGTGCCCGGCTACACGGCCGACGGATGGATGGTGAAGGGGTTCTCCCAGTCGGGCTTCTATCCCGCGGATAAGCCGATCTCCCAGTTCACCGACAAGCAGCGACACCTCTTCCTCTACGGCGAGGTCACGAAGGTGAAGATCTCCGGGATCAACATGACGTACGAGGGTCTCATCCCGAAGATCACGAAGTCGATGCTCTCGAAGGACCTCGACGCGCTGCAGCCGCACATCCGGGCCTTCGTGGAGCGCGTGGCCACGTTCGCCGTCTGCCCGGAGTGCGATGGGACGCGGCTCACCGAGGGGGCGCGGTCATCGAAGATCGAGGGTGTGAGCATCGCCGATGCGTGCCGCATGCAGGTGACAGACCTGGCCGATTGGGTCCGGGGACTCGATCTCCCTGGAGCCGGTCCGCTGCTGCAGGCGCTCAGCGCCAATCTCGACGCCTTCGTGACGCTCGGCCTCGGATACCTCAGTCTGGAGCGTCCGTCGGGCACGTTGTCCGGGGGAGAGGCGCAGCGCATCAAGATGCTGCGGCACCTCGGCTCATCCCTCACCGACATCACCTACGTGTTCGACGAGCCGACGATCGGTCTGCACCCGCACGACATCCAGCGCATGAACGGCCTGCTGCTGAAGCTGCGGGACAAAGGCAACACCGTGCTGGTCGTCGAGCACAAACCCGAGACCATCGCGATCGGCGACCACGTCGTCGACCTGGGGCCTGGTGCGGGCAGCGCCGGTGGTGAGATCTGCTTCGAGGGCACGGTCGAGGGGCTGAAGGCCAGTGGTACCAAGACCGGTGACCACCTCGAGGATCGGGCCCAGCTCAAGGAGGCAGTGCGCTCCGGAACCGGATCGATCGAAGTGCGCGGGGCCACGGCGAACAACCTCCAGGACGTCGATGTCGACATCCCGACGGGGGTCCTCACCGTCGTGACGGGCGTGGCGGGCTCGGGCAAGAGCTCGCTCATCCACGGGTCGGTGTCCAAGCGCGACGGAGTCGTGGCGATCGACCAGGCCGCGATCAAGGGCTCCCGGCGAAGCAACCCGGCGACGTACACGGGACTCCTCGAGCCGATCCGCAAGGCTTTCGCGAAGGCGAACGGCGTGAAGCCGGCTCTGTTCAGCGCGAACTCCGAAGGCGCCTGCCCCTCGTGCAAGGGCGCGGGTGTGATCATCACGGAGCTCGGCTTCATGGACACGATCGAGACTCCCTGCGAGGACTGCGGAGGCAAGCGCTTCCAGGCCGGGGTACTGGAGTACAAGCTCGCAGGCAAGGACATCACCGAGGTGCTCGATCTGCCGGTCTCCGAGGCCCGGGTGTTCTTCAGCGACGGGGAGGCCAAGCTGCCCGCCGCCACGGCGATCCTCGGGCGGATGGAAGACGTGGGACTCGGCTACCTGTCACTCGGGCAGCCGCTGTCGACGCTGTCCGGTGGCGAACGCCAACGCATCAAGCTCGCGATCCAGATGGGGGAGAAGGGCGACGTCTATGTGCTGGACGAGCCCACGACCGGCCTTCACCTCGCCGATGTGGACAAGATCCTGGGACTGCTGGATCGACTCGTGGATGCCGGCAAGACCGTGATCGTGATCGAGCACCATCAGGCAGTCATGGCGCACGCGGACTGGATCATCGACATCGGGCCGGGAGCCGGACACGACGGTGGCAGGATCGTCTTCGAGGGGACGCCGAGGGATTTGGTATCCCAAAAATCGACACTCACGGGGGAGCACCTCGCGCAGTACGTCGGAGCGTGAGAATGGTCGGAGCGCGTGCCCGCGCCCGCACTCCGACCATCACGCGTCTCCGGCGGCTCCGCCTTCGTCGACGCGCGCGATGATCGTGTACGTGCAGGGGATCAGATCCCGCTCGGCTTCGGGCCAGGCGTAGCCGCCGGACACCTCGACCATGCGATCGCTGAATCGCCACGGCAGCGTACGACCTTCATCGAAGTGGACGAGCCTGAGCCCTGCACGCAGCAGCGCACCGAGGATCTCGGACAACGGGTGCGGCCACTCGTAAGTGCGGGCGTGGTCGATACGACCGTCGCCGGCATATGTGCTGTCGTCGTCCCATTGCTGCGCGCGACCGGTCGCGAAGTAGGAATAGCGCGTGGTCAAGGTGTCCGCGTCCTCATCCAGCGCGTACAGGGCGGGATGACCGTCGCGGATGAAGAACATCCCGCCCGGACGCAGCAGCTGCACGATCTGCGCCGCCCACCGATCCAGGTCGTCGAGCCAGCTGATCGTCCCGATACTCGTGTACACGACATCGAAGTCACCGGTGACTGCAGCCCGTGCATCGAGCACATCGGTCTGCACCCACGTCGCATCGATACCCAGACGCGCGGCGAGGTCGGTCGCCGCACGGAGCGCAGACGGCGAGAAATCGACGCCGGTCACCGTCGCACCGGCGCGAGCCAGGGAGACCGTGTCGGTGCCGATGTGGCATTGCAGGTGACAGAGATCGAGGCCGGACAGACCGTCCGCAGGAAGGAACGAGGTCATCGTCGCGAGGTCGTCGCGAACGACGTCGCTGAGATGCGCGGGATCGTCGAACGCAGCGAGCCCATAGGCTTCCGTGTGCACCGGGACGCGATCCTCCCAGTTCTCCTGATTCGCGCGTCGCGCAGATTCCCAGTCGATGTCGACGTTGCTTCCGTTCACGAGGCGAGCCTATCGATCACCGCTCTCGGATCGTGAAAGATAGCCGATAATGCACATTATGTCAGCTGAGAAGATCGTCAGCGCCACCGGTGACAGATGCAGCTCCCGGTACCAGCACTCCCCCGTGCGATGATCGGTGCGTGCATCCAGCCACCCACGAGCCGCCCGGATATGCGTGTCCGTTCTGCAAATTCCAACAGGGTCTGTACGACCAACTCAGCATGCCGTCCGACGTGGTCGCCGTCACCGACCGTGCATTCGCTCGGATCGCGCCGAAGTGGTGGCCGGGGAACTCCGGAGCGGTCCTCGTCATCCCGCGGACGCACGTGGAGAACATCTACGACCTGTCACCGGAGGACGGCTTCGCGGTGTGGGATCTGACGCAGAGGGTGGCGATCGGCATCCGGTCATCCTACGGATGCGAGGGAACCTCCATCCGGCAGCACAATGAGCCCGCAGGAGACCAGGACGTCTGGCACCTGCATGTGCATGTGTTCCCCCGCTTTCCGGACGATCGGCTGTACCAACGACACGGAGACGCGGAGTGGGTGGATCCCGGCCGTCGCGAGACATTCGCGTCGAGACTCAGGGCCGTGCTGGGAATGCCGTTCGCGCTCGATTGATCGCCGGACTCGACCCGCCTGGCGGGCGCTGCAAGGATGGTTCGATGACTCTCACGGGCAGTGGCTCCACGCGTCTCGTCATCCTGCGCGGCGATGCCGCATCGGGGAAGACGACGACTGCGAGGGCACTGCGACCGGCACTAGGTCAACGGGTCGCCATCATTTCTCAAGACCACTTCCGCCGTGAGCTGCTGCACGACCCCAACCGGTTGAGACGCTCTCGAGCGGCGAGCATCCTGATCGTCGGCGCCGCCCGGCAGGCGCTGGACCTCGGTTACGACGTCATCCTCGACGGGATCTTCAATCTGCGCGACTACGCCGAAGCCTTCGAGAGCTTGTACCTCGACCATCGCGGAACGACAGGAATCTATCAGTTCGACGTCGGCCTCGAAGAGACGATTCGGCGCCATGCCGGAAGGCCTCTCGCGAACACTTTCGGGGAGGACGAGATCCGCCGATGGCACGACGGGTGGCAACCACTCCCCTGGTTCGATGAGCGACGGGTCGGCCCGGAGACGACCACCGATCAACTCGTGACGATGATCCTCGAAGATCTCGGCCACCGCATCGTCGACTAAGCCGGTTCCTCAGCCGCCGGATCAGCAATCGGCCACGGTGACCGGAGTCGGCTGTACACGAGCATGTCCCGGCGCTCATCGCCGATCTTCTGCCACGAATGAAGCAACCCTTCGCGCGCATAGCCCGCCTTCTCAGCAGTCCGGAGTGAGGGCCCGTTCGTCGGATCGATGTGCAGCTGCAGACGATGCAGATCGGCGAGGTGCCACGCCCATTCCGTGAGGGTTTGCAGCGCGCTGTAGGCGTATCCCTCGCCGCGTCGCGTGGGTCGGATCCAGTAGCCGACGGTCGCTCGACCCTGGTCCCGGTCACGAAGCCACAGCCCGATCTGCCCCACGCATTCTTCGTTCGCCTCGATCGCGAACGAGTAGCCGATACCCTTCGCTGCCCGCTCGTGCTGCCGGACCAGCCACGCGCCGGCGAGCCCGGGATCAGCGACGATGGGAACGGTGGTGACGTCGGTGATCGAACGATCGAAGGACGCCTCCAACACGGCATCGATGTCAGATTCCTCGAAAGGTCGGAGAACGATCTCGGGACCCTGTACCCGCGGAACGCTGAGTCCTGAGGTACCCGCGATCGCTCCGCTGTGCGGATCGACGAGATCACGGCGATAGGTGATCATGGGCTCGCCGCCGAGCGGGTGCGGGACAGGCTCCGAGACCGCCGCGAAGCCCTCCGATTCGTAGAGCGGGATGGCGGCGTTCCCTCGCCGCACCGCGAGTTCGAGGCTGAAGAAGCCGGCACCCGTCGAATACTGAATCGCATCGCGCAGCAGGGCACGACCACGTCCCTGCCCGGCGGATGACGGCATCACGGCGATCCGCTCCAACGCGGCCGTCGTCTCGTCGTGTGTCTTCGGCGTGGTGAGAGCGAAACCCACCAGAGGCTCCCCGGTGAGCGCGAATCGGAGGACATGGCCATCGAACAGCTTTCGCATGCGATCGGCGATCGAGCGCGAGTCGACATCCCCGTCACGGTGCCGGAGCGCGTGAATCCAGACGTCCACGCATCTCTCGATGTCCTCGGGGATGTCGCCCGCCACGATGTCCGTCATACCGGCAATCGTCGCACGCGCGACACCGGCGAAGCCACGGCTGACTCCTACTGCGTCGACCAGACTCCGAGCTCCGTGCCCGTCGGGTCGGCGAAGTGCAGGCGTCGCCCGCCGGGGAACGCGTACGGCTCTTGGAGGATCGTTCCGCCCGCCTTCTCGATAGCCGCCTTCGTGGCGTCGAGGTCTTCCGAATAGAGCAGTACGAGCGGACCTCCGACGGGACGCGGCTCGTCGGCCAGCATCAGACCGCCGGCTTCGTTGCCGTCGACTCGTGGCGACACGATCCCGGCGTATCCGGGGCCGTAGTCGTTGAAGCTCCAGCCGAAGGCGTCACCGAAAAAGCTCTTCGACGCCTCCAGATCGGTGACGACGAGCTCGACGTAGTCGAGTGAGTGGTGCAAAGGGGAACTGGTCATGGCGCCACCGTAGCGACCCCGACCGACATCGAGCGGAGGTCGCCGAATGCGCGCCGTCGGAGGAGTAGCGTTGAGGCGTGCCGCAGGTCTCCCCCTCCCCCGTCTCGACACCGGGGTGGAGAGCCTGGGTGATCTGGTCGGTCGGAGTCGCCGCTTACGTGTTGGCCATCACGAACCGCACATCGCTCGGCGCTGTCGGCGTCGAAGCGGCCGACCGCTTCCAGGCGGATGCATCGACGCTCGCTCTTTTCGCCGTGGTCCAGCTCGCCGTGTACGGCGGAATGCAGATCCCGATCGGAGTGCTCCTCGATCGCTTCGGCTCGCGCCCGATCATGACCGTCGGCATGCTGCTGATGGCCGCGGGCCAGCTGACCATGGCCCTCTCCCCCAGCATCGGCATCGCGATCTTCGCGCGTGTCCTGCTCGGTGCCGGTGATGCCGCTATCTTCCCCGCGGTGCTACGACTCGTCGCGACCTGGTTTCCCGCCCAACGCGGGCCGCTCATGGTCCAGTTCACCGGCATCATCGGTCAAGCCGGCCAGCTGATCGCCCTGGTCCCGCTGGCCGCACTCCTGCACGCCACCAACTGGACCATCACCTTCGGCAGCATCGCGGGCCTCGGTGTGCTGTTCACCATCCTCGTGGCGCTGGTGATTCGCAACCATCCCGCAGAGCGCGGCGCCGACGTCACGGTGAACACCGATACCGGTGTCGTCCGCGTCGTCACCTCCGCCATAGATACCGGTGTCGGCATACGTGCCGCCTGGGCACACCCGGGCACGCGGCTGGCCTTCTGGTCGCACTTCACGACCCCGTTCGCGGGTACCGCGTTCGTGCTGCTCTGGGGAATGCCCTTCCTCACCGCGGCGGAAGGGCTCGACACGGCCCACGCCGCGGGAATCATCTCCGTATATGTCGTGGCCGGCATGCTTCTGGGACCCCTCATCGGCGACCTCTCCCGGCGGCTTCCGAATCACCGGTCGCTCGCGCTGGTGCTCCCCGCCGTCGGGGTGCAGATGGCAGCGTGGGTCGCTGTCATCGCTGTGCCCGACACCGCGCCCATCTGGCTCCTCTATGTGCTGGCGATCGCCCTCGCGACCGGAGGGCCCGCCTCCATGATCGCGTTCGACCATGCGCGGACGCACAACCCCACCCACCGTCTGAGCACCGCCACCGGTGTGACGAACGCGGGAGGGTTCATCGCCGCGCTCATCGCCATCTTCCTCATCGGCCTCGCACTCGACCTGCAGGGCGCCGGCACTCCCGAGACATACTCGCTCGGGGCCTTCCGGATCGCGTTCCTGATGCCGATCCCCCTTTGGATCATCGGCACGGTGTTCATCCTCATCGAACGCAAGCGGACGCGCATCCGGA
Source organism: Microbacterium sp. Be9 (assembly GCF_011754135.1). NCBI lineage: Bacteria > Bacillati > Actinomycetota > Actinomycetes > Micrococcales > Microbacteriaceae > Microbacterium > Microbacterium sp. Be9. The sequence goes on along the minus strand of NZ_WNWT01000004.1, from coordinate 508,144 downwards.
TGGGCCTCGATCCGGAACGTCGGCACTGAGCGCACCCTATCGGAGCAGGTGCTGCAGCGTCTCCACGATGAGCTCGACGCTGACGCGCTCCGGCACCTCATCGTCGCCCGCTTCGAACTCCGCGAGTTCGATCCCCCGGACCGAGTCGGACGGCAGCGCCGCGAAAATCGCCGCCACGTGGTGAGGCAGCAAGCCGCCTCCGACCCGGTAGGCGGCGGGGATGTACCCGGGTTCGAGCACGTCCCAATCGACGTGGATCCACACGGGACGTCCGGCGACGAGTTCGAGGACGCGCTCCGGCGTGCTCTCGGAAGGAGCGAGAACGGTGACCCCCGCTTCGGCGAGCAACTCACCCTCAGCGACGTCGATGTCGCGACCGCCGACCACGATCACCTGCTTCGGATCGATGCCGTCGCCGTGCCCACTGTCCCAGAGTCCGCACGCCGCGGCCAGGACCATACCGCCGAGATAGCCCGAATCCGTCGTATCCGGAGTGTTGAAGTCGCCGTGTGCGTCGATCCAGAGCACGACGGCGTCGGGATGATGCTCGGCAGCAGTGGGAAGAGTGCCGAGGCTCGCCGCGCAGGTGTTCGTGATCAGGAGGGGTGTCGCGCCCGTAGAGATGGCGTCGTGCACCGCTGCGCGCAATCCGCTCAGAGTCGCCTCCGCTTCGGGAAGAGCGACGGACCAGTCATCGACCAGGCCCGGTGTCGGGGTGCCGACGACGTGCGGTTCGATCTCCAGCAATGCCGAGACCGCGTCACCCACGCGTCGTGCCCCCACGAGCGCTCCGTCGGTGCGATCGGCCACTCGGCCTTGGGAGACGATGAGCGCGTAGGAAGGTGCCATGTCCCCAGCTTTCCATCCGCGGGATGTCAGGACAAAACGTGGACTGATGCGGACACCGAGGCCGCGCGGTACCGGCGTCTCAGCTCCGACGAGGCGTCCATCCGGAAGGCAACGGTCCATTCCGGACAGCACGTTCGCGGTCCGCGCGCGCGGACCAGCCCTGTGCACCGTCGACCGTGTCGAACGCACCCCGCGCCAGTCGGAGCCCGACATCCTCGTGATGCATGCGCGGCGCGCCCCCGCGACGCACCGATGCCCGCACGCTCCACGCGTCGTCGGCGAACCCGCCGCCGCGGAAGACACGGTAGTCGTCATAACGGGCGGGATCCAACAGGTCCCAGCACCACTCCCAGACGTTGCCGAGCGTGTCGAAGAGACCGTTGAGGTTCGGCAGCTTGCCGCCGATGTCCTGCGGAGAGGACACCCCGTCCGCACTCGTCCATGCCGCATCGGCAAGAGGCGCATAGTGCGGACCTGTCGACCCGGCGCGGCAGGCGAACTCCCACTCCGCTTCTGTGGGGAGCCGGTACCCGTCGGCGGTCGTGTCCCAGGTCACCTCCTCGCCATCGAACAGATAGACCCGATCCAGGCCCTCCCATTCGGATGCGGCGTTGCAGAAGTGGACCGCGCGCAACCAACTGAGGTCGGCGGCGGGGCGACGCGGGTGGCGCACCGGGATGCCCAGCACCTCGGTGAGCTGCTCCTCCGTCACCGGATACACACCGATCCGGAACGGCTCGAGTGTCACATCACGCCGCTCGTCACGACGCGCATCGTGCAGCGTCAGAACACCGGCGGGTATACGCGCCAATTCGAAGTCGCTCACCGATCCCCCGCAACCGAGGAACCGCTACGCATCACGAGGGCACTCGTTCGACCCAGGACGGGTACTTCGCCGTGCGGCCATCGCCCGACGAGGTGCGCGTCACGCGTCGGCGGACCCAGGGACCGACGAACTCCCGGTAGTAGGCGAGCCCCGATGGCCCGGTACCCAGTCGATCATTCGGGGCCCACCATGTCGCCGGGGGCTCGAAACCGAGCGCGTGCAGCACGCGGGCAGCGACACGGTGGTGACCCGCCGCGTTCATGTGCAGACGGTCATCCGCCCAGTACGCACCGCGCGAGAGCTCACGATCCGGCCAATTGAGTGCTCGGACCACGTCGGGGCGCTCTTCGATCCGCCGGAGCACCGCGTCGGAGAGCAGATCGCCGCGCCGCTGGACGAGGGAGCCCATCGGGAGCTGCCCGCTGGGATTGGCACCCGAGAGCAGGATCATGGTCACGCCCTCCTCATCGCACCGACGCAGCACTCGGCTGAAGGCATCGGCGATGTGCTCGACATCGGTGCGCGGGCGCAGCATGTCGTTGCCACCGCCGTTGAAGGAGAGATGCGTCGGGCGCAGGGCGAGCGCGGGTTCGAGCTGCTGCTCGACGATCGGCCAGGCGAGCTTGCCCCTGATCGCGAGGTTCGCGTACTGGATGGAGTCGCCCGCCGCGTCCGCCCAGCCTTGGGCCGCGAGATCGGCCCAGCCGCGCTCCCGCCCATCCGGAAGAACGTCACCGACCCCCTCGGTGAACGAGTCGCCGATCGCCACGAACCGCACATCTGCCATCGTCCCAGCCTATTGCGGCTCACGACGCGCGGCGTCAACGGTCGTCGAGAGCCTGACCACCCCGATCGACGAGCCCCCATGCCGCGGCGGCCGCACCGAGGAAGCACACGCCGAACACGGCGAACAGCAGCGGAGCCCCACCGGCGATCAGAAGGACCGGTACGGAAAGCGGCGCCACGATCGATGCGATGCGGCCGACCCCGGCGGCCCAGCCCGTGCCCGTTCCCCGCAACGACGTCGGATAGATCTCGGGCGTGACGGCGTACAGCGCGCCCCAGGCACCGAGGTTGAAGAAAGACAGAGCCATGCCCGCAGCGATGATCGCCCCCTCGGTCGTGGCCGTGCCGAAGATCACAGCCGAGACGGCCGACCCCAGAAGGAACACCGACAGGGTCAGCCGTCGCCCCCAGGCCTCGATCAGCCACGCGGCGACCGCGTATCCCGGAAGCTGCGCGAGCGTGATGATCAGTGTGAATCCGAACGAGCGGACGAGATCGAACCCGGCGTCCACGAGGATGCTCGGAATCCAGATGAACGCGCCGTAGTAGGCGAAGTTCACGCCCAGCCACACCACCCAGAGGCAGAGGGTGCGCAGGCGGAACTCGGGGTTCCAGAGCGTGGCGAGGCGGGCCCGAGCCGTGACCGCGATCGCGCGGGACGCCGGCTCCTTCCGAATGGCCGGGGCCGTCCCCACACCGGCATCAGCCTCGAAGGCCGAGACGATGCGATCAGCTTCCGCGATGCGTCCACGCGAGGCGAGCCATCGTGGAGACTCGGGCATCCGCCACCGCACGAACAGTGCATACACGGCAGGAATCGCGCCGAGCGCGAAGGCCCAGCGCCAACCGTCGTCGGACGCCGGGATGACCAGGAACCCGATGACTGCGGCTGCCGTCCATCCGAGCGCCCAGAAGGCCTCCAACACGACGATCAGACGACCGCGGATTCGGGCCGGTGCGAACTCGCTCACGTACGTCGACGCGACCGGGAGCTCGGCACCGAGACCGAGCCCGACGAGGAATCGCAGCACGAGGAGTGCCGCGATTCCGCCGACGAGCGCGCTGGCCCCGGTCGCGATGCCGTACACGAGCAGGGTGAGGGCGAACACCTGGCGGCGACCGAAGCGATCGGCCAGCAGACCGCCGAGCGTCGCACCGATGGCCATCCCGATGAAACCGACCGAGGCGATCCACCCCGCCTCGCCCTTGGTCAGTCCCCACTGCTGCGTGAGGGCCGCGAGGATGAAGGAGATCAGACCGACATCCATCGCGTCCAGCGCCCATCCGAGCCCGGATCCGGTGAGCAGCCGGAGGTGTCGACGCGTGAACGGCAGGACGTCCAGGCGCTCGGCCAGCGATGAGCGGCTCGGCAGGGCGGTGTTGGCCATGCTCCTCATCGTAGAGCCGAGCGCCGGACGCCCCGCACGCGATATCGTCAGTCCTGCGCGCTGAGGATCCGCTTCACCCGAGGGATCACTTCCGTGCCGTACAGCTCGATGCTGCGCATCATCGACTCGTGCGACAGTGTGCCTGTGGCGTACTTCAGGTCGAAGCGGCCGAGACCCAAGGTCGTGATCGTGTCGGCGATCTTCGCGGCGACTCGATCCGGTGAGCCCGCGTAGATCGCCCCTTCCGGACCGACATCGTTCTGGAAACGCGCGCGGCTGTATGCCGGCCAGCCGCGCTCGCGGCCAATGGTGTTGTTCATCGCCTCGAATCCGGAGTACGCCGCGTCCCAGGCCTCCGCGTCGGTTTCGGCGATGTGGCCCGGCGAATGAACGGAAACGGGGTGCGAGGTCGTGCCGAACGACGCCACCGAGCGGTGGTAGAGGTCGACGAACGGCTTGAACCGATGGGCCGGTCCCCCGATGATCGCCAGCATGAGCCCGAGCCCGTGACGAGCGACCCGCACGACGGATTCCGGGCTGCCGCCCACGCCAACCCACGTGCGAAGACCCTTCTCGGTCTTGGGGAACACGTTCGCGTTGTCGAGCGACGCCCGCATCGTGCCCGACCACGTCACGGGCTCTTCCTTGAGCAGCTCGACGAACAGCTCCAGCTTCTGCTCGAACAGTGCGTCGTAGTCGCGGAGGTCGTAGCCGAACAGGGGGAAGGACTCGATGAAGGATCCGCGCCCGAGAACGACCTCGGCGCGACCGTCCGAAAGCGCGTCCAGCGTCGAGAAGCGTTCGAACACGCGTACCGGATCGTCGGAGGACAACACGGTCACCGCGGTGCCCAGTCGGATGTGTTCCGTGCGAGCCGCGATCGCGGCCAGCACCATCTCCGGCGCGGACACCGCGAACTCGGCGCGGTGGTGCTCCCCCACCCCGAAGAAGTCCACGCCCACAGTGTCAGCGAGCTCTGCCTGCTCCACGACGTTGCGGATGGTCTGCGCTCCGGTGAGGAGCTCTCCGGCTGTGTCCCTCGTGATGTCCCCGAAGGTGTCCAGCCCGAATTCGATGCCCATGTCATCCCTCTCTATTCAGGTGAATGAACACGCGGCGATCGAATCGCATTCCCGTCAGCGCGGAAGCAGCGCGCTGCGCAGCGTGTCGAGGCCGACCCCACCCATGTCGAGCGCGCGCTTGTGGAAGCCCTTGAAGGAGAAGGCGTCGCCCTCCGCCGCACGGACGCCGTCACGCACCTGCTCCCAGATGCGCTGACCGACCTTGTACGACGGAGCCTGCCCCGGCCAGCCGAGGTAGCGGTTCACCTCGAACTGCACGAACTGATCCGACATGTTCACGTTCTGGCGCATGAAGTCGAGCGCATACTCCGCATCCCACACTCCCGTGCCATCGAGACGTGGCTTGCCCAGGTGTACGCCGATGTCGAGCACCACACGGGCCGCCCGCATACGCTGCCCGTCGAGCATGCCGAGTCGATCGGCGGGATCGTCGAGGTAGCCGAGCTGCTCCATCAGACGCTCGGCGTACAGGGCCCACCCCTCGGCGTGGCCCGAGGTGCCGGCCAACAGCCGGCGCCAGGAGTTGAGCTCGGCCCGGTTGTACACGGCCTGGGCGATCTGCAGGTGGTGGCCCGGCACGCCCTCATGAAAGACGGTGGTGAGCTCTCGCCAGGTGTCGAACTCCGTGACGCCCTCGGGAACGGACCACCACATACGACCGGGACGCGAGAAGTCGTCGGTCGGGCCCGTGTAGTAGATGCCACCTTCCTGGGTGGGCGCGATCATGCACTCGAGCGTGCGGATCGCCTCGGGGATGTCGAAGTGGGAGGCTCCGAGTTCGGCGACCGCGCGATCGCTCGTCTCCTGCATCCACTTCTGGAGAGCGTCGGTGCCCACGAGCTTGCGGGCGGGGTCGGCTTCGAGGTGGGCCACGGCCTCTTCGACGGAGGCCCCCGGCAGGATCTCATTCGCGATCGCGGTCTGCTCCGCCACCATGCGCGCGAGCTCTTCGCGGCCCCACTCGTAAGTTTCGTCGAGGTCGATCGTCGCCCCGAGGAAGCGACGGGAGTTGAGCGCGTACAGGTCGCGTCCGACGGCGTCGACCTCTCCGGCGGCAGGCGCGAGTTCCTCCGCGAGGAAGCGGCGCAGCTCGTCGTACGCGACGCGTGCGGCGGCGGAGTTGTCGGCGAGAGTACGCGCGAGCGAGGCGGGCAGCTGGCCTTCTTCGGGGTCGGCCTCCGCGACGAACGCGGCGAAGAATCCGTCATCCGCGGTGTAACGGTCGATCTGCGTCGCGACCTCGATCACTTGACGACGTGCCGGCGTCACCCCCTCGGCGATACCGGTGCGCAGCGTCTCGACGTAGCCACGGAGGGCGTCGGGAACAGCGGCGAGCCTCGTCGCGATCACGTCCCAGTTCTCGACGGTCGCGGTCGGCATCAGATCGAAGGCCGCGCGCACATCCTGCGCCGCCGAGGCGATGACGTTGAGATCGCGCAGATGCCACTTCGCGTCGTGCAACTCGAGATCGAGACGCAGCTCCGCGCCCAGGTCGGTCTTGGTCACCTCGTCGATCGCGTCGACGGGCTCGAGGGCCGAGAGCCTGTCGAGTGTCGCGCGAGTCGCAGCGGCGATCTCTTCCTGCCCCGCGGGACTCAGGTCACCGAAGCGATCGTTCACCTCGTCGCGGCCGATGTAGGTCCCGAGAGTGGGCGCCAGTACCGCGATCGTGTCGACCCATTCATCGGCGACGGCGTCGATGGCGGAGGGAGTGCGGGGAGCTGAAGTCATAGTTGTCAGCCTAATCCCCGACCCCCTCTCGCCGCCGGGTCTCAGTGCGCTGCTTCGTTCCAGTCGCGGCCGCGTCCGACCTGCACGTCGAGCGGCACCGAGAGCTCGGCCGCATCCCCCATCCGGGCGCGCACGATCCGCTCCGTGGCATCCCACTCCCCCGGAGCGACCTCGACCACGAGTTCGTCGTGGATCTGCAGCAGCACGCGAGAGGAGAGCTGCTCGGACCGGAGATCGTCGTGGATGTGCAGGAGCGCGATCTTCATGATGTCGGCCGCACTGCCCTGGATCGGAGCGTTGAGCGCCGCACGCTCGGCGTTCTCGCGCAGCACCCGGTTCGGACTCGCCAGGTCAGGGAACGGGCGACGGCGACCGAAGATCGTCTCGGTGTAACCGACCTCCTTCGCCTTCATCACCGAGGCCCGCAGATAGTCGCGCACGGCGCCGAAACGTGCGAAGTACTCGACCATGAGCTGCTTGGCCTCGGACTGCTCGATACGCAGCTGCTTGGAGAGACCGAAGGCGGAGAGGCCATAGACGAGACCGTACGACATGGCCTTCACCTTGGTGCGCATGGCCGCAGTGACGTCGCTCGGCTCGACGCCGAACACCCGCGCGCCGACGAAACGGTGAAGGTCTTCTCCGCTGTTGAACGCCTCGATCAATCCTTCGTCACCGGACAGGTGCGCCATGATGCGCATCTCGATCTGCGAGTAGTCAGCCGTGAGCAGAGACTCGTACCCCTCGCCGACTTCGAAAGCACTGCGGATGCGGCGAGATTCCTCGGTGCGCACCGGGATGTTCTGCAGGTTCGGATCGGTGCTGGAGAGACGACCGGTCTGGCTTCCGGTCTGCACATAGGTCGTGTGCACACGGTGGTCGTCGCCGATGGCCGTGTCGAGCGACTCGATGATCTGGCGCAGCTTTGTGGCTTCGCGATGCTGCAGCAGAAGGCTCAGGAAGGGATGGGGATTGCTCTCCTGCAGGTCGGCCAGGACCGCGGCATCCGTCGAGTAGCCGGTCTTGGTCTTGCGGGTCTTGGGGAGCTGGAGGTCTTCGAACAGGACCTCTTGGAGCTGCTTGGGCGAGCCGAGGTTGAACTCCCGTCCCACGACGGAGAACGCCTCCTGCGCGAGCCCTTCGGCTCGGGTGGCGAGCTCACCGGAGAATGTCGACAGCACGTCGTGAGAAACCGCCACGCCCGCGACCTCCATATCGGCGAGGGTGAGCAGTGTCGGGAGCTCGATGTCGACCAGGACCGCGGCGACCGGCTCGGGGATGTCTTCGCGAAGCGCATCGGCGACGCGAAGCGCGAACCATGCCTCCTGCGACGGGGTGGCCCCCTCCGTCTCGGGGACGAGCTGCGTCGGATCGGCCTCGGGAAGCTTCTCGCCGAGGTAGCGCTCGACCAGATCGGAGAGCGTCTTGTCGGGGAAGCTGGGGCGCAGCAGCCAGCCAGCCAGGCTCGTGTCGTAGGCGAGCCCGCCGAGGCGGATGCCCTGGCGGATCAGCGCCTTCACCTGCGGCTTCGCGTCGTGGAGCACCTTCGGCGCGTCGGACTCGATCCATCCGCGCAACGCTTCGGCGGCGGCGTCTGCCCAGTCGGTCTCGCGGAGCTCGGTCAGCGTGGCGGCACCGATGCGCACGGGGACCCCGCCTTGGGTCGTGATGCGCAGAGAGACGTCGCCTTCCTGGGCCGCGGCCCACGTGGCGAGATCGGTCGGCGTCACCTCAACGGGGACGGGAAGGACGACGACGGATGCGGGGTCGTCGGCGACCTCGCCTGCGCCCACGGCCTCGAACACGCGAGGCAACAGGGTGCGGAACTCGAGGCGCGCGAAGATGTCACGCACAGCCTGCGGATCGATCGGTGCCACCGCGAGATCGGCGGGGCCGACCGGAAGCTCGACGTCGGTGAGCAGGCGGTTGAGCTTGCGGTTGCGACGGACGTCTTCGATGTGGTCGCGGAGGTTGCCGCCGACCACACCCTTGATCTCATCGGCACGGGCGATCAGCTCATCGAGCGAGCCGAACTGCGTGAGCCACTTGACCGCGGTCTTCTCGCCGACCTTCGGCACGCCGGGGAGGTTGTCGCTCGTCTCCCCGACGAGTGCCGCGATGTCGGGGTACTGCTCTGGTCGCACCCCGTAGCGCTCCTGAACGGTGGACGGGTCGTAGCGCTTGAGCTGGGAGACACCCTGCACCGACGGGTACAGCAGGGTGACATCGTCGTTGACGAGCTGGATCGTGTCGCGGTCGCCGGAGACGACGAGCACTTCGAAGCCCTGCTCCGCGCCCTGCGACGCGAGGGTCGCGAGGATGTCATCGGCCTCGATCCCCTCTTTCGTCAGGACCGGGATGGACATGGCGGCGAGGCAATCCTGAAGGAGAGGGATCTGACCCTTGAACTCCTGCGGCGACTCCGACCGCGTCGCCTTGTATTCCGGGTACTCATCCGTGCGGAACGAATGACGCGAGGTGTCGAAGGCGATCGCCAGATGCGTCGGCTGCTCGGCCTTGATGAGGTTCACCAGCATCGACAGGAAGCCGTAGATGCCGTTGGTGTGCTGATTGTCCTTGGTCGTGAAGTTGTCGACCGGGAGGGCGAAGAAGGCACGATAGGCGAGCGAGTGGCCGTCGACGACCATGAGGGTAGGCTTTGCGGAGTCCGTCACCCTGTCAGCCTAACGAGGACGACAGACACCCGCTGAGGAGGATGCATGAGCGACGTCGCGATGAGCGAGGGACTCGACTGGGCCACGGCCCGTGGAATGGGTGCTCTGGCCGAGAAGATGGGCATGGAGTTCGTCGAGTTCAGCGTCGAGCGCTGCGTCGCGACCATGCCCGTCGAAGGCAACACCCAGCCGGTGGGACTCATGCACGGCGGCGCCTACGTGGTGCTCGGGGAATCCCTCGGATCGATGGCGGCGAACCTGCACGCCGGTGCCGGCCGACTCGCCGTCGGTGTCGACATCAACGCGACGCACACGCGTTCGGCGACCTCGGGTGTCGTCACAGGAGTGTGCACGCCCGTGCACCTGGGCAGGAGCATCACCGTTCACGAGATCGTGGTCACGGACGATCAGGGGCGCCGCTGCTCGACGATCCGCATCACCAACATGATCAAGGACCTTCCCGCCGAGCGCTGAGCGGTTCCTCCAGCAGTCGCTGGAACAGCAGGTGGTCCTGCCACTCCCCCGCGATGCGGAGGTAGTTCGGCGCCATACCGATGCGCTCGAAGCCGTTTCCGAGCAGCACCCGTTGTGACCCGAGATTGTGCAGCAGCGTCGCCGCCTGCAGCCGATGGAGGCGCAGTTCCGCGCGCGAGTACTCGATGATCTGCGCGACCCCGCGGCTCGCGAGCCCACGGTGCAGCCTCGACCTGTCGACCCAGTATCCGAGGTCGGCGCTCCAGAACGCGCCACGGACGATGTTGTTGATGTTCATCCGTCCGCGGATCTCTCCGTCATCGGATTCGATGACGAAGCGGATGCTGCGGCCACTGGCCGCATCATCCACGCATTGCTGCACATGCTGCTCTTGCGAGTCGACGGAGAAGAACGCCTCGCTGCGGGTGGGTTCCCACGGTGCGAGATGCTCGCGGTTCGCGAGATAAGCGCGTGAGAGCGCAGCGCCATCGCCCCGCCGTACGGGCCGCAGGATGTGCTCGGTATCGAGCCGGAGGAACCCGGCGTCCACCGCTACTTCTTGGGAGCGAGCTGTTCGATGATCGCCTTGGCGACGTCCTGCATCGTCAGACGGCGGTCCATGGACGCCTTCTGGATCCATCGGAACGCCTCGGGCTCGCTCAGGCCCATCTTCTCGTTGAGGAGGCCCTTGGCACGGTCGACGAGCTTGCGAGTCTCGAAGCGCTCCACCATGTCGGCGACCTCGGCCTCGAGCGTGATGATCTGCTCGTGGCGGGCCAGCGCGATCTCGATCGCGGGCAGGAGGTCGTTCGGGGTGAACGGCTTCACGACGTACGCGAGAGCACCCGCCTCGCTGGCGCGCTCGACGAGCTCCTTCTGGCTGAATGCCGTGAGGAGGACGACGGGGGCGATGTTGCCCTTGTGCAGCTTCTCGGCGGCACTGATGCCATCGAGCTGAGGCATCTTGACGTCCATGATGACCAGGTCGGGACGCAGCTCGGTCGCCAGAGCGACCGCGGTCTCTCCGTCACCGGCCTCACCGACCACATCGAAGCCGTTGTCGCGGAGGATCTCGACGATGTCGAGACGGATCAGCGACTCATCTTCGGCGACGACGACGCGTCGGGGTGCGGATGACGTGGGCTGCTCAGCCTGCTCTTCTTGCTCTGTCACACAACCATCCTAGTGGAGTGCCCCTGTCCACAGGCCGTAACCACCCTGCGCGGAGGATCACTCCCCCTCCCCTGCGCTAAAGTCGTAGACGCGACACACGAGCCGGCGTGGCGGAATGGCAGACGCGGAGCACTCAAAATGCTTTGTCCGAAAGGGCGTGTGGGTTCGAGTCCCACCGCCGGCACCCTCGATGGGACTCCCTCCGTCGTCTCCTCCGCGCCCACCAGCCCCCTCCCTCGAAACGGCCCCGTGCGCTAGAAAGTCCTTATGCACGAAGGCGACGACCTGCCTGCCGCACACGCTGCGCGTCCGCGACGTCGTCGCCGTGCCCTCATCGTCATCGGCGCCGTCCTCGCCGTGGCTCTCATGCTCCTCGCCGCCGAGGTGACACGGAGAACCTTCGCCGAGCAGGACGAAGCCCGAGCGGATCCCGCGTTCTACACCCTCCCCTCTCCCCCACCCCGGGGAGATCCGGGCGAGATCATCCGCATCGAGTCGATCGAGAGCGCACCCGTGGGCGCCGTCGCGTGGCGCGTGATCTACCACTCCCGCGATCTCGTGGGGGCGGACATCCCTGTCTCCGGCGTGGTGATCGTCCCGGACGGGCCTGCTCCCGAGGGCGGACGCACCGTGATCTCCTGGGGCCATCCCACCACCGGTGCGGCATCGACGTGTGCGCCTTCACGCGGCCTGGATCCGTTCCAGTACATCGAGGGGATGCATGAGCTGCTCGCCGAGGGCTACGCGGTCGTGGCCACCGACTATCCGGGGCTCGGCGTCGAAGGCGCGTCGTCGTATCTGCTCGGCGTGCCCGAGTCCAACAGTGTGCTCGACATCGTCCGGGCGGCGCGACGGATCGACGACGCACACGTGAGCGACCGGGTCGTGCTGTGGGGACACTCGCAGGGCGGGCAGGCTGTGCTCTTCGCTGCGGAACGTGCAGCGGAGTACGCGCACGAGCTCACGATCGAAGGGGTCGCTGTGGCGGCCCCGGCGGCGAATCTGAACGCCCTGATGACCGACGACATCGTGAACCTCTCCGGCGTCACGATCGCTTCCCTCGCCGTTCCGGCCTACGAGGCCGCCTACGCCGAGCAGTACGGCGCCACGGAGATCACCGGCATCCTCACCCCCGCCGGGCTGAAGGCGACACCGGCGATGGCCGCCCTGTGCCTGCTCACCCAGAACGATGAGATCCACGCGATCGCCGATCCCCTGGTCGGCGGATACGTCCGGAGCGATCCCGCCACGACGGAACCGTGGCAGACGATGTTGCAGGAGAACAGTGCGGGGAACAGTCCCGTCAGAGTGCCCGTCTTCGTCGGCCAGGGAGAAGCCGACGAACTCGTGCTGCCGAGCGCGACCGAGGACTACGTGAAGCTGCTGTGCACGCAGAACGCCGAGGTGACGTTCCACCGCTACCCCGGCGTCACCCACGGCCTCGCCGCCTATGCCTCCCTGCCGGACCTGCTGCTGTGGCTCCCGACGCTGGACGGAGACCGCGCAGAGGCTGACGGCTGCCGGTGACCTTCTGATCCTCGGCGACGAACTATTCCGCGAGGACCGCGAGTTCCGCCAGGACCCGAGGATTCGCGAGGATCCGGAAGTGCCCGCCCGTGTCGAGGCGGACGTTCTTGGCTCCGGCGAGTTCGCTCCCCTCCGGGATATGGGGGTCGAACGTCGCATAGACCGACACGATCCGCCCGTTCACCGTGAGCTGCTGCGCGAGGCTCACGATCGACGGGTCTTCCGGTGAGAACTCCCGCAGAGTGCGCGACAGCATGAGCCGGGCATAGCGCGAACCCCCGAACGGGGTCGCGATCGCGAGCATCGAACGCACTCGCTCGCCCGCGGGACCCGTCATCACGACCTTTCCTGCGAGACCCCCTTTGCTGTGGGCGACGAGGATCACATCGTCGAGCCCGTTCTCCGTCAGGAACGCCTCCACGGCTCGCGCCATGTCCGCCACCGGTCGCTGATTCCGGTGAAGCGTATCGACGATGTGGACCGGATGCCCGCGGTCGTGCATGGCGGCGACGAGCGGCTGCAGGAACCGCCACGTCTCATAGACGCCCGGGAGGACGACGATGTGCGCCGCACTCCCGGATGCGAAGGATGCCGGATCGGTGCGGTCGAACATCGCGCGCACCTGCCAGTACCCGGCGTACACGTAGTCGGCGATCCACCACCCCGCGTTCTTCAGCACGCCGATGACGGGCTCCTCCGACGACACCACGGCTCCATGAGTGAAAACTACCCGATGCGCATGACAGAGGGGGCGGGACCGAAGTCCCGCCCCCTCTGGATGCTGTGCGTCAGACGCCGGCCTTGTAGATCGGAGCTGCACCGCGGATCGCATCGCCGACCTTGTGCACACGAAGGTCGTTCGTCGATCCGACGATTCCGGGAGGGGAGCCGGAGATCACGACGACCTTGTCCCCTTCCTCGGCGAGACCGTTGCCGAGCAGATACTCGTCGACCTGGTGATACATCAGGTCGGTGTGCTGCACCATGTCGACCAGGGTCGAACGGATGCCCCAGGTCAGCGCCATTCGGCGACGGATGCCCGGCTCGGGCGTGAACGCGATCATCGGGATGCGCGAGCGCAGGCGCGACAGACGACGCGCGGAGTCGCCCGACTGGGTGAACACGCAGAGGAACTTCGCGTCGACGAACTCGGCGACCTCGAGAGCAGCAAGCGTGATGGCACCACCCTGGGTGCGGGGCTTGGTCGTGAGGGGCGCGATGCGCTCCAAGCCGTGCTCTTCCGTGGACGCGATGATCCGCGCCATGGTCTCGACGACGACCACCGGGTAGTCGCCGACGCTGGTCTCACCCGACAGCATGACCGCGTCCGCGCCGTCGAGCACGGCGTTCGCGACATCCGAGGTCTCGGCGCGGGTCGGCACCGGGCTGCTGATCATCGACTCGAGCATCTGCGTCGCGACGATGACCGGCTTGGCCATACGACGCGCGATCTCGACGGCGCGCTTCTGCACAATCGGCACGGCCTCGAGCGGAAGTTCCACACCGAGGTCGCCACGAGCGACCATGATCGCGTCGAACGCGTCGACGATCTCTTCGAGCGCGTCGACGGCCTGCGGCTTCTCGACCTTAGCGATGACAGGGACGCGGACGCCCTCTTCCGCCATGATCTCGTGCACACGCTCGACGTCGGCGGCGTTGCGCACGAACGACAGGGCGATCAGGTCGGCACCGATGCGCAGACCCCAGCGCAGGTCGTCTTCGTCCTTCTCGCTCAGCGCGGGGACGTTGACGGCGACGCCGGGCAGGTTGATGCCCTTGTTGTTGGACACGGCACCGGCGACGATGACCTTGGTCGTGACGGTGACGCCGTCGGTCTCGACGACCTCGACCCGGACCTTGCCGTCGTCGATCAGGAGGAAGTCTCCCGGCTTGACGTCATGCGGCAGACCCTTGAAGGTCGTCCCGCTGATGTCCTTGTTGCCGATGATGTCCTCGGTGGTGATCTTGAAGATGTCGCCCTTGGCGAGTTCGTAGGGGCCGTTCTCGAACTTGCCGAGACGGATCTTCGGGCCCTGCAGGTCGACGAGGATGGCGACGGCACGGCCGGCGTCTTCTGCGGCACGACGCACGTTGGCGTAGTTGTTCTCGTGCACGGAGTAGTCGCCGTGGCTGAGGTTCAGTCGAGCGACATCCACCCCCGCATCGATCAGTGCGCGCACCGTCTCATAGGTGGAGGTGGCGGGGCCCAGGGTGGCGACGATTTTCGCGCGTCTCAAAGATTTCTCCAGGGTAGAAGTGGGGGAAGGTAAATCAGGCGACGGTGCCGGCCTCAGCCTACGCGGGCTGGAGACCGATCGCGACATCACTCGGGTGCACCGGCTCGGGCAGCACGGTGGTGCCCATCAGGAACCGGTCGACGTTCGCCGCCGCCGCACGCCCTTCGGCGATGGCCCAGACGATGAGCGACTGACCGCGTCCGGCGTCGCCGGCCACGAACACGCCGGGAACCGTCGACTCGTACGAGGAGTCGCGACGGAACGCACCCCGGTCGGTCACCTGCGGAAGCGTGTCCTCGGTGTATCCGCCCTGCTCGGGACCGGTGAATCCCATCGCGATCAGGATGAGGTCGGCCGGGATCTCCCTCTCGGTGCCGCTCTTGGGCACACGGCGTCCATCGACGTACTCGGTCTCGGCGACACGCAGGGCTCGGACCTCGCCGACCTCGTTTCCGAGGAACTCGACGGTCGACGCGAGGAACACCCGCTCGCCGCCCTCCTCGTGCGCAGACGAGACCTCGAACACGGTCGGCATCATCGGCCACGGCTGGTGGTCGGGACGCGTGTCACCCGGCTGCTTGCCGATCGCGAGGTTGGTGACGCTGAGTGCGCCCTGACGGTGAGCGGTGCCGATGCAGTCCGCTCCGGTGTCACCGCCGCCGATCACGATGACGTGCTTGCCCTCGGCGCTGATCTGATCGGCGACCTTGTCGCCCGCGACCGCGTGGTTCGACTCCACGAGGTACTCCATGGCGAAATGCACCCCGTCGAGGTCACGGCCGGGGATCGCGAGATCGCGAGGAACCGTGGATCCGGTGGCGATGACGACCGCGTCGTACCGCGCGCGCAGATCGGGCCAGGAGATGTCCTTGCCGATCTCGACACCGGCACGGAAGCGGGTGCCCTCCTCCTGCATCTGACGAAGACGCGACTCGAGCTGGGTCTTCTCCATCTTGAAGTCGGGGATGCCGTAGCGGAGCAGACCTCCGATGCGGTCGTCACGCTCGAAGACCGCGACGGTGTGCCCGGCGCGGGTGAGCTGCTGCGCGGCGGCGAGACCCGCCGGTCCCGATCCGACGACAGCGACGGTCTTGCCCGTCAGGCGCTCCGGCGGCTCGGGTTCGACCCAGCCCTTCGCGAACGCCTCGTCGATGATCGAGACCTCGATCTGCTTGATGGTCACGGCCGGCTGGTTGATGCCGAGCACGCACGAGCTCTCGCACGGCGCAGGGCACAGCCGTCCCGTGAACTCAGGGAAGTTGTTGGTGGCGTGCAGACGCTCGATCGCCGCGCGACCCTCACCGCGCCACGTCAGGTCGTTCCACTCGGGGATCAGGTTGCCGAGCGGGCACCCCTGGTGGCAGAACGGCACACCGCAGTCCATGCAACGGCCGGCCTGACGACGGAGCACCTGCTTGTCACCGGGCTCGTAGACCTCTTTCCAGTCCATGATGCGCACCGGCACCGGACGTCGTGCGGGGAGTTCCCGCTCGGTCACCTTCAGAAAGCCTTTGGGATCAGCCACCGGTCACCTCCAGGATGCGGTTCCACACGATGTCGCCGTCGGGGTCGATCCCCTCGGCCAGCGCCTCCTCGCGCATGCTCCGCACAGCGGCGAAGTCACGAGGCAGCACCTTCACGAACTCTGCAGCGGTCTCCTCGAAGCTCTCGAGGAAGGACGAGGCCAACGGCGACGCCGTGCGCTCGACATGCGCGACCAGCAGGCTGCGCAGCACCTCGAGGTCCGCTCGATCGAGCGGTTCGAGCAGCAGCTCTCCACTCCCGAGGGATTGCGCGTTCACCTTGCTCGTGTCGAGCGCGTGCACATACGCCACTCCCCCGGACATGCCGGCGCCGAAGTTGCGCCCGGTCGACCCGAGGATCACGGCCAGACCACCCGTCATGTACTCCAGAGCGTGGTCACCCACGCCCTCGACGACAGCGGTCGCACCGGAGTTGCGCACGAGGAAGCGCTCGCCGACGACGCCCGAGATGAACATCGTCCCCGAGGTCGCGCCGTAGCCGATCACGTTGCCGGCGATCACGTTCTCGTGCGGAGCGATCGCGGAGCCGCGCGGCGGGCGGATCGTGATGTCGCCGCCGGAGAGCCCCTTGCCGACGTAGTCGTTCGCATCGCCCTCGAGGCGGAGCACGATCCCCGGCGGCAGGAACGCGCCGAGCGACTGTCCGGCGGTGCCGTGCAGCGTGACGTCGATCGTGCCCTGCGGCAGACCCGCCGCCCCGTGCCGCGAGGTCACCTGGTGACCCAGCATCGTGCCCACGGCGCGCTCGGTGTTGGCGATGGGCAGCTCCACCACGACGGGTTCGCCGTTGAGGAGCGCCCCCTTCGCGATGTCGATGAGCTGCACGTCGAAGTGCTTCTCGAGCTCGTGATCCTGTGTGCGCCCGCTGCGACGCGGCTCACCCGCAGGGAACACCGGTCCTTCGAGCACCGGAGTGAGGTCGAGCCCCTCGGCCTTCCAGTGCTCGACAGCGGCGTTCACCTCGATGAGGTCGGCACGGCCGACGATCTCGTCGATCGAGCGGTATCCGAGTTCGGCGAGGAGCTCGCGCACCTCCTCCGCGATGAACTCCATGAAGTTCACGACGAACTCGGGCTTGCCCGTGAACCGCTCGCGCAGCACCGGGTTCTGGGTCGCGACGCCCACCGGGCAGGTGTCGAGGTGGCATACGCGCATCATGATGCAGCCGCTGACCACGAGCGGAGCCGTGGCGAAGCCGAACTCCTCGGCTCCCAGCAGGGCTCCGATGATCACATCGCGACCGGTCTTGAGCTGCCCGTCGACCTGCACGACCACACGGTCGCGCATGCCGTTGAGCATGAGCGTCTGCTGCGTCTCGGCGAGACCGAGCTCCCACGGCGTACCCGCGTGCTTGAGCGAGTTCAGCGGGCTGGCACCCGTTCCCCCGTCGTGACCGGAGACCAGGATGACGTCGCTCAGTGCCTTCGCGACACCCGCCGACACCGCACCGATGCCCGACTGGCTCACCAGCTTGGTGTGGATGCGTGCCTCGGGATTCGCCCTCTTCAGGTCGAAGATCAACTGCTTGAGGTCTTCGATCGAGTAGATGTCGTGATGCGGCGGCGGCGAGATCAGGCCCACCCCGGCGGTCGCGTGACGCGTGCGTGCCACCCAGGGGTACACCTTGGTCGGGGGCAGCTGACCTCCCTCGCCGGGCTTGGCACCCTGCGCGAGCTTGATCTGGATGTCGTCCGCCTCGGTGAGGTAGAGGCTCGTGACGCCGAAGCGTCCGGAGGCGACCTGCTTGATCGAGCTGCGGCGCTCGGGGTCGACCAGCCGATCGGGGTCCTCGCCGCCCTCGCCCGTGTTCGACTTGGCCCCGATGCTGTTCATCGCGATCGCGAGGGTCTCGTGCGCTTCCCGGGAGATCGAGCCGTAGCTCATCGCCCCCGTGGAGAACCGCTTGACGATCGCGGAGACCGGTTCGACCTCGTCGAGCGGCACGGGCTTGCGTGTGCCGGTGCGCAGGGTGAAGAGTCCGCGCAGGGTCTTCAGCTCTGCGGCCTGCTCGTCGACGAGCTTCGTGTACTCGCGGAAGATGTCGTACCGCCGTGTGCGGGTCGAGTGCTGCAGCTTGAACACCGTCTCCGGATTGAACAGGTGCGGAGAACCGTCCCGACGCCACTGGTACTCGCCGCCGGTCCACAGACGCTCGTGCGCACGTGCGGCCGCATCCTCGGGATACGCGTAGTCGTGGCGTGCCTGGTTCTCGGCGAAGATCTCCTCGATGCCGATACCGCCGAGCTTGGACTCGGTGCGCGTGAAGTACGCGTCGATGAACTCCTGGCTGAGGCCGACCGCCTCGAACACCTGAGCGCCCGCGTACGACGACACCGTGGAGATGCCCATCTTCGACATGATCTTGAGCACGCCCTTGCCGAGCGCGTAGATCAGGTTCTTGACCGCCTTCTCGGGCGTGATGCCGTTGATGTAGCCGGTGCGCACGAGGTGCTCGACCGTCTCCATAGCGAGGTACGGGTTGACGGCGGAGGCGCCGTAGCCGATCAGCGTCGCGACGTGGTGCACCTCGCGGACGTCACCCGCTTCGACGATGAGACCGACCTTCATGCGGTTCTCGCGCCGGATGAGATGGTGATGGATCGCCGACACCATGAGGAGAGACGGGATCGGGGTGAGGTCCTTGTTGGAGTCGCGGTCCGACAGGATGATGAACTCGGCGCCGTTCTCGATCGCCTCGTCCACCTCTGCGCACATCTCGGAGAGCCGGTCCTGCAGCGTCTGGGGCCCGGCATCGAAGTGGTACAGACCCCGGATGGTCGCGCTCGACCGGCCGGGCATGGCCTTGTCGATGTGGCGAATCTTCGCGAGCTCGTCGTTGTCGATCACCGGGAAGTCGAGCGAGACCGTGCGGGTGTGCTCCGGCCCCCACGACAGCAGGTTGCTCTCCGGGCCGAGGCCCAGCTTGAGGCTCGTCACGACCTCTTCGCGGATCGAGTCGAGAGGCGGGTTGGTCACCTGCGCGAACTGCTGCGTGAAGTAGTCGAACAACAGCCGGGGACGCTTGCTCAGCACAGCGATCGGCGTGTCCGATCCCATGGCGCCGAGCGGCTCGACGCCGGTCTGCCCCATGGGGGTGAGGAGGATGCGGACCTCTTCCTCGGTGTAGCCGAAGGTGCGCTGACGGCGAGTGATCGATGCCGGCGGGTGCACGATGTGCTCGCGCTCCGGCAGCTCGGCAAGACGCACGGCACCGGCGTCCAGCCACTCCTGCCACGGGTGCATCGTGGCGAGGTCGTGCTTGATCTCGCTGTCCTCGACGATGCGGCGCTGCGCGGTGTCGACGAGGAACATCTTCCCGGGCTGCAGGCGACCACGGCGCTTGATGCGCTCCGGCTCGAACTGCAGCACGCCGGTCTCGGAGCCGATGACCACGAGCCCGTCGGTCGTCTCGGTCCAGCGTCCGGGACGCAGGCCGTTGCGGTCGAGCGTGGCACCGACGAGCGTGCCGTCGGTGAAGATCAGAGCGGCAGGACCGTCCCACGGTTCCATCTGGTTGGAGTGGTACTCGTAGAACGAGCGCAGCTCCGGCGTGATGTCGGCCTGCTTCTCGTAGGCCTCAGGAACCATCATCATGATGGCGTGCGGCAGGCTGCGGCCGGTGAGGGTCAGCAGCTCTAGCACCTCGTCGAACGAGGCCGAGTCGCTGGCACCGTCGGTGCAGATGGGCAGGAGCGGGGTGATGTCGCCCAGCAGTTCGGATTCGAGCTGAGACTGGCGGGCGCGCATCCAGTTGCGGTTGCCTCCGACCGTGTTGATCTCACCGTTGTGGGCGAGCATGCGCAGCGGCTGCGCGAGCGGCCACGAGGGGAACGTGTTCGTGGAGTACCGGGAGTGCACCACGGCGAGTTCGGACGCGAAGCGCTCATCCTGCAGGTCGGGGTAGAACGGCTCGAGCTGCAGCGTCGTGACCATGCCCTTGTAGCCGAGCGTGCGCGCCGAGAGCGAGACGAAGTAGGCGCCGAGTTCGTGACCGGCGCGCTTGCGCAGACGGTAGGCGACGCGGTCGAGGGCGATGCCCGTGAGCGGCGCATCGGTGTGGGTCGCCCCGCCGGCGCTCACGAAGAGCTGCTCGAAGGCAGGACGGGCCTCATCGGCGAGCTTGCCGAGGTTCTCGTTGGCGGTGGGGACGTCGCGCCAGCCGAGGACCCGGAGGCCCTCGGAGCGGGCGATCTTCTCGATCCCGGCCTTCTGCTGGCGGCGCTCGCTCGAATCGCGGGGCAGGAACGCCAGTCCGGCCGCGTACTCCCCCACGGGCGGCAGTTCGAAGCCGACGACGGCGCGGAGGAACGCATCGGGCATCTGCGTCAGGATGCCGGCGCCGTCCCCGGTGCCCGCATCCGAGCCGATGGCTCCGCGGTGCTCGAGGTTGCGCAGGGCCTCGAGGGCCAACGCGATGATGTCGTGCCCGGCTTCGCCGCGCAGGGTCGCGACCATGGCGAGGCCGCAGGCGTCCTTCTCGAACGCCGGGTTGTACATGCCCTGCTTCGGGGGGTATGCGCCGGAGGCGCCGTAAGGGGGCTGGAAGTACACCAGTTACCGTCCTCAGATCTTCGAGTGAAACCCGGGGACGACGTCGGCCCGCTCGTTCAGTGCAATGGTTCTCCCGCCACGAGGCGGCGTTATCGAGAGCCGTCCTCGCTCGTGGGAGCAGTGCTTGTGGCGGTGGCTCCTGCGGTGACTTCTTCGGTCGGAGGCTCGCTCACGTCCACGAAGTCAGAGGGATTGTTCTGCGATTGTACATCAGCGTCCACGTCCGTCCGTTCGCGGCCCGGCTGGTACGGCGAAGGCTCGAGTCCGGGGTGTCGACGTGTCTGGACGATGAGGATCGCGAGACCGACGAGGACGCCGATGATCGCGGCAAGGACGTTGCTGCGCAGGCCGAGGATGATCTCGCTCGGATCGATGCGGATCGACTCCCAGACGATGCGGCCTGCGCTGTACCAGATCAGGTAGATGGCGAACAGACGGCCCCACTGGAAGAAGAGCTTGCGGCCGAGCCAGAGCAGGACGATGACTCCCAGTCCGTTCCAGAGAACCTCGTAGAGGAAGGTCGGGTGGAACAGCGTGCCCTCGGGCAGCCCCGGGGGGAAGGCCGAGTTCGTGGACGGGATCTCCAGCCCCCAGGGCAGGTCCGTGGGAAGACCGAAGAG
Source organism: Microbacterium sp. Be9 (assembly GCF_011754135.1). NCBI lineage: Bacteria > Bacillati > Actinomycetota > Actinomycetes > Micrococcales > Microbacteriaceae > Microbacterium > Microbacterium sp. Be9. The sequence continues at coordinate 486,681 of NZ_WNWT01000004.1, read as the reverse complement.
CTCGTTGTTGAACCAGTTGCCGAAGCGGCCCATGGCCTGCGCCAACAGCAGGCCGGGGGCCAGGGCGTCGGCGAACGTCCAGAAGCGGATACCGGTCCAACGGCACCCGAGGTACGCACCGATCGCACCGCCGATGAGGGCACCGAAGATCGCGATTCCGCCCTCCCAGATCGCCCACACCGAGCCGGGCTGGAAGGGGTTCCAGGTGTTGATCCCCTCCCCGAAGTAGTCGTTCGGGTGGGTCAGGACGTGGAAGATGCGCGCACCGATGATCGCCAGGGGCACGGCCAGGATCGAGATGTCGATGACGACCCACGGCTCCGCGCCGCGCTTGGTGAGACGGTGATTCGTCAGGAAGGTCGCCACGATGATGCCGGCGATGATGCACAGCGCGTAGAAGTGGATCCGAATGGGCCCGAGGTCGAAGTACGAGACCGTGGGGCTCGGGATGCTGGCGAGCACGTTCGTGAAGGTGCTGTGGAGCGCGAGTGACATGAGTGCGATTCTAGTTCTCGTGATCGGGGCGTGCCGACGAGGTGCCGGAGGCCAGGTTTCGGGTGACTTCCGCAAGGGCGGGCACGCCGCCGTCACGCAGGGCGCGGACGAGCGCGGTGCCGACGATCGCGCCGTCGGCATACTCCGACACCCCGGCGATCTGCTCGGCGGTGGAGATGCCGATGCCGACGCATGCACGGTGAGCGCCGTGCGCGCGAAGACGCCCGACCAGGGTGCGGGCGGCGCGATCGAGCTCAGCGCGCTCCCCGGTGATGCCCATGGTCGAGACCGTGTAGACGAACCCGGTGGACGACTTCACCACAAGGTCGAGACGCTCGTCGGAAGAGGTCGGAGCGGCGAGGAATACCCGGTCCAGGCCCGTCCGCTCGCTCGCGGCGATCCACTCCCCTGCCGCGTCGGGTGTGATGTCGGGCGTGATCAATCCGGCGCCGCCCGCAGCGAGCAGGTCGTCCGCGTAGCGGTCGATGCCGTACTGCATGACCGGGTTCCAGTACGTCATCACGAGGACGGGCACATCGGTCGCCGCCGTGATCGCGCGGATCGCCGTGAAGAGGTCGGCCATCCGGAAACCCGCCGCCAGGGCCTTGGTGGTCGCCTCCTGGATGATCGCGCCGTCCATCACCGGGTCGCTATACGGCGGGCCCAGCTCGATGATGTCGACACCGTTCTCGGCGAGGGCGATGGCCGCCTGGATGCTCGTCTCGAGGTCGGGGAAGCCCACGGGCAGATAGCCGACGAAGGCACTGCGCCCGGCGTCCTGTGCGCGCTGGATCGCCTGTTCGACGCGGCTCATAGCTGCGGCTCCCCCTTCGCGGCCAGTTCTTCCTCTTCGCTCTCCGCGGCGACATCGTGGGCCAGAGCGGCCTCGTCGTAGAGCTCGAAGTAGCGCGCCGCGGTGTCCATGTCCTTGTCGCCGCGGCCGGACAGACACACGGCGATCAGTCCGTCGGGGCCGAGCTCGCGGCCGATGCGCAGGGCACCGGCGAGAGCGTGCGCCGACTCGATGGCGGGGATGATCCCCTCTGTCCGGCTGAGCAGACGCAGCGCCTGCATCGCCTCGTCGTCGGTGGCCGGGATGTACTCGGCACGACCGATGTCGGCGAGCCACGAGTGCTCCGGACCGACGCCCGGGTAGTCGAGTCCGGCGGAGATCGAGTGCGACTCGACGGTCTGACCGTCGGCGTCCTGGAGGACGTAGGTCTTCGCACCGTGCAGCACACCGGGGCGGCCCCGCTCGATCGACGCCGCGTGCTTCTCGGTGTCGACGCCGTCGCCCGCCGCCTCGACGCCGTAGAGCTTGACGCCCTCGTCATCGAGGAACGCGTCGAACATGCCGATCGCGTTGGATCCGCCGCCGACGCACGCCATGACGGCGTCCGGCAGACGACCGACCTCGTCGAGCAGCTGGGCACGCGCCTCTTCGCCGATGATCTTCTGGAAATCACGGACCATCGCGGGGAACGGGTGCGGTCCCGCCGCGGTACCGAAGATGTAGTTGGTGGTCTCGACCGACGCCACCCAGTCGCGGTAGGCGTCGTTGATCGCGTCCTTGAGCGTTCGCGAACCCGAGGTGACCGGAACGACCTCCGCGCCCAGAAGGCGCATGCGGGCGACGTTGAGCGCCTGACGCTCGGTATCGACCTCGCCCATGTAGATGGTGCACTCCAGACCGAACAGCGCCGCTGCGGTCGCCGTCGCGACGCCGTGCTGACCGGCACCGGTCTCGGCGATCACGCGGGTCTTGCCCAGACGCTTGGTCAGCAGCGCCTGACCGAGCACGTTGTTGATCTTGTGCGAGCCGGTGTGGTTGAGGTCTTCGCGCTTGAGGAAGATGCGCGCACCCCCGGCGTGCTCGGCGAACCGCGGTACCTCGGTGATGGCGGAAGGGCGGCCGGCGTACGAGCTGAGCAGGTGCGCGAGCTCGGCTCGGAACTCCGGATCGACGATCGCCGCCTCATAGGCCACCGTCAGCTCATCGATCGCGGCGATGAGCGACTCAGGCATGTAGCGCCCGCCGAACTCGCCGAAGAACGGGCCGTGCTGGTCGCGCAGGCTCATCATGCCTCCAGGAAACTCTTGAGGGTGGCCACCGGGTCGCCGGTCACGAGCGCCTCGCCGATCAAGACGACATCGGCGCCGGCGGAGCGGTAGTGCACGACATCGGCGGGCGTCAGCACCGCGGACTCCGCGATCTTCACCGCCGTGTCGGGGATTCGATCGACCAGGCGCCCGAAGAGGTCGCGGTCGAGTTCGAGGGTCTTGAGGTCTCGCGCGTTCACGCCGATCAGCGGCGCGCCGAGATCGATCGCGGCCTCGAGCTCATCCGCGGAATGCGTCTCCACGAGAGGGGTCATGCCCAGCTCGCCGATGAAGCCGAAGAGATCACGGAGCACCGCGGGCTCGAGGCCCGCGACGATCAGCAGAACGAGGTCGGCACCCGCCGCACGGGCTTCGAGCACCTGGTAGCGGGTGGCGATGAAGTCCTTGCGCAGCACCGGCAGCGACACCCGGGCCGTGACGGCCTCGAGGTCGGCGAGGCTTCCGCCGAAACGACGCTCCTCCGTGAGGACGCTGATCGCGGAGGCGCCGCCCGCCTCGTACAGGGAAGCCTGCAGCGCGGGATCGGGGATGTCGGCGAGAGCTCCTCGCGAGGGGCTCGCGCGTTTGACCTCCGCGATGATCTTCACCCGATCCGACGGTGCGAGGAACGACAGCGCGTCCTTGGCCGCGGGGCGTGCGAGAGCGTCTCGCTCGACAGTGGCCAGCGGGCGCGACAGGGAGCGACGCTCAGCGTCTGCGACAGCGCCGGCCGTCAGGTCGGCGAGCACCATTAGTGCGCCTTCGGAGCGTACTTCGGACCCTTCACGCCGTAACCGGCCTTCGCGAGCGCCCAGCCGACGATCGCACCGATCGGGATGAGCGCGACCGAGGCCACGACGAGGGCGGGCTGCTCGAAGCAGAAGGCGACGGTGCCGGCGGCGACGCCGACCAGCATGATCACGACGGCGGTCCAGGCGGCAGGCGAGTGTCCGTGGCCGGGGTCGGCGATCGGGTTGGTCATGTTCTCCTCCGGGGGGACGACGTGCGGTTCGGAATCAGTCTATCGGGGTCAGCGCGTCGGATCGGTGCCCCGGGACAGCTCGTCCCAGGAATCCACGGCGTCGACGGGACCGTCATGCGCGACCTCGACGTGTTCGGTCCGGTAGCGCCGCCCTCCGGCCTTCCATCCCCGCCACGTGATCAGGACGACCAGGGACGCGACGAGCAGGATCGCCCAGCCCACGAGGGCGATGTACGGCCAGGCGGACGGCACGATGCTCGCCACGACCTCGTGGACGGCGAGTCCCCCGGCGAGACCGGTGACCTCGGTCACCGTCGCCGCGACCGCGTCGAAGGGTTCGGCGATCAGCAGCTGGAGAGTCGACCAGCCGAGGAACAGCGCCGTCGCCGCCGCGAGGACACCGAAGATCAGGCGCACGACCTTGCCGGAGATCGACAGCGCCGCGCCGAGGGCCAGAACCGCGAGACTGAGCGGAGCGAGCAGCACCATGGCGGAGGCACCGGGGACCAGGATCGCCTCGCCCGCATCCGCGCGCTCGACCGTCAGCCAGGTCTGGGTCGACGAGATGATGCCGATCGCACCGGCGAGAAGGAATCCGGAGACGGAGAGGGCGCGACCGCGCTGCGCGAAGCTCACGACTGGTCCGTCCCGACGATCGCCTCGAGATCGTTCGTGTCGAAGCACGTGCGCGTGCCGGTGTGACAGGCCGGTCCCGTCTGCGCGACGAGGAGAAGGATCGCGTCCCCGTCGCAGTCCAGACGCGCCTCGTGCACGACCTGGATGTTCCCTGACGTGTCCCCCTTGCGCCAGTACTCCTGGCGGGAGCGCGACCAGTACGTCGCCCGCCCTGATGTCAAGGTGCGTCGAAGCGCCTCCGCATCGACCCAGGCGAGCATGAGCACCTCGCGCGTGTCCCACTGCTGCACGATCACGGGGGCCAGGCCGTCGGCGTTGAAGACGACCTGTGCGATGCGCTCCTCCACCGAAGCCGCCTGCCCGTCTGCATCGCTCATCGTACGAGCACTCCTTCCGCGCGAAGCGCGTCCTTGACATCTCCGACCGTGAGCGCGCCGGTGTGGAACACGCTCGCCGCCAGGACGGCATCCGCGCCCGCTTTGATCGCGGGAGCGAAGTCGGAAGCCCGCCCCGCCCCGCCCGAAGCGATGACCGGTACGGAGGCCGCCTCGCGCATCAGGCGGACGAGCTCCAGGTCGAAGCCGTCACGCGTGCCGTCGGCGTCGATCGAGTTCACCAGCAGCTCACCCGCGCCGCGTTCCGCAGCCTCCCGCGCCCAGTCGAGCGCATCGAGGGTGGTCTGGGTCCGGCCGCCGTGTGTCGTCACGACGAAGCCCGAGCGCGTTGTCGGAGCACGCTTCACGTCCAGCGACAGCACGAGCACCTGGGCACCGAACCGGTCAGCGATCTCGCCGATGAGCTCAGGGCGCGCGATCGCAGCGGAGTTGACCCCCACCTTGTCCGCGCCCACCGCGAGGAGACGTGCGACATCGTCGACGCTGCGCACGCCCCCGCCCACGGTCAGCGGGACGAACACCTGCTCGGCGGTGCGCTGCACGACATCGTAGGTCGTCGCACGGGCGTCGACCGTGGCGGTGACGTCGAGGAAAGTGATTTCGTCCGCGCCCTGGGCGGCGTAATGCCGGGCGAGCTCGACCGGGTCGCCCATGTCGCGCAGGTTCTCGAAGTTGACTCCCTTGACGACGCGGCCATCGGCCACGTCGAGGCACGGGATCACCCGACTGGCGAGCGTCATCAGAGTCTCGCGTTGTGGATCGCGGTGACCAGGATGGCCCGCGCACCCAGCGCGTACAGCGCATCCATCACGGGGTTCACGCGGGAGCGCGCCACCATGACCCGCACCGCCACCCACTCGGGGTCGCGCAGCGGAGAGACGGTCGGCGATTCGACGCCGCCGGCGATCTTCACGGCGTCATCGAGGAGGGCGACCGGCAGGTCGTAGTCGATCATCACGAAGCGACGTGCGACCATCACGCCGCGGAGGCGACGAAGAAGCGTGTCCGCGCCCTCGGCATCCACCGGTCCCGCGATGAGTACCGCCTCGGATTCCAGGATGACCGGACCGAAGACCTCGAGCCCGGCCTGGCGCAGGGTCGTCCCGGTCTCGACGACATCGGCGACCGCGTCGGCGACGCCGAGGCGGACCGCGGACTCCACGGCTCCGTCGAGCGGCACCAGATCGACGGCGATGTCGCGTTCGTCGAGGAAGGCGTCCACCAGGCCGGGATACGAGGTGGCGATGCGCAGACCGTCGAGCTCGCTCACGTCGGTGTAGCGTCCGGTCGGAGCGGCGAAGCGGAACGTCGAGCCGGCGAAACCGAGCGCCTCGATCTCCCGCGCACCCGGCATGCGGGCGTCGAGCAGCAGATCACGTCCGGTGATGCCGACATCGATCGCGCCGGAGCCGACATAAGTGGCGATGTCCTTGGGGCGGAGGAAGAAGAACTCGACGTCGTTCTCGGCGTCGATGACGTGCAGGGTCTTGGGGTCGCGGCGACCGGCGTAGCCCGCCTCGGCGAGCATGTCGGCGGCGGTCTCGGAGAGCGAGCCCTTGTTGGGAACAGCGATGCGCAGCATGGATGGCTTTCAGTTCGAGGAGATCGGAACGGAGCGCATCACAGATGTCGGTAGACGTCCTGCAGGCTGAGGCCCTTCGCGAGCATCATCACCTGGACGTGGTACAGCAGCTGGGAGATCTCCTCGGCGGCGGCTTCGTCGGACTCGTACTCCGACGCCATCCACACCTCGGCGGCCTCTTCCACGATCTTCTTGCCGATCGTGTGCACGCCGCCGTCGAGTTCGGCGACCGTCCCCGATCCCTCAGGACGGGTCTCGGCCTTGACGCTGAGCTCGGCGAACAGCTCGTCGAAAGTCTTCACGGTTCCAGGCTAGCGGCTCTGGCGAGGTCTCTCAGCCGGGTGACGGCCGCCTCGATGTCATCGGCGCCGTATACGGCCGAGCCCGCGACGAACGTGTCGGCGCCCGCATCGGCGGCGATCTCGATCGTGCGGTCGGAGATACCGCCGTCGACCTGGAGCCAGACGCGGGATCCTCGCCGACGCGCCTCGTCTGCGAGGGCACGGAGCTTCGGCATCGTCTCGGGCATGAAGCCCTGTCCCCCGAAGCCGGGCTCGACCGTCATCACGAGGATCTGATCGAACTCGTCGAGCACGTCGTACAGCGATTCCACGGGAGTCGCCGGCTTGACCGCGACCCCCGCCCGCGAGCCGATGTCACGCAACCGGCGTGCGAGGGCCACGGGATCGCTCGACGCTTCGAGATGGAAGGTCACGCTCGCCGCGCCGATCTCGGCGTATCCGGGAGCCCAGCGCTCCGGGTCGGTGATCATCAGATGCACGTCGAGCGGAATCGGACTGGTCGCCTGGATGCGTTCCACCATCTGCGGGCCGAACGTCAGGTTGGGGACGAAGTGGTTGTCCATGACATCCACGTGCGCGAAGTCGGCTGTCGCGATCCGGGCGAGGTCCGCCTGCATGTTCACGAAATCGGCAGCGAGGATACTCGGGTTGATGCGCGGGGCGCGGGGCAGTTCCACGGTCCTAGTCTTCCTTCCCAGATGAGTGGTTCCCGGTCGATGAGCGTTGCAGGAGTGCGAGGAACATCGCGTCCGTCCCGTGTCGGTGCGGCCACAGCTGGGCGCTACCCGACCCCTCCCGCCCCTCCTCGGCCAGATCGATCGGTGAGCGAGCGACATCGGCGATGGCCGCGCGCGCATCGAGTTCGACGACGTCGGTGCGGTCGCGCAGGACCTCCTTGACGACGCCCGTCGTCTCGGCGAGGTGAGGAGAGCACGTGACGTACGCGACGATCCCGCCCGGGGCCAGAGCATCGACGGCGGAGGAGAGCAGCTCCACCTGGAGCGGAACGAGCTCGGCGACGTCGGCCGGAGACTTGCGCCACCGTGCTTCCGGACGGCGGCGCAGCGCACCGAGGCCCGTGCAGGGGGCGTCCACGAGGATGCGGTCGAACTCGCCCGGCCGCGATGCGGCGAGGGTGCGCCCGTCCTGCTCGTGCACCACGACGTCACCGGGAACCGCCCTGAGCGCCTTGCGGACGAGTCGCGCGCGGACCGGGACGATCTCGTTCGCCTCCAGCGTCGCCTCGTGCTGACGCGCGATCGCGGCGAGGAGTGCCGTCTTGCCGCCGGGACCGGCGCACAGGTCGAGCCAGCGCTCCCCCGTCTTGATGGGCGCGGCGCCCGCGAGCGCGAGCGCGACGAGCTGGGACCCCTCGTCCTGCACGCGCACGGTACCGCCCGTGGCTTCCACCGGCCGACGCGGATCGCCTCCGGGAGACGCGAAGGCGGTCGGCGCGTAGGGAAGTCGGGGCTCATCGGGCTCCGCCAGGCCGGGGAGGGCGACGAGGGTGACCTCGGGCGAGGCGTTGTCGGCATCGAGAAGAGCGTCCAGTTCCTCTCCGCGCCCCTCGGCCGCCAGAGCGCGACGCAAGGCGCGGATCACCCAGACCGGGTGTGCGGAACGCAGAGCGAGGCGCTCGTCGTCGGAGCGTGCCCCGCTCTCGATGCGTTCCTGCCAGTCCTCGCTCGATTCGCGCGTGATACGTCGGAGCACCGCGTTCGCGAAGCTCGATGCGCCGCGGCCGGACTCTGTGGCCACGAGGTTCACCGACTCGTTGACAGCCGCATGCGAGGCGACGTGGGTGGCGAGCAGCTGGTGCACCGCGAGGCGCAGCGCATCGAGCACGGCCGGATCGATGCTGTCGGTCGAACGATCCGCCGCAGCGGCGATGATCGCATCATACGTGCCGAGTCGTCGCAGCGTGCCGTAGGTCAGCTCGGTCGCGAGGGCCGCGTCCTGCGGAGAGAGCCGCGCATCGGCGATCGCCGGAGGAAGGACGAGGTTCGCATAGGCATCCGTCTCGGACACCGCGCGCAGCACGTCGTAAGCCACCCGTCGCGCGGGTTGCACGGCACGGACGGGGCCACGCTGAACGTCGCGACGAGCCTCTGTCGCTCCCCGCCCGCCACGCGGCCGTCCGTTCGACGGCTGCGGCCGCCGGGGTCGTCCGTCTTCGCTCATGATCCCGCCACCAATTCATCGACCCCGCGCACACCGCGCCACCAGTCGACGGCATTCATCGCTCCCTTGCCCGCGGGCTGAACCCTGGTGACGGCCAGCGGTCCGGTGGACGTGCCGATGTGGAGCGCCGTCTTGGCTCCACGAAGACGTCCTGGGGCCAGCGCTTCGGCCTCCGGCGCAGGGACCGCTTCCAGCACCTTCAGCGGCTGCCCGGCGACGGTGGTGTGCGCGCCCGGTTCCGGGGTCACCCCACGGAACCGGGCGAACACGACATCGAGCGGCTGGTTCCAGTCGAGCAGTCCGTCGGCGAGCGTCAGCTTGGCGGCGAAGGTCGGCTCGCCCTGCTGAGGCACCGCTACCGCTGTACCGTCCGCGATCCCCGAGACCACGTCGGCCGTGAGTTCGGCGCCGTCCAGCGCGAGCGCCTCGAGCGCCTCTCCCGCCGTCGCCGTCGCGGGAAGGTCGACCGTGCGGCTCGCGAAGACGTCGCCGGCATCCAGCTCCGCGACGAGCTGGAAGACGCTGGCACCGAGAACCTCGTCGCCGGCGATCAGTGCGCGCTGCACCGGAGCCGCGCCCCGCCAGGCGGGCAGCACGGAGAAGTGCAGGTTGATCCAGCCCGCGGTCGGCGCCGAGAGCAGCGGCTCGCGCACGAGCCCGCCGTAGGCCACGATCACACCGAGGTCCGCCCGCAGGGCCGAGATCGCTTCGGTCGCGGCGTCATCGAGCCGAGCGGCCTTGATCACGGGGAGGCCCAGTTCGACGGCCGCTTGAGCCACGGGCGACGGAGTCAGCACCCGACGACGCCCGAGAGGTGCGTCCGGTCGGGTGACGACCGCTGCGATGTCGTGGGACACCGCGAGGCGACGAAGGGTGGGCACGGCCGCAGCGGGGGTGCCGGCGAAGACGAGGCGCATGAAGGTTCTCCGGAAGGGTCAGAGCTCTGGTTCGAGGATATCGAGGCGGACGGAGAGCGTGCTCTTGGTCGCACGTCCCTTTCGGCGACGCCCGCTCACTGCTTCGGCCACGACCGCGGCGCGCAGTGCGGTCGCCACCCGCGCTCCGGCGCCGTAGTCGAACCGAACGAGCGCCCGCACCCGTGGAGGGACGTCGTCGGATTCGACCGGGACGGGCCCGAGCACCGCGTCGGGAGGCAGCGCGAGCTCGGTCAGCGCGGCGAGAGCGCCGGAGACCGCGGGAGCCGACCCCTGGACCAGGGCCACCCGGGTCGTCGGCGGCATGTGCAGAGGTGCCCTGCTGTCGAGCTCCATGCGGGCGTGGCCCGCCTGATTCCAGGTCGCGAGCGCCTTCGCGGCCGCGCCGTTCACTCCGACCAGATGGATCGGTGCGCCGGGTGCGGCGAGGGCCGCCGCGTTCGACCACCAGCGCAGGCAGGACTCGGCGACGCGCAGATCGGGTGCCTGGAGCATCCGTGGGCCGTCGAGCAGGACGACGGCACGATATCCGCCGTCGGCGATCGGCTCGGCACCACGGGTCGCCACCACGAGCGCGGGCTTGGAGGGAACCCGCTCCACCGGGTGCGCACTGTCGGCGACGATCACACGCACGCCCGGGAACGCCCGACCCAGTTCGTCGGCGGTGCGCTCGCTCCCGGATGAGGCCAACCGCAGCTTGGTGGAGGAGCACGTCGGGCACGACCATGCGCTGGCCGATCGACCGCACCAGGCGCACACCGGCACGGCACCGCGATGCTTCGCCCCGAGCGGACCGCCGCAGTGCGCGCATCGAGCCGGAGCCCGGCATTCCGCACACACCAGCGACGGCGAGAAACCCGGTCGCGAGACCTGCACGAGCACCGGTCCCTCTGCTGCGGCGGAACGGGCGGCGAGAAACGCGGAAGACGGCATCCGCTGGGCGGTGGGCTGTTCCATCTCCTGGGGCGTGCTGAGCACGACGCGGGGCAGCACGCGGCGCGTTGCTCTGACGTCCTGCAACCAGCCGAGGGCGACCAGACGTTCCACATCGGTCGTCCGGGTGTGCCCGGCGAAGAGCAGCGCCGATCCCTCGAGCTCCTGACGCAGCAGCGCAGCATCACGCGCATTGACGTACGGGGCCAGCGGCTCCCCCAGGAGAGGATCGCCGTCGTCCCAGATCGCCACCATGCCGGCGACGACCGGCGAGTAGACCGCCGAACGGTTTCCCACCACGACGCACGGCGCGTCCTCGAGCGTGCGCAGGAAGCCGCGATAGCGATCGGGGTTGGTCTGACGGGAGTCATGGCGCACGATCGCTGCGACGGGCACGAGGACCTCGAGCGCGGCGAGAAGTCGATCGAGGTCACGGCTGTCGGGGACCACGATGATCGACGACTTCCCCGCGGCGAGCATCCGCGCCGCCGAGGCCGCCAGCAACCGGGACCATCCCTGAACCCCGTCGACGAGTTGCGGAATCGCCTCGACGGCCGCCCGTCCACCCGCATCGAGCACGACATCGAGGCCCTCGTAGAGACCGACGGTCTCTTCTGCCGCGATGAGCGCATCCGCCGTCGGCGCCTCGGCCGGCGTGTCGGCGGTCCAGGCCTTCTCGACGCGCACCTGGCGCTTGGGGATGACGAGCCGAAGCACATCGGAGGCCGAACCCGCGGCGCGATCCGCCACGCGGCGTGCGAGCGTGTGCAGGCGCTCCGGAAGCACCGGCACCAGCGACACCACGCTCTCGACTTCCGAGAGCGCCCGGTCGGCGTCGTCCTCGGTGTCGACGTCGACGACATAGCCGTCGATCACACGCCCGGCGGAGCGCAGCGGGACCTGCACGCGAACACCACGCGGCACCTCGCCCCACTCGGGAGGCAACGCGTAGTCGAAGAGCCGATCGAGCTGCGGCAGGGGCGAATCGAGGAGCACGCGCGCGATGCGCCGGCTCTCCGGAGGCATCAGGACCGCGGTCCCATCAGAGCCCGGCAGCGCGACGCAGCTCTTCGGCGCGGTCGGTGCGCTCCCAGGTGAAGTCGGGGAGCTCGCGGCCGAAGTGCCCGTAGGCGGCCGTCTGGGCGTAGATCGGACGCAGCAGGTCGAGCTGCTCGATGATCGCCTGCGGGCGCAGGTCGAACACCTCGTTGATCGCCCGCGTGATGACTTCATCCGACACCGTGCCGGTCCCGAAGGACTCGACGTAGAGACCGACGGGACGGGCGACGCCGATGGCATAGGCGACCTGTACCTCGAGACGCTCCGCCAAGCCTGCGGCGACGGCGTTCTTCGCCACCCAGCGCGTGGCGTATGCACCGGAACGGTCGACCTTGGACGGGTCTTTGCCGCTGAACGCCCCACCGCCGTGACGCGATGCTCCGCCGTAGGTGTCGATGATGATCTTGCGACCGGTCAGACCCGCGTCGCCCTTGGGGCCACCGGTGACGAAGGGACCCGCGGGGTTGATGTAGAGGGTGACGTCGTCGAGATCGAGACCTGTCGTCGCGAGCACCGGGTCGATCACGTGCGCACGGACCTGAGCCTGAAGCTCTTCCTGCGAGATGTCGGGGTGGTGCTGCGTGGAGACCACGACGGCATCGACGGTCTTCGGAGTGAAGCCGTCGTACCCGAGGGTGACCTGGGTCTTGCCGTCGGGGCGCAGGAAGGGCAGCTCCCCGCTGCGACGCACCTCGGCGAGACGCTCCGACAGACGGTGAGCGGTCCACGCGGCCATCGGCATGAGCTGAGGCGTCTCGTTGGTCGCGAAGCCGAACATGATGCCCTGATCGCCGGCACCGAGGCCGTCGAGCGGGTCCACCGAGGACCCGTCGCGGTGCTCCTGCGCGCTGTCGACGCCATGGGCGATGTCGGTCGACTGCTCGCCGACCGAGATGCTGACGCCGCACGAGGAGCCGTCGAAGCCGGTGTCGCTCGAGGTGTATCCGATGCCGTTCACGACCTGACGGACGATCGTGGGGATGTCGACGTATGCCTCGGTCCGGATCTCACCTGCCACATGGACGAGGCCCGTCGTGACGAGCGTCTCGACTGCGACGCGCGAGCCCGTGTCCTTCGCGATGAGGCCGTCGAGGATGCTGTCCGAGATCTGGTCGCAGATCTTGTCCGGGTGCCCTTCGGTGACGGACTCGGACGTGAACAGACGCAGGGCGCTCATCGGTACTCCAGAACGGGACGGACGGAAGGAGGGTGTTGCACCCATTCTGGACCGCGCCTCCGACAGACGGGAGGCGCGGTCTCGAATATCACTCTGCGTGACGCAGACGGAGCTTGTCCTCGTTGATCTCGTGCAGGGCGATCGTGAGCGGCTTGTCCTCGACGGACGAGTCCACGAGCGGGCCGACGTTGTCGAAGAGGTTTCCCTCGTGCAGGTCGGAGTAGTAGTCGTTGATCTGACGCGCACGCTTGGCGGCGTAGATGACGAGCTCGTACTTCGAGTCGACGCGGTCGAGCAGGTTGTCGATGGGGGGATCGATGATTCCGTTGTTGTGTCCGGCCATGGTGAGACCTCCTGATCAGGCGACGGGATCGTCGCGAAGACGGTGCGAAAGGCGCGCGAAGACGCTCAGCGCGCAGAGCTTGTGGACAATTCTACGACCTCGCGAGCCGCGGTGGCGACGTCCTCGTTCACGACGAGGTGGTCGAACTCGTTCTGGGCGGCGAGTTCGACCTTCGCGGTGCGCAGTCGTCTGGCCCGTTCCTCGGCGTCTTCCGTGCCTCGCCCGACCAGTCGATGCACCAGTTCATCCCAACTCGGGGGCAGCAGGAATATCAGCGTCGCCGACGGCTCTGCACGACGCACCTGACGGGCGCCCTGGAGGTCGATCTCGAGGAGCACGGTCTTGCCCTCGGCCAGTGCGGCGTCGATCGGCGCGCGTGGCGTGCCGTAGCGGGAGCGGTTGTGCACCACGGCGTACTCGAGCAGCTCGTCGTCGGCGATCAGCCGGTCGAACTCGGCGTCGTCCACGAAGTAGTAGTGCACGCCGTCGATCTCACCGGGGCGGGGCGGCCGGGTCGTGGCCGATACCGACAGGTGGATCTCCGGGTTGTGCTCGCGGATATGCGCGGCGACGGTCCCCTTCCCCACAGCGGTGGGGCCGGCGAGCACCAACAGGCGGCTCCGTGCGTCGCGCGGGGTCGGCACCGGGAAGCGCGAATCGAGCCAGGCCTCCAGCACCCGGCGCTGGCGCGCGCCGAGACCGCCGAGACGCTTGACCGGGGAGATGTGCAGCTCATCGAGCACGCGGTCGCGCTTGCCCGCACCGATCGCGGGGAGCGCCAGCAGGAAGTCGGTGATGCGCATCGACCCCTCCACCGAGTCGGCATCGGCCGTCGCGCGGTGCAGGACGGTCTGCGGGGTCACCACGCGCATCGTCAGGTCGCGTTTGACCGATGCCCTGGCGCGGCGCCGTTCCACGGCACGGCGGGCGGCCGCGGCCCTGTCGACCTCGGGAACCGTACGCTGCGCGTCAGGCACGCGCCACCTCCAAGTACTCGGCCGCACGCGCGGTGATGGCGGTCGCCAGGTCGGCGGGACCGGCGGAGAGGATGCTGCGGCTCTCGCTCGCGATCACGGCATCCGCCATCGAGCCGAAGCGAAGGCGGAGATCAGCGGCAGTCGCGCCCTGCGCGCCGAACCCCGGAGCGAGGATGGGGGCGACCGGGCCGAACGGCGAAAGGCCTGCGGCCGCCCAGTCCACGGTCGCGCCGACGACGAAGCCGAAGCTCCCCCACTCGCCTGCGCCCGAGGCTGCGGCATTGCGTGCGGAGACCTCCCCGATGATCGCGGCAGACACCGTCTCATCGCTCGCAGTGATCGAACGCTGGATGCCCGCTGCCTCGGGGTTGCTGGTGGCGGCGAGCACGAACACGCCCTTGCCGTGCTCTTCGGCGAGGGCGAAGGACCCGTCGAGGGCACCGACGCCGAGGAAGGGATTCACCGTGAGCGCGTCGGCTTCGAGCGAGGATCCCGGCGTCAACCACGCCTTCGCGTAGTCGTCCATGGTCGATCCGATGTCGCCACGCTTCGCATCGGCGATCACGAGCAGATCTGCGGCACGTGCCGCCGCGAGCACCTCTTCGAGAGCTGCGAAGCCTGCGGAACCGAAGCGCTCGAAGAACGACACCTGAGGCTTCACGAAGCCCACCCGACCGGCCGCCGCCTCGACGGTGCGGAGGCCGAACTCACGGACACCGTGCGCGTCGTCGGTCAGCCCCCACGCGGCGAGCAGCGCCGCGTGGGGGTCGACGCCGACGCAGAGCGGCCCCCGCGCACTCAGCGCGGACCGTGTGCGTTCGCCGAAGCGTTCGCTCACAGTGCCGCCTTCCGGTCCAGCGCGTACTCCTGCAGGCTCTTGACCTGGAAGCCCTCGTGGGCCGCGTCCATCCCGCTCACGGCCGCGCCGAGCACAGCCATCGTGGTGAACAGCGCCTTGTCGGCGGCGACGGCGGCAGCGCGGATCTCGTAGCCGTCCGCCCGCGCGGCACCACCGGACGGAGTGTTCACGACGATGTCGATCGAGCCCTCGTTGATGAGATCCACGATGTTCTTCGCGCCCGACTCCTGCGTCTCGCTGTACTTCTCGACGACCGTGACGGCGATGCCGTTGCGCGAGAGGATCTCGGCGGTGCCCTCCGTCGCGACGATCGTGAAGCCGAGCTGCTGCAGACGGTGGGCGGGGAGGATGACGGCGCGCTTGTCCGAGTCGGCCACCGAGATGAACACGGTTCCCGAGGTGGGCATGCCGCCGTAGGCCGCGGCCTGGCTCTTGGCGAACGCGGTCGGGAAGTCGCGGTCGATGCCCATGACCTCACCCGTGGAACGCATCTCCGGGCCGAGCACGGAATCGACGGTCTTGCCGTCGGCGGTGCGGAAGCGCTTGAACGGGAGCACGGCCTCCTTGACCGACACGGGTGCGTCGAGCGGAACGCGCGAACCGTCCTGCTCGGGAAGCATCCCTTCGGCGCGCAGCTCGGCGACCGTCGAGCCCGTCATGATGCGGCTCGCAGCCTTGGCCATCGGGATGCCGAGTGCCTTCGACACGAACGGCACGGTGCGGCTGGCGCGCGGGTTGGCCTCGATCACGTAGAGCACGCCGGCGCTGATGGCGAACTGCACGTTCAGGAGTCCGCGCACGCCCACGCCCTCGGCGATGGCCAGCGTGGCCTCGCGCACGCGGTCGACATCGGTCCGGCCGAGCGATACCGGCGGCAACGTGCAGCTGGAGTCGCCGGAGTGGATGCCGGCCTCTTCGAGGTGCTCCATGACGCCACCGATGTACAGGTCGGTGCCGTCGTAGAGCGCATCGACGTCGAGCTCGATCGCGTCGTCGAGGAAGCGGTCGACCAGGAGGGGCTTGCCCTCCTCGATGACGACCTCGCCCGCGGTGCGCACGAAGTAGTCGCGCAGCGACGCGGTGTCGTACACGATCTCCATGCCGCGTCCGCCGAGCACGAAGCTCGGACGCACCAGCACCGGGTACCCGATCTCCTCGGCGATGCGCACGGCACCCTCGACGTCGATCGCGGTGCCGTTGCGCGGTGCGACGAGACCGGCCTCGTCGAGCAGCCGCGAGAAGAGCTCGCGCTCCTCCGCGAGGTCGATCGCCTCGGGGCTCGTGCCGAGCACCGTGTAGCCGGCGGCCTCGATGCCCTTCGCGAGTCCCAGGGGGGTCTGACCGCCGAGCTGACAGACGACACCGAGGATGGTGCCGCTCGCGGCCTCCGCATCGAGCACCTCCAGCACGTCTTCGAGCGTGAGCGGCTCGAAGTACAGGCGGTCGGAGGTGTCGTAGTCGGTCGAGACCGTCTCCGGGTTGCAGTTGACCATGACGGTCTCGAAGCCGGCATCGGACAGCGCGAAAGAGGCGTGCACGCACGAGTAGTCGAACTCGACGCCCTGCCCGATGCGGTTCGGGCCCGATCCGATGATGACGACCTTGGTGCGTTCGGACGGCTCGACCTCGGTCTCGAAGTCGTAGCTCGAGTAGTGGTACGGCGTGAGAGCCGGGAACTCGCCGGCGCAGGTGTCGACCGTCTTGTACACCGGGCGGATGCCGAGACCGTGGCGCACGCCGCGGACCTCGGCCTCAGAGGTTCCGCGGAGCTCGGCGAGCTGTGCGTCGGAGAAGCCGTGTTCCTTGGCGTAGCGGAGCGTCGCCGCATCCAGTTCGGATGCCTGGCGCACGACCTCGGCGACCTCGTTGATCAGCACGATCTGGTCGAGGAACCACGGGTCGATCGCCGTCGCATCGAAGGCCTGCTCCACGGTCGCACCCTTGCGCAGCGCCTGCTGCAGGGTGACGATCCGACCGTCGGTGGGGATCTTCGAGATCTCGAGCAGCTCCTCGACGGAGCGGTTCTCCACGCCCCAGTGGAAGCTCGATCCGCGCTTCTCGAGCGAGCGGAGCGCCTTCTGCAGCGCGGTCGCGTAGTTGCGGCCGATGGCCATGGCCTCGCCTACCGACTTCATGGTCGTGGTCAGCGTCGCGTCGGCGGCCGGGAACTTCTCGAAGGCGAACCGCGGCACCTTGACGACCACATAGTCGAGCGTGGGCTCGAAGCTCGCCGGCGTCACGCCCGTGATGTCGTTCGGGATCTCGTCGAGGCGGTAGCCGAGCGCGAGCTTGGCTGCGAGCTTCGCGATCGGGAATCCGGTGGCCTTCGAGGCGAGGGCACTGGATCGCGAGACGCGCGGGTTCATCTCGATCACGATGATGCGGCCGTTCGTCGGGTCGACCGCGAACTGGATGTTGCAGCCTCCGGTGTCGACGCCGACGGCGCGGATGATGTCGATCCCGATGTCACGCATCTTCTGGTACTCGCGGTCGGTGAGGGTGAGCGCCGGGGCGACCGTGATCGAGTCGCCCGTGTGCACGCCGACCGGGTCGACGTTCTCGATGGAGCAGACGACGACCGTGTTGTCGGCCGTGTCGCGCATGAGCTCGAGCTCGTACTCCTTCCAGCCGAGGATGGACTCCTCCAGGAGCACCTCGGTGGTCGGCGAGTCTCGCAGACCGGCGCCGGCGATGCGGCGCAGGTCTTCCTCGTCGTAGGCGAAGCCCGACCCCAGGCCCCCCATCGTGAAGCTCGGGCGGACCACCATCGGGTAGCCCAGCTCGTCGGCAGCCGCCAGCACTTCGTCCATGGTGTGCGCGATGCGGGAGTCCGCCACGTCGGCACCGGCGTCGAGCACCAGCTGCTTGAAGATCTGGCGGTCCTCGCCCTTGTTGATCGCCTCGAAGTTGGCGCCGATCAGCTCGACGTCGTACTTCTCGAGGATGCCGTGGTTGTGCAGCTCGATCGCCGCGTTCAGCGCGGTCTGACCACCCAGTGTGGGCAGGATCGCGTCAGGACGCTCCTTCGCGATGATCGTCTCGATGACCTGCCAGGTGATCGGCTCGATGTACGTCGCGTCGGCGAAGTCGGGATCGGTCATGATGGTCGCCGGGTTGGAGTTGACCAGGATGACCCGGACGCCCTCCTCGCGCAGCACACGGCACGCCTGGGTGCCGGAATAGTCGAACTCGCAGGCCTGACCGATGACGATCGGGCCGGAGCCGATGACGAGGACGGAGTTGATGTCGTCGCGCTTGGGCATTACTTGGAGTCCTTCTGGCTTGCGATGACCAGGTCGCGGAACCTGTCGAAGAGGTAGTTGGCGTCGTGGGGGCCGGCCGCCGCCTCGGGGTGGTACTGCACCGAGAATGCCGGGATGTCGAGGGCGCGAAGCCCCTCGACGACGTTGTCGTTGAGGCCGACGTGGCTGACCTCGACCTTGCCGTAGCCGTTCGGGCTGTCGAAGGTGCCCTCGATCGGAGCCTCGACCGCGAAACCGTGGTTGTGCGCGGTGATCTCGACCTTGCCGGTCTGCTTGTCCAGCACCGGCTGGTTGATGCCGCGGTGACCGAACGGCAGCTTGTAGGTGCCGAGGCCCAGCGCACGACCGAGGAGCTGGTTGCCGAAGCAGATCCCGAAGAACGGCAGCCCGTCATCGAGCACCGCACGCAGCAGCTCGACATGGTCGCCGGAGGCCGCGGGGTCTCCGGGGCCGTTCGAGTAGAAGACGGCGACCGGGTCGACCGCACGGATCTCGTCGATCGTCACGTCCTGCGGAAGGACGTGCACCTCGAAACCGCGGGCGGCGAGGTTGTCGATCGTCGCCTGCTTCACACCGAGGTCGAGCACGGCGAGGTTTCCGATCCGCTCCCCCATCGCCGTCGTCACGGTGGCCACGTCGACCGAGACCTCGGCGGACAGGTTGCGCCCGGCCATCTCCGG
Organism: Microbacterium sp. Be9; assembly: GCF_011754135.1. Lineage (NCBI taxonomy): Bacteria > Bacillati > Actinomycetota > Actinomycetes > Micrococcales > Microbacteriaceae > Microbacterium > Microbacterium sp. Be9. Next base: position 467,782 of record NZ_WNWT01000004.1, on the reverse strand, counting down.
TGCTTCGCGGACGATGCGCACCTGCTCCTCGGCATCGAGCGCCGCATCGGCACCGGAGAAGATCCCGCCGCGCATGGAGCCGGCCGACCGGATGTGGCGGGTGATCGATCGGGTGTCGATACCGCTGATCCCCACGACGCCGTCTTCGACGAGCACGTCGTCGAGCGAGGCGTTCGCGCGCCAGTTCGACACGACGCGGGAGGGGTCACGCACGATGTAGCCGGCGACCCAGATGCGACGTGATTCGGCGTCTTCGTCGTTCATGCCCGTGTTGCCGATGTGCGGCGCCGTCTGCAGGACGATCTGGCCCGCGTAGGACGGATCGGTGATCGTCTCCTGGTATCCGGACATGCCGGTCGCGAAGACGACCTCGCCGAGGGTGCGGCCGCGGGCGCCGTAGGCGCGTCCGATGTGACGTGTGCCGTCTTCCAGGACGAGGACGGCGGGATCGGGAAGCGAGGCCGCGGGGGCCTGCCCGGAGGTTGTCGAGAGTGTCATGACTGTGCTCCTGTGTCGGGGGCGGCGGGGACGAGCCGCTGCAGGTCGGAGATGAGGTTCTGGGGATCGCCGGTGGCGAGGCGCAGGTAGCTGTCGACGATGGTGTCGTCGTCGATGTTCCAGGCGATGCGCACGAGGCCGCCGGGCTCCACGACGCGGTCGATGGTGACCGTAGCGCGGTCGACGGCGACGAGCCGGTCGTTCGCGAGGAAGACCGTCGGGGTACCGTCGAGGCAGAGGGCGATGCCGCGATCCGTGAGCGCGAGCTCGCCGCGGGCCCGGTACGCGAGAGGTGACACCGCGAGACGCTCGAGCGGCTGCTCGTGCCGTGTCGTCGACACGTACAGCACCTCGTCGCGGCGGGCGACCTCCGCGTGCTCAGGCACACCCAGCGGGGCCGTGAACACGGAATCGCGGCGGACTCGTCGTCGCCAGGCGAGAAGCATCACCAGCAGCACCAGGAGCGCGACGGCGATCGTGATCGCGACGGCGAGGTCCCGAGCGCTCATGCGCGGAGCTCCTCGACGACGCTGCCGCCGTCGACCGTGAGCACGCCGCCGTGGATCGTGTACTCCACTCGTCCGGGAAGCGCGCGGCCGAGGTACGGCGAGTTCACGCTCCGGCCGTGGAGGTCGGCCTCCGTGAAGACACCGTCGACCGCGGCGTCGTACAGCGTGAGCTGTGCCGGCTGTCCGACTTCGAGCGGCGTGCCGTGTCCGGAGAGACGTCCGATGCGAGCGGGCGCCGCGCTCATCACACGCGCGATGTCGGCCCAGTCGAGCAGGCCGGTCTGCACCATCGACTGGTGCACGACGCGCAGCGCGCTCTCGAGACCCACCATGCCGTTCGCCGCTGCCTGCCACTCGCAGGCCTTGTGCTCGCTGGGATGCGGGGCATGATCGGTCGCGACGATGTCGATGGTTCCGTCGGCGAGACCCTCGCGCACCGCGAGCACATCCTCTTCGCGACGCAGCGGAGGATTGACCTTGTAGCGCGCGTCGTACCCGCGCACGAGTTCGTCGGTCAGCAGGAGGTGGTGAGGGGTGACCTCGGCCGTGACGTCGATGCCGCGCTTCTTGGCCCAGCGGATGATGTCCACCGAGCCCGCGGTCGAGAGATGGCACACGTGCAGTCGCGAGCCGACGTGCTCGGCCAGCAGCACGTCGCGGGCGATGATCGACTCCTCGGCGACCGCGGGCCAGCCGGCGAGACCCAGCTCGGCCGACACCGTGCCCTCGTTCATCTGCGCGCCCTCCGTGAGGCGAGGGTCCTGCGCATGCTGGGCGATCACGCCGCCGAACGACTTCACGTATTCCAGCGCGCGACGCATGATGAGCGGGTCGAACACGCAGAAGCCGTCGTCGCTGAAGACACGGACCTGCGCGCGGGAGGTGGCCATCGCGCCCAGCTCGGCGAGCCGCTCGCCCTTCTGCCCGACGGTGACGGCGCCGATGGGCTGCACCGTGGCGTAGCCCGCCGCTTCACCGAGCGCGAGCTCCTGCTCCACGACACCAGCGGTGTCGGCGACCGGCGAGGTGTTGGGCATCGCGAAGACAGCGGTGAAACCGCCGGCCGCGGCGGCGCGCGTTCCGGTGAGGATCGTCTCGGACGCTTCGTAGCCGGGCTCGCGCAGATGCGTGTGCAGGTCGACCAGTCCGGGCAGGGCGACGAGACCCGCTGCGTCGATGACCCGAGCACCCGAGCGCTGCAGTCCGCTCCCGATCTCGGCGATCCGGCCGTCCTCGATGATGATGTCGGCGCTCTCGGCACCGAGCAGTCGTGCACCGGTGATGACGAGGGTCTCGCTCACAGGTCTCCCCCTCGTTCGTCGTCTCGTTCTCCTGCCAGCAGCAGGTACAGCACCGCCATGCGGACGGATACCCCGTTCGTGACCTGTTCCAGCACCGTCGAGCGGGGGGAATCGGCAGCTTCCGAGGAGATCTCCAGTCCCCGGTTCATGGGTCCGGGGTGCATGACAATGCTACCTGTCGGAAGACCGGCCACACGCCGTGCGTCCAGGCCCCAGCGTCGGGAATACTCCCGCTCAGTTGGGAAATACGCGGCATTCATCCGTTCCAGCTGGATGCGCAGCATCATCACCGCGTCCGGCTCTTCCGCCAACGCCTCATCGAGGTCGTAGACGACCCGCACCGGCCAGAGCGACACGTTCTGCGGAACCAGCGTGGGCGGCGAGACGAGCGTGACATCGGCGCCGAGCGTGGTGAGCAGCCAGACGTTGGAGCGCGCGACCCGAGAGTGCAGCACGTCACCGACGATCACCACGCGCAGACCGCTCAGGTCACGACCGCGACTGTCGGCGCCGAACCGGCGCTTGCGGATCGTGAAGGCGTCGAGCAGCGCCTGCGTCGGGTGCTCGTGGGTGCCGTCGCCGGCGTTCACGACACCGGCCGAGATCCAACCGCTGGTGGCGAGCGTCTGCGGCGCGCCGGAACCCGGGTGCCGGACCACGACCGCGTCAGCACCGATCGCCTCCAGGGTCTGCGCCGTGTCCTTCAGGCTCTCGCCCTTGGAGACGCTGGATCCCTTCGCCGCGAAGTTGATCACATCGGCGGAGAGGCGTTTGGCGGCCGCCTCGAACGAGATGCGCGTGCGCGTCGAATCCTCGAAGAAGAGGTTCACGACGGTCTTGCCACGCAGCGTCGGAAGCTTCTTGACCTCACGCGACTGCGTGTCGGACATGTCTTCGGCGACGTCGAGGATGCGCAGGGCGGTGGCCCTGTCGAGGGTGCGGGTGTCGAGGAGGTGTCTCATTCGCCGATCGTCACCTCCTCCGCGCCGTCGTTCTCGAAGAGGCGCACGTTGACCCGCTCGGTGCGGGCGGAGGGGATGTTCTTGCCGACGAAATCGGGACGGATCGGGAGGTCACGGTGCCCGCGGTCGACGAGGATCGCGAGGCGCACGACCGAGGGGCGCCCGATCGACTGGATCGCGTCCAACGCTGCCCGGATGCTGCGACCGGAGAAGAGCACATCGTCGACGAGCACGACGGTCTTGCCGTCGATGCCGCCGACCGGGATCTCGGTGGGTTGCGGGGAGCGTGTCGGGTGCTGGGCGAGGTCGTCGCGGAAGAGCGTGACGTCGAGAGCGCCGACCGGGACGGACTGCTGCGCGATCTCGCTGATCAGCAGCCCGAGGCGATGGGCGAGGGTGACACCGCGGGTCGGGATGCCCAGCAGGACCAGATTCTCGGCTCCTCGATTGGACTCGAGGATCTCGTGCGCGATACGGGTCAGCGCTCGTGAGATGTCGGCTTCGTGCAGCACGGTGCGCATGCTCATCGGCCGCTCCCTTCTCCGCCTCACAGGACGGTGTTAAAGGTTGCTTGTGATGTCAGTCTATCGGAGCGCGGGGACTCCGGCGGATCAGCTGGCCTCCTGCAGCACGGGGTCGGTGACCTCATCGATCTTGGAGGAACGGATCGGGTGACCGGCGGTCGACAGACAGCGCCCCGTCTTCAGGTCCCACTTCCAGTCGTGCATGCTGCACGTGAGGATGCCGTCCTCGTCGACCGTGCCCGTGCGGGTGAGGTCGGCACGCAGGTGCGGGCACCGGCGCTGCACGACCCAGTCGCCGATCTCGGCATCCTCGGTCTGGTCGGTCTGCTCCTGGTACCAGTTCTCGACGTACTCGATCCGATCCACGGAGAGGCACTTGAGGAACGTGGTGAGGAACTCGTTGAACTTGCCGCTGCGCCCCACGGAGAACTGCATCGAGAGGAAGATCGAGTTCGACCAGTCGATCTCGTGATCGACGATGTTCGTCGAGACCAGGTCTGCGGGGATGGTGTACCAGTAGATGCACTCCTCCCCGGCGTACTCCCGGACCTTCGCGCGGGGGAAATCGACCACCATGTCGAGCTCGCCGATGCGGAAGCGCACGCACCCGCCGACGCCGAGTCGGATCGTGCGGGACTTCTTCAGCAGCGGCTCCCACCAGTTCTTGATCGCCTCGAGCATTTCGGCGGGCGGGATGATCGCGGCACGAGAAGCCTCCTCGTCGCGGATCTCCTGCTGTCGACTCGCCCGCTGCTCCTCGAGGTAGTCCCACTTCTCGTCGAAGATGTGGGAGATCTCGGCCTCGGTGTAGAGCGTCTGCTCGCTCGTGACGGATCCGTCCTCGACCGTGACGACCGTGCCGGGGATGAAGAGCTGCCCGTCGTACTGCGGCGCCAGCTCCTTCATGTGCGCGAGGAACTGCTTCTGGTCGGTGAAGATCGACTCGCCGTTCTTACCGAGGCCGTTGAAGTCGAACAGGTCGTCACGCAGGAACATGGGCGGGCCCGCCATCGGGAAGACGTGCGGAGCGTCGACCTTCTCGATGTAGTACATGGCGCGCTTGTTCTGCGCTTCGCGCTTGAGACGGGCGAAGTTCTGCTTGGCATCGAGAGGCAGGTCGTAGACCATGGGCCACCAGATCGCGCCGGACACCTGAGTGAAGTACGCGTCGGGCTTGCCGAAATCGAGCAGCTTCTCGAGATCGAGCGGGTGGGAGTCGTTCTGGTTCAGCATCGAGCCGGTGCCGTCGTCGACGCTCAGCGAGGAGTCGCCGATCGGACCGTCGCTGGGGGCTCGCAGCGGCGTGATCATCATCTTGAGCTCGCCGCGCTGGATCACCTGCCCGGCCGGGGCGTACGTGATGTTCGTGTAGCCGAGTGCCCGGATGTCCTTCTCGAGGTCATCGGTCGGGTACTCCGGAAGCAGCACCTCGATGTCCTTGCGGATGTAGCGTTCGAGGAGCCGCGGGTCGAAGTGGTCGCGGTGCCGGTGCGAGATCCAGAGGAAATCGGCTTCACGCCCGAAACGCTCCCAGTCCAGGCCTCGGTTGTCGGGGAACGGGAACCAGGATCCGTAGAACGAGGGTCCGAGGACCGGGTCGCAGATGATGTTCCCGCCGACCGTCTCGATGAACATCCCGGCGTGGCCGAGTCCCGTGATCCGCATTGCATTCCTCCCGAAAGTGAACCGTTCGATTGTACCGACGGCTCCCTGAACGCCCGGTCGACCGGGCCGTGAGTATTCCGGTCAGCCCTCGAACAGCCCGCGGATGTCGTCGGCGGAGAGCGATTGCGCGAACAGCGCCTCGTCGTCGAGCACGGCGGTGAACAGCCGGGCCTTGCGGCGTTGCAGGTCGAGCACCTTCTCCTCGATCGTGCCGGTGGAGATCATGCGATACACGAACACCTGGCTGTCCTGACCGATGCGGTGTGTGCGATCGACGGCCTGCGCCTCGGCTGCGGGGTTCCACCACGGATCGAGCAGGAAGACGTAATCGGCCTCGGTCAACGTGAGGCCGAAGCCGCCGGCCTTCAGACTGATGAGGAACACCGGCTGCTCCCCCGAGGTGAAGCTCTCGACGACCTTCTGCCGGTGACGTGTCGACCCGTCGAGATGCGCATAAGGAATGCCGGCGGCATCGAGGCGCGCCGCGGCCAGATCGAGGAACGAGGTGAACTGGCTGAACACGAGCGCCCGATGGCCCTCCGCCTGGAGCTCGATCACCCGCTCGATCAGCACGTCGAGCTTGCGCGAGCCGATCTTGGCGTCTTCCGGATCGATGAGCCCGGGGGCCAGGCTGAGCATGCGCATCAGTGTGAGCGAGCGGAAGACGATGAAGCGGTTGCGATCGAGGTCTTCCAGCAGTCCGAGCACCTTCTGCCGTTCGCGCTGCAGGACCACGTCGTAGAGCGCGCGATGAGACGAGCTGAGCTCGACCTCGAGGATCTGCTCCTGCTTCGCCGGGAGGTCGGGGGCCACGAGCTCTTTCGTCCGTCGCAGCAGCAGGGGACGGATGCGCCGCCGCAGCTGCTCGAGGCGTCGCTGCCGATAGGTGCCCCCCTCCTCGTTCTCCGGGACCTTTCCCTGCTCGATCGGCTGGATGTAGTGTTCGCGGAACTTCCGCGCAGAGGCGAACAGGCCGGGAGCGGTGAGCTTCAGCAGCGCCCACAGCTCGCTGAGGCTGTTCTCCATCGGGGTGCCGGTGACCGCGAACGTCACGTCCGCACGGAACGAGGCCACAGCACGATGCAGCTTGGTCGCCGGGTTCTTCACGAACTGCGCCTCGTCGAGGATGAGTCCCGCCCACTCGACACGGGCGTACTCGGCCTCGTCGAGACGGGCGACCACGTAGGTCGTGATGACGAGATCGGCGTCACCGATGCTGTCATCGAGCGAGCGACCCTGTGTGCTCCCCCGGAGCAGCACCCGGAGCGCAGGCGCGAAGCGCTCGGCCTCGCTCCGCCAGGTGGCGAGCACCGACGTCGGGACGACCACGAGGAACGGCCGCTGCTCCCCCGTCTCTCGGGCATGCGCGATGAGAGCCAGAAGCTGGAGCGTCTTTCCGAGCCCCATGTCGTCGGCGAGGATACCGCCCAGACGATGACTCCACAGGAAGGCGAGCCAGTCCAGGCCCTCCTTCTGGTACGGCCGGAGCGTGGCGCTGATGCCCGACGGCATCGACACCGCAGGCACGGAGGTGGCTGTGCGCAGGCCGTCGGCGGTCGCGCGCCACGTGACCGCGGGAACCGCCTCATCAGCGAGATCCTCGAACTCCTCCCAGAGATCGGTCTGGTAGCGGCTGATCCGCGCGCCGGTCTCCCATTCTTCGAGCTCGCCGGACTCGTCGATCAGCTCCCGGAGACGATCGAGCGCTCGATGGCTCAGGGAGAAGTAGCTGCCATCCACGAGGAGGAGCTTCTTGCGGCCCTTGCTGAGCGCCGTGAACAGCGGTTCGAACGGGATGGTGCGCCCGTCGATCTTTACCAGGACTCCCAGGTCGAACCAGTCGGGGTCGCTGCTCTCGACGGTGGATACGGTGATCTGCGGCTCGCCCGTGAGCTCGTGATAGCTCTTGCGACGACCGGATACGGAGACCATGACGCCCTCTGCCTCGAGCGCCGGCACCATGCGAGTGACGAACTCGGCGGCGGCGACGTCCTGGAAGGAACCCGCCGAAGTGAGTTCTTCGCCCAGCTGCTCCATCCAAACGGCCTGGAGCGCGTCTCGGAGCATCTCCTCCGCGACCGCGTCGCGCACGGCGTCTCCTCCGGGAGCGAACGGGACGCGCCCGAACCCGCGATAGTCCCATTCGAACGTGTACTTCACCGTGTCGCCGCGCAGGAACGACAGTTCGAGCACCGGTCGGGGTGCGGGCAGCACCGGCAGCTCGACGCGACCGACCGGACGCACCTCGACCCGCCGGGCAAGCAGCGGGTAGGCGTCACGGAAGAACGCGGCTTCGTCACGCGCGGGCACCTCGAGCCCCGTCCTTGCGGCGAGCAGTGCGTGCACCGGCTCGGCGATCGGTGCTTCGGCGAGCGTCACGCGCAGCTTCGTGCCGTGTTGAGCGACCTCGTAGAGCCCTCTGTGCCCGATCGTCTGCACGTCGGCGGGGTCTGCATCGCGGCCGTCGATCGTGATGTCAGGGCGCACGAGGAGTCCGCCCGCGTCGTCACGGCCGACCGTCGCGCCGATCGTGGCGCGATCAGCGAGAACGACGGTCGTGCTCTTCTGCGTGGCGATCAGCGGGACGTCGACGTCGGCCGCCGCGCGCAGATGCCCCCACAGCAGGCCGGACTCGATCAGATCGGCGACCAGCCAGTCGCCCGCCGTGCCGGACAGCAGCGTGTCGCGCGCGATGCTGAGCAGATCGGCGAACCATCGGGAGCGGTCGCGTCCGTACTGCGTCGGGGAACGTCTCACCGCGTCCCAGGTTGCCGCACCCTGCACCCAGGCACCGGTCGCCGCGCTCTTCTCGAGCGGACGGATGCCGAGCAGGATCTCCCCCGTGCGCTTGGCGACGTCGCGCGCAGTAGCGGTCCGCTGCGGGCGGGAGGCCCAGGGGTTCGCTCCGCGACCGTCGCGCACGCGGAGCTCGACCCCGAGCGCGAGCTGCGTCACCGCATCTTCGCGCGGCGCTCCGAGCATCGAGCGCCAGTCCGCGGATGACGCGCCATCGGGACGGGACGGGTCGTTCGGCAGGGGCATGCCCCCATCCTCTCCGACACCGCCGACAGTGCCTCCCCGTCGGACGGATCAGGCGGCGCGGGCGACTCGCGCGAGGACGCCGTGCACGAAGGCGCCGGAGTCATCGGTCGAGAACTCCTTGGCGAGTTCCACGGCCTCATCGATCGCGACAGCCGTCGGAACGTCGTCGTTGTAGAGGATCTCCCACACGCCGATCCGGAGCAGCGCGCGGTCGACCGCGGGCATCCGCTCCAGCTTCCAGTCGCGGCTGTGCGTCGTGATCTGCTCGTCGATCTCATCGCGCGAGTCGATGATGCCGTCGACGATCTCGCGGGCGTAGAGCCAGGACGCCTCGCGGGCGGGCTCGCTCGCGGCGCGCTTCGCCTCGGCGGCCAGCGTGACCGCGAGGTCGTCCCCGCGCACATCGGCGGAGAACAGGATGTCGAGAGCGCGCTTGCGCGCCTTCGTCCGGGCGCTCACGCCTTACTTCTCGCGGCCGAGGTAGTCACCCGTGCGGGTGTCGACCTTGACCTTGGTGCCGGCCTCGACGAAGAGCGGCACCTGGATCTCATAGCCGGTCTCGAGCGTGGCGGGCTTGGTGCCGGCCGACGAGCGGTCGCCCTGCAGGCCGGGCTCCGTGTAGGTGATCTCGAGGACCACGGACGCCGGGAGGTCGATGTAGAGCGGGTTGCCGTTGTTCAGCGCGATCGTGACGGCCTGGTTCTCGAGCAGGAAGTTCTTCGCGTCGCCGACCGTCGCGGCGCCGACCGTGATCTGGTCGAAGTCTGTCTGGTCCATGAAGACGTAACCGTCGCCGTCGGTGTACAGGTACGTGTAGTCGCGGCGGTCGACGTTCTCGATCTCGATCTTGGCGCCGGCGTTGTACGTACGGTCGACGACCTTGCCCGAGACGACGTTCTTCAGCTTGGTGCGTACGAAGGCGCCACCCTTGCCGGGCTTGACGTGCTGGAACTCGATGACGCTCCAGAGCTGCCCGTCGATGCTGAGGACGACGCCGTTCTTGATGTCTGCGGTAGATGCCATGCGCTGCGAGTTCCGTTCGTGAGTCTGCGGGGTCGGACGAGACCGACAGTCGATTCTAAGGGATGAGTGCTGCGAGCTGCCGCACGGCATCCGCGTAGCCGTCGACACCGCGTCCGACGACGCGCACGGCCGCGACGTCGTCGAGGTAGGAGTGGTGCCGGAATTCCTCCCGGGCGTACACATCGGAGATGTGCACCTCGGCGAACGGCAGCGAGACTCCGGTGAGAGCGTCGCGCAGCACCACCGACGTGTGCGTGAGTCCGCCGGGATTGATCACGATCGCGGCGCAGTCCTCACGGGCGGCGTGGATCGCGTCGATCAGCACCCCCTCGTGGTTGCTCTGCACCGCACGCACCTCGAAGCCGTGTTCTGCGGCGGCGGCGATGGTGATGCGCTCCACGTCGGCGAGCGTGGCCGTGCCGTACACCTCTGGTTCGCGCGAACCGAGCAGGTTCAGGTTGGGTCCGTTGACCAGGAGGATGCGTCGGCTCACGCGCCGACCTCCTGGTAGGCGGCGAACATCAGCGATTCGTCCGGGGCCTGCAGCACCGTCGGCTTCGCGATGTCGTCGAGAAGGATGAAGCGCAGCATTCCGCCGCGGCTCTTCTTGTCGCGCTGCATCGTGGCGAGCAGCTGCGGCCATGCTCCTGCGCGGTACGAGGTCGGAAGCCCCAGCGACTCGAGGATGGTGCGGTGACGCTCCGCCGCGGCGTCGGAGAGGCGTCCGGCGAGACGCGAGAGCTCGGCCGCGTACAGCATGCCGACCGAGATCGCGGCGCCGTGACGCCAGCGGTATCGCTCTGCGTGCTCGATGGCGTGCCCGAGGGTGTGGCCGTAGTTGAGGATCTCCCGCAGGCCCGCCTCCCGGAAGTCGTCCGAGACGACCTCGGCTTTCATCGCGATCGCAAGTTCGATGGCACGCCGGAACTCGTCCGTCGTGGGGTCAACGGCACGAGCGGGATCCGCCTCGACGATGTCGAGGATCTCCGGCGCCCAGATGAATCCGGCCTTCACCACCTCGGCGAAACCGGCGGTCGCCTCGTTCGGGCTGAGGCTCGCGAGCTCGTCGAGGTCGCCCACGACGGCGCGCGGCGCCCAGAACGCACCGACGAGGTTCTTGCCCTCCGCGGTGTTCACCCCGGTCTTGCCGCCGACCGCCGCGTCGACGAGGCCGAGGACCGTGGTCGGCACCTGGATCAGCTGCACACCGCGCAGCCACGTCGCCGCCACGAAGCCGGCGAGATCGGTGACCGAGCCGCCGCCGTAGCCGATGACGGCGTCACTGCGCGTGAAGTCGGCCTGCCCCATCACCTGCCAGCAGAAGGCCGCGACCTCGATGCGCTTGCCCTGCTCCGCATCCGGGATCTCGGCGAGCAGCACCTCACGCGGCCCGTCCGAGGTGTCGGCGAGCAGGCGATCGCGCAGCTCGGCGGCCCGGGCGGCCAGCGTCGGGGGGTGCACGACCAGGATCTTGCGCACCCCCGGAGCCAGCGCAGCCGAGACCCGTTCGAGGATCCCCCGCCCGATCGTGATGTCGTAGGCGTCGCTACCGGTGACGCTGATGGTCGTCGTGCTCATCGCTGCTCTCTCCTCCATGCCACGATCTCGTCCGCGATCTTCTGCATCGGACGACGTGAGGTGTCGAAGGTCGCCGATGACACCTCGGCGTACCACCCCCGACGTTCCTCGAAGATCTTCTTCCAGCGCTCCAGGGGGTCCTCCCCCGCCAGCAGCGGACGATTGCTCCCACGGAGCCGATCGGCCACCGCGTCGGGGCTCACGGTCAGGAACACGACCGGGTACTCTGCCAGCAGCTCCCGGGTCGCCGCTTCCGTCACCGCCCCGCCACCGAGGGAGATCACCCCGCCCTCGGCGAAGGCCTCTGCCACCGCGGCCCGCTCGAGGGCACGGAAGTGCGCCTCGCCGTGGGCCTCGAAGATGCCGGCGATGGGTCCGTGGGCGGCCACGATGCGCTTGTCGGTGTCGATGAACGCGACGCCGAGCCGACGAGCGACGCGTCTGCCGACGCTGGTCTTGCCGGCGGCCATCGGGCCGACCAGCACCAGCGTCAGCGGATCAGCCGCGCTCGTCATGCGCAATGAGCGCCGCCTCGGACGCGGGGGTCGTGCGCAGCTCGGCAGGGATGCCCGCCAGGTACCCGTCGAGGTTCCGTCGCGTCTCCCGGATGCTGTCGCCGCCGAACTTCTCCAGCACGGCGTTCGCGAGCTCGACCGCGACCATCGCCTCGGCAACCACACCGGCGGCTGGTACCGCGCACACGTCGGAGCGCTGGTGGTGGGCGGTGGCGTCGTCTCCTGTCGCGATGTCGATCGTCCGCAGCGCGTGCGGCACCGTCGCGATCGGCTTCATGCCGGCACGCACGCGCAGGACGGTGCCCGTCGACATGCCGCCCTCGGTGCCGCCGGCACGGTCGGATCCGCGCGTGATGCCGTCGGCGGTCGCGAAGAGCTCGTCGTGCGCGGCCGAGCCGCGACGACGGGTGGTCTCGAAGCCGTCGCCGACCTCGACACCCTTGATCGCCTGGATGCTCATCAGGGCCTGGGCCAGACGCGCGTCGAGGCGCCGGTCCCAGTGCACGTGGGAGCCGAGTCCCGGAGGCAGCCCGTACGCGAGGACCTCGACGATCCCGCCGAGCGTGTCGCCGTCCTTCTTGGCGTCGTCGACCTCGGCCACCATCAGCGCGGAGGTCGCCGCGTCGAAGCACCGGAGCGGATCGGCGTCCAGCGCCTCGACGTCATCCGGCGTGGGCAGCGCAGAACCCTCGGGTACGCGCACCGGGCCGATCGACAACGTGTGGCTGACGAGACGGATCCCGAGCTCACCGAGGAAGGAGCGGGCGATCGCTCCCAACGCGACACGAGCGGCCGTCTCGCGGGCGCTCGCACGCTCGAGGATCGGACGCGCCTCGTCGAAGTCGTATTTCTGCATGCCCACCAGATCGGCGTGCCCTGGACGCGGACGGGTGAGAGGCGCGCTGCGTCCGCGAGACTTGTCCGTGAGCTCGACGGGCTCGGGGTTCATGACCTCGATCCACTTGGGCCATTCGGTGTTGCCGATGCGCAGCGCGATCGGACTGCCGAGGCTCCGGCCGTGGCGCACACCGCCGGAGATCGTCAGCTCATCCTGCTCGAACTTCATCCGCGAGCCGCGGCCATAGCCCAACTTGCGACGGGCGAGGTCGGCCTGGATGGCCTCGGAGGACACAGGGACGCCGGAGGGAAGACCCTCCATGACGGCGATGAGTTCTGGGCCGTGCGATTCGCCGGCCGTGAGCACGCGGAGCATTGCTCCAGTCTCCCACGGGTTCGCACCCCCGCAGCGCCGCGTTTCGTCGAGCGAGCGGTTCGGTCAGAGCGCGGCGCGCATCGCGGTGATCACCGCGGCCTCGTCGCGGAGCTCCATCGTCGGATCGCCGTGCCGGAAGATACGGATCTGGCGCACGGCCTGATGCAGCAGCATGCCGAGTCCGGAGATGGCCGGACCATCGCTCCAGGTCATCGCGAGAGCTGACGGCCACGGGGCGTAGGCGGCGTCGAAGAGCGACCCGCCACTCGACGACAGCACCGAGGCGATCTCCGCGGGGAGAGCGGTGCCGCTGGGCAGCGTGGCCACGGTCAGCTCGACGGCCGGAGCAGGCGCATCGAACGCGCGTACTTCCACGACGAGGCCGAGCCGCTCCCCGAGATCCACCAGCGCCGCCGCGGCAGCAGCGCGCCGAGCACGCACGTCGACGCGCGCGGCCCCGATCTCGGCTGCGGCGACGAGAGCCGACGCCGCCGTGGCCCCGGCCCCGAGTATCCGGACCCGTTCGACCTCGGCGATGTGCGCCTCGGCGAGGGCATCGACGATCCCTCCGACATCGGTGTTGAACCCGGCCGGCTCGTCTCCCAGGAGGAGCGTGTTGACGGCGCCCGTGAGCTGCGCGTGACGATCCCGTGTCGCCGCCGCGCGGAACGCCTCTTCCTTCAACGGCATCGTGAGGGAGAGACCACGCCAGGTGTCGTCCAGTTCGGCGATCGCCGAGGCGAATCCCTCCGCCGAGACCCGACGCCGTCCGTACTCCCAGTCCAGGCCGAGCACACGATAGGCGGCCGCATGCAGCTCCGGGGACTTGGAGTGCGCGATCGGATCGCCCCAGACCGCCAACCGTGAGCGCGTCACCGTCTCAGCAGCCGCCGTCGGGGTTCGCACGGCACCACTCACGCCACTTCTCGATTCCCTGCTCGTGCTCCGCCATGGTCTCGGAGAACTGCGTCTCCCCCGTGGCGAGGTTGATCGTGACGAAGTACAGCCACGGGCCGTCAGCAGGCTGCATCGCCGCCTTGATGGCCGCGTCGCTCGGGCTGGCGATCGGTGTCGCCGGCAGGCCGGTGCGCACGTAGGTGTTCCACTCGTTGTCGTCCTCGAGCGCTTCCTTCGAGCTCGACACGACGCCTTCGTGCAGCGACCCGTAGCCGTACTGGGCGGTCGAATCCATCTGCAGCTTCATGTCGATGTCGAGGCGGTTCTGAATGACGCGGGACACCTTCGCGAAGTCGTCGAGACGGCCCTCGCGCTGGATGATCGAGGCGATCGTCAGGATCCGTTCGGCATCAGCCGCCGGCACACCTGCCGCGTCGAGCGACTCTCTGGTGCGGTCGACCATCCGCTGGATCACCTGAGGTGCGGTGACCCCGGGATCGAATTCGTACACTGCGGGGAACAGCCAGCCCTCCAGGCTCGGCGCGTCCACGCCGTAGGCCGAGGGGTCCTGGACCGCAGCCTCGAAGTCGGCGAGCGGAAGCCCGAGAGTCTCGGCCATGCCGGGCAACGAGGAGACGATCGTGCCTCCCTCGGAGACCGAGACGGCATTCGCCATCTTGTTCGCGTCGTCCTTGAGCGCGGCGAGGGCGGCCTCTGCCGTCATCTTCTTCTGCAGGCGGTAGACGCCCGGATAGAACGTGACCGCGAGGTTCTCTTCGACGATGTAGTCGTAGAACACGTCCTCGGTCTTCGTGACGCCGGCCTCATAGAGCGCCGTCGACACCGGCCCCCCGGTGTCGCCCTGCTTGATCGTGACGAGGGCTTCGCCGTTCGCGAGACCGGGCTCCCAGTCCTTCGACTCGCCCCAGCCCATGGCATCGCTGATCTTGTCGCCGTAGGTGTTCCAGGCCCAGGCGCCACCCGCCGCGATGCCGCCGAGCACGGCGAGCACGATGATCAGCGCGATCAGGCAGCCCTTGCGGCGCTTCTTCTTCGGCGCCGCGGGAACATGGTCGTCGTGCGGGGCGAACAGATCGTCGAGCCCGCCTCCGATCACCGGTTCGGGCGTTTCGGCCGCTGCCGAGGTGCGACCGGTGCCCGCCGCGGGCACCGCCTGCGGGAGAGCACGCGTGGGAGTCTCTGCGGCGTCGGCCGAAGCGCGAACGGGCGTCGGCGACGGCGCCGCATCCGCGGTGACGGCATCGTCCGCGGACCCACGTACCGGCACAGGGGACGGCTCGGCCGGCGTGCGGGCCGTGCCTCCCACCGGAGTCGCGGTTCCCTCTCCGGCTGCTGCCTCTCGGGCGGCGCGGCGCGAACCGGGCGCCGGAGCACTGTTGTCGACGGTCGGGATCTGCTGCGTCGGGTCCGGCAGATTCTCGAACAGATCCCCCAGGCGGGAATCAGGATCGTGCCGGGGGGTGGCGCTGTCACGTTCAGACATCGTCAGGCGTGCTCCTCGTCAGGCGAGATGGTGGCGCCGGCCGGGTTTCCGGTGCTCTTCTCCATGTCGATCGCCTGCTGCAGAAGCACCACGGCGGCGACCTGATCCACAATGCTACGAGAGTTCTTCTGAGATCTCCCGGAACTGCGCAAAGCGGCGTGCGCGCTCACGGTGCTGAGGCGCTCGTCCACGAGGCGCACGGGGATCCCGCTGCGCACCTGAAGCGCAGCGGCGAACTCTCGCGCATCCGTGGTCGACTGTGTGTCGGCACCCTGCATGTTCACCGGGAGGCCGACCACGAACTCCAACGGGTCGTACTCCCCTGCGATCTGCACGAGGCGGTCGATCGATGCGTCGTCCCGAGGGACCGTCTCGACCGGGACGGCGAGCATGCCATCGGGATCGCAGCGCGCGACACCGACCCTCGCCCTGCCGACGTCGATGCCGAGTCGCACGCCGCGGCGGAACCCGCTCACGCGGCGTGCAGCTCCTGTGAGATGGCCTCGAGCGCCGCGGGAAGAGCCGCGGCATCCGCGCCACCGCCCTGCGCGACGTCGTCACGACCGCCGCCGCCGCCGCCGAGCACACCGGCAGCGCGTTTCGCCAACGCGCCGGCCTTCGCGCCCGCAGACCGAGCGGCATCGTTGGTGGCGACGACCACGACCGGACGACCGTTGACCACAGCTCCCAATGCCACGACCGCGGCATCGGAACCGAGCCGATCGCGCACGCCGTTCACGAGATCGCGCACATCGTCCGCGGACGCCACCTCGCCCAGGTTCTGGGCAGCCAGGCGGAACGCTCCAGCGCGGGTCGCGGCCTCGACGATGGCGGGAACCTGACCCGCCCTCTCCTTGGCCTCGAACTGCGCGATGCGCTTCTCCGCCGCCTTCAGACTCGCGGCGAGGTCGGCGATCCGCTCCGGAAGCTGTTCGCGCGGCGTCTTCAGGGAACTGGTCAGCTGCGAGACGATCGCCCGCTCCGCGGCGAGCTCCCGGAAGGCATCGGCACCGACGAGCGCCTCGATGCGACGATTGGATGCGCCGACGGAAGACTCTCCGACCAGGCTCACCAGACCGATCTCCGCGCTCGTGCTGACGTGCGTGCCCGCACACAGCTCACGCGACCAGGGGCCGCCGATGTCGACCATTCGCACGACGTCGCCGTACTTCTCGCCGAACAGAGCCATGGCTCCGGCTTCCTTCGCCTCGTCGAGGGAGACGATGCGCGTGGTCACCTCGAGGGAGTCCTGCACCGCGCGGTTGGTGATCTCCTCGATCTCGCTCCGCGTATCCGTCGAGAGCGCCTGCGACCAGGCGAAGTCGAAGCGCATGTAGCCGGCACGGTTCAACGAGCCCGCCTGCGTCGCGGTCGGACCGAGCGTGTCGCGCAGAGCGGCATGCACGAGGTGGGTGGCCGAGTGCGCCTGGCGGGCGGCACGACGGTTTGCCGCGTCCACCACCGTGGTCGCGATGTCGTCGACGGCGACGCTGCCGCGCGTGACCTCGACGGTGTGACTGATCAGACCGGGAACCGGCTTCTGCACATCGAGCACCTCGAGCGTGTATCCCGGGCCCACGATCGTGCCCTTGTCGGCCACCTGTCCACCCGACTCCGCGTAGAGCGTCGTCTCGGCGAGCACGACCTCGGCGATCTGGCCCTCGGCGGCGCTGCGCACGGGGACACCGTCGACGAGGAGACCGAGCACACGGGATTCGACCTCGAGCGCGGTGTAACCGTCGAATCCGGTCTCTCCCAGCGCGCGCAGATCGCGATAGACGGACACGTCGGCGAGCTGACGCTTGCGGTTGCGGGCGTCGTCCTTCGCGCGCTGGCGCTGCTCCTGCATGAGGGTGTCGAAAGCGGCACGATCGACGTCGAGCCCTGCTTCCTCGGCGACCTCGAGCGTGAGGTCGATCGGGAAGCCGTAGGTGTCGTGCAGCAGGAAGGCCTCGGGACCGCTCAGGGTCTTCCCGCCGCCCTTCCTGGTCTCGTCCAGAGCCAGGTCGAGGATCGTCGACCCGGCGACGAGGGTGCGACGGAAGGTCTCCTCCTCGGCGAACGCCGATGCCGAGAGCACAGACCAGTCCCTCTCGAGTTCCGGATAGGTGGTCTTCATCACATCGCGGGATGCGGCGAACAGCTCGGGGAACACCGGCTCGTCGACACCGAGCAGGCGCATCGAGCGGACCGTGCGACGCATCAGACGGCGCAGGATGTACCCGCGTCCCTCGTTGGACGGACGCACGCCGTCGGAGAGGAGCATGAGCGAGGAGCGCACGTGGTCCGCGACGACACGGAACCGCACGTCGTCCTCGTGCTGCGCGCCGTAGGGCCGTCCGGAGAGCTCGACCGCACGGTCCAGCACCGGCCGCACCTGATCGGACTCGTACATGTTGTCGACACCCTGCTTGAGGAAGGCGACGCGTTCGAGGCCCATGCCGGTGTCGATGTTCTTCATCGGCAGCTCGCCGACGATGTCGAACTCCGTCTTGCTGCGGATGTTCTCGATGAAGTCCTGCATGAACACGAGGTTCCAGATCTCCAGGAACCGCGAGTCGTCGACAGCCGGGCCGCCGTCCTTGCCGTAGGCGGGACCGCGATCGAAGAAGATCTCCGAGTCGGGACCACCCGGTCCGGGCTGGCCGGTGTTCCAGTAGTTGTCCGCCCGGCCCAGGCGCTGGATGCGCTCCGGCTTGAGCCCGATGATGTCGCGCCAGATCGCCTCGGCCTCGTCGTCGGTCTCGTAGACGGTGACCCACAGGTCCTTCTCGTCGAAGCCGAGACCGCCGTCGGACTCGGAGCTCGTCAACAGCTCCCAGGCATAGCGGATCGCGCCTTCCTTGAAGTAGTCGCCGAACGACCAGTTGCCGAGCATCTGGAAGAACGTGCCATGACGGGCAGTGCGGCCGACCTCTTCGATGTCGTTCGTGCGGATGCACTTCTGCACGTCGGCGATACGCGAGTGCGGAGCAGGGACGACACCTGTGAGGTACGGGATCATCGGCACCATTCCGGCGACCGTGAACAGCAGGGACGGGTCGTCACTGACCAGGGAGGCCGAGGGGACGATGAGGTGGTCGTTCTTCTCGAAGAAGTCGAGATAGCGCTGCGCGATTTCCGCAGTTTTCATAAGGTTCCGGGTGTCCTTGCGTGAAGATGCCGCGCCGAGGCGCCGCTGCGGTGGTTCAGTTGTCGCCCGGCTCCGTGAGCCGTGCCTCCTGCTCGCGGTAGGCGTCGCTGAGGATCGCGGTGAACCCGTTGATCCGGGCGTCGACCTCGGCGAGGATGTCATGACCGCGCGGGTCCTTGTTCATGAAGTGAGCCGCGACGAAGCCGCCGATCACACCGATCAGGAACCACAGCACGTTCTTCATGTCGTCATCCTTGCCCTTGACCCGCGAAGGCGCGGTGTCACCATCGTATGCGGAAACGACAGGAGGCGTCGGGAATCCCGACGCCTCCTGCCTGATTGCTCGATCGCTGGATCAGCGAGCCGCGTAGTACTCGACGACGAGCTGCACTTCACAGGTCACGGGGACCTCGGCGCGCTTCGGACGACGAACCAGACGCGACTGGAGCTTGTCGAGCTCGACCTCGAGGTAGCCCGGAACGGGGGGCAGGACCTCGGCGTGACCGCCGGCTGCCGCCACCTGGAAGGGCTCGGTGCCCTCGCTCTTGGCCTTGACGTGGATGAGCTGACCCGGCTTCACGCGGAACGACGGGCGGTCGACGAGCTGGCCGTCGACCAGGATGTGGCGGTGCACGACGAGCTGGCGAGCCTGTGCGGTGGTGCGGGCGAAGCCCGAACGCACGACGAGAGCGTCGAGACGCATCTCGAGGAGCTCGACCAGGTTCTCACCGGTCAGGCCGTCCTGACGACGAGCCTCGTTGAAGGTGTTGCGCATCTGCTTCTCGCGGATGCCGTACTGCTCGCGAAGACGCTGCTTCTCACGCAGACGGACGGCGTAGTCGCTGTCTGCCTTGCGCTTGGTGCGGCCGTGCTCACCCGGAGCGTACGGACGCTTCTCGAGGTAGCGGGCGGCCTTCGGGGTGAGAGCGACGCCGAGGGCGCGGCTGAGACGCACCTTGCGGCGGTCCTGGGACTTCGTGGTCACGAAGTTTTCCTTCCGATGACGTGGTCGCGTCTTTCACGACTCACGGACGTATCGTCCGCGTTCTGCCTTGGAGCGCACGCCGAGGCGCCAGCAAGGTGTGGTGTGAACGAGGAGATGCCCGAAAACTCGGTTTCGAGCCGCTCAAGTCTAACAGATCGCTTTTCCGCGCCGGATCCGCAGGGTCAGCGGTCTCCGAGGATGCGGCGGATCCGCTCGAGGCGCGCACCGATGTCGCGCTCCGCACCGAGGTTCTTGGGCTCGTAGTAGTGCCGACCGTCGAGTTCGTCCGGCAGATACTGCTGGGGCACGACGCCGAACTCACTATCGTGCGAATAGACGTAGCCGCGGCCGTGGCCCAGACGTTTGGCGCCCGGGTAGTGCGCATCACGGAGATGCAGCGGAACCCGACCGAAACCGCCGGCGCGGATGTCGGCGATCGCCGCGTCGATCCCGACGTACGCGGCGTTCGATTTGGCGGTGGTGGCCAGGTAGACGGTCGCTTCTGCAAGGGGGATGCGACCTTCCGGCATGCCGATGAACGCCACGGCATCTGCAGCCGCCACGGCGATGGCCAGGGCCTGCGGGTCGGCGAGACCGACGTCTTCCGATGCCGAGATCACCAGGCGCCGGGCGATGAAGCGCGGGTCCTCCCCTGCCTCGATCATGCGGGCGAGGTAGTGCAACGCGGCATCGGGGTCGGACCCTCTGATCGACTTGATGAAGGCGCTGATGACGTCGTAATGCTCGTCGCCTTGCCGGTCGTAACGCAGCAGGGCCTTGTCGACCGCCTGGGAGATGTCATCGGCCGAGACCTCGGGCACGGACGCACCGGGCACCGACGCACCGGGCGCCGACGCATCGTTCCCCTCGTCGTCCGCGTCCGCGGCCGTCGCGTGGGACAGTGCGACCGCGGCGCCGGCCTCCAGCCCGGTCAGGGCGCGCCGCGCGTCACCCGAGGCCAGCCGCACCAGAGCCGACCTCGCTTCGTCGCTGAGAGCGACGGATGCGTTCAGACCGCGGGGGTCGGTGACCGCACGATCGACGAGGAGGCCGATGTCGTCGTCGGTGAGCGGCTGCAGCGTCAACAGCAGCGAACGCGAGAGCAGCGGTGAGATGACGGAGAACGACGGGTTCTCTGTCGTCGCGGCGATCAGGATCACCCAGCCGTTCTCGACTCCGGGGAGAAGGGCATCCTGCTGCGCCTTGGTGAAGCGGTGGATCTCGTCGAGGAAGAGGATGGTCGTCTGCCCGTAGAGGTCGCGCTGCGTGACGGCTTCCTGCATGACCTCGCGCACGTCTTTCACCCCCGCCGTGATGGCGGAGAGTTCGACGAATCGCCGACCGGACGATCGTGCGATGGCCTGAGCGAGAGTCGTCTTCCCGGTTCCCGGCGGTCCCCACAGGATGATCGACACGGCCCCGGGGGCTGTCGCTTCGGGGTCGGCGAGTGCGACGATCGGCGATCCCGCACGCAGCAGATGACGCTGGCCCGCGACCTCCGCGAGGGACACCGGACGCATGCGCACGGCGAGGGGCGTCTGCCCGGAGAGCAGCGCAGCAGGGGACGTCATCCCTCCAGGCTAACGTCGGCCCCCGACACTTCGGTGAACCTCCGCATCCGGGTAGGCTCTCAGGCGACGTCGTGGAGCGGCGTTCGGATGGGAGAGCAGGGCATGGCCGCACGCGGTTCCAAGAACGCACAGGCGCGCACATCGGCGGAGCGCGCACGACTGCACACCGCACGCACCCAGTGGCACGAAGGGCAGATCCGCCGCCGTGTCCGTGACAACACGATCGCCGCCGTCGTCGGCAGCCTCATCGTCGTCGCAGCGATCGGCAGCCAGGTCGTGCACGCCCAGGTCACCGCGCCCGAACCGGAGCCCACCCCCACTCCCTCCGTCGAGCCGACCACCGCTCCGACCGAGACACCCGCGGAGACGCCGGCCCCCGTCCCCTCGGACGCACCGGCGGAGTGACCGCCGACGCGGTTGATCGCCCCTACCACCGATGCCCTCGGCTCACGGCTCCGATACGGCGAGGCGATAGCCCCGCTTGACGACGGTCTGGACCAGGTCGACGCCACCCAACGACTCCCGCAACCGGGCGACGGCCACCTCCACCGCCCGTCCGCTGCGCTCGCCGCCGGGAAGCTCACGACCGAGCTCCCTTCGCGAGAGCACGCGTCCGCGGGCGAGGAACAGGGCCTCGATCAGGTCCGCTGCGCCACGGGACAGCGGAAGGAAGCGCCCGTCCAGCACGACGCCCCCGCTGCGCACCTCGAGGCTTCCGGCATCGGTGCGCACCGATCCTGCACCGCTTCCGTAGTGTGCGACGACGCATCCGACGAGACCCGTCGGTCTCTCCCGCTCGACGTATCGTGCGTTCAGGCCGGCGTCCTGAAGGCGGCGAGCCTCGCGCTCGTCATCCGAGACCAGGAGCAACCGGCCCGCTTCGGCACGACGGCGATGCGCTTCGAGCGCGCCGCTCCTCGTCGCCGCGTCGATCCATGACGCGGACGACGCGGTGAAGATCACGGCGTCGGCGCCCCCGGACCCCACGCGATGCACCGCACGGTGCAGCACGCCCGTCGGGGTGGTCACCGGACGGGATGTCACGACGCGCATCACGTCGGCGCCCTCTGCTCCGAGTGCGCGGTCGAGTTCATCCGCTCCGGCGGAACGATTCCCGGCCGCAGATGCTCCTGCCGCCCTCGCCTGGGCCGAGATGATGATCCTGCATCCTGCGAGCACCGGGCGTGCCCCCGAACGCCCGGTCATCACGCGGGATTCTCGGCGCGAACGGAGACGCCCCGCCGCGGATCGGCGCTCCGACCCCGATCCCTCCAGCCGATCGCGACCGTCGTGCCGTCACCGCGATGCGGGGACTCGGATGAACTCGGATCCGCCGATACCGCGCCGTGTGCGCGCCGCGTCGGTGACGCGGAGTTCGGGTCGGCTCCGGCCGGCAGAGGGGGTGAGGACGCGAGGCCCGCGGCGGTGAGGCCATGCCGCAACCGCGCCTGCTGGTCGTGGGAGACGCCCTGCAGTTCGATCCGGGAGTCGACGATCTGCAACGTCAGGCCCAGGTCCTGCGCAAGACGCCCGATGTCGACGAGATGCCCCGGCGTGAGCTCCGTCCCCGTCACCGTCGACAGCCGCACTCGGCTCCCCTCCGATCGGACGGGGCCCGTGTGCGAATCGAGCCCCTCCTGTGCGCCGCGCGTGCTGAGCGGAGAGCGCTCCGTCGCCAGTTCCGCGAGCGCGCGTGCCACAGCCAGGGTGCAGCGCTCGCACTCCGGGTCCCGCCCGAAGCGGGTTCCGACCGCGCTGAACGTGAACACCTCGTCCGCGCGGAGCACTGCCAGGAGCTCCTGCGACGACATGCCGATGTGCACGCAGACCGCACGGGAGTCGTCGGGATGCGCTGCCCGGCGCAGTTCGGCAGCGAGCTCGCCACGCGCCGGTCCACCGACGAGCCGACGAAGAACGCCAAGACCGCTCGTATCGCCCATGAGAATTCCGCCGAGGAGCGTCTGCGCATCGTCGGTGAGCACGAGCTTTCGGTAGACACCGGTGCCTCGCGAGCGATGCGTGACGACCTCGACGGCGTCGGGATCGGCGTCGCGCGTCGCCGGCTCGCCGAAGCACGCGAGATCGACGCCCGCGATGGTGCGGTGCACGTCTCGTCGGTGCCCGCCGAAGCGCTCCCCTCCCCCGAGCAGACGCGCGGCCGCCACCTCCGCCATGGCATATGCGGAAGCGGCGGCGTCGACGCAGCGTCCGTCGACGCAGGCCGCCTCACCGATCGCGAGGATGCGCGGATCCGATGTCGTGCAGTGATCGTCGACGATCACTCCTCCCTGCGGGTGCACGTCGAGTCCGGCATTGCGCGCGAGTTCGTCCCGAGGTCGCACGCCGACGGTGAAGACGACGAGGTCGGCGCGTTGGAAGGTACCGTCCTGGAACTCGAGCGCCGTGACGGCTCCCGAGTCGTCCGGATCGAGCCGCGTCGTCCTGGTTCGAGTGCGGACAGCGATGCCCCGTTCTTCGAGGGCGCCGCGCAGGACGTCTGCTGCAGCTTCGTCCAGCAGCGAGGGAAGGAGACGATCCGCGTACTGCACGATCGTCGCGCCGACTCCGGCGTCGTCGAGCGCTGCAGCGGTCTCGATTCCGTGCTGCCCGCCACCGATGACGACGCCTCGCAGCGGACGGCCGAGAGCACGCGATCGCGAATCGACGAAATCCCGCACCGACTCCGCGTCCTCGATGGTGCGCAGGACGAAGCAGCCGGGGAGGCGAGCCCCTGACACCGCCACCCGCCCCGCGAACGACCCGGTGGCCAGCACGAGCACGTCGTAGGAGTAGGAGCGTCGGGATCGTGTGCGCACCACCCGCGCCGACCGGTCGATGCGGAGCACGCGGTCGTCACGGATCAACCGCACACGGTCGTCGCGGAACACCGTTCGGTCGAGCTGGAGATCCTCGACCTCCCGGCCGGTGAGGACACCCACGAGAGCGGATCGGTCGTACGGGCCATGCCCCTCATCGCCGATGACCGTGACCCGCACCGCCGCACCCGGGTCGCGAAGCAGGCGCTCCACGAAACGGTGCGCCGCCATCCCCGCGCCGACGACCAGGATCTCGTGCGGCGGGGAAGTCGTGTCCTTCATACTGCTCCTGTCGACCGGAAGACTGTCGTGCTCGCGACGATAGGAGCATCGTGTTTCCCGGAGATGACGGAGAATGTGTCCTGCGTCGAAAGTTCTCCTCACAGAACGGTAACGATCATCGAAGTCCTGGGACCTCACCCGCGACGCTCCGGCGTACTAGGCTGAGCCTCGTCCTTTCCGCCTCCCGCGGCCCGACCGCGCAAGGAGAATCACGTGTCTGCCAACGAGCCCACGAAGCCGACTCCCCCCGTCCCCGGCCCCCCTGCCGTACCGATGCCGCGCAAGGCGCCGACGCCGGCCGCCGTCGCGCCCGTCGCCCCGGTGCCTGCGGCATCCTCGACATCAGCGGAATGGGGTCGCGTATCCGAAGACGGGACCGTCGAGGTCAAGGAGGGCGAGGCCTGGCGCGTCGTCGGCCAGTACCCCGATGGGACTCCCGACGAGGCCCTCGCCTACTTCGTCCGCAAGTTCGATGACATCGCCTTCAAGGTGCACGCTCTCGAACAGCGTCATCAGGCCGGCGGAGCGTCGGCGAGCGATCTCGCCAAGCAGGCCTCGCACCTGATCGACGAAGCGACCGATGCCGCGGCCGTCGGCGACCTCGCCGGCCTGCGCGATCGACTCAACGCCTTGACCTCGTCCCTCTCCGAGGCGACCGAGCAGGAGGCACAGCACGCCAAGGAGCTCGTCGACAAGGCGATCGCCGAGCGCACGGTCCTCGTCGAACGTGCCGAGGCCATCGCCGCCCGCGATCTCAGCAAGGTGCAGTGGAAGCAGGTCACGGCCGAGCTCGGCGAACTGTTCGATGCCTGGCAGGCGCAGCAGCAGAACGGGCCGCGCCTGTCGAAGGGCATCTCCCAGCAGCTCTGGAAGCGATTCCGCGACGCTCGCGCCGTCGTCGACAAGCAGCGCCGCGCGTTCTACTCCGAGCTCGACGACGCGCACAAGGTCGCCCGCGACGCGAAGACCCGTCTGGTCGAGCGTGCCGAGGCACTCGCCCCGCGTGGCACGGACGGCATTCCCGCGTACCGGAACCTGCTCGACGAGTGGAAGGCATCGGGCCGCGCCGGCCGCAAGGCCGACGACGCTCTCTGGGCGCGCTTCAAGGCTGCCGGCGACGCGCTCTACGCCGCCCGCGCCGAGCAGGCCGCCGCAGAGGAAGCGGATTCCGCCCCGAAGATCGAAGCCCGCGAGGCGCTCCTCGAAGAGGCGAAGGCCGTGGCCGACGAGTCGAACATCAAGCGTGCCCGCGCTCTCCTCACCCGCATCCAGCGGCAGTGGGACGAGATCGGTCGCATCTTCCCTCGGGAGAAGGAACGTGCGCTCGACGACAAGCTCCGCGCCATCGAACAGGGGCTCAAGGGCCGCGAAGACGTGGACTGGAAGAAGAACAACCCCGAGACCAAGGCTCGCGCGAACGACATGAGCTCGCAGCTGCTCGAGGCCATCGAGAAGCTCGAGGCCGAAGTCGCCGCGGCAGAGAAGTCGGGCGACAAGAAGGCGGCCAAGGCGGCAACGGATGCCCTCGAGGCACGCCGCGCGTGGCTCAGCGCCCTCGGGAGCTGACCCGTTCTCCACAGGTCGCTCAGCACTGCTGAAGAGACGGGGTGCACTACGTCAGACTGACGTGATGCACCCCGTCTTCCTGTATGTCCCCGGCGATCGGCTGAGCCTGTCCGAACTCAGCGCCGCGCGGATCGACGGCCATGTGGTCGAGGTCGGCGAGGTCTACGTCCCGGCTGACCTCATCGAAGGACCGGATGTCAGGGCAGGTGCAGTCGGGTCCCTCGTGCAACCGGGAACCGCAGCCGCGGGTCCGACTGCTGCCTGGATCCACGGCGCCGGTGACACCCCGCCCGTCGTGCACCATGTGCGACGCTGCGTCGAGAGACGGATCCGCGCGACCACCAGCGCACGCCTCGTGTTCCACGACACCGTGCTCCCGGCGTCTGACGTGCAGGTGCTCGGCGGAGTCCGAGTGGCGCGGCCGGAACGGACGATGCTCGATCTCGCAACGGCTCTCCATCGCGACCCCCGAATGCTGACCTGGATGGAACGACTCGCGCTGGTGTTCCCCGATGCCCCGGCGGCCGCAGCCGACGTACTGCGCGGCATGAGCCGCGTTCCGGGAAGCAGAGCGGGATCGGCGGTGCTCGAGAGACTCGCCCTCAGGAGGAGGTGACGCGGTAGACGTCGTACACGGCGTCGATCCTGCGTACGGCGTTGAGCACACGGTCGAGGTGCACGGCATCGCCCATCTCGAACACGAACCGACTCAGTGCCAGACGCTCGTCGGTCGTCGTGACCGTCGCCGACAGGATGTTGACGTGGTGCTCGCTCAGCACGCGGGTGACGTCGGAGAGCAGCCCGGAGCGGTCGAGCGCCTCGACCTGGATCTGCACCCGGAACACGCTCTTGGTGGTGGGCGCCCACGACACCTCGACGAAGCGGTCCTGCTCCGCACCGAGGGCCTTCACGTTCACGCAGTCCGCTCTGTGCACGGAGACACCACTGCCGCGGGTCACGAATCCGACGATCTGGTCCCCGGGGACCGGGGTACAGCACTTGGCGAGCTTCACGAGGATGTCGTTGGCTCCGCGCACGAGCACGCCCGAGTCACCGGATCGCGGCTCCCGGGTCTGGACGCTGCCGGGAAGGTCGATGGCACCGGTGGTCGGATCGTTCGCCGCGACGAGAGCGGTGACCTTCTCCAGCACCGACTGCGTGGACACGTGGCCTTCACCGACAGCGGCGTAGAGCGCCGAGACGTCTTCGTAGTGCATGCCCCGCGCCACCTCGGTGAACGAGTCATGGCTCATCAGGCGCTGCAACGGCAGGTTCTGTCGGCGCATCGCGCGCGCGATGGCCTCCTTGCCCTGCTCGATCGCCTCTTCGCGGCGCTCCTTCGTGAACCACCCGCGGATCTTGTTGCGGGCGCGGGTGCTCGCGACGAAGCCGAGCCAGTCCTGGCTGGGACCGGCATCGGGGTTCTTCGAGGTGAAGACCTCGACGACGTCACCGCTCTTGAGCTCGGACTCCAACGGCACCAGGCGTCCGTTGACCTTCGCGCCCATCGTGCGGTGCCCGATCTCGGTGTGCACGGCATACGCGAAGTCCACGGGAGTGGCGCCGGCGGGGAGTCCGATCACCCGCCCCTTCGGCGTGAAGACGTAGACCTCCTTCGCGCCGATCTCGAACCGGAGCGATTCGAGGAACTCGCCCGGATCGGCGGTCTCCGCCTGCCAGTCGGAGATGTGCGCGAGCCACGCCATGTCGGTGTCGGAGGCACGGACCTCGGTCTTGCCACCGCCGTTCATCCGCTCCTTGTACATCCAATGCGCCGCCACACCGTACTCGGCCTGCTGGTGCATCTCGTGGGTGCGGATCTGGATCTCGACGGTGCGGCCGGCGGGGCCGATGACGGTGGTGTGCAGCGACTGGTAGAGGTTGAACTTCGGCGTCGCGATGTAGTCCTTGAAGCGGCCGGGCAACGGGGTCCAGCGCGCGTGGATGGCGCCCAGCACCGCGTAGCAGTCGCGCACGGAGGCGACCAGGACGCGGATGCCGATCAGGTCGTAGATGTCGTCGAACTCACGCCCGCGGATGACCATCTTCTGGTACACCGAGTAGAGCTGCTTCGGACGCCCGACGACCTTGCCGCGGATGCGGAGGTCGCGCAGATCCTCGTCGATCTCCTCGACGACCTGGTTCAGGTACTTCTCGCGCTGCGGAGTGCGCTGCGCGATGAGACTGTGGATCTCGTTGTAGATCTTGGGATGCAGCACCGCGAAGGAGAGATCCTCGAGCTCCGACTTGATCGCCTGAATACCGAGACGATTCGCCAGCGGAGCATAGATCTCCAGAGTCTCCTTGGCCTTCTTCGCCGCCTTCTCGGGGGGGACGAAGCCCCAGGTCCGCGCGTTGTGGAGGCGGTCGGCGAGCTTGATCAGCAGCACCCGGATGTCCTTCGACATCGCCACGATCATCTTGCGCACGGTCTCGGCTTGGGCGCTCTCGCCGTACTTGACCTTGTCGAGCTTGGTGACGCCGTCGACGAGCATCGCCACCTCGTCGCCGAACTCGGCGGTGAGGTCCGTCAGGGCATATCCCGTGTCCTCGACGGTATCGTGCAGCAGTGCGGCCGCGATCGCCCGTGGGCCGAGTCCGAGCTCCGCGAGGATCTGCGCGACAGCGAGCGGATGCGTGATGTACGGCTCGCCGCTCTGCCGCTTCTGCCCCTCGTGCTTCTCCTTCGCGACGGCGTAGGCCCGTTCGATGACAGAGAAATCACCCTTCGGGTGATTCGCGCGGACGGTGCGGATCAGGTTGTCGAGATCGTTGATCCTCGACGCGCGGGAGAAGATGCGGGGAACCAGCCGTCGCAGACTCGAGCCCTGCGATGACGTCTGCGGTTCCGCCATCTACTCACCTCCTGATCGATCAATCCTACGCGTGCTGTGCGGGACCGGGCCCGCTGAGGAGCCCGATCAGACCTCGACGGCCGCCCTGCTGCGAGCCTCGCGGATGCGGGCGTCGCGGGCTTTCAGCTGCGGCTCGTTCTCGCGGAACAGCGAGTAGAGCGGAGCAGCCACGAAGAGCGTCGAGTAGGTCGCCACCAGGATGCCGACGAAGATCGACAGCGAGATGTCGGTGAGCGACTCCGCACCGAGCCAGAAGGCGCCGATGAAGAGCACAGCGCCGACCGGCAGCGCTGCGACCACAGAGGTGTTGATGGAACGCACGAGCGTCTGGTTGACCGCGAGGTTCACCGACTCCCCGAACAGCCGGGCGGACTTCTCCCCGTCTTCCGTGGTGTTCTCCCGGATCTTGTCGAACACGACCGTGGTGTCGTACAGCGAGTACGCCAGGATCGTCAGGAAGCCGATCACCGCCGCGGGCGAGATCTCGAAGCCGGCCAGCGCATAAACGCCCACCGTGATCACCAGCACGTCGAGAAGACCGATGATGGCGGCGGCCGACATCTTCCACGTGCGGAAGTAGATCGCGAGGATCAGGAACGTGAGGGCCAGGAAGATCGCGAGGCCCCACAGGGACTGCTTCGTGACGTTCTCACCCCACGCGGGTCCGATGAACGACGACGTGACGTCGGAAGGATCCACACCATAGGCCTCTGCCAGAGCTTCGCCGACCTGCTGGGTCTCGGCCGCACTCATCTGGTCGGTCTGGACGCGCACGTCCTTGCCGCTGACGACGACGACCTTGGTGGCGGCCCCCGGTACGACCGACTGCACGGCGGTGGTGGCGGTCTCCTGGTCGAGGCTGTCCGGTGCCTGCACCGTGAACTGCGATCCGCCGGTGAACTCGATCGAGAACTGGATCGGACGAATGAGCGGTACGAGTGCCGAACCGACGACGAGGGCGATCGCAATGATGAACCACAGCCGGCGCTTGCCGACGAACGGGAAAGACGTCTTGCCCGAATAGAGGTTGTTGCCGAACTCATTCATGGAAGGCATCAGGCGTCTCCCTCACTTCCGGCGTTGGTGGGTTTGTCGCCCGCGAGGGCCTCGGCACGTTTACGTTCGGCGATGGTCTGTCGACGATCCGCCTCACCGCGCGAGCGGGCGTTCTTCGCACCCCGACCTGCGGATGCAGTGGTGACCTCGCGGTACTGCGACCGGCTGCGGTACACGGCACCGAGCGCTTCGGGGTCGAGACCGGAGAGCTTGTGTCCGCCGCCGAAGAAACGCGTGCGAGCGAGCAGCTGCATGACCGGGTGCGTGAAGATCACGAAGATGAACACGTCGATGAGCGTCGTGAGTCCGAGCGTGAACGCGAAACCCTTCACCGTGGCGTCGGCAAGGATGTAGAGCACGAGCGCGGCCAGGATGTTGATCGACTTGGAGATGTAGATCGTCCGCTTCGCGCGGCCCCAGCCGTCCTCCACCGCGGCGGTGATGGACTTGCCGTCACGGAGCTCGTCTCGTATTCGCTCGAAGTACACGATGAACGAGTCGGCCGTGAAGCCGATGGAGACGATCAGACCGGCGACTCCCGCGAGCGAGAGCCGGAAGCCGATGCGCCACGCCAGGATGCAGATGATGATGTAGGTCAGGATCGCCATCACCGCGATCGACGCGATGATCACCGACCCGAGCGCTCGATAGACGATCAGGGAGTAGATCGCCACCAGCGCGAGACCGATGAGCCCGGCGATCAGACCGATCTGCAGCTGCTGGGTGCCCAGCGTCGCCGAGATCGTGTCCGAGCTCTGGACCGTGAAGCTGAGCGGAAGGGCACCGAACTTGAGCTGGTCGGCCAGGGTGGTCGCCGACTCCTGCGTGAAGCTGCCCGAGATGCTGGGGCGCCCGTCGAGGATCTGCCCGTTCATGCGCGGGGCGCTGATCACGTTGCCGTCGAGCACGAACGCGAACTGGTCACGCGGGGTGAGACCGTCGATGCGGTTCTGGTTCAGCCGCGTGCTCACCTTGCCGAACGCATCGGCACCATCGGCGTTCATCGTGAGCTGGACGAGCCATGCACCCGACTTCGGGTCGCGGCCGGCTGCGGCATCGGTGATCGCGGTGCCGTCGAGCTCGGCCGGTCCGAGGAGGTACTTCGCTGACCCATCGGCCGAGCACGCGATGAGCGGCTCGTCCTTCGGCGCCTTCGCGGCGTCGTTGTCCGGGTTCGCGCAGTCGTACGCCTGGAACTCCGCTGCCAGCTTGTCCGTCACCCAGGAGAGGTCGCTCGCGTCGGTCGGCTCGGCCGTCGGCGTCGAGTTGAGTCCCGGGTCCGGGCTGGGGTACGGCGTGGAGTTCCCGTCCTCGCCGACGAACTCGTTGGTCGCCGCCGTCGTGTACAGCACGGGCCGGAACTCGAGCTGCGCACTGGACTGGATCCGCTCCCGGGTCTGCGCGTCCGCCTCGCCAGGGATCTGGACGACGATGTTCTGGCCGCCCTCGGTGGTGATGTCCGCCTCGGCGACACCGGAAGCGTCGACGCGCTGACGGATGATCGCCGCCGCCTGGTCGAGCTGCTCGGAGGACGGCGCCGCGCCGTCCTCGGTCTCCGCGCTCAGAACGATCTGCGTGCCGCCCTGCAGGTCGAGGGCGAGCTCAGGCGACCACGAGCTCGCAGCCTCCCCGTTGCTGTCCTTGAAGACGTAGACGCCCAGCGCATTGATGCCGAAGAGCACGCCCGTCACGAGGAGCAGGCCGAGAAGGACCCGCCAGGCGTGACGGACGGGAGAGGATGAAGCCACGTGTGTTCAGCTTTCTGGAAGGACGGAGATCCGAGCGGCCGTGTCGGCCTCGGGCTTACTTGTCGTCGGCGTCGCGCTCGAGGCGGGCGCGGGTCTCCTCGGGGGTCTCGACGGCCGGAGCGATCGACTCGTCGGCGACCGACGGGTCGACGACCTCATCGGCCGGAGCGTCGACGATGGCGTCCTTGGGCTCGACGACGCGCAGGATGGCCTGGCTGTGGACGTCGATGATGGTGCCGGGAGCGATCTCGACGAGTGCCGGCGTGTCGAGGTCCTCGGGGTCGTAGGAGACGATCGTCCCGTAGATGCCTCCCTGAAGGAGCACCTTGGCGCCCGGAACGGTCTTGGTGGCCTTCTCCTCCTGCTCGGCCTTCATCTGCTTCGTGCGCTTGCGCGTGTTGAAGATCATGAAGACGAGGAGGACGGCGAGAAGGCCGAAGAGCAGGAATTCCATGGGCATGGGGGAAGCGCCTTTCTCAGGTGCACGCTCCAGCCTTTGGGCGCGCGAAGGTAACCGGGAAGTCTTCAGTGATTATAGGTCATCCAACTTAAGCATCCCGTCCGGATGCGGGACGCCCAGATGCGAGTACGCCTCGGGCATAGCCACGCGGCCCCGAGGAGTGCGCCCGAGGAAGCCGATCCGCACGAGATACGGCTCCACCACGCTCTCCACGGTCTCCGCCTCCTCGCCGACGGCCACCGCGAGCGTGCTGAGCCCGACCGGGCCGCCACGGAACCGCCGGACGAGCGCTTCCAGGACCGCGCGGTCCAGGCGGTCCAGACCGATCGGGTCGACGTCGTACAGCTCCAGAGCCGCGCGCACCTCGCGGATCGTGGCCACTCCCCCCGTGTGCACCAGGGCGTAGTCGCGCACGCGGCGGAGCAGGCGGTTCGCGATGCGTGGTGTGCCCCGCGAACGCCGGGCGATCTCGGAGAGCGAGTCGGTCGGCAGATCCACACCGAGGACCGCAGCCGACCGGGCGATCACCTGCTCCAGCTCCGACTCCTCGTAGAACTCGAGGTGCCCGGTGAATCCGAAGCGGTCGCGGAGCGGGTTGGGCAGCAGCCCGGAGCGCGTCGTCGCGCCGACCAGGGTGAACGGCGAGAGCTCGAGCGGGATACTCGTGGCCCCCGCGCCCTTTCCCACCATGATGTCGATGCGGTAATCCTCCATCGCGAGGTAGAGCATCTCTTCTGCGGAGCGCGCCATGCGGTGGATCTCATCGATGAAGAGGACCTCGCCGGGGACCAGGCTCGACAGCAGGGCGGCGAGGTCACCGGCATGCTGGATCGCCGGGCCGCTCGAGAGACGCAGCGGACGCTCGCTCTCGTGCGCCACGATCATCGCGAGCGTCGTCTTGCCGAGTCCCGGGGGGCCCGCCAGGAGGATGTGATCAGCGGGACGGCTCTGGATGCGGGCCGCTTCCAGGAGCAGCTGCAGCTGACCGCGGACCTTCTGCTGTCCGACGAACTCCCCCAGGCTCGTCGGGCGCAGGGCGCCCTCGATCGCGAGTTCGGTCTCGTCGGACGGCTCACTGGCGTCGAACGGATCAGACACGCGCCTGGCCTCCCTGAGCCGGCCCGAGAAGGGCGAGAGTGCGTCGGAGCAGCGCGGCGACCGATGCACTCTCCGCCTCGGTAGCCTCTGCCGCGGTCTGGGCTGCGGCTTCCGCGGCCACCTTCTCCGACCAGCCGAGGCCGACGAGCGCTGCGGCCACCTGCGTCACGACGTCCGTGCCTCCCGTGGCGGCCGGCCTCGACGGCGCGGCGAAGGCCTGCACCTTGCCGGCGAGCTGCAGCACGATGAGCTTGGCGGTCTTGGGACCGATCCCGGACACCCGCCGGAACGGGGCGTCGTCTTCGGCCGTGACGGCTTCGGCGATCTGATCACCCGTGAGGTGCGAGAGCACACCGAGCGCCGACTTCGGACCGACACCGGTCACACCGATCAGCAGACCGAAGATCTCCAGCTCACCCCGGTCGGCGAAGCCGAACAGCGACAGCGAGTCCTCGCGGACGATGAGACTGGTGTGCAGCAGGAGCTTCTCCCCCACCACGGCCGTGTGCGCCACATCAGTGGGGACGGCGACGGCGAATCCGACTCCGCCCACGTCGATGACGACCTGATCGGATGTCGCGTGCAGGACGACACCGTGCAGAGAGGAGATCATTCTCTCAGCCTACGGCGTCGCTCGTAGGTATGTTCGACCGACACGCTTCTCGGCATCGGCCCAGGCCTGTTGCGCCGGAGTCAGCGCTCCCTGGCCGGGGGATGCAACGCCTCCGCGTCGCCAGGCGTGGCACAGGGCGATCGCCAGGGCGTCGGCCGCGTCGGCCGGCTGCGGGAGCGCGTCCAGCCGCAGGATGCGGGCGATCATCGTCTGCACCTGCCGCTTGTCCGCCGCGCCGTATCCGGTGACGGCCGCCTTCACCTCGCTGGGGGTGTGCGTCGCCGCGGGGAGCCCGGACTCGGAGGCGATCAGCAGCGCGACGCCGCTGGCCTGCGCCGTGCCCATCACCGAGTGCGTGTTCTGCTGAGCGAACACACGCTCGACGGCCACCGCATCCGGGCGATGCTCGGCGATCACGGCACGGATCCCGGCGGCGACGATCGCGAGGCGATCGCCGGGCTCGGCATCCGGGGACGAGCGGATCACCCCCACGTGCACCAGCGTTCCTCGACGCGAGGTGTCGACGTCGACGACGCCGACACCGCACCGGGTGAGCCCGGGGTCGATGCCGAGCACGCGCAGAGAGGAGGTCACTTCCCCAGGCTAGGCCGCGGCACCGACATGGACCGTCCGGCGCGCCTACGCCTCGTCGTTCTCCAGCTCGGCCTGCACCTCGGGGGTGAGGTCGAAGTTCGTGAACACGTTCTGCACGTCTTCGCTGTCTTCCAGAGCGTCGATCAGACGGAAGATCTTGCGAGCAGTGTCGGCGTCGATCTCGACCTTGAGGTTCGGAACGAACTCGACGTCGGCGGATTCGTAGTCGATACCCGCCTCCTGGAGCGCGGTGCGCACGGCCACCAGGTCGGTGGCTTCGGTGATGACCTCGAAACCCTCGGCATGCGGCTCGATCTCCTCGGCGCCGGCCTCGAGTGCCGCCATCATGACGTCATCCTCGGTGGTGCCCTCGGAGCCGACGACGATGACGCCCTTG
This sequence comes from Microbacterium sp. Be9, assembly GCF_011754135.1. NCBI lineage: Bacteria > Bacillati > Actinomycetota > Actinomycetes > Micrococcales > Microbacteriaceae > Microbacterium > Microbacterium sp. Be9. The sequence continues at coordinate 433,377 of NZ_WNWT01000004.1, read as the reverse complement.
CGGCTGAAGTTGTAGGCGACGCTGCCCGGGTCCGCCAGCGTGCCGCCGTTGCGGCTGAGAGCCGTGCGCACCTCTGCGGCCGCGCGGTTCTTGTTGTCGGTCAGACACTCGATCATGAGAGCGACACCGTTGGGTCCGTAGCCTTCATACATGATCGAGAGGTACTCGACGGCCTCGCCGCCGATGCCCGCACCGCGCTTCACCGCGCGGTCGATGTTGTCCTTGGGGACGGAGGTCTTCTTGGCCTTCTGCACCGCGTCGAAGAGCGTCGGGTTGCCCGCAAGGTCGGGCCCGCCGAGCTTCGCGGCGACCTCGATGTTCTTGATGAGCTTGGCCCAGGACTTCGCGCGCCTGGAGTCGATGATGGCCTTCTTGTGCTTCGTGGTCGCCCACTTGGAATGCCCGGACATAAGTCTCCGCTCGTCGTATCCGCGTGAGCTCGCACTCAGCGCGTCGTCCAGTCTAACGAACCGCGCAAGTGGAGCAGGATGGATGCATGCGCCGATCGCGACACATCACCCCTGCATCCCATTCGTCGGACGTGCATGACGGCGAGCCGTCACCGGCCGACTCCTTGCGGTATCTGGTGCATCTGCCGAACGACTACGAAACGGATCCGGACAGGCTCTGGCCCCTCGTGCTGTTCCTGCACGGTGCGGGCGAACGAGGATCCGACGTCGATCTCGCCGCGGTGCACGGGCCGCCGAGGCTGGCAGATGCCGGCCACGAGTTCCCCTTCATCCTCGTCACACCGCAGTGCCCCGAATCGAGTCAGTGGGTCGCCGAGCTCACGACGTTGTCCGTGCTGCTCGACGAGGTCGCCGCGGCGCACCGCATCGATCCCGCCCGCGTAGCCGTGACCGGACTCAGCATGGGCGGGTTCGGGACCTGGAGCCTCGCCGTGCGCTACCCCGATCGGTTCGCGGCGATCGCCCCGATCTGCGGAGGACTGTGGATGCAGAGCGCTGCCCCTATCCGCGCCCTGCCCACGTGGGCGTTCCACGGCGACGCCGACGACGTCGTGCCGATCTCCGCGACGGAGCAGATCGTGGCGGAGCTCAGATCGCTCGACGCCGACGTGCGGTTCACGCGCTATGCGGGCGTCGGTCACGATTCCTGGACCGAGACGTACGCGAACCCCGAGCTCTACAGCTGGCTGCTCTCCCACCGGCAGAACGATCACGACACGGAGCGAGCGGCACCATGAAACCGGGAGCGGACCGCCTCCGACCAGCCTGGAGTGCCCTCCCCGCTTCGCTGCGCACGCAGATCGTCGGCGTGATCGGTGGCGACTTCGTGGGGGACGAACCCGCTCATGGCGGCTTCAGCGCGTCCTATGCGGGCGTCGTGACGACCACCGCCGGTCACGCTTTCGTCAAGGCCTGCGGCGCAGACTGGCACGCGGACTCTCTGCACTTCCTTCGCGAGGAGATGCGCACGCTCGCACATCTGCCGCCATCTGTCGCCCCGCGTCTCCGTGGCGCCATCGACGACGCCGTCGGTACCGCGCTCGTGATCGAGGCCATCGACGGACGCCATCCCGGCCGACCCTGGACGACCGAGGACCTGCATTCCGTGGCACGATCCCTTCGCACCCTGTCGACCACCCCCGCGCCATCGGCGATGCCCCGCGCGGAGGACGGCATGATCCCGGGTTTCACACGATGGCGCGAGATCGCAGCGGATCCACCGCTCCTGGAGGCTCTCCCCCACGGCCTGTCCAGCCGCGTGCGCGCGCTCCTCTCGATGGAGGACTGCTTCCAGGACGCGCTGCACGGCGACGTCATCGTGCACGACGACGTGCGATCAGACAACATCCTGATCAGCGACGGGCGCGCCCATCTCCTGGACTGGCCACACGCGCGACGAGGTGCCGCGTGGATCGATCTCCCCTGTCTGCTGCCGAGCGTCGAGGCGTCCGGAGGGCCGTCCTGCGAAGAGGCCTGGGCCATCTTCGAAGAGCACGGCGCGCCACCTCAGGCTGCACTGCTCCCCGTCATCTCGGCGTTCGCTTCGTTCCTCTGGTATCAACAGGCGCAGCCCGAGATCTCTCAGCTTCCGGGCCTCCGAGAGTTTCAGCGTGCACAGGCGGATCCGGCTCTGCGCTGGCTCGCCACACTGATCTGATCACACCTGCGGCGGTGCCGTCACTCCTCGACGTGCTTCCACCCGTGCGAGGAAGCGCTGGTGAAAGCGCCTCTCCCCCGTGATCTCGGGGTGGAAGCTCAGCCCGAGCAGATTTCCCTGCTCCACCGCGACCACGCGGCCGTCGTCCAGCGCAGCCAGCACCTCTGCACCCGGGCCGACCGATTCGACCACGGGACCGCGGATGAATGCCGCGGAAACGGGTTCGCCCTCGAAGGCGGGAACATCGAGCACAGCCTCGAACGACTCGACCTGACGGCCGAAGGCGTTCCGGCGCACGACGACGTCGAGTCCGCCGAATGACTCCTGGCCGTCGATCGCGTCGACGACGTCATCGGCGAGCATGATCAGTCCCGCGCATGTTCCCAACACCGGCATCCCCGCCGCGATCGCGTCACGGATCGGTTGCTGCATGCCGAAGATGCGGGAGAGCTTGTCGATCACGCTCGACTCGCCGCCCGGGATCACGAGTCCGTCGACGGAGGAGAGCTCGTCGGGTCGACGGACCAGGACCGCATCGGCACCCAACTGCGCGAGCAGGGCGGCGTGCTCTCGCACGTCGCCCTGCAGCGCGAGGACGCCGACGCGGGTCTTACCAGCCACGCTCGGCGAGGCGGTGCGGGGCCGGGAGATCGCTGACGTTGATGCCGACCATGGCCTCGCCCAGTCCGCGCGAGACTTCGGCGATGACCTTGGCGTCGTCGAAGAAGGTCGTCGCCTTGACGATCGCCTTCGCGCGCTCAGCCGGGTTGCCCGACTTGAAGATGCCCGATCCGACGAACACGCCGTCGGCACCGAGCTGCATCATCATCGCGGCATCCGCCGGGGTCGCGACCCCGCCGGCGACGAACAGCACGACGGGGAGCTTGCCCGTCTCGGCGATCTCCGCCACGAGCTCGTACGGCGCCTGCAGCTCCTTCGCGGCGACGAAGAGCTCGTCCTTGGGCAGCGCCGTGAGCGCGGCGATCTCGCCGCGGATCTTGCGGATGTGCTTCATCGCCTCGGAGACGTCGCCGGTGCCGGCCTCGCCCTTGGAGCGGATCATCGCCGCCCCCTCGTTGATGCGACGCAATGCCTCGCCGAGGTTGGTCGCTCCGCACACGAACGGAACCGTGAAGCCGTACTTGTCGATGTGGTTCACGTAGTCGGCCGGCGAGAGCACCTCGGACTCGTCGATGTAGTCGACACCGAGCTCCTGCAGCACCTGCGCCTCGACGAAATGACCGATGCGCGCCTTCGCCATCACGGGGATGGAGACGGCATCGATGATGCTGTCGATCATGTCGGGGTCGCTCATGCGGGAGACCCCACCCTGCGCGCGGATGTCGGCCGGGACGCGCTCGAGGGCCATCACGGCGACCGCGCCGGCGTCTTCGGCGATCTTCGCCTGCTCTGCCGTGACGACGTCCATGATGACGCCGCCCTTGAGCATCTCGGCGAGGCCGCGCTTGACGCGCGCGGATCCGGTGGTTGTCTGCTCTGCCATGGGGAACTCCTGTCGGATGCACCGAAGTCGGTTTTGATCTAGATCAAACATAGCACTGTCCGATTCGACCTAGAATCGCTGAGGAGGACCATGAGCGACCAGATCACAGGCAGCACCGCATCGGACATCGCCGACAGCGTGCGTTCCCTGCGCGACCGCGGAATCCTCCAGGCCGGTGCAGTGCTCCCCCCGGTGCGGGAGCTGGCTGCCACCCTCGGCGTCAATCGGAATACTGCCGTCGCCGCCTATCGACAGCTCGCGCAGGCGGGCCTCGTGATCTCCCGTGGGCGCGCCGGAACCGTCGTCGCCGGGATCGAGGCCGTGGCCCAGGAGGGCTATGCCCCCGACACCGTGCTCCGCGACATCGGCACGGGGAACCCCGATCCGCGCCTCATCCCCGACCCGGCGCCGGCGCTCATGACCATCGCGTCCCGTCCCGTCCTCTACGGCGAGCCCGTGATCGACCGCGGTCTCGAAGAGTGGTCCCGGCACTGGATCTCGACCGACCTCGACGACGTCGACTTCCGCATCACCGTGACCAGCGGCGCCGTCGACGCTGTCGAGAGGCTGCTCGCCCAGGCGCTCATGCGTGACGACGCGGTGGCTCTGGAAGACCCGTGCTTCCTGGCGAGCATCCACACCGTGCGCCTGGGCGGATACCGGGCCGTCCCCGTGCCTGTCGATGCCGAGGGGATGACGGTCGACGGCCTGCGTTCCGCGCTGGAGGCCGGCGTCCGCGCCATCATCTGCACCCCACGCGCTCAGAATCCGACCGGCGCGAGCCTCACCGCCTCGCGTGCCGCCGACCTTCGTGCCGTGCTCGCCGACCACCCGTACGTGCTGATCATCGAGGACGACCATTTCTCGATGCTGTCGCAGCGCCCCTACGAGTCCCTCATCGGCCCCGACCACCGCCGTTTCGCCCTCGTGCGCTCCGTGTCGAAGTTCCTGGGACCGGACATGTGCCTCGCCATCGCCGCCACCGATCCGGAGACCGCGGAACGCCTCGCGATGCGGCTGAGCCCCGGCACCACCTGGGTGAGCCATCTCCTTCAGCGACTCGCCCTCACGCAGTTGACCGACGATGCGGTGATGGCCGAGGTCGCCGCCGCCGCCGCGCACTACGCGCAGCGCAACGCGGCGTTCGCCGCGCGACTGCGTGAGAGCGGCGTCGATGCGACGGTGTCCGACGGCATGAGCCTGTGGATCGAGTTCCCCCGGCCCGCGCGGACCGTCGCCGACCGGCTCATGCGCCGCGGTTGGCTCGCCCGCACCGGAGACGACTTCGCGCTCGATGAGAAGGCCGGGCCGTCGCATCACCTGCGCCTGACGGTGCACGACCTCTCGGACGACGAGGCCGAATCACTGGTCGCAGACCTCGTCGCCGCCGGGCGATGACCATCCGTCGCGGGCACCGGCCCGCCCTGAACGAAAGAGTCGGAGAATGAAGATCCTCTCCATCCAGTCAGCCGTGGCCTTCGGACACGTGGGGAACTCCGCCGCCGTGTTCCCTCTGCAGCGCATCGGCGTCGAAGTTCTCCCGGTCTACACCGTGAACTTCTCGAATCACACCGGCTACGGCGCCTGGCGCGGACCGATGATCGCTCCCGACGATGTGCGCGAGGTCATCACGGGCATCGAGCAACGCGGCGTCTTCGGCCAGATCGACGCCGTCCTCAGCGGCTACCAGGGCGGAGAGGGCATCGGCGACGTGATCATCGACGCCGTCGCGCGCGTCAAGTCCGCGAACCCGAACGCCGTGTACGCCTGCGACCCGGTCATGGGCAACGCGAAGTCGGGTTGCTTCGTGGCGCCGGCCATCCCGGTGCTGCTGCGCGAGCGCGTCGTTCCGGTCGCCGACATCATCACGCCGAACCAGTTCGAGCTCGGCTTCCTCACCGACACCGAGCCCGACACGCTCGAGTCCACGCTCGCCTCGGTCGATCTCGCGCACGCGATGGGTCCGCGCACCGTGCTCGTGACGAGTGTCGAGCGCCCCGACCGCGAAGAGGGCACGATCGAGATGCTCGCCGCCGACGGGAAGGGCGCCTGGCTCGTGCAGACCCCGCACCTGCCGATGAAGGCGAACGGCTCAGGAGACGTGACCGCGGCACTGTTCACCGCCCACTACGTCGAGACGGGCAGCGCGAGGATCGCGCTCGAGCGCACGGCATCGAGCGTGTACGACCTGCTCAAGGCCACGCTCGAATCCGGTGAGCGCGAGCTGCAGCTCGTCGAGGCACAGGAGTTCTACGCGAACCCGCAGATGCAGTTCACCGCCCGCCAGGTGCGCTGAGGCCCGTACTCGCTCTCGCCGCTCCCCCGCTCGACGGATGCCCGCCGGACGGGTGGGCGGTGAGGGACGAAGCCGTCGGCCTCAGTGGTCGGATTCCGGCCAGGCCGCTGCCACGGCCTCGCGCACCTCTCCGAGGAGCTGGGGAAGCGCCTTGGTCTTCGCGATGATCGGGAAGAAGTTCGCGTCCGACGTCCAACGCGGCACCACATGCTGGTGCAGGTGGGCGTCGACGCCGGCGCCGGCGACCGCGCCCTGGTTCATGCCCAGGTTGAAGCCGTCGCATCGGGACACCTCACGGAGAACCCGCATGGCCGTCTGCGTCAGCGCTCCGATCTCGGCGACCTCTTCCGGCGTCGCCTGGTCGTAGGTGCCGATGTGGCGGTACGGGCAGACCAGGAGATGTCCCGAGTTGTAGGGGAAGAGGTTCAGCAGCACGTAGGCCGTCTCGCCCCGGGCGACGACCAACCGCTCGGCATCCGGGAACTTCGGGGCCTCGCAGAACGGGCACTCCTCGCGCAGCGGCTCCGGCCCCGCCTGGATGTACGCCATCCGGTGCGGGGTCCACAGCCGCTGGAACTCGTCCGGTACGCCGGCGAGGCGACCGGCGTCCTCCAGCGGCTGCTCCCCTTCGGTCACGCCAGATCCCCTGCCTTCAGCACGAGCGCGTGCGAAGCGATGGCGGCGTTGATCCGGCGCACGGCGTCCGCGACCGGGACGCCGTTCTCCTGCGTGCCGTCGCGGAAACGGAACGACACCGTACCCGCGGCACGATCCTGCTCACCGACGATGAGGATGACGGGCACCTTCGCCGTCGTGTGGGTGCGGATCTTCTTCTGCATGCGGTCATCCGAGTGGTCGACGTCGGCCCGGACGCCCGCAGCGCGCAACTGCCCGATGACGTCGTCCAGGTAGTCGCCGTACTGCTCGGCGACCGGGACGCCGACCACCTGGCTGGGTGCGAGCCAGAGCGGGAAGTCGCCGGCATAGTGCTCGAGGAGGATCGCGAAGAAGCGCTCGACGGAGCCGAGGAGCGCGCGGTGGATCATCACCGGCCGGTGCTTCTGCCCGTCGGGTCCGGTGTACTCCAGCTCGAAGCGCTCCGGCTGGTTGAAGTCGAGCTGGATGGTCGACATCTGCCAGGTGCGCCCGATCGCGTCACGTGCCTGTACGGAGATCTTCGGTCCGTAGAAGGCCGCGCCGCCGGGGTCGGCGACCAATTCGAGGCCGGACTCGATCGCGACCTCACGCAGCGTGTCGATCGCCGTCGACCACTGCTCCGGCTCGCCGAGGAACTTCGGGTTCCCCTCCTCGTTCGTCGACAGTTCGAGATAGAAGTCGTTGAGGCCGTAGTCGCGGAGCAGGTCGAGGACGAGGTTCAAGTTGGTGGTGAGTTCTTCCTTGACCTGGTCCTGCGCGACGTAGATGTGGGCGTCGTCCTGCGTCAGACCGCGCACTCGGGTCAGTCCCGACAGCGTGCCGCTCTTCTCGTAGCGGTAGACCGTCCCGAACTCGGCCAGACGCAGCGGCAGCTCGCGGTAGGAGCGCCCGCGCGAACGGAAGATGAGGTTGTGGAACGGGCAGTTCATCGGCTTCAGGTAGTAGTCCTGACCCTGGCGGGTGATGTTCCCCTCCTCGTCGACGATCTCGTCGAGGTGCATAGGCGGGAACATGCCGTCGGCATAGGTCTGCAGGTGACCCGACGTCATGAAGAGATCCTTCTTCGTGATGTGCGGGCTGTTCACGAGGTCGTACCCGTTGCGCAGCAGGTGCTTGCGCAGATTCTCCTCGATCTCGTAGCGGATGATGCCGCCCTTGGGATGGAACACCGCGAGTCCCGAGCCGATCTCGTCGGGGAAGGAGAACAGGTCCATCTCCGCACCGAGCTTGCGGTGGTCGCGGCGCTCCGCCTCGGCGATGCGCTCCTGATAGGCACGCAGCTCGTCCTTGGTCGGCCATGCCGTGCCGTAGATGCGCTGCAGCTGCGGGTTCTTCTCGCTGCCGCGCCAATACGCGGCGGCGATGCGCGTCAGGTCCCAACCGTTACCGATCATGCGCGTGTTGGGCAGGTGCGGGCCGCGGCAGAGGTCCTTCCAGACGACCTCGCCATCACGGGTGGTGTTGTCGTAGATCGTCAGCTCGCCTTCGCCGACCTCGACGGAGGCGCCCTCTGCGGCTTCCTTCCCGCCCTTCAGACCGATGAGCTCGAGCTTGAACGGCTCGTCCGCGAGCTCGGCCCTGGCCTCGTCGTCGGTCACGACACGGCGGACGAAGCGCTGTCCCTCGCGGACGATGCGCTGCATCTCCTTGGAGATCGCCTTGATGTCCTCCGGCGTGAACGGGGTCTCGACCCCGAAGTCGTAGTAGAAGCCGTCGGTGACGGGCGGGCCGATGCCGAGGTTCGCCTGCGGGTTGATGCGCTGCACCGCCTGCGCCAGCACATGGGCTGCCGAGTGACGGAGGATGTTCAGCCCGTCCGCACTGTCGATCGTGACCGCTTCGACCACATCGGTGTCGGTCACGGTCGTGGCGAGATCCTTGAGGTCGCCGTTGACGCGCATCGCGACGACGTTTCGGTCAGTGAACAGGGCGAAGCCGTCATTCGGCCGGGCGTTTTCAGGCACAGAAACTCTCCATCTGGGTCGATACCCAGGTTACTCGCATGACCCGGTCCTCCTGACCGTCCTCGTCCGCGCCGCACGACGTCCACGCCGCCTCGCGAGCATCACGTAACGTGAACGGATGGACAGAGCAGTCGCACGATGGATCCTCGCGATCGCGCTCGGCGCGATCGGGGTCGGCCACTTCCTCAGCACCCGCGGATTCCGGGTGGTGGTGCCGGACTGGGCGACCCGCCTGACCAAGCTGGACAAGGACACGATCGTGATCGCCTCCGGTGCCACGGAGGTCGCTCTCGCCACCGGCCTGCTCACGCTGCCGAAAGAGCGGCGCCGCATCGGCTGGGCGACCGCCGCGTTCTTCGTCGCCGTGCTGCCCGGGAACATCCACCAGTGGCGCACGAAGCGCTCGACCCCGGGACTCGACACGGATACTCGCCGATTCGGCAGGCTCTTCCTGCAGCCGCTTCTCGTTCTGTGGGCGCTGTGGGCGACCGGAGACGAGAACCCGCGCCGCCGCGACCGCCGTCGTCGTTGAACGACCGAGCCCGACCTCCAGGAGAATGGTCCCCATGACGTCCCCCTCCATCGTCTGGTTCCGCGATGATCTCCGACTCGCCGACAACCCTGCGCTGCGGGCCGCGATCGAACGAGGCGAAGCGGTCATCGCGCTGTATGTGCTCGACGAGGAGTCACCGGGCATCCGTGCGCTCGGTGGCGCTGCGCGCTGGTGGCTGCACCACTCTCTGGCGTCGCTGGACGAGCGGCTCCGCGAGCGCGGTGGCGCACTCGTGCTCCGTCGCGGCCCGGCCGAGCGCATCGTGCGTGAGATGGTGACGGAAGTCGGAGCGGGTGCCGTCTATTGGAATCGCCGTTACGGAGGTGCCGAGCGCGCGATCGACTCCGCGCTGAAGGCGTCCCTCCGGGCCGAGGGACTCGAGGTCGCCTCCTTCGCCGGCTCTCTGCTGCATGAGCCGTGGACGGTCACGACGGGCAGCGGCACGCACTACTCCGTCTTCACTCCCTTCTGGCGGGCGTGCCTTGCGCTCCCCACGCCCCGTGCTCCACTCCCGGAGCCCCGAACCGTCTCGAGCCCGGACCGCGCTCCTGCATCCGACGCCCTCGACGAGTGGAGCCTTCTGCCCACCGGTCCCGACTGGGCCGACGGCCTGCGCGAGACCTGGGAGCCCGGCGAACCCGCCGCGCGACGGCGCCTGCGCCACTTCCTCGACGAAGACCTGGGGCACTACGATCGCGCACGCGATGAGCCCGCCTCCGGTGCCACGTCGCGGTTGTCACCGCACCTCCGCTGGGGCGAGATCAGCCCGTTCACGGTCTGGCACGAGGCGGTGGGTGTGGACGGTGCGGGAGGTTTCCTCTCCGAGCTGGGCTGGCGCGAGTTCGCCTGGCATACGTTCTACCACTCCCCCGATCTCGCCTCGGAGAACCTGCGACCGGAGTTCGACGCCTTCCCCTGGCCGCCGCTGGACCCCACCCACCTCGATGCCTGGCAGCACGGCGAGACGGGCGTGCCGATCGTGGACGCCGGGATGCGAGAGCTCTGGCACACCGGCTATATGCACAACCGGGTGCGGATGGTCGTGGCATCCTTCCTCGTAAAGAACCTGCTCATCGACTGGCGCCGGGGTGAAGAGTGGTTCTGGGACACGCTCGTCGACGCTGATGAAGCCAACAATCCCTTCAATTGGCAGTGGGTCGCCGGATCCGGCGCCGACGCCGCTCCGTACTTCCGTGTGTTCAACCCCGAACTCCAGGCGAAGAAGTTCGACCCACAGAACCTCTACATCTCGCGCTGGGCCGCAGACGCCCCCGCCGAGCCGATCGTCGACCTGGGTGACACACGCAAGGCGGCACTCGCCGCGTACGACGTCGTCAAGCGCACCCCACGCACTCGCCGCGAGTGACCGGAGGGCCTGTCACCTGATGGTCGGAGAAGGACGCGCGCGCCGTCCATGCCAGACTGGAGCCGTGACCGAGTCCAGGAAGCCAGCCGTCATCCGCGGCTTCGCTGCCTCGTCGCTGGCGATCTTCGTCGCACTCGCAGGGCACGTGTCGGGTGGCGGACAGATGCCCGGTGCGCTCGGCATCGTGGTGCCGTGGGTGTTCTCCTTCATGATCTGCGTGCTGCTCGCCGGCCGCTCACTGTCGCTCATCCGCTTGACGTTCTCGGTCGCGGTGAGCCAGTTCCTGTTCCACACCCTCTTCGTGCTCGGAACCGTCACGCCCTCCGGTGTCTCCGTCCCGCACGTGCACGGTGCGCCTCTCGTGATCCCCGCGACGCCCGGCCTCCCTGAGGCTGTCACCGCCGACGCATCGATGTGGCTGGGCCACGCGCTCGCGGCGCTGCTGACAGTGTCCGCGCTGTATCGAGGCGAGCGGTTGATCATCGCCGCACGCAACCTCGCCGTGCAGCTGGGGCGATGGCTGCGCCGCCGGGTCGATCACGTGCTGGTCCTCCCGGCTCTCCGCCTCCCGCGCGCTCTCCGCGGCATCTTCGACGTCGCACGCACGGGCGATCTCGTTCTCCTCGCGACCCTCAGAGGCCGCGCTCCTCCCCTCTCCGCAGCGATCTGATTCGCGCCCTGGGCTTTCACCGGTCCTGTGGTGCGTCACCTCCGTGCGCCGTTCCTCGCGCACGGGTTCTGAACGCATGCATGCACGTCGCTCACGCGACGTCTGATGAGAGGCCATTCCCATGTCCCCTGTCCGCAGGATTGCGGCCGGGCTGGCGTTGGCGACGGTCGCGACCCTCGCGATCGCCACGCCCGCGTCCGCCCACGACCAACTGATCACCAGCTCCCCGGCCGCCGACGAGCAGTTGGCGGCCGCGCCGGAGAGCATCACGATGACCTTCTCCGGTGAGCTCCTGGTGCTCGACGAGTCACTGACCGGGGCTGTCGTCCTGGTCGTCGACGCCTCGGGGAAGGACTGGGTCTCCGGTGACGTCACGGTCGCCGGCCGCACGGTGACAGCCCCGCTCGAGCCGGGCATGCCTACCGCCGGCTACCAGGTGCGGTGGCAGGTCGTGTCGGAAGACGGCCATCCGATCGCCGGCGTCGTCCCGTTCACCGTGGGCGATGCCGAGCCGATGGCGGCCCCCGCGCCCGGCGGCGCGGCGGAGACCCCGTCGGCATCCGCAGAACAGCCGGATCAGAACGCAGCAGATTCCAGCGGCATCGTCAGGGTGCTGCTCATCGGCGCAGGCGGGGCGGCAGCAGCCGTCCTCGTCCTCGTCCTCATCCGATTCCTCCGCCGTCCTCGGACGGCAGCCGCTCCGCCGGAAGACGGCGGCTCCGCGGCAGATGACCTGTGAAAGGCACCATTGTGAACACCAGCAAGAACCTTCCCCGCCTCGCGGCCGTGATCGCGGTCTCCCTCCTCGCTCTCACCGGGTGCACCCCGGAGAGCTCCCCGACCGAATCCGCATCCCGCCCCGCGGGTGACGCCGTCACGATCGAGGATGCGTGGGTGAAGTCCGCGGAAGAGGGCATGTCCGCCGGTTTCGGCACCCTCGTCAACAGCGGTGACGACGACGTGACCGTCGTCTCCGTCACATCCGAGGCGTCGGACATGCTCGAGCTGCACGAGACGGTCGAGAACGAGGCCGGTGAGATGGTGATGCGCGAGAAGGACGGCGGGTTCGTCATTCCCGCCGGCGGGAAGCTCGCCCTGGAGCCGGGAGGCAACCACATCATGATGATGGACCTGACCGGTCCTCTCACGGCAGGCAGCGACGTCACCTTCACCCTCACGTTCTCCGACGACTCCACGTATGAGTTCACCGCTCCCGTCAAGGACTACTCCGGCGCGAACGAGAACTACGAGGGCGGCGAAGAGCAAGACGGCTCGGGGCAGTGATGTCGGCGCCCGCCGAGGGCGCCCGCTCCCGCCGCGCCGGGTCGACCCGGCGACAGTTCCTCCTCGGAGGAGCCGTCGCCGGCGTCGGCGCGGTCGCGGCTGTCGGAGTGGATCTCGCCCTCAACAGTCAGGAGAACGGTGCGAAGCCGGTCTCCACGCCGATGAACGGTGAGCAGACCGTTCCGTTCTTCGGCGCCCACCAAGCCGGTGTCGACACCGCGGCGCAAGCCCACGGTGTCTTCCTCGGGCTCGATCTCCGCGAGGATGTGGACCGCGACGGGCTCACTCGCCTGATGCGGATCCTGACGGACGACGCAGCTCGTCTGACGCAGGGGCTCCCCGCCCTCGCCGATTCCGAGCCGGAGCTCGCGCTCTCGCCGGCGCGGCTCACGATCACCTTCGGCTTCGGACCCGGTCTCGTCGCCCGCGCCGCGGGCTCCGGCCCTGCGTGGCTCGCACCGCTCCCGGCTTTCGGGGTGGATCAACTGCGACCGGAATTCTCGGATGGAGACCTGCTGTTGCAGATCGCCGGGGACGACCCGTTGACGGTTGCCCACGCGACACGGATGCTCCTGAAGGACGCCCGCGGCTTCGCGAGCATCCGATGGACGCAGCAGGGGTTCCGCCGCGCCTACGGCACGGAACGCCCCGGGACGACGATGCGCAACCTCTTCGGACAGGTGGACGGCACGACCAACCCCGAACCGGGCACACCGGACTTCGACGAGGTCGTGTGGAGTGCGGACGGCTGGCTGGCAGGCGGCACCGGCATGGTGATCCGCCGCATCCGCATGGACCTCGACAAGTGGGACCGCCTGGACCGCGGCGGCCGCGATGCCTCTGTGGGGCGAACACTCGCCAACGGGGCACCGTTGACGGGGACGGACGAGTTCGACGAACCCGATTTCGAGGCGACGACGTCGATAGGGTTCCCCGTGATCCCGCAGTTCGCACATATCCGGCGGGCCCGCGGCGACGGGGAGGAGCGCATCTTCCGGCGCGCGTACAACTACGACGAGCGTCCGATCGGCGCCGAGGTCTCCGAGTCGGGGCTGATCTTCGTCTCGTTCCAAGCCGACGTCGAGCGGCAGTTCATCCCGATGCAGCGCCGGCTGGACGAGCTCGACCTGCTCAACGAGTGGACGGTCCCGATCGGCTCAGCCGTGTTCGCGATCCCGCCGGGATGCGCGGAAGACGGATTCGTCGGCGACACGCTTCTGGCGTGACCGGCCGCGGGCGTGCCCGGGCCCATCCGGGCACGCCCGCAGCGGCGGGCGGCACTTCCCCGACGAGGAACGGCTGCTTCGGAAACCGATGGGCGCGACATCCTCGGAGTACGAGAGACTTTCGAGACACGAAAAAACCCCCGGAGATCCGGGGGTTTCAGTGTGCGCGATACTGGGATCGAACCAGTGACCTCTTCCGTGTCAGGGAAGCGCGCTACCGCTGCGCCAATCGCGCCCGTTGGGGCTTTTCAGTTTTCCGTGAGGTGGCGACGGGATTCGAACCCGTGTAAACGGCTTTGCAGGCCGGTGCCTAGCCGCTCGGCCACGCCACCGTGTGGATTGACCCCACGTGCGGCAGGCCTTCCGAAGAAGCCCTACTGCACTCGAGCGGATGACGAGACTCGAACTCGCGACCCCAACCTTGGCAAGGTTGTGCGCTACCAACTGCGCTACATCCGCATTTCGTTCCCGGTTGTCCCGGGCACTCATGAAACATTAGCCGAAGATCCGCACTCCGCCAAACCGGCAGCGAATCTCGCGCGTGTCTCGCCGAGTGGTCCGCGAGGCCTCCGAGCGTCCGGTAGTATCGGTTGACGTACCCCACGGGTATGGGCGATTGGCGCAGTTGGTAGCGCGCTTCCTTCACACGGAAGAGGTCATCGGTTCGAGTCCGGTATCGCCCACCACATCGCCCCCGGTTCTCCCGGGGGCTTTTTCGTCCCCTGCCCGCTCCCCCGACGGCGTTCCTGGGAACTTGCTATGGTCGAGAGACGCTCTCACCCCCTGAGCGATGGTCGTGGCTCCGCCGCGATCTCACGCGTCAGACGCCGACCGGCGACCACGCGATCACCGAATCCCGTTCGAGGATGCACCGCTGTTCGGTGCGCCCGGAAACGGACGTCCTCGAAAGGAGCCGCACCCCGGGCTACTCGTCTGTGTGCTGTGATGCGCCTCAGTGGTCCAGGTTCGTTCTCGCCATGCCGACCCTTCTCCACTCCCCGCAGAACCCTCAACACCAGACGACGCATTACTCCCCCACTTAGCGGGACTCCTTCTCCATCGACAGGCGGCATCGCCGCACCAAGACGAGAAAGCGAGTACCCGGTGGAAGACTTCCACACACTGTCAGGACCGGTCGTGATCCTGCTCATGCTGCTGTTCTTCGGCGGCAGCCTCTACATGTCCATCCGCATCTCCCGCAGAAAGGAGAACGCCGACGGATACATGACCGGTGGCGGCAAGATCGGGTTCGGCATCTCCGCCGCCTCGATGACCGCTACCTGGATCTGGGCATCCTCGATGTACGCCTCCGCGACATCCGGATACACCTACGGCATCTCCGGCCCCATTCACTACGGCCTCTGGGGTGCACTGATGATCCTCCTCATCTATCCGTTCGGGCGCCGCATCCGCACGGTCGCACCCCACGCGCACACCATCGCCGAGGTCATGTTCGCCCGCCACGGACGTTCGAGTCAGCTCATGCTCGCCGGCTCCAATGTGCTCGGCAGCCTGATCAGCCTCACGTCGAATCTGATCGCCGGAGGCGCGCTCGTCTCGATGCTGTCGCCGTTCACCTTCACACAGGGCATCGTCGCCATCGCGATCGGCGTGCTCGCCTACACGGTGTGGTCGGGCTTCAGGGCGTCGGTGCTCACCGACTTCGCGCAGGTCATCGCCATGCTGGGGGCCGTCGCGATCATCGTTCCGGTGATCTTCTTCGCCGCGGGTGGCCCCGAGCTGTTCGTCACCGGCGCAGCGAACCTCACCCCGCAGCAGGGCGACTTCTTCTCTTCCGACGCGTTCTTCAACCAGGGCGCTCCCTACATCGCCGCGGTGCTCGCCTACGCGATCGGCAACCAGACCATCGCGCAACGACTGTTCGCCGTGCGAGAGGACCTGATCAAGAAGACATTCGTCACCGCGACATTCGGGTACGGCGCGTCTATCATCGGGATCGGCATGCTGGGAGTGCTCGCCCTGTACGCAGGGATCCAGCCGATGGACGGCGACGTCAACAATCTGATCCCGCAGATGGCGTCGACATACCTGCCCCCGCTGCTGATCTGCGTGTTCTTCGTCATGATCATCGGCTCGTTGTCGTCGACCGCGGATGCCGACATGACGGCTCTCTCGTCGATCATGATGGCTGACATCTACGGGCAGAACATCGCGGGCAAGAAGAACGCCAATCCGAAGACGATGCTGCTCATCGGCAGACTCACCATGATCGGCGCAACCGCCGCGGCACTCGGCTTCGCATCGATGCAGTTCAACATCCTCGACCTCCTGGTGTTCGTCGGTGCACTGTGGGGAGCGCTCGTGTTCCCGGTCATCGCGAGCTTCTACTGGGACCGCGTGACGAACGCCGCGTTCAGCATCGCCGTGATCGCCGCGCTCGCCGCGTTCCTGCCCGTGCGTTTCGAGTGGATCTCCCTGTCGGGGGGCTGGGGTCTCGCGAGTGACGTCCTCTCCGTCGTCGGGATCGGGGTGGTCCTGGCCCTGATGTCGTTCGGCTTCTTCGGTCTGCGGGTGGCGCTTGTGGTCGGGACGCTGGCCACGCTGGTGTCGGCGCCGTTCGCGATCGGCTTCCTGCACCAGTACCCGGTGTTGTCGGGGTCGCTGGTCGCATACGCGGTGAGCACGTTGGTCTGCGTCGCCCTCACGATGATGAACAGGACGCGGAGATTCGACTTCGACCTGATCAAGGAGCGCACCGGCAGCTTCGACACCGGGGATATCACACGAAGCGCCGATGTGAAGGGCGACGCCACGCTCGCCGGGAAGGACGCCTGATGGAGACCATTCTGTTGACCGCGTACGTACTGGTGTGGCCGATCATCGTCGTCGGGGTGCTCACCGTCGTGATTCGGGCTTTCGTGAAGGACGCCAAGGAGGCGAAACGCGAAGGGCGCGACATCATCTGATCATCGATGGCTCCGCACAGATGTCGACAAGGCGTGTGCGGAGCCATCGGCGCACTGCCCCCGCGCCTGCACCTCTCCCGCTCGGACGAAGCGGATTGCCCCGATGCCGCCCGTCGTCGCGCGTCGCCGCCCTCCGTGGCCCTACTCGATCGGAATACGCAGGACCCGGTCGTCGCGCTCGCGGGGATCGCCCCGCCCGTCCGTGTTGTTCGTGAGAACCCAGAGTGCCCCGTCTGGCGCGACCACGACGTCGCGAAGCCTCCCGAGCGATTCGACGAAGTATTCCCCGGCGGTGCGCACGTCGGAGAGCGGCACCTCCCTGAGCCGCTCTCCGCGGAGATTCGCGATGAAGATCGATCCCGATGCGATCGTGATGCCGCTCGGACTCGCGGTGTCCGGCGACCACTGCTGGACCGGATCGACGAACCCTTCATGATCGGCGATCCCCTCGACCGTCGGCCACCCGTAGTTCCCACCGGCCTCGATCACGTTCAGTTCGTCCCAGGTGTCCTGGCCGAACTCGCTCGCGTAGAGCGTGCCCTCGTCGTCCCACGCCAGGCCCTGAGGATTGCGGTGGCCCAGGCTGTAGACGGGTGATCCCGGGAAGGGGTTGTCCTCCGGCACGTCCCCGTCCGGTGTGATGCGGAGGATCTTCCCGGCCAGCGAGTCCCGATCCTGAGCCCCCTCACGGTCGCCCGCGTCGCCGACCGTCACGTAGAGCATGTCGTCGGGGCCGAACGCGATGCGTCCGCCGTTGTGATTCCCGGCGGCGGGGATCCCGGAGAGGATCGTCTCGGATTCGCCGAGCTCGAACGAACCCGGCGCCCCCGACAACGCGAAGCGCTGCACCCTGTTCTCGCCGACAGCCGTCGAGTACGCGTACAGCCAATCGTCCCGCAGCGCGATACCGAGCAGTCCCCCCTCTCCTCGAGGCGCGACGCCGTCGATCATCCCGAGCTCGCGAAGCCTCCCGTCGCCGGAAACCTCGACGATGCGGGCGGTGTCCCGTTCGCTGATCAGCGCCGTGCTCCCGAAGAAGGCGATGGACCATGGGGCCTCCAGTCCAGCCGCGACCGTAGACGCGCGCCCCGGAACGATGCTTCCCGATCCGGCGGACGGCGAGGGTGCGAGCGGCGCGGGAGAGGACGAGGCGGGGGACGTAGGAGCGCACGCGGCGAGAGCGATCGCGATGAGAGCAGTCGAGACGAGAGCAGTCGAGACGAGAGCGCCCGCCCCGCGAGCGACCGCGGCGACACGCGGATCGGCCGGCGTCCTCTGCGCCCTCCGCGTCGTCGTCATCGCCGATCCCTTCATCCTCCGTTCGAGAGTAGGCGAGCGGCGCGCACCGCAGAAGAGGCAGGTGTCCGAGGGGGCGCGTAGCCTGCCACGGTGTCGAAGGAACAAGCTCTCCCGGGCCCGTGCACCCTCTGCGGAGGAACGGTCGGTGCCCGCGGTGAAGACTCCTGGCGCTGCGCCTCCTGCGGATGGCGTTACGGGGACGTCCCCGACGCCGATCTCCCGCTCCCCCGTATCGACATCGTCTACTACATCCGTTTCGACCGTCGGGTGAAGATCGGCACGAGCCGACGACCGCGACAACGGCTGGCGAGCATCCGACACGACGAGCTCCTCGCCTTCGAGCGAGGCGGACGCCCGGTCGAGCAGCAGCGACACCGCGAGTTCGCCTCGGTCCGCGAAGGCGGAGAGTGGTTCACGTTGACGGACGATCTGCGGACGCACGTCGACGCCCTCCGCCGCGAGGGTGAGCCGTGGCTGCTCTACGGGCGATGGCTGAGCAACGCGCTCCGCGGTCTCGATGCCTCGTGACCTGCGCCAGGACATAACGATGCCGGGCGACCGCTTCGGGAAGTCCAGTCGCCCGGCACCGCGTCTCTGCGGGGATCAGGCCGTGGCCGCATGCCCCCTGGTGGTCGCCGGCTGCGGCTGCGAGAACAGCACCACGACGATCACGGCGACGCCGACGACGACGTGCGGGAGCCAGACGTTCAGCGCCTCGCCCGCGAACCCGAAGATCCACGGCGAGAGGGCGAGGAAGAGGCTGGCGACGATGTCGAACACCAGGTGGACGGGCATCGGGATGAAACCGAAGGGACCCCATTCGTACTTCGTGAAGAGGCTGTACACGATCAGCCCGACACCGAGGACGATCGGGATGATGACCGCCGCTCCGCCCACGTTCGCGAAGCCGAACAGCCAGGGAGCGGCGATCAACGCGACGCCGACGATGTAGTCGAGAATTCCGTGGACCTTGGTGGGGATGAAACGCATGATTCCTCCTTGTGTGGCGCCGCTTCCGCGACTCACCACTGGTTCGAAGCCCGCCACGGATCGGATTGCCTCCCCGCCTCGAGGACGAACGACCTGCGGGCCGGGGAGCTCGACTCGAGTCTCTCGACGGCGCACTCGCGGCCCGGTCCCAGGCAGCCCTGCTACGTTGAGCATGCCGGTATCTCGCCGGCATCAGGGAAGACTTCTCGTCGACCAACGGGCCTCCTGGGTCATTTCGTTCTCCGTCGCCTCCTCTGTGTGAGCCCGAGGAGCATCATGCCCACCCCGTCAGTCCCCTCTTTTCTCGACCCTGCGCACGCCTGGGCGGCGCCCACCGCCCTCCCCGTCGGCACCACGGCCATCGTGTATTGCGAGGGCCAGTTCGGCGAGCAGGACGGCAAGACCGCGAACGGTCTGGTCCGACACTCGGAGAAGTACGAGATCCTCAGCGTCATCGACAGCACCCACGCGGGTGCGGACGCCGGGGTGCTCCTGGACGGTCTCGCGAACGACATCCCGATCCTCGACGGACTCCCGACGGCGATCGCTCATGCAGGTCACGTGCCGGACTACCTGATCTGCGGTGTCGCACCGGCTGATGGGCTGCTCTCCGCCGACCAGCGCACCGTGCTGCTGGACGGCATCGCCCGCGGGATGCACATCATCAACGGCCTGCACGAGTTCCTCACCGACGATGCCGAGTTCGTCGCGGCTGCCCTTCTCGCCCAGGTCACGATCACCGATATCCGTCGCCCCCGGGACAAGAAGGATCTCCATCTGTTCTCCGGCCGCATCTTCGACGTGACCTGTCCGCGGATCACCATCCTCGGGACCGACGGCGCGATCGGCAAGCGCACCACCGCGACGATCCTCGTGAAGGCCCTCAACGATCGTGGCGTCCACGCCGTGATGGTCGGCACCGGACAGACCACGATCATCCAGGGCGGCCGCTACGGCGTCGCGCTCGACGCCCTCGTGCCCCAGTTCTGCTCGGGTGAGGTCGAGAACCAGGTGGTCGCGGCATTCGAAGGCGAAGACCCGGACGTCATCATCGTGGAGGGCCAGGGCGCGCTCAGCCACCCCGCATACATCACCTCGGCGCACATCCTCCGCGGCAGTCAGCCTGCGGGGGTCATCGTGCAGCACGCCCCGGGCCGGACGGTCCTGGGCGACTTCCCGATGGTCGCTATGCCGACGGTCACGAGTGAGATCGCCCTGATCGAGGCTTTCGCCGACACGAAGGTCATCGGCGTCACGGTGAACCATGAGAACCTCAAGGCGGAGCAGCTCGCCGCCGCCATCGACGAGATCGAGCTCGACACCGGACTCCCCGCCACCGACCCGCTGACCCGACCGCTGGCGGAGCTCGTGGAGATGGTGCTGCAGGCGTTCCCGACGCTCAGCCCGCGACGGACCACCCGTAGCGCCGCGTGAGAGCCGCTCCGACCCGGTCATAGCGCCCCCGATCGAGAACGGCGGCCTCTCGCCGCAACCCGCGCTCGTGCACGCTGTACAGCTGCTCGACATCCACCCAGGACTCTCGACCCTGAGAGTCCCAGTCGCCCGTACCGATCGACAGGTAGTCGCGGTCACCGTCATGGGGCTTGCTCGTCATCCGCACCGCGTACACGCGCTCTGCGGACTCCCGTCCGATGACGAGCACGGGACGATCCTTCCCGCGACCGTCGTTCTCCTCGTAGGGAACCCAGGTCCAGACGATCTCTCCCGCGTCCGGTGCGCCGTCCCGCTGCGGTGCGTAACCGACCTGCAGGTGCGTGATCCGATCCGGATCGATGCGGACGGTGTCGGTGCCGCGCGCCCGTCCCGGGTCGGTGCCGCCACCCGCGGGCGTCGGGCGCTCCTGCGGGGTCCGTAGACGCGCGTCCGGGCGTCTCGGATCTGATGTCCGAGACGCCCGGCCGGAGCCCACTGCCTTGAGCAGGATCTCCGCGAGTGTTGCCAGGATGCCGTTGGTCTTGCTCACACGGTCACCCTAACCGCTGATCACGCGTCTGCGAGTGCGTAGCCCTCCTCGCCGTGCACGACCTGGTCGACACCGGCGATCTCGTCTTCGTTCGTGACGCGGAAGCCGATGGTCTTCTCGATCGCGAAGCCGATGATGAACGCGACGATGAAGGAGTAGATCAGCACTCCGAGCGCCGCGATCAGCTGCACGGCGAGCTGGCGGGCGTCGCCGCCGACGAACAGTCCCGTCTCGGTGGCGAAGAAGCCGAGGTACAGCGTTCCGATGAGACCGCCGACGAGGTGGATGCCGACCACGTCGAGCGAGTCGTCGAATCCGAGGCGGAACTTCAACTCGATCGCGAGGGCGCACACGACACCGGCGAGTGCGCCGAGAAGCAGAGCCCAACCCGGCGTCAGGTTGGCGCAGGCCGGGGTGATCGCGACCAGACCGGCGACGGCACCGGACGCTGCACCGACCGAGGTGGGCTTGCCGTCCTTGATCTTCTCGACGAGGATCCAGCCGAGGATGGCGGCCGCCGTGGCGCCCAGGGTGTTCAGACCGATGAGTCCGACGCCGCCCATGTCTTCGGCCAGCCATTCCGCTCCCGCGTTGAAACCGAACCAGCCGAACCACAGCAGGGCGGCCCCGAGGAGCGTGAGCGGCACGTTGTGCGGCTTCAGGATGCCCTTCTGGAACCCGATGCGCTTGCCGAGGACCAGGGCGAGTGCCAGAGCCGCGGCGCCCGCGTTGATGTGCACGGCGGTACCGCCGGCGTAGTCGATCACGCCGATGCCGCTGTCCTCGCCGAAAAGCGTGGTGCCGAGGTTCATGATCCAGCCACCGCCCCAGACCCACGCGGCGACCGGGAAGTAGCCGACGGTCGCGAAGATGCCGGCGAAGATGAGCCAGCTGCCGAACTTCGCACGATCCGCGATCGCTCCGGAGATCAGCGCGACCGTGATGATCGCGAATGTGGCACCGTAGGCCACCCCCAGGAGCGCGACGTTCGAGCCCTCACCGGCCGCCAGGCTCGACAGCCCGAAGTCCGCGAAGGGGTTGCCAGCGAACGCGGTCGGGCTGTCGACCGCGCTCATCGAGAAACCGAAGAGAATCCAGAGCACGGCGACGAGTCCGATGGAGCCGAAGCTCATCATCATCATGCTGACGACGCTCTTCGCCTTGACGAGACCGCCATAGAAGAAGGCGACGCCGGGCGTCATGAGCAGCACCAGCGCTGTCGCGGTGATCGCCCACGAGATGTTGCCGGGAGCATCCATAGGAAAACCTCACATCCGAAGTAATTGAGAGCTTCAGTGTGACGACCTGCGGTTTCGTCAATGCGTGAGGTTTGTTTCCCCGCTGTTACAGCGCGGCTCCGCCCGTGAACATCGCGTTACGCGCGCCTGCAGGCTTACGCAGAATGTGTCAGGGCATTGAGTCGGGAGATGGCGCGGAGGTACTTCTTGCGGTACCCGCCGGCGAGCATCTCGTCGGAGAAGACCGCGTCGAGGCCGAGCCCGGTGGCCACGATCGGGATCTGCGCGTCGTACACACGATCGACGAACGCGACGAAGCGCAGCGCCTCCGACTGATCGGTGAGCTGGCGCACGCCGCGCAGGCCCACGCTTCCCAGTCCGTCGATCAGCCTGATGTAGCGCGAGGGGTGCACCTGCGCGAGATGACGGATCAGGTCGTCGAACCGGTCGTCGGACGCTGCGCCCGCGGCGCCGGCCTTTTCGATCGCCGTCTCGTACGCGTCGTCGTCGAGCACCACCGCGTGTCCGTCGAGGGCGCGCTGGCGGAAGTCGACGCCGTCGATGCGCAGCGTCTGGAAGCTGTCGGACATCGCATGGATCTCGCGCAGGAAGTCCTGTGCGGCGAATCGTCCCTCGCCGAGCGCGTTCGGCGGGGTGTTCGAGGTCGCGGCGAGCCGGGTGCCCGTCGGCACGAGCTCCCCCAGAAGGCGGGTCATCACCATCGTGTCGCCCGGGTCGTCGAGCTCGAACTCGTCGATGCACAGCAGGTCGGCGCCTTTGAGCAGATCGACGGTGTTCTTGTAGCCGAGTGCGCCGACCAGGGCGGTGTACTCGATGAACGAGCCGAAGTACTTCCGGCGGGCGGGCATCGCGTGATAGATCGAGGCGAGCAGGTGCGTCTTCCCGACGCCGAAACCACCGTCGAGGTAGACGCCGGGCTTCAGCTCGGGCTCCTTCTTCGCCCGGCTGAACAGCCCTCCGCGCTTCGCGGGGGTGCCGCGCCCGGCGAAGCGCATCAGCGTCTCCTTCGCCTCCTCCTGCGAGGGATATGCGGGATCGGCGCGATAGCTGTCGAACGTCGCGGTGTCGAACTGCGGCGGCGGCACCAGGCTCGCCAGCATCTCGGGTCCGCTGACGGTCGGCTGGCGCTCGGTGAGGTGCACGATTCCCGTGCGGCTGGTCGGGTCGGTCATCACGGTCCTGAATCAGGTGCTCACCTGTGTCGAAGTCTTACGAATCGGGCGCAGGGTGCTCGGCGGGGATCTATCGTCGAAGGGACGGATCAACACTACGCCGTCTGCAGCCGCACCCTCGTCCGCTCAAACGCTTCGGAGATCCCATGGCCATCGAGTTCGATTCCTCCTCCCCCAAGTTCGCCGAGTACGCCGAACCCGGCCGGCTCGTCACCACCGAGTGGCTCGCGGAACGGCTGGGGACTCCTGGACTCGTTGTCGTCGAGTCCGACGAAGACGTGCTCCTCTACGAAACCGGCCACATCCCGGGCGCGGTGAAGGTCGACTGGCACACCGAACTCAACGACCCGGTCGTGCGCGACTACGTCGACGGCGAGGGCTTCGCCGAGCTGCTCAGCCGCAAGGGCATCGCACGCGACGACACGGTCGTCATCTACGGCGACAAGAACAACTGGTGGGCCGCCTACGCCCTCTGGGTGTTCTCGCTGTTCGGCCACGAAGACGTGCGTCTGCTCGACGGCGGACGCGATCGGTGGATCGCCGAGGGGCGCGAGCTCACGCGTGAGGCAACGAACCGGCCGCCCACGGAGTACCCCGTCGTCGAGCGCGACGACTCGATCATCCGTGCATACAAGGAAGACGTCCTGGCCCACATCGGCAGCCCGCTGATCGATGTGCGCTCCCCAGAGGAGTACAGCGGAGAGCGCACGACGGCGCCCGCGTATCCCGAGGAGGGAACCCTCCGCGCCGGTCACATCCCGACCGCGCAGAGCGTGCCGTGGGCGAAGGCGGTGGCCGAGGACGGCGGCTTCCGCAGCCGTGCGGAGCTCGACGCGATCTACCGCGACGGCGCAGGGCTCCGCGACGGGGATGATGTCGTCGCCTACTGCCGGATCGGCGAGCGGTCGAGCCACACCTGGTTCGTGCTCAAGCACCTCCTCGGCTTCGAGAACGTGCGCAACTACGACGGATCCTGGACAGAGTGGGGCAGCGCGGTACGCGTGCCCATCGTCACCGGTTCCGAGCCCGGCACACTCTGAACATGTGACAATGACAGGGATGAGCACAAGCGACGTTCCTGACACTCTCGCCGAGATCCGCGACGGCTTCCTGGAGACCCCGGAGCCCGATCGCCTCCTGCTGCTGCTCGAGTTCTCGGACGAGCTTCCCGACGTCTCCGACGAGGTCGCGGCCCACCCGGAGATGTACGAGCGCGTCGCGGAGTGCCAGTCGCCGGTGTACATCCATGTCGAGGTGAACGATGACATCGTCACGATGCACGCGACAGCCCCACCCGAAGCTCCGACGACCCGCGGGTTCGCAAGCATCCTGGTGCAGGGTCTCACCGGCCTCACCGCAGACGAGGTGCTCGCGATTCCCAATGACTACCCGCAGTCGATCGGTCTCACGAAGGCCGTTTCCCCTCTGCGCATCGGGGGCATGACCGGGATGCTGATGCGGGCGAAGAACCAGGTCAGCCAGAAGCGCTGAGAGCCTGTGATTCCAGCCAGTCCGTGATCGCGGTCGTCCAGCCGGTCTGGTCGTAGTTCCACAGCTTCGTGTGGCGTGCCACCGTGAACTTCGGCATCGTCACGAGATCCGGACGTGCCTCCTGCAGCGCGTGCGATGAATCCGCCGGCACGAAGCCGTCGTCGTCGCTGTGCAGGATCAGCACCGGCGCGGTCAGTTCGTCCGCACGAGCGACCATGTCCAGACGATCGAAGTGGATCGGTTCGTCCGCTCCGCTCAGGCGCGCGGTCAGAGGCATCTGGAGTGCCCCCATCGCGAGTTCCGGCAGCGGCGCACGCACGCCGGCCAGCTTCGCCTGGAACCGCAGCACCGTGCGCCAGTCGACCACGGGAGACTCGAGGATGATCCCGGCGATGCGCTCCCGGTGGCCGGACGTCACTGCGGCCTGCAGCGATACGGCGCCCCCCATGGACCAGCCCATCAGGATCACCCGCTCGGCGCCGTGTCGGAGCGCATAGGCGATGGCGGCGTCGACGTCACGCCACTCCGAGGCTCCGAGGGCGTAGGCACCCGCCCTCGTGCGCGGGGCCTCGCCGTCGTTGCGGTACGACACGACGAGGTTCGGCAACCCCGCGGCGTGCAGCACCGGCACCGCCCGCAGGCACTCGGCGCGGGTCGCTCCGCGTCCGTGAACCTGGATCACCCAGGTCGACGACGACGCCGGGAAGTACCAGGCAGGGCATGGCCCTGCGGGAGAGCCGATCAGCAGGTTCTCCCAGCGCAGATGGAGCTCGCTCGGAGACGAGTAGTAGTAGCCGCTGAAGGCCGCGGCACGATCGACACGTGCGCCGGGTTCGATCTGGGTGAGGAGCTTGCGCCGCACGGCCGAACCATCGGCGCTGAGCACCGCCCCGAGTTTGACGTAGCCGTAGGTGCCCGTCGTGAACAGGCCGTAGCGACCGGGAAGCTCGGTGTCGGGTGTGCGCTTCAGCTCGATGGTCTGGGCGCCCGTGTCGACCGAGAGGATCTCCGTATCGGTCGCGCGGCGCATGGGCGTGACGACCCGACGGGCCACGGCGAACACGACGAGAGCGAGCGCTGCTCCGAACGCGAACAGGGCAGGGACAAGGAGCGTAACGGCGTGCCTGAGACTCTTCATCGCTTCCTGACTCTAGCCTGTTGCCGTGACCGCACACCCCGAGGCCGGGACGCCTTTCGAGAGCGCCGTGGCCGAACTGCGCGAGACCGAGTTCCGCGATGACATCACGGTGCGCGAGATCGCCACGCCACAGGGCCTCGCGCCTTTCGCCATCGCCCTCGCCGCCGACGTGCGCCCGGAGGGTGACGGCGAGTCCGTGTACGGCACCGGCCGGTTCGTCCTGCTGCACGATCCGGACGAGCCGGGAGCCTGGGGAGGCTCGTGGCGCATCGTCATCTTCGCGCAGGCGCCGCTCGAGACCGAGATCGGCACCGATCCGCTTCTCGCCGACGTGACGTGGTCATGGCTGGTCGATGCTCTCGACTCGCGCCAAGCGGTCTATCACTCGGAATCGGGCACGTCGACGAAGACGCTGTCGAAGGGATTCGGCGGGCTCGCCGTCGAAGGAGACGGCGCCCAGATAGAATTGCGGGCGTCCTGGACTCCGGAGGGCCCGTTCCGACCGCACGTCGAAGCATGGGCCGAGCTGGTCGGAATGCTGGCGGGGCTTCCGCCCGGCTCCGAGGGCATCGCCGTGATCGGCGCGCGAAAGGCTGTACGTGACTGAATACTCCGTGATCTCGGATGCCGAGGAGTTCCGCGCAGCCTGCGCCGTGCTCGCCGCCGGTACCGGACCCGTCGCCGTGGACGTCGAGCGGGCGTCCGGCTTCCGCTATTCGCAGCGCGCCTATCTGGTGCAGGTGTTCCGTCGCGAGGCCGGCGTCTTCCTCTTCGACCCGCCGGCGATCGGCGATTTCGCACCTCTCCAGGAGGCGATCGGTGACGTGGAGTGGGTGCTCCACGCGGCGAGCCAGGACCTGCCGTCCCTTCGCGAACTGCGCCTCGAACCGCCGGTGATCTTCGACACCGAGCTCGCCTCGCGCCTGCTCGGCCACGAGCGTGTCGGCCTCGGTGCCGTCGTCGAGGACACGCTGGGCATCATGCTCAAGAAGGAGCACTCCGCCGCCGACTGGTCGACACGCCCGCTCCCCGATTCCTGGCTCGAGTACGCCGCCCTCGACGTGCTGCACCTGATCGACGTCCGCGACGTCCTCGTTCTCGAGCTCGAAGAGCAGGGCAAGACCGAGTTCGCCGCCGAGGAGTTCGCCGCCACCCTCGCCCGCGCTCCCAAACCGCCGCGCGAAGATCCCTGGCGCCGCCTCAGCGGCCTGCACCAAGTGCGTGGAGCCCGGAACCTCGCCGTCGCCCGTGCCCTCTGGCAGGCACGCGAAGCGTACGCGCAGGAGCAGGATGTCTCCCCCGGACGACTCGTGCCCGACCGCTCCCTGGTGGCGGCGGTGCTGGCGAACCCGCAGTCGAAGCAGGCGCTGGCCGGCCTCAAGGAGTTCCAGGGCCGCGCGAGCCGCACGCAGCTCGACCGCTGGTGGCAGGCGATCGTCGAAGGCAGGGCGTCGGAAGAGCTTCCCCGCGAACGCGTTCCGAGCGACACCCTTCCGCCCCCTCGCGCGTGGGCTGACCGGAATCCCGAGGCGGATGCACGACTCAAGGCCGCCCGTCCGGTCGTGGAGGCCGTCGCCGAGGAGCTGGGCATGCCCACCGAGAACCTCCTCACTCCGGAGCACCTGCGCCGCGTGGCCTGGGACCTGCCCGGTGAAACCCCCGAGGCGATCGCGGACGCGTTGGCAGCGCTGGGTGCCCGACCCTGGCAGATTGCACAGACCGCACAGAAGATCGCTGCCGCCTTTGTAGAGGCGGCGCAAACGCCCGACACGACGCCCGCACCGGCTTCGTAGGTTCGACCCAACCGATTCCTCCCCGTTTCGCGGGCTTCATAGACTGAGGCCACGCACTAACTTGGAGGCAGAGTGGCCGAGATCTCGGACGTCTTCTTCGTCGATGGAGTACGCACCCCCTTCGGGCGCGCCGGCGAAAAAGGCATGTACTGGAACACCCGCGCAGATGACCTCGCCGTGAAGGCGACCATCGGCCTGATGGAGCGCAACGCCGCCGTCCCGGCAGACCGCATCGATGACGTCGCGATCGCCGCGACGAGCCAGACCGGCGACCAGGGGCTGACGCTCGGACGCTCGGTGGCGATCCTCGCCGGGCTTCCGCAGACCGTGCCCGGCCTCGCGGTCGAGCGCATGTGCGCCGGCGCCATGACGAGCGTCACGACCATGGGAGCCTCGATCGGCGTCGGCATGTACGACTTCGCCCTCGCTGGCGGTGTCGAGCACATGGGTCATCACCCGATCGGTGGCAACGCGGATCCGAACCCGCGCTTCGTCGCCGAGAAGATGGTCGACCCCGGTGCACTCAACATGGGCGTCACCGCCGAGCGCATCTTCGACCGGTTCCCGCACCTGACCAAGGAGCGCTCCGACCGGTTCGGCATGCTGAGCCAGCACAAGGTGCAGGCGGCGTACGACGCCGGCAAGATCCAGC
Source organism: Microbacterium sp. Be9 (assembly GCF_011754135.1). NCBI lineage: Bacteria > Bacillati > Actinomycetota > Actinomycetes > Micrococcales > Microbacteriaceae > Microbacterium > Microbacterium sp. Be9. The sequence continues at coordinate 405,025 of NZ_WNWT01000004.1, read as the reverse complement.
CCGACCTCGTGTCGGTCGCCACCAGGGGTGCCGACGGCGCCTGGGGTCTCGCGACCGAAGACGAGGGCCGTCGCCCGCAGACGACGATGGAAGACCTCGCGGCCCTCAAGACTCCCTTCCGTCCGCACGGGCGTGTCACGGCCGGCACCTCCTCCCCCCTCACCGACGGCGCCACGATGTCGCTGCTCGCCGGAGGTGGCGCGGTGAAGGAGTTCGGACTCGCGCCGAAGATGCGGATGGTCTCGTTCGCGTTCGCCGGCGTGCAGCCGGAGATCATGGGCATCGGACCGATTCCGTCGACCGAGAAGGCGCTCAAGAAGGCCGGACTGACGATCGCCGACATCGGGCTGTTCGAACTCAACGAGGCGTTCGCCATCCAGGTGATCTCGCTGCTCGACCACTTCGGCATCGCCGATGACGATCCCCGCGTCAACCAGTGGGGTGGCGCGATCGCGCTCGGACACCCGCTCGCGGCATCCGGTGTGCGTCTGATGATCCAGCTCGCCGCGCAGTTCGCCGAGCGTCCGGACGTCCGCTACGGTCTGACCGCCATGTGCGTCGGTCTCGGTCAGGGCGGTTCGGTCATCTGGGAGAACCCGCACTACGACGGCAAGAAGAAGAAGTGAGCGCGAACGTGACCAACTACGACGAGATCGACTTCTCCCCCATCCAGGCACTCACCGAGGGCGAGGTCATCACGCAGTCGCCGGTGCGCGACATCCGTCTCGCGTCCGGCAAGGTGCTCGCCCTGATCACGCTCGACAACGGCCGTGACCACACGCGACCGAACACGCTCGGTCCCGCGACGCTGACGCAGCTGGGCGAGACGCTCGACGGCCTCAAGGCGCGAGCCGCGGCCGGCGAGATCCAGGCTGTCGGCATCACCGGCAAGCAGTACATCCTCGCGGCCGGCGCCGACCTGTCCGACATCAGCAAGGTCGGATCGCGCGACAACGCCCGCCTGATCGCGCAGCTCGGACACAAGGTCCTCGGCACGCTCAGCGACCTCGGCGTGCCGTCGTTCGCCTTCGTGAACGGCCTCGCCCTGGGCGGCGGCCTGGAGATCGCGCTGAACTCCAGCTACCGCACCGTCGACTCCTCTGCTGCGGCGGTGGCACTGCCCGAGGTCTTCCTCGGCATCATCCCCGGTTGGGGCGGCGCCTACCTGCTGCCGAACCTGATCGGCATCGAGAACGCCCTCGAGGTCGTCATCTCCAACCCGCTCAAGCAGAACCGGATGCTGAAGCCGCAGCAGGCGTTCGACCTGGGCATCTTCGACGCGATCTTCCCCGCGGCGAACTACCTCGAGAACTCGCTGGCCTGGGCGGATGCCGTCCTGGGTGGCAAGAAGGTCGAGCGCAAGAACGAGCCCGGCAAGATCGAGCGTCTCACCAAGTGGCCGATCGCCATCAAGATGGCGCGCGGGATGCTGGAGTCGAAGATCGGCACCATGCCGAAGTCGCCGTATGCGGCCCTCGACCTGCTCGACAAGGCCAAGGGCGGCACCAAGGCCGAAGGCTTCGCCCGCGAGGACGAGGCACTCGCCGAACTCGTCACGGGCGACCAGTTCGCAGCATCCATGTACGCCTTCGACCTCGTGCAGAAGCGCGCGAAGCGACCGGTCGGAGCTCCCGACAAGGCGCTCGCGAAGAAGGTCACCAAGGTCGGCATCATCGGCGCCGGTCTCATGGCGAGCCAGTTCGCACTGCTCTTCGTGCGCAAGCTCCAGGTGCCCGTGCTCATCACCGACCTGGATCAGGCACGCGTCGACAAGGGCGTCGCCTACATCCACGAGGAGATCGGCAAGCTCGAAGCGAAGGGACGCCTGGACTCCGATTCGGCGAACAAGCTGCGCGCGCTCGTCACCGGCACCACCGACAAGAGCCTGTACGCGGACTGCGACTTCGTGATCGAGGCCGTGTTCGAAGAGGTCGGGGTCAAGCAGCAGGTGTTCGGCGAGATCGAGAAGATCATCGCCGAGGACGCGATCCTCGCGACCAACACGTCGTCGCTCTCCGTCGAGGAGATCGGATCGAAGCTCGCTCACCCCGAGCGCCTGGTCGGCTTCCACTTCTTCAACCCTGTCGCGGTGATGCCGCTGATCGAGATCGTGAAGACACCGGCGACGGACGATGCCGCTCTGTCGACGGCGTTCGTGGTCGCGAAGAACCTCGGAAAGAACGCGGTCCTCACCGCCGACGCCCCCGGCTTCGTCGTGAACCGACTGCTCGCCAAGGTCATGGGCGAGGCGGCTCGCGCCGTCTACGAGGGCACCCCCATCGCCGATGTCGAGAAGGCCTTCGGCCCGCTCGGCCTGCCGATGGGCCCGTTCCAGCTGATCGACCTCGTCGGCTGGAAGGTCGCCGCCCACGTGCAGGACACGATGGTGAAGGCCTTCCCCGACCGCTTCTACGCCAACGAGAACTTCCATGCGCTCGCGGAGCTCGACACCGTCGTGGAGAAGGACAAGGGCGGGCGCGTCATCGGCTGGAGCAAGCAGGCGGAGAAGGTTCTGAAGCCCGCCGTCGGCAAGAACCCCGCAACGGCGGCGACGATCCTCCAGCGGGTGCAGGACGGTCTGGCGCAGGAGATCAAGCTGATGCTCGACGAGGGCGTCGTGCCCGAGGTCGAGGACATCGACCTGTGCCTGATCCTCGGCGCCGGCTGGCCGTTCATCGACGGTGGTGCTTCACCGTACCTCGACCGTGAGGGAGCCTCGGAGCGGGCCTTCGGCGGCTCGTTCCACACCCCGCAGATCCGCGGCGTCGAGAGCCGCTGATCGTCGGACGCCATCCCGCGAAGCGCTCCACAGGATTCCTGGCGAATCCGGTGGAGCGCTTCGTCGTCCGCCGCATAAGCACGCACACCTCCGAGCCGCACATCGCGCTGCCGCTCCCTGGCGTGAGCCCCGTCGGCGTGGCCCACTGCCGGCGCTGGCCGGCGTCGTGGGCCCTGCATGATGCCCCTGCGCCGCAGGCCCCGATCGCCGAGACTCAGCTCGCGGGCTGAGCCGGTCGGGGGTCTTCGTCACCACGTCGAGGCCAGTACGACAGCGCCCGTTCGGCCAGCGCGGTGATCGTGAGCGAGGGGTTCACGCCGGGATTCGCGGGAACGGCAGCCCCGTCGACGACGTGCAGGCCGGGGTGTCCCCAGACCCGGTGATATGTGTCGACGACCCCTTCCGCGGGCGACGCCGAGATCACCGCACCGCCGAGGAAGTGCGCCGTGAGCGGGATGCCGAACACCTCCGGCCCGGATCCGCGTGCGGCCGCAGACACCCCGCCGTCCGCCTCGACCCGCGCGGCGATCGCCGCAGCAGCCGTATGGGCTTGGGGCAGATAGCTCGGGTTCGGCTCCCCGTGTCCCTGCGCACTCGTCATCACGAGGCGACCGAAGCGGCGGCGCAGCGAGAGGGTGAGCGAATTGTCCGCCGTCTGCATCACCAGCGCGATGATTCCACGCTCGCTCCAACGGCGGAGACTCCCGAGCCGCCACTGTCTCACCGGTGAGCGGAGCACCTGCGCGACCAGACGGCGCAGCCGCACCCCGAGCGGCCGACCGCCGGGGACGATGACGGTCGCGAGCGCGCCCATCAGGTTCGATCCCGGACCGTAGCGGACGTTCTCGACGTGCGTGCGATCGTCTATGTGGAACGAGGTCGTGATCGCGACGCCCCGGGCGAGCTCGAGCGATTCCGGGACGCTCGTGGCGACCGCGCCGTCCAGCGCCTCGGAGTTGGTTCGGGTCAGCTGCCCCACGGCGTCGGAGACCTGCGGCAGCGCCCCGGACGCCTTCATACGGTGCAGCAGCTGCTGCGTACCCCAGGTGCCGGCGGCCAGCACCACCTGCCGGGCGGTCACGGTTCTCCGCTCATGCCGGAACCAGGCTCCGCTGCGCTGCGTCGTCACCGCGAACCCACCCCCGGGGAGCTCCCGCACCTCGCTCACCGTTCGCAGCGCCTCGATCGCGACCCCTCGGCGCTCCGCGAGAGCCAGGTAGTTCTTCATGAGCGTGTTCTTCGCGCCGACGCGGCAGCCCACCATGCAGTTGCCGCAGAGGGTGCAACCGGTGCGATCAGGGCCCTCACCGCCGAAGAACGGATCCGGCGTGCGCTCCCCCGGCTTCCCGAACCAGACCCCGACGGGCGCGTGGCGGAACGTCGCACCGACGCCGAGGTCGTCCGCGGCGCCGGCCATGATCCGCTCCACCGGACCCGTGTGCGGGTAGCGCTCCACGACGCCGAGCATCCGCTTCGCCGTGGCATAGTGGGGTGCCAACTCGGACTCCCAGTCCGCGATGCCCTGCCACTGGGGGTCCGCGAAGAAGGCCGCCCCCGGCTGGTACAGCGTGTTCGCGTAGTTGAGTGATCCGCCACCCACCCCGGCGCCCGCCAGAATCATCACGTGCGGCAGTCGGTGGATGCGCTGCACACCGTAACAGCCGAGCACTGGTGCCCACAGGTACCGGCGGACGTTCCAGTTGGTCTTCGCGAAGTCATCGTCCTCGAAGCGGCGACCCGCCTCGTAGACGCGGACGCGGTAGCCCTTCTCCGCAAGTCGCAGAGCGGCCACGGAACCTCCGAATCCGGAACCCACGACCACGACATCCTCGTCGAACTCAGTCATCGCTCCCCTTCGGCACCATCATCGTGAGCGCGCCCGGCAGCACCGCGATGGTGCACTCATCCTCGCCGATCCGCTCGCCGTCGGCATAGACCACCAGGCCGGTGGCCGACACCGTGACGGACCGTGCACGACGATGCGCCACCTCGTCGCGCGCGAGATGCGTCCCGCGGAGCAGCAGGGGGAAGAGACGAAGCAGGCGCAGCCGGCCCAACGGGGCGACATGGACGATGTCGAGGAGCCCGTCGTCGGGGACGGCCCCGGCGCAGATCGGCATCCCGCCGCCGTAGCTGGAGGTGCTGCCGGCCGCGATCAGCGTACCCGGCTCGCTTCTCGGCGGCTCGCCATCGATGGCGAGGGTGAACTCCATGGGACGCAGCCGCACGAGTTCGATCAGCAGGGCGAGGTAATAGCGAGGCGCACCGTGCGGCCAGCGGAGCCGGTTGGTGCGATCGCTGACCTTCGCGTCGAAACCCAGCGCCGCGATGGTCAGGAATTTCCTGCTGCCCTTCCCGGTGCGGACCACGCCGACGTCGATCGACCGGGGCACGCCCGTGAGAGCGAGTTCGGCGGCAGCCCGTGCGTCCCTGCGTGGGAGTCCGAGAGCGCGGGCGAGGTCGTTCCCGGTCCCGGCCGCGACCAGCACCACGGGGACCGATGCCGCACATACCGTGTCGAGCACACCGGACAGTGTGCCATCACCACCGACGACGACCAGCGCTCGCGGATCGTCTGCCACGGCCGCGACCGCGAGCCGTGCGGTGTCTTCTGCGGATCCTCCCGCATAGGCCCGCACCTCGACACCACGATCACGAAGATGCAGAACAGCAGCTTCCGCCGCTCGCCCGCCCCGCCCTTTGCCGGAGAACGGATTCGCGAGCACGGCGATGTGCTCGGCCATGTCAGAGCGTCCGCTCGATGGGGATCACAGCACCCGGGTTGAGGATGCCCGACGGATCGAGTTCGCGCTTGATCGCACGGAGGATACGGACGCCCGTCTCGCCGATCTCCGCACGGAGCCAGGGCGCATGATCCCTGCCGACCGCGTGGTGATGGCTGATGGTCCCCCCCGACGCGACGATCGCATCGTTGACGCGCGCCTTCACGACTTCCCACACACCGAGCGGGTCCGAACGGATGCCGGCGAGCACGGTGAAGTACAGGGAAGCCCCGGTCGGGTAGATGTGGGAGACGTGGCACATGATGTACGACTTCGCCCCGGCGTCGGCGAAGCCGTCTTTGAGTGCAGAGTCGACCGCCGAACGCAGTGTCTGCAGGTTCGACCATGTGGTCGCGGTCTCGAGCGTCTCGCAGAAGACACCGGCGTCGAGCAGCGAATCCCGCAGGTAGGGGCCGTCGAACCGACCTTTCAGCCAGTCCTCCGCTGCCCCTTCACCTGCCGAGACTCCGCCGGCCGCAGCGAGCTGGATGCTGGCGCGGGCACGCCGCTCGGCGATACCGTCACCTTCGTACACGGTCACCACGCTGGCGCCCTTCGCGAGAGCCCTGCCGATCTTGCCGACCTGCGCGAGACTCACCGCCGTCTCCGCTTCGTCGGAGAGCCGGATGACGGTGGGGCCGTCGCCCTGCTGCGCGACCCGCCGCAGCCCCTCGGCGCCGCTGGTGAAGTCGGGGAAGGACCAGGATTCGAACACGCGGTCGCGCGGGATCCGATGCACCCGCACCCGTACCTCGGTGATCACGCCGAAGATGCCCTCGGAGCCGAGGAACACCCTGATCAGGTCTGGCCCTGCGGCGGAACCGGGCGAGCGCCCGAGCTCGATGTCGCCGGTCGGCGTCGCCACTCTGATCCCGGTCACCATCGTGTCGAAGCGCCCGTTGCCCGCCGAGTTCTGTCCCGAAGACCGGGCCGCCGCGAATCCGCCGATCGTGGCGTAGCGGAAGCTCTGAGGGAAGTGGCCGAGTTCGAAGCCGTGCGCGGACAGCGCTGCTTCCGCCTCCGGGCCTGTCGTCCCCGCCGCGAACAGGGCTTCGCCGCTGAACTCATCCAGCCGGATCAGACCGCTGAGACGTCGCAGGTCGAGGCTCACGACCGCGTGATGCGCGCCCCGGTCGGGGTCCAGTGCGCCGACGACACTAGTGCCGCCCCCGAAGGGGATCACCGCGATCCCTCGCGCGACCGCGATGTCGAGGCACGCGCGCACCTCGTCGTGATCGGCAGGACGGAGGACGGCATCCGGCGCCTCCTGACGCACCTCGCGACGACGGAGGAGGTCGGGTGTCGAACGCCCACCTGCGTGGCGGATGCGTGCCTCGGCGGCATCATCGATGTTCGTCGGGCCGAGCGCGGCGCTGAATGCCGCATGATCCTCAGCGGTCAAGCGCGGCGGATCGAGCTGCACGTGCCCGAGCTCGATCGCCGGTCCGGGCTTGCGCACTCGCCCCAGCAGCATCGGCAGCAGCGCGCGCACCGCCAGGGGCAGGTCCTTCGCCTTGGCCGGATCACCCCAGCCGTTCCATCTCATCGACGGGTCCGCATCGACCCTGCCACTGTCTTGGCCCATGCGTTACAGTGTGACACATCATGGAAGAACGTCAACCACAATGGGATGCGACACAGACGCGGATCCTCGACGCGGCCGACGCGCTGATCGAGCGTCGCGGCGTGCACGGCGTCACCATCGCCGAGCTCGCCCGTCGCGCCGATCTCAGTCGCCCCACGATCTACCGCAACTGGAGCGATGCCGATGATGTCGTCCGCGCCGCGCTGCTGCGGCGCGTCGACGGCATCCTGGGCACCTTCCCCGCGGAAGCGCGCACCCGGACGGTCCTCGTCGACGACGTCCTCCATTTCACGACGCTCTTCCGCAATGACACCCTCTACGGGCGTCTGCTCGCCGATGAACCCGAAGCCTTCACCCGCTACACGCTGCAGCGGGTGGGATCGAGTCAGCGCTTGATCCTCGACTGGCTCGCCACGGCGATCGGCACCGCACAGGCCGACGGCTCGGTCAGATCGGGACCACCGCAGGAGATCGCGGTCATGCTGCTGCTCATCGCACAGTCCGCGGTCCTCTCCCACGGCACCGTGGCAGACCTCATCTCGGAGAACGCGTGGGAGCGCGAACTGCGGGCCGCACTCGACGGGCTGCTCCGCCCATGACCCGGGAGTCATCCGCGCTCAACGTCGCGCGACGGAGGATCGAACTCGCACGCGCAGCCGACGAGACGGTCGACGTCCTCGTCGTCGGGGGCGGTATCACGGGCGTGGGTGTCGCTCTGGACGCCGTCTCGCGCGGGCTTCGTGTGACGCTGATAGAAGCCGAGGATCTCGCCTTCGGGACCAGCCGATTCAGCTCGAAGCTCGTGCACGGCGGCCTGCGCTACCTCGCGACCGGTGACATCGCGACCGCGCGAGAGAGCGCACACGAGCGACATCTCCTGATGACCACGATCGCCCCGCATCTGATCCGCCCGCTCGGACAGCTCCTGCCCTTCTCCCGCGGAGTCACGCTCCGCCAGCGCACTGCGGGCGCCGTCGGGATGGGGCTGGGAGATCTGCTCCGCATGCGCGCGCACACCACCCGTACGACGCTGCCTGCCCCCGCTCTCGTGTCCGCGCGCTCCGCCACCCGCCTGGTGCCTGCGCTCGACCCTCACGGCCTCCGCGGCGGAATGCTGTCCTTCGACGGCCAGCTGGTCGACGACGCGCGGCTCGTGGCGACCGTCGCCCGCACGGCGGCATCTCTTGGCGCTCGCATCCTCACCCGCGCCCGCGCGGTCGTGTTGCGGGAAGACGGCGCATCGGTCGAGGAGACGTCCACGGGCGAGCGGTTCGAGGTCAGAGCCCGCGCCGTCATCAACGCGACCGGCGTCTGGGCCGGTGCGCTCGATCAGACGATCCACGTGCGCCCGAGCCGAGGGACGCACATCGTCCTCGCCGCCGCCGACCTGGGTTCGCCGTCGGCCGCGCTCACCATCCCGCACGAGGGATCGATCAGTCGCTACGTCTTCGCGCTGCCGCAGGCCTTCGGCCGCGTGATCGTCGGCCTCACCGACGAAGACTCCCCCGGTGCCGTGCCGCGTGTCGCCCAACCGACGGAGCCGGAGATCGATTTCCTGCTGCAGAACCTCAATCGCGTGATCGCTGCTCCCCTCGGCCGCGATCGGGTGCGGGGCGCGTTCGCCGGCCTGCGTCCGCTGGTCGACAGCGGGACCGACTCCACCGCCGATATCTCTCGCCGGCATCTGGTGACGGTATCCACCGCCGGATTCGTCACGGTGCTCGGGGGAAAGCTCACCACCTACCGCCGGATGGCCGAGGATGCCGTGGACCTTGCGGGACGCACCCGCGGACTGCAGTCGGGGCCGAGCCGCACGGCGTCGTTGCGCCTCGTCGATCGGTCGGTGCCCGCCTCGGATGACGTGCTCGACGACGCCACGGGCTTGACCGCCGCGGAGGTCGAGTTCGCCGTTCGCACGGAGGGCGCGATGACCGTCGATGACGTCCTCGACAGGCGCACCCGTGTCGGACTCGTGGATGCCGATCGCGCACGCTGCCACGCGGCGGTCGAGAACGTCGTCGCCCGCACTCTCGCCGACCTCGCCTGACCCGCCGCGGCGAATCCTGGCCCGCCGCGGCGAATCCTGAGCGGTGCGTATCCAGCGCACAGCGCCGCGGGTAACGTGCGCGGAACAGCGCATGAACTCCCCCGCCCGACCCGTCCCGAAGGCACCCCGGACCCCGGCGACCCTGCACAGTGGTGACATGGACATGCTCTTCACGATGCTGGGCGGCAAGGGGATGTCGGGTCTGCTGAAGACCGGAACGGCGATCCTCACCACGCTTCTGGTCCTCCCCGCCCTCCTCAAGCTCTTCATCGTCACCGTCGACGAGGGGTGGGCGGCGATCCGGACGCGCAACGGCAAGCCGATCATCCGCAACCGCCCGCAGCGTCGTCCGTGGAACCGCGGCGGGGCCGTCGGAGAAGTCGTCGTTCTGGACCCGGGCTCGCACGGAGCATTCCCGCTGTTCTACTGGTACAAGCTCATCGACGTCCGTTGCCGCGCGACCGATCTGCCCGCGCGAGAGATGAGCGGCGCGAGCGGACACCAGCACCGCGTGCATGCCTCGTTCGAGTGGCGTCCGATACCGACGGGAAGCGATCTTCGGGTGTTCGAGCTCGACGTCGTGAACGTCAAGGAGCGAGCCTCGAACATCGTCGGCGCCGCGCTGAGAGACGTGATCCGTGGGCTCGAGGGAGCCGAGCTGCCGCACAACGACGAGATCAACACCCGAGTGATCGCGGCCAGCGCCGCGGAGGTGCGTCGCGCCTGCGGCGTCGAGCTGGTGCGGGTCATGGTCACCGGCGACGCCCTCACCGACGGTTACCTGCTGTCGACCGCACTCCGAGACGTCGATCGCGGAGCACAGGCCGTCGCCGCGTTGCACGCTCTGAACTGACGCCTGCGCGCAGGGCGTTCCGAAGGGTCGGAGCGAGCGTCAGTGCCGTTCGTGCAGCGGAAGATCGATGGTTCCTGTCTCTCCCGCGTCACGCGCCTTCGGGATTCGCGTCCCGAGCACCTGCGACACGATGTCCTGTGCGATCTTCGGCGCTGTGAGGCCGGCGTCGACGAGGATCTGATCACGCGATGCGTGGTCGATGAACTCGTCGGGAAGACCCAGCTCATCCACCGCGGTGTCGATGCCCGCCTCGCGAAGGACCTGACGTACACGGGTGCCGATGCCTCCGACCCGGATCCCGTCTTCGAGGGTGATCACGAGGCGGTGATGGGCGGCGAGTTCCACGATCGACGGCTGCACCGGAATAGCCCAGCGCGGGTCGATGACCGTCGCGCCGATCCCCTGCGCTCGAAGGCGGTCCGCGACATCGAGAGCGAGTTCGGCGAATGGTCCGATGGCGACGATCAGGACGTCTTCGGATTCGCCGCGGGCGAGCACATCGACGCCGTCGCTCAGACGTTCGATCGCGGGAAGATCGGCGGCGACCTCGCCCTTCGGGAAGCGGATGACCGTCGGAGCGTCTTCGACGTCGACGGCCTCACCGAGGGCCTCCGTCAGCCGCGCCCCATCACGCGGCGCGGCGATGCGGATGTGCGGGACGATCTGCAGCATCGCGAGATCCCACATGCCGTGGTGGCTGGGACCGTCGGGACCGGTGACGCCCGCTCGATCGAGGACGAAGGTGACTCCGGCACGGTGCAGAGCCACGTCCATCAGCACCTGGTCGAAGGCGCGTCCCATGAACGTGGCGTACAGGGCGACGACGGGGTGCAAGCCCCCGTAGGCCAGACCAGCCGCTGACGCCACCGCGTGCTGTTCTGCGATGCCCACGTCATAGACGCGATCGGGGAAGCGTTCGGCGAACGGCGCGAGGCCGGTGGGGCGCAGCATCGCAGCCGTCATCGCGATCACATCGTCGCGCTGCTCGCCGACGGCCACCAACGCGTCGGAGAACACATCGGTCCACCCACGCCCACCGGACGACAGGGTCTCCCCGGTCGTGGGGTCGATCTTGCCGACGGCGTGGAACTGATCGGCTTCGTCGTCGCGGGCCGGCTGGTAGCCACGGCCCTTCTCGGTGATGGTGTGGACGATGACGGGCGCACCGTACGACTTCGCCAACTCCAGAGTCTCGAGGAGCGCGGGAAGATCGTGGCCGTCGACCGGACCGAGGTACTTGATGTCGAGGTTGGAGTACAGCGCCTCGTTGTTGGTGAACCGCGACAGGAAGCCGTGCGTGCCTCCTCGGACGCCGCGGAACACCGCACGTCCCACGGGACCGAAAGCGCGGAACAGGCGATCGGACCGCTGGTGGAGGTCCTTGTAGGCTGCTGCCGTGCGCACGCGGTTGAGGTACCGCGACATGCCGCCGATCGTCGGCGCGTAGGAGCGTCCGTTGTCGTTGACGACGATGACCAGGTTGCGGTCGTTGTCATCGGAGATGTTGTTCAACGCCTCCCAGGTCATGCCGCCGGTCAGCGCGCCGTCGCCGACGACCGCGACCACGTGCCGGTCGGCACGACCGGTGGCCGTCAAGGCCCGGGAGATGCCGTCCGCCCAGCTGAGCGAGCTGGACGCGTGCGACGACTCCACCACATCATGGGCGCTCTCGCCCCGCTGCGGGTACCCGGCGAGACCGCCGCGCACGCGCAGCGCCGAGAAGTCCTGGCGCCCGGTGAGGAGCTTGTGCACGTAGGACTGGTGTCCGGTGTCGAAGATGAAGGGGTCGTCCGGGGAGGAGAAAACTCGATGGAGAGCGATCGTGAGTTCGACGACGCCGAGGTTGGGGCCGAGGTGGCCGCCCGTCCTGGACACGTTCTCGACCAGGAACGTGCGGATCTCCGCAGCGAGCTCGGTCAACTGGTCGGTCGAGAGTGCGTCGAGATCACGGGGTCCAGAGATGCTCGGAAGAATGGGCATCTGCACCTCCTCACAGGCTCCGTCAGAAGCGCCCGACGACGGTGCGAGCGCCCCTCGATCCTACCCCGCCGGACTCAGAGAGCACGGCGAATCGGACCCCCTTGACAGGAAGGGCCGGCACGATGAAGGGGCCCGGGTCCGCAGACCCGAGCCCCTTCGTCTCGTGCGATCAGACCAGCGAACGCAGCACGTACTGCAGGATGCCGCCGTTGCGGTAGTAGTCGGCTTCACCGGGGGTGTCGATGCGGACGACAGCATCGAACTCCACCGGCTGCTTGCCCTCGGGCGAGTTCTCGCTCGGGGTGGCCGTGACCTTGACCGTCTTGGGCGTGACACCGTTGTTGAGCTCTTCCAGACCCGAGATCGAGACGATCTCGGTGCCGTCGAGGCCCAGCGATTCCCAGCTCTCGCCGGCGGGGAACTGCAGCGGGACGACACCCATGCCGATCAGGTTCGAGCGGTGGATGCGCTCGAAGCTCTCGGTGATGACCGCCTTGACGCCCAGCAGGCTCGTGCCCTTGGCCGCCCAGTCACGCGACGAACCCGAGCCGTACTCCTTGCCACCGAAGATGACGAGGGGCGTGCCCTGCTCCTGATAGTTCATGCTCGCGTCGTAGATGTACGACTGCGGGCCACCGGGCTGCGTGAAGTCGCGGGTGAAGCCACCCTCGACGACCTGTCCGTCGTTCACGGCAGCGACCATCGCGTTCTTCAGACGAATGTTCGCGAAGGTTCCGCGGATCATGACCTCGTGGTTGCCGCGACGCGAGCCGAAGGAGTTGAAGTCCTTGCGGTCCACGCCGTGCTCCGTGAGGTACTGCGCCGCGGGCGTTCCGGCCTTGATGTTCCCGGCGGGCGAGATGTGGTCGGTGGTGACCGAGTCGCCGAGCGTCGCCATCACGCGCGCACCCTCGATGTCCTTCACCGGGGTGAGCTCCATCGTCATGCCCTCGAAGTACGGCGCCTTGCGCACGTACGTGGAGTTCTCGTCCCACTGGAAGATCGCGTCGTCCGGAGTGGGCAGGCTGCGCCAGCGCTCGTCACCGTCGAAGACCGTCGCGTACTGCTTGATGAACTGCTCGCGCGAGATCGAGGAGTCGACGAGTTCCTGCACCTCGGCCGGGGTCGGCCAGATGTCCTTCAGGAAGACGTCTTCGCCGTCGGTGCCCGTGCCGAGCGCGTCGTTCTCGAAGTCGAAGTGCATCGACCCGGCCAGCGCGTACGCGATGACCAGCGGCGGGCTGGCGAGGTAGTTCATCTTCACGTCGGGGCTGATGCGACCCTCGAAGTTGCGGTTTCCGGAGAGGACCGCGGTGACGGCGAGGTCGTGCGAGTTGATCGCTTCGGAGACCTCTTCGATCAGCGGACCCGAGTTGCCGATGCAGATGGTGCAGCCGTAGCCGACGGTGTAGAAGCCGAGTCCCTCGAGGTCCTTGTCGAGTCCGGACTTCTCGTAGTAGTCGGTGACGACCTTCGACCCCGGGCCGAGCGTGGTCTTGACCCACGGCTTCTGCTTCAGACCCTTCTCGAGAGCCTTGCGTGCGACGAGGCCGGCGGCGATCATCACCGACGGGTTCGACGTGTTGGTGCACGAGGTGATGGCCGCGAGGGTGACGGCACCGTTGTCGAGGATGTACTTCTCCCCCGACGGCGTCGTGACCGGCACGGGCTTCGAGGCGTTAGCCGGTGCGCCGCTGTTGATGTGCACCGGACGCGTGGTGGGCTCTTCGTCGCCGGGTGCCTGTCCGGGGTCGGAGGCCGGGAAGGAGTGCTTCGATTCGAGGTCGACGATCGAGTCCGAGGTCGATGCCGTCGCGTAGCTCAGGATGTCCTGCTCGAACTGCGACTTCGCCTCGGAGAGCAGGATGCGGTCCTGCGGGCGCTTCGGGCCGGCGATCGACGGCACGACGGTGCCGAGGTCGAGCTCGAGGTACTCGCTGAACGTGGGCTCGTGCGCGGCGTCGTGCCAGAGCTTCTGCTCCTTGGCGTAAGCTTCGACCAGCGCGACGGCCTCTTCGCTGCGGCCGGTGAGTCGCAGGTAGTCGAGCGTCACGTCGTCGATCGGGAAGATCGCGGCGGTGGAGCCGAACTCCGGCGACATGTTGCCGATGGTCGCGCGGTTGGCGAGCGGCACCGACGCGACGCCCTCTCCGTAGAACTCGACGAACTTGCCGACCACACCGTGCTTGCGCAGCAGGTCGGTGATCGTGAGCACCACGTCGGTCGCGGTCACGCCGGCGGGGATCTCGCCGGAGAGCTTGAAGCCCACGACGCGCGGGATGAGCATCGACACGGGCTGGCCGAGCATGGCTGCCTCGGCCTCGATGCCGCCGACGCCCCAGCCCAGCACGCCGAGGCCGTTGACCATGGTGGTGTGCGAGTCGGTGCCGACGCAGGTGTCGGGGTATGCGCGGAGCACACCGTCGACGTTGCGGTCGTAGATGACCTTGGCCAGGTGCTCAATGTTCACCTGGTGGACGATGCCGGTTCCCGGCGGGACGACCTTGAAGTCGCTGAACGCGGTCTGACCCCAACGCAGGAACTGATAACGCTCGCCGTTGCGCTCGTACTCGATCTCGACGTTGCGCTCGAGGGCGTTCTCAGAGCCGAACAGGTCGGCGATCACGGAGTGGTCGATGACCATCTCGGCGGGCGAGAGCGGGTTGATCTTGTTCGCGTCACCGCCGAGTGCCGTCACGGCCTCGCGCATGGTGGCGAGGTCGACGATGCACGGCACACCGGTGAAGTCCTGCATGACCACACGGGCCGGCGTGAACTGGATCTCGGTGTTCGGCTCGGCCGCGGCATCCCACGAACCCAGCGCCTCGATCTGCGCCTTCGTCACATTCGCGCCGTCTTCGGTGCGAAGCAGGTTCTCCAGGAGGACCTTGAGACTGAAGGGAAGCTTCTCGAAACCCGGCACCGTGTCGATGCGGAAGATCTCATAGTCGGTGCTGCCGACTGTCAGGGTGCTCTTGGCACCGAAGCTGTTCACCGTGGACACGAATCCGTCTCCTTCTATTCGGATGGGAGCGACAGGCGCCTCCATCTTGCTCGCCAGCGAGCCCCTGCGGCTAGCAAGGCGGACCTAACCAGTCTGCTCCGCGCAGCTCACCGGCGAAAGCCTGCGATTTATCTTGATGTCAAGATAAATCTATCACGCCTCGGGGGCATCCTCGCGCGCGGGCTCGCGCGGGTGCAACGCGCGGACCACGAGCCACGTGACGGCGATCAGCGGGGCGAACAGCGGCAGCCCCATGATGAGTTTGAGCGTGCCCAGCGCCGTGACGTCACCGGCCAGATAAAGGGGCAGCTGCACAGCCAGCCGGGTGAAGAACAGCGCGGCCCAGGCGATCCCCAGCCAGAAGTAGGCACGTCGCTTGCGGCGATCGTTCCGCCAGGTGGTGCCCTCCCCCATCAGGAATCCGACGGCGAGGCCGATCAGCGACCAGCCGATCAGTGCCGACACCAGGATGACCGAGCCGTAGACCGCGTTGGTGATGAGCCCCGGGACAAAGTTGTCGGCGCCGCGTCCGGTCCACAGAGCCAGCGCTGCCGCGGCGACCGCGGCGATGAGACCGCCGAGGGCGGCCGAGGGCGGCGACTTCTGCACGAGTCGGACGATCGTGAAGACGGCTGCGAGACCGACCGAGATGCCGAGCGAGAGGATCAGCGGCTCGGGGCGGATCGTGAAGATGATCACGAACGCGAGGCTGGGCAGCACCGACTCGAGGATGCCCCGCCACCCGCCCATGGCGGTCCACACGACCGTGTGGGTGGCCGCACTCTCCGACGGGTCGAGCCCGGCACGACGGGCGACTCCTCCGAGGGCCTCCCCGAGGATCTCGGAGGTGCTCTTCTCCCGTTCGGCGTCGGGCTCGGGAGTGCTCACGCGGAACCAGGGGTCGCCGGCATCTTGAGCGGGATCAGGTCGCGCGGCGGCATCGGAGACCCGCCGCGGACGACCACGATCGACCGGAAGAGGTCTTCGACCTTCTCCGCCGCTTCGGGGTCCGAGGCACCGGCGCCGCCGATCACGCCGCGAAGGAACCAGCGCGGGCCGTCGATGCCGATGAAGCGCGCGAGGCGCAGACCGGATCCCTCCGCCGCCGTGGCGGGGACCTCGGCGAGGAGCTCCTTGCCCAGCGGGCCTTCGCGCTCTTCCACGCGGCCGCCCTGCGCCTTGACCTGGTCGCGGAGCTGTACGCGGGTCTCGTCCCACAGTCCTCCGGTGCGCGGTGCGGCGAAGGGCTGCACCTGCAGCGAGGAGTCCGCGTAATCGAGGCCGACCGCCACGATGCGCTTCGACTGCTCCTCGACCTCGAGGCGCAGGTTCAGACCTTCGCGCGGCAGGATCTTGATGCCGCCGAGGTCGATGTAGGGACGGACCGGGTTCGCCTCGGAATCGTCGAAGGGACCGTCGGTGGCACGATTCAGCGGTGCCGACTTCGAAGGGGTCTCGTTGTTGTCAGTCATTGGCCTGTCCTGCTTCGTTCTGGTGGGTCGCTGCCTGGTAACCGGTGGAACCGAACCCACCGGCACCGCGGACACTGTCCGGCAGCTCGTCGACCGGGATGAACGTGGCGCGCGTGACCGGCATGATGATCAGCTGCGCGATACGATCGCCGACCGCCACATCGTACGCGCTCTGGGTATCCGTGTTGATCAGGCTCACCTTGATCTCGCCGCGATACCCGGCATCCACCGTCCCCGGCGAGTTCACGATCGAGATCCCGTGCTTCGCGGCCAGTCCGCTGCGCGGAACCACGAAAGCGGCGTACCCGTCGGGCAGCGCGATGCTGACGCCCGTCGGCACCAGTGCACGCTCTCCCGGCTCGAGGTGCACGGCCTCCGCCGCGACCAGATCGGCACCGGCATCGCCCGGATGCGCATACCCGGGCACCACTGCAGCGATAATGGGGACATCAACGGAATCGGTCACCCCATGAGGCTAATGCAGAACCCCGCCACAGACGCACGTCCCCGCTACCGCGAAAGACTCTCGCCGAGCCTCTGGCTGCTCGTGACCGTCGCGGTCGCCGGCCCCATGGTGTCGCTCGTCTTCGTGCCGATCGGCTCGACCGTCGCACTGGTCCTCGGCGCCGCCGTATCGGCCCTCCTGGTGCTGGGCTTCATCGCGGCCACCCCTGTCGTCTCCGTCATCGGCACGGTGCTGCGCGCCGGCCGCGCGCACATCGACACGAAGCATCTCGGCGAGCCGGTGGCCCTGACCGGCGACGACGCCCGGCAGGCTCGCGGCCCCGGGCTCCCGGCGCGCGGGTGGCACCTGATCCGCGGCGGCATCGACGGAATCGTCGTCGTCCCGAATCTCGACCCGGACGACCCCGTCGACACGTGGACCGTCTCGACACGCACGCCGGATCGACTGGCAGCGGCGATCCGCACTGCGCAGAGCTGAGACGCGGCACGAAGAGGCAGAGCTGAGGTGCGGAGCCGAGAGGCACCCGCATACGACAGCGCGCCCCTGACCGGAGTGGTCGGGGGCGCGTGATACGTCGCTCGGAGGACTGCTTACGCAGCGCACTCCTTGCAGATGGGCCCGGATGCGCCCTCGTGGTCGAGCTGTGAACGGTGCTTCACGAGGAAGCAGCTCATGCACGTGAACTCGTCCTGCTGCGCGGGCAGCACGACGACGTCGAGCTCGAGATCGGAGAGGTCGGCACCCGGAAGGTCGAAGCTCGACGGGTTGTCGGAGTCTTCGTCCCCGCTTGAGCCGGAGAGCTTGTCCGGCACACGCTCCTTCAGGGCTTCGATCGACTCGGAGTCGTCTTCGCTCTTTCGGGGGGCGTCGTAATCGGTTGCCATGCGGTAGATCTCCACTTTCATGGTGCGAGTGGGTGGTGCGCCGTCGGGTATTCGGCGGCCATAGTTTGCACGACCGGACGACATAACGCAAATGCTCGCCCGTTCGCCTGAACAAACTCACGGCACGCCCAGGGTATTCCCGGCCCGGATGCCCCATGCGTGACACCATGATGAGACACCCATCAGAGGGGCATTCGCATGGAAAACGTCACCATCGTCGGCACAGAAGCAGGAGTCCTCGTACTCGCGACCGAGTCGGGCGAGCGGTTCGCGCTGCCCATCGACGACATGCTGCAGCGCGAGATCCGTCGCGCCACCCGTCAGAGTGAGCCGACGGCACAGAAGCTCGCCGCGAGTCCGCGTGATATCCAGGCGCAGATCCGAGCCGGTCTCACGGCTCCGGAGGTTGCCGAGCTCCTGGGTATCAGCGTCGACGACGTCGCCCGTTTCGAAGGCCCCGTCCTGGCCGAACGCGAGCACGTCATCGGCCAGGCCCTCGCCGTTCCCGTTCTCATCGGCAGCGAGGTCGAGCCCGACGCGCAGCCCACCTTCGGAGTTGCCGTCCGCGCCAAGCTCGCGGAGGTGGAAGCGACGTCGGAGCGTTGGGCGAGCTGGAAGGAGGACTCGGGCTGGACCATCAAGCTCGAGTTCACCGCCAACGACGTCGAGCACGACGCCCGCTGGAGCTTCGATCCCCGCCGCAGCGCCCTCTCGCCGCTCAATGCGGACGCCACGCAGCTGTCCCGCCAGGGCTCGCTGCCCGAGGGACTCATCCCCCGCCTGCGGGCCGTGGACGCAGAACGGATCACCTCTCCGTACAAGGACGAGAGCCGCTTCGACTCCGGCGCATTCGGCCCCCGTCTGCTCCCTGCTCCCGACGCCGAGATCGAGGATCCCTCCCTTCCCGAGCGTTCCGACGCGGCCGCACAGGACGCGGCGATCAAACGCGCACCGGCATCACAGACGACGAGCCCCGAGACCGCAGACCTTCTCGAAGCTCTCCGCCGTCGTCGCGGCCAGCGCGAGACCGCGCCGCTGCTGGATGAGCCCACGGACGCAGATCGGGCCGATCAGAGCCCGATCTCACTCTTCGAGGTCCTGGAGCAGCCGGACGACGAGCCGCAGTCTCCGCAGCCCGCGCCTCAGACGACCAACTCGGATTCCGGCGAATCCACAGGTCGGAGACGTCGTCGCAACGCCATGCCCTCTTGGGACGAGATCGTCTTCGGCGCACGAACGGACGAGTGAGACCGGCCTGAGAGTGCTCGCCGGGAAGTCGTGCCGGAGAGCATACCGGGCGATCGTCGTCAGCGAGCGAAAGCGCCGAGCCTGACGACGGGGACCTGCCGCTCCTCCGGTGTGAGTGCACCGTGCTGGCCGACCATTCCGCGACCGCGCTGGTCCGCAGCCGTGCCGTCATAGACCGCCCACGACCCACGCGCGATCGCGAGCACGTCACCGATCCGAGGCGAGGCTGCCTCGGAGACCGTGGGTCCGAAGAGGCCCGCACGCACGGCCTCCTCGCGGGTGACGACATCGGCGACCCCCTCGAGATCCGCACGCCAGCGCGATACCAGCGAGACGCCATCCGCATCGGGCTCCAGATACGCGTGCAGCATCCGCGGTTCACCACCTACGTGTCGGACGCCTTCGAGGTGGTCCGCTTCGAGCACGATCTGTCGGTTCGGCGCCACATCGACCATCCCATGATCCGACGTGACCACGACCCCGACGCCCGGGGGCACCCGTGCGGAAAGAGCGGCATCGACGTCCTCGAGCGCCGCGACCCATTCGGACGAGGCGATGCCGTACTTGTGGCCGGCCTTGTCGACCTCTGGAAGGTAGCAGTAGACCAGCGATCCCGGATGGGACTGAGTGAGCGCATAGGCGGCTTCGATACGCGACGCCGCTGTGGTGGCTGCGACGAACTCGGCACCTCGGAGAGTGGCTTTGGTGAAGCCGCTGTGCGCGTATCCGGCGAACCCCACGGCGAAACTCTCGTGGCCGACACCACCGGCGCGCTCGAAGATCGTGGGAGCCGCCTGCCACGTATACGGGTCGATCCCGTCGGTCTCCCAGCCGCTGAGCTGGTTGACGAGCACGTCGCGGATCGGATCGAGCACTCGGTAGCCGACGAGGCCGTGCTCCCCCGGCCAGACACCGGTGACGATGCTGGTCAGCGCCGCCGCGGTGGTGGAGGGGAAGACCGACTGCGCGACGTCCTTCTTCGCCATCCCCGCCGTCAACGCACGTGCGTGACCGGCGTGTGCCCGCAGACTGATCGCTCCGAGCCCGTCGATCACGACGAGCACGACCGAGTCTGCGCGCGGCAACAGCGCCGATTCGCCGCGGAGGGCGGCGAGCAGGTCGTCCGCCACCCCGACGACACTCCGGGCACTCGGCGACGCGGACGGTAGCATGAAAGACATCCGAGCCAGTCTGACACAGGCTCCCGTATGCCCTCAGGAAGTCCATGCCGAAAACCCCGCCGCCCGAGCCTGTCGAGGAGCGCATCCAGGACATCGACCTCTCCACCGAGATGCAGGGCTCGTTCCTCGAGTACGCATACTCGGTGATCTACTCGCGCGCGCTCCCCGATGCGCGCGATGGTCTGAAGCCGGTGCAACGCCGCATCCTGTACCAGATGGCCGAGATGGGCCTTCGCCCCGACCGCGGTCATGTCAAGAGCGCCCGCGTGGTCGGCGAGGTCATGGGAAAGCTCCACCCCCACGGCGACTCCGCGATCTACGACGCGCTGGTGCGCCTCGCGCAGGAGTGGGCGCTGCGCGTCCCTCTGGTCGACGGACACGGCAACTTCGGCTCCCTCGACGACGGTCCGGCCGCGGCTCGATACACGGAGGCACGGCTCGCCGCCGCCGCCCTCGCGCTCACCGAGAACCTCGACGAGGACGTCGTCGATTTCATCCCGAACTACGACGGCCAGTTCCAACAGCCGGCTGTCCTGCCCGCTGCTTTCCCGAACCTCCTGGTCAACGGAGCGAGCGGCATCGCGGTCGGCATGGCAACCAACATGGCGCCGCACAACCTGATCGAGGTCGTCGCGGCCGCCACGCATCTCCTGGAGAACCCGGACGCGACCACCGAGGACCTGATGGAGTTCGTTCCCGGTCCGGACTTCCCGTCGGGCGGGATCCTGATGGGACTGGACGGGGTCAAAGACGCCTACACGAACGGACGCGGCGCGCTCAAGGTCCGAGGGAAGACCTCGATCGAGCCCCTCGGCCCTCGACGCACCGGCATCATCGTGTCGGAGCTGCCGTACATGGTCGGCCCCGAGCGTCTGCTGGAGAAGATCCGCGACGCCGTGCAGTCGAAGAAGCTGCAGGGCATCAGCGACGTCACCGACCTGACCGACCGCAACCACGGACTCCGCGTCGCGATCGGCATCAAGACGGGCTTCGACCCGAACGCCGTCCTCGAGCAGCTCTACCGTCTGACGCCGCTGGAAGACTCGTTCAGCATCAACAACGTCGCTCTGGTCGAAGGCCAGCCGCGCACGCTCGGGCTCAAGGAGATGCTGAGCGTCTACGTGGGCCACCGCCTCGAGGTCATCACCCGGCGCAGCCGCTACCGCCTGAAGCGGCGCGAGGAGCGTCTGCACCTCGTCGAGGGGCTGCTCATCGCGATCCTCGACATCGACGAGGTCATCCAGGTCATCCGCTCATCCGACGACTCGGAGCAGGCCCGCACCCGCCTGCGCTCGGTCTTCGATCTGAGCGAGCTGCAGGCGGAGTACATCCTCGAGCTGCGTCTGCGCCGTCTGACGAAGTTCTCCCGCATCGAGCTCGAGACCGAACGAGACGCGTTGCTGGCCGAGATCGCCGCCCTCCGCGAGCTGCTGGGGAGCCCTGTGCTGCTGCGCGCCGCGGTCGCGAAGGAACTCGATGCCGCGGCCGACGCGTACGGCACGCCCCGGCGCACGCTGCTCATGAACGCCGCACCGCCCAAGCCCCGCGCCACCAAGGGCGCGGTCGACCTGCAGATCGCCGACGCCCCCACGGTGCTCATCCTCTCGACCACCGGGCGCACGGTCCGAGTCGACCTCGGCGAAGGGCAGGAGCTCACTTCCCCGGCACGTCGTAGCAAGCACGACGCGATCCTGACCACGGTCGAGACCACGGTCAGGGCCGAGCTCGGAGCGCTCACGAACCTCGGACGCGTCGTCCGCTTCTCCCCCGTCGACCTGCCTTCCGTGCCTGCCACCTCGGTTCAGCTCGCTGCCGGCACGCCGTTGCGCGACTACCTCGGGATCACGACGAAGGGCGAGCGGGTTCTCGGTTTCGTGCGGTTCGACAGCGATACGCCGATCGCCATCGGCACCGCCCAGGGTACGGTCAAGCGCATCGTCCCGTCAGCGCTTCCCGTGCGGCCCGACCTCGAGGTCATCGGCCTGAAGCAGGGCGACACGGTGGTGGGCGCGGCCGAGGCGCCGGACGACGCCGAACTGGTGTTCGTCACGACCGACGCGCAACTGCTGCACTTCTCGGCCTCCGCCGTGCGCCCGCAGGGAGCGCCGGCCGGCGGCATGGCCGGCGTCAAGCTCAGCTCCGGGGCATCGGTCCTCTTCTTCGGTGTCGTCGATCCCGCCACCGAGTCGGTCGTCGCCACCGTCTCCGGAGGCGACAGCGCACTTCCCGGCACGGAGCCGGGGCGCGCGAAGGTCTCGTCGTTCACCGAGTACCCGGCCAAGGGTCGCGCCACGGGCGGCGTGCGCGCGCACGCATTCCTGAAGGGTGAGGATCGCCTCACGGTCGCGTGGGTCGGGCCCCAGCCACCGCTGGCGGTCGATCCGACCGGTGCCGTGCGCAAGCTTCCCGAGACCGGCGCACGTCGCGATGCCTCCGGACAGCCCGTAGAAGGCGTGATCGGCAGCATCGGCCGCACCCTGGTCTGAGTGCTCCGCAGGCGGGGTGACCGCCTGCAGCGAAGAAGCCGGCATGGGATGACCCGTGCCGGCTTCTTCCGTGTCTCCGGGGCTCAGGCGTCGATCGACTCGCGCGACAGCCGGTCGGAGGAGTCGATGATGAACTCGCGGCGCGGGGCGACCTCGTTGCCCATCAGGAGCTCGAACACGCGGCCCGCGGCCTCCGCATCCTCCATGCGCACGCGACGCAGCAGCCGTCCTGAACGGTCCATCGTGGTGTTCGCCAGCTGTTCTGCGTCCATCTCACCCAAGCCCTTGTACCGCTGGATCGGCTCGTGCCAGCGCTTGCCCGCCTTGCGGAGCTTCGCCAGCAGCGTGTGCATCTCCTGCTCGCTGTAGGTGTAGATCGTCTCGTTCGGCTTCGAGCCGGGGTTCATCACGATGATCCTGTGCAGCGGCGGGACGGCGGCGAACACGCGGCCGTGCTCGATCAGCGGCCGCATGTAGCGGAAGAACAGGGTGAGCAGGAGGGTGCGGATGTGGGCGCCGTCGACATCGGCATCGCTCATCAGGATGATCTTGCCGTAGCGAGCCGCATCGATGTCGAAGGTCCGGCCGGAGCCTGCACCGATCACCTGGATGATCGACGCGCACTCCGCATTCGACAACATGTCGCCGACCGACGCCTTCTGCACGTTGAGGATCTTTCCCCGAATCGGCAGCAGCGCCTGGAACTCGCTGTTGCGCGCGTTCTTGGCGGTGCCGAGCGCCGAGTCTCCCTCGACGATGAAGAGCTCGCTGCGTTCGACATCGTTCGTGCGGCAGTCGACGAGCTTCGTCGGAAGGGTCGACGACTCCAGTGCGTTCTTGCGGCGCTGCGTCTCCTTGTGCGCACGTGCCGACACGCGCGCCTTCATCTCCGAGACGATCTTGTCGAGCAGCTGCGACGCCTGGTTCTTGTCGTCGCGCTTGGTCGAGCTGAATCGCTGGGCCAGGTCCTTGCGGATCACCTGGGCGACGATCTGCCGGACGGCCGGAGTGCCGAGGATCTCCTTCGTCTGCCCCTCGAACTGCGGCTCGGGCACGTTCACCGTGAGCACCGCTGTGAGGCCCGCGAGGACGTCGTCCTTCTCGAGCTTGTCGTTGCCGACCTTGAGACGACGCGCGTTCTGCTCGACCTGGGTACGGAGAACCTTGAGGAGTTCTTGCTCGAAGCCCTGCTGATGGGTTCCGCCCTTGGGCGTCGCGATGATGTTGACGAACGACCGCACGCGCGTGTCATAACCGGTGCCCCACCGCAGCGCGATGTCAACGGCGCACACGCGCTCCACCTCGGTGGCGACCATGTGCCCGTCGGCCTGCAGAACGGGAACGGTCTCCTTGAACGTCCCCTCCCCCTGGATGCGCCAGTTGTCGGTCACCGGCGGATCGACCGCGAGGTAGTCGACGAACTCCGAGATCCCGCCCTCATAGAGGTAGGACGTCACCGTCCCGGTGGCATCCGCATCCTCGGAGCCGAGCTCGGGAGCATCCGGACGATTCGTCCGCTTGTCGGCGACCTCGATCTCGAGGCCCGGGACGAGGAACGCCGTCTGTCGGGCGCGGGTCTCGAGCTCGGAGAGCTGGAAGGCCGCGTCCTTGGTGAAGATCTGCCGATCGGCCCAGTAGCGAACCCGCGTACCGGTCACGCCGCGGGGCGCCTTGCCGATGACGCGGAGCTCGCTCTTCTCCTGGAAGGGAGTGAACGGCGCGTCGGGACGCTTCTCTCCGGAGTCTGCGAAGACCCCCGGTTCGCCACGATGGAACGACATGGCGTAGGTCTTGCCGCCGCGATCGACCTCGACGTCCAGGCGCTCGGAGAGCGCATTCACCACGGAGGCGCCGACACCATGCAGACCACCGGATGCCGCGTACGACCCGCCGCCGAACTTCCCACCGGCGTGCAGTTTGGTATAGACCACCTCGACGCCGGTCAGACCGGTGCGCGGTTCGACGTCCACCGGGATGCCGCGGCCACGGTCGTGGACCTCGACACTGCCGTCGGCATGGAGGATGATGTCGATCTTCGTGCCGTTGCCGGCCACCGCCTCGTCGACGGAGTTGTCGATGATCTCCCAGAGGCAGTGCATGAGTCCGGGCGACCCGTTCGACCCGATGTACATCCCTGGGCGCTTGCGGACGGCCTCGAGGCCTTCAAGCACCTGGAGATGATGGGCGGAGTACTCGGCATTCACAATCTCCGAGTCTAATCTCGCGAGTCGTTCCGGCTCCGCAGACACTCCCCGCGGAGGGCCACTCGACGGGCGTCGCGTACGCGCTGAGCGAAACACGCCGCAAACCGGGCATGCGCACAGGTGGGGCGTGGTTGTATTGACCAAATCCCCCAGCGAAGCCGACACCCGAGGAGGCACCGAGATGAACGCAACGACCGAACGTGACACCTCCACCGTCGAGTTCCGCCTGACCGCCATGGATCGCTGTGATTCATGCGGCGCTCAGGCGTACATCGCCGCTGAGGTCAACGGATCCGAGCTCCTGTTCTGCGCCCACCACGGCCGCAAGTACGAAGAGAAGCTCCGCAGCATCGCCACCAGCTGGCACGACGAGACCGCCCGCCTCGTCGAGACGGTCTGATCGCATCCTGACGCACGTCGACCGGTCCCGGTCAGTCGACTGCGGTCAGCGCACACGAATCAATCGGCGACGACTCTCCGCACACGTGATGTGAGCCGGGTGAGGATCTCTTCTCCCACGGTATCGATACGCTCAGCGAGAGTCGTCGCCGACGTCTCTCCGTGCGTCCCGGCGCCGAAGACCACGACCTGATCCCCCGCTCTCGCTCCTGCCCAGCCTTCGACAGACGACGTCGTATGTCCCACCGACGTGAGGGTGCGCGTTCCGGCAGATGTGCCGACGCGACTTCCGGCCAGTGTCGAAGGGAATCCGTCGAAACTGCCGATGCCGATGGTCACGTCGTCCCGCTGGACGCTGATGACGGGCGCGACGAGGCTCGCAGCCGGGAGGATGCCTTCCAGTTCCGGTCCGTCTGCGGATCGGATGCCATAACAGAAGGCTCCGATGCGCGAGACCGTTCCGCGCAGTTCGGGGCGCCACCAGGACGCCGCCGACGCGGTCAGGTGAAGCGCGGCAGGGGCCGTCCCCGAATCCGCCACGGTACGGACCGCTTCGAGGAACACCGATTGTGCGACGTCGTCGTCCGCGTCGCTCGCCTCGGCGATATGGCTCCACACCCCCTCGAACTCCAGGAGTCCTGCGCGCTCGGCGTCGCGCGCGACAGCGACGGCCGCAGCCCAGTCGTCGGGCAGGATGCCATTGCGATGAAGGCCGGTGTCGATCTTCAGGTGCACGCGCGCGGACGTGCCGAGCGCCTCTGCGCGCGCGATGATCCGCCGAAGGTAGTCGCTCGTGCCCACCCCGAGGTCGAGCCTCTGCATGAGGGCGTCGTCGATCTCGGCGTCCGTCGACGTCACCCACGCGAAGATCCTGGCGTCGCCGCCGGCGATCCTGCGCACGGTCAACCCGGTACGGATGTCATAGCTGCCGAACCACGTGACGCCCGCGTCGGCCGCGGACTCGACGGCCCACGAGAGTCCGTGGCCGTATGCGTCGTCCTTGAGCACGAGCATCAACGTCGACGGCGCCACTCGGGCGCGTACCGCGTCGATGTTCGCCCGGAACGTGCTGCTGCTCAGGCGCAGCTCCGGACGGCTCATGCCTCCCACCCCCGCACGGCATGTGCGCCGGCGACGGTGACGAGTTCCGCCGGGCTCATTCCGGTGACGGCGGCCCAGTGCGCGATGGCGGATCCCGCCTGACCCTCGCCGCCGAAGTACGTGACCTCCGCGCCCGCCTCGGCATCCGCGCCTTGGAGGTCGACGACGCAGACGTCCATGGCGACCCGGCCGACGATGGGGCGAGCTGCGCCGTCGATCTCGACCTCGGCACGGTTTCCGAGCGCGCGCACGATGCCTTGGGCGTACCCACCGGTCACCAGCGCCACCGTGGTCTCACGCGAGGCGCGGTAGGTGTAACCGTAGGAGACGGCGTCTCCCGGCCGGAGCCCCTTGGTGGAGAGGACGCGACCCGTCAGCCGCATCACCGGTCGCGTCCTCGTGCGTCCGGTCGCATCAGGAAGACCGTAGAGGAGCGTCGCGTCGATGTCCGGCTCACCCGTCGTGACGCCGTCGATTCCCTCGAGCTGCAACGCCTCCACCTCTCCGCGGGCATCGACCAGCACTCGCTCGGCTCCTGCGGCCGTCACGAGCTGCGCGACGGCGAGAACACCATGACCCCAGGCGTCACGCCGAAGATCGGCGACTCGGCCGCCTGCCGACACGGCAGCAAAGGCGCCCGCGGCCAGGGCCGAACGGGAGATCATCGCACGCGGCAGGGCGCTGGAAGTCGTCTCACACACGTCTTCCACCCTAGCTTCCGGCTCTCAGGTCGGCCGTCCCGGCCCCCGTAGACTGGTGGGGACCCCGACCCTGGAGCCTCATGTCTCGTCTTTCCCTCGCGCCCCGCATCCGCTATCTGATGGGACGTGCCCGCCGCATCGACGTCGGATCGGTGGTGGAACGCGCCAAGGAGGCATCCGCTCAGCATCACAAGGCCGTCCCCGCCATCGTCGCGGACATGCTCTGGTCGGCCGCGCGCCACAACGTCGGGTTCCAGGACTACATCGACTACGACTTCGCGATGCTGACGAAGGCCGAGCGCGACACCTACATGACGCATCCCGTCTCGAACCAGCTCTCGCAGCGGTATGACCACCCTGACTACCGCTGGATCTTCCAGGACAAGGTCGAGTTCGACAAGCAGTTCTCCGACCACCTGCACCGCGAATGGATGGTCGTCGACCAGGGCAACGCCGACGCGGTGCGCGAGTTCACACAGCGACTCGGCACGATCGTCACGAAGGAACCTGTGGGACAGGCCGGAACCGGAGTGCATCGCTATCACGCCGCCGACATCACCGACTGGAACGAGTTCCACCAGGGGCTCCTCGCTCGAGGCGAGCTGCTGATCGAAGAGGTGATCCGCCAGCACGACGCGCTTGCGGCCGTGTGCCCCGGCACGGTGAACACCACCCGCATCACGGCATTCTTCGATGGTGAGAAGGCGCACATCCTCGCCATGGCCCAGAAGTTCGGTCGCGGTGCGGTGAGCGATCAGATGACCTTCGGCGGCTTCTACACGATGCTCGACGAGAACGGTCATGCCGTCGGTGCCGGGTACGACTCGCACGGGCACGTGCACGAGACGCACCCGGACTCGGGTTTCCGCATCGCCGACTTCCAGCTGCCCTACATGGACGAGGTGCGCGCGTTCATCGACGAGGTCGCCCGCGTCGTGCCCCAGGTGCAGTACGTCGGTTGGGACATCGTCGTCTCCCCGGACGGTCCCGTCCTCGTCGAGGGCAACTGGGGCGCCGGAGTCTACGAGAACAAGCCCAGCGTCACCGGTATCCGCACGGGCCACAAACCTCGGTACCGCGAAGTCATCGGTTTCTGAGACAGAGATGACGAAGGCCCCGGATGCCGAGCATCCGGGGCCTTCGTCGTCGTTCTGAGCGGATCAGATGCCAGAGCTCAGACTGCGCGGACGATGCCGAGCGGTGTGGACTCGAGCCCCTGTCCGAGCGGGTTGTCCCCGAGGATCTTGACCAGACGACGCTCGCCGTCCTTGTCGAGCGTCGACCCGAGGATGTTGCCGCCGAGGTCGTTGATATCGACCACTGCCACCTCTGCCTGGCCACCGATCAGTGCCTTCAGCCGCGCGGCCACGCCGTCGGGATCCTTCGGTCCGAGCACGACAGCCTCGTTGTACGGAGGGATGGTGTGCTTGGTGGGACCGTCGATGGCCCGCGCCTTGTCACCCGCGATGCGGTAGAAGTCACCACGACGACCGAACGCCTTGGTGACCGCTGCCACGGCCGACGCGAACAGGATCCGCGGAGTGCCGCACTCCCGCAGCGCCATCTCCATCGTCTCCGGCATGCCGAGCCCGATGCCGTACGGCGTGCGGGTGACGTACTTGGAGAGGAACAGGGCGAGCTTGCGCGGCTTGATCTCGTCGAGACGGTACGACCGCCCCTGGGTGATCGCCACGATCTTCTCGGTCACGAACAGCAGGTCGCCCGGCTGCACGGCGTCCTTGGCGTACTCCGTGATGATCGCATCGAGGTCGTCCTCGGGCATGACCACACGGGTACGCAGCGGGATACGCGCATAGCTCTTGCCGTCGACGCTCGCCTCGAGCGCCTTGCCGTCGTTCGCCTGGCTCATTCGAGGTAGTCCCGCAGGGACTGCGAACGGCTCGGGTGCCGGAGCTTCGCCATGGTCTTCGACTCGATCTGACGGATGCGCTCACGCGTCACGCCGAAGGTGTCGCCGATCTGGTCGAGAGTCTTCGGCTGACCGTCGCCCAGGCCGAAGCGCATCCGGATCACGCCGGCTTCGCGCTCGGAGAGCGAGTCGAGCAGCTGCTCCAGCTGACGCTGCAGCATGGTGAAGCCCACCGCGTCGGCCGGAACCACGGCCTCGGTGTCCTCGATCAGGTCGCCGAACTCGCTGTCGCCGTCTTCACCCAGCGGCGTGTGCAGCGAGATCGGCTCGCGGCCGTACTTCTGCACCTCGACGACCTTCTCGGGCGTCATGTCGAGCTCACGGCTGAGCTCTTCCGGCGTGGGTTCGCGGCCGAGATCCTGCAGCATCTGACGCTGCACTCGCGCGAGCTTGTTGATGACCTCGACCATGTGCACCGGGATGCGGATCGTGCGGGCCTGGTCGGCCATCGCACGGGTGATCGCCTGGCGGATCCACCACGTGGCGTACGTCGAGAACTTGAAGCCCTTGGTGTAGTCGAACTTCTCGACCGCGCGGATGAGGCCGAGGTTGCCCTCCTGGATCAGGTCCAGGAACTGCATGCCGCGGCCCGTGTAGCGCTTGGCGAGCGAGACGACGAGTCGGAGGTTCGCGCCGAGCAGGTGGCTCTTGGCACGCTGTCCGTCGCGGGCGACCCACTGCAGGTCGAGTCCGAGCTGGCTCGTCTTCTCGGCCGCGGTCATCGCCGACAACTTCTCCTCGGCGAACAGACCCGCCTCGATGCGCATAGCGAGCTCGACCTCTTCGGCCGCGTTCAGGAGCGCGACCTTTCCGATCTGCTTCAGGTAGTCCTTGACAGGGTCGGCAGTCGCACCGGTTATCTGCGTCGAGTAGACGGGAACGTCTTCATCGTCGTTCGACGAGATGACGATCGCGCCGGTCGGCAGCGGCTCGGTGAACTTCGGCTTCGCGTCCTCGTCCTCGTCGTCCTCGACCGCAGCAGCGGCGGGGGCCTCGTCTTCTTCGACGACGTCCTCGGACTTCTTCTTCTTGACGGGGGCGCGCTTCGCGGCAGCACGCTTCGCCGCGCTCAGGGGCGCGGGCTTCTCGGGCGCATCGGCCTCGACCGGAGCGTCGGCGGTCGTCTCTTCGGCAGCCTTCTTCGTCCGGGTGTTCTTCGTCGTGGCAGGAGTCACGTTTCGCCTTTCACGGAGCTGCTGTGTAGCCCCGGGACATTTCGGACACTAGTAAGACCCTTGTCAAGTCCAGCGCTCGAAAACACTGATTGACAACGGGTCAGAGTCCTAGTATCGCACACGTGTGGCGATGCGGATGCATTACGACGAAGTTCTCGCGGATCCGTGTCAGTTGCGACCGGGCTTGTCCTCGTCGCCCGACGGACGCGACGCCAGGTAGCGCTCCAGTTCCGCAGCGAGCTCGTCGGCGCTGGGAAGGTCCCGCTCACTGAACCCGCCCTCGTCGTACGAATCGTCATCGGGATTGCGTCCCGCCATGTACGCGTCATATCGGCGCTCGAGGTTGTGCACCATCTGCTGCAGCTCATCGTTCCCGGCGACCTGCTCGTCGACGCGCGCCAGGTAGTCCTCGCGGCGCTCCTGAACGGCGTCCAGCATCAGCACCAGACCGGTCGAGGCCATCAGCCTCTCTGCCGCGGCGATCACCGCTTCTGGATTCTCGGTCTCGGCGAGGTAGTGCGGCACGAGGAGCACGAATCCGACGGCGGGGTCGCCGCGCTCGACGAACCGGAACTCGAGGAGGTGACCGGCGGTCGCCGGCACCTGGGTGCGCGGACGCCAGACGGAGTGCGCGACCGTGAGCTCACGGCGATTGCCGCTGACGGTTGTACCGATCGGACGTGTGTGCGGAACAGGCATGGCGATCGAATGCACCCAGTGCAGTCCCGACACCTCGAACTCCGCCGCCAGGGCGAGGACGGTGCTCGCGAAGCGGTTCCACGCGAAGTCGGGCTCGTACCCGGCGAGGAGCAGGAAGGGACGACCGAGCGCGTCCGTCGCAAGCGACAGCTCGAGACGCGGCGGCCGGAATTCGGTGAGATGGTCCTGGTCGAAGGCGATCACCGGTCGACGGGCGCGATAGTCCAGCAGCGCATCGTTGTCGAACACCACGACGGTTTCCGGCGACGCGGTCTCCCTCAGGTGGTCGATCAGGCCGGACACCGCGCTGCCCGCGTCGGTGAAACCGGTGAGAAGGAGCACCAGGGGCAGGCCGTGCGGCACTGTCGGCGCATTCGCGACGCGTTCGTGGATCTCACCGGAGAAGGGCATGTGTCCATGCTACGAGCAGGGCTGGGGGCCGGGGCGCGGAGCATCATGCTGAGAGCGAACACGCGCCACGAGGGCGCGCGACCATGCTGCGACAGAGATCCTAGGATGGAGGCATGACGCTTCCCGTGCTCTCGCACACCACCGCTCAGTTCCCCGGAAGCGCTGCAGATGCCGCAGTGCTCGTCGTCGCCGCTCTCCCTGATTCGGCGGATTCACTGGCCGGTTATCCCGGCCTCGCCGATGCGTTGGCCGGTATCGGCTTCACCGGCTCCGCTGGATCGTTCGCACGCGTGTACGCCCCGGAGGTGACGTCGTTGCCGCTGGCCGTCGTCGGCGTCGGCAACGCGCCCGATCCCGCTGCGGTGCGCAATGCGACCGGGACAGCGCTGCGCACCCTCGCCGGTTTCGAGCACGTCGCCATCGCCCTCGCCGACGGCCTGGAGTCCTTCGCCGTGCCGGCAGCAGAAGGCGCCGTGCTCGGCGGACACAAATTCGACGGGTACCGCACGGAGAAGGGCAAGGCTCGCGCCACCACGATCACCCTGCACGCCGCCCTCGACGACGAGGACGCCGAGCATGCTCAGGTCCTCGGCGACGCCGTCGCCCTCGTCAAGGACCTCGTGAACGTTCCCGCCGAGTGGCAGAGCCCTGCCCAGCTCGCCCAGAGCGCTGCCGACAGCGTCGCCGACCTCGACGTCACGGTCGAGATCCTCGACGAGAAAGACCTCGCCGATCAGGGCTTCGGGGGCATCCTCGGCGTGGGGCAGGGCTCCGACCGCCCCCCGCGCCTGGTCCGCCTCGACTACTCCCCCGCCGACGCATCGCGACACATCGCGCTGGTCGGCAAGGGCATCACCTTCGACACCGGCGGGCTGTCGCTGAAGCCCGCCGCATCGATGGTCGGCATGAAGTTCGACATGGCCGGAGCAGCGACATCTCTCGCCGCGATCCGCGCGATCGCGACTCTCGGGCTCCCTGTCCACGTGACGGCCTGGCTCTGCATCACCGACAACATGCCCTCGGGCCGCGCTCTGCGCCCCGGCGACGTCATCCGCATCCTCGACGGCACCACGGTGGAGGTGCAGAACACCGACGCTGAGGGCCGCCTCGTCCTGGCGGACGGTCTGGTCGCCGCGAGCCGAGAGAATCCCGACGTCATCATCGACGTGGCGACCCTCACGGGTGCCATCGTCGCCGCGCTCGGCCACCGGCACACCGGTGTCTTCGGCGACGTCGAGACGGTCTCCGCGTTCATCTCCGCGACCGCACAGGTCGACGAACCGGCCTGGCACATGCCGCTGCCGGAGTACATGGAGGAGTCGCTCGAGTCCCCCATCGCCGATCTCCAGAACGCCAACATGGGCGACCGGATGGGCGGTGCCTCCTATGCCGGCCTGTTCCTGCGCCGGTTCGTCGGGCGCACGTCGGAGGCCGAGGACGCCCCGCGCATCCCCTGGGTGCACCTCGACATCGCGGGCTCCGGCGAACACGCCGGCGCCCCGTACGGCTTCACCGAGAAGGGCCCCACAGGGGCGATGGTCCGATCGATCGTCGCCTTCGCCGAAGCATCCCACACGGAGGCATGACATATGACAACCCACACCTTCGACATCGTCGTCCTGGGCGGCGGAAGCGGCGGCTATGCCGCTGCATTGCGCGCGAGTGAGCTCGGCAAGTCCGTCGCATTGATCGAGAAGGACAAGGTCGGCGGCACCTGCCTGCACCGCGGCTGCATCCCGACCAAGGCACTCCTGCATGCGGCCGAGGTCGCCGAGCATGTGCGCGATGCCGCGTCTGTCGGTGTGACGGCGTCCCTGGAAGGCATCGACCCCGTCGGCGTCCGCACGTATCGCGAGGGCATCGTCGCCAAGAAGTTCAAGGGTCTCGAAGGTCTCGTCAAAGCTCGCGGCATCACCACCGTCACCGGGCTCGGTCGACTGAATCCAGACCGCAGCATCAGCGTCGGCGATGACATCTACGTCGGTGCAGACGTCGTGCTCGCGACCGGTTCGTACAGCCGATCGCTCCCCGGCCTCGAGATCGGCGGACGGATCCTTACCAGCGAGCAGGCGCTCGCTCTGGATGTCGTCCCCGACCGCGTCCTGATCCTCGGCGGTGGTGTCATCGGCGTCGAGTTCGCGAGCGTCTGGCGCTCCTTCGGCTCCGAGGTCACCATCATCGAAGCGCTGCCGCACCTCGTCCCGAACGAGGACATCGCGCTCAGCAAGGGCCTGGAGAGGGCATTCCGCCGCCGTGGTATCCAGTACTCCCTCGGGACCCGCTTCCAGACGGCCACGCAGGACGACTCGTCCGTCACGGTCACGCTCGAGGACGGCAAGGAGTTCACGGCCGACTACCTGCTCGTCGCCGTCGGACGCGGGCCGGCGACGGCCGACCTCGGCTTCGCAGAGGCCGGTGTCACTCTGGACCGCGGCTTCGTGATCGTCGACGAAGACCTGCGCACCGGGGTCCCGGGGCTCTGGGCCGTCGGCGACATCGTCCCCGGCCTCCAGCTCGCGCACCGCGGATTCCAGCAGGGCATCGCCGTCGCCGAACGGATCGCCGGCCTCTCCCCCGTCAACGTTCCCGATCTGCAGATCCCCAAGGTCACCTATTCCAGCCCCGAGGTCGCGTCGGTCGGAGTGACCGAGGAAGCCGCCGCTGCGGAACACGGCGCGGACGCGATCGTCGCCTACGAGTACAACCTCGCCGGGAACGGCAAGAGCGAGATCATCGGAACGGGTGGTCTCGTGAAGGTCGTCCGCCTCAAAGACGGCCCCGTCATCGGTGTGCACCTGCTCGGCGACCGTGTCGGCGAGCTCATCACCGAGGGGCAGCTCGCCGTCGCCTGGGAGGCGCACCCGGAGGACATCGCTCCTCTGATCCACGCACACCCGACCCAGAGCGAGGCACTCGGCGAGGCCTTCCTCGCCCTGGCCGGCAAGCCCCTGCACGCCCTCTGAGCACCAACCGGTGCCCGAGTCACTAAGCTAGACAAGCGTCATACAACTTCCTGAAGGAGACTCAGTCATGAGCACATCCGTCGTCCTCCCCGCTCTCGGCGAGAGCGTCACAGAGGGTACGGTCACCCGCTGGCTCAAGCAGGTGGGAGACACCGTGCAGGCGGACGAGGGCCTGCTCGAGATCTCGACCGACAAGGTCGACACCGAGATCCCCTCCCCCGTCAGCGGCGTGATCGAGGAGATCCTCGTGGCCGAGGACGAGACCGTCGAGGTCGGCGCGCTCCTCGCGCGCATCGGCGATGGCAGCGCCGCGGCTCCGGCCGCAGATGCTCCCGCCGCCGCCGCACCCGCTGCGGAAGAAGCGCCAGCCGAGGCATCTCCCGCTGCCGAAGAGACCCCGGCTGCAGAGGCTCCGACCCCCGCCGCAGAAGCACCGGCGCCCGCCGCTGAGTCCGCACCCGCCGCACCCGCCGGCGATGCGACAGACATCGTGCTTCCCGAACTGGGCGAGAGCGTCACCGAGGGAACCGTCACCCGCTGGCTGAAGCAGGTCGGCGACACCATCGCCGTCGACGAGGCCCTTCTGGAGATCTCCACCGACAAGGTCGACACCGAGATCCCGTCGCCGGTCGCCGGCGTACTGCAGGAGATCGTGGCCGGCGAGGACGAGACCGTCGCCGTCGGCGCTGTGCTCGCACGTGTCGGTTCCGGAGCAGCGCCCGCTTCCGAGGCACCTGCTGCTCCGGCACCCGCTGCTGCTCCGGCACCTGCCGCTGCACCCGCCGCTGCTGCTCCGGCGCCTGCCGCTGCTTCGGCGCCTGCCGCTGCACCGGCCCCGGCTGCTCCGGCACCCGCTGCTGCTCCGGCGCCTGCCGCTGCACCGGCCCCTGCCGCTGCTCCTGCTCCGGCGCCTGCCGCCGCTCAGCCCGCGTCGAAGCTCGCGCTCCCCACCGAGAGCGACAACCTCTATGTAACCCCGCTCGTACGCCGACTGGCGTCGCAGCAGGGCGTGGATCTGGCTTCCGTCACCGGAACCGGTGTGGGCGGTCGCATCCGCAAGGAAGACGTGCTGAAGGCTGCGGAGACCGCGAAGTCGGCACCCGCTGCGGCAGCGGCGGCCCCTGCTCCGCTCGAGGTCTCGCCTCTTCGTGGGACGACCCAGCCGATGTCGCGTCTGCGCAAGGTCCTCGCCAAGCGCGCTGTCGAGTCGATGCAGCAGACGGCACAGCTGACCACGGTCGTCGAGGTCGATGTCACGGCCCTCGCCGACTACCGCGACAGCGTGAAGGCGTCGTTCCTCGAGAAGACGGGCGACAAGCTCTCCTTCCTGCCGTTCTTCGCTCTCGCCACGGCCGAGGCCCTGCAGGCGTTCCCGATCGTCAACGCGACGGTCGACGGTGAGAACATTGTCTACCCGGCCAGCGAGAACGTCTCGATCGCGGTCGACACCGAGCGGGGCCTGCTGACGCCGGTACTGCGTGACGCGGCGTCGAAGAACATCGCCCAGATCGCCCACGAGATCGCCGATCTTGCGGCACGGACCCGCGACAACAAGCTGAAGCCCGACGAGCTGGCCGGTGGAACGTTCACGCTGACCAACACCGGTTCGCGTGGTGCCCTGTTCGACACGCCGGTCGTGTTCTTGCCGCAGTCGGCGATCCTGGGCACCGGAACGGTCGTCAAGCGTCCGGGTCTCGTGAAGGTCGGAGGCACCGACGCGATCGCTGTCCGGTCGTACGTGTACCTCGCTCTCTCCTATGACCACCGCATCATCGACGGTGCAGACGCCGCCCGCTTCCTGGGCGCCGTGAAGGCGCGACTCGAGTCGGCACAGTTCGCCGCTCAGCTCGGCGCCTGACGGGCGAAGAGTCATCCTGGCTGGTCCGCGACGTCGTAGACGTCGCGGACCAGCCATTTCTCTCCTGTGCGGATGAGCACGACGATCGTCTGATCCGAACTCTCGTCTTCCTCCCCGCCCTCTTCCCCCTCCGCGCCTCCCTCCCGACCTGCCGATGCGAGGCGCACCACCGCGACGTCGCCGTATTCATCCACCAGTTCCGCGGCCGAGGGCGGCAGCCCGTCGAGGGCCTTCATCACTCGCGCGGCGTCGCCGGACACCGCGTCTGCGCACGAGATGTCTCCCGCGGCCCGACAATCCGCGATCGCGCGGAGGAGCGATGAGGCTGCCGCCACGGGATCGATGCCCGCGGCCGACTCCTCGGGCTCTGAGCCCTCGGGGGCTGAGTCCTCGCTCTCTTCCGGGGCACCGATCACGGAAGGCGAGGCCGCCGGAGACGCATCGTCGGGCGACGACGATGCCCGCGCCTGACCACTGCCACCAGACAGGTCAGCGCCCTTACCCGACGCTTCTCCCTCCGGCAGCAGCAGTCCGCCGGCAAGCACAAGCGCCGCAGCCGCGCCCGCGACGAGCAGGGAACGTCGACGCAGCTTCCCAGTCTCAGCGGATCGCCCACGGCGTACGCTCTGGCGACCGGTTCGCGAAGCCTGCGTTCCTCTCATGCGATCCACACGCGCAAGAACCTCGCCGATCGATGAGCGCATCGCATCGCCGATCGCCTCCCGCGCGCGGCTTCCGCGACGCGACCCCCTGCTCGGAGTCCGGTCCGCGCGCAGACGTCGCCCCCCTTCGTGAAGGCCAGAGACGTGCGGAACGACGGCACGGGCGACGTCCCGCGCTCGTTCCGCAGCATGGATCTCGCGTTTGAGCGGCTGCGGCGCGGCGACGTCGAGCATCGACTGCTCCCACGCCTCGGTGAGCCTGCGGGGCAGACGCGGCTGGGCGATGACCTTCCGCAGGGCCTCCTCGATCGCACCGGTCGCGCGTCTGAGCACTTTGTCTGAACTGCGCTCCGCCAGCTGTTCCAGGATCTCCACGGTCCCCGCCCTCGCGTCCGTGCCGTCCCCCAGCACGAACACCGGTCGCCCGCCATCCGTCAGCCACCATGCCCCGGTGCGCATGCCGTCGATGCCCTCTCCCAACTCGTCGAGTCCCCGCAGGAGACTGACGACGAGAGTGGTGGTTTCGCCCGGCGTGATGCCCCCTCCTCCCACCGAACGGCGGCCCAGGAAGCTGCTCACACGCTCGGTGCACCACGGAAGCAACACGTCGTGCCCTCCCTGGCGCCGGACGACATCGATCGGCGCAGCGATGTGTTCGGCGCCGGAGAAACCCCATCCCACCCACCCGCCGAGCGCCGCCGCTTCCACTCTCACGGCGACGCCGTCCCCGTTCGTGACGAGAGTGCCGGGGAAGGGCCCCTCCGTCGCATCGAGCGTTCTCACCACGCGATGCGCGCCCGGTACGAGCGGCCCGCCCCGGCCGTCGTCGATCGCGATGTCTTCCATTGCTCCATCACAGCGCAAGACCTCAGCCCGATCCCGGTGCCCGGGGATGATCGCGACGGATTCCGCCGAATCCTCTGATGTGCAGGAGTGGTGGCGCCGGTCCCCTCCGCTTCGCGCGAACGCCGACATCAGGAGGCTCCGGGACTCGGTAGGCTGGTCCTCATGGCAAAGCGTGCTCCTGAACCCGAAAAGCGTCCTGGGTTCTTCTCCCAGATCAAGTCCCTCTTCCGGTTCACACGTGAGGCATACTCCTGGTTGCCGTGGGCGCAGGCTGCCATCCTCATCGGCGGCGTGCTGCTCGGCCTCGTCGCCGGCTATCTCATCCCGCCCTTCCAGATTTGGACGCTCGTCCTCTGGGGGATCACCGGTCTCATGCTCGGCATCCTCGGTGCCCTGTTCCTGATGACGCGCCTCTCGACCTCCGCCATGTACAGCAAGATCGACGGCATGCCCGGCGCCACCGGACACGTGCTCAGCACGAGCCTCGGGCGCAGCTGGCAGGCATCCGAGACTCCCGTCGGCATCAACCCGAAGACCCAGGAGGCTGTGTACCGCACCATCGGGCGCGGAGGCATCGTCATCGTCGGTGAAGGTGCACGCGGCCGATTGACGCGTCTCGTGAACGAGGAGCGCAGCAAGGCACAGCGTGTCGCGCACGGCGTCCCGGTCACCGTCCTCTACGTCGGTCACGGCGACGACGAGGTGGCGATCGCCGATCTCTCGAAGACGATCAAGAAGCTCCCGAAGGCGATCGACAAGGCCACGATGGCCGCCGTCATCCGCCGCGTGGACTCCGTCTCTCAGTCGCTGTCATCGCTGCCGATCCCGAAGGGCATCGACCCGACCAAGGTGCGCTCCCAGCGTCCTCGTTGACTCTCCGCACCTCAGAAGCACCGAGCGCGGCCATCCTCCTGCGAGGGTGGCCGCGCTCTCTTTCACTCGGAGAGAGGCTGTCGCGGCAGCCTGCGGACTTTGGCGCGCCGACGACGACGCTCAGGAACCATGGAGCGCATCTCGTCGAGCTTGCCGAAGCAGAACAGCCGGTCATCGGCTTCCAGGACGACGTGCTTGCGCGGGTTGGGAATGACACTGACTCCTCGGTGCAGCGTGAGGACCGTGATGTCGCGTTCCCAGAGCCCGGCCTCCCCCAGGGTCTTCCCGACGAGGTCGACCGCGCCGTGGACCATCAGCTCGGCGACGCCATAGCCCGTCGAGACGGTGAGACGCTGACGCACGTCGATCTCGGGGAAGGCGACCTGACCGGCGATGTAGTCGATGATGGCGCCGGCGACGTCGAGCTTGGTGGCCGTCTCGATGCCCTGCAGCCCGGGTGAGGAGTTGACCTCCATGACGAGCGGGCCGTCGTCCCCCTCGAGCATGTCGACACCGGCCACACGCAGGCCCATGATCTGGGCCGAGCGCACGGCCGCACGCTCATAGACCGGATCGAGCTCGATGGCCTCGACCGATCCGCCACGGTGCACGTTGGATCGGAACTCGTCACCGGCCGCCGATCGTCGCATCGCCGCGACGACACGGTCACCGACGACCAGCGCCCGGATGTCGCGACCGCGGCTCTCCGAGATGAACTTCTGGATGAGCACGTTCTGCTTGGTGGAGTGCAGGGTCTCGATGATGGCCTCGGCGACCTTCACCTGAGGGGCGAGGATGACCCCGATCCCCTGCGTGCCTTCCAGGAGCTTGATCACGACCGGAGCCCCGCCCACGCGCTCGATCGCCGGACGGACGTCGGCGCGGTTGCGCACGAACGCGGTCGGCGGCATCGCGATGTTGTGGCGCGAGAGAATCTGGTTCGCTCGCAGCTTGTCACGCGCGCTGGAGATCCCGTTCGCCGTGTTCGGCGTATAGACGTCCATCTGCTCGAACTGGCGCACGACGGCCGTGCCGAAGTACGTGATCGAGTTCCCGATGCGCGGGAGGATCGCGTCGTAGTCGCTGAGCTGGCGACCCCGGTAATGCAGGTCCGGTTCCTCGGCGGTGAGATCGATCGCGAAGCGCAGAGTGTTGAGCACCTTGACGTTGTGTCCGCGTTGAAGCGCGGCTGCACGCAGCCGCTGGGTGGAGTACGCCTGCGGCGCGCGGGAGAGCACTGCGATCTTCACGGGGGATTTTTCCTGCCAGGATGTATCAGGTGAGTAGGACTACCCCCCATTCAAACACCCTTACGGGGTGGCGAGAATGGGTGAGCCTGCCCGATCTCGGAGTGGACTGGCTGAAGGCCAAGATCGACACGGGTGCGCGCACGTCGTCTCTGCATGCTTTCGACATCGTGGAGTTCGAACAGGACGAACAGCCGTGGGTGCGGTTCAAAGTCAAGCCCTGGCAGGACAGCCAGGAGGACGCGGTCGTCGTCGAATGCCCGATCCATGATCGTCGTGCGGTGCGGAGCTCGTCCGGGCACGCCCAGGAACGCCTCGTGGTCGAGCTGCTGATCCGGCTGGTGGACCGCGAGGTGCTGGCTGAGGTCACCCTGAGCAACCGCGACGAGATGGGCTTCCGGATGCTCATCGGCCGGGAGGCGCTGCGCCGCGGCTACGTGGTCGACCCCGCCCGCTCGTTCCTCGGCGGACGAGCCCCGCGCGAAGCACGTCGACGCAACCGCGGGCGAGACTGACGGCAGCCCGCCGCAGGTCAGGTGCGGATCAGAACCGTGCCGACGGCCTTGTCGTGGAGACCGCGCTGATCGGCATCCCAGATCACCGCAGGCACGACGACCACGAGCAGAAGCGTGCGGACGATCGGCCGCCACACACCGACCCAGCTCCCGTCCATGCGAGCAAGACGCATGCCGAGGATACGGTGTCCCGGGCTGCCGCCGGCGGTCGGGATGAAGACGATCTGCAACACGGCGAACACCAGCATCGGAGCGAACTGGCTCAGGCCGGCTTCCGTCGGCAGTGCGAACTGGTTGAATCCGAGGAATCCGGTCGCGATGATCGTCGCCGCGGTGTAGTCGATCAGGAGCGCTCCGATACGGCGTCCGGGACGGGCGATGCTCCCGGAGCCGGATTCGGGGAGTCCGAGTCGTTCACCGGGGTACGTGTTCACAGCATCCGTCACTCCCCCAGCCTACCGAGCGCGAAATGCCGCTCTGACGCCCTCGCGCCTGTAACACGCCCGAAACAAAGCGGATACCGTAGAGAAATCCCCCGTCCGTACTCTGCAGAGTGGCCGTGAAGCCATCGATCCGCATTACAGGAGTCGTACATGTTCAAAGATTCGTCCGAGGTACTGAGCTACATCAAGGAGAACGACGTCAAGTTCCTTGACATCCGTTTCACCGATCTCCCGGGTGTTCAGCAGCACTTCAACATTCCTGCATCGACGGTCGACGAGGCTTTCTTCACCGACGGCCAGCTGTTCGACGGCTCGTCGATCCGCGGCTTCGCGAGCATCCACGAGTCCGACATGCAGCTCATCCCCGACGTCACGACGGCGTACGTCGACCCGTTCCGCGAGGCGAGCACGCTCGTCATGCTGTTCGACATCTACAACCCGCGCACCGGCGAGATCTACTCGAAGGACCCGCGTCAGGTCGCCAAGAAGGCCGAGAAGTACCTGACCTCGACCGGCATCGCCGACACCGCCTTCTTCGCCCCCGAGGCCGAGTTCTACATCTTCGACGACGTCCGCTACAACGTCACGTCCAACTCCAGCTTCTACAGCGTCGACTCGGAAGAGGGCGCCTGGAACACCGGTCGCGAGGAAGAGGGCGGAAACCTCGGCAACAAGACCCCGTACAAGGGTGGGTACTTCCCGGTCAGCCCGGTCGACAAGACAGCCGACCTGCGTGATGACATCACCCTCAAGCTGATCGACGCCGGGTTCATCCTCGAGCGCTCGCACCACGAGGTCGGCACCGGCGGCCAGCAGGAGATCAACTACCGCTTCGACACGATGGTGCACGCGGCGGACGACATCCTCAAGTTCAAGTACATCGTCAAGAACACCGCCGAGGAGTGGGGCAAGGTCGCGACCTTCATGCCCAAGCCCCTCTACGGTGACAACGGCTCGGGCATGCACACCCACCAGTCGCTGTGGAGCGACGGCAAGCCGCTGTTCTACGACGAGGCCGGCTACGGTCAGCTCAGCGACATCGCGCGCTGGTACATCGGTGGCATCCTGGCGCACGCGCCGGCCCTGCTCGCCTTCACCAACCCGACCCTGAACAGCTACCACCGCCTGGTCAAGGGCTTCGAGGCTCCGGTGAACCTGGTCTACTCGGCCGGAAACCGCTCCGCCGCGATCCGCATCCCGATCACGGGCTCGAACCCCAAGGCAAAGCGCATCGAGTTCCGTGCCCCCGACGCCTCCGGCAACCCGTACCTCGCCTTCGCCGCGCAGCTGATGGCAGGACTCGACGGCATCAAGAACCGCATCGAGCCGCACGAGCCGGTCGACAAGGACCTCTACGAGCTTCCGCCCGAGGAGGCCAAGGACATCCCGCAGGTTCCGAACTCCCTGCTCGACTCGCTCGACGCGCTGGCGGCCGACCACCAGTTCCTCCTCGAGGGCGGCGTGTTCACCAAGGAGCTCATCGAGACCTGGATCTCCTACAAGTACGAGAACGAGATCCTGCCGATGGCGCAGCGTCCGCACCCGTTCGAGTACGAGCTGTACTTCGGCGTCTGACGACCGCGGAGCATCACGAAGAGCCCGTCCCCGCTTCTGCGGGGACGGGCTCTTCTGCGGTGGGGGTGGCGGCGCGGGGCCTCACTCAGATCGTTTCGGGCCGGGGCGCGACCCAGGTGCCGTCGAGCACGCACAGGCGCGGTCGGTAGAGGCGCAGTGTGTAGTTCCACCCCGGCATGACGACCAGCGCGTTCGTGAGGCCGGCAGGGTGCGCACCGAAGTGGATGGTGATCCCGCCGTCGTCGTCCGCGGTCGCCGTCAGGCTGTTGATACTGTTCACCCCGAGCTCGTTCTCCTCGAAATAGCCGGCGGCGTTGTAGAGCGAGACGGACCAGAAGGCGTCGACAGGAACGTCCGTCAAACGCAGACGATAGTCCCCGACCGGCAGGCCCTCGTCAACGCTGATGTAGGTCGCCTCGTACTCGGGCAGACCACCCCATCCGCCGGCGACGCCCAGCAGGTGCATGACGGGATCCACTTCCTCCCTCGTGCCGAACGCACGATCGTAGGTCGAGACGCCGCGCCCGAGAGTGAGCAGAGCATCACGGGTCTCCGACTGCGACGGCTCGTCGTACTCAGGCAGCGGGAACTCCCCCGATCCGCCGCCCACGAGACGAAGTGCGTCCTGGAGGTGATTCACCTCGGCGATGTCTTCGGCGTCGTTCGGGTCGACGAGGATGCGGACCAGGACCGCCGCGTAGTCGGTTCCGACGGCTGCGCGTGTGAGCGCATGGTCGCCGGGCTCGTGTAACAGGAACGGCGCGTAGTGATCCTGATTCACGACGAAGGCGGAGACGTAACGACCGCCCGTGTCGGGCAGCGTGAGCGTGACTCCTTCGCGCACATCGATGACGGCACTGCTGTAGAGAGTGTCCCGGTTCTGCCGGATGATGGGCTGATCGTCGAGCGACTTCAGCCCTCGCGTGTGATTCCAGGTCCCGAGCGTGCTCCCGGCGGCGAGCCGGGAGAACATCAAGTCGGACTCGGCACGAGCGAAGTTGCGGACGTTCACCTTCGTGGCTGACATGTCGTTCCTTTCTCTCGCGGCACAGACTCACCGCGAAGCATGGGTCGGGGTCGGATGCCCGGCCGTGACACTGTCCGGCAGCGCGGACCTCGTTGCGATTCTGTTCGCCCGATCGCTCTCCGGACGCACGCGTCATCCTCATCGGATGAGATCTGCCTGCCCACCAACATCACGGATTCCCACGCCGATATCGTTGTCCCGTGATCGATGCC
Organism: Microbacterium sp. Be9; assembly: GCF_011754135.1. Classification (NCBI taxonomy): domain Bacteria; kingdom Bacillati; phylum Actinomycetota; class Actinomycetes; order Micrococcales; family Microbacteriaceae; genus Microbacterium; species Microbacterium sp. Be9. The sequence goes on along the minus strand of NZ_WNWT01000004.1, from coordinate 361,416 downwards.
GTCCGCGAGGCCCTGTCTCCCAGCGATCCGGCACTCGCCCGCGCGGCGCTGCGCCGGAACTGGCTCCGTCTCATCCTCGAATCCCGCACCCGCGAACTCGAACAGCTCTGCCTCGCCCACCCCGAGCCGCACGACCCGCACGTCCTCCTCATCCGTGCCTGCTGCCGCGACCTCCTCGGCGATTCCCACGGTGCCACGTTCCTTCGCGGCCAAGGAATGCGCATCGCTGACGATGACTTCGTGGTCTGCTTCACCGAGCTCCTCCTCGCTGCCGACACCCTGACGAAGGCCACGGTCGCCGATCGCGCTCGAGAAGCTTTGACCGAGTGCGGGCCCGACGACGACTATCCCTCGGCGCTCTTCCTCCTCGGCTGGACGGAAGTGCGCCTCCGCCGCGACCTCTCCGGTGCCATCGGCCTCCTGCGCTCAGCCTCAGACGAAGCCCGCTTGCGCGGCCGACCGGAGACCTACCGCCTCGCCCAGTCCAATCTCGCCTTCGCCTTGACCCACGCCGGTCTCTTCACCGCTGCCGAGCAGACGCTCGATGCGCTTCCCGTCTCGTCCGAGCCGTCGGACTGGGACATCTTCGAGGGCGGGCTCCCCCAGGCGAACCGCGGCACCATCGCATACTGGCGAGGCGACTACGACGAAGCGATCGCCCACCTCGAACAAGCAGTGGACGACGGCGCTCCCGGCAACAACTTCGAAGCCCTCGCCCGGCTGTACCTGGTCATGAGCATCATCGCGCTCAGGCGCGAAGACCGATACTTCGCCGCGGCCGGCCTGCTCCACGGGGTGAGCAAGGACGATAAGCACGGCATCCCCTGGGACACGCTGCGCCGCGTGATCTCCGCACTGCTCGCGCACGCCGAGGGACACGACGACCGCGCTCGAACCATCGCGGCGCCGGCACTCGCCCGCCCCGGTGCCGCCGTCGCCCACGCGGTGCTCGCGGAGCTCTATCGTGTCCTCGGAGAACCCGCGTCGGCTGCGCAGGCGCTGCGGCTGGCGATATCGGGCGCGCTGCCACGCTACGCGCGGGCGAGCACGCTCGTCACTGCAGCGGCCCTGCGCTCCACCGCAGGGCATGGAGCGGACGCGCACGAACAGCTCGACAGAGCCCTCGAATCCGCAGCCCCCGAGCGGATCCTCACTCCATTCCTCTCGGATGATCCGCTCATCGGCGATCTCCTGATCGCCCATGCCCACCGCGGATCCCGCCACGATGAGTTCCTCGGAACGATTCTCGAACGACGGGGAGAGCTGGCCCGACGACGGACGGGCGTCCTCACCCCGCGCGAGAGCGAAGTCCTCGCATACCTGCGCACGACGATGACCGCCGAAGAGATCTCCACGCGTCTGGGGGTCGCCTATCCCACCGTCAAGACCCACATCCGCTCCATCTATCGCAAGCTCGGCGTGACCTCGCGACGGGGGGCCGTCCTCACCGCCGACGCGAGGTGAGGAATCAGACGTCGCCACGCCGCGCCACCGGCTTGACCGCGCGGGATCCAGGGTGATCAACTGGTGAGTCTGACCATCGACCGGGGGAATCATGCGCCGTAGAAGAGTGACCGCGAACACCGAGCTGCGCGCGTCGGCGGAGCCGCGTTCATCGCAGCCGTCGAATGCGGTCGCCGCATACGCCAGGACCAACCCATTCATGTTCGGCCTGCTGGGCGCCCTCGGAGTCCTCGTGGCGCTGGGGATCGGCAGCGTCGTCGGGCAGCTCGCGACCGTGCTCGTCTACATCGGCGTCGCCGTGTTCCTCGCACTCGGGCTCGATCCGATCGTCACCTTCATCGAGAAGAAGCTCCCCCGCCCCGCGGCCGTCACCATCGTGGTCGCCGCGGTCATCCTGGCGTTCGCCGGCGTCATCCTCGCGATCGTCCCGCTGCTCGTCGAGCAGATCAGCAACCTGATCAAAGACGGACCGCAGATGATCAAGGACTTCATGGCCAGCGACTGGTTCAAGGACGTCAGCGGTCAGTTCGGCTCGACGATCGACGACGCCGTGCAAGGCATCCTCGGCTTCGTGCAGGACCCCAACAACTTCCTCGACATCGGGGGTGGTGTGTTCGCCGTGGGCGCGGGTATCGCCGGCGGCTTCACCGGGATCACGATCGTCCTGATCCTGACGCTGTACTTCATGGCGTCCCTGCGCAGCATGAAGCACGTGGCCGCCCGCTTCGTGCCCGCCTACCAGCGCGACACCTTCAGCGGCCTCCTCGAAGACGTCTCCGGCGCCGTGGGCCGCTACGTCATCGGCCAGGTGAGCCTCGCACTCATCAACGGCATCCTGAGCCTCATCTTCCTCAGCATCATCGGCGCCCCGGTTCCGGCCCTGCTCGCCCTGATCGCCTTCATCGGCTCGATGATCCCGCTGGTCGGCACGCTGACCGCGTCGATCATCAACTCGCTGATCTGCCTGTTCGTCTCTCCGCTGACCGCGCTGATCGCGATCATCTACTACCTCATCTACATGCAGATCGAGGCATACGTGCTGTCGCCGCGCATCATGAGCAAGGCCGTCGCTGTGCCGGGTGCGCTCGTCGTGATCGCCGCGGTGGCCGGCGCCGCGCTGGGCGGCATCCTGGGCGCCCTGGTCGCGATCCCCGTGGCCGCGAGCATCATCATCATCATCCAGAAGGTGACGTTCCCCGCGCAGGACCGCAAGATCGTCCCCCCGCCCGTCACCCGCTGACACGGGGACGGGACGGGGCGTTCGACCTCAGCGGACCAGGAGGGCGCCCGGCTCGACGCGCACGTCGAACGCGGTGACCTCGCCCATCTCCTCCCCGTCGATCTCGAACACGAGGGGCGTCTTCAGCTCGACCGAGATGCTCTCTACCGGAAGGTGGCGGGCGGACTCGGTGCTCACGGCCTCGTCGGTGGCACCGAAGAGACGGCGGATGCCGTTGTCCCAGACGAAGGAACGGAGCGTGTCGAGCCACTGCAGCGCACCGTCCGCGCTGATCATGAGCACGTCGAGCTTGCCGTCGTCGAGCACCGCATCGGGAAGCAGCCGGATGCCGCCCTGCACCATCCCGCAGTTGCCGATGAGCATGGTGTGTCCCCGCACGGCCACGGCCTTCTCCCCGTCGATCGCCAAAGTGATGTCGGTCATCTCGGTGCCGGCGAGTGCGCGGCCCATCGCCTCCACGTAGGCCAGCCAGCCGGCCTTGGACTTGAGGTCGTCGTCGGTCTCCACCAGCATCTGCGCATCGACGCCGAAGCCGACCATCACGGCGAAGGCGTGCTCGGTGCCGTCGTACGAGACCCAGCCGAGGTCGATCCGACGGGGCTCGGCGTCGCGCACGCGCTCCAACGCCGCCTTCACGTTGTTCAGCGGAACGTCGAGGTTGCGCGCAAGCAGGTTGCCGGTCCCCTGCGGCACGATCCCCAGTGCTGTGTCAGACCCCGCCAGGGACTCCGCGACGGCGCGTACAGTGCCATCGCCGCCGACGGCGATCACGATGTCGCGGCCGTCTTCGCGGGCCTCACGAGCCATGCCCCGGCCCGGGTCCTCCGGAGTCGTCTCCCACCAACGGATATCGTACTGAGCGTCGAACACGCCGCTCACGGCGGTCTGCAGGACCTCCTGCTCGACCTTCGAAGGGTTCCAGACGATGCCGATACGTGCGTGGGTCATATCGTCAGCTTGGGACACCTCGCCCGATACCGCAAACTCAGGGCGCGGACTCAGCCGTAGAAGAGCTGCTCGAAGGTCTTCCGTGCGCGTCGGGTGACCCCGAGGTAGTCCTCTTCGAGCTCGGTCGCCGATCGATCGGGGTAGCCCAGGAGCCTGCCGATCGCGTCGAGCTGCCGACGATCCGCCGGCAGCACATCACTGGTCTGGCCCGTGAGCAGGGTGATCGCAGAGCGGAGACGGCTGGACAGGAGCCAGGCTTCACGAAGGCGCAGCGCGTCTTCCTCGGAGACGAGATCAGCCGCGACGGCAGCCTCGAGGGCACCGAGCGTCGACGTCGTGCGCAATCCGGGAACGGCGTGCGCATGCTGCAGCTGCAGCAGCTGCACCAGCCACTCCACGTCGCTGAGCGAGCCGGGACCGAGTTTCAGGTGACGCCGCGGATCGGCGCCCTGCGGCAGCCGCTCCCCCTCGACCCTGGCCTTGATCCGCTTGATCTCACGTGTGCCCTGCAGATCGACGGACTCCGGATAGCGGATCGTGTCGGCCAGGGCGGTGAACCGCGTGATCAGCTTCGCACTCCCGGCCACGCCGCGGGCGCGGAGCAGGGCCTGCGCCTCCCAGGACAGCGACCAGCGTCGGTAGTACTCCGTGTACGCCTCGATGGAGCGGACGACGGGCCCGTTGCGTCCCTCCGGTCGGAGGTCAGCATCGAGGTCGAGCGGAAGGCGGTGATCGGTCAGATGCTCCCGCAGGCCCGCCACGATCTGCGTCGCCAGCTTCTGAGCCCGCTGCGGATCGACGCCGTTCGCGTCGTACACGTAGAGGATGTCGGCGTCGGACCCGAAGCCGAGCTCGGCGCCACCGAACCGTCCCATCGCGATGACGGCGAAGTCCAACGCCTCGTCTTCGAGCGGGACCACCTCGCGGATCACCGCGCGCAGGGCGGCTTGGATCGTGGCCTCGGTGATCTCGGTGAGTGCGGTGGCCACCTCTTCGATGGTGAGGACATCGAGGACTGCTCCCATAGCGGTGCGCAGGAGCTCACGCCGTCGCAGCGCCCTGACGGCGCGCAGCGCATCGCCGATGGACTCATGACGCGTCTGTATCGCACGAGCCTCCTCGTCGAGCGCTGCCGCGCCCCGAGGGCGCAAACGCCCCGTGCTGTCCAACCATGCCACGGATTCGGGGATCCACTCCAGGAGCTCCCCGACGTAGCGTGAGGATGACAACAGGCGGGTGAGACTCTCGGCGGCCCCTGAGGAGTCCCGCAGCATCCGCAGGAACCAGGGAGTGTCTCCGAGTCGCTCGCTGATGCGCCGGAATGCGAGGAGCGCATAGTCGGGGTCGCTGCCGTCCGCGAACCACCGCACCATGATGGGCATCAGGTGGCGTTGGATCGTCGCCTTGCGGCTCAGTCCGCTCGTGAGGGCGCCGATGTGCCGGAGAGCTCCCGCCGGGTCACGGAACCCGATCGCCGCCAGGCGGTCGTGCGCCTGGGCTGCGGAGAGCGTGCGCTCCTCCTCCGGCAGCCCGGCGACGGCGCTGAGCAGCGGCCGGTAGAACAGGCGGGTGTGGATCTCGCGCACCTCGCGCCGCCCGCTCTCCCAGCGCGCCCACACGCCCTCGCCGCTCTCGGCCAGTCCGGTGCCTCGCGCCAGGATCCGAAGACCGGCAGGAGTGCGCGGCATCAGATGCGTGCGGCTGAGCTCCCTGAGCTGGAGGCGGTGCTCCATGAGCCGCAGCAGACGATAGTCGTCGGCGAACGCGGCTGCATCGACGCGCCCGATGTAGCCGCCCTCGACGAGTGCGTCGAGACTCTCGAGGGTTCCACGCGTGCGCAGCGATTCGTCGGTGAGACCGTGGACCAGCTGCAGCAGCTGCACCGTGAACTCGATGTCTCGCAGACCGCCGGCTCCGAGCTTCAGCTGATACGGCGCATCCTCGGGATCGATGTGCTCCATCACGCGCTCCCGCATGCGCTGCACGCTCTCCACGAAGTCCTGTCGCGCCGCGCTCGACCAGATCTTCGGCTGAACCGCGGCGATGTACTCGGCCCCGAGCTCGGAGTCTCCCGCGATCGGACGGGCCTTGAGCAGCGCCTGGAACTCCCAGCTCTTCGCCCAGCGGTCGTAGTACGCGAGGTGCGACGCGAGCGAGCGGACCAGTGCACCCTGCTTGCCTTCGGGGCGGAGAGCGGCGTCCACCTCCCACAGCGGCGGCTCCACCTCGATGGCGTCGAGGTTGCGCATGGTCTCGCGCGCGAGTCGCGTGGCGATATCGATCGCCCGCGCCTCCGAGAGGATCTCCTCGTCGCTACTCCCGCCGACGAAGATCACATCGACGTCGCTGACGTAGTTCAGCTCGCGAGCCCCGGCCTTGCCCATCCCGATGACGGCGAGACGCGTCGCGGCCACTTCCGCACGGCCCATCGATCCCTGCAGTCTGGCCCTGGCGACGGCGAGCGACGCTTCGAGGGCGGCACCCGCGATGTCCGCCAGCGCCGCAGACACCGGTCCGACGATCGACTCCGGGTGCGGATGCGAGAGGTCATAGGCGGCGATAGCGGCGAGATGCCGACGATACGCGATTCTGATCGCGACGACCGCATCCTCGTCGCCCGACTGCGCGAAGCCGTCTTCCGCGCCCACCGCAGCCAGCAGGCGCTCCTGCAGCTCCGCCGACGAGGGCAGCCCGACGATCGGCCCTTCCAGGACCGAGAGCTGATCCGGGTGGCGGAGGAAGAACTCGGCGAACCCTTCCGACGCGCCGAACACCCGCCATACCCGCCGACGGGTCTCCTCGTCGACCAGCAGCCGCCGCAACGGCTCCTCGTCGCGGCGCGCCACCCGCAGGAGTCCGCGCACCGCTGCATCGGGGTCGGCGGCGTCGGCCGCCTCGAGCAGGACCGAGCGCGGCTGATCCAGAATGGCCGCCAGCTCAGCGAGAGAGGCCGCGGCTTCACTCAACTCGGAGAAGCCGAGCCTCGCCAGCGCGGAGAGGGAGACCGAATCGTCAGGACGCGCCATCTGTGCGGATCAGAGCAGTTCGAGATTGCTCTTCAGCTCGAACGGGGTGACCTGACCTCGGTAGGCCTCCCATTCCTTGCGCTTGTTGAGCAGCACGTAGTTGAAGACCTGCTCGCCCAGCGTCTCCGCGACGAGCTCGGATGCCTCCATGTACTCCAGGGCATGGTCGAGACTCGCCGGCAGCGCCTCGTAGCCCAGTGCACGCCGCTCGGCGTCGCTCAGCGACCACACGTTGTTCTCGGCCTCGGGCGGGAGATCGTATCCCTCCTCGATGCCTTTGAGCCCCGCTGCGAGCAGGAGTGCGTACGCGAGATACGGGTTCGACGCCGAATCGATGCCCCGGTACTCCACGCGGGACGACTGGCTCTTGTTGGGCTTGTACATCGGCACGCGGACGAGAGCGGAGCGGTTGGCGTGGCCCCAGGTCACGAAGCTCGGCGCCTCGTCGCCGCCCCACAGGCGCTTGTACGAGTTGACGAACTGGTTGGTGACTGCAGAGATCTCGTTCGCATGACGGAGCAGGCCCGCGATGAAGTGCCGCCCTGTCTTCGACAGCTGGTACTTGGCGCCTTCTTCGTAGAAGGCGTTCTGGTCGCCTTCGAACAGCGACATGTGCGTGTGCATCCCGCTGCCGGGCTGGTCGCTGAGGGGCTTCGGCATGAACGTCGCATAGACGCCCTGCTCGATCGCCACCTCCTTGATCACCGTGCGGAAGGTCATGATGTTGTCGGCTGTCGTGAGTGCGTCCGCGTAACGGAGATCGATCTCGTTCTGCCCGGGGCCGCCTTCATGGTGGCTGAACTCCACGGAGATGCCGAGGTCTTCCAGCATCCGCACCGAGCGGCGGCGGAAGTCGTGTGCCGTGCCACCGGGAACATTGTCGAAGTATCCGGCCGAGTCCACGGGCACGGGGCCGTCGGGACCGAACGAGGAGGACTTCAGCAGATAGAACTCGATCTCCGGATGCGTGTAGAACGTGAATCCGGCGTCCGCGGCCTTCGCGAGCGTGCGCTTGAGCACGTGACGCGGGTCGGCGACGGCCGGCTGCCCGTCGGGCGTCGTCAGGTCGCAGAACATGCGCGCGGTCGGGTCGATCTCCCCGCGCCAGGGCAGCGTCTGGAACGTCGTCGGATCGGGCTGCGCGAGCAGATCGGATTCGTAGGTGCGTGTCAGCCCCTCGATCGCCGAACCGTCGAACCCGATGCCCTCCGCGAAGGCGCCCTCGACCTCGGCCGGCGCGATGGCCACCGACTTGAGCGTGCCGATCACGTCCGTGAACCACAGCCGCACGAACTTGACGCCGCGCTCCTCGATGGTCCGGAGGACGAAGTCCCTCTGCTTGTCCATGGCTACTCTGCGCCCTGGCCCTTTGCGTCGCCCTTGACATCCCAGCCCTGCTCGACGGCCTCTTCCTCGGCCCAGGCGCGCGAACGCTCCTTGACGACCTCGGGCGCACGGCGGGCCTCGGCCTCCGTGTCGAACGGACCGATGCGGTCGATGGAGGGCGAGATCATGCCGAACTCGATCTCGCCGGTCGTGGAGTTGTACCAGTACTTGTGGTCGCCGTCAGACATGTCTGCCCCTTCTTCACGTGATGTCATCGATCCTACTGGCGCGCACCGCGGTCGCTAAGCTATCGCCCATGGCAAAAGCGATCGGCGTCGACATCGGCGGCACGGGTATCAAAGCAGGAATCGTCGACCTCGAGCACGGAATCATGGCATCCGACCGGGTGCGGGTCCCCACTCCCGAGGGCGCATCGCCGCAGGATGTGCTCAACGCCGTGCAGACCGTTCTGAAGACGCTCGACGTCCACGACTCCACCCTTCCGCTCGGTGTCGCCTTCCCGGCGATCGTCAAGCGCGGCAAGACCCTCTCCGCGGCGAACGTCTCGAAGGAGTGGATCGACTTCGACGCGGAGCGGTTCTTCCGGGACGGCCTCGGCCGCAACATCGTCTTCGTCAACGACGCCGATGCCGCCGGCGTCGCGGAGGCCCGCCATGGAGCCGCCAGGGACGTGCGCGGCTTCACCCTTCTGACGACCCTCGGCACCGGTATCGGATCGGCTTTCCTCTACGACGGTGTGCTGCTGCCGAACACCGAGCTCGGGCACCTGAACTTCCGTGAGTACGAGTCGGTCGAGACGTACGCCGCGACCTCGGCGCGCGAGCGCGAGAACCTCACCTGGGCCGAGTGGGCCGAGCGCCTGCAGGCGTTCTACTCGCACATCGAGTTCCTGTTCAGCCCCGACCTGTTCGTGGTCGGTGGCGGCGTGTCGAAGAATGCGGGCGACTTCCTCCCGCTTCTCGATCTCAAGACCCCGATCGTCCCGGCGATCCACCGCAACAACTCCGGCATCATCGGTGCGGCGTCCCTGGCCGGGGACTGATCGCCACGACGCCTGACACCCGAAGGCCCCGCTGACTCTGCAGTCATCGGGGCCTTCGTCTGTCCGTCGCCTGCGAACACTGCTCTCGGAACACCGCCGATCAATCGTTCGGTCGCTCCCGGCGCCCGCGGCGACTCGCGGCCAGACCGACCGCAGCGAGGGCGAGCACGATCGCGGCGAGAAGCAGCGCCGCACCGCTTCCGAGCCGGTGCGCCGCGGCACCGATCACGGCGCCGCCCGCGAGCGACCCCCAGAGCAGCAGCGGACGCACCCACGCGGACCCGGATCGGCCGGTGACGAGCGAAGCGAGCGCAAGCCCCAGGCTGACCAACGTCCCGGTTGCGTACGTGATCGCGACCCGCGCGCGCCCGTCCGAGAGGTACAGGGTGTTCAGCGCTCCCATGGCGAAGGCCAGCATCCAGAATCGAGCCGGCCCCGTCGGTGCGATCGCGGCGAGGCATGCGCTCAGAGCGACGACGGAGGCGGACGCCGCAACAGCCCACGCGCGCCGGCGCCCGTCCCCGGCGATGATCGCTCCCATGACGACTCCTGCGACGAAAGCAGCCACGAGCGCCAACGGCAGGAGCGAGGCCGCGAGTCCGCCCTCGAGGATGTCGACGCCGGCCTGGGTCGAGTTCCCGCTCATGAAGGAGACGAAGAATCCACCGGTATCGATGAAGCCGATCGCATCCACATACCCCGCCACGCCGCTGAGCACCAGAGACAGTGCCAGACCCCGGCGCGTCACTTCGCGCATGATCTCGACCTCATGGACGTGCCTTTCCGGGCGATGGACGTGATGATCCGGATTCGCCGAGGGCACACCGAGAACACCTGCTCAGGTCGTGCGGTGCGAATGGGCCGACCTGTACGCCGGGTTCTGTTCCGGGGTTCTTCGCCCCTTCGACGGCCATCTCTCTCGGCGACACGTTGCCGTGGCACTCTAGCGGTCTACCCGAGGACTCGGCGAGCCGCGTCAACATCCTCTGTCTGACCTTGCTCCGGACGAGGTTTACCTGGCGGGCCATGTCACCATGGCCCCCGGTGGTCTCTTACACCACCCTTTCACCCTTACCCCTTGCGGGGCGGTCTACTCTCTGTGGCACTTTCTCGCGGATTGCTCCGGGTGGGCGTTACCCACCGTCCTGCCCTGAGGAGCCCGGACGTTCCTCGGTGCGGTCACCCGCAACGCGGCCGTCCAGTCGACCCATTCGCGTCTCCAGTCTACGTTCTCCGGATCCCCCGGCCTGCGACTACTTCTCCGCCGACTCCGCGATGCGCAGGTCGAGGGGCACATCGATCGGGAAAGAGCCGAACAGTCTCGTCGTCGCGGTGGCCGCTGCCTCTCGCACGGCCTCCGCGGCGGCCTCGGCATGTTCGAGCGGAACATGCAGGATCACCTCGTCGTGCAGGAAGAACGCGAGGTGCGGCGCGCGTGCGAACGGACCGGATGCCGCAGCCTCGGCGAACACCTCGGGGATCTGCTGCAGCCGATGACGGATCTCCGCCAACCAGATCAAGGACCACTCGGCAGCCGTGCCCTGCACCACGAAGTTCCGGGTGAACCGCCCCCAGTCGCGTGCTCTGCGTCGCGCGAGAGCCACGACCGCCGGGTCGGCGTCCGCGTCGGTCGCTTCCGACTGCAGCCGCATCCACTCCACCGATGGCCGCGGGGAAGATCGGCCGAGCCAGGTCGACACGATGCCACCGTCCTCTCCCGTGCGCGCTGCGGCATCGACGAGCGCCATCGCGCGCGGGTACACCTTGCGCAGGCGCGGAACCAGCCGGCCGCTGTCGCCCGTCGTGGCTCCGTACATCGCTCCGAGAACCGCGTACTTCGCCTCCTCTCGGGTCGCGACCGCACCGGAGGCGACGACTCCGGCGTAGAGATCACTCCCCCGGGCGGCCCGGGCCATCGCCTCATCGGCCGCCATCGCGGCGAGCATCCGGGGTTCCAACTGCGCGACGTCCGCCACGACCAGAGTCCATCCGGGATCCGCCCGCACTGCGGGGCGCAGGCTCCTCGGCAGCTGGAGCGCCCCACCGCCGGCCGAGGCCCAGCGCCCGGTGACGACGCCACCCGGGATGTACACCGGACGGAATCGTCCCTCGTGCACCCACTCCGCAAGCCATGCCCAGCCGTTCGCGCTGAGCAGTCTCGAGAGCTTCTTGTACGCGAGCAGCGGTTCGACCACTGGATGATCGTGCTCTGCAAGCTCCCACCGACTCGTCGACTCCACCTGGATGCCGACGCGATGCAGCGCCCGAAGCAGCTTCTGCTGGCTGTCGAGGTGGAGCGACGAGTCACCGAGGAGCTCACGCACCCGATCGCCGAGCTCGACCATGCGGCTCGGCACTCCCCCGGCGACCGGACGCGTCCCCAAGGCGTCGGTCAGGATCGCATCCTGCACGCCCGCGTCCCAGGGCAACCCTGCGACCCGCATCTCCTCGGCGATCAGGCCACCCGCCGATTCGGCGGCGCACAGCAGTGTGAGACGTCCGTCCGGTGCCGCAGCGATCACGTCGCGCTGCGCCCGGTACTGATCGAGCGTCACGGCGACCGCATCGTCATCGACGACATCGTCGAACACGTCGAACAGCGATGGGACCGCTGCGGCCGGTTCGCGTCGCTCCCAATCGGGCGATGCCGGGAGCGGGCTCGGAACCGACGAGGTGTCCCGCAGGATGGCGTGGCACAGGACCAGATCATGGCTGCGCGTGATCCGAACTCCGTGGCCCAGGAGAAGCGCGTAGGTTTCCGCGGCGGAGCGCATGATCCATCGCGGAGCATCGGAATCCTCGACCGAACGAACCCACGCGGCGAGATCATCGGCGCGCAGAAACGTGCGGTCCTGTTCTCGGTCGTTCCCGTCGAGTTCGATCGCCGCGTACTCCCGCGGCCCGACGGATATCAGCACGATGCGTCTCTCGACGCGCGACGCCGGTGTCGTCATCGCCGGCGCGCGCAGGCGCCGCTCATGCGAGCCCGGACTCCTCGGTGCGCACGAGGATGCAGCCGCACTCGGGACATGAGACGACGAGGTCGTCGGCCGCGCGACGGATGTCATTCAGGTCGGTGCTGGGGAGCAGGATGCGGCAGCCTTCGCAGGTGCCGCGAGTGAGCAGCGCGGCGCCCGCGCTGTTCGCGGCACGGCGTGCGTACTCGGCCAGCAGCTCCGGCGCCACGCCTTCCGCAACGGCAGCCCGATCGCGGGCGAGTTGTGCACCGAGCTCGGTGGCCGCGGCGACATCCGCCTTCGCCTGCGCCGTCAGCGCGGCACCCTCCGCCGTCGTGGTGTCGAGAAGTGCCTGCTGGGCGGCGAGGGCGGCTTCCGCTTCCTCGAGCCGTCCCATCACATCGAGTTCGGCGTCCTCGAGGTCGCTCTGCCGGCGGGCGAGGCTCGCCAATTCGTGCTCGAGCGCCTGCGCGTCCTTGGAGTTCGTCGATGCGGCGAGCCGCTCCGCGTCGCGATTCCGTCGTGCCTCGACGACGGCGACATCGGATTCCAGGCGCTTCAGCTCAGTGCGCACATCGTCGCGGGTGCCGGCGAGCGCGGTCAGCTCGCGGAGCTGCTCCTGGCGGATCGCGACGAGCTCGGTGATCCGCCCCGCCTGGCTCGGCTTCGTTCGTGCACGCTCGGTCTGCGCGATGCGCCGATCGAGGTCGGCGATGTCGAGCAGGGTGCGCTGGTTCTCGGGGCTGGCGTTCACGCTCTCAAATCTAGTCGCTGTCACGACATCCGCCCATCAGTGCACGTCGCCGTCGACGTAGTACCAGTGACGGTCCTCCCGCACGAAGCGGCTGCGTTCGTGCAACGAGCCCCTCACTGCTCCCTGACGCCAGAGCGCCTCGAACTCCACCACGCCGTCGCGGTCGAAGGGGCCTCCGGCCACGCGATCGATGAGGACCAGCCGCCGCCACTCGAGGTCGGGCTCGAAATCGATCATCTCCGGCCTCGTCGTCGGATGCCAGCTGCGCAGAAGGTGCGCCGCGTGCTGAACGACGAAGGCCGTGTAACGCGAACGCATCAGACGCTCCGCCGTCGGAGCAGCGGCTCCATCGAGAATCGGGCGGCAGCACGCGCCGAACGTGTCCCCGGACGAGCACGGGCAGCGTGACCCGTCGTCGATCACGACGTCATCCGGCGCCATCTCCGCCTCCGTTGTCATCCCCTCAGCGTACGCTCGACGAAAAGGCCAAGAAGGAGCATCGTGACCACTCAGCCCGTCGTCCCCTCGTTCACCGCCCACAACGGGTTCGCCCTCCCGGCCATCGGCCTCGGCACCTACGGACTCCACGGCGATGTCGGGGCGGAAGCCGTCAGCGGCGGCATCGACGCGGGCTACCGCCTGGTCGACACGGCGTTCAACTATGAGAACGAGGGCTCGGTCGGGCGCGGGGTCGCCGCCTCGGAGGTCGATCGCTCCGAGATCATCGTGACCACCAAGCTCCCCGGCCGCCATCATCCCTCGGCGAAGGCGCGCACGAGCATCGAGGAGAGTCGCTCCCGGCTCGGTCTCGACGTCACGGATCTGCACCTCGTCCACTGGCCCAACCCCATTCAGGACGAGTACGTCCAGGCCTGGACCGCGCTCGTCGACGCCCAGGCCCGCGGTGTCGTCCGGCAGATCGGCGTCTCGAACTTCCTCCCGGAGCACCTGGAGCGCATCGAGCAGGAGACCGGGGTGCGGCCCGTCGTCAACCAGATCGAGGTGCATCCGTACTTCCCGCAGGAGGAGCAGCTCGCCTACCACCGAGAGCACGGCATCCTCACCGAGGCATGGAGCCCGCTGGGTCGCGCGAAAGAGCTCTTCGACGAACGGGTGATCCACGACATCGCCGCGGCCCGTGGCATCACGACCGCGCAGACGGTCCTCGCGTGGCACGTCGCCCGCGGCACGGTGTCGATCCCGAAGGCGTCGTCGCTCGCACACCAGGTGGCGAACCTCGCGGCGGCGGAGATCGTGCTCGACGACGCCGAGGTCGCGGCGATCACCGCGCTGGGTCGCGCGGACGGACGCCTCTTCGACGCCGACCCGCGAACCCACGAGGAGTCCTGAGGCAGGCTCGCGTCAGACCTTCTGCGTGCCGAGCACCCTCAGGAACTCGAGCTTGCTCGCCGATTCGCTTCCGGGTGCGGCGGTGAGAACGATCAACGCGTGCGATTCATCCTCGGTGAAGAGCGCCTGACAGTCCACCTCGATCTCGCCCAGTTCCGGATGCACCATCACCTTGTGCTGCTCGAACCGACGGCTCACCACGTGGGCGTCCCACAGCTCGACGAACTCCGGGCTCCGGGCGGTCAGCTCTGAGACGATCTCCCCGGCGCGGGATCGGGGGCCCATCACGCCGTGCGCGGAACGCAGCGACCCGACCAGGGCGCGGGCCTGTCGCGGGTGATCGGCCTCGCGATACCGACGCCGTTCGACGTCGGGATACGCGAACCAGCGGTAGATGCCGCTGCGGTCGAGCCCGGTGAGTGCACTCGCATCGCCCACGAGCGCGCGGGACGCATCGTTCTGCACCAACACTTCATCGAGGACGGAGACGACGAAGGCCGGGGTGTCGTGCAGTCGGTCGAGCACGCGGAGGATGCCGGGGCGTACGTACTCCGTGATGTGTGCACGATCGGGGGCACTGTGGCCGCAGAGCCGGAAGAGGTAGTCGCGCTCGTCCTCGGTCAGGCGCAGAGCCCGGGCCAGCGCGGCGAGGATCTGCACGCTCGGCTGCGGACCACGCCGCTGCTCCAGACGCGCGTAGTAATCGGTCGACATGGTCGCCAACTGCGCCACCTCCTCCCTGCGCAGTCCCGAGGTGCGTCGTCGCGGCCCCGCCGGGAGCCCGACGTCGACGGGCCTCAGCGCCTCCCGCCGACGGAGGAGGAATTCGGCCAGCGCATCACGATCCACCCCTGAAGTATCCCCCGCTGTCGACCCCGGTTCCAGGGATCCCCGATCCCTGGATGTCCGCTCTCTGGATGGACGGTGCCAGGAAGCCGAGGCTGGTTGCATGAACATCAGCGGAAACACCATCTTCATCCCGGGAGCGACGAGCGGTATCGGCCTCGCCCTCGCGCTGCGCCTGCACGATCGGGGCAACACCGTGATCGTGGGCGGACGCCGCGAGGACCGCCTCGCGGCCATCGCGACCGCGCACCCCGGCATCCACACGATCCGCATCGACACTGCCGACGCGCGCAGCATCGAGGCCGCTGCCCGTACTGTGCTCGCCGAGCAACCTGATCTCAATGTGCTCATCACCATGGCCGGCGTCATGCGGGCAGAGGACTGGACGACCCCGTCGGGCTTCCTCGCCACCGCCGAGGAGACGGTGACCACGAACGTCCTCGGACCCATCCGGCTCATCGCCGCTTTCATCGATCACCTGGGCGCGCAGCCGGATGCGACGATCATGACGGTCTCCTCCGGGCTCGCGTTCGCCCCGCTCCGGGTGACCCCGACCTACAACGCCAGCAAGGCCGCCATCCACATGCTCAGCGAGTCTCTGCGCCTGCAGCTCGAGAGGAGCAGCGTGTCGGTGCTCGAACTGGAGCCGCCGGCCGTGCGCACGCCGCTCATGCCCGGGCACGAGGAAAACGAGTCGGCGATGCCGCTCGACGAGTTCATCGACGAGGTCATGATGCTGATCGAATCGCAGCCGGACGCCACCGAGATCCAGGTCGAGCGGGTCAAGTTCCTCCGCTACGGCGAAGCCCGCGGCGACTACGACCAGGTCGTCGCGACGCTGAATCGCACCGACCCGCACGGTCGCTGAGAACTGAGGGCGTCGGCCTCCGAGCCGGCGCCCTCAGGGACGCAGGGTGGCAGCCGCGGCGGTGAGGGCGTCGGCGGACTGACGCAGCAACGCCAGCTCACCGTCGGAGAACGATGTGTTCCGGATCGGCACGGCACCCGCCGCGCTCACGATCGACGGCACCGAGAGGGCGACACCGTCGAGCCCGTGGAAGTCGCGCAGCACCGTGCTCACCGGCATCACCGCATGCTCGTCGCTCAGGATCGCCTCGACGATGCGCGCGCTCGACAGGCCGATCGCATAGTTCGTGGCCCCCTTGCCCTGGATGACCTTGTACGCGGCGTCACGCACGTCGACCGCGATCTCCTGCAGCTCGTCGAGCGTGAAGCGCGGGTGCCCCGGCGTCTCCCACTCCAGGATCGGCACGGTGCCGATCGTCGCGCGGGACCAGAGCGGGAATTCGGTGTCGCCGTGCTCGCCGATGATGTGGGCGTGCACGCTGGCGGTCGACACTCCGGCGCGCTCACCGAGCTTCCACCGCAGCCTCGACGTGTCGAGCACGGTTCCCGAGGCGAAGATCCGCTCCGGCGGAAGCCCCGTCTCCTCCTGTGCGATCACCGTCAGCACGTCGCAGGGATTCGTGACGATCACGTAGATGGCGTTCGGTGCGACTTCGAGGAGATCGGGCATCATGCGGCGGATGATGCCCGCGTTGACCTCAGCGAGCTCGATGCGGGTCTGGCCGGGCTTCTGCTTGGCCCCGGCCGTGATCACCACGACGTGCGAACCGGCCGCGACGGAGATGTCGCTGCCGCCGATGATGTCGCTGGAGCCCGTGAACTGCGTGCCGTGGGCCAGGTCGAGCACCTCGGCCTCGACCTTTTCGGTCGCGATGTCATACAGCGCGACGTGCCGGGCAGAGCCACGGATCAGTGCCGCATAGGCGACACTAGATCCCACGCTTCCCGCACCGACGACCGTGAGCTTCGAGTTCTCGATGATCTCCATGCGCACAGTCTTGCAGTGCGGCACCCCGATCCGGGAGGGGTCTCACCGGAAGAATGCCGTCCCGCTCGACGACGTCACAGCGCGGCGGCGACAGCCTCCGCCGCAGTCGCGTGTGTGAACCGGAATCCGGACCGCTCCAGTACCTGCGGACGGACATCGGCGTCGGGGAGCAACAGCGATTCCGCAGCGTCCCCGAGAGCCCAGCGCAGCGCCCAGGCCGGCGCGGGCAGCCAGAACGGCCGATGCATCCGCGCGGCGAGCGCACGACCGATGTCGTTCGCGGAGGCCGGAGTGGGTCCGGTGAGGTTCACCGGACCCACGATCTTGGCGTCCACGATGTGGCGGATCGCCCGCACCTCGTCATCGAGCGAGATCCACGGCCAGATCTGCGTGCCGCGGCCCAACGGCCCGGAGACGCCGAATCGGGTCAGCTGGATGAGGGGCTTGAGGACTCCACGTCTGTGCACCACCGGCGCGGTACGGAGCAGGGCGACCCGGGTGTGGTCTTCCGCGCGTCGCGCTTCGGCTTCCCACCGCACGGTCAGATCGGCCAGGAAGGTCTGCCCTGCGGCCGAGTCCTCGGTGAGGATCTCACCGGGGGCGGAGCCGTAGTACCCGACGGCGGATGCCGAGACGAGCGCCGGGGCGTCGGAGCGCAGTGCCCGAAGCGCGGTGGTCAGGGTACGCGTCGCCTGGAGCCGCGAGTCGACGAGCTCCCGACGATAGCCGCGTGTCCAGGGCAGCCGTCCCACGCTGGCTCCGCCGAGGGCGACGACCGCGTCTGCGCCCGTCAGAACCTCGGGGTCGAGTGCGCTCTCCCCCGGCGCCCATTGCGCCTCGTCCTCCGATCGCGGGATCCGACGGACCAGAGCGGTGACTTCGATCCCATCCGCGCGGAGCGATGCGGCGAGTGCGGTGCCGATGAGGCCCGATGCCCCGCTGATGACGATACGTCCCGCCATGTGTGAAAACTCCCCTGTCCGATCGCCGAATCGTGTCGTGCGGTCCAGCGTACGCGCCGCCTCGCTCCCCGGAGGTCAGGTCTCAGCGGGCCCGC
Source organism: Microbacterium sp. Be9 (assembly GCF_011754135.1). NCBI lineage: Bacteria > Bacillati > Actinomycetota > Actinomycetes > Micrococcales > Microbacteriaceae > Microbacterium > Microbacterium sp. Be9. The sequence goes on along the minus strand of NZ_WNWT01000004.1, from coordinate 343,530 downwards.
CGATAGTGCGTCGCGATGACCCCGCTGCGAAGCGGTGTGGCGGAGATCAGCTCGAGACGGCGTGTTCCTGGCAGTCCGTCCTGATAGAGGGTCGGGCCGTGACCCACGATCCGGGGGTGCACGAGGAACCGGTACTCGTCGATCAGGTCCAGGCGATCGAGCGCGCTCGCCAGCATCCCGCTGCCGAGCAGGACACCATCGGGGGTGTCGTCCTTGAGTCTCTGCACGCTCGTGCGCAGGTCTCCGACGAGACGATGGCTGTGGGCCCAGGGGAAGTCCTCGCGCGTGGACGAGACCACATACTTCGGCTTCGCGTCCAGCGCGACCGCCCAGTCGTACAGCGCGCGTGGAGCGTCCACCTCACCGCGGGCGACCGCCGGCCAGGCGTCCTCCATCATCTCGTAGGTGGTCCGGCCCCAGAGCATCGCACCGGATTCCTGCAGCAGTCGCGTGAAGTGGGCGTGGGTCTCGTCGTCGGCGATCCCCTCACGATGATCGACGCAGCCGTCGAGGGTGACGTTGATGCTGAAGGTCAGAAGTCCCATGCGGGGAGCATAGGTCTGCGGCGAGGCGACCGCCAGGGGCTTTCGGACGGTCGCCTCGCCGCTCATAGGCTGCCTTCACCCGCCCTTCGTGCCTCGCGAACGCGTGACGCCGATGACCGTGTCGAGGATCACGAAGCCGAGGAGTGTCCATCCGACGAGCGGAAGCCAGAAGCCGATGAGAACGGCGGCGACTCCCACCGCTCCGATCCCCCACCACGGTGCCGTCGGCAGCACGCGGCGGGGTGGGGCCCCGACGACGGGGCCCGTGACACGCGGCGGCCTCCGTTTCCACCACAGGAGATAGCCGAGCACGACCATCGCGGCGAGTCCGACCGCGACGACGAACAGCACGAGCTGGTTGACGAGTCCGAACATGACCCCCATGTGCAGGTTGATCCCCCAGCTGGCGAGCTTCGCCGCGAGCGGGAGGTCCGCGAAGTCGATCCGGTCGACGACCTGCATGGTGATCCCGTTGATCGCGAGGGAGTCGCCTTCCGTGGGGAAGCTGCTCTTGATCTCGCGGATCGCCCATGCCGTGCCGGGCTCTGTCGGCGGTCTGATCTCGACCTGCCCCGTGTTGACGTTCTCTTCTTGCGCGATCGCGAGGATCGCGTCGAAGGTAGCAGGATTGGCGGCGCCGGTCGGTGCGGTCATCGCGCCGTTGTGGCCGGCGTGCTCGTCCGCTGACGCGGTGCCGCCGTCGAGGCTGGTGTCGATCGAGGGCGTGCCCCAGTCGAGTGCGGCGCGAAGGCTGCTGACGTTGTTCCCGGCATACTGCGACCAGGTGATTCCGGTGGCGGAGAGGAAGAGCGCACCGAGGATGACCCAGATCCCGATGCTCGTGTGCCAGCCCAGCATCCCGCGGTAACCCTTGTGGGCGAGGTTCGGGCGAAGGAGGTCCCTCTTCACCCGAGACTTCCGGATGCGGACGATCCACAGCCCCAGACCCGCCACGACCACGATCCCGAGCCAGGAGGCGGCGAGTTCGCTGTAGAGACGTCCGGCGTCTCCCAGGTGGAGGTTGCGGTGGAGATTGCTGATCCAGGTGCGGAGCGGCGTCGCGCCGCTGGTGCCGTAGACGACCAGATCGCCGCGGATCTCTCCGGTTCCGGGATCGACGAACACGGCCCTGGATTCGCTCGGTCCCAGCCCGTCCTCGGCGTACATGATCCGTGTGGTGTCGCCGGGTTCGGGTGCGGGCCGCACAGCGAGGAGTCCGGAGGGGTCGCCACGGTAGTCGGCGGCGGCCTCGATCTGCTCCGCGAGGGTGAGTGATGTCTGCGTGTCGGGTGCACGCAACTGTTCCGCGTAGACGGCCTGTTCCAGCTGCGGGGTCAGCGCGTACAGGGCGCCGCTGACGGCGGCGATGAGGATGAACGGCCCGACGAGGATGCCCGCGTAGAAGTGCAGACGGAGCAGCAGAGGGACGAACCATCCGCGTCGACGGGACGTGGCGGGCGGGGAGGGTGGGGAGTGTGGGGCGGATTCGGACGATGTGAGGGTCATGGTGATGCTTTCCGGATGTGAGGGGTCGCCGATGGATCGTCGTGCACACCCGGAAGAAGGGAATGCCCCGGGCGCAGACGGACGGCACCGACGGTCGTTCAGGAGGCTCTGGGCGCGCGTGGCGCCCAGAGCGGGAACACACCGGCCGCAGACGAGCCGGTGCGGATCAGCTCACGCCGCGTGCCGGCGGAGCCCGGCCCCGCAGACTCGCGAGTGTCGACGACTCACGCAGACGACGACCACGCGGCGAGACGCCGGGTTCGCGCAGGTCGAGCATCGCGGGGGCGCCCAACGCCGCTGCCACCCGACGACGCACCCAGAGGACCACCCGAATCGCGAGGTCTCGCAGCGCGAGCAGCATCCGCTCACCGCGATGCGCGGCGGCGACCGTCACGATCGCCGCCGACAGGTGTCCGATCCACATGGTCCCGTCGGCGACGACCAACTCCGTCGTGCCGGAAGCACCGGGCAGAACCATGGCAGTGCCGTGCACGTGACCGAGGGACCGCCCCGAGGGCTCGATCGTCCCCAGGACGAACAGGAGGTGGAACAGGAGTTGGCTGATAGCGATGGAGATGCTCGATCGGATCACCGAGAGCTTCCGGCCCGCGAGGAGCACGCAGACCATGAGGGAGAAGATCCAGGGCACCAGGATGCCCAACGGGCCCGGCATCTGTCCGCCGCCGGTCACGTGGCCGGCCAGCGCCGCGAACGTCGCGAGCGACGCCGAGGAGAAACCACGCACGAGTGCGCTCTTCCTCGACGGGATCATGTTCCCATCCTGTCATCGCCCCGGCGACAGGATGGAGCTCGCGATCTGGGGTGGGCCCTGCCGGGATCGAACCGACGACATCCACGGTGTAAACGTGGCGCTCTACCAGCTGAGCTAAAGGCCCTGGTGTCGTCAGTCTATCGGGAGCCCGGTGCGCACCCGTGTCGTAGAAGAGGGATAGGCTGAATCCGGCGCGCGTTGTGCACAGCTGACAAGGCTGCCCGTGTCGCTTCCCGTTTCCTTGGCATGACCTGCCAGCTTGACGAAAGGTTCCCCCGTGACCGTGCACGACCAGGATCCGTACTCCCAGGGCCCCCTCGACAGCGATCCGGAGGAGACCGGCGAGTGGCAGCAGTCCCTCGATGAGCTGGTGGATGCCAAGGGCCACGGCCGCGGCCGCGAGATCATGCTCAGCCTGCTCAAGCGCTCGAAGGAGCTGCACCTGGGCGTGCCGATGGTCCCGACGACGGACTACATCAACACCATCGCCTCGGAGAACGAGCCCGAGTTCCCCGGAGACGAAGAGGTCGAGCGTCGCTACCGTGCATGGATCCGCTGGAACGCCGCGATCACCGTGCACCGCGCGCAGCGCCCCGGCATCGGCGTCGGCGGACACATCTCGACGTACGCGTCGTCGGCCGCGCTGTACGAGGTCGGCTTCAACCACTTCTTCAAGGGTGCCGACAACCCCGGCGGCGCCGACCAGATCTTCATCCAGGGTCATGCCTCGCCCGGCACCTACGCCCGCTCGTACCTCGAGGGACGTCTGAGCGAAGACCAGCTCGACGGCTTCCGCCAGGAGAAGTCGCACGCCCCGAACGGCATCCCGTCGTACCCGCATCCGCGTCTGATGCCGGAGTACTGGCAGTTCCCGACCGTGTCGATGGGGCTCGGGCCGATCAACGCCATCTACCAGGCGATGTCGAACAAGTACCTCGAGAACCGCGGCATCAAGGACACCTCGCAGTCGCACGTCTGGGCTTTCCTCGGCGACGGCGAGATGGACGAGGTCGAGAGCCGCGGTCAGCTGCAGGTCGCCGCCAACGAGGGCCTCGACAACCTCACCTTCATCGTCAACTGCAACCTGCAGCGCCTCGACGGCCCGGTGCGCGGCAACGGCAAGATCATCCAGGAGCTCGAGTCGTTCTTCCGCGGTGCGGGCTGGAACGTCATCAAGGTCGTCTGGGGTCGCGAATGGGACGACCTGCTCGCCCGCGACACCGAGGGCGCACTGCTCAACCTGATGAACGTCACCCCCGACGGCGACTACCAGACGTACAAGGCCGAGTCCGGCGCTTACGTGCGCGAGCACTTCTTCGGACGCGACGAGCGCGCCGCGGCCCTCGTCAAGGACTACTCCGACGAGGACATCTGGAACCTCAAGCGCGGTGGCCACGACTACCGCAAGGTCTACGCCGCGTTCAAGGCAGCGACCGAGCACAAGGGCAAGCCCACCGTCATCCTCGCGAAGACCGTCAAGGGCTACGGCCTCGGTCCGCACTTCGAGGGCCGCAACGCGACCCACCAGATGAAGAAGATGACGCTGGACAATCTCAAGACGTTCCGCGACGCGATGCACATCCCGATCACGGATGCGCAGCTCGAGGAGAACCCCTACCTGCCCCCGTACTACAACCCGGGCCCCCAGGACGAGACGATCCAGTACATGCTCGAGCGTCGTCAGGCTCTCGGCGGCTACCTGCCGGAGCGCCGTTCCACCCACGTCGGACTGTCGCTGCCGGACGACTCGGCGTACGCCCTGCCCAAGAAGGGCTCCGGCACGCAGGAGATCGCCACGACCATGGCGTTCGTCCGCCTGCTGAAGGACCTGCTGCGCTCGAAGGACTTCGGCCACCGCATCGTCCCGATCATCCCGGACGAGGCCCGCACGTTCGGAATGGACGCCTACTTCCCGTCGGCGAAGATCTACAACCCCAACGGCCAGCACTACACGTCGGTCGACCGCGAGCTCCTCCTCGCCTACAAGGAGAGCCCGCAGGGCCAGATCGTGCACGTCGGCATCAACGAGGCGGGTGCCCTCGCGGCGTTCACCGCGGCCGGCACCTCCTACGCCACGCACGGCGAGCCGCTGATCCCGATCTACCTCTTCTACTCGATGTTCGGATTCCAGCGCACCGGCGACGCCCAGTGGGCGGCCGGCGACCAGATGGCCCGCGGGTTCATCATGGGCGCCACGGCAGGTCGCACCACCCTCACGGGTGAGGGCCTGCAGCATGCAGACGGCCACTCGCACCTGCTCGCCGCCACGAACCCGGCGACGGTCTCGTACGACCCGGCCTACGGCTACGAGATCGCGCACATCATGCGCTCCGGTCTCGAGCGCATGTACGGCGGCAACCACGAAGACCCCAACGTCATGTACTACATCACGCTCTACAACGAGCCGATGGTCATGCCGGCGGAGCCGGAGAACGTGGACGTCGACGGCATCGTGCGCGGCATCCACCGCGTTTCGGTCGGCGAGGGCGAGGGCCCCCGCGCCCAGCTCTTCGCGTCGGGCGTCGGTCTTCCCTGGGCACTCGAGGCTCAGCAGCTGCTGAAGAACGACTGGGGTGTGATCGCCGACGTCTGGTCGGTCACGTCCTGGACCGAGCTTCGCCGCGACGGCCTCGCCGCCGACGAGCACAACTTCCTGCACCCGGAGGAAGAGCCCCGCACCGCGTACCTCACCCAGAAGCTGCAGGGTGCCGAGGGTCCGGTCGTCGCGGTCAGCGACTTCATGCACGCTGTGCAGGACCAGATCCGCCCGTGGGTGCCGAACCGCTTCGCCACGCTCGGTGCCGACGGCTTCGGCTTCTCCGACACGCGGGCCGCGGCTCGTCGCTTCTTCAAGATCGACGGCCCGTCGATCGTCGTCCGCACGCTGCAGTCGCTCGCCGAAGACGGGGTCGTCGACCGTTCTCTCGCCGCGCAGGCCATCCAGAAGTACAGCCTGCACGATGTGAACGCCGGAACCAGCGGCAACGCGGGCGGCGAAAGCTGAGCCCTCGGTGACAGGTTCTCCTCCTTCCGGCATGGACAAGGCCGCGACGCTCACCTGGCTGCGCCGGATCTCCGGTGACATCGCCTCGGTGACGATCAAGCGCCTGGAGGACACCCTCCCGTGGTACGCCGATATGCCACCAGCCCGCCGCTCTGCGGTCGGGCTGGTGGCCCAGGCGGGCATCACGTCGTTCATCCAGTGGTACGAAGACCCCACCTCCACCCCGTGGATCGCGGCCGACATCTTCGCCGCGGCCCCGCGTGAACTCCTGCGCAGCGTCAGCCTCCAGCAGACCCTGCAGCTGATCCGCGTGACGGTCGAGGTCACCGAGGAGCGCGTCGCCGGGCGGGGAAACGATCTCCGCGAAGCGATCCTGCTCTACTCGCGTGATGTCGCCTTCGCGGCGGCCGACGTGTACGCCAGGGCTGCGGAGGCCCGCGGCCTGTGGGATGCGCGCCTGGAGGCGCTCGTCGTCGACTCGATCCTCACGGGCGAGGCCGACGAAGAGCTCCCGAGCCGGATCGCCGCGCTCGGATGGCACGGTCACGGGGAGGTCGCCGTCCTCGTCGGCACCACGCCTCCCCAGTTCGACGTCGATCTGGTCCGCCGTACGGCGAGGAAGCTCGCTGTCGACGTGCTCATCGGCGTGCAGGGCTCCCGACTCGTCCTGGTGCTCGGACGCGCCCGAGTCGAGGGGCACGAAGTCGAAGAGGAAGAGCTCGGCTTCCAGGAGATCGCCTCCCGCCTCGAGCCGTCCTTCGGCCCGGGATACGTCGTACTCGGCCCCGAGGTCGCTGCCCTCGTGGACGCGAGCCAGAGCGCACGCGCCGCGCTCGCGGGGTTCGCCGTCGCCCGTGCATGGCGCGGTGCTCCCCGTCCCGTCGAAGCCGATGACCTGCTCCCGGAACGGGCACTCGCCGGAGACCCGTTGGCGAAGCAGACCCTGATCGAGCGCATCTTCCGCCCCTTGCAGGCGCACTCCACCGATCTGGTGACGACCCTGTGGAGCTACCTCGACAACGGGCGCTCCCTCGAAGCCACAGCACGCGAGCTGTTCGTGCACCCCAACACTGTGCGCTATCGCCTGAAGCGCGTGAGCGAGGTCATCGGCTGGGACGCCACCGGCCCCCGTGAGGCTCTCATCCTGCAGACCGCGCTGATCCTCGGTTCGATCGGTGCGGCGGATCAGGTGCGGCGGCGGCCACCGCTTCGACGTCCGCAGCGCTGAGCGCGCCCTTCTGTACACCACACACAAGGGTTTTTCCGAATCTTGTGATGGATCATCCACCGATCTCCGGCAATCGTTGGCAGACTGGGTGGGTGATTGTCGTTGTATGCCCAGGTCAGGGCTCGCAGACCCCCGGATTCCTCGCCCCTTGGCTCGAGCTCGACGGGGTGGCCGAGCGCCTCGCCTCGTACTCCGACGCCGCGGAGGTCGATCTGCACGAACACGGCACGGTGTCCGACGCCGACACGATCCGTGACACGCGTGTCGCGCAACCGCTGATCGTCGCCGCGTCGTTGATCGCCGGTGACGCCTTGACGCAGCGCGCCGGTCGTCGCGCCGACGGCATCGCCGGCCACTCGGTCGGAGAGATCGCGGCACTCGTCGGCAGCGACGTGATCGACGCCGACACCGGCATGCGCCTAGTGGGCATCCGCGGCCGTGCGATGGCCGACGCTGCGGCGCAGGAGCAGACCGGGATGAGCGCCGTGCTCGGCGGCGACGAAGACGCCCTTCTGGCGCGCCTCGCCGAGCTCGACCTCTCCCCCGCCAACTACAACGGCGGCGGACAGATCGTCGTCGCCGGCGCCCTCCCGGCTCTCGCCGCTCTCGCGGAGGAACCCCTCAAGGGCACCCGCGTGGTCCCGCTGCAGGTTGCCGGAGCCTTCCACACGCGGTACATGGCGTCCGCCGTCGCCGCTCTCCGCGACGCGGTGGCCGACGTCACCCCCGCGAACCCCGACATCACTCTCTGGACCAACCGTGACGGCTCCGTCGTCGCGGACGGGGCCCAGGCGCTGAGCTTCCTCGTCGACCAGGTCTCGTCGCCGGTGCGCTGGGACCTCTGCATGCAGTCCTTCGCGGACGCCGGCGTGACCGGGGTCATCGAGCTCGCCCCCGCCGGCGCCCTGGTCGGCCTCGCCAAGCGCGGCCTCCGCGGTATCCCGACCGTCGCCGTGAAGACTCCCGAAGACCTCGATGCGGCCGTCGCGCTGCTGAATGGAGAAGCCGCATGAGTGCCACCCTCGCCCAGGTGACCGGCCCGGCATACACGCGCATCTACTCCTACGGCGCAGCCCGCGGCGAGAACGCCGTGCCGAACGAAGACCTGGTGGGTCCGATCGACTCCAGCGACGAGTGGATCCGCCAGCGCACGGGCATCATCACCCGCGCGCGAGCCGACAAGGGGACGGACGCGATCGACCTCGCGACCACGGCGGCGGCCGAGGCGATCGAGAAGTCGGGTGTCCCGGCGGACCAGGTCGATCTGGTGATCGTCGCGACCATCAGCAACCCCAAGCAGACCCCGTCCGTCTCGGCGATCGTGGCCGACCGTGTGGGGGCGAACCCCGCGGCGGCCTACGACATCAACGCTGCCTGCGCCGGCTTCGCCTATGCGATCGCTCAGGCCGATGCGCTGATCAAGGCCGGCGCTGCGCGCTACGCACTGGTGATCGGCACCGAGAAGCTGTCCGACGTCGTCGATCCGACCGACCGCAGCATCTCCTTCCTCCTCGGCGACGGTGCGGGCGCTGCGCTCATCGGCCCGAGTGACACGCCGGGCATCGCTCCCGCGGTCTGGGGCTCCGACGGCTCGAAGGCCGACGCGGTAGGCATGAACGGCACACTCACCGACTTCCGCGACGGCGTGGTGCCGTGGCCGACCCTCCGCCAGGAGGGCCCGACGGTCTTCCGCTGGGCAGTCTGGGAGATGGCCAAGGTCGCACGCGAGGCGCTGGACAAAGCGGGCGTCGAGCCCTCCGACATCGCCGCGTTCATCCCGCACCAGGCCAACATGCGCATCATCGACGAGTTCGCCAAGCAGCTGAAGCTGCCCGACACCACGGTGATCGCGCGCGACATCGAGACGACGGGCAACACCTCCGCCGCCTCCATCCCGCTGGCCAGCCACCGCCTGATGGCCGAACACCCCGAGCTGTCGGGCGGTCTCGCCCTGCAGATCGGCTTCGGTGCCGGTCTCGTGTTCGCCGCACAGGTCGTCGTCCTTCCCTGAGAATGCGCTGACCTTCCCTAGACTGTTCCACGGTTCCGAAAACAACCCGCAAGAAAGAGGAAGACCACATGGCTTTCACCAACGATGAGGTCCTCGCCGGCCTCGCAGAGCTCATCACCGACGAGACCGGCATCAACGCTTCCGAGGTCGCCCTCGAGAAGTCGTTCACGGACGACCTCGACATCGACTCCATCTCGATGATGACGATCGTCGTCAACGCCGAGGAGAAGTTCGGCGTCACCATCCCCGACGACGAGGTCAAGAACCTGAAGACCGTCGGCGACGCCGTCAGCTTCATCGTCGCGGGCCAGGAGTAATCCCGGCAGGATGCCACTCCCGCGCCTCGCGGGGAGTGGCATCCTCCGCCTGCCCTCTCACCCGTTCGACTTCGTTTCGACAAGGAACCACACCTCATGACCAAGCGCATCGTCGTCACCGGCATCGGCGCCACTTCCGCCATCGGCGGCACGGCCCCGGAGAACTGGACGAACCTGCTGGCCGGCATGTCCGGCACTCGCACGCTCGAACACGACTGGGTACAGCAGTACGAGCTGCCCGTCACCTTCGCCGCCGAGGCGATTGTCCGCCCTGAAGAGGTGCTCCCCCGCCACGAGGCCAAGCGCCTCGACCCCTCGTCGCAGTTCGCGCTGATCGCCGCACGCGAGGCCTGGGAGGACGCCGGTTCTCCCGAGGTCGCCCCCGAGCGCCTCGGCGTCGACTTCGCCACCGGCATCGGCGGCCTCTGGACGCTTCTGGACGCCTGGGACACCCTCCGTGAGAAGGGCCCGCGCCGGGTCATGCCTCTCACCGTTCCGATGCTCATGCCGAATGCCGCTGCCGGAAACCTGTCGCTGCAGTTCCACGCCCGCGCTTACGCGCAGACCGTGGTCAGCGCGTGCGCCTCCAGCACCGAATCGATCATCCACGCTTTCCATCACCTGCAGGACGGGCTCGCGGACGTCGTGATCGCCGGCGGCACAGAATCCGCGATCCATCCGATCACGATGGCCTCCTTCGCCTCCGCGCAGGCCCTCTCGCGCCGGAACGACGACCCCGCCCATGCCTCGCGTCCCGGCGCGATCGACCGTGACGGCTTCGTCATGGGCGAGGGCGCAGCCGCGCTGATCCTCGAGACCGAGGAGCACGCCAAGGCCCGCGGCGCCAAGATCTACGGCTATGTGCTGGGTGGCGGCGTCACCGCAGACGCCTATCACATCACCGGCAACGACCCTGAGGGCAACGGCGCGGCCCGTGCCGTCACGCAGGCGCTCGAGGAGGCCGGGGTCACGGCCGACCAGGTCACGCACATCAACGCGCACGCGACATCGACGCCGGTCGGCGACCCCAACGAGTACGTGGCACTCAAGAAGGTCTTCGGAGACCGGATCGACGAGATCCCCGTCTCCGCGACGAAGGCATCGACCGGGCACCTTCTCGGTGGCACCGGTGCGCTCGAGGCGATCTTCTCCCTCCTCGCGCTGCGCGACCGTGTCGCCCCGCCGACGATCAACATGACGGAGCCCGACCCGGCCGTCCCGTTCCGCCTCTCCGGCGAAGCCACGCCCCTCGGAGACGGTCCGCAGGTCGCGATCAGCAACTCGTTCGGATTCGGCGGTCACAACGCGGTCCTCGTGGTCGCCAGCGCCGACTGACACGCCACAACGATGAGCGGCCCTCGGGATTCCGAGGGCCGCTCTTCTCATCGGCATGAGGATCACACGGAAGCATGAGCATCCGCCGGTACTCGATCACGCAAGCGTGCACAGGTCATGCAGGTGCGCGGTGTTCCGTCAGGAGGTGCGGAGGCTCCCGAGCTTCTGCGATCGGGCCCCGCGCATCCGGGTGATGCGCGGGAGGAACCAGCCGATCAGCGGGCCGACACCGAAGGCGAAGAGCACGGTGCCGACGCCGACGGGGCCGCCCAGCAGGAAGCCCACGAGCAGCACGCTCCCTTCGATCAGTGTGCGCACCAGCCACACCGCCCATCCGGTTCGACGGACGAGCCCCGTCATCAGGCCGTCACGAGGGCCGGGGCCGAAGTCGGCCGCGATGTAGAGGCCGGTCGCGAAGGACAGCAGAAGCAGCCCGAAGACGAACATCGGAGCGCCGATCCACACCGAGGACGGTTGCGGGATCAGGGCGAGCGCGAGATCCGCACTCGGACCGACGAGCAGGGCATTCAACACGGTGCCCAGCCCCACGCGTTGGCGCAACGGAATCCACAGCAGAAGGACGATGATCGAGACCAGCACGGTCATGACGCCGTAGCCGAGGCCGGTCTGCGCGGCGAGACCGAGAGCCAGCACGTCCCAGGGAGCGACGCCGATGCCTCCCCGCACCATGAACCCGAGCGCGACGCCGTAGAGGAACAGACCGGCGAGCAGCTGCACGAGCCTCTCGACGAGGTCGCGCCGACTGGTCGCCGTCACGGGGAGGAGCACAGAACGCAGGAACATCCCTCCACTCTGGCCCCCGATCCGCCTTTCGAGGCGAAGCCACTCGCCGCAAAGTGGTCTGCATAGATCAGGCCACTTTGCGTCATGCTGGACGTATGGGATCACGACTCGTCGAACAGCTCGGAGCGCACAACGTGGCCGGCGCCACGGCGTCGGGGCTCGCGGACCGGATCAGGGCACTGATCCTCGACGGCCGACTCACCGTCGGCGAGCGTCTGCCGAGTGAGCGTGCACTCGCCGTCGAGCTGCGCCGTTCCCGTTCGACGGTCACCCGCGCCTACGGCGTGCTGGAGACCGACGGCTACGTCTCACGTCTGCACGGCGGAAGCACGCGTGTCACGCTCCCCAACGGCCACACCGCTCCGGGCGCGGAGGCCGACGACGACTCCATCGACCTGTCGATCGCGTCGATGGACTCGACCCCGGGCCTGTACGACGCGACGGTGCGCTCGCTGCCCCGCCTCGCGGCGCTGCGCGGCACCAGCGGATACTCGCTGCGTGGACTTCCCGAGCTGCGAGAAGCCGTCGCGCAGCGGTTCCGTGATCGCGGCGCTCCGACGTCGGCCGACGAGATCATCATCACCTCCGGTGCTCTCAACGCGGTGAACCTGATCCTCACGGCGATCGGGCGGCGCGGTGAGCGAGCCCTGGTCGAGCAGCCGACGTTCCCTCACGCTCTCGAGGCGCTGAACCGCCACGGGTACCGGCTTCTCCCCACGCCGGTGGACGCCGACGGGTGGGACACGCGGCATCTGAACGAGACGCTGATGAGCTCCCGGCCTCATGTCGCGTATCTCATCCCCGACTTCCACAATCCGACCGGCGCGACCCTCCCCGACGACGAGCGGCCGCGCATCGTGACCACCGCGCGCAACGTGGGCACTCACCTCATCGTCGACGAGACGACGACCGAGCTCGACATCGACCGGGGCTGGGCACCGATTCCCATGGCCGCGGGCGGCCCCAACGTGATCACCGTCGGATCGATGTCGAAGATCGCATGGGGCGGGATGCGCATCGGCTGGGTCCGCGCGGAGCGTTCCGTCATCGCGCGGCTGCTCGCGGTGCGCCCCTCGTTCGAACTCGGTACGGCGCTGCTCGAGCAGTGCATCGCCGTCGAGCTGCTCTCCGACATGCCGGCGCTCAGCGCGCACGTCCGCCGGCGCCTGCGCGCGGGTCGTGGGGCGGTTGAGGCGGGTGTGGCCGGTATCCCCGGGTTCCGGATGCCGCCGACGCCCGGAGGCCTCTCCGCGTGGATCGACATCGGCGCGCCACTGTCCACCTCGCTCTCCCTCGCCGCGCGCGAGCGGCGCCTCGTTCTTCCGCCCGGCCCCCGCTTCACGACGGGCGGCGTGCTCGAGCGCCGGGTGCGCATCCCGATCACGCTCCCACCCGAGCGGATGGCGGAGGCGATGCGGCGGTTGACCCTCGCCTGGGGAGACGTGCGCGAGGGAAGCGCATCGCGCACTGCGGAACTCCAACACTCCGCGGTCATCTGATCCGGATGACGAAGACGCCGCCCCGTTCCCGGGGCGGCGTCCTCATCGTGCGGAGCGGGGATACGTCTTCTCAGCGTCCGGGATGACTCACCGGCATCCGATACTCACGCCTCCCCCGTTCCGGTCTGTGGTGTCGGCTCAGCCGACCTTGTGGAGCCAGACGACCCTGGCATCGTCGCTGGCATGGCGGAAGGGCTCGAGCTCCTCGTCCCAGGCGGAGCCGAGGGCGATGTCGAGCTCGCGCTGCAGCTCGACCGCGCTCCCGGCGGCGATCTCCATCGCATAGCGGATGCGGTCTTCACCGATCACGATGTTGCCGGCGGCATCGGTCTGGGCGTAGTGGATGCCGAGATCGGGCGTATGCAGCCAACGGCCGCCGTCGCTGCGGGGCGTCGGGTCCTCGGTCACCTCGAAACGGAGGTGCTCCCAGCCGCGAATGGAGGTCGCGAGAGCCGCTCCGGTGCCGACAGGGCCGTCCCAGTAGAACTCCGCGCGTCGTGCGCCGTCCAGGACGGGCTGCTCGGTCCAGTCGAAGTTCACCGCACGCCCGATAGCGCGACCCACCGCCCATTCGAGGTGCGGGCAGAGCGCGCGAGGCGCAGAGTGGATGAACACCACTCCGCGTGCGTAAGCCGTCGCCATGATCTCTCCGTTTCATCAGGTGCGTCTTCCCCAACGACCTGAACCACGAAGTGGCGAGAATATGCGGTTGTGCGCCCATTCTCGCCGAGATCCACAGAAATCACAAGCATGTCATTCCATGACGAAGGCCCCGGTCACGGGGACCGGGGCCTTCGGACCGCAATCGGTCGTAGATCTGACGAGGATCAGGCCTCGCTCATGGCCTGCTTGACCTGCTGGCCCTTGGCGGCGTAGTACGCCGCACGAGCGGCGTCCTTGCGCGCCTGCTCGGCATAGCCGAACTCCAGCGTCTCCTGGTCGACCTCGTAGTTGGGCACATCGTCGGTGCCGTGGTACTTCTCGATGTAGGCATCGAGCTCCGGGCCCGAGGTCCACGAGGTGATGAGGCAGTAGCGCGGCTCCGTGCCGTTGTGCGTGGCCGCGTGCCAGAGGCGCTGCGTGTCGACGATGAGCTGCGCACCGGCCGGAAGGGCGATGCGGTACTCGATGCTGGGGTCGGTGCGGTTCTCGCGCAGGACGAAGTAGCTGTCCTTGTCGTCCGTCAGATTGAAGAAGCCGCGGACCACCCAGCCCGTGCCGTCCGGGTTCAGACGGTTGTTGTCATCCTGGTGCAGGTTGTAGAGGCAGTCGCCGTACGGGGTCGGCTGCAGCTCGATCACGCGGCAGCGGCCGACGTTGGCACCCGGCTCCTGCGCGCGGCGCGTCAGGTTCGGGGCCTTCTCGGTCTGCGAGTCGATCCAGACGCCATCCTTGTCGGTGCGCGGCGGCTTGTGGTTCCAGAAGCCGTTGCACTCGATGTCACCGAAGGCACTGGCGAGAGGGGCGAAGCGGGTGTCACCCGACGACTTCCAGTCGTTGTACTCGATGTCGAGCCATTCCTTGGGGTCGAGCTCCTGGTTGTAGCTGTCGAGGACGACGAATCCCTTTTCCTCGAGGGCAGCGGACTTGATGTAACCCATGATCGAGTCATGTTCCTTTCATCGGGGGCCAGCACGTTTTAACAGGCCCTGATAAGGCAAGCCTAACAGCGTGGTCCGGGAGCCCTTCGGAGGTCGGCCGTGCATAACCGAATAGACTGATCGGGGCGCCCGGCGAGTCCTCGGCGCCCGTCGCTACGGGAGGACGAGACACCAGCATGAGCACCGCGACCAACGTCGAGGCGACAGCAGTCAACACGATCGAATGGCTCGCGGCAGCGAGCACGACCATCGTCGTCCCCGTGTATCAGCGGCAGTACCGGTGGGACATCGGCGGCTGCGAACGTCTCCTCTCCGACATCCGCGCGGTCGCCGGCGAAGACGATGCCCACCGTCACTTCATCGGCTCGATCCTGTCCGCCGAAGACGGCTCCGCAGCCGACTCCGACCTGATCCTCATCGACGGCCAACAGCGCATCACCACTCTCATGCTGCTGGTGGCCGCCCTGCATCATGCGATCCGCGATACCGACAGCGCCATGGCCGCAGCGCTCGAACGCGTGCTGGTGCGCTCCGACACTCCGGACCGCACCAAGCTGCGCCCGCACGATGCCTGGGCCGACCTGTACGAGTCCGTGGTCCTGGATCGACGCGATGACGCCGACCGAGAGTCGCGCTTCGACGACAACTACGCCTTCTTCCGCAGCCAGATCCACGTCGACGAGGTTCCGGCCATCTGGCGCGGGCTGCAGAAGCTCGAGCACGTGTCGATCACCCTCGGCGCGCAGGCGAACGCACAGCAGATCTTCGAGAGCCTGAACTCGACGGGCGAGCCGCTGCGCGACCACGAGCTCATCCACAACTACATCCTGATGGGGCTCAGCCACGCGGAACAGGTCGACGTCGAGGCCCGGTTCTGGGTTCCGATAGAACGGCACACCGGCGAGGCGATCGGTGCCTTCTGGCGGCACTACCTCGTACTCGTCACCGGACGCGAGGTCGCCGCGAACGGCGAGCACGGCGTGTACAGCGCCTTCCGGCAGTCGTTCCCGCGCGTCGACGTCGACCATCTGCAGGCGGACGCGGCCGAGTGGCGGCACTACGCCGAGATCTACGGCACCCTGCTGGATCCGTCGCGGGAGCAGGACCCGGAGATCGCGCGGCAGCTGCGCCACGTCAACACGTTCGGCCGCTCCTCTTACCCGCTCGTGATGAGCGCTTACAGCGATCATCTGCGCGGCGTGATCGACCGCGCAGAGTTCGTCGAGACGTTGGAGTGGTTGCAGGCCCTCTCCCTCCGCCGCGCCCTCGTGAACCTGCCCGCGGAGAGACTCGTCGCCAGACTGTGCCGAGCGCGCCGCGACGGTCGCGATGCGCTCGCCCGGGCGTTCGCGCGCATCACGCCCTCCGACGAGCGCGTCAGTGCGGTCGTGAAGTACAGCGAGCTCCCCCACCCCGCGTATGTGTTGGGACGGCTCGAAGGTGTCGACGACGTCGACGACTTCGACGTCGAGCACATCGTCCCGACCGTACCCGGAGATGCGTGGTCGGGCGACGGGGAGCGATCGTGGATCGACTATTCCGAAGACGAGCAGAACAGCCACCGTGCCCTCGCTCCGACCCTCGGCAATCTGACCCTGCTCGAGCAGTCGCTGACGGAGCGGGTGTTCGGTGCCTCCTTCCCCGTCAAGCGCTCGGAAGCCTACGCGCACAGCTCCGTGCCGGCCACGCGCGATCTCACCGACCTCGGCTCCTGGAACACGGCGGCGATCACCCGCCGCACGATCGCGCTCACAGCCGACCTCATCCGCATCTGGGCGCGCCCCGCGCTGCCGGAGATCGATGACGACGGCCTGACGCCGATCCTCGATGCGGTCCGTCGCCGCGGATGGCCGACGGGCTGGGAGCGGGAGTTCGATTACGTCGAGTATCGCGGTGAACGATGGGAGGTTCCCGACGTCAAGTATCTGTTCAATCGGGTCTTCCGTCGCGCCTGGACCGACACGAGAGAGGCCGCCCTGGCGTACTGCGCCGCGCACGGCGGTCCGATCTACCAGGACATGGCCTGGAAGGGGCAGTGGGATGAGCTCGACGAGGGTCATTTCCTCTACATGGGCTGGGATTCCAACTACATGATGACCGCGGTGCAGGGCGTGCTCGAGGAGTCGGGCATCGCCTCGGAGGTCTTCGTCAAGTACTCCTATATCGGAAATGTGATGTGAACATGAGCACCATCGTCCGCACGCTGCAGGATCTGACCGTCGAAGAGCACACGCTCACCGTCCCGCTGGTCTGGGGCGATCCGGCCGATCACCGCACCATCGAGATCTTCGCCCGCGTGGTCACCCGCGAAGGCGGCGACGCCCTCCCCTACCTGGTCTTCCTCCAGGGCGGGCCCGGGCATGAGGCTCCGCGCCCCTTCCACTCCTCGACATCGCCAGCCTGGCTCGACGAGGCCCTCGCCCACTATCGCCTGGTGCTTCTCGACCAGAGAGGGACCGGTCGGTCCACTCCTGTGGGCGACGGCGACCTCGAGCGCGGCTCGGCCGCCGTCGCCGAGCACCTCACGCATCTGCGCGCCGACGCGATCGTGCGCGACTGCGAGGCCGTGCGCGAGCACCTGGGCGCCACCACCTGGAGCGTGCTCGGACAGTCGTTCGGCGGCTTCACGACCTTGGCGTACCTCTCCACCGATGCCTCCTCCCTCGAGGACGTCTTCATCACCGGAGGCCTCAGCGCCGTGGGGCGGCACCCTGACGACGTGTATGCGCTCTGCTACGACAAGATGCGCGACGCCTCGGAACGCTACTACCGCCGTTTCCCAGAGCACCGCGATGTGATGCGACGGCTCGTCGAGCTGGCGGATGCCGGCGACATCGTCCTGCCCGACGGAGAAGTCGTCTCCCGCTCACGCCTCCGATCTGTGGGATCGGCACTCGGCACCGACGATGGCTGGCAGACCCTGTGGTCGATTCTGGAGCGCGATCCCTCCTCAAACGCCTTCCGATACGACCTGATGCACGCGATGCCCTACGACGGCCGCAACCCGCTGTACTTCGCCTTCCACGAATCGAGCTACGCGGACGGGCACGCGACCCGGTGGTCGGCCGAGCGCACCGAGCCCACGGACTTCCGCGACGACCCCACGCTGTTCACAGGTGAGCACATCCGGCGCGAGTGGGCCGAGACGGTGCCCGCGTTCCGGCCATGGCGCGAGGTCGCCCTCGAGCTCGCCGAGTTCGAGTGGCCGAGCATCTACGACGCGGCCGCGATCGCCGGGTCGGAGGCGACCGGTGCGGCCGCGGTCTACGTCAACGACGTCTACGTGCCATATGAGTTCTCTCTCGAGACGGCGAAGCTCATCCCGGGGGTGCAGCTCTGGCAGACGAGTGAGCACGAGCACAACGGGCTGCGTTCGGGACCGGTGCTGTCGCGCCTCATCGACCTCGCGCACGGTCGCCGCATCCGCTGAACATCTCCTCCCGAAGGAGGATGCTCTCGCTCCACCCGACGCCTACTCTGGAGCACATGGAACAGGGAGTGGGCGTGCTCGTCACGGTCGGAGTGCTGCTGCTCCTGGTCTCGGCGGTGATCGTCGTGATCGCCTTCGGCTTCTCGAGGGTGCCGATCGAGAAGAAGTACGAGACCAGTGGAGGGGGACTCGGCGGCGCATTCGACGCCGTCTGGTCTCCGTCTGCGCACGAGGCGGGTATCGAACGCGACCGCCAGACGCAGCGGACGGCCCCGGCACCATCGCCGGGGGATCCTCCAGACACGATCGACGACGGCCGGATCCGACTCGACCTCTGAGGTTTCGGGCACGGCCGCGAACGCAGCGGCCGGGGAACGAAGAAAGCCCCACGCTCCGAGGAGCATGGGGCCTTGTTCGTTGGCGATCGTTACTTGGACGAGCCGCCGAAGCCCTTGAAGCGCTGGTTGAACTTCTCGACGCGGCCGGCCGAGTCCATGATGCGCTGCTTACCCGTGTAGAACGGGTGCGAAGCCGAGGAGATCTCGACGTCGATGACGGGGTACTCCACGCCGTCCAGCTCGATGGTCTTGTCGCTCGACACGGTCGAACGGGTGAGGAACGTCTCGCCCGAACCGAGGTCGCGGAACACGACAGCCTTGTACTCGGGGTGAATGTCAGTCTTCATGGGATTCCTTAGTTGCTGCCCTGGATTGTGCCAGGGACGAGGGAAGTCTGCGGTGCAGAGAGCACCAAGGGTCGATTCTATCAGACCCGGATCAGGATGCTGCGCGGGCGGCGTAGCGGCCGTCCTCGCCGCTGAGCACGATCGGCATGCCGAACGTGTCGCTGAGAGCCTCGGCCGTGAGCGTCTCCGCGATCGGGCCCGCCGCGACCACGGCACCGTCCCGGATCAGCATCACGTGGGTGAATCCCACGGGGATCTCCTCCACGTGGTGCGTCACCATCAGCATGGCCGGGGTGGTCGGCGAGGACGCGTACCCGCTGAGGAGCGCGAGGAGCTCTTCACGAGAGCCGAGATCGAGCGAAGCCGTGGGCTCGTCGAGAAGCAGGAGCTCGGGGTCCGTCATGACGGCACGCGCGATCTGGACCCTCTTCTGCTCGCCGTCGCTGAGGGTGCCGAAGGTGCGGTCGGCCAGATGGTCGAGACGCCAGTCGCCGAGGACGCGGAGCGCGCGGCGCTCGTCGATGGCCTCGTAGCTCTCGTTCCAGCGGCCGAGCACGGAGTACGCGGCCGTGAGCACGGTGTTGAGAACCGTCTCGTCCCGGGGCACACGCTTGGCCATGGCCGACGAGGCGAAGCCGATGCGCGGGCGCACCTCGAACACGTCGGTGCGGCCGAGGGTCTCCCCCAGTACCGTCACCGTTCCCGACGTCGGGTGCATGAGAGTGTCGGCCAGCTGCAGGAGCGTGGTCTTTCCCGCGCCGTTCGGGCCGAGGATCACCCATCGTTGATCGTCGTCGACCTTCCAGGTCACGTGATCGATGATGTTGCGCCCCTCACGGCGCACGACGACGTCGGTGAATTCCAGAGCGCTCGGCATGCCTTCAGCCTATCGGCTCAGGCGGTCAGCTCCGCGTAGAGCGCGCGCGTCGTCTCGGCGATCGCCGCCCAGCTGAACTCCTCGCGCGCCCGCTCCCGTCCGGCCTCGCCGTATGCGCGTGCCCGATCCTGATCCATCGCCACCTCCGTGAGCACGGCGGCCAGATCCGCGACGTAGCGGTCAGGGTCCACCGGCGTGCCGGTGCCGTCCTGAACCTGCTCGATCGGGACGAGACGCCCGGTCACACCGTCGGCGACGACCTCAGGGATCCCACCGGTCGCGGTCCCGACGACCGCCGCCCCGCACGCCATCGCCTCCAGGTTCACGATCCCGAGGGGCTCGTAGACGGACGGGCAGACGAACGTCGTCGCGGCCGTCAGGACCGTCGACAGCTCGTCGCGCGGCAGCATCCGCTCGATCCAGATCACCCCGTCCCGCTCCTGCTGGAGCAGCCGGACGCCTTCTTGGACCTCCGCCATGATCTCCGGTGTGTCCGGCGCTCCGGCGCAGAGCACCAGCTGCACCTCTGGCGGCAGCAGACGCGCGGCCTGCAGCAGAAACGGCAGCCCCTTCTGCCGCGTGATGCGACCGACGAAGACGACCGACGGTCGAGCAGGGTCCATTCCGATCGATCGCAGGAACTGGTCGTCGCGTACCGGACGCCAGCGTTCGACGTCGATCCCGTTGTGGATCACCCGCACCTTCGCCGGGTCGACCTGCGGGTAACTGCGCAGGATGTCGGCACGCATCCCCGCGCTCACAGCGATCACCGCTGCGGCGTTCTCATAGGCCAGGCGCTCGATCCCACTGGAGACGGCGTAGCCGCCGCCGAGCTGCTCCGCCTTCCATGGTCGAAGGGGTTCGAGGCTGTGCGCCGTGAGCACGTGGGGGATGCCGTGCAGCTGCGAGGCGAGATGCCCGGCGAAGTTCGCGTACCAGGTGTGGCTGTGCACCAGATCGGCCTCGGCGATAGCCGACACGATCTCCAGATCCGTGCCGAGCGTCTGCAGAGCGGCGTTCGCCCCGGCGAGCTCGGCGGGCGTGCGGTAGGCGAAGGTGCCCGCCTCGTCACGGGGTGCGCCGAACGCACGGACCCGGACGTCGACGTGCTCCCTGAGGGCCGCGACGAGCTCGGCGACGTGCACGCCGGCACCGCCGTAGACCTCCGGCGGGTACTCCTTCGTGATCATTTCAACTCGCATGTCTGAACGCTAGTACAGCGACGATGATGGCATCTATGGTGGAGCCATGTCCGCTCCAAAGAAGGTCTTCGGGATCATCCTCGCCGGCGGCGAGGGCAAGCGCCTCATGCCTCTCACGGCCGATAGAGCGAAACCCGCAGTGCCCTTCGGCGGACAGTACAGACTCATCGACTTCGCGATCTCGAACCTCATCAACTCCGGGTTGCGGCAGATCGTGGTGCTGACGCAGTACAAGTCGCACAGCCTCGACCGACACATCTCGCAGACCTGGCGGATGTCGGCGCTCCTCGACTCCTACGTGACCTCCGTGCCGGCCCAGCAGCGCCTCGGCAAACGGTGGTTCTCGGGCTCCGCCGACGCGATCCTGCAGAGCATGAACCTCATCAACGACGAGAAGCCCGACATCGTCGTCGTGATCGGCGCCGACCACGTGTACCGGATGGACTTCCGCCAGATGCTCGAGGCGCACATCGAGTCCGGTGCCAAGGCGACCGTCGCCGGCATCCGCCAGCCGCTCGCGCTCGCGTCGCAGTTCGGCGTGATCGACGCCGACGCGGAGTCCGGACGGATCAAGCAGTTCCTCGAGAAGCCGACCGACATCGCGGGCCTCGAGGATTCGCCCCACGAGGTCCTCGCCTCGATGGGCAACTACATCTTCGACGCCGACGCGCTGATCGCCGCCGTCGAGGCCGACGGGGAGTCTCCCGTGTCCGGGCACGACATGGGGGGCGACATCGTCCCCTACTTCGTCGAGCGCGGCGAGGCCGGCTACTACGACATGAAGCAGAACGAGGTCCCCGGTTCTTCTCCACGCGACCGGTCGTACTGGCGGGACGTGGGAACGATCGACTCGTTCTTCGACGCGCACCGGGACCTCATCTCGACGCTTCCCGTCTTCAACCTCTACAACATGGAGTGGCCGATCCACTCGCAGGCCGTCAACTCCCCGCCGGCGAAGTTCGTCAGGGACTCGGTCGGACGGATCGGCAATGCGATCGACTCGATCGTCTCCCTCGGCTCGGTGCTGTCCGGAACGCACCTGGAACGCAGCGTGGTCGGTCCGTGGACACTCGCCGGAGGAGGATCGACCATCACCGACTCGGTCGTGTTCGACCACGTGCACGTCGGCCAGGGGGCACGCATCCACCGGGCGATCCTCGACAAGAACGTGGTGCTGGCTGATGGAGCGACGGTCGGTGTGGACCGTGAACGCGACCTGGCGCGCGGCTTCACCGTCACGGAGTCAGGCATCACCGTCGTGGGCAAGGGCATCTTCATCGACCGCTGAGCACGTCACGCCGCACACCGACCACTCGAGCGATCGCTAGGCTCGACGGGTGACCAGCGCGCGCTTCCTCGTCGTCCTCGATGCCGATTCCACCCTCATCCGCAACGAGGTGATCGAATTGCTCGCCGACGAAGCCGGGCGGCGTGCCGAGGTGCAGGCCGCCACCGAAGCGGCGATGCGCGGTGAGGTCGACTTCTCGACGAGCCTGCGCTCGCGGGTCGCGGCTCTGAAAGGTGTACCGGTGTCGGCCTTCGAGCGCGTCCGCGCGCGCATCGAGCCCACGCCCGGCGTGCGAGAGCTGACTGCGGCCGTCCACGACCGCGGCGGGGTGGTGGGCGTCGTCTCCGGAGGATTCCACGAGATCCTCGACAGCGTCGCGCCGGCCCTCGGCGTCGATCGCTGGCGAGCCAACCGTCTCGACGCCGCAGAAGGCGTGCTGTCCGGCCTGGTAGACGGTGACATCGTCGACGGCGCGGCGAAGGCATTGTCTCTCCGGGAGTGGGCGGCGGAACTCGGGGTCGCTCCCCGGGCGACCATCGCGATCGGCGACGGTGCGAACGACCTGCCGATGATGGCGGTCGCCGGTCTCGGTCTCGCCTTCAACGCGAAGCCCGCCGTTCGGGAGGCCGCGAGCCTCGTCATCGGCCCGCAGGACTTGGCGGAGGTCATCGCCCTGCTGCCGTAAGGCAACGCTGTGGTGAAAGTCCGACGCCACCGCTAGCGTCAGCTCATGGACATCATCCTCATCCCGGGACTCTGGCTCGATGCGTCCAGTTGGGAAGAGGTGATCCCTGCCCTCGAACAGGCCGGGCATCGCGCACATCCCCTCACCCTCCCCGGCCTCGGCGCGCCCGCCGCCATCTCCGCGGGGATCGGCATCGCCGAATGGATCGACGCCGCCGTCCATGCCGTGGACGCCCTGCAGGGAGAGATCGTGGTGGTGGGTCACAGCGGCGGGGGCAACGTGGCATGGGGCGTCGCCGATGCCCGCCCCGAGCGCCTGAAACGAGTCGTCTTCGTCGATACCGTGCCGCCCCCTGCCGGGAGCGGCATCAGCGAGTTCGAGATCGTGGACGGGGTCGTGCCCTTCCCCGGTTGGGGCTTCTTCCCGGACGAGGACGTGAGCGACCTCGACGACGCGACCCGAGCGCGTACGACTCGCCTCACCCGCAGCGTTCCCGCGAGGGTGCCGACCGACGGCATCGTCCTGGAGAACCGCTCACGCCATCGAGTTCCGGTGACGCTGCTGATGGCTGGCCTCGATCAGGCCACGTTCGACGAGATGATCGACCAGTGGGGTGCGTACGCCGACGAATACCGGTCGATCGATGACGCCGAGGTCCTGCGCATCGGCTCCGGCCATTGGCCGCAGTTCTCCGTGCCCGAACGGCTCGGTGCGCTGATCAACGCGGCGACCGCGCGCTGAACACCGGTCTCGGGGTCAGTGCCCCATTCCGAGGCCGCCATCGACGGGGATGACCGCGCCCGAGACGTACCCGGCGTCGTCACCCGCGAGCCATGTCACCACACCCGCGACCTCATCGGGTGTGGCGAAGCGTGCGGCCGGGATGCTCGCCTTGTACTGCTTCTGGGTCTCTTCGGGGAGCTCGGCGGTCATGTCGGTCTCGATGAATCCGGGAGCGACGACGTTGGCGGTGATCCCGCGCGCGCCGAGCTCACGGGTGATCGATCGCGCGAAGCCGACCAGGGCGCTCTTCGACGCCGAGTAGTTGGCCTGGCCTGCGGAGCCGTAGAGTCCGACGACGCTCGAGATCAGGATGATGCGGCCGAAGCGTGCCCGGAGCATGCCCTTTGAGGCACGCTTGACGACGCGGAACGTGCCTCCCAGATTCGTCGCGACCACGCTGTCGAAGTCGTCTTCACTCATGCGCATCAGCAGGGTGTCCTTGGTGATGCCCGCATTCGCGACGACGATCTCCACCGGTCCCAACTGCTGCTCCACCTCGGTGAACGCCGCATCGAGCGCGGCCGCATCCGTGACATCCGCCCGGACCGTGAGACTCCCCTCCGGCCCCTCGCCGCTGCGAGCGGTGACCGCGACGCGGTATCCGTCCCGCACGAAACGCTCCGCGATCGCGCGGCCGATACCGCGGTTTCCGCCGGTGACGAGGACGACGCGCTCAGCGCTCATGGGGACACTCCTGCTCTGGCCGGTGGCACGGGTTCCCGAGCCGTCATCGATCCTACCGACGATGCCGGGTCGATCCTCGGCTCCGCGATAATCGCGATCGGCGCGTTCCCCCTCATCGGCGTCTTCATCGGCTTCCTGTTCGTCGGAGCGCTCAGCCTGCCCGTCGTCTTCTCGCGCTGAACCGCCTCCGAACCGGCACGCCGAATGCCCGGTACCGGCGTAGGCTTGAGACATCGTGAAGAACGCGCGTCAAGTCCCGGCCGTCACCTCACTGCCGCAGTCTCCGCGGGATGAGGCAGACCATCGTGTGCGCCGTTATGTCCTGACGATGTCCATCCGCATCGCGTGCTTCGCTCTGATGGTGCTGGTCCAGCCGTACGGTTGGTACACCTGGGTTTTCGGGATCTCCGCCGCCGTGCTGCCGTACATCGCCGTGGTCTTCGCCAACGCGGGCAGCGACAGCACCGAGGCCGGTGCCGAGTCGCCGGTTCAGGAGCTGTCCGCCCCGGCGCCCGCACCGATCGAGAGCCAGCCCGCGACACCACCGGTGTTCACGATCCACGAAGGCCCGAAGGACCGATGACAGACCTCGAATGCTCGCGTGCCGGCTGCCGGAGCGCGGCGACCAGACAGGTCGTATGGCGCAACCCCCGCATCCATGCCGCCGATCGGGAGAAGATCTGGTTGGCGTGCGATGAGCACGTCGCCTACCTCCGGGACTATCTGGCAGCACGTGACTTCCCTGTCAGTGTTCGGGATGGGATCCCCGCATGAGCGGACGTCTGACCCGATGGGCCGTCTACGTGCTCATCGCGATCGGTTTCGCGGTCGCGTGCGTCTTCCTGTCGAACTGGCAGTTCGAGCGCAACGAGACCAGAGCCGCGCAGATCGAGCTCGTTGAAGAGAACTACGACGCGAAGCCTGTTCCCCTCTCCGACCTCATCGGAGAAGACGGTGCCCTCGATCCCTCCGACGAGTGGCGACCGGTGATCCTGCAGGGCGAATACCTCGCCGACCAGCAGCTCCTGGTGCGCAACCGCCCGCACGGCGGGACGAGCGCCTTCGAGGTGCTCGTGCCGTTCCGCGACGTCGATGGTCGCATCTTCATCGTCGATCGCGGCTGGGTGCCGCCGGGTGACGGGGACGCGCCGGATTCGGTGCCAGCACCGCCGGAGGGCGAAGCCGAGGTCACCGTGCGTCTTCGCCCGGGTGAGCAGGTTCCGGCATCGGGCCGTGGCGCGCCCGAAGGTCAGGTGCCGACCATCAATCTGCCGACCATCGCCGATCTCGTCGACGGTGACGTGATCACCGGAGCCTACGGACGGATGATCAGCGAGGACCCGGCCGGCGCAGGGACGCTGGGGGGATTCGACTCCCCCACCGACGATCCGGGTCCGCACCTGTCCTATGCCATCCAGTGGATTCTCTTCGCGCTGATGGGCTTCATCTTCATCGGATACATCATCCGGACGGAGATCGTGAAGCACCGCGAGGAGGTCGAGGGAGTCCAAGCCCCCGTCAAGAAGTCGCGCCGCAAGGACCACGACGCCGACGTCGAGGACGAACTGCTCGACGTGCGGTGACTCTTCAGCCGGTGCTCGCTCGGTCCGACCATGGCATCGGGCGCTCCGGTAGCCGCGAGCTGTCGTCCGGAAGGTGCGGCAGTTCCTCGCCGCCGGCGCGGAGACAGAGCCAGCGCAGTTCGCCCGGACTGTCCGGTCGCGCCCGCCACGTGCGAGCGACGCCCTGACCGACGCGGATCACGGTACCGGGGCCGACCTCCACCACATCGTCGTCCAGCCCCATCTGCCCTCGCCCTCCGAGGAACACGTAGACCTCTTCGATCTTCCGGTGCACGTGCCAGTAGCCGGCCTCTTCGCCCGGCTCCAACGCGTTCGCGGTCATCCCGATGTACTGCATCGTCAGCTCATGGTCGACGACGCGACGCCCGTCGCGCGATCGTGCGGCATCGAAGCCACCATGGTGGGTGCGCCACTCGTCGAGCGACCCGATCTCGAGCACCTGATAACCGCTCATGTCCGCTCCCCTGCGACTCTATATCTCGCCACACCGG
The DNA here is from genome assembly GCF_011754135.1 of Microbacterium sp. Be9. Taxonomy (NCBI): domain Bacteria; kingdom Bacillati; phylum Actinomycetota; class Actinomycetes; order Micrococcales; family Microbacteriaceae; genus Microbacterium; species Microbacterium sp. Be9. The sequence continues at coordinate 317,200 of NZ_WNWT01000004.1, read as the reverse complement.
CGGCCTCGCCCGTCACGCTGCGGCTCCAGCCGCCCTCCGCGCGCTGAAAGACGATCCGGCTGTGGTTCCGGTCCGCCGATCCCTGCCAGAACTCGACCCGCGCCGGGACGATCCTCCAGAGCACCCATTCCCCCGGCGCGACACCGCGACGAGCGTCAGCCGACCGCGCGGCGAGATCTGCGGCGCTCTCCACCTCGGACGCTTCCTGGATCATTCCCCGGACCCGCACGGCCCGTCGGAGCGGCTGCCACCAGAAGTTCAACGCCGCGGCAGGGCGTGCGGCGATCTGCTCGCCCTTGCGGGACGAGCGCGTCCCGGCGAACGCCCATCCTCGCGCGTCGACGCCCTTGAGGATCAGTGTCCTCGCATCCGGCACGCCGTCATCGTCGACCGTCGCCAGGGTCGCCGCGTGCGGTTCCGCGACCCCGCTCTCGGCGGCCTCTCCGATCCAATCGACGAAGAACGGCACGGGATCTTCGGGAAGCCCTGCGAGATCGAGCGGCGGCGCGACCCCGGTGAGGGAAGGCTGCGCACGCAACCAGTCGCTGATGTCTGACGAGGACGGGGGATGCGCGAACGGCATGCTCTCGACTATGCCATGGGTCCGCCCCGGGCAGGGCCGAGTGGTCAGGCGAGTTCGGCGGAGGCGGAACCCACCGGGAGCGGCCCCAGGAGGTCGATCAGCTCGCCGAGCGTCGAGACCCGGCGGGTGTCTCCTGCCCACTTCTGGTGCCCGCCGTCGAAATGGACGAACTCCGCGCCGAGATCGTCCGCGATCTCTCGATCGTGATTGGTGTCGCCGACGACGAGCACATCATGCGCAGCCATCCCGGATGTCGCCAGCCATCGCGAGATCACATCGTGCTTGGAGGCGCGGAAGGGATCGTCGATCGACAGCACCGCTTCGAACGCCTCGCCCAGGTCGTGCGGGGCCATCTGCCGAGCGAGGGCATCCGGAAGAGTCGCCGAAGCGAGGACCTGGCGGATCCCTCGCTCACGGAGCACCGCGAGCGTGGCCCGCACGTCGGAGTGGAGCGGCGCCTCGCCGACGCGCTGGGCGAGCAGGTCGAGATACGTGGTTGCGGCCGACAGGAATCGGTCGTCCCCGAGTCCGACCGAGCGGTAGAAGTCCCGGATCGGGAAGCGGAAGACGGATCGGTACGCGTGCTCGTCGGCGAGCGGTTCGAGCGCGTGCTCCTCGAGCACGGCGTTCATGACCTGACGGCAGATCTCGGCATCGTCGAGCAGCGTGCCGTTCCAGTCCCAGCAGATCGCGCGGATGTGACCCAGCCCCATGTCCGTCACGATATCCCGGGCCGCCGACACGGAACCGACCCCCTAGGCGAGCTCGATGAGGTCCTGGTACTCCTGGCTCCAGATGTCCTCGACCCCGTCCGGCAGGATCAGCACACGTTCGGGGTTGAGTGACTGCACGGCACCGGGGTCGTGCGAGACGAGCACGACTGCGCCCTCGTAGTGCGCGAGCGCACCGAGGATCTCCTCGCGCGAGGCAGGATCGAGGTTGTTGGTCGGCTCATCGAGCAGCAGCAGGTTCGCCGACGACACGACCAGCGTCGCGAGCGACAGACGGGTCTTCTCACCACCGGAGAGGACGCCGGCGGGCTTGAGCACGTCGTCACCCGTGAACAGGAACGACCCGAGCACCTTGCGCGCTTCGGTCTCCGTGATGTGCGGAGCGGCCGAGACCATGTTCTCGAGCACCGAGCGGTTCACGTCGAGGTTCTCGTGCTCCTGCGCGTAGTAGCCGACCTTGAGGCCGTGCCCCGGCTCGAGCTGTCCCGTATCGGGCTGGTCGACGCCGGCGAGCATCCGCAGCAGTGTGGTCTTTCCTGCACCGTTGAGTCCGAGCACGACGACCTTCGAACCGCGATCGATCGCCAGGTCGACGTCGGTGAAGATCTCGAGCGAGCCGTACGACTTCGAGAGGCCGGAGGCCATCATCGGCGTCTTACCGCAAGGAGCGGGCTTCGGGAAGCGCAGCTTCGCCACCCGGTCCTCCTGACGCACCTCGTCCAGTCCGGCAAGCAGCTTCTCGGCGCGCGCGATCATCTGGTGCGCAGCAGCGGCCTTCGAAGCCTTCGCACCGAAGCGGGCGGCCTGCAGCTGCAGGGTCGTCGCCTTCTTCTCGGCGTTCGCGCGTTCCTTCTTGCGACGCTCCTCATCAGCCACCCGCTGACGCAGGTAGTTCTTCCAGTTCATGTTGTACGTGTCGATGATCTGGCGGTTCGCGTCGAGGTAGAACACCCGGTTGACGGTCTCGCCCACGAGCTCCACATCGTGACTGATCACGATCAGCCCGCCCTTGTAGCCCTTGAGGAACTCGCGCAACCACACGACGCTGTCGGCGTCGAGGTGGTTGGTCGGCTCGTCGAGGATCATCGTCTGCGCGTCGGAGAAGAGGATGCGCGCGAGTTCGATCCGACGGCGTTGACCGCCGGACAGCGTCGACAGCGGCTGGTCGAGGATACGGTCGGGAAGCGACAGGTTGTTGGCGATGGACGCGGCTTCGGCTTCGGCCGCGTAGCCGCCCTGCGCCTCGAACTGCTCGGTGAGTCGGGCGTAGCGCTTCATGGCCTTGTCGGCCACCGCGGGGTCGTCGGAACCCATGGCGAGGGCCGCCTCGGTCATGCCGAGGTTGAGCTGACCGAGCCCGCGGGCATCGAGGATGCGCGTACGCGCGAGGTCTTCGGGATTGCCCGAACGAGGGTCCTGCGGCAGGTAGCCGAGTTCCCCGGAGCGGGTGACGCTTCCGCCCGACGGGAGCACGTCACCGGCGAGCACCTTGGTGAGCGTGGTCTTCCCGGCCCCGTTGCGGCCGACGAGTCCGATCTTGTCTCCGTCGGCGACGCGGAACGAGACGTTCTCCATCAGCAGGCGCGCGCCAACGCGGATCTCGAGGTCGTGCACGGCAAGCACAGCGGACGTCCGTTCTTTCGGGGAGGTTGTCGGCCGATCGGCCAGCCTCCCAGTATAAGCGGCGTCGCCGGGAGTCGCGCTCAGCAAGATCACTCCGAAGGGTGAGGGTCCCGATACCCGAGAGGGATGCCCGGCTCGGGATCCGCTGCATAACGTACGGGAGTGGACATCCTCAACGAGCTCATCATGCAGGCGATCGCCTCACCCTGGCTGTACCTGGTCCTGTTCGCCGTCACCGTCATCGACGGCTTCTTCCCCCCGGTTCCCAGCGAGACCGTGCTCGTCGCCGCGGCGGCGGTCACCGCCTCCACCGGCGAGGGAAACCTGGTGCTCCTCGGGCTCGTCGCCGCGATCGGTGCGGCGATCGGAGACAACGTCGCCTTCGTCATCGGGCGAGCGGTGGGCACGACGAGGTTCGCGTGGATGCGACGCCCCCGGGTGGCGGCGGCATTCGCTCACGCCCAGCGCGCACTCGACCGTCGGAGCGCGACGCTCATCCTCGGCGCCCGCTACATCCCGGTCGGTCGGGTCGCCGTCAACATGAGCGCGGGCGCTCTCCACTTCCCCTGGCGGCGCTTCCTCCCCTTGAGTCTCATCGCCGGGGTCAGCTGGAGCGTGTTCAGCCTCGCGATCGGTCTGCTCGCCGGCGCCTGGATCAAAGACCAGCCCCTGCTCAGCGCCGGGCTCGGCATCGTCATCGCCCTCGTCATCGGGTTCGTGATCGACCGGATCGCCGCGGCCCGTCGCCGCCGTGCGCCGGCGCCCCAGCTGGCAGGATGACAGTCATGGCACGACGCCGGGAGCGCACACCGCTCCGCCAACGGATCAACCGCCGCACCTCCGCCCTCGTGGCGCTGGGTGCGGCGGTCGTGGCGCTGTACGCGGTGTTCGTCCCGCTGCAGACCCTCCTGTACGGCACACCGCTGCCGCTGTCGTTCATCCTCGGAGCTGTGCTGTGCGCTTCGCCGCTCCTCGCGATCTCACGTCCTCGCTGGGCTCTCATCCTGTTCACGGCGAGTGCGTTCACCCTGCCGCTCACGGTCGTGCCGGAGCTGGCGATCCAGTCTCCCTGGCCGTGGTCCGTTCCGGCACTCCTCGTCTTCGTCCTCTTCGTCGGCGTCGTCACTTTCCTCCATGGGACGAGGATCGGGGCCTTCGCCCTGATCCTCGGGGCGATCGCCTCGCTTCTCGCCCCCGTGCTCCGGCCCGACATGGTCGCCCTCCCGGCGTCATCCGCCAGTGCGACCGCCGACCTGATCGTCACGACTGCAGTCGCCTCCGCGATGTTCCTCATCGCAGCGCTGATAGCCGGGCGGGTCCGCGTCGCCGCCGAGCTGACGCGCGAGAAGGAGCACAGCGCGCTCGAGGAGGCCAGGCGCGCGCTCGTCGAAGAGCGCACACGGATCGCCAGGGAGCTGCACGACGTCGTCGCCCACAGCATGTCGGTGATCCAGGTGCAGGCCTCGACGGCCAAGTATCGGATTCCCGAGCTCGGCACCGCCGCCATCACGGAGTTCGACGACATCGCCGCCACCGCCCGGACCTCGCTCACGGAGATGCGACGCATGCTCGGGGTGCTCCGCACCGAAGACCAGAGCGCCGAACTGGCCCCGCAGCAAGGCGTCGACGACATCCCCGCCCTTGTCGACAGCATCCGCCGCGCCGGTGTCGACGTCGGACTCGTCCTCGAAGGAACCGAAACCGCCTCCGCCACACCTGCTGTCCAGATCGCCGCCTTCCGCATCGTGCAGGAGGCATTGAGCAACGCCGTGCGACACGCACCCGGTGCGCGCATCGCTGTGCGCGTGCGCGCAGAGGCGCCCAGCATCCACATCCAGGTGCACAACGACGCACCGCCGCACCGCGCCGAGAGTCACGGCACCGGTTACGGGCTCCGGGGCATGCGGGAGCGCGCCGAGATCCTCGGCGGCAGTCTCTCCGCCGGCCCCGCGTCCGACGGAGGATGGGATGTCGACGCCGTCCTCCCCCTCGACGCCGCCCCGGCCGGCACACCTTCATCCCCTTCCCCTGACAAGGAGAGCCTGTGACCATCAGCGTCCTCATCGCCGACGACCAGGCCATGGTTCGAGCAGGGTTCGCCGCGCTCCTCGATGCCCATGACGGCATCCGCGTGACCGGGCAGGCGGCGAACGGTGCGGAAGCGGTCACCCTCGCAGCGCGTCTCGATCCCGATGTGATCCTCATGGATGTGCGCATGCCGGAGCTCGACGGGATCGAGGCCACGAGGCGCATCCTCGGCCCCTCCTATCCGGCCGCGCACGTACCTCGAATCCTGATGCTCACCACATTCGACATCGACGACTACGTGTACGACGCGCTCGAGGCCGGCGCCAGCGGCTTCCTGCTGAAGGATGCTCTACCGGAGGAGCTCGTGCACGCGGTTCGGGTCGTCGCGGACGGCGATGCGCTGCTCGCGCCCAGCGTGACGCGCCGCATGATCGAGCAGTTCGCCGGCCGCCGCCCCCGCGCACCGCGCTCGGCGACGGCTCTCGCCGAGCTCACGGATCGCGAGCGCGAGGTGCTCGTGCTCATCGGTCGAGGTCGTTCTAACACCGAGATCGCCGCCGATCTCTTCATCGCAGAGCAGACCGTCAAGACGCATGTCGGCAAGGTGCTCGCCAAACTGAGCCTGCGAGACCGCGTGCACGCCGTGATCCTCGCGTACGACACCGGACTCGTCGAACCGTCGTCCTGACTCACCCCGTCGTAGGGGGTCGTGACGGCACCCACGGGTGATGCCCTCGCCGGCACCACCTCCATAGTCTCCTGGAACACCGCTTCCGAGGAGGACTCATGGCCATCGTCCAGGCACCGCGCGCCGTCAGCACCACAGCTCCCCCACGCGCATCCCGCGACACCGGGATCGACTTCCTCCGGGCCCTCTGCGTCCTCGGGGTCGTGCTCCTGCACGCCATCATGGTCGGCGTCACCGTGACCGATTCCGGACCGGTCTTCGCCAATGCCAGCGACGGGACCGGATGGATCGCGCCGCTCAGCTGGTTCCTCCAGGTGATGCCCCTGTTCTTCGTCATCGGAGGGTTCTCGGGTCTGCTGGCCTACCGGCGGATGCATCAGCGCGGAGGCACGGCCATCGGCTTCGTCGCCGGCCGTGTGCATCGACTGCTGCGTCCGGCGATCTTCACGATCGCGGTCATCGCACTCGCACTCGCGCTGCTCACGGTCTTCGGCGTTCCCGCCGACCTCATCGCGACGGCGGGATTCCGATACGGGCAGCCGCTCTGGTTCCTGGGCGTCTTCCTGCTCTGTCAGGCTCTGCTCCCTCTTCTCGCCTCCGCCCATGAACGCGCACCGCTGCGCACGATCGGCGCGCTGGTGCTCGCCTCGATCACCGTCGACGTGCTGCGCACAGCCACCGGCATCGACGGGCTGGGGTTCCTGAACCTCGCTTTCGTGTGGATGACCCTCCAGCAGCTCGGGTTCTTCCTGGCCGACGGCAGCATCGACCGCCTCGCCAGGCGCGTACGCGCCACCGCCGGGATCACGGCCCTCCTTCTGCTCGTCGCGACCTTCGCCTTCGGCATCTACTCCCCCGACCTCATCGCGAACATCAACCCGCCGACCGCGGCGCTCCTCCTCGTCGGAGTTGCGCACACCAGCCTGCTGTCACTGCACCGCGAGCGTCTCGAACGGTTCAGCCGTCGGCCGCGGGTCGCCGCGTTCACCGCCTTCGTGACGGTGCGCACCATGACGATCTACCTCTGGCACATGCCGGTACTGCTCCTGATGGCCGGTGTCACCGCAGTGTACGCACTCGTCGCCGGAGCCAGCCTGCCGGCGTTGGACAGCGCGGGATGGTGGGCCGGGCGTCCCCTCTGGCTGGCGACGGCTCTCGCTCTCACCGCTCTCGTCGCCGTCGCCTTCACGCGATTCGAGTCGCAGCCCGCGCCCTCGGCGACGACCTCGATGCACCGCATCGTCATCGGAACCTTGAGCGGTCTGGTCGGGATCGTGCTCCTTCTGGTGCTCGGCACCTCGGTATCGACCGCGCTGATCGCGATCGCGCTGATCGGCGCCGCGCTGCGACTCTCGTCGCTGTCGGCTTCTCAGCGACCGACACAGCGAGCACGAGTCGCAGTCAACGCGCCAGTGCCGGCCTGAGTCAGACGATGCCCCGGGCCGCCAGCGCTTCGCCGACGTCATCCGCGTGCCGCAATGCGAGCACCAGCAGCGGCACGACGGTGCGGATCCCCAGGCGCACATCGCGGGCCTGCTCGGCTTCGCGCACGCGTGCGGCGAACCCGGCGATCACCGGGACTGTCGTGAGGGTGAGCGATATCGTCAGCGCCACCGCCTCCGGATCGACCCGCATGCTGCGAAGCGGACGGAGGAGACGATGGAGCACCGCGAGAAGGTCCGACATCCGAGTGGTCAGGGTCAGCAGGCTCGCCAGGAGGAGCACCGCCACGACCCTCCCTGTGCTGATCCACGCGGCGACGGGCGACACGAAGATGAGCAGCGCCGCGGCGAGGACGAGGACGATCCAGCGCAGACGCCAGGCCTCCGTGACGAGCACACGGAACGGCAGTCCGCTCAGGCCGTACAGCCCCACGACGATCGCGAGCGAGACGCCGATGCTCAGCGAGTCGTGCGGATACAGCGAGAGCACGAGGGCGCCGACAGCCAGGGCCGCGAGTTTGAAGCCTGCCGGCGCTCGATGGATGAGCCCCGTTCCCGGACGGTAGAGCGGGATCATGCGCACGCCCGCCGGTAGGCGTCGATCACGCGCGCCGGCTCACCGGAGGCGGCGATCCTCCCGTCCTCGAAGAGCAGCGCGGCGTCGCAGCGGGCAGCGAGGTCGAGGTCGTGCGTGACCACCACCACCTGCGCCTGCTGTGCGAGCAGGAGGTCGCCGATGCGGCGGGCGTTCCGTAGATCCAGCAGCGTGGTCGGCTCGTCGGCGACGATCACGCGCGGTTGCGCGATGAGCACCGACGCCAGCGCGAGCATCTGCTTCTGCCCACCGGACAGCATCGATGCCGGGACCTCGGCGTGCGCGCCCAGTCCGTTCGTCTCGAGGGTCTCCTGGACGCGCGCGGCCACTTCCGCCTTCGGGCGACCGCGCAACGACAGCGCGAGATCCTCGGCCGGTGTCGGCATGAGGATCTGCGCATCCGGATTGGTGAAGACGAAGCCCACGAGGCGGCGCACCGCTGCACGCTCCTGCACGGTGTCATGTCCGTGCACACGCACGGTGCCGCTGTGGGGTGTGACGAGTCCGTTCAGCAGCCTCGCGAACGTCGACTTCCCCGAACCGTTCGCCCCGATCACGGCGATCGTGGAAGCCGTGAGCTCGACGCTGATGTCATGCAGCACCGAACGTCCGTCGAGTTGCACCGACACCCGCTCGAGCGTGATCGGAGCCCCGGCGACCTGAGGGCACCCCATCATCTGATCTCCCCGTCACGGTCCTGAACACTGTTCACCTGAACGTCGTTCACTATAATCGGAGCATGAGTCCCGAGCACAATCCGGCACGTCACGACCGCGACAGCGTGGCCAGGCGCGCTCTCGCCCTGCTCGACGAGGTGGGACTCGCCGATCTCTCGATGCGGCGCATCGCCGCCGGGCTCGACGTGCAACCCAGCGCGCTCTACTGGCACTTCGCGAGCAAGCAGGAGCTGCTGGCCGAACTCGCCGACCGGATCACCGCATCGATCCCTCACGGGAGCACCGACGTCCTCACGACCGCGCGCGGCATCCGCGACGCACTCTTCGCCTACCGTGACGGCGCCGAACTGGTCCTCAGCACCTATGCGCTCCAACTCGGCTCGTCGCAGGCGCAGACCGCGCTGACCGATGCGCTCCGCGCGCAGGGAGCCCCCGATGCGGATGACCGTGGAGCCGCGATCCTGCATTTCGTGCTCGGACACGCAACGCTCGTCCAACAGCGCATGCATGCCGACAGCCACGGCGCTCTGCCCGACGCCGGCGCTCTCGACGTCACCGCCGGACTCGATGGCGTGTTCGACCTCGGGGTCACCGCCCTCGCGGGAGACCTCAGCGCGCCGGCGACTCCGCCGCGTGCCCGAGCCTGAGCCCGGGTACGACAGCCAACGCGACGAGAGCGATACAGAACGCGAAGACCGCGCTGAACGCCCCGGCCTCGCCGCCGAGCGTCGCGACACCGAGACCGGCGAGTGCGATGGCGACGGCTGATCCGGCCGCGTCCGATATCGACAACGCGGAGGAGTTGAACCCCTGATTGGTCTCGTCCGAGTAGGCCAGGGTCAGGACGGTGAGGCGTGGATAGAGCAGTCCCATCCCGCCGCCGGCGAATGCCCAGCCCACCACCACGACGGCCGCCGAGACGTCGAACACGGCGGCGGTGAGCACGCACAGCATCGCGACCAGGAGTGACCCCAGGCTGATCGTCGTGATGCGGTGATTGCCGAGTCTCTCGCCGAACCGCCCCTGCAGGGCCGAGGCACCCGCCCACGCGAGGGCCGCGAGCATGAGGGCGACGCCCGCCCAGGTCGCGCTGAAGTCGAACTTCTTCATCAGCAGATAGGGGATGTAGGCCTCCGCAGCGAAGAAGGCTCCCGCCACGATTCCTCGCATGAGCACCACGCTGGGAAGCCCCAGCCCTGCCCGCAAGGTACGCCGCGGCAGGAGTGGCAGTACGGCGAAGCCGATCGCCAGCACGACGCCGAGCGCCACCGGCCATCTGATCGAGGGGGTCATCTCGGCGGAGAAGCCGACGACGACGGCGAGGACCGCGACGACGACCGCGAGCAACAGGCGGACGATGAGCGTACGGCGATCCTGCGGCTCGCCACGCCCGAGGTCGACCCCACGGAGGCGGACGGCGATCATCAGGAACGCCGCAGCGGTGAGCACGGCCACGCCCAAGAAGGCCCAGCGCCAATCGAGATACTCGGCGACGGCGCCCGCCAGAAACGGACCGACCATGGACGGCACGACCCACGCCGCGGCGAAGGCGGCGAAGATCCGACCGTGCAGATGGGGCGGATACAAGCGTGCGACCACGACGTACAGTGCGACCGTCTGCCCTCCCGTCCCGAGCCCCTGGACGAGGCGTCCGACCAGGAACTGATGCATCGTGACGGCGAAGCCCGAGAGGAGCAGACCGATGATGAAGAGCGTCACCGCGACGTAGAGGGCGCCGCGGGGGCCGCGGGCATCTGACCAGGCTCCGGTCGCGACCATGCCGATCACGCTCGTCGCGAGGGTTCCCGCGAAGGCCACGGCGAACAGGGCCTCACCATCGAGAGCCTCGCTGACGATCGGCATCACCGTCGTGACGGCCAGAGCCTCGATCGCCGCGAGGAAGATCAGCGCGACCGCGCCGAGAGTCACCCAGATCCGTTGGCGGTCCCAGATCGTCGCGGCGTCGGCGGCGGTCATCGGCCGACGAGCGACGCGATGCGCTCGATGGCCTCGGTGAGGATCTCGGGGCTGGTGCCGAAGTTCAGTCGCACGTGGCCCGCGCCCTCCGCGCCGAACGACGGCCCGAAGTGCAGGGCGACCTTGGCGTCCTTGAGGATGCGCCGAGCGGGGTTGTCGCCCCACTCCAGTGCGGAGAGATCTATCCAGGCGAGGTAGCCCGCATCGGGGATGCGGTAGCGCGCGCCGGGAAGACGGGCGGCGAGAAGATCCTCGAGCAGCACGCGGTTCTCGTCGAGAGTGCGCAGCAGACCGTCGAGCCACTCATCGCTCTCCTCCGAGAACGCCGCGACGGCCGCGAGCAGCCCGAACTGCCCCGTTCGCCATTCGACCTCGACCGGAAGACCTCGGACGACGGCGCTGGTCGCGTCGTCGGCCGTGACCATGAGGGCGCACTTGAGCCCGGCCAGGTTGAACGCCTTGCTGGCGCTCACGACGGCGTAGCCCACCCGCTGTGCAGAGTCGCTCACGGACAGGAAAGGGGTGAACCCCGTGCCCGGTTGGGCGAGGGGCGCATGGATCTCGTCCGAGACGACCGCGACGCCGAACTCGTCGGCCAGCTCCGCGAGCGCTGCGAGACTGTCCCGATCGTGCACCGTGCCAGTGGGGTTGTGCGGGTTGCAGAGCAGGATCGCCGTCGCACCGTCGTCGAACGCCGCGCGGATCCCGTCGATGTCGAGCTCCCAGCCGGTGCCGGTATCGCGAAGCGGTACCCGTTCGACCTCTGCACCGGCCTCGGCGACCAGATCGTAGAAGGGTGGGTACACGGGCGGCGTCACGACGATCCGCTCCCCCGGCTGCGTCACGCGACGCAGGATCTCCACGATCCCCATGCTCACGTCAGCCGTGCTGCGCATCCGGGCCGGGTCAGGGTCCCACCCGTAGCGTCGGCTCGCGAAGGCCGCGAACGACTCCGCGAGCGGCGTGCGCGAGGCGACATACCCTGTGTCACCGATCTCCACCGCACGCTGCAACGCCGTCGAGATGGCCGGAGCCAACGGGAAATCGGTCTCCGCGACGAACAGCGGCAAGACGTCGGCGGGGTACTCCCGCCACTTCTCGCTGCTGCGCTCGCGGAGTTCCGCAAGAGGCAGGGCCTTCACCTGAAGCATTGGTTCTCCCGAGGTTCCGACACGCGCCGTCGCGGTGCCATCCGATCCGACGCGCGCCGATGATGCCTTCCGGCAATGCTCCTGCGGGGTCAGATAGCGAAGCCGAGGGCGCGCATCATGTCGCGTCCGTCATCCGTGATCCGCTCCGGGCCCCACGGCGGCATCCAGACCCAATTGATCCGGAAGCGATCGACGACGCTGTCCAGAGCCTGGGCGGTCTGGTCCTCGAGGACGTCCGTGAGCGGGCAGCCGGCGCTGGTCAGCGTCATGTGGATGACGAGAGCATCGTTCTCGTCATCCCAGGCGAGGTCGTAGATGAGGCCGAGGTCGACGACGTTGATCCCGAGCTCGGGGTCCATGACGTCTTTGAGAGCCTCGGTGACCGCGTCGTACTTCTCGTCCGTGAGGGTCGCTGTCATGCGATCAGCCTACGCCTCGATGGGGGCTGCAGGGTCGAGGAAACGGTCGTATCCCTCGTTCTCCAGCCGGTCCGCGAGCTCGGGGCCACCCTCTTCGACGATCTTGCCCGCGACCACCACGTGGACGAAGTCGGGCCGGATGTAGCGGAGGATGCGGGTGTAGTGCGTGATCAGCAGCACGCCGAGCCCGGTGGACTCCTTCGCACGGTTGACGCCCTCGGAGACGATCTTGAGCGCGTCGACGTCGAGGCCGGAGTCGGTCTCGTCGAGGATCGCGAACTTCGGCTTCAGCACCTCGAGCTGCAGGATCTCGTGACGCTTCTTCTCGCCACCGGAGAAGCCCTCGTTGACGTTGCGCTGCGCGAACTTCGGGTCCATGCGCAGGTTCGACATGGCCGCCTTGACGTCCTTGGTCCAGCCGCGGATCGCCGGCGCTTCGCCGTCGAGTGCCGTCTTGGCCGTGCGCAGGAAGTTCGTCACCGTGACGCCGGGGATCTCGACCGGGTACTGCATCGCGAGGAAGAGGCCGGCGCGGGCCCGCTCGTCGACGCTCATCTCCAGGACATCCTGGCCGTCGAACGTGATCGAACCGGAGGTCACCGTGTACTTGGGGTGCCCGGCGATCGTGTAGGCCAGCGTCGATTTGCCAGAGCCGTTGGGGCCCATGATGGCGTGGGTCTCACCCGTGTTCATGGTGAGGTTGATTCCGTTGAGGATCGGGGTGGTCCCCGCATCGGTCTCGACCGTCACATGCAGGTCGCGGATCTCGAGAACAGACATTCTTCAGACTTCCTTAATCACAGTCGGATCGATGAGCACGTCGTCGCCGTCGATCTGGACGACATAGACGGGGACGGGCTCATATGCGGGGAGATTCTGGGGCTTGCCGGTGAGCAACGAGAAGGCGGAGCCATGGGCCCAGCACTCCACGGTGTCACCCTCGACGAAGCCCTCGGACAACGAGATGTCGCCGTGGGTGCAGGTGTCGCCGATGGCGTGGATGACGCCCTCGCCGTCTTTGATCACCGTGATGGGGACGCCGCCCGGGTCCACGCGCAGCGGCATGTCCTGTTCGAGGTCGGCGACGCCGCAGACGCGCTCGGCGGTCATGCGCTCACCTCGGCGAGCTCCGTCTCGATCGCTGCCAGCAGTTCGGTCTCGAGGGCGGGGATGCCGAGGCGCTGCACGATGTCGGTGAGGAACCCGAGCACGACCAGACGTCGCGCCTCCTCCTCGGTGATGCCGCGAGCCTGCAGGTAGAACAGCTGCTCGTCGTCGAACCGACCGGTGGCACTCGCGTGTCCGGCGCCGAGGATGTCACCGGTCTCGATCTCGAGGTTCGGGATGGAGTCGGCACGCGCGCCCTCCGTCAGCACCAGGTTGCGGTTCGCCTCGTAGGAGTCGGTTCCGGTCGCGTCGGCGCCGATCAACACGTCGCCGATCCACACGCTGTGCGCGCCCTCACCCTGCAGCGCGCCCTTGTAGAGGACATCACCCTTGGTGTGGGGTCCCTTGTGGTGCAGGTAGACCTGACTCTCGAGGTGCTGCCCGGCATCCGCGTACGAGAGCCCGTACAGGTACCCCTCGGACCCGGCGCCCGTCAGCTCGACGCTCGGGTTGACGCGGACCACTCCGCCGCCGAAGCTGATCACGAAATGCCGGAGAGTCGCGTCTGCTCCGACCGTCGCCTGGTGAGCGGACGCGTGAACCGCGTCGTCTTCCCAGCGCTGGAGACTGACGACGGTGAGCTTGGCTCCGTCGCGCACGATGATCTCGACGTTCTGCGCATACTGCGCGGAACCGGAGTGCGCGAGCACGATGGTGCCGCGCGAATGCGGGAGGGCTTCGATGAGGATCTGCCCGAAAGCGCGCTTGTCTGCACCCTTCCCCTCGACGGGGACGATGATCGGCTCGTCGAGTTCGGCCTCAGCAGGGATCTGGATGTGCAGACCGCGGGGGCTGTGCTTCCACGCGAGGGCGCTCGGCAGATCCTCGGGGCGGAAGAACTCGCCGTACGGGCCCTTCTCGTCCGCAGACGGCTCGAGGAACGCTTCGGCCGCGCCGAGACCATAGGTCACCGCGTCCTCGTCTCCCTGCTCGTCGGTGAAGAGTCCGCCGAACTTCGCGATCGGCGTGTGCTTCCAGTTGACCTCGCGCCCGGTCGGGGCGCCGAAATCAGCGGGGTCGAAGGAGTGCGGGCGCTCCGAGCGGGTCTGCACGGGGACGAATCCCGCGGCGGCGACCTGTGCCGCCGGATCGATGTGCGCGCTCACGGGCGCGTCGGTGTTCTGCGCCTCGGCGGGCGCTGTCGTCGAGGCCGTCACTAGCCGACCGATCCTTCCATGCCCATCTCGATGAGCTTGTTCAGTTCCATCGCGTACTCCATGGGAAGCTCCCGTGCGATCGGCTCGATGAAGCCGCGCACGATCATCGCCATCGCCTCGTCCTCGGGCATGCCGCGGGACTGCAGGTAGAACAGCTGCTCCTCGCTCACCTTCGAGACCGTGGCCTCATGGCCGAGCTGCACGTCGTCGACGCGGATGTCGATGGCCGGGTAGGTGTCGGAGCGGGACTTGGTGTCCACGAGCAGAGCGTCGCAGCGCACCGTGTTGGCGGAGTGGTGCGCCGCCGCGTCGACGCGCACCTCGCCGCGGTATCCGGCACGTCCGCCACCACGAGCGATCGACTTCGAGACGATCGACGACTGCGTGTAGGGCGCCATGTGGATCATCTTGGCGCCGGCATCTTGGTGCTGACCGGGACCGGCGAAGGCGACGGACAGGGTCTCGCCCTTGGCGTGCTCGCCCATCAGATAGATCGACGGGTACTTCATCGTGACCTTGGAGCCGATGTTGCCGTCGACCCACTCCATGGTCGCGCCCTCGTACGCCACGGCGCGCTTGGTGACCAGGTTGTAGACGTTGTTCGACCAGTTCTGGATCGTCGTGTACCGAACGCGGGCGTTCTTCTTCACGATGATCTCGACGACGGCCGAGTGCAGGGAGTCCGACTTGTAGATCGGAGCCGTGCAGCCCTCGATGTAGTGGACATAGCTGTCCTCGTCGGCGATGATGAGCGTCCGCTCGAACTGCCCCATGTTCTCGGTGTTGATGCGGAAGTAGGCCTGCAGCGGGATCTCGACGTGCACGCCCTTCGGGACGTACACGAACGAACCGCCAGACCACACGGCGGTGTTCAGCGCGGCGAACTTGTTGTCGCCTGCGGGGATGACGGTGCCGAAGTACTCCTCGAAGAACTCGGGGTGCTCGCGCAGTGCCGTGTCGGTGTCCATGAAGATGACGCCCTGGGCTTCGAGGTCTTCGCGGATCTGGTGGTAGACGACCTCGGACTCGTACTGAGCCGCGACGCCGGCCACGAGGCGCTGACGCTCAGCCTCGGGGATGCCGAGGCGCTCATAGGTCTCGCGGATCTCGGCGGGAAGGTCTTCCCACGTCTGCGCCTGCTTCTCGGTGGAGCGGACGAAGTACTTGATGTTGTCGAAGTCGATCTCGCTGAGGTCTGCACCCCAGGTCGGCATCGGCTTGCGCCCGAAGAGCTGGTACCCCTTGAGACGGGTCTTCAGCATCCATTCGGGCTCATTCTTGAGGCTCGAGATCCCACGGACGACGTCTTCGGAGATGCCGCGTTTCGCGATGGCACCCGCAGCATCCTCATCGTGCCAGCCGAATTCGTACACCCCCAGACCGTCAAGCTCCGGGCGGTCGATCAGCACATCCGACATCCAACACTCTCCTCACAGGTCCCAAACGGTGTCATCCGCCCCGACACACCTGATCCCCGTCGAGTCTGCGGGAGCGGGTGCCGTTGGTGGGCCCTCATCACCGGCGCTTCCATCGCGCCTAAACTGTTGACGATGCTTCAGCGCTGTCAGCGCTCATCGCAACAATCCGATTCTACAGGTTCCGCCTGACAGACGGGCCATGCCCGCCGCGTCCCGTGCGGTCCGGAGGACTTATGCCCGAGACGATGATCCCCGCCAGCTCGACGACGCCGGCGGTCCCCGCCCGTTCCTCGTCCTGGGGGCGCGCGTTGACGGTCTTCGCGTGGTTGTCGTTCATCAGCGAGACCATCATCATCGGCACCGGCGGCGCCGTCCGTCTCACCGGATCGGGCCTGGGATGCTCGGACTGGCCCCTGTGCACCCCGGACTCACTGGTGCCGATCCTCGAGGTGCAGGGCATCCACGGGATCATCGAGTTCGGCAACCGTCTGATGACCGGCGTGGTCGGGATCATCGCGCTGGTCGTGGTGCTGCTGGTGCTGCGTCTGTTCAGCGGGAAGCGCGGCCTCGTCAACGCGCTCTGGTTCGCGGCCGGCGGCCTCGTCGCCGCGGGTGTCGCCTACGCCGTCGCCGCTCCGTTCCACATCCCCGCCTTCCCGATCGCCTCCGGTGTCCTGCTCATCGCGGTCATCGCCGCGGCTGTCCGATCCGTGCGCACGACTCCGGCGAGACGGGACCTCGTCCTGCTCGCCTGGCTCACGCTGATCGGCGTGGTCGCGCAGGCGCTCGTCGGCGGCATCACGGTCCTCACCGGACTCAACCCGTTCATCGTGGGCTTCCACTACACCTCGTCGCTGCTGCTCGTGTGCATCACCGCGGCCTTCCTCGTGCGGTTGAAGACCTCCCCCGGACCGCGCGAGCGTGCGGTGCCCGCCTGGTTCGCCGTCGTCACGCACGTGACCGGCCTGGCTCTGGCGGTCACGATCGTGTTCGGCGTGCTCACGACCGGCTCCGGCCCGCACTCGGGCGACGCCGATGTGCTGCGTCACGGGTTCGACGCGACCGTGCTGGCACACGTGCACTCGTGGCCGGGCTACATCCTGGCGGCGCTAGTGCTGTTCCTCACGGTCGCGGCGTGGGTGCTGCGACTCGAGCCGCGCCGGTGGCTGCTCGTCCTCGTCCTCGCGATCCTCGTGCAGGTCGGCGTCGGCGTCTGGCAGGCCAGAGAGGGCCTCCCGCCTGTCCTCGTCGGCATCCACATGGTCTTGGCCTCGCTCTCCGCCGCGACCTACACCGTGGTCGTGCTGCACCTCAAGCGCACGGCCGCAGCCGCGGACTGACCCCGCACAGGCGATCCACAGGCGGCGCATCGTCGACTCATCAGGATGTCGGCGATGATGGTCCGCATGAACAAGTCACTCACACGAAGCATCGGATTCTGGCTCCTCCTGGTCGTGTCCCTCGGCACGACGGCGGTCGGCGCCTGGCTGATCTCCGGTCAGATCGGCACGATGACGACCACGCTGCTCGATGGCACCGCCACCGGCGTCGAGGTATACGTCGGTCAGTCGCTCGTCGTGGTGGGTGCCGGCGTGCTCGCAGCCGGAATCGTCGGCATCCTGCTGACCCTCGGACTCGTCGCTGCACGTTCACTCGTCCCCACGCCCGCCCCGGCCGTCGTCGAAGCGATCGACTGGACCGTCGAGACCAACGAGACGCCCGCCCCTGTCGCGGTCGCCCCTTCGGTCGGCACCACGCCGTCGACCGACGCCACTCCTGTGTCCGAGGACGTGGCGACCGACGCCGTTCCCGAGACCGCGGCCACGAACGACACGGCCCCGAATGACGCGGCCACGAACGGCGCGCCCGCGATCGACGCCGAGCCGGACAGCACTCCGCCGATCACCCGCTGATCGTCGGAACGGATGACGACGGAGCGGCGCCGAGGAATTCCTCGGCGCCGCTCCGTCGTCTCAGACGTAACCCGGGTCAGAACGGCAGCAGCGGGTCGACCGCAACCGCCACGAAGATCAGCGTGAGGTAAGTGATCGACGCGTGGAAGACGCGCATCGGACGCGGTTCGGTTCCGTGGACCGCACGGTTGTAGAGGCGGTGCGACTCGTAGATGAACCATCCGCCGAACACCGTGGCAGACACGGTGTACACCAGCCCCATGTTCGCGATCGGGATGAGGAGAAGCGAGCAGGCGACGGTGGCCCACGCGTAGAGGATGACCTGGAGGCCGACCTGCGAGGCGTTGCGCGTGACGCCCAGCATCGGAACGTCGACATCTTCGTAGTCGTCCTTGTACTTCATCGACAGCGGCCAGTAGTGCGGCGGCGTCCACAGGAAGACGAGGAGGAACAGGATGAACGCCGGCCAGTCGAGCGAACCGGTGACCGCGGACCATCCGATGAGCACCGGGAAGCAACCGGCGATCCCGCCCCAGATGATGTTCTGCTCGGTGCGGCGCTTGAGGATCATCGTGTAGATCACGACGTAGAAGAAGATGGCCGTCGCCGAGAGGGCCGCCGTGAGCCAGTTCGTCGTGACGAGGAGCCAGACGGTCGAGGCGACGGCGAGCGTCCACGAGAAGACCAGGGCGCCGCGCGGGCTGACCTCGCCGGTCACCAGCGGGCGGTTCTCGGTGCGGTGCATGTGCGCATCGATGTCGCGGTCGAGGTACATGTTGAAGGACGCCGCGGAACCGGCGCTCAGCGAGCCGCCGATGACGGTGGCCAGCACGAGCCACAGGTTCGGGAGTCCGCCCTGCGCCAGGAACATCACCGGCACGGTCGACACGAGCAGCAGCTCGAGGACACGCGGCTTGGTCAGCGTGACGTAGGCCTTCACCGTGCGACCGATGGACGACTTCCTCACGGTCTGATCAGACATCGTCGAGATCTCGATCGCCTCCTCCGCACGTGTGACCGGACAACCTCTCCAGTGTATGACACGGGATGACGTGTTCCGGCTCGCGGGCCCGCGTAGCGCAAGGCACGTCACCGCTATGCTGAAAACACTCGCGCGCCCGGCGATGTGCACACTTCTCCGTGATGATGCGGATGCGCCAGGGAATACGGGCGCCCTCGAAACTGTCGGAAAGGGCATGAACGTGTCGGAATTGCAGTGGGATGAGATCGATCGACGCGCGGTGGACACCGCTCGAATCCTGGCGGCCGATGCCGTGGAGAAGGTCGGTAACGGTCACCCCGGCACAGCCATGAGCCTCGCTCCGGCCGCGTATCTCCTCTACCAGCGGGTGCTGCGTCACGACCCGACCGATGTCGACTGGCTCGGTCGCGACCGGTTCATCCTTTCGGCCGGACACTCCTCCCTCACCCAGTACGTCGAGCTGTACCTCGGCGGCTTCGGTCTCGAGCTGGACGACCTCAAGGCGCTGCGCACCTGGGGCTCGCTGACGCCGGGCCACCCGGAGTACGGCCACACCAAGGGTGTGGAGATCACCACCGGCCCCCTCGGCCAGGGCCTCGCATCGGCCGTGGGCTTCGCGTACGCCGCCCGGTACGAGCGCGGTCTCTTCGACCCCGAGGCTGCGGCCGGTACGAGCCCCTTCGACCACTTCGTGTACGTGATCGCCGGTGACGGCGACTTGCAGGAGGGCGTGACCAGCGAGGCCTCCTCGCTCGCGGGCCACCAGCAGCTCGGCAACCTGATCGCGATCTACGACTCCAACCAGATCTCCATCGAGGACGACACGAACGTCGCCTTCACCGAAGACGTCGCGAAGCGCTACGAGTCCTACGGCTGGCAGGTGCAGGTCGTCGACTGGAAGAAGACCGGCGAATACGTCGAAGACGTCGCCGAGCTGTTCGCTGCGATCGAAGCCGCCAAGGGCGAGACCTCGAAGCCGTCGCTGATCATCCTCAAGACCATCATCGGCTGGCCGTCGCCGGGCAAGCAGAACTCCGGCAAGATCCACGGCTCCGCTCTCGGCGCCGACGAGCTCGCCGCGACCAAGAAGGTGCTCGGCTTCGACCCCGAGCAGAACTTCGTTGTCGCTGATGACGTGCTCGCACACACCCGTGGACTCGCAGCTCGCGCCGCCGACGTCCGTGCCGCCTGGCAGGAGTCGTTCGATGCCTGGGCCGCCGCGAACCCCGAGAAGAAGGCCCTGCTCGACCGCCTGGAGGCGCACGAGCTGCCTGGCGACATCACGAGCGCGCTGCCCGTCTTCGAAGCCGGCAAGGAGGTGTCGACCCGCGCCGCGTCCGGCCAGGTCATCAACGCCCTCGCTGCCGAGCTCCCCGAGCTGTGGGGCGGTTCGGCCGACCTCGCCGAGTCGAACCTCACCACGATCAAGGGCGCGCCCTCGTTCATCCCGGCGGAGTGGTCGACCCACGAGTGGTCGGGCAACCCCTACGGTCGAGTGCTCCACTTCGGCATCCGCGAGCACGCCATGGGCGCGATCATCAACGGCATCGTGCTCCACGGCCCGACGCGCGCCTTCGGCGGGACCTTCCTGATCTTCAGCGACTACATGCGCCCGCCCGTGCGTCTCGCGGCGCTCATGAACGTGCCCAGCATCTTCGTCTGGACCCACGACTCGGTCGCCCTCGGCGAAGACGGTCCGACCCACCAGCCCGTCGAGCAGCTCGCGACGCTCCGCGCGATCCCGAATTTCACGGTCGTGCGCCCCGCGGACGCGAACGAGACGGCAGCGACGTGGCTGGAGATCCTCCGCCGCCACGAAGGACCCGCCGGCATCGCCCTGACTCGCCAGAACATCCCGGTGTTCGAACGCGGCGAGGGCGCAGCCTCCGGCGACACCTTCGCCTCGGCCGTCAACGCCGCCAAGGGCGCCTACGTCCTCGCTGAAGCACCCAACGGCACCCCGGACGTCATCATCGTGGCCACCGGCTCGGAGGTGCAGCTCGCGGTGAACGCCCGCGAGGCGCTGGCTGCGGAAGGTGTGAACGTGCGGGTCGTCTCCGCTCCGTCGCTGGAGTGGTTCGACGAGCAGGATGCGGAGTACCGCGAGAGCGTGCTTCCCGCCTCCGTCACCGCCCGTGTCTCGGTCGAGGCGGGATCCGTGCTCAGCTGGCGCGGCATCGTCGGCGACCGCGGCCGTTCGGTCGGCATCGACCACTTCGGCGCCTCCGCGGACTACAAGACCCTCTTCGAGAAGTTCGGCATCACCACCGAGGCCGTCATCGCGGCCGCCCGCGAGACCATCGCGGCCAACAGCACCAAGGAGAACGCATGAGCACCCCCACCGCACAGCTCGCCGCCGCCGGCGTCAGCATCTGGCTCGACGACCTCTCCCGCACGCGCATCTCCTCGGGTAACCTCGCCGACCTGATCTCGTCGCGCAACGTCGTGGGCGTGACGACCAACCCGACGATCTTCGCGAACGCGATCACCGACAAGAACGACACGTCGTACGACGCTCAGGTCACCGAGCTCGCCGCCTCCGGCGCCACTGCGGAGGAAGCGGTCTTCGCCGCGACCACCCAGGATGTCGCTGCCGCCCTCGACGTGTTCCGCCCGGTCTGGGAGGCATCGAACCACGTCGACGGCCGCGTCTCCATCGAGGTCTCCCCCGACCTGGCGCATGACACCGCCGGCACCGTGGCACAGGCCAAGGAGCTGTGGTCCAAGGTCGACCGCCCGAACCTGCTCGTCAAGATCCCGGCGACCAAGGCCGGTCTCCCCGCCATCGCCGAGGCGATCGGGGCGGGCATCAGCGTCAACGTCACGCTGATCTTCAGCCTGGAGCGCTACGCCGAGGTCATCGAGGCGTACCTGACCGGCCTCGAGACCGCCAAGGCCGCGGGCATCGATCTGTCGACGATCCACTCCGTCGCCTCGTTCTTCGTGTCGCGCGTCGACACCGAGACCGACAAGCGCCTCACCGCGATCGGCACGGAGGCCGCAGAGGCCCTCAAGAGCAAGGCTGGGCTCGCCAACGCACGCCTCGCCTACGAGTTGTTCGAGAAGACGTTCGCCGGCGAGCGTGCCACGGCTCTCCTCGACGCGGGCGCGAACCTGCAGCGTCCGCTGTGGGCGTCCACCGGCGTCAAGGACCCGGCCCTGCCCGACACGCTCTACGTCACCGAGCTCGTCGCCCAGGGTGTCGTCAACACGATGCCCGAGAAGACGCTCGAGGCCACGTTCGATCACGGTGTCGTCACGGGCGACACCATCACCGGTGGTTACGAAGAGGCCCGCGCCGTCTTCGCCGGGCTCGCCGAGGTCGGCATCGACTTCGCCGATGTCACCCAGGTGCTGGAAGACGAGGGCGTATCGAAGTTCATCGACTCGTGGCACGATCTGCTGACGCAGGTCGCCGAAGGACTGGAGTCGCAGCGATGACGTTCTCGATCCACACATCCGGTGCACCCCGCGCCGCGATCGATGAGACGGTACCCAGCCTCGTCCATGATCTGATCGCCTCGCGCATCACCGGCGGAGACGCGACTCTCTGGGGCCCCGCGGCCGAAGCCGAGGCCTCCGTGCGCCTCGGATGGGTGGAGGCCGTCTCGGTCTCCCGTCCGCTCGTCGCCGAGATCGTCGCACTGCGTGCCGACCTCGAGGCCAAGGGCGTCACCCGCGTCGTGCTGGCGGGCATGGGCGGTTCGTCGCTCGCGCCCGAGGTCATCGCGCAGACCGCGGGCGTCCCCCTCACGATCCTCGACTCCACGGCTCCGGGACAGGTGCTCGCCGCTCTCGACGAGGGCCTCGCCGACACCGTGCTCGTCGTCTCGTCGAAGTCCGGCTCCACGGTCGAGACCGACTCTCAGCGGCGCACGTTCGAGGCGGCGTTCCGCGACCTCGGCATCGACCCCGTCGAGCGCATCGTGGTCGTCACCGATCCCGGCTCGCCGCTCGACGCCTCGGCTCGCGAGGCGGGTTACCGCGTCTTCAACGCGGACCCGAACGTCGGCGGACGCTACTCGGCGCTCACCGCCTTCGGCCTGGTGCCGTCCGGGCTCGCGGGGGTCGACATCGATGAGCTGCTGAACGAGGCCGAGGCCTCGCTGCTCGAGGTGGCCGTCGACTCGGCCGAGAATCCCGCCCTGCGCCTGGGCGCGGCGATCGCCGCGACGAACCCCCGCCGCGACAAGCTCGGGCTGATCACCGACGGCACGCACATCAAGGGTCTCCCGGACTGGATCGAGCAGCTCATCGCCGAATCCACCGGCAAGGAGGGCACGGGCATCCTCCCGGTCGTCCTGCTCCCGGTCTCCCCCGAGCTCGATCCCGTGCCCGCCGACCTGCAGATCGTCCGACTGGTCGATGACGCCAACGAGTTCCACCTGCACGAGCGTCACGAGGGCGAGATCCTCGTCAGCGGAACGCTGGGCGCCCAGCTGATCGTGTGGGAATACGCCACGGCGATCGCCGGACATCTGCTGCGCATCAACCCGTTCGACCAGCCCGACGTCGAGTCGGCCAAGGTCGCTGCTCGCGGCCTCCTCGACGCGCGTCCGGAGCCGACCGCTCCCGCATTCGTCGAGAACGGCGTCGAGGTCCGCGTGTCGGATCCGGCTCTCGCCGTGTCCGGCAACGTCGAGGGCGTGCTCGATGCTCTCTGGGCCCGGCTTCCGGCAGACGGCTACGTGTCGATCCAGGCCTACGTCAACCGTCTCGAGGTGCCGCAGCTCCAGGGCCTGCGCGAGCTGGTCGCGGCAGACTCCGGAAGACCCACCACGTTCGGATGGGGGCCGCGGTTCCTGCACTCGACCGGCCAGTATCACAAGGGCGGCCCCGCGCAGGGCGTGTTCCTGCAGATCCTGGAGCGCACCGAGGTCGACCTCGAGATCCCGGACCGTCCCTTCACCTTCGGGCAGCTCATCCAGGCCCAGGCCGCCGGTGACGCTGCTGTGCTCGCCGAGCACGGCCGCCCCGTCGTCACGCTGACGATCACGGAGTCCTCCGACGACGTGCTCGCCCTCTTCGAAGCCGCACAGAAGTAACAGCAGGAGAATCCCCCACCGATGTCTGTTCCCATCTCGCGCGGGCACAACCCGCTGCGTGACCCCGATGACCGCCGTCTCAACAGGATCGCCGGGCCCAGCGCCCTGGTGATCTTCGGCGTCACCGGAGACCTGTCACGCAAGAAGCTGATGCCCGCGGTCTACGACCTCGCGAACCGCGGCCTTCTCCCTCCCGGGTTCGCCCTGGTCGGATTCGCCCGCCGAGACTGGGAGGACCAGGACTTCGCGCAGGTCGTCTACGACGCGGTCAAGGAGCACGCTCGCACGCCGTTCCGTGAGGAGACGTGGACCCAGCTGCTGCAGGGCATCCGGTTCGTCTCGGGTGAGTTCGACAATCCGGACTCGTTCCGCAAGCTCCGCGAGACCATCGAGAAGCTCGATGTCGAACGCGGGACGATGGGCAACCATGCGTTCTACCTGTCGATCCCGCCCAAGGACTTCCCGCTGGTCGCCAAGCAGCTGAAGGACTCCGGCCTCGTCGGCGAGAACAGCGACGACGACGAGCGCTGGCGCCGTGTCGTGATCGAGAAGCCCTTCGGGCACGACCTCGAATCGGCGCGCGCACTCAACGCCGCGCTCGAGGTGGCCTTCCCGGCCGACTCGATCTTCCGCATCGATCACTACCTCGGCAAGGAGACGGTCCAGAACATCCTGGCGCTGCGCTTCGCGAACGAGCTGTACGAGCCGATCTGGAACCGCAACTACGTCGACCACGTGCAGATCACCATGGCCGAGGACATCGGTGTGGGTGGACGCGCGGGCTACTACGACGGCATCGGCGCGGCACGCGACGTGATCCAGAATCACCTTCTGCAGCTGCTGGCCCTCACCGCGATGGAAGAGCCGATCAGTCTCTCGGCGGAGCACCTGCGCGCCGAGAAGGAGAAGGTCCTCGCCGCAGTCCACGTTCCGGACGACCTCTCCCTCGCGACCGCGCGCGGTCAGTACGCGGGTGGGTGGCAGGGCGGCGAGAAGGTCACCGGTTTCCTGGAAGAGGAGGGGATGAACCCCGAGTCGACCACGGAGACGTATGCCGCGATCAAGCTCGAGATCGATACGCGCCGCTGGGCGGACGTGCCGTTCTATCTGCGCACGGGCAAGCGCCTCGGACGGCGCGTGACCGAGATCGCCGTCGTCTTCAAGCGCGCACCGCAGCACCTCTTCGGGCGCGGCAACGCCTCGGAGCTCGGACAGAACGCTCTGGTCATCCGCGTGCAGCCGGATGAGGGCGTGACGATCCGCTTCGGCTCCAAGGTGCCGGGCAACGGCACGAACGTGCGCGACGTGACCATGGACTTCGGATACGGTCACGCCTTCACCGAGGCGAGCCCCGAGGCCTACGAACGCCTGATCCTCGACGTCCTCCTGGGCGATCCGCCGCTGTTCCCGCGGCACGAGGAGGTCGAGCTCTCCTGGAAGATCCTCGACCCCGTGGAGAAGTACTGGGCAGCCGAGGGCGGTCCGGTCGAGCAGTACGCGCCCGGCTCGTGGGGACCGGCATCCGCCGACGACCTGCTGGCCCGCGATGGACGAGTCTGGAGACGCCCGTGATCATCGACCTTCCCGACACCACCGTCAGCCAGGTCGCGAAGCAGCTGGTCAAGGTGCGCGAAGAGGGCGGCGCCGTTGCCCTCGGGCGTGTGCTCACCCTTGTGATCGCCGCACGCAACGGCGTCGCCGAAGCGGCGATCGACGCGGCGAACGACGCCTCACGAGAGCACCCGATGCGCGTGATCGTGATCACGACGGGCGAGGGCGACTCTCGCCTCGACGCGCAGATCCGCGTCGGCGGAGACGCCGGCGCCAGCGAGGTCGTGGTCCTCCGCGCCTTCGGGGACGCGGCC
Source organism: Microbacterium sp. Be9 (assembly GCF_011754135.1). Taxonomy (NCBI): domain Bacteria; kingdom Bacillati; phylum Actinomycetota; class Actinomycetes; order Micrococcales; family Microbacteriaceae; genus Microbacterium; species Microbacterium sp. Be9. Next base: position 291,739 of record NZ_WNWT01000004.1, on the reverse strand, counting down.
AGCAACGAGGAGAGCCTGATCACCGGACTCCTGCTTCCGGATGCTCCCGTGGTCGCCTGGTGGCCCGAAGCCGCCCCCGTGGCACCCGCCCAGTCGCCCCTGGGCAAGATCGCCCAGCGCCGCATCACCGATGCCGCGACGGCGACCGACGTCCGCGACCGGCTCGCCCTGCTCGGCGAGACCCACGCCCCTGGCGACACCGATCTGGCGTGGACCCGTCTGACCCATTGGCGCGAACAGCTCGCGGCCGTGCTCGACCAGCCGCCGTACGAGCCGATCACCGGCGTCGAGGTGCGCGGGGCCGCGGCATCGCCGTCGACCGCTCTGCTGGCCGCCTGGCTGCAGATGGCCCTCGACGTTCCGGTGCGCTGGTCGTACGAAGACCCCGAGCACTGGGCGGAGGGCATCAAATCGGTGCGCCTGACTCGCGAGTCCGGGGACATCCTCCTGGAGCGTCCGACTCCCGGCGTGGCCGTGCTCACGCAGCCCGGGCAGCCGAACCACGATCTGCACCTGCCGCGACGCACTCTTCGCGAGTGCCTGGCGGAGGAGCTGCGTCGACTCGACCCCGACGTCCTGTACGGTCGAGTCATCACCGAGGGCTGGGAGAAGTTGGGTCCGCCCGAGACAGGAGAGTGACGTCGATGACGACATCGTCCGCCGAGAAGCGGGTCGTGGTGGAAGCCACGCCCGCCGCCCTCGCCACCCGTGTGGCCGACCGATTCCTCACGCGGGTGCGCGCGCGCACCCGCAACGGTCGGATCGCACACATCGCCCTCACCGGTGGTTCGATGGGTGGAGCGGTGCTGCGCGCGGCGTCCGAGCACCCCCGGGCGACCGAGATCGACTGGTCACTCGTGCATTTCTGGTGGGGTGACGAGAGGTTCGTGCCGCGCGACGACGTCGACCGCAACTCGCTGCAGTCACGACAGGCCCTCCTCGATCACATCCCGGTGCCCGTCGAGAACGTGCATGAGGTCGCGGGGCCAGACAGCGGTCTGACATTGGACGAATCCGCGGCGGCCTACGCCGCCGAACTCGCGCGGTTCGGCACCGAGGAGCATGCCTGGCCTTCGTTCGCCGTGTGCTTCCTCGGCGTCGGTCCCGACGGCCACATCGCGTCGCTCTTCCCCGATCGGGAAGAGGTCACGGTGACGGATGCGGCCGTCCTCGCCGTCCGCGACTCACCGAAGCCGCCGCCCGAGCGCGTCACGCTGACCCGCCCCGTGCTCAACTCGTCGAAGCGCGTGTGGCTCGTGCTGACGGGTGCGGACAAGGCATCAGCCCTGGGGCTCGCTCTCGCGGGAGCGAGCTACACGAGCGTGCCCGCTGCCGGGGCCAAGGGGCGCAAGCGCACGGTGTTCTTCGTGGACGAGGCTGCGGCCGCCGAGGTGTCGGTCGACCTGATCGATCAGGCGTACTGAGTCTGTATCGCCACGGGCGACCGGCACACCTCCACGGACGAGCGGAGCGGCGCTAGGGCCGGTCAGCGGAGCCGTCGTACGGCGGCGGAGTCTCCGGGCTCACCGACCCGCTCGAGCGCTCAGGCGCAGCCGTGGAGGAGGAACTCGATGATGCTGCGCCCTCCGTCCCGCCCTGCCCAGCTCCGCCCGGGGTGCTGCCACCCGGGGTGCTGCCATCCGGGGTGCTGCCGCGTTGGATGCCCAAGTCCTGGCTGTCGCTGAGCACCTGAGGATGGTAGCGGGCCAGGCCGACCACACCCCACACGGCGATGGCTCCGGCGACCGCGAAGATCACGAGCACCCACCACGGTGCCGCAGCGGCCTCGCCCAGCACGACCATGCCGATGAGCACCGCGACGAGAGGGTCGACGACCGTGAGCCCGGCGATCACGAGGTCGGGTGGACCTGAGCTGTACGCCGTCTGCACGAAGTACGCACCGACCGCGGCTGCCGAGACGAGCGCGAGCACGCAGATGCCGGTGATCCACTCGAACTGACCGGCTTCGATGCGCTTGATGACCACCTTCGCGAGCGTGGCGACGAATCCGTAGAGGATGCCGGCGCCGATCACGTAGAAGAGCGCCCGCATGCGATGGCGCAGGATGAGCCAGCACGCGCCGAGCACGATGATCACGACCAGGAGGAGCGCCAGGATCACGAACAGCTCGCGGTCGGTGACGTCCTGCTCGGTCGCGTAGATCGCCGCGAAGAAGACGAAGAGGAAGATGCCGCCCACACAGGCCACGATCGCGGTGAGCGACTGCTTGGTGGGCGTATGACCGGAGACGCGGGCGTTGAGCAGAGTGGTGATGACGAGCGCGATGGCGCCCAGCGGCTGCACCACGATGAGCGGTGCCTTCACGAGCGCGGCGAGCTGGCAGATCACGGCGAGCCCGAGCATGAGTGTGCCGATGAGCCATGATGGGCGGGTGAGAAGCCGTTTGAGCTGATCGAAGCTCAAGCCCGACGCGCCGTTGGCACCGCTGAGACGCTCGACCTTCTCGACCCCGCGGTGCTGGTACTGCGCTCCGAGCGACATGAAGACGGCACCGGCGAGAGCGAGGGGGATTCCGAGCAGAAGGCCCGGGTTCTGGAAGGCGCCGACGAGCTGATCGCCGACATCCTCGACCGCGTTCATCCATACCCCGGCATTCACAGTACGACCCTACCTGCCGACTGCCGCCGACTAGGGTTGTGACGTGGCTGTACTTCCGATTCGCATCATGGGCGACCCCGTCCTGCACTCCCCTGCTTCCCCCGTCGACGAGATCACGGAGGACATCCGCACCCTCGTGGCCGACATGTTCGAGACGATGGACACGGCGCCTGGAGTCGGCCTCGCCGCTCCGCAGGTGGGCGTTCCCCTGCGGATCTACACCTACGCGTACGTCGATGACGACGACCAGCCCTGGCGTGGCGTTCTCATCAACCCCGTGCTCTGGATGGTGCCGCTCGAGCCCGGCGACCCGGACCCCGACCTCGAGTCCGAAGGCTGCCTCTCCTTCCCGGGCGAGCGGTTCCCGCTGCGGCGGTCGGAGCGGGTCCACGTGACGGCGACCGACCTGGAAGGCCAGCCGGTCTCGATCGACGTCGACGGCTGGCGCGCACGCATCATGCAGCATGAGTTCGATCATCTCGACGGCATCCTCTACGTCGATCGCCTCTCCGACGGCGATTGGAAGACAGCCCAGAAGGTCGCCCGCAAGCGCGGTTGGGGCCGCCCGGGATCGAGCTGGATGCCCGGCGTCGACGACCTCGAAGGCTGAACCGCTCTCAGCCGAACCACAGGCTCCTCGAAGTTGCATCACAGACTCGCGAACGGCTAGCGTGTTCGCGGCGGGGGCTTTTCGCATGCCTCCACATCACGCTTCGGAGGGGAACCAATCATGATGAAGATGCGCACGCGACGCGCTCTGATGCTCGCAGGATCCGCAGTGGCACTCTCAGTCGCCCTGAGCGGCTGCAGTGCTCTCAACAGCCTTCTCGGCAGCGGCTCCGGCGACGCCAACCGCGATGAGGAGACCGGCCAGGTCACGGAGAGCGCGAACGTCGGCGTCTTCTCGGTGAAGCTGGGCGACTGCATGCTCGACACCGGCTCCGGCATGCTCACGGACGCCAACGTCCTCCCGTGCACCGACCCGCACGACCAGGAGGTGTACTACGAGATCACCATGCCCGACGGCGAGTTCTCCGACTCCGACGTCGACGCGGCGACGCAGGAGTGCATCGGCGATGCCTACACGACCTTCGTCGGTGTGGCCTACCAGGACTCGGCCCTCGACGTCACCACGCTCGTTCCCACCAAGGACTCCTGGGAGCAGAACAACGACCGCGTGATCCAGTGCATCATCTTCGATCCGGCCGGACAGACCACCGGATCGCTGGCCGGCGCCGCACGCTGACCGACAGCCACCAAGGAGGGTCTCGCCAATCGGCGGGGCCCTCCTTCGTGCACGCGCGCATCAGTCGTCAGAGGCACGTATCGCGAGCCAGGCGGCCACCCGATCATCGGGATCGGCGAATGACAGCCCGATCAGGTCTTCGATCCGTCGGATGCGCGCTGCCAGAGTCTGCCGGTGGATCCGCAACCGCGTGGCGCTCTCGCCCCAGGCGCCGTTCGTGGCGAGGAACACGCGCAGGGTCTCGATGAGCTCGGTCCGCTGCTCGACGGCCCTCAGCGGATCGAGAAGCCGCGCGATCCTCTGCGTCTGGTCCGCATCCAACTGCCCGAGCACGAACGACACCGTCGGGATCGACGCATAGCGGACGACGCGCTCCCCTCCCGCGCGAGCCGTCTCGCAGGCTTGACGGGCTTCATCGACACTGCGGGCGAGCGCATCCGTCGTGGCGGGCCGACCGAGCCCGAGATAGAGCGTCGAGGCGAAGGACCGCGCCCGATGCGCGATCTCCTCCGCATGTTCCTCGCGCACGACGCCGCGGATCAGACCACGCTGCGCGGCGAAGACATGCTCAGCCCCGAGCTCATCCAGCCACAGCGCCAGCAGATGCTCCACGTCCACGCCACTGGTGCGCGAGGTCAGGACGAATCCCACCAGGCTTCGTTCGTGCACGCCCCAGCGACGCAGGAGACGCGTCGCTTCCTCCCCTCCCTCGAGCACGGTCTCCAGCATCATGGATCGGCCGAGACGCTCGAGGTGGCTGCTGTCCCGCGTGCGCATCAGAAGATCGAGCAGTGCCGCGGCCTGCGAGCTGAGCTCCCTCCCCCGACCCGAGCTGTCGTTGCGGGGTGCGGTGACGAGTTGGGCGGTGATGTCCTGCCCCGGGCCGACCGGATGCACCTGGAGCGCGCGATGGCGCACGCGAACCGGGCGCCCCACGGCGACCGCCACGGCGTCGTCGATGTGCAGGCTTCCCGCTCCCGCCGTCGTGATCACCTCCCCGTGGCGGTCGAGGAGCACCGCCCATCCATCGATCCGATGCGCGAGCTCGGCGATGACCCCCGTGATGCCGCTGCGGCGTGCGGCCAGGGTCAGCACCCGCATCGCCGAAGTGATCGCTCGGGCCTCGGCTGCCTGGTCGACGGCCAGCAGGGCCGTCAGCATCGGCGTCAGCAGCTCGCGCGACGTTCCTGCCCCGACGATCGCCGTGATGCCTCCGTCCTCGAGCAGACGTCGGAAAGAGGGCGTGTCCGCATCCGTCACGACGACCACGTCCCGGAGCAGGGCGACCCGCTCCGCATCGTCGGCGAGCCAGTCCAGTTGCCAAGCGTCGACGGTGACGAGAGTGGTGAAAAGACTGTCGGTCGGGGCGCCGAACACTTCGAGCGCGACGACGGAATTCACATGTCGCGAACTCGGAACGCCCCCGTGCAGCAGCTCCCCTTGGAGGTATCGCGCCACGGAGGCGACATCACGAGCCATCTTCTGATCATACAAAGTGTGAACACGCGCTTTGCAGTCCACATATTTGTCGGATGCCCGCGGTCCCGCACTCTCCTAGCATCGTCGGCAGCCCCCTCCACCCGAAGGATGTCATGAAAGCTGTTGTCTTCCGCGATCCGCAGTCCCCGATCGAGTTCGTCGACGTCGACCTCGCCCCGCCGCGTGCAGGTGAGGTTCGAGTACGCATCGCCGCTGCCGGCGTGTGCCACTCCGACCTCCACGTCAAGCGCGGCGAATGGGATGCGGCTGCTCCCCTGGTCATGGGACACGAGGGTTCCGGTGTCGTGACCGAACTCGGCGAAGGTGTCACCACACTGGCCGTCGGCGATCACGTCGTCCTGAGCTGGGTGCCCCCGTGCGGTGAGTGCCGCTACTGTCGCGCCGGCCACGAGGCACGCTGCCAGAAGGTCGCGACCGTGGTCGCTCCCCTCGGCGTGCTGTTCGACGGCACCTCGCGCCTCAGCCTCGACGGCGAACCGCTGCACCACTATCTCGGAGTCTCCTCGTTCGCGGAGGAGGTCGTCGTTCCCGCCTCGGGGGCCGTCAAGGTCCGTGACGACGCGCCGCTCGATGTCATCGCCGTCGTCGGCTGCGCGGTGGCCACGGGCGTCGGCGCCGTCCTCAACACGGCGGCGGTCGAGCCCGGTTCCACCGTCGTCGTGATCGGCTGCGGCGGCGTCGGCCTCAATGTCGTGCAGGGCGCGCGCCTGGCCGGCGCCGAACGCATCATCGCGATCGACGTGCGTCCGGAGAAGACGCAGATGGCGCTGCAGTTCGGCGCGACGGATCGCATCGATGCCTCGCTGGGCGACCCCGTCGCCCAGCTGCGCGAACTCATCCCGGACGGCGTGGACTACGCGTTCGACGCGATCGGCCGCACATCGACGACCGAGCAGTCGATCCAGATGCTCGGCCTCGGCGGTGCCGCCGTGATCGTCGGCCTCCCTCCCACGGGAGCCCGTGCCTCGTTCGAACCCCTCGTCCTCGCCGAGGCCGACCAGCGCATCCTGGGATCGAACTACGGCTCCGTGCGTCCCTCGATCGATGTCCCGGCGCTGGTGGACCGCTACATGGACGGCCAGCTCAAGATCGATCCGCTCATCTCCGGTCGACGTCCGCTCGCCGAGGCCGCTGCGGCGCTCGACGATCTCGAGACCGGCTCCGCGCTCCGCACGCTTCTCATCCCCTGACCGCACGCCACCCGCAGCCTCCACCCCATCCCCGGAAACCCGAATCCAGGAGAACCATGTCAGACACCGTCGTCGCCCCACCCGGCACGCCCACCGATGCCGGTCTTCGCACCGGCGTCATGAGCGGACCGGAACTCGCCGCCCAGGCCATCGCGAACATCGCCCCCAGCGCCGTCATCGCGTTCACCGCTGCGGCCATCTTCCTCGGTGCCGGCAACGGCACCATCTACGCCTTCGCACTCGCGACCATCGTCATCCTGTGCGTCGGCTACTGCGTTGTCGTGTTCGCCCGCAAGCACGCCTCTGCGGGATCGCTCTACACCTATGTCTCCAAGGGGCTCGGTCCGTTCGGCGCATTCCTCGCCGGCGTCACACTGCTGATCGGCTGCTTCGGCATCGCTGCGGCTTCACTCAGCGGCTCCGTCAGCTACATGGCGCAGTTCCTCACCATGCTGGGCCTCCCCGCCCAGGGCCTCGGGTGGGACATCGGCCTCGCCGTCGTCCTCGGCGGCCTGGCGACGCTGTTCACGATCCGCGGGATCCGCCTGTCCGCCCGGGTCTCGCTCGTACTGGAGCTCGTCTCGGTGGGAATCATCCTCGTTCTCCTGATCGCCGCGCTCGTGTGGGCCGGCCCCGCCGCGTGGGACCCCGCGCAGGTGCTCGCTTCCGGATCGTCGTTCCAGGGGGTCGCGTCCGGCATGGTCCTCGGCATCCTCGGTTTCGTCGGCTTCTCCTCCGCCGACGCGCTCGGTCGCGAGGCCAAGGAGCCGTACAAGGCCATCCCCCGCGCGATCATGTGGAGCGCCCTCGGTGTGGGGGTGCTGTACGTGTTCGCCGCGTACACCCAGATCACGGTACTCGGTGACGACCTCGCCACCTCGTCCAGTCCCCTGGAGAGCATGTCCGCACTGATCGGGATGCCCGGCTGGTTCGCGGCCGTGCTCACGTTCGGTGTCTCCGCGTCGTTCTTCGCCGTGGTCGTCGCTCCGCTCAACGTGATCGGTCGCATCGTGTACGTGATGGGCAAGGAGGGCGTCGTCGCCGAACGATTCGGACGCACCCACGAGCAGCATCTGACGCCTCACCGCGTCCTGATCATCGCCGGCGCTGCAGCCGTGGCGGTGGACATCGTGCTGCTGCTCTCGGGCGCGGCGACCGGCGAGATCCTCGTCTGGGTGAACACCTGGGGCACCTACGGCTACATGGTCGCCTACGCACTCGTCGCGATCGCCTGTGTCGTCTACACGCAGCGCGCGAAGATGCGCAATGGACTCGTGAAGGTCTGCGCGACGGTCGCCGTCGTCACCATGGCCTACGTCTTCTTCGCGAACGCCTGGCCGGTGCCGGTCTTCCCCTACAACGTGATCCCCTACGTGTTCCTCGTGACGGTCGCCCTGGCCCTCACCCGGTACGCCTACCTGGCCCGCCGTCGGCCCGAGGTCATCGCCCGCATCGGCAACACCGAGACGAGCGCGATGGAGGGCGTCGGCTGATCCGGCCTCCCTCGGACGAGAAGAGCCCCTTCCGATGAAGGGGCTCTTCTCGTCCCTCGGCTGATCGACGTCCGCTCTTCGACGGTGCCTGCTCGACGGTGCCCGTTCGGTGCCTGCTCGACGGTGCCTGCTCGACGGTGCCCGCTCGACGGTGCCCGCTCGGTGCACGGGAAAACGAGAGAAGCCCCCTCCGTGGAGGGGGCTTCTCTCGTTGGCTCCCCGGCTTGGACTCGAACCAAGAACCTGCCGGTTAACAGCCGGCTGCTCTGCCAATTGAGCTACCGAGGAATGTGCACCGCTGAGCGGGCAACTCGACAAGCTTAGCAAACTCCCGGACCTGTTCACGACACCGGGGCGCCGTTCGCGGATGCCGGGCGTGTCGGGGTCAGTGGCGCGAATCCGACTCCGCGTTCGGCACCCACAGCAGGTCCTTGCCCACGCCGCGCGCGACGACATGTCCGTTGCGGAGCATGAGCGTCTCGGCGTTCAGCTCGCGGATGAAGTCGGCGTCATTGGTGACGAGGAGAGCCGCCATCGACTGCTCCTTGCGACGACGGGTGATCGCATCGAACACGACCGGCCGCACCTCGAGGTCGAGATTCGCGAGCACCTCGTCGGCGATGAGCACCTTCGGCTCCAGGACGAACGACCGCGCGATCGCCACGCGCTGACGCATGCCCGCACTGAGCTCGTAGGGGAACTTCGCGGCTGTTCCGAGAGGAAGGTGCAGCTCGTCGAGCAGAGTGGCGACGCGGATCGAGAGCGCCTTCGTGTTCACCCGCCGCTCGCGCATGAGGATGGGCTCCGCGATCACCTCGTTCACGGTGAGTCGCGGCGGCAGATCAGCGCCGGCGCCCTGCGGTACGAATCCGGTGCGGTAGGTGAGGATCCGATGCTTGCGACCCGGGCGACGCACATCCACCCCGCACACCTCGGCGCGCCCGCCGACGACCTTGACCGAGGGATCGGTGGAACCGGCGAGAGCGGCGACCAATGTCGATTTGCCCGAACCCGTGGGGCCCGCGACGCAGATGAGTCCGCCCGGGGCAAGGGAGAAGGTGACGCCGTCGACTGCCCGAGTCGGGATCCCGTGGCCGATGCGGTCGATCACCAGATCGGAGCAATCGATCGCGTTCGTGGATACGGGCCTGCGGGACATGACTCCATCCTGCCCTCTGGGCGATGCCGGTACGCGTTACGACTCGGCGAAGCGCTGACGCTCTGCGTCGATGTCGCGCAGACGCATCCGCAGCGCGCGACCACCGTCGGAATCGGCGGGCACGCGCTGCACCGCACCGAGGAGCTCCTGCTTCTCGTGCTCGAGCTGGCGGAGCACGAGCCTGCGGGCGAGGTCGGCCACGGTGGCGACGGCCCGCTCTTCCGTCCGCTCCGGGAACGGCGTCATCAGCAGCTCCCCCGCGAGCGAGCGGTAGGGCTCGCGGACGCCGTTCACGGCCTCGGTCACCCAGCCGGCCCTGGTGCGGTCGGGAGCCGCGGCGACGGCCTCGCGCACGGCATCCAGTGCCGGGGTGCGGAACGGCGCCTCCAGAGCCCTGTTGAGGAGGGCCTGATCAACCTGATGCCCGTACTGCAGGGCTCCCATCAGCGCATCGCGTTCGACCGCGACGTCGGGGCTGCGAGGCAGGGTCGCGAGAGTGACCGGAGCGACGAGGGGAGCGCCGGTCACCGAGTCGATCTGCGGAGCCTCCCGACGCACCTGATGCGGTGCAGGTCCCCCACGAGCCGCGCGTTCGACTTCACTGCGCACCTCGGTGGGATCCATCCCGAGCCGACGCGCCAGCACACGCTCGTATCCCGGCCGGAGGAGCTGGTCACGGATCTCGGCCACGATCGGAGCCGCGGCCCGCAGAGCCCCGACCCGACCCTCGACCGTCGAGAGGTCGAAGCCACTGAGCTTGCGGTCGATCGCGAACTCGAACATCGGCTGCTTCGCGTCCATCAGTCCGCGAACCGCGGCGTCTCCGCGCTGAAGACGCAGATCACACGGGTCGAGGCCGTCGGGCGCGACGGCGACGAAGGTCTGCGCGTTGAAACGGTCGTCCTCCGTGAAGGCACGCAGCGCGGCCTTCTGCCCCGCCTCGTCACCGTCGAACGTGAAGACGACCTCACCGGATGCGTTGTCGTCACCCATCACCCGGCGCAGCACCTTGATGTGATCGGTGCCGAAGGCCGTGCCACATGTCGCGATCGCCGTCGTGAGACCGGCGAGGTGACAGGCCATCACGTCGGTGTATCCCTCGACCACGACCACACGGCGAGGGTCGCCGCGAGCGATGTCGCGCTTGGCGAGGTCGAGCCCGTACAGCACCTGCGCCTTCTTGTAGATGGGCGTCTCCGGGGTGTTCAGGTACTTGGGTCCCTGGTCGTCGTCGAAGAGCTTGCGCGCGCCGAATCCGATGGTCTGCCCCGAGACATCCCGGATCGGCCACACCAGACGCCCGCGGAAGCGGTCGTAGACCCCGCGCTGCCCCGTGGAGACGAGACCCGCATTGCTCAGCTCCTCGCGGGTGAACCCCTGTGCGGTCAGGGCCTTGAGCATCCCGTCCCAGCCGCGCGGAGCGAAGCCGACTCCGAAATGCGCAGCAGCTCCGGCGTCGAATCCTCTCTCGCCGAGAAAGCGCCGTCCGGCCTCCGCATCAGGGGTGAGCAGCTGCGCACGGAAGAACTCCGCCGCCGCGGTGTTCGCCGCGTACAGCCGGCTGCGGCCGCTCGTCTCGGGGGCTGCTCCCCCGTCTTCATAGTGCAGTGTGTACCCGATACGCCCGGCGAGACGCTCGACCGCTTCCGTGAAGCTGACGTGATCCATCTCCCGCAGGAAGGAGTAGACGTCCCCCGACTCCCCGCATCCGAAGCAGTGGTAGTACCCTACCTGCTGGCGCACATGGAAGCTCGGGCTCTTCTCATCGTGGAAAGGACACAGCCCCTTGAGCGACCCGACACCGGCCGACTTGAGAGCGACACGCTCCCCGATGATGTCGGCGATGTTCGTGCGCGCCTTCACCTCATCGACATCGGCCTGCCGGATCCGGGGCATCAGTGCGCCCTTTCGGCGACGGGCAGCCGCTCGGCGTGCGCCTGGGCGCCAGGGCGGGCGTGACGGGGAGTCCAGATCCCGACCTCGGCCGGATCGATCTCGCCGACGAGGCGGTTGTGCCAGTCGATCGCGCTCTGGTCGGTGAGGCTCGCGATCTGGTCCACCACGACTCTGGCGCGTTCGGTGTCGTTCTCCGCCGCGACGAAGTCCGCGGCGAACGCGGGCTCGAGCACATCGGACCCGGCGGACCACAGCGCGTCGGTCGACCAGAGGGCGTCGGCGAGTCTCTTCAGCACACGCCGCTGCTCCTTGTAGACGCCCTTGCGGGCTTCGATCGTGACGATCGCCTGCCCCATGATGCCCTTGAGCACGGCGATCTCGACCTCGATCACTCGCGGGACGACGACATGGGCGTTGTAGCGGACGAGTGCTGTCGTGCCGTAGGCCTCCGTGGTCGCGGAGACCGAGGCTCGGGCGAAGCGTCCGATCAGATCGCTCGTGAGGTTCTTGAGACGGGCCAGTGCCTGGCGGGAGCGGTCGAACGACGAGAGCCACATCGGCTGCGACGCGAGGCGGTAGAGCGCATCGGCGAGTTCATCGCGAGTGAAGTCGTATCCCACCCACTGCTGGATCCGTCCGACGAGAGCGTCGTGCTGACGGGGGTCGGCGAGCTGAGCGACGTCGACATAGCCGTTCACGATGGCGTCCTCGAAGTCGTGGACCGAGTACGCGATATCGTCGGAGAGATCCATGATCTCGGCTTCGATGCAGCGCAGACGCCCCGGCGCCCCTTCGCGCATCCAGCGGAAGACCGCCTCGTCCTCGGGGTACACCCCGAACTTCAGCCGACCACCCGGGTCCGGCACCGGACTGTCGACCGTCCACGGGTACTTGCAAGTGGCGTCGAGGCTCGCACGGGTCAGATTCAACCCCACGGAACGGTCGGCGTCGTCGAGGACCTTCGCCTCCAGCCGCGAGAGGATGCGCAGGGACTGGGCGTTCCCCTCGAAGCCCCCGATGGGCTCTGCCCACTCGTTGAGAGCTCGTTCGCCGTTGTGACCGAAGGGAGGATGCCCCAGGTCGTGGCTCAGGCACGCCGTGTCGACGACATCCGCCGAGACGCCGAGGGCGACAGCGAGCTCGCGCCCGACCTGAGCCACCTCGAGGGAATGCGTCAGCCGGTTGCGGGCGAAATCCGCGGTGCTGGCGGGACTGAGCACCTGCGTCTTCGCGGCGAGTCGGCGCAGCGCGGCGGAGTGCAGAACACGGGCACGATCGCGAGCGAAATCGTTGCGCTCGGAACGATGGGTTTCGGCGAAGAAGCGTTCGGCGTCTCGCGCGTCGTAGCCGTCGGCGCGCAGGCCTGCCTTGGGGTCAACCGCCACTGTTCTCGATCTCCGCTCCACGCATCATCTCCGAGGTGTCGGATGCGATCTCCCGCGACTCCAACCACTTCTCCGGCAGGGCGGTGCGCTTCGGGTGTCCCGCTCGACCGCGCTGCCCCTCGGCGTCCGCACCGGGATAGGGCGCCGTGTGATCGAGCCGGCCGAGGAGGTCGTCGATCTCGGCGAGGCTGGATGCCGTGGCGAGTCCGGTGCGGATGTCGCCCCCGACCGGGTAGCCCTTGAAGTACCAGGACACGTGCTTGCGGATATCCCGGCACCCGCGGTCCTCGTCCTCGAAGAACTCGACCAGCAGCTCGGCGTGGCGACGGAAGGCGTTCGCGACGAAGCCGAGTGTCGCATCGACGGTCTTCCCCTCCCCACCGAAGGCCGTGGCCAGCTCGCCGAACAGCCACGGGCGTCCGAGGCAGCCACGTCCGACCACGACACCGTCGCAGTCGGTCTGCGCCATCATGCGCACGGCGTCGTCGGCCGACCAGATGTCGCCGTTGCCGAGCACCGGGATGCTCGTGACCGCCTGCTTCAGCTCGCCGATCGCATTCCAGTCCGCGAACCCCGAGTAGAACTCGCCAGCGGTCCTGGCGTGCAGCGCGACCGCGGCCGCCCCCGCATCTTCAGCCGCTCGCCCGGCATCGAGGAAGGTGAGGTGGTCTTTATCGATGCCCTTGCGCATCTTCACCGTGAGAGGGATGTCGCCTGCGGCTTTCACCGCCTGGTCGACGATGTCGGCGAACAGCTTCGACTTCCACGGCAGCGCCGCGCCCCCGCCGCGGCGCGTGACCTTCGGCACCGGGCACCCGAAGTTGAGGTCGATGTGGTCGGCGTGGTCCTCGGCGACGATGATGCGGACGGCCTCGGCGATGGTCTTCGGGTCGACGCCGTACAGCTGGATGGACCGCGGCGTCTCCGACTCGTGGTGGCGGATCAGTCGCATGGTGGTCTCGTTGCGCTCGACGAGAGCGCGCGAGGTGATCATCTCGCTGACGTACAGCCCGGCGCCGTACTCACGACACAGTCGCCGGAAGGCGGTGTTGGTGATCCCCGCCATGGGTGCGAGGACGACCGGCACGTCGAGATCGATCGGACCGATGCGAAGGGGGCGGGCAGGTGCGGTGGCGAGAGTCATGTCCCCTCTATTCTCCCAGACGCGGAGCCCACGGGGATGCGGCGATCTAAGCTGTGAATATGACCGAATCCGCGCTCCGCACGATCCCGTTCACCGACGCGAAGGGCGAGGAGAAGACGCTCGACGATCTCGGTGCCGACGTGGTGCTGGTCGTGAACGTCGCCTCCAAGTGCGGCCTGACGCCGCAGTACGAGCAGCTCGAGGAGCTGCAGCGTCTGTACGGCGACCGCGGGTTCACGGTCGTCGGCTTCCCGTGCAACCAGTTCTTCGGCCAGGAGCCCGGCTCGGTGGACGACATCCTCGAGTTCTGCTCGACGACGTACGGCGTCACGTTCCCGGTCAACGACAAGGTCAAGGTGAACGGCAAGAACGCCGCGGAGCTCTACAAGGCACTCAAGGAGACCCCGGACGCCGGCGGAAAAGCCGGACGGGTCGAGTGGAACTTCGAGAAGTTCCTCGTGCTGCCGGATGGGGACGTCCTGCGCTTCCGCCCGAAGCAGAAGCCGGACGCCCCCGAGATCGTCAGCGCCATCGAAGCCGCGCTGACCCGCTAGATCGAGCCGAGCGGTCGGACCGGCGCCGAACGGTCAGACGGCTGCCGTCTCCGTCTCGGCTTCTCCGCGCTTCGCCCAGAGGTCGCGGAGGACGTTCTCGAACGCCGCCGGTGGCTGCGCCCCGCTGATGCCGTACTGGCCGTCGACGACGAAGAACGGCACACCCTGGATGCCGTAGGCGCGGGCCTGGGCCTGATCCTGACGAACCGCCGGCAGGTACTGCTCGCTCTCGAGCGCCGCGCGAGCGCGATCTGCGTCGAGGCCGACCTCGGTCGCGAGCTCGACCAGGTCGTCGATACGGCCGACGTGCTTGCCTTCGGTGAAGTAGGCGGACATGAGCCGCTCCTCCAGCTCGTGCTGCAGGCCCTCGGCCTTCGCGAAGTGCAGCAGCTCATGAGCCTTGACCGTGTTGGTGTGCTGCAGCAGGTCGAAACGGTACTCGAGTCCCGCGTTCGCGGCGACACCGGTCACATTCGACAGCATCTGCTCGACCTGCTCGCGCGGCATTCCCTTGTGCCCGGCGAGGAAGTCGATCTCGTCGCCGTCGAAGTCGACGGGGGTGTCGGGCGAGAGCTCGAAGGAGTGGAAGGTGATGTTGACCTGCGGTGCGTCCTCGTCGGCGGCGACCGCTTCGAGACCCTTCTCGAGGTTGCGCTTGCCGATGTAGCACCAGGGGCAGGCGATGTCGGACCAGATGTCGATGGAGATGGGTTCAGTCACACTCTCATGCAACCGCATGCGCCTATGAGCTATTCCGAGGCAGCCACAGCTCGCGGGTAGGCTTCTCGGATGCTCTCCGCCGACGACCCGCTGCCGCTCCGGCCGGAGCGGGTTCTGGTGGCGGGCGTCTCCGGCTCGGGGAAGACGACCCTGTCGCGGCGTATCGGCACGATGTGGAGCCTGCGCCACGTCGAGATCGACGGTCTGTTCCACGGACCGAACTGGACTCCTCGCCCCGAGTTCCTCGACGACGTGCGCGCCTTCGCGTCCGACGACCGTTGGGTCACCGAGTGGCAGTACACGAGCAAGGGCACGGATGCGATCCTCACGCCGCGCGCGCAGCTCGCCGTCTGGCTGGACTATCCCCACCGCGTCGTGCGCGCCCGTCTGATCCGGCGCACGCTCGCCCGCGGCATCCTGCGACTCGAGCTCTGGAACGGGAACCGCGAGAAGGGACCGTGGAACCTGCTGAACCGCGATCCCGAGGAGAACATCCTCGCGTGGCAGACGGCGACGCTCCACAAATGGAGCGAGCGGTTTCCGGCCCTGCAGGAACACTTCCCCCACCTCGTCGTCGTGAGGCTGCGCCATCCGCGGGAAGCCGAGAGGTGGCTCCGGGCTCAGGCCGAGGCCTCCGGCGTGTCGATCGCGCCGCCGAAACGACGATCGCGCGACAGATAGATACCGATGGCGCGCCACAGCTCCTCACGCGAGAAATCGGGCCAGAGGGTGTCGAGGAACACCATCTCGGCGTAGGCCGACTCCCACAACAGGAAGTTCGAGGTGCGTTGCTCCCCCGAGCTGCGCAGGAACAGGTCGACGTCCGGCATGTCGGGCACATACAGGTTCCGGCGGATCATCTTCTCGGTGATCGCCTTCGGCTTCACCCGCCCGGCGGCGACATCCTCGGCGACCGCCCGCATCGCATCGACGAGCTCCACCCTGCCGCCGTAGTTCACACACATGGTGAGGGTGAGCACGTCGTTGCCACGAGTGAGCTGCTCGGCGTGCTGGAGCTCCTTGATGACGCTTCCCCACAGACGCGGCTTGCGTCCGGCCCAGCGGATCCGCACGCCCCATTCGTTGAGCTGATCACGGCGTCGGTGCAGCACGTCGCGGTTATACCCCATCAGGAAGCGAACCTCCTCGGGAGAGCGCGCCCAGTTCTCGGTCGAGAACGCGTACACGGAGAGATGCTTCACCCCGGCCTGGATCGCGCCGGCGACCACATCGAGAAGCACCTCCTCCCCTGCCTTGTGACCTTCGATCCGGTTGAGACCCCGGCGGTTGGCCCAGCGGCCGTTGCCGTCCATGACGATCGCCACGTGCTCCGGCACGGCCCGGAACGCAGGGGGATGCACGCCGGTCCAGTCCAGCGGGCGATAGGCCACGGCGTCCTTGTGCGTATACGGCTTCGGGCTCACCGTTCTCCTTCCGAAGGGATGTCGGACACGTGGGCGAGGGAGCGGATCCCGCGTTCCAGATGCCATTGAGCGTAGGCGGAGACCAGGCCGGACGCGGCGGCCGTGTCGGCGGGCGAAGACCCGTCGATGACGTCCCACTCGCCGGCGATCAGCGCCCGGAGCAGCGCCAGGGTCTTCTCGGCGACGCGGGGGCTCCCGGCAGGGGCGCAGTTCTGGCAGACCAGTCCGCCCAGCTGCGCGACGAACCGGGAGTGCGGACCCGGAGTGCCGCAGCGCGCGCATTCGTCGAGGGAGGGCGCCCATCCGGAGAGGGACATCACCCGCAGCAGATACGAGTCGAGGATGCTGCGGGCGACATGCTCTCCGCGGGACAGCGCACGCAGCCCGCCGACGAGGAGCAGGTACTGGTCGGGCGTCGCCTCCGAGTCGCTCAGGCGATCGGCCGTCTCGACCATCGCGTTGGCCGCCGTGAACCGGTCGTAGTGCGCGGCGATGTCCGTTCCGTAGGAACCGAGCGACTCGGCCTGCTGCACGATGTCGAGCGAGCGGCCTTGATACAGCTGCACGTCGGCGACCATGAACGGCTCGAGTCTGGCCCCGAACTTCGACGAGGTCCGGCGCACGCCCTTCGCGACCGCGCGAACCTTGCCATGACGCCGCGAGAGCATGATGACGATGCGATCCGCCTCACCGAGCTTGTGGGTGCGCAGGATCACCGCTTCGTCTCGATAGGTGGGCACCCTCCGATTATCCTCCGTGCGCGAGAATGGAGGCGTGACCGAACCGCTCTTCACCATTCCGCTGTGGGCGGACCTCCTCGGCGTCGGCCTCGGTGGCGTCCAGGGCGCGATGTTCGCATCGGGGTTCCAGGGGCAGCGTCGACTCGACTGGCTCGGCGTCTCGATCATCGGCATCATGATCGGGATGGGTGGCGGTCTCATCCGCGACATCCTGCTCGGGCAGACGCCCGCCACCCTGCAGAATCAGTGGTATCTGGTCACCGCCGGCGGTGCGGCCCTGCTCGGCATGCTGCTCGCGGGCCTCTTCACCCGGCTGAACACCGTGATCGTGGTCCTCGATGCCGTGGTGATCGGCATGTTCGGCGCCTTCGGGACGAGCAAGGCCCTCGCATTCGGGATCCCCGAAGTCCCGGCGGTCTTCATCGGCGTCTGCGCCGCGGTCGGTGGCAGCGTGCTCCGCGACATGCTCATGGGGCTTCCGACCGCGATCATGCACGTCGGTTCGCTCTACGCGGTCGCCGCGGGGGCAGGATGCACCTTCATCGTGATCGCCGTCGCCCTCGGGATGCCGATCACTCTCGCGGCGGTCATCGGCATCGCCGTCACAGCCGTCATCCGGGTCCTCGCCGTCACGTTCGACGTCTCCCTGCCCGAGCAGCGGCGCATCTACCGCCGCAAGGTGGCCGCAGAGACCGGCGCGATCGCGATCGTCAAGCCCAGCGCCGACCTCTGAGAACCAGCACGACACGCTCTCAGCGCGGCGAGGAATCCGAGACGATGCCGGCGAGCCCGTCGATCACCCGTGCCACACCGAAGTCCCATGCGACGTCGGCGTCGTAGGGGCCGTCCATCGCTTCGCCGGCTGCTTGACCGACCGCCTGAGCAAGGGGGAAGTCCGCCCCGAGATATCCCGTCACGCGCGGCGCGGCGTCGGCCCAGAACGGCCCGAAGCGCTCCCGCTCTGCACTCCCGCGCATTCTCGCCGCCGTCGCCCTCACGAAGTCGAGGACGAAGGACAACGCCGCGTCACGCTCGACAGCAGACAGTCCGGCGTCGTCGAATGCCCGCAACTCGCGGTCGTACTTCGCTATCGTTCCCGGACCCACGACGACTCGAGCATCATCGACGTCCAGCAACCACGCATGGGCGCGGAACAGGGCGAGATTCTCATCGACCACGCGACGCACGCGGGCTCGCCACCCCGCTCCGTCCGCCGGCGACGTCACCATCCTCGCGTGCGCCTCGTCGACCATCAGGACGAGCAGGTCCGCCCGACTGTTGACGTGCGTGTAGACGGACATCGCCGTGAGGTCGAGCGACTGCGCCAGCGCACGGACCGTCACCGCCTCGGCCCCACCGGCGTCCGCGAGTTCGATCGCCCCGGACACCACGGCGTCGACGGATACGCGAGAACGCGGCCCGCGACGCCCGTCCGCTCGCTCGGACGCGTCCTTGCGCCAGAGCAGGTCCACGAGATTCTTGGCCATTTCGGAATACCCTCCCGCGTCGACAACTTAACTCTGTACGTTGTACGTAGTTTATGACAGGAGAACCGTGAACATCACTCAGACCGCCATCTCGCTCAACGTTCCCGACGTCGCCGCCTCGGCGTCCTTCGCCAAGACCCACTTCGGCTTCGAGGAGGCGATGTCCGCCGAGGGCTTTGTCTCCCTGCAGCACCCGGACTCTCCACCGAGCATCATCTTCCTCGAGACCGGACTGAGCACGTTCCGCCCGCAGGAGATCTCCGGCTCCGCAGGGGAAGGCACCCTGGTCGTGTTCGTCGTCGACGACATCGACCGGGAGTTCGCGCGCATCTCCGACGCCGGAGCGCGGGTCATCACTCCCCCGGAGACCGAGCCGTGGGGTGAGCGCTACTGCCAGTTCGCCGATCCGAACGGTCTCGTCTGGCAGCTGGTGCAATGGGTCGCATAGCCCCCTGACCAGAGGTGCACACACAGACGACGGCGGCCGGGATCCTCGGGGATTCCGGCCGCCGTCGTCGAGACGCATCGATCAGACCGCCGCGAGCTCCTGCTGACGCGTGCGGATCGAACGGTTCACACCCGACACGATCGCCTTGAGGGACGCGGTCGAGATGTCGCCGTCGATGCCGACGCCCCACAGACGCTGATCGCCGACCTGCAGCTCGACGTAGGCTGCCGCCTGCGCGTCGCCACCGGCGCTGAGCGCATGCTCGACGTAGTCGTACACCGTGATGTCGAAGCCCTGCCCACGCAGCACCTCGACGAAAGCGGCGACAGGCCCGTTGCCGTTGCCGGTGACGGACACCTGCTGATCGTCGTCGCGCAGGACCACGTCGAGGGCGACGTCGCCGGACATGTCACTGCGGGTCTGCGTGGCGAGGAGCTCGAAGCGTCCCCACTTCGCCGCCGTGTCGACCGCCGGAAGGTACTCGTCGTTGAAGATCGACCAGATCTGCTCGCTCGTGACCTCTCCACCTTCGGCATCCGTCTTCGCCTGCACGACGCCCGAGAACTCGATCTGGAGCTTGCGGGGCAGATCGATCGCGTGGTCGGCCTTCAGCAGGTAGGCGACACCGCCCTTGCCGGACTGCGAATTCACGCGGATGACGGCCTCGTAGGAGCGACCGAGGTCCTTCGGGTCGACGGGCAGGTACGGTACGGCCCACTCGATGTCGTCGACCGTCACGCCCTCGGCCTCGGCACGCACGGCCATGGCTTCGAAGCCCTTCTTGATCGCGTCCTGATGCGATCCGCTGAAAGCGGTGAAGACGAGGTCGCCCGCCCACGGGCTGCGCTCCGGCACCGGCAGCTGGTTGCAGTACTCGACCGTGCGCTTGACCTGGTCGATGTCGCTGAAGTCGATCTGCGGGTCGATACCCTGCGTGAAGAGGTTGATGCCCAGCGCGACGATATCGACGTTGCCCGTGCGCTCGCCGTTGCCGAACAGGCATCCCTCGATGCGATCGGCGCCGGCCATGTAGCCGAGCTCAGCCGCTGCGATCGCGGTACCGCGGTCGTTGTGCGGGTGCAGCGACAGGATCACGTTCTCGCGGTGCGCGAGGTGACGGCTCATCCACTCGATCGAATCGGCGTAGACATTGGGCGAGGCCATCTCGACCGTGGCGGGCAGGTTGATGATCACCTTGCGGTCGGGAGTGGGCTCGAAGACCTCGATCACCTGGTTGCAGATGTCGACGGCGAACTCGAGCTCGGTGCCGGTGTAGCTCTCGGGCGAGTACTCGTAGTAGACCTTCGTGTCGGGGATGGTCTTCTCGAACTTCCGGCACAGACGCGCCCCCTCGAGCGCGATGTCGATGATGCCCTGTTTGTCGGTGCGGAAGACGACCTCGCGCTGCAGCACGCTCGTCGAGTTGTACAGGTGAACGATGGCCTGCTTGGCGCCGGCGATCGACTCATAGGTGCGCGCGATGAGGTGCTCACGCGCCTGCGTCAGCACCTGGATGGTGACGTCGTCCGGGATCAGGTCCTCTTCGATGAGCTGACGGACGAAATCGAAGTCGGTCTGGCTCGCCGAGGGGAAGCCGACCTCGATCTCCTTGTACCCCATGCTGACGAGCAGCTCGAACATCACGCGCTTGCGCTCGGGCGACATCGGGTCGATCAGGGCCTGGTTGCCGTCACGGAGGTCGACCGCGCACCAACGGGGCGCCTTGGTGATCCGGGCGTCGGGCCAGGTGCGGTCAGGCAGGTGGACGTTGATCTGCTCGTGGAACGGCCGGTACTTGTGGATCGGCATAGCGGACGGGCGCTGAGTGTTCTGCATGATGGGGCTTCTTCTCTTCGTCAAGATGAACGGGCCAACACAAGCGCCGCGACGAGGAAGGCCCTAGCTTTAGGACTCGTCGCGGCAGCTAAGAAGAAGCAGACCGCCGAAAGGCATGAGGTCATGCTAGCAGGGATGCGATCGCGGTACCGACGTGTCTGAGACGATCCGGATCTCACCGACACTCGTCGGTATGAGCACATCGCAGCGTCGCCTGTCCATCGCCGCCGCCTCAGGCGTCGCCCTCCTGTTCCTGAGCGCATGCACGACGGGCCCCGGCACCTCGCCGGCTCCGACGAGCACGACGGCGTCGTCCGAGCAGCGCATCGAGGACGCCCGGCCCGATCTCCCCGAAGGGCGCGTGATCGGGGTGGGTACGGTGCTGGACGTGGGTGGCGACGTGCAGCTGTGCATGGGAGCGATCATGGAGTCGTCTCCTCCGCAATGCGACGGCGTCCCCGTCGACGGCTGGTCCTGGGACGACGTGGAGGGTCGCGAGTCCAGCGGGGAGACGACGTGGGGTGCATACGCCGTGTATGCCACCTACGACGGCGAGCGACTCACGAACACCGATCCGCCAATCATGCTCGCACTCTTCGACCCGATCGCCCCGGAGGATCCCACGGACGGTGTCGACGGCACGACGCCGCCCGGAGAACTCAGCCGCATCCAGGACGACATCTCGGCCCGCCTCGGCGATGAGGCGGTCACCCTCCGCACCGATCGCGGTTACGTGTGGCTCGATGTCGTCTGGGATGACGGGACGATCCAGGATGCCGCGGACGCGGAGTACGGAGACGGTGTCGTGATCGTGACGTCCGCGCTCCGGGAGATCGACTGAGCGCCCGCCGTCGTGTGCGATCATTTCCACATGCATAGACCTCCGGTCGCGATGCGATGAGAATCGAGTTGCTCATCGGCGGGTTCGCCATCCTCATCGGCATCCTCGCGTCGATCCTGTCCCGGCAGACCACCGAGCTCATCGTCGCGGGGAACTACGTGATCGGATCACATCGCGGATCCGTGGCGAATGCCACGCAACGACCATGGATGACACGACTGATCGGCATCGTTTTCGTGATCGTCGGAGCCGCCCTCGTGGTGTACGGCGTCGATGACGCGCCTGGTCCCCGCCCCGCTCCTGCTGAGCAGTGGGAGCTCATCCTGCCGCTCGTGTCCTCGGGTGTTCTGGGAGCCTTCGGGCTCGGCGTCCTCGCCTCACGACGCCGCCTCACCGCCCTTGCCGCCGAACGGTTGAAGGTGAATGGTGCTGAGATCTATGAGGGCGATCAAGCGGAGAGGAGCGCCCGCATGATCGTGTTGACGTTCGCTATCTGGATCTTCGTCGTCTCCGCATTGATTTCTGCGGCCGGGGTCATCTTCTACCTGCGGGCCTGAGCCGGAGGACGCTGAAGCAGCGGACACACATCGGACAGACAACGCCCCTGCACTAGGGGATCAGAGCGATCTTGCCGCCGGGATGGCCGGTGGCGAGAAGCCGATGCGCCGCCGGTGCGTCGGCCAGGGGGAACGTTCGGGCCAGAGGGACCACGAGATCGCCGTTCTGTGCCAGCGCGACCAACTCTCCCCGCACCTCGTCGCGGAAGCGGGCGCTCTGAGGCATCGACCCGGCAATGAAGAGGATGCCGTCATCCTCCGCGCGACCCGCGGCGGCGATCGTGACGATCCGTCGACGGTCGGCGACGAGTTCGAGGGACGCGTCCATGGCTTCCCGAGTTCCCGCCGTGTCCAAAGCCGCAGCGATCGGAACATCCGCAAGGTCGCGGACTCGGCCGGAGAGCCCGGGGCCGTACTCCACAGGGACGCCCCCGAACCTTCGGACTTCGCCGAAGCGGGATGGGCTCGCCGTTCCGATGACGCAGATGCCGCGGAGCCGCGCCTGCTGCAGCACGCTCACTCCGACGGCGCCGGACGCGCCGTGGAGAAGGATCGTCTCCCCTGGTGCCGCAGCGGTGACGGCGAGCATCTCTGCGGCCGTGGTGCCGACGAGCAGCAGATTCGCGGCCTCTGGGCGCGTGAGCGTCGACGGCTTGGCGAACACTTTCTCGGCGGGCACGGTGATCTCGGTCGCGTAGCCCCCGCGCACGCGGAAGGCGATGACCTCGTCGCCGATGTCGACGGCCCCCGAGCCTGTCCTGGTGTCCGCGCCGATGGCCGAGATCTCCCCCGAGACCTCATACCCGATCGGGACGGGCAGCTCGATGCCCGTGCGGGGAGCCGCGACATGCTTCGCGTCTGCGGGGTTCACCCCCGCGGCGCGGACACGGATCGTGACCTCGCCGGGTTCGGGAGTGCGCAGCTCATGCTCGACGAACGCCCAGGTCTCGGGCGGGCCCCACACCGGCGCGGTCCACTGCCACGCGCGGAACGGATCAGTCGAGGCCACGGTGCGCGATGCTTCTCAGAGGACGCAACGCAGGTTCGTGACGGTGCCCGATACGTTGGACCAGTTGCCCGCGTAGATGGTGGCGAGCACCGATGATCCGTTTCGCGCCTGCATGTAGCCGGAGGTCCGTGCATTCGCCGCTGACCTGGTCACGAAGCTCGCAGGCACGGCGTTGACGCTGCACGAGCTGAAGCTCAGGATGCTCCCGCCGAGTGACGCGAGATTGAATGCGCAGGTCTTGCCGGTCGCGCAGCCGCCGACTGTGCGCGCGGAGATGCTGGACGCGCCGACGATCTGCAGCTCCATGCCGAGATCGGGCCACACCGCTCGCGTCGCATCGATGACGATGCCGCCCGGCACCTCTTCAAGCATGGCGGCGACGGCAGGATCGACCTCACGATCGCTCGGGTCTGCGGCCATCGCCGGAGTCGCTCCGAAGGCGACGAGCAGCCCGAGGACGATCGCCGCGAGAGCAGTCGAGCGCTTCATCGGAACACATCCTCCTCCACGTCCCACATCTGATACGAGATGATCGAGCCTGCCGCGAAGAGCTCGTCGGCGATCAGAACGGTACGCTCCACTCCGACGATCCTCCCCGTGTCGCGGGACACCAGGACCACGTCGCTCACCGCCCCGTCGGGCGACTGCACACGGATACCGTCGACGGGTCGCCCCAGCCGATCCGTCGTCGTTCCGAGCGCCTGACCGCCGCCGGCCTCCTCGAGGAGGAGCAGCAGCTCGCGGTGCTGCGCATTCGTCAACGTCCATTGGCCGAGGACGGAGGTGAATGCGGTCTCCACGTCGAATGCCGTCGGGTCGTCCGGCATGCCGAACGCACGGAGCATCGCCACCATGTCGTCGTGCGCCTCACCGGGCACAGCGGTCCAGGGAGTGGTGAAGTCCCCCGGTGCCATCACCAGATCGTTGACCACTCTTCCGCTGCTGGTGACCTCTGCAGCATTGCTCGCCGCCGCATCCGAGGGGTCGTACGGAACTCCGTCGATGGTGGTCGCACGTCCGGACCCGTCCGGTTCCCACGTGAGCGTCGAAAGCTGGGGAACGACGGTCGTGGTCTTCGAATCGACCTCGACGTTGAACCCCCATGAGGCGGTCCTGACCGATCGCACCGGCTCACCGGGACCGGGGCTCTCGGCGAGGCTCGCTTCGGCCCCGTCGACGACCTGAGCGACAGTGACCGAGCCGTCGAACTCGAGCGGTGACGGCATCCCGGCCACCGCCGCCCCCTGCGGGGAGAGTACGGCGAAGGCCAGAGCCGTCGAGGCTGCGACCGCGGTCAGACCGGAAGCCCAGCCGAGTGCACGCCGACGGCGACGCCTCGGTGCGGTGCTCGTGCGGAGGATGCGGTCGCGAGTCGCGAGGGCCCGCGCGTCGGGCGCAGCGTCACGTGGAGTCGGTGCGGGATCGGCATCGCTCAGCATCCGTTCGAGCACGGCGTTGTCAGTCATCACCCGTCGTCCGCCCCTCCAGGCCCAGCTCCGCACACAGGCGATCCTGCGCGCGTCCCAGCGTCTTCCGCACTCGCAACTCGGAAGCGCGCAACAACTCCGCGATCTCCCCCACCGTGAGTCCGTCCCAGTACGTGAGCATGATGATACGCCTCTGACCTGGAGTGAGGACAGCCAAAGCCCGCAGGACCGCGAGGCGACTGTGCTGATCCGGTCCGCCCTCTTCGCCGGAGAGCCCCAGATGCACAGCGTCGAGCGCACCGTAGGGCGTCGACGCCCGGCCGGAACGAGCCCGCAGCCGCCGATCCGTCGCCCGCAACAGCCAGACACGGCTCGGCGGTCGTGCAGGTCTGAGCTTGGTCCAGGCGAGCAGGAACACTTCGGAGACGATCTCGGTGACCTCGTCCTGCGCGCCGACGACGCCCTCGATGTGATGCCGCACTGCTGCCCAGTGCTCATCGAACACTCGGGTGAAGACCTCGTTGCGCAGCGGATTCGGGTCTTCGCTGCGACCACTCATGTCGCCGGGGTCGGCGGCCTGCCCGCCGCCATCGACGTGATGCCGGATGTCATCTCAGAATCCGAGCCTGCCGAGCTGCTTCGGATCGCGCTGCCATTCCTTCGCGACCTTCACATGCAGCCCGAGGAAGACGCGCGTGCCGAGCAGCTCCTCGATGCCGACGCGCGCTCGCGCCCCCACCTCGCTGAGTCGCTTGCCCTTATGCCCGATGATGATCGCCTTCTGACTGTCGCGCTCGACCACGATCGAGGCGTGCACGTCGGTGAGGTCCGTGCCCTCACGGGGCGCGATGTCGTCGATGACGACGGCGATCGAGTGCGGGAGCTCGTCACGCACCCCCTCCAGGGCGCCCTCTCGGATCATCTCGGCGATCCGATCCTCCTGCGACTCGTCCGTCGTGATGCCCTCCGGATAGAGTGCCGGCCCCTTGGGCATCAGCGTCAGGATCTCGTCCGAGAGCACGTCGAGCTGCTCGCGCGTCAGGGCGGACAGCGGGATGACAGCGGCCCAGTCCTCACGCAGCGAATCGACCTCCAGGAGCCGCTCGGTGACCTCATCACGAGCGGCAGCGTCCATCTTCGTCACGATCGCGATCTTCTTCGCACGCGGGTAGCCATCGAGCGAGGCGGCGATCCGTCGATCCCCCGGACCGACCTTCTCGTTCGCGGGCACGCAGAAGCCGATGACGTCGACGTCGCCCAGCACCTGCTCGACGAGATCGTTCAGCCGCTCGCCGAGCAGCGTGCGCGGCTTGTGGATTCCAGGGGTGTCCACGATGACGAGCTGACCCTCGGGACGGTTCACGATGCCGCGGATCGCCCGACGCGTGGTCTGCGGCTTCTCGCTGGTGATGGCGATCTTCTCGCCGACGAGGGCGTTCGTCAGCGTCGACTTCCCGACGTTGGGGCGGCCGACGAATGTCACGAACCCGCTTCGAGTATCGTCAGTCATCGTCTCGATCTCCTTCATCCTGCGAAGCGTCGGGTTCCCCCGCCGCACGTTCCACGAACACCGTCGCGATACCTCTGCCACGGCCGCGCGATGCGCCGCCCGTGAGAACCAAACCTTCCACGGTAGCCGTTGCACCGGGCTGCGGAACCTGTCCCAGCGCTTTGCCGAGCAGCCCACCGATCGAGTCGACATCCTCGTCCTCGAGCTCGAGACCGAAGAGATCGCCGACGTCCTCGAGCGAGAGACGGGAGCTCACGCGGTATCGTCCGTGACCGAGATCGACGAACTCCGCCGACACCTGATCGTACTCGTCCGAGATCTCGCCGACGAGTTCCTCGATCAAGTCCTCCAGCGTCACCAAGCCCGAGATCCCGCCGTGCTCGTCGATCACCAGACACACATGCACGGCGTCGCGCTTCATCTGCTGGAGGAGGGTCTCGGCGCGCATCGACTCGGGGACGAAGGTCGCAGGGCGCGCGATCGGCCGGATCGAGGCCGCGCGCCACGCGCTGTCGTCACGATAGGCGAACTGCACGAGGTCCTTGAGATAGAGCACGCCGACGACGTCGTCCGCATCGTCATCGACGACGGGCATGCGCGACACACCGCGGTTCAGGAACAGCGACATGGCCTCATCCGTCGTCGCCGTGGCATCGACGGTCACCATCTCGGTGCGGGGCACCATCACGGCGCGGACGAACTGATCGGTGAAGTCGAACACCGAGTGGATGAGATCGCGGTCGTCCTCCTCGATGAGGTCGTTCGACGCCGCCTCGTCGACCATGCTGAGCAGCTGGTCCTCACTGGTGAACGAGCTGCGGCCGGTACCCGGCGTGACGCGGTTGCCGAGCACGACGAGTCCCTGAGCAAGGGGGCCCAGGAAGATACGGAGTCCACGCACGACCGACGCCGTGCCGCGGATCATGCCCTCAGCATGCTGGCGCCCGAACGAGCGCGGGCTCGCTCCCACGAGAACGAAGGTGATCGCCGTCATCAACAGGGCGGCGGCGAGCATCGCCCACCAGTTGTTCTCGATCAGGATGGTGAACGCCACCGTCACGAGCACGGCGGCCGTGACCTCTGCCAGCACGCGGATGAACGCCACGGCGTTCACGTGCGCATCGAGGTCCGCGGCGATGCGACCCAGAGCCTTGGCCCTGCGCCCTTCCGTCGCCATGTCGGCCAGACCCGCCCGTGACGTGACACCGTATGCCGCATCGATCGCGGACATGAGACCGCCGAAGGCCACCAGCAGCACGGCGGCGATCAGCAGGAGAGCCGCGGTCATCGCCGGCGTTCAGCTGCGGCGAAGCCCTGGATCAGTTCCTTCTGCAGCCCGAACATCTCACGCTCCTCGTCAGGTTCGGCATGATCGAATCCGAGAAGGTGAAGCAACCCGTGCGTGGTCAGCAGGATCAGCTCGTCCATCAGAGTGTGTCCTGCGGCCTGCGCCTGCGCTTCCGCGACCTGCGGGCAGAGGACGATGTCGCCGAGCAGACCGGGAGCGGTCGGGCGATCCTCGGTACCGGGGCGCAGCTCGTCCATCGGGAAGCTCAGCACGTCCGTGGGACCGGGCTCATCCATCCACTGCACGTGAAGAGCCTCCATGGCGCCCTCGTCGACGAGAACGATCGCCACCTCGGCGTCCGGGCTCACGTGGAGCTGTGCGAGGTTGAAGTCGGTCAGTCGCTGCAGCACGGTCTCATCGACGTCGATGGCCGACTCGTTGTTGATCTCGATCATGAGAGTCCTCGTTTCGGGGCGCGATCACGCGGTCCTGGTCGTTGCGCTCCTCGGCGCTCGGCACGATTGGCGAACTCGGCCGCCTGTTCGCGCTCGAACCGCTGCGCGGTGCGCTTCTCGTCGTACTCGCTGTACGCGTCGACGATGCGGCCGACGAGCGAGTGGCGCACCACGTCATCGCTGGTGAGGCGGGAGAAATGGATGTCGTCGATTCCGTCGAGCACACGGGTGACCAGACGGAGACCGGATGCACCTTGCGGAAGATCGACCTGCGTGATGTCGCCGGTGACGACCATCCGCGTGCCGAAGCCGAGGCGCGTGAGGAACATCTTCATCTGCTCGGGAGTCGTGTTCTGCGCCTCATCGAGCACCACGAAGGAGTCGTTGAGGGTGCGGCCGCGCATGTAGGCGAGCGGGGCGACTTCGATCGTGCCCGTCGCCATCAGTCGCGGCACGATCTCGGGGTCCATCATCTCGTTCAGCGCGTCGTACAGCGGGCGCAGGTACGGATCGATCTTGTCCGTGAGGGTGCCGGGGAGGAACCCGAGCCGCTCCCCCGCCTCGACGGCGGGACGGGTGAGGATGATGCGGGTCACTTCCTTGCGCTGCAGGGCCTGCACCGCCTTCGCCATCGCGAGATAGGTCTTGCCCGTACCGGCGGGACCGATGCCGAACACGATCGTGTTCTCCTCGATCGCGTCGACGTACTCCTTCTGACCGAGGGTCTTCGGACGGATCACCTTGCCGCGGGTGGTCAGGATCGCCTCGCCCAGCACCTCGCTCGGACGCGGTCCGCCCTCCTGGCGCAGCATGCGCGCGGAGCTCGACACATCGCTCGGGGCCAGGTCGTGCCCCGCCCTCGTCATGGCGAGGAGCTCGTCGACCAGTGCTTTCGCCTTCGCGACCGCATCGGTGCTGCCGCCGAGCGTGATCTCGTTGCCGCGCACGAGCACCTGGACGCCGGGGTGCTCCTTCTCGAGCATCCGCAGAAGCCGGTCCTGGGGCCCGAGCAGCTGCACCATCGCGACGCCGTCGGCGTAGATCTTCTCGACGGCCTCGGGAGGCTGACCTCCCCGGCTGCGCTCCTGGGGTTCGTGGTTCTCAGGCACCGACGCTCTTCTCGGTCAATCCGCCGCCCAGCACATGCGCGTGGACGTGGAACACGGTCTGCCCGGCGTTCGCGCCGGTGTTGAAGACGAGGCGGAAGTCGCCGTCTTCGGTGTGCTCCGCGGCGAGCTCCCCCGCGAAGGCGATCATGTCCGCCAGCAGAGTGGCATCCCCGGCAGCGAGCTCGGTCACGTCGCGGTACTCCGCGGTCTTCGGCACCACGAGCAGATGCACGGGCGCCTGCGGCGCGATGTCGCGCAGAGCGAAGAGGCGGTCGGTCTCGCCGATGATCTCGGCAGGGATCTCCCCGTTCAGAATGCGCGTGAAGATCGAGGGTTCCGTCATGCCGTCAAGTCTACTGACCACAGCACGCTCGCAGTCCGGTGCGCGTGGGCAGGCGGGCGAGTCGCGTTCACCATCGTCCGAGTGCGACCGACAGCACGGCGATCGCGGCAGGCCCTGCCGTCGAGGTGCGCAGCACGGTATCGCCCAGGAGCACGCGCTCGGCCCCCGCCTCCGTCAGGCGGTGGAGCTCCTCTTCGGAGATCCCGCCTTCCGGCCCAACCACGAGCACCAGGTCACGGCCGTCCGTCACGATCTCGGACAACCGCACGGGGGCCGTCGGGTCGAGGAGCAGAACACGCTGCGAGCTGACGCGCTCGGCGAGCTGCTTCGTCGAGACCGGCGCGACCACCTCCGGGACCCACGCGCGGTGCGCCTGCTTCGCGGCCTCGCGCACGATGCTCGCCCAGCGCTCCCTCCCCTTCACCGCCTTCGGACCTTCCCAGCGCGACACGCTGCGACTCGCCTGCCAGGGCACGATCTCGTCGACGCCGAGCTCGCACGCGGCCTGTACGGCGAGCTCATCGCGATCGCCCTTCGCGAGCGCCTGCACCAGGACGATCCGCGGACGGGGCGCGGGACGCTCGACGCGCTCTGCGATGCGCACGTCGACGCGAGCGGGCGACACCTCCTCGGCGACACCGGCCAACCACACTCCGGCACCGTCGCCGACCGTGACGGCCTCGCCGACGCGAAGCCGTCGTACGACGGCCGCGTGCTTGGCTTCGGCTCCGGTCAACGACACGATGTCGCCGACTCCGGCATCGGTCGACGAGTCGACGAGGAAATGCAGGGCCATGGTCAGTGGCTGCGGAAGCGGTCGCGGAGCTTCGAGAACAGTCCCTGTTGGAACTGCGCGAGCTGGGGCTCCGGCGACTTCGTCTTCTTGGCGAAGTCCTCGATCAGGGCCCGCTGCGCGGAGTCCAACCTGGTCGGGGTCAGCACCTGCACGCCGACCCGCAGATCGCCGCGCTGCGTCCCTCGGAGCGGCGTGATGCCGCGGCCCTTGATCGTGAGCACGTCGCCGGACTGCACACCGGCACGGATCTCGAGGTCCACCTCACCGTCCAGTCCCTGGATCTTCGTCTCCGTGCCGAGGATCGCATCCGTCATCGACACCTCGAGCGTGGCGAGCAGGTCGTCCCCCTCACGGCTGAACGCCGCGTGCGGGTTGACCGTCACCTCGACGTACAGGTCTCCGTTCGGTCCGCCCGCCTTGCCGACCTCGCCGGAACCGGGAAGCTGCAGACGGAGCCCCGTCTCGACGCCGGCCGGGATGTCGAGCGATACGGTACGGCGCGAACGCACGCGGCCCTGGCCACCGCACGTGCCGCAGGGGTAAGGGATCGTCGTGCCGTAGCCCTCGCACGTGCCGCAGGGCTGAGAGGTCACGACGTTGCCGAGCAGGCTGCGCACCTGACGCTGCACGTGACCGGAGCCACCGCAGATGTCGCAGGTGACCGGAGAGGTGCCCTCTTGGCAGCAGGATCCCTGACACGTCTCGCACAGCACCGCGGTGTCGACGTCGATGTCGCGGTGCGCACCGAACACCACATCGCCGAGGTCGAGGGTCACGCGGACGAGGGCGTCCTGGCCACGCTCGCGACGCGAACGCGGACGCGCGCCACGTCCGCCGCCCTGCGAGGCCCCGAAGAACGTCTCGAAGATGTCGCCGAAACCGCCGAAGCCGCCGAAGTTCCCTGCCGCACCGTCTCCGCCGCCCATGTCATAGCGCCGGCGGGAGTCGTCGTCGCTGAGCACGTCGTACGCATGCGTGACGAGCTTGAACTTCTCCGCCGCGTCCTCTCCCGGGTTCACATCCGGGTGCAGCTGCCGGGCGAGGCGCCGGTACGCCTTCTTGATCTCATCGGTGGAAGCGTCTCGGGACACCCCGAGAACCTCATAGTGGTCCGCCACAATCGCCTTTCTTGCGTGTGTCTCGGTGGCGACCGCGTCAGCGGCCGGCCTCGTCTTCATCGAGCATCCGCGACAGGTAGCGGGCCACGGCCCGCGCTGCGGCGAGGTTGCTCGGGTAGTCCATGCGCGTCGGTCCCATCACTCCGACGCGCGCCGTGCCGCTCGGGGCGGCGTAGTTGCTGGCGACGATCGACGCCTCGCCCAGGCCGAACGGGGCGTTCTCCGTGCCGATGCTCGCGGCGAGTCCGTGCTCGTCAGTCACCATCTCGCTCATCAGACGCAGGAGCGTCACCTGTTCCTCGATGGCTTCGAGGAGGGGGTGGATGCTGCCGCGGAAGTCCTGCTCCCGGCGCGCGAGGGTCGCCGCTCCCGCCATCACCAACCGCTCCTGGCGGAACCCTCCGAGTTCGTCGACGATCACCGCAGCAAGCGTGCGCAGCACGGCATCCTGGGGCTTCTCCTCGGCGACCAGCAACGCCTGCAGCCGATCGGATGCCTCCCCGATGCCCTGACCGGTGATCGACGCGGACAGCCGTGCGCGCAGCACAGCCATGTCAGCGTCGTCGATCGGCTCCGGGAGGACGGCCATACGCTGCGAGACCCCGCCGGCATCGGTCACGAGCACGATCAGAAGCCGGTTCGGCGCGAGCGCGACCAGCTCGACGTGCGTGACATGCGCGCGGGCGAACGAGGGGTACTGGGCGAGCGCGACCTGGCCGGTCAGCTGTGTCAGCACCCGCACCGTTCGCGCCATCAGGTCGTCGAGGTCGGCCGGCTCGCCGAGGAAGGACTCGATCGCCGAGCGCTGAGCCGACGAGAGCGGTCGCAGCTGGGCGAGGTGGTTCACGAAGACGCGATAGCCCTTGTCGGTGGGCACACGGCCGGACGAGGTGTGCGGAGCCGTGATGAGCTCTTCGTCCTCGAGCAGCGCCATGTCGTTGCGGATCGTCGCCGCCGAGACGCCGAACGAGTGCCGGTCGACGATGGAGCGGCTGCCGACGGGTTCGTGGGTCTCGACGTAGTCCTGCACGATCGCTCGGAGAACCTGGAGTCCTCGCTCTGTGACCATCGCCCTTCCCTTCCGCTGGCACTCGGACGTTCAGAGTGCCAATCCTACCCCGTGCAGCTCGGGATTCTCCGTACCGCGGACGCACGACCCTAGGATGACGCTCATGACCACCTCACCCCAGGCCACCCTGTCGAACGGCCTCGTCCGCGGCACCGAGGAGGCCGGGGTGGTCCGCTACCTCGGCATTCCCTATGCCCAGGCGCCGTTCGGGGAGAACCGCTTCCGCGCACCGCAACCCGTCCCGGCCTGGGAGGGCGTGCGAGAGGCGACGCAGTTCGGGCCGACACCACCCCAGGTCCCCTACGCCGGAGCGATCGGCGAGCTGCTGGGATCTGTGCGCATCGACGGCGACGACATCCTCACCGCGAACGTGTGGGCTCCCGCTGATGCCTCTGGCGCGCCCGTCCTGCTCTGGATCCACGGCGGCGCGCTCGAGCGAGGGACCGCCGCGCTGCCGCTGTACGACGGCACCGTGTTCGCCGCGGCAGGCCTCGTCTTCGTCTCGATCAACTACCGACTCGGTTCGGAGGGCTTCTCGGTGCTGGACGGCGCCCCGCGGAATCTCGGCCTGCGCGATGCCGCCGCCGCTTTGGAGTGGGTGCACCGAGAGGTCCAGGCGTTCGGCGGCGACTCGGCGCAGATCACCGCCATGGGCGAGTCGGCCGGTGGCGCGATCGTGGCCGGTCTCCTCGCGCGGGACACCTCCCGTGAACTGATCGGCCGCGCGATCATCGAGTCCGGCCCACTTCGCGCCCAGACCGCGCGGAAGGCAGGAAGAGTGACCGCGCAGATCGCGAAGCGACTCGGTGTGCGGGCCGACCGTGAGGCCTTCGCCGCGCTGACACCCGACCAGCTGCTGGACGCACGCACGGCGCAATCGGCGGGATCGTCACCCCTCGGCGGGGCACCGGGGTTCCAGTTCGCGATCGACGCCGAGAGCCTTCCCCGCTCGCCGCATGAGGTGCTCGGGGAGATCGACACCCCGCTCCTCATCGGCAGCAACACCGACGAGTATCGGCTCTGGTTCCCGCCGGAGGCGCTGGCCGCCATCGGCGGGATGAAGCTGCAGGCCGCACGGCTGCTGTCACGCATCCCCCGGCGCGCGGTGACCGCGTACCGATCCGCATTCCCCGACGCGATCACCGGGGAGATCTTCGGGCAGCTCGTCACGGACATGATGCTGCGTGCGCCCCTCAGCCGTGTGGCGGCGGCCCACCCGGACACGACCTACGTCTACGAGTTCGCCTGGCCGAGTCCGGTGCGTGACCTGCGGGCGGCCCACGCACTCGAGCTCGGGTTCGTGTTCGATCGGCTCGATGATGCCGAGGCCGAGCGACTGGCGGGTCCCGATGCTCCGCGCCGGCTCGCCGCCGAGATGAACGCCGCCTGGGTCGGGTTCGCGACCGCCGGAGACCCCGGGTGGCCCGCCTATGGGCCGGACCGCCGGACGCGTGTCTTCGATGCGGACAGCGCGACGGTGACGCAGCGGCGGACAGCGGGCATGGATCTGCTTCCCGGATGATTCCGAGAAGGAATCAGTCGGTCAGCTGGCGGACCACGGCATCCGCGAGAAGACGGCCCCGCAGTGTCAGTTGGATGCGCCCCTGCAGCGCTGCAACGGGGTCGACGAGCCCGTCGGCCATGAGCCCGGCGACCCTGCTCCGGTTCGCACTCGGCACGTCGTCGACGGCGATGCCCTCACGGATACGACTGAGCAGCAGGATGCGCTCGAGCGTGCGCGACTCCTCGTCCGGGCGCTCGGTGCCGGCTGCCGGAGACTCGGATGCCGAGAGACGCTGCGCGTACGCGGCCGGGTGCTTCACGTTCCACCACCGCAGGCCGGCGACGTGGCTGTGCGCACCAGGACCGAAGCCCCACCAGTCGCTCCCCCGCCAGTACGCGAGGTTGTGCCGCGACCGGCGATCAGGCGTGCGCGCCCAGTTGCTCACCTCGTACCAGTCGAAGCCACCGTCGGCCAGGCGCGCATCGGCGAGCTCGTACATGTCGGCCTGCAGGTCGTCGTCCGGCGTCGGCACCTCGCCGCGGCGGATCTGGCGGGCCAGCTTCGTACCGTCCTCGATGATGAGCGCGTACGCGGAGATGTGATCGGGTTCGAGCGCGAGGGCAGCATCGAGAGAGGCCTCCCAGTCGGAGAGCGACTCCCCCGGTGCGCCGTAGATCAGATCGACGCTCACGGCGAGACCTGCATCCTTCGCGGCGGCGACAGCGGTGCGCACGTTCTCGGGGCGATGGGTGCGATCGAGCGCGGCGAGCACGTGGGGAACGGCGGACTGCATCCCCACCGACATCCTCGTCACCCCGGCATCCGCGAGAATGCGGGCCACCTCAGGTGTCACGGTGTCGGGGTTCGCCTCCACCGTGACCTCCGCACCCTCGGTCAGGCCGAACGCGTCGGTCGCCGCGTCGAGCATGCGTGCGAGGTCACCCGCGGGAAGAAGGGTGGGCGTACCTCCACCGAAGAAGACCGTGTCCATCGGCCGCCGTGCCCCGGCGTCGTCCAGCACGCGACGGGCGAGGGCGATCTCGGAGATCAACGTGGACGCGTAGTCCTCCTGCTTCGCCCCGCGCAGCTCGGTGGATGTGTACGTGTTGAAGTCGCAGTACCCGCAGCGCACCGTGCAGAACGGAATGTGCAGGTATGCCGAGAACGGAACGGCCGTGTCGATCGCGAGGTCGGACGGCAGGCGCCCGTCCGCTGGCGCGGGATCTCCGAGGGGAAGCGGTCCCGCCATCAGAGCGGGGTCGCGTAGAGCGGAGAGATCGCCCGGAGGTAGCGTGCGAAGAGCTCACGACGACGACGCTTCACGAGCGCGGGAATCGTGCGGTAGAGAAGACCGTTGGGCGCATCGAAGGCCCGGACGGTGAACCACACCTCGTCGTTGTCTTCACGCCAGTCCACGTCGAACGACTCCTCGCCGCTGACGACCGATCCGCCGACCGTGCCCAGGACGAACCCGACACGTCGGGTCTCCTCGGTGACGGAGATCACGCGCAGCTCGGAATCGGCGCGCATGCCGGCGACGCGTCCGCGCAGGTGCAGGGTCATCCCCGCCCCGACGAACGGCATCCCCTCGGCGTCGTACCGCGGCTCGACGTCTCGCTTGCTCGGAGCGATCGGGTTGCCTTCCGCGTCGAAGCTCACTCCGGCGTAGGCAGGTCCCGGCGCGGGTCGCACGTCCTCGACCGAAAGGCCGGCCGCACGCTGCGCCGTCCACGACAGAAGCGCTTCGCCAGCCGTCTGGAACCTTTCGACCCCACTGCCGATGCGCCAGGATTCCTCCGCCGGGATGCTGCGCTCCGGTGGGTACTGCATCAGGTCGGGCGCATGGGTCGCACCCACGGCCGCATAGTCCACCGTGTCGTCTCGGAAAGTCCCGCGCCGCATGACTTCCACCCTACTTCGCGTTACCTGAGCGAACACCCCCCACGCGCCGCGGGACGTCACATCCCCTGGCGCGATCAGACGTCGCTACTTCTTGTCCTTGCCTTCGACGTCGCCCGAGAGCGCGGCGATGAACGCCTCCTGGGGGACCTCGACGCGGCCGACCATCTTCATGCGCTTCTTGCCCTCCTTCTGCTTCTCGAGAAGCTTGCGCTTGCGGGTGATGTCACCGCCGTAGCACTTGGCGAGCACATCCTTGCGGATCGCACGGATGGTCTCGCGGGCGATGATGCGCGCACCGATCGCCGCCTGGATCGGCACCTCGAACTGCTGGCGAGGGATGAGCTTGCGCAGGCGCTCTGCCATCATCGTGCCGTAGGCGTAGGCCTTGTCGCGGTGCACGATCGAGCTGAAGGCGTCGACCTTCTCGCCCTGGAGAAGGATGTCGACCTTGACGAGGTCGGCCTCCTGCTGGCCGGACGGTTCGTAGTCGAGCGACGCGTAGCCCTGGGTCTTCGACTTCAGCTGGTCGAAGAAGTCGAACACGATCTCGCCGAGGGGCATGTTGTAGCGCAGCTCGACGCGCTCCTCCGAGAAGTACTCCATGCCGAGCAGCGTTCCGCGGCGCGACTGGCACAGCTCCATCACGGTGCCGACGTAGTCCTTCGGCAGCAGGATCGCGGCCTTGACCATCGGCTCCGACACCGAGCCGATGCGCCCGTCCGGGTACTCGCTGGGGTTGGTGACGGTGACCGTCTCGCCGGTGTCGCTCGTGAGCACCTCGTAGATCACGCTGGGCGCTGTCGTGATGAGGTCGAGGTTGAACTCGCGGGCCAGACGCTCGGTGATGATCTCGAGGTGCAGCAGCCCGAGGAACCCGCAACGGAAGCCGAAGCCGAGCGCGACCGAGGTCTCCGGCTCGTAGACGAGCGAGGCGTCGGAGAGCTTCAGCTTGTCGAGCGCCTCGCGCAGCTCCGCATAGTCGCTGCCGTCGATCGGGTACAGGCCCGAGAAGACCATCGGCTTCGGGTCGGTGTAACCGGGAAGGGCCTCGGAGGCCGGCTTCCGGGACGTGGTGATCGTGTCACCGACCTTCGACTGACGCACGTCCTTCACGCCGGTGATGAGATAGCCCACCTCTCCGACGCCGAGTCCCTTGGTCGGAGTCGGTTCTGGGCTCGACACGCCCACCTCGAGCGCCTCGTGGTTCGCGCCGGTCGACATCATCTGGATGCGCTCGCGCGGCGAGAGGCTGCCGTCCACCATGCGCACGTACGTGACCACTCCGCGGTAGGCGTCGTACACGGAGTCGAAGATCATCGCGCGGGCCGGAGCATCCGCGTCTCCGGTCGGGGCGGGGATCTCCTGCACCAGTCGGTCGAGCAGATCCTCGACGCCGACGCCGGTCTTGCCGGAGACGCGAAGGACATCCTCGGGCTTGCCGCCGATGAGCGAGGACAGCTCCTTCGCGTACTTCTCCGGGTCGGCGGCCGGCAGATCGATCTTGTTCAGCACCGGGATGATGTGGAGGTCGTTCTCGAGCGCGAGGTAGAGGTTCGCGAGCGTCTGCGCCTCGATGCCCTGTGCCGCGTCGACGAGCAGGATCGCTCCCTCGCAGGCCGCGAGCGAACGCGAGACCTCGTACGTGAAGTCGACGTGGCCGGGCGTGTCGATCATGTTCAGCGCGACGGTCTGGCCATCGAGTTCCCACGGCATCCTGACCGCCTGGCTCTTGATGGTGATGCCGCGCTCACGCTCGATATCCATGCGGTCGAGGTACTGCGCGCGCATGTCGCGATCGGAGACGAC
The DNA here is from genome assembly GCF_011754135.1 of Microbacterium sp. Be9. Taxonomy (NCBI): domain Bacteria; kingdom Bacillati; phylum Actinomycetota; class Actinomycetes; order Micrococcales; family Microbacteriaceae; genus Microbacterium; species Microbacterium sp. Be9. Next base: position 254,164 of record NZ_WNWT01000004.1, on the reverse strand, counting down.
TCCGGTGATCTGGAGCATGCGATCGGCGAGCGTCGACTTGCCGTGGTCGATGTGGGCGATGATGCAGAAATTACGGATCTGCGCAGCCGGCGTCGCAGCAGGCTGAAGAGGGGTGAGAGCGCGTGGGGACATGTCCACTCGATTGTACGGTCAGGGGAGGCTAATCCCCGATTCGGCCATACCGGTGATAGTCTCCCGAAGTTGCCAGGGAAAATCCGTGACACCGGATCCCGCAAGCGATAAGACTCCGTCACATACCCCGTGATGGTCGTCGCATCGCAGAGTTCGGTGGATGGCGATTGTGTATCCAACTGACTCAGCGTTGCGTCGGCAGATCCCGAGCGCGTCTGTAGAAGAGAAAGACTGACCCCTTTTGATCAAGTACCTCCTGCGCCGAGCACTCGGCTGGCTGCTGATGATCGTGGTCGCCACGAATCTCACGTTCTTCCTGGCGTGGGGCTTCCTCGATCCGCGCAGCAATTACGTGGGACGGCGTCCCCCGCTCTCGCCTGAGCAGATCGACAACGTCCTCACCCCGCGCAACCTCAGCGACACCGTTCCCCTGATCGAGCGGTGGTGGAACTGGTTCAGCAGCATCCTGTTCCGCTGGGACTGGGGTGTGAGCCCGACCGGTCAGTCCGTCAACGAGCAGGTCTCCTACCGCATGTGGATCAGCGCGGAGCTCGTCCTCGGCGCCACGATCATCGCCGCAGTGCTCGGCATCTGGCTGGGCGTCTACACCGCTTCTCGTCAGTACAAGCTCGCCGACCGCATCGGTCAGGCGACCTCGATCATCACGATGAACGTGAACATCATCGTCGCGGGCCTCGCCGTCGTCCTTCTCGCGATCTCGCTCAACGAGTGGACCGGCGTCCGCATCTTCTACGTGACAGGCTCCTCGAGTCCCGGTGTCACCGGCTTCTTCCCCGTCCTGGTCGACACGCTGCAGCACCTGACGCTGCCCACGATCGCGCTCGTGATCGTCGGCTACGCCCAGTACCACTTCCTGCAGCGTTCGCTCCTGCTCGACAACATCAACGCCGACTACGTGCGCACGGCGCGCGCGAAGGGCTTGACCAAGTCTCAGGCGATCCGCAAGCACGCCCTCCGGACATCTCTCATCCCTGTCGCGACGCAGGTCGCCTTCACGATCCCGACGATCTTCACCGGCGCGATCCTGACCGAGCGCATCTTCGCCTGGCAGGGCATGGGGCGGTACTTCCTCGACACCATCAACAACAACGACATCAACGGCGTCGTCGCCGTCGCCGCGTTCGGCGCCGTGCTGACGGCGATCGGCGCGGTGCTCGCCGACATCGTCGTCGTCGTTCTCGACCCGCGAGTGAGGGTGAGCTGAAAATGACCACCGATATGATCGATCCCCTGGTCGAGCCGCCGGCCGTGCCGCCGACCGCCGACCGCGCCTCGGGAAAGTCGCTGTCCAAGTGGACGCTCTACACCCGCCGGTTCATGCGCAACAAGCCGGCAGTGGGCGGCGTCGTCGTTCTCTTCGTGCTGATCCTCTTCTCGACGCTCGGACCGCTCCTGTCGCCGTACGCCGTCGACAGCATGGACTTCCTCGCCCTGAGCCAGCCGCCGTCCGCTGCGCACTGGTTCGGCACCAACGGGGCTGGCAACGACACCTACACGCAGACCGCCATCGGCCTGCAACGCTCCCTCATGATCGCGATCACCGTCTCGGTGGGCACGACGATCCTCTCGGCGCTCGTCGGGACCGCGGCCGCGTACTTCGGCGGCTGGTTCGAGCGCATCGCTCTCCTGGTGATCCACTTCATGATGGTGGTGCCGACCTTCCTCCTGCTGTCGATCATCTCGAACGACTCCGGCGGCGTGTGGTGGGTCATCGCGTTCGTGATGATCTTCGTCAGCTGGTTCTTCCCCGCGAGGATCATCTGGACCATGACCCTGTCGCTGCGTGAGCGCGAGTACGTCCAGGCCGCTCGGTACATGGGTGTCCGGGGACTGCGCATCGTGACGCGTCACCTCATTCCGAACATCGGCTCGCTGCTGGTGATCAACTTCACCCTCGGCATCGTCGCGGCGGTCACGACCGAGACCGGGTTGTCGTTCATCGGCTTCGGCGTGAAGATCCCCGATGTGTCGCTCGGCTCGTTGATCGGCGAGGGCAGCTCGTCCATCGTCAGCTCGCCGTGGCTGTTCTATTTCCCCGCACTGATCCTCACGCTGCTGACCGTATCGATGGCGCTCATCGCCGATGGACTGCGCGATGCCCTCGATCCCACTTCGGCTGCAGGAGGCCGCGCATGAGCCCCGTACTCTCCGTCCGCGACCTCCGGGTCAGCTTCGCGTCCGAGGCCGGCCGCGTCGACGCCGTCCGCGGCGTCTCCTTCGACCTCGAGGCGGGAAAGACCCTCGGCATCGTCGGCGAGTCCGGGTCGGGCAAGTCCGTCACCTCGCTCGCCGTCATGGGCCTCCTCGACGAGAACGCCAAGGTCACCGGCTCCATCGTGTTCGACGGCCAGGAACTTCTCGGCAAGACCGACACGCAGCTCTCTGCCATCCGCGGCAACGGGATCTCGATGGTCTTCCAGGACCCGCTCACGTCTCTGACGCCGGTGTACACGATCGGCGCTCAGCTGATCGAGGCGCTGACGGTGCATCGCAATCTCAGCATCAAGGAGGCGACCGCACGCTCGATCGACCTTCTCAAGCTGGTGGGCATCACCGAGCCCGAGAAGCGGATGAAGTCGTTCCCGCACGAGTTCTCGGGCGGCATGCGCCAGCGCGTCGTGATCGCGATCGCGATGGCGAACGATCCGAAGCTGATCATCGCGGACGAGCCCACCACGGCTCTCGACGTCACGATCCAGGCGCAGATCCTCGACCTCATCGAGAAGGCGCAGGCCGAGACGGGTGCCGCCGTCATGATGATCACCCACGACATGGGTGTCGTCGCCCGAACGGCCGACGACGTGATGGTCATGTATGCCGGCAAGCCCGTCGAGCAGGCGCCCGTGCGCGAGCTGTTCCACCAGACCCGGATGCCGTACTCGATCGGTCTCCTCGGCGCGATTCCCCGCGTGGACAAGGCCGAGAAGGAACCGCTCACCCCGATCAAGGGCAACCCGCCGCTGCTGATCAATCTTCCGGACGCGTGCCCGTTCGCGGACCGCTGCCCCATCGTCATGGACGCGTGCCGCACCCGCGAGCCGGAGCTTCTTCCCGTGCTGACCGGTGGCGGCGAAGAGCACCGTGCGGCCTGCATCCGTGCGAACGAGATCACCGACGGCGGCCTGCTCGGCGGTCTTCCCGTGTATCCGGTGCGCGAGGCACCGGAGAGCGCCCTGACGCGACTCCCCCGTGAAGAACGCCCCATCACCCTCGAGGTGAAGAACCTCACCAAGACCTTCCCTCTGCTCAAGGGCGCGTTCCTGAAGCGGAAGGTCGGCGAGGTGCACGCGATCAAGGGCATCAGCTTCGACGTGCGCGAGGGTGAGACCCTGGCCATCGTCGGCGAGTCCGGCAGTGGCAAGACCACGACGCTGCTCCAGATCATGGACATGGTCAAGCAGACCGATGGAGACATCGTCATCGCGGGCACCAGCGTCAACGACATCCACAGCCACAAGGTGGAGCGAGCGCTGCGCCGCGACATCCAGATCGTGTTCCAGGACCCGATGGGAGCGCTCGATCCGCGTATGACGGTCGCGGACATCATCTCGGAGCCGCTCTCGGCGATCGGTACCCCGAAGGCCGAGGCGCACCGCCGTGTGAAGGAGCTGATGGACCTCGTCGGACTCAACCCGGCGCACAGCGATCGCTTCCCGCAGGCTTTCTCCGGAGGCCAGCGTCAGCGCATCGGCATCGCCAGGGCACTGTCGACCAACCCCAAGATCCTGGTGCTCGACGAGCCGGTCTCCGCGCTCGACGTGTCGATCCAGGCCGGTGTGATCAACCTGCTCGACGATCTCAAGGTCAAGCTCGGGCTGTCGTACCTCTTCGTGGCGCACGACCTCTCGGTCGTCCGGCACATCGCCGACCGGGTCGCGGTGATGTACCTCGGCGACTTCGTCGAGCACGGCGATGTCGACGATGTCTTCGACAACCCACAGCACCCTTACACGAAGGCGCTGCTGTCCGCGATCCCGGTCCCGGACCCCGACATCGAGCGCACGCGTGAGCGGATCGTGTTCGATCCCGCCACGGTGACAGCGCGGCCTGCGGCCTCATGAACAGATCACGGATCACCGTCCGATAACGGTTAGCCGATATTCACTCGCCGCCCGGACATTCGCGGATCCGGCGAACTATTCTCCCCTTATGACACGCCGCAAGGCGAAAGGAGCACCATGAAGCAGTACAAGCTGATGGGAGCGCTGGCACTCACCGGCGCTTTCGCACTCGCGCTCAGCGGGTGCGCTGCCGGTAACACCGGCAGTGGCGACAAGGGCGACGCCGGCGAGACGACCGACGTCGAGATGGCGAACTACAACCCGCAGCCTCGTGAGAACCTCAAGGAGGGCGGCACGGTCAACTTCGCGATCCGCGAGGTTCCGACGCAGCTGAACTCGTTCAACAGCGACGGCAGCGCCGACACCGCACGCATCGCCGCGTGGTACATGCCGCAGATCATCCTCATGAAGCCGGATGGCACGCAGTACAAGAACGACAACTACCTCTCCGAGTGGAAGAACGAGGTGAAGGACGGCAAGACGGTCCTGACCTTCACGTTCACCGATGAGGCGCACTGGAACGATGGCACCGACATGGACTGGACTGCCATCGACGCCACCTGGAAGGCCAACCGCTCGTACGACGAGGGCTTCAACCCGAACGCGACCGACGGCTACAAGGAGATCGAATCCGTCGAACAGGGCGACACGGCGAAGACCGCCATCGTCACGTTCAAGGGCGAGTTCGCCTGGCCGCAGATGCCGTTCAACGGCGGCGTCATCCACCCGGCTCTCGCTGACCCGACGACCTTCAACGAGGCCATGATCAGCAACCCGCACCCCGAGTGGGGCGCTGGCCCGTACACGGTCAACGAGTTCGACGCCAACAAGGGCTACATCTCGTTCAAGCCGAACCCCGAGTGGTGGGGCGACGCGCCGCTCCTCGACGAGGTCACCATGACCGGCATGGACGCCCAGGCCGGCGTCAACGCCTTCAAGAACGGCGAGGTCGACATGGTCGAGACGGGTTCCCAGGAGCTCATCGACCAGGTCAAGGACGTCGACGGCGCGAAGGTCTATCGCGCACAGCAGACCGCCAACACCATCCTGCAGGTCGACTCGACCAAGCCGCAGTTCGAGGACGTCAAGGTCCGTGAAGCGTTCTTCAAGGCCATCAACATCGACCAGCAGAAGCAGATCGCCTGGAACGGCCTCGGCTACCAGGAAGACCCGGCGGGCTCGCTGACGCTCTTCTCGTTCCAGCCCGGCTACGAGGACTCGATGAAGGCCGCAGGCTGGAAGTTCGATGTCGAGGGTGCCAAGAAGCTCCTCGACGAGGCCGGCTGGAAGGAAGGCTCCGACGGTATCCGCGAGAAGGACGGCGTCAAGCTCTCCGTCGTGTACCCGATCTGGAGCGACTCCGCCACGCAGAAGGCTCTCGCGCAGTCGCTGCAGGCCCAGGAGAAGGAGGTCGGCATCGACGTCAAGGTCGAGGTCCGCCCCGCCAGCCAGTTCTCCGACGACTACACGTCGAAGAACTGGGATGTCTCCGGACTCCGCTTCACCTCCTCCGACCCGTTCGGTGCCGCCTGGTTCTGCCAGCTGTACTGCTCGGACTCGGGTCTCAACCTGTCGGGTGTCGGTGACGCCGAACTCGACGCCGAGATCAAGGACAAGGTCGAGTCTCAGTCGGACCCCGAGGCGCAGACCGCTGCCGCGATGAAGCTCGAGCCGGAGATCTACAAGCGCTGGGGCCTCATCCCGCTGTACAACGGCCCGCAGATCTACACCGTCAAGGAAGGCCTGGCGAACCTCACGCCCGAGCCCTACGTCGGTCTGGACCTGTTCGGCATCCAGCCGGTCGAGAACGTCGGCTGGGAGAAGTAACACTCTCTGACACACATGGTGTCGAAGCGGGGTCGGTGGTTCATCCACCGGCCCCGCTTTCCTTATGCTGAACCCGTGAGTGTCCAGATCGTCTTCGTGCACGGTATCCGCACGTCCGCCACCATGTGGCGGTCCCAGGCGGCCTACCTCGAGGAGCGCGGCTACGCCTTCACCGCCGTCGACCTCCCGGGGCACGGTACGCGGATGCAGGAGGACTTCACCCTCCACGAGGCGCTGCACACCATAGATGAGGCGGTGCGCGCCGCGGCCGAGAAGGGCCCCGTCCTGCTGGTGGGGCATTCGATGGGCGGATTGCTCTGCCTCGCGTATGTCGGGGGCGCGGAGCAACCTCCCGTCGCGGGGCTGATCGCGGCGTCCTGCACCTCGATCCCCCACGGTGCCGGGCTCGCGGCCTACCGTCTCTTCACTCGAGCCGTCGATGCCCTTCCCGACCGCGGGATGTGGCTGACCGGCCGGATCCTCGAAGCCACCGTGCCTGTGGAGACCCGGTCCGACTTCGCCGCCGGCGGCTACGCGCTCGACACCCAGGACGCCGCGCTGCGCAGTCTGGCCGCGCTCGACATCGCCGCGGCGATCCCTCGCATCACGATTCCGCTCTGGTTCGTGAACGGGCAGTACGACCAGCTGCGGCTCAACGAGTCACTGTTCCAACGGCTCGCCCCGCATGCCGAGCTCATCATCGTGCCACGCACGACGCACCTCGTCACCGCGATGCGGCCGCAGATCTTCAACGCCGTGCTGCAGCTCGCCATCGCGACCGTGGAGCGTGACGCCGCGCAGGGAGTGGCGCCTGACCCCTCGAGTTCATGACGCCCTGGCCGGCTGCCGCGCGAACGCCGTGAGCAGCCCGCCGACGAGGGAGAGAACCGCCGCCGCGACGAACACGAGCCAGAAGCCGCCGACCAGCGCGACCAGTCCCGCCCCCAGCACAGGGCCGATGAGCTGCCCGAGCGCGGCTGTGACGTTCACGATCCCGAGGTCCCTCGCATGGTCCTGCTCGTCCGGCAGCAGGTCGGCGGCGAATGCGAGGCCCACCGTCGAGAACGCGCCATAGCCGAGGCCCATCAGCGCGGCAGCGACCATCGTCATCTCGAACGTCGGTACCAGCGCGATCGCCACCCCCGAGGCCGCCTGCACGACCGTCGCCGCCACCGTGAGCGTCCGGCGATTCCCTGTCCGGTCGGAGACGATCCCCGTGATCACCGAGGCGATGACGACGAACACCGTGTAGACGACGATCAGCAGCAGCAGGTTGTCCTGGGCGATGGCGCTGGGCTGACCGAGGCCGTGCAGCAGGAAGAACAGGAACAGCGCGGTCCCGAGTGCGTTGCCGACGTTCGTCACCAGGCGCCCGGACAGCATCCAGGCGAAGTCGCGATCGCGCAGTGAGTCCAGGTGGCGGCGTCCGATCCGTTTCGGCCGCATCGCCTCCGTGGTCGGTGGATCGGGCAGCAGCAGCGCCGCCGTCGTACCGACCACCGCGATGATCCCGGCGAGCAGGAGATAGCCTTCCCGGAGCTCGAGACCGAGCAGGACAACGAGGCCGACCCCGACCACGATGCCGACAGCCTGGCTGGACCCGACCGCGGCGGAGGCGGCCCCGCGCTGTGTCGTCGGCAGCTGGTCGGCGATCAGCGCGGTGAAGGCGGCGGACGACACCGCCACGCCGATCGACACCCCGACCCAACCGGCGCCCACGGCCCATGGCCCTTGCGCGTAGCCGGTGAGGACGAGGCAGACCGCGGTGAACAGCACACCGCCCAGCGCCCACGGACGCCGACGGTGGCGGCCCGCAGCCGCGCGGTCCGAGAGCGCGCCGGCCGCCGGTCCCGCGATGATCCCGGCGAGCCCGCCGATTCCGAGAACCAGTCCCGAGGAGACGACGCCCCGGATCCAGTCGTCCTGCGGGGTGTCGAGCTGCAGCGGCAGGAGCAGCTGCACCGGCGTGAGCTGCACGGTCCAGATCGCCAGCCACGCGAGCGTGAACAGCGACATCCAGCGCGCACCCGCGCGGACCGGGCGCGTTCCGGTCGCTTCGGTCATCTCGCCGCCTCCGTCGTGGCAGCGGTCGCATCCGTCCGCGCGCTCTCGATGATCCCGCGGTACCAGTCGTACGACGCCTTGGGGGTCCGTTCCCCCGTCTCGAAGTCGACGTGGACGAGTCCGAAGCGCTGAGTGTAGCCGTCAGCCCACTCCCAGTTGTCGAGCAGCGACCACACCGTGTACTCCTCCACCGGCACCCCCGCATCGATCGCCTCCCCTACCGCGGCGATGTGTCCCGCCAGATAGGCGATCCGATCGGCGTCATCCACGCGGAGGGCGCGCTCGGGTTCCGGGAACGACGCACCGTTCTCGCCGATGATCACGGGCGGCATCTGCGGATGCCGGGTGTGCAGGTCGATCAGGAGATCGCGCAGCGCGCTCGGCATGATCGGCCATTCCGGACCGAACCCGGTGACCGGGACTCCCGGAGTGGGCACGATGTCGAACGGGATCGGGCTCTCCTGCTCGGCGGCGGTCACCGTGGTCGGGTTGTAGAAGTTGATGCCGTAGAAGTCGATCGAGCGTCCGATGGCCTCGAGGTCGCCGTCCTGCACGGGCATCGGGGGCAGGCCGAGTGATTCCAGGTCGGGGTATGTTCCGGCGAGGAGGGGTTCGCTGAAGATCCGGTTGTGGATCAGATCGTAGACCGCTGCGGCCTGGTGGTCTTCAGCGGTGTCGCCCAGCGGCAGGACCCGAGTGTGGTTGTTGACCAGTCCGACCGATGCGGCACCACGCTCCCGCAGAGCGGCTGCCGCGCGAGCATGGGCGAGCAGTTGATGGTGAGCGGTCGGCAGCGCGCCGAAGAGGAGCTGCTTCCCGGGCGCCAGCGCGCCGACCGCGTATCCCTGAAGCGTCATCATGGCGGGCTCGTTCAGGGTGTACCAGTGCTGCACCCGGTCGCCGAGACGATCAGCCACGATGGCCGCATAGTCGGCGAAGCGCTCCGCGGTATCGCGCTCGAGCCAGCCGCCGCCTGCTTCGATGAGACTCGGCATCTCCCAGTGGAACAGGGTGGGGAACGGGACGACCCCGGCATCGAGGAGGAGATCGACCAGGCGCGAGTAGTGATCGAGGGCCGACGCGTCACCGCGGCCGAGGCCGTCGGGCTGCACGCGAGCCCACGGGATCGAGAACCTGTAGCGGTCGAGACCCAGGCCCGCCGCAAGGGCGACATCATCCTCGGGGCGCCGGTAGCTGTCGCACGCGGGATCCGCCGTCGATCCGTCGACGATCGCTCCCGGTCTCTCGAGGAAGTCATCCCAGATGGAACGACCGGATATCCCGGTGGGGCGCGACCCCTCGATCTGGAACGCTGAGGTCGCGGCGGACCAGCGGAGCCCGGCAGGCGCAGACAGGCGAGGGAACGCGGGGGTCATGGGGCTCCTTGACATCAGTGTCGAGATAGTGATGATTCTGCACCCGGTACCATCGAATGCGCGACTGCGTCTCGCATTCTCCTCGTCGTTTCGCGTCAACAGCCCCTCTGCTGGTAGACTCGACTCTTGGCTTGCGTGTGGGTTCTTCCCTCACGACCGCTGTGCAGCAGCCCTCTTCTGCTGCCGGCATTCCGAACACTCCTGTACAGAAAGCGTCCACACGTGGCAAACATCAAGTCGCAGATCAAGCGCAACAAGACCAACGAGAAGGCGCGCGAGCGCAACAAGGCCGTGAAGAGCGAGCTCAAGACGGTCATCCGCACCACTCGCACGGCCGTCTCCGCCGGTGACAAGGCCGCCGCAGAGGCCGCCCTGAAGAAGGCTGCCGTCAAGCTCGACAAGGCCGTCAGCAAGGGTGTCCTGCACAAGAACCAGGCGTCGAACCGCAAGTCGGCTCTCGCCAAGCAGGTCGCTTCCCTCTGAGCCGAAGCTTCTGAGAAAGGCCCGTCCCGTTCCTCGGGGCGGGCCTTCTTCATTGCCTCGGAGCGTCCCGGCAGTCGAATCCGACTGGCCACTCTCGCTCGATCACTCGCCGAACGGCTGGCGAGTGGCGATGACGGTGACCATGCGCTCCAGCGCGAAGATCGGGTCGCGTGCCGCACCCTTGACCTCGCCATCGGCCCTGGCAGTGGCCTGGATCGCCATTCCGAGTGACCGCTCGTTCCAGCCGGCGAGATCGCGGCGTGCGCGGTCAACCTGCCAATCCTTCATTCCCAGACGCTGAGCGAGCTGGCGGCTCGGCTCGCGGTTGCCGGCGACTCGTGCCATGGTGCGGAGCTTCATGGCGAAGGCCGCGACCATCGGAACCGGGTCGGCGCCCGACGAGAGAGCATGACGGAGGGCGATGAGGGCCTCGCCGTAGCGTCCGGCGATGGCCGTGTCGGCGACGACGAACGCCGACACCTCGACCCGACCTCCGTAGTACTTGGTGACGATGTCTTCGGAGATGTCGCCCTCGACGTCTCCGATGAGCTGCTGGCAGGCCGCGGCGAGCTCGGTGAGGTCGTCGGCGAAGGCCGAGACCAGGGCTCGAAGAGCCGGAGGCGCGATGCGCTTCTTCGCCGCGCGGAACTCGCCGGCGGCGAAGTCGACTCGGTCGCTGTCGCGCTTGATGGCAGGGCAGGCGATCTCGATACCGCCGCCGTTCCCGGCACGGACAGCGTCGAGCAGCTTCTTGCCTCGCACGCTGGCGCCCGTGTGGCGAAGGATGACGGTCGCGCCCTCCTGCGGGTTGTCGAGATACGACACCGCCTCCTGGATGAAGGCATCGGAGCACTTCTCCACGCCGGAGACGCGGACGAGACGTGGTTCCCCGAACAAGGACGGCGATGTGAGGGAGAGCAGCGTTCCGGGTGCGTAATCATCGGCCCGTACGTCACTCACTTCGAGCGCGGGGTCCTCGGCACGGAGGTAGTCGCGAACGCCGGCGATCGCGCGCTCGGCGCAGACCTCTTCCGGGCCCGACACGAGCACGATCGGAGCGGGGTGCGGCTCACGCCAGGAGACCTGCGGGATCTTGGTGGGCTTCGCGCCGCCGCGGGAAGGGGTTCGCGAAGCTGCCATGGATCCAGCCTACCGGCGGTCGCCGACATGGTTCCGCTCCTTCGAGGCTGATCCGAGCGGCTCATCCGGCAGGCTTCTCCGTCCAGACCTGCAGTTCGCCGTCGCGAAGACCGAGCAGAATGCGCCCCCGTTCGTCGGTGCGCAGCACATGTGCACCGGTCGCCGCCAGGAGATCGAGGGTCTCGGAACGTGGGTGCCCGTAGTCGTTGTCCGCTCCGACGCTGAACAGCGCCACCCGGGGCCGCATCGCCTCGTAGAGGCCGGGATCCTGGTCGGCGCTGCCGTGGTGCGCGACCTTGACCACGGCGTACGGCATCATCCTCGCCGTACGCTGCAGCATGCGCTGGGGCGCGGCCGAGAGGTCGCCGAGATAGATCGAGCGGGGCACCTCTCCCCCGTCGAACTCCATCACCACACTCGCATCGTTGCCGTCGGGAAAAGCAGCGGAATGGCGCAGCGGCCAGAGCACACGCCACGCGGCCTCGCCGAGCATGCCCTGCTGGCCTGCCGACGCCGCGTGGACGCGTGCGCCTCCATCGACGAGGTCATCGAGGAGGCGTCGATCGGCGTCCTCGGCGATCGGACCATGCATGACCACGTCGACACGACCGCGCACCGCCTCAGCCCCGCCGACGTGATCGAGGTCGAAGTGGGTGAGGACGAGAAGGTCGATGCGCTCGACGCCGAGCGACCGCAGACATGAGGCCAGTGGCTGGGGCTCCGGCCCCGTGTCGATCAAAGCGACCTGGGTCGCCGAGCGCACGAGCACCGCGTCACCCTGCCCGACATCGCACGCCGCGACGGCCCAGGCGTCGGGGGTCGTCGCCGTGGCGAGGGGGCCGTCGAGAAGCGCACGAGAACCGGCGAGCGACAGCACCACGACGACGATCACCGCCGCACCGCGACGTCCCCAGGCAGCCGCCCGCTCCACACGTGAGCCCGGCTGATGCGTGGGGGCACGCATCAGCACGATGGCGATCGCCGCACTCACCACCGCCACCACCAGGGCACTGCCGAGGCCGGGTGGTACCAGGACCTGCGCGCCCGGCAGCTGGGCCGTGGTGGTCGCGGTCATCGCGATCCACGCCGCGGGAAGCCACGCCGAGGCCGTCAGCAGGTCAGCGAGCACCGGCAATGGAGCGGCGAGGCAGGCGAGGAGCCCGATCACCGTCGCGACCGGGGCTGCGGGCCCCGCGATCAGGTTCGCGGCGATACCGACCAACGACTGCTGTTCCGCGAACAGGGCGATGATCGGGCCGCACGCGAGCTGCGCGGAGAGCGGGACCGCGACAGCGAGCGCGACGGGGCGCGGCATCCCCCGAGCCAAGCCGCGCGCCAGAGGTGGGGCGAGCAGGATCAACGCACCCGAGGCGACGACCGACAGCGCGAACCCCGGCGTCGCCGCGAGCCAGGGGTCCGCAACCAGAATGATTGTGGCGCACAGCGACAGCATCCCGGCCCCGGCGCTCGGCTTCCCCGACAGCACGGAGAGCATCCCCACGGCCGCCATCACCCCCGCCCGGATCACACTCGGCTCGGGAGTCACCAGAACCACGAACCCGGCCAGGCCCACGAGTGACAGGACGACACGCAACCGGCGGCCGCCTCCGCACAGTGCCGTCAGCCAGAAGATCGCGCCGACCACGATCGCGCAGTTCGCTCCGCTGACCGCGGTGAGGTGACTGAGCCCGCTGGTGCGCATGTCGTCGTTCAGCTCGGCGGTGACGGCGCGCGTGTCGCCGACCGCGAGTCCGGGAAGCAGCCCGTTGCCCGGTTCCGGCAGGCGTAGAGACCGTTCGACGAACACGCTCTTGATCGTCGCCGCCGCACCGAAGACACCAGGCGCGGGCGAGATGACCTCGGCGTCGCTCGCGAAGACGACCAACGCTGAGCGCTCCACGGCATCCGTCGCCGATGACTCGCCCACGACCCGAACCGTCGCGCCGAGGTCGAAGCCCTCGGCGGGGGCGACCCCCAGGCGCACCGGGGCGGCGGACGCCACCGCACGGCCCGGCGGCCCGAGCGTCGATGTCACCGCCTCGAACCACAGCCGCCCATCGCGTCCGATCGATGCGGAGGACGTCACCTCGGCCGTGATCTCGACCACGCGAGCGTCCCACCCCTTCGCCGCTTCCCGCTCGGGCACGGCGAACCCGACCGATACCGCCGCAGCCGCCATCGCGGCCAGCACGACGACGGCGAGGCCCCCGAGCGCCCAGGACTCTCCATGGCGGTTTCGACGGTGCACGACCGATGCCAGCACGCCTACCGCCCCGAGCCCGCACACGGCGGCGCACCCCCACGCGACCGCAGGGAACATCACACACAGCAGCGCGACGCACCACACCGCCACCGCGAGCGGCACGAGCCGGAGGTCTCGTCCCCTCACACCCTGACCCCGTCGCGCAGGCCTGCGACCAGCTTCTCCCCGATGCCGGGAACCGCCAGGAGGTCGTCCACCGAGGCGAACCGGCCGTTCTCCTCCCGCCAGGAGATGATCCGCTCCGCGAGTGCCGGACCGATACGCGGGAGCGTCTCCAACGCCGCCTGATCCGCGGTGTTGAGGTCGATCCGGTCATCGTCCGGTGGCGGTGCGACTTCGCCGGGCCCACCCGCCATGGCTCCGGCTGCCGGCACGACGACCTGCTCTCCGTCTTCGAGCATTCGAGCGAGGTTGACCGCGGCCAGATCGGCCTCGACGGTAGTTCCCCCTGCAGCCGCCAGCGCATCGACGAGCCGTGCGTCACGATCGAGCACATAGAGTCCGGGCTTCTCGACAGCGCCGAGAACGTGCACGTAAAGGTCATCGGTCGACTCGGGACCCGCGCCTGTTCCCGTACTCGTGTCTTCGAGCGGCACCGATTCGACAGGCGCGGCCTGCCCCCGCATGATCCCGAGCCCCACGGCAGCCGACAGCACGACGACAGCCAGCACCACTGCCGCTCCGATGCTCAGACGCAGTCGACGCCGAGGTGGGAGGGGTGCCTGTGGAGATTCCATCCGGCCACGCTAGGCGCGGTCGATCCTCCGGCCGGGCGGCATTCGCCCCTGCCGGGGACAACCCCGTGCGAGGAGACTTCCGTGGAGGACAGGCGATCAGCCCGTACGTCGATCAGCCCTTGACGACGAAGCTCACGATCTTCGGAGCACGCACGACGACCTTCACGATCTCGCGGTCGCCGATCGACCGGATCACGCGCTCGTCGGCGCGGGCCAGAGCCTCGAGCTCCGACTCGCCGATACGCGCCGAGACCTCGAGCTGGGCGCGCACCTTGCCGCCCACCTGCACGACGGCGATGATCGTGTCCTCGATCAGCAGTGCCGGGTCGGCGGAACGCCACGTCACCAGGCCGACGGAAGGCTCGTGTCCGAGGACCTCCCACATCTCCTCCGCCGTGTGCGGAGCGATGAGGTCGAGCATCACGGCGATCGTCTCCGCGGCTTCGCGGACGGCGGGGTCAGCCGCGCCGGCGGCACCGTCGATCGTCTTGCGGGTGACGTTCACGAGCTCCATCAAGCGCGCGACCAGCACGTTGAACTTCGTCTGCTCGACCAGAGCGGGCGCTTCGGCGAGCAGCTTGTGCGTCGCGCGTCGCAGCGCGGAGTCACCGCCGTCGAACACCACGTCGACCGGGCTCGACACCTCACCGGCGATGCGCATCGCGCGCGCCAGGAACTTCTGGGCGCCGGTCGTCGAGACGTCGGCCCAATCTTTGTCGTCCTCCACGGGACCGGCGAACGCCAGCCCCACACGCAGGGCGTCGGCGCCGTGGGCGTCGAGCTCCTCCTGGAAGAGCACCAGGTTGCCCTTGCTCTTGGACATCTTCTGCCCGTCGAGCAGCACCATGCCCTGGTTGATGAGGTTCGAGAACGGCTCGGTGAAGTCGATCAGCCCCATGTCGAACAGGACCTTCGTGATGAAGCGCGCGTACAGCAGATGCAGGATCGCGTGCTCGACACCACCGATGTACGAGTCCACCGGTGCCCAGCGCGCCGCCTGCGCCGGATCGAAAGCCACCGTGTCGCTGTTCGGCGAGAGGAAACGCAGGAAATACCACGAGCTGTCGACGAACGTGTCCATCGTGTCGGGGTCGCGCAGCACGGGGTCGCCCGTCTGCGGGTCGGTCGTGCGCACCCAGCTCTCGGCACCGCCCAGCGGCGAGGTGCCCTTGGGCTTGAGGTCGAGTCCTTCGACGCTCGGCAGCTTCACGGGGAGCTTGTCCTCGGGAACCGGGATGATGCTGCCGTCTTCGGCGTGCAGCATCGGGATCGGCGTGCCCCAGAAGCGCTGACGCGAGATCAGCCAGTCACGCAGACGGTAGTTCTTGGCGGCACGACCCGTGCCGGTCGCTTCCAACTGCTCGATCGCACGCGCGATGGCGTTGCGCTTGGAGAGCCCATTGAGTGCACCGGAGTTGATCATGCGGCCTTCGCCGGTGAGTGCAACGCCCGTGGTGGCGGGGCTCTGCTCCTCGAGCGCGGCGCCCGTGTCGATCGGCACGCCCTCGTCGTCGACCTCGATCACCGGCATCGCGCCCGTGACGGGAGCCGTCGTGTCGACGACCACCTTGACGGGCAGGTCGAACGCACGAGCGAAGTCCAGGTCGCGCTGGTCGTGCGCAGGAACCGCCATGACTGCACCGTGACCGTAGTCGGCCAGCACATAGTCCGCCGCCCACACCGGCAGCTTCTCGCCGTTCACGGGGTTGATCGCATAGCGCTCGAGGAACACACCGGTCTTCGGGCGGTCCGTGGACTGCCGATCGATATCGGTCTCCTTCTGCACCTGCTCCAGGTACGTCTGGAAGCGCTGACGCACGTCATCGGAAGCACCGGCAGCGAGTTCGGACGCCAGGTCGGAATCGGGTGCGACCACGAAGAACGTCGCGCCGTGCAGCGTGTCAGGGCGCGTCGAGAACACCGTGACCGGCTCCTCACGCCCCTCGATCAGGAAGTCGACGTCGGCGCCCACGGAGCGTCCGATCCAGTTGCGCTGCATCTGCAGCACCTTGTGCGGCCAGAATCCCTCGAGCTGGTTCAGATCGTCGAGCAGACGGTCCGCGTAGTCGGTGATCCGGAAGTACCACTGCGTGAGCTTCTTCTTGATGACCTCCGCACCACAGCGATCGCAGCGTCCGTCGACGACCTGCTCGTTCGCCAGCACCGTCTGGTCGTTCGGGCACCAGTTCACCGGGCTCTTCTTGCGATACGCCAGGCCCCGCTCGTACAGCTTCAGGAACAGCCACTGATTCCAGTGGTAGTACTCGGGGTCGGACGTGTGCAGGACCCGGCTCCAGTCGAACGAGACGCCGTACTGTTCGAAGCCGACCTTCTGCTGCGCGATGTTCTGATACGTCCAGTCCCGAGGGTCGGCACCCTGCCGGATCGCCGCGTTCTCGGCGGGCAGCCCGAACGAGTCCCAGCCGATCGGGTTCAGGACGTTGTGTCCGCGGTGGCGCCAGAAACGGGCCACGATGTCGGAGTAGAGGTAGTTCTCGGCGTGCCCCATGTGCAGGTCGCCGGACGGGTACGGGAACATCGCGAGCACGTACCGGCGCGGGCGGGTGTCGTCGTCGCCGCCCGTGAGGAACGTGCCGTTCTCCGCCCAGTACTTCTGCCACTTGTTCTGGATGGCGTGCGCCGACGGGGTCTCGTCGTCGGCAGGAGCGGTGGACAGGTTCTCAGACAACGAACGCACGACCAATCTGGTGGAAAAAGCGGGATCAGTTCAGGATATCGGAACGCCAGGGCACGGGCATTCCGGCACCGAGGGCAGCAAGCGGCGCCCTCGCCTTGGTCGCGACCTCGGCGACCTCTGAGGTCGCGATCGACCCCCAGGTGATCCCTCCGCCGGCGCCGACCACAGCCTGATCCCCGTCGATCACGATGCTGCGGATGACCATCGCCAGATCCAGGGTTCCGTCGTCACCGATGTACCCGAAGCATCCGGCGTACACGCCGCGAGGCCCGCCCTCCAGCTCGTGCAGCCGCGTCATCGCCGAGAGCTTCGGAGCCCCGGTCATGCTGCCGGCAGGGAAGGCCGCCTCGAGCAGGGCCTCGACCGTGGTCCCCTCGCCCGCCCGCCCACTCACGGTACTCACCAGCTGGTGCACCGCGGGATAGCTCTCGACCACCCAGAGACCCTCCACACGTATGCTCCCGGGCTCGCACACCCGCGAGAGGTCGTTGCGCATCAGGTCGACGATCATGACGTTCTCGGCGCGCTCCTTGCGGTCCGTCGCCAGTTCCGCGGCGAGCGCGGCGTCTTCGACGGGATCGATGCTTCGGGGCCTGGTGCCTTTGATGGGACGGGTACGGATGACTCCGCCCGCGGCATGGAGGAACTGCTCGGGACTGGCACTCAACAGGGTGCGATCGCCGATGCGCAGGAATCCGCCGTGATGGGCGGGCGTGGCGGTGCGGAGCCGACGATAGACCTCGACAGGGTCGTGGGCGCCCGCCACGGTGAAGCGCGTGGTGAGGCACAGCTGGTAGGCGATGCCCGCACGGATGAGATCGCGGCAACGTTCGATGAGTGCGGCGTACTCGCCGGGGTCGTGTCGGGCGACGGCGATACGCGGCGGGCGATCGGGGTCGCTCATCGAGAAGGGCGCGGATTCCGGGACCCCCACCAGTGCCCGGACGTCTGCCGCCCAGTCCTCGACGTCGCTCTCCATCCCGAGCACCCAGACGCGCTGCTTGTCGTGGTCGAAGGCGACGACACGGGTGGCACGCAGCCAGGAACCGCCCGAGCCGTCTTCCAGGCCCGCGACCGGTGCACCGACGGCGGCGGCGCCGCTCTCATAGTCGAGCCACCCCACCCATCCCCCTGTGAACGGCGGCAGCTCAGGGTCGGCAGCGACGACGTCGACGCGCACCTCGCGCGGAAGCGTCGAGCGCTCCCCCGTCCCGACGAAGCTCCATCCGGTGATCGCGTCAGCCCCGGCGTCGAGCCAGAACACATCGGCGGTCCCGGCTTCCAGCATCCCGAACACCGACGACGGCTCCACCCAGTCAGGAAGCGGACGAGCACTCAGCTGTTCGGGCACCTTTCCAGCCTAGGACCGGGTGGCTCCCGTATCCTCATGGGGTGGACGACCTCCTGATCTGGCTCCTCGACACCGTGCAGTCGATCGATCCGGTCGCCCGCACGCTCATCGCCGGGCTCGCCGTGATGCTGGAGACGAGCATCCTGATCGGCCTCATCGTTCCCGGCGACACGATCGTGATCATCGCGTCCATGGGTGTCGCCACTCCCCTGGAGGGCATCGCGATGGGTGTCGCGGTCGTGATCGGTGCGCTGATCGGTGAGAGCATCGGGTTCTGGCTGGGGCGGTGGCTGGGCCCGCACATCCGCGTCTCCTGGTTGGGGCGGCGGATCGGCGAGCACAACTGGGTGCGCGCCGAGAACTATCTCGAGCGCCGCGGGGGGATCGCGATCTTCCTCTCCCGCTTCCTCCCCGTGCTGCATTCTCTGGTTCCCCTCACCGTCGGGATGAGCGAGTATCCGTACCGCAAGTTCCTGGCATGGACGGCTCCCGCCTGTGTCCTCTGGGCCACCGCCTATGTGAGTGTCACGTCGCTTGCCGCCGGCAGCTTCCGCGAGCTGGTCGATCGCGTGCACTTCGCCGGGTACATCTTCGTCGGCGTGATCGCCCTGTTCCTGCTTCTGGCCTTCCTGGGCAAGAAGCTGCTGCAGCGCATCGAAGCCCGTCACCTGGAGTCCCCGGAGGCAGAGGCCGACGCCGACGTGAAAGACTGAGGCAATGGCATCGGCTCCCCCAGCCCCCCGGATCCACTGGTTCGCCCGACTCGAACACCGCTTCCATGTCTGGCGCGAAGGTCGTGCGCGCCGTCGTGGCCGTGTCGCGACGATCCTTCCCTTCCCCGGTTACGGTGGTCCGGGCTGGGTCCGCGTCGTCGGCCGGGTGCTGATCGTCCCGCCGCAGCGTCGCACCCGAGACGGTGAACCGGCCAGCGTCCGCGGATGGCGCAGCTTCGTCGGCATCCCGGTGGGATTCGCCGCTGTGAGCGTGCACTTCGGCGAGACCACCCACCAGGTGGCCGCCGACCGCGGCGGCGTGGTCGATGCCATGATCCGTGTCGATCTGGAACCCGGCTGGCAGACGTTCACGTTCTCGGTCGAGGGCCAGGCGCCGGTGGAGGCTCGCGCATTCATCGTGGCCGAGGGCACCTCGTTCGGCGTGGTGTCGGATGTCGACGACACCGTGATGGTTACGGCGCTGCCTCGTCCCTTCATCGCCTTCTGGAACTCCTTCGTGCTCGACGAGCACGCACGCCTTCCCGTCCCGGGGATGGCCGTCCTCCTCGATCAGCTGCTCCGCCAGCACCCGGGTGCACCCATGGTGTACCTCTCCACCGGTGCGTGGAATGTCGCCCCCACCCTGTGGCGCTTCCTCGGTCGCCATCTCTTCCCCGCCGGCTCCATGCTCCTGACCGACTGGGGTCCCACTCACGAACGGTGGTTCCGCAGCGGGCGTGAACACAAGCTCACGAACCTGCGTCGCCTCGCGACCGAGTTCCCCGACGTGAAATGGCTGTTGATCGGAGACGACGGCCAGCACGACGAGTCGATCTACAGCCAGTTTATGGACGAGTACCCCGATTCCGTCGCCGGCGTCGCGATCCGTCGTCTGCTTCCCGCCGAGGCCGTGCTCGCCGGTGGACGCGCCGGTCACGAACCGCACTCCGAAGATGCCGCCCCGTGGGTGAGCGCCGAGGACGGCGCCGGTCTTCGCGATCTGCTCGGCGAAGCCGGCATCCTGCACTGACATGACCATCGCCCGCCCGGACTGGACCCTCCGCGAGGAGGCGCATCGTGAACGAGCCGATGCCCTCACCGCGGCGCACCGCGAACGGGCGACGCGGGCGGAGAAGCATCCGGTGTGGGACTTCCTCTTCACCTACTACTCGTACAAGCCCGCGCACCTGCGTCGATGGCATCCGGGGGCCGGTGTCGAACTCGCCGATGCGCCGGAACGCCGCGACTGGCGGTGGTACTCCCCCGGACGATCGCCCGGCAGCGTCGTGCCGGATGCGGCGACTTTCGGCGCAGAGAAGACGGAGTTGGCCGCGCTCATCGAGCGCATGCTCCGCCGCACCGCATCCCGCCCCGGACAGTTCGGCTGCTTCGGCCTGCACGAATGGGCGATGGTGTACCGCGCGGACGAGCATCGCCACGCGGTGCCGTTGCGACTCGGGCAGGCGGGCACGGATGCCGTCGTCGAGAATCATGAGCTGCGTTGCACCCATTTCGACGCATTCCGCTTCTTCACCCCCGAAGCGGTCCCCCGCAACCGCACGCCGTTGAGCCGCGACGACCAGCCCCTGTTCGAGCAGCCCGGTTGCCTGCACGCGGGGATGGACCTGTACAAGTGGGCGACGAAACTCGGGCCCCTCATCCCCGGCGAACTCCTCCTGGATTCGTTCGAGCTCGCCCGCGACATCCGCCTGCTCGACATGCAGGCCGCGCCGTACGACCTCTCGGCATGGGACGTGGTCCCGGTTCGCATCGAGACGACCGAGGGCAAGGCCGAGTACGTCCGTCGGCAGCGAGGGTTCGCCGACCGGGGCGCCGATCTGCGCGCGGCGCTGCTGAACGCCTGGATCGGCGACGGAGCTCGCGATGCGGCCTGAGCGTCAGCCCACCGGTTCGCAGTCATCGCAGATCGACCAGCGGGCGGTCGCCGCGGCGGTCTGCATCCGGAGCGCGACCACGCGTGTCGCCGCCTCCTCGAGCCGCTCGGGCGGAAGCGTCCCCGCTTCGGCCGCCGCTGCGATGCCTGCGACCATCGATCCGGCTGTCTGCGCGTCGGACCCCGCGATCATCAACACGAGGTCGTTCCCCGCAGCGATCGCCGCCACCGCGTTCGTGACCGGGTCGGCATAGGCCGGATCTCCTGAAGACAGCAGCATGCCGAGGTCGTCGGTCACCGCCACCCCGGTGAAGCCGAGCTCGTCTCTCGCGATCTCATGCCACCGCGGCGAGAGGGATGCCGGCAGCGGATCGACCGCCGCGTAGGCGAGATGCCCGTACATCAGCAGCGAGGCCCCGGCGTCGATACCGGCGGCGAATGGCACGGCCGCGGTGGCGCGCCATTCCTCGATTCCCATCGTGGTGCTCGGGATCGCGTGATGAGAGTCACCCGGAGCCGCGCCGTGGCCTGGGAAGTGTTTGAGGGTCGAGGCGACGAACTGCTCCTGCGCGACGGTTGCCGCCGCCACGCGCTCCGCCGCCGCGGCAGGGTCTGTGCCGAGCGCGCGACCGTGGATGAACGAGCCGGGATCGTCCGTGTAGTCGGCGACCGTTCCGAAGTTCACGGTGATGCCCGCTCGCGCCACCAGAGAGCCCCGCGCGGTGAACGCCGCGGACGTCTCGGCGACCGGAAGCCCCTTCAGGGAGAGGGAGGCAGGGAAGCCGTCACCGTGCAGTCGGGAGACGAAGCCGCCCTCCTGGTCCACGGCGATGAGCGGTGGCAGACCGGGATCGACCGTCAGCGCGGCCGTGAGCGCCTGCAACTCCGCTTCGGTCGCGGGGATATTGGCCCCCATGAGGATGAATCCTCCCAGTCCGGACTCCATGTACGACCGAAGGGCGGACGGGTCCGTTCCTGCCACGTGCCCCATGACCACCGTCGCTGCCTGTTCCGCCACGGTCATCTCCTGCACCCGCGCCTTCGCACGTGCGGTGAGCAGCTCAGATCCGCTGGTCGACACCGTGGACTCGGGGATGCCCGACGTCGAGGGTGCGCCCACCGCCGACGCCGTGGCGGCCGACGAGACGAAGAGCCCCATCACCGCGGCGAGCGCGAGTGCGCTCGCCGTCCGTCCCCGGCGCCGATTCTCCATGTCGCGCGAAGTGGCGTGTCTCAGCAGGACAGCGCCTCGGCGATCGGCACCGCCGAGTCGGCGTCGCCGTTCCCGAAGCGGATGGTCCGGCCGACCGTGCACGGTTCGTGCAGGGACGCAGCGATCACGGCAGCGACGTCGGCACGCGCGACAGCTCCACGACCGTCCGGATCGAGCTGGATCCGACCGGTGGGATCGTCGAAGGTGAGCGTGCCCGGCGCGAGGATCGTGCCCTCCAGACCGGTGCCACGCAGGTGCTCGTCGGCGGCCCACTTCGCGTCTGCATAGGGGAAGAAGGAGTCGCCTTCCGGCACACCGTGATCAGCGGTGGACCCGAGCCATGACACCATCACGTACCGTCGGACGCCCGCGCGTTCTGCCGCGTCCATGGAACGCTGCGCGGCGTCGCGGTCGACCGCGTAGGTGCGTTCGGCCGATCCGCCACCGGCGCCGGCCGACCAGACGACGGCGTCATGACCGCGGATGATCTCGGCGAGCGCCTCGACATCCATGTTCTCGATGTCGGCGACGAGCGCTTTCGCACCGCCGGCTTCGACATCGGAGGAATGGTCAGGGTTGCGGATCACCCCGGTCACCTCGTCTCCCCGTGCGACGAGGAGCGGCGCGAGCAGGAGGGCGATGCGGCCGTGGCCGCCGAAGACGATGATTCGCGACATGCCTTCACCCTACGCGCCCCCTCCGCACTCAGCGCGGGGTCTGGTCGCTGTCGATCACGAACGCCTGTGGATGGCTCGAAAGGTAGCGCACGACGATCAGCTGACCGCCGGGTATGTACGCGTCGCGGTCGGGATACACAGCGGGGGTAAAGAAGTTGCTCTCCAGCGTGTATTCGACGCCTTCGGCCGTCGTGAACGTCACCCAGTCACCATCCAGAGTCGCCGCCGTCGGTCGGCCGTTGTCGTAGATGTACGCACGGGTGAGGGGCACGCCGGTGAGGCTGAGGATACCGATCACCAGGCAGGCGAGCATGAGGAAAGCGAGGATGCGCGCGCCGATGCGCACGATTCCTCCCCCGACGCGGCCTCGCGGACGCTGATCCGCACGCAGCAGCCCCTCCCGCTCGCGGATGGCCCGCAGCTCCCCGCCGGGCATCGCTCCCCGCGCCGACAGCGCGAACAGGCCGAGGATCGAGAAACCGGCGATGAACACCATCGCGTATCCGTGCGACGCCGGGAAGTTCACGAGCCAGATGAGCGTGTCCATCGGGTTCATCGCCCCTCCTCCTTCTCGATCGTCACGGCGACGGTCTGCGGGTCCTCACGCCGATAGAACGCCCAGACCGGGGCTCCGACCTGCAGGTGCGGAATGGCCTGCGGGTACACGAAGACCGTGGTGTCCGCTTCCCAGGTCGCCGCTCCCTCCGGCGCCATCAGCACGCGCAGGGCGAGCTCGCTCTGCCCCTCACGACGCCGCCCCGTCGGTCGCACCTCGAGCACGGATGCCGTCACCGGGGTGCCGCTCGTGCGCGCCCGCACCTGCCGCGGATCGATCAGCCCCCGTTCGATCCGCCATTGCAGCATCGCGTCCCGCACCGCGGGGTCGTTCAGGTCGGCGAGCTCCACCGTGTCCTGGTCCGTGAGGCTGTACCGCACGGGTACCGGGAGCCCGATCTGCAGGCCGGCGAGATCGGAGGCGTCGACCAGCATGCGCAGCTGCGCGATGAACTCCTCTGCGGTGCTCGGTGTCACCCGGATGAACAGGTCGTACTGCGGCACGTCGTTGACGGTGAGACCGGTGCGCGCGACCTCGACGATCGTGCCCACTCCGATCTGCGTCTCTCCGCGCACCCGCTTACGGCGCCCGAGCCCCGACAGGATCCCGCCGAAGGTCAGCAGCAGACCCCACGCCACACCGATGATGATCGGAGCGCCCAGTGTGTCCTCTCCCGAGAACGGAAGGCTCGACTGTCTCTGATCGACGCCGAAAAGTCCCTCCCCGACCCAGACCACGAGCCAGGCGGACAGCAGCAGCCAGACGACGAAGAGCAGGATGCGGAGCATGCCCTCAGCGTAGCCAGGAGCCGATCTCGACCCGAACACGGTTTTCCCACAGGACCCCCGCCGTTCGTCGCCCGGTCCTCTACACTCAGGGCAACGACACCGACCCGAGACGGTGTCCCTCCGGACAGCAGGACGACGATGCCCACACCGCTGATCGAGCGCGAGATCACCGCGCATGTATCTCTCACCACGCCCACCGGGATGCTGAACCGGGAGGCTCTCGGCTGGTCGCGCACACCGGTTCACGACACCTCGGGTATCCCCGGCCGCGGCCACTGGGGGCGCAACAAGCGGTGGGAGTACTGGAACGTGATGACGCCGTCGCACATCGTCGCCGTCACGGTCTCGTGCGTCGACTACATGGCTCTGCACGAGTTGTGGGTGCTCGATCGCGCGACCGGTGACGACATCGACACGACGGTGATCTCGCCGGGAGGGCGCAGCGCGACGCTCCCGTCGTCTCTCGGCGCGGGGCCCGCCCGCGCGCGCACGCGTCGGATCACCGTCGACATCGACGAGACCTTCGACGGAACACGCCTGCGCGCCTCCACCCCCCGCGTCTCGATCGACCTGCTGGCTGGTCGCCTGGAGGCACACGAGTCGCTCGGTGTCGTCGTGCCGTGGCGCCTCGGCGACGAGATCCCCCATTTCCAGTACGCGGTCAAAGATGTGGCACGCCCGGCCACCGGAACAGTGACCGTGGACGGAGTGGCGCACGAGGTGCCGACCGGAAGCTGGGCCGTACTGGACCACGGTCGCGGGCGCTGGCCGTATCGCGTGCGCTGGAACTGGGCTGCGGCCAGCGGTGTCGTCGACGGCCGCGTCATCGGGCTGCAGCTCGGTGCGAAGTGGACCGACGGCTCGGGTGCCACGGAGAACGCGCTGCTCGTCGACGGTCGGCTGTCGAAGATCAGTGAAGAGCTCGTGTGGGATTACGACTCCGAACATTTCATGCGTCCGTGGCACCTGCGCGGGACGAGCGCCGACCTCGTGTTCACCCCGTTCTACGACAAGCACTCGCACACGAACGCGCTGGTGATCTCGAGCCGGACCGATCAACTGTTCGGTGTCTGGACCGGCTGGGTGCGCGACGAGAACGGAACGCGGGTGCGCGTCGACGGCATCGAGGGATTCGCGGAGGAGGTGCTCAACCGCTGGTGATGCGCACGCCTGCAGACTGCAGCGCGCGCTGCACTCCCTTCGCCGCCGAGCGACCAGCACGATTGGCGCCGATCGTGCTCGCCGACGGCCCGTAGCCGACCAACTGCACGCGGGGGTCTGCGACCGCCGTCGTACCTCGACCGTTCCGGTCGAGCTGGATGCCCCCGGCCGCACTGCGCAGGTGCAGAGGGGCGAGGTGACTGATCGCAGGGCGGAAGCCGGTGGCCCACAGGATGACGTCGACCTGCTCGAAGCTGCCGTCTGCCCAGCGCACGCCGTCGGGTTCGATCCGTTCGAACAGGGGGCGCCGGTCGGCGTAGGCACCCAGACGCTCGGCCTCCCGCTCCTGCGGGCGGAGCATGAGTCCGGTGACGCTGACCACGCTCTCCGGAGGGAGACCGGCCGCGACGCGCTGCTCCACGAGGGCGACGGCTGCGGCTCCCGCTTCCGGCGTGAAGTCGTCATGGCGCCACACCGGTTCGCGCCGGGTCACCCACAGGGTGTCGGTGATCGGCGCCAGCGCCCCGAGGAACTGCACGGCCGACGCTCCCCCGCCCACGACGAGCACCCGCTTGCCGATGAAGTGCTCGGGCCCCGGGTAGTCGACGGTGTGCAGCTGTTCACCGACGAAGGTCTCCATGCCGGGGAAGTGCGGGAGGAACGGATGCGACCAGGTGCCGGTCGCATTCACCAGGGTGCGGGTCGTCCACTCCCCCTCACGCGCCCGCACGAAGAGAAGACCCTCCTGGTCCTCGACGCGCTCCACGTGCACGGGGCGGAGCACCGGGAGCTCGTGCGTCTTCTCGTATCGCGCGAAGTATGCGGGCACGGCCTCGTTGGCGCGTGCACCGTCGCGGGGCGGCGGCGTGTCGCCGGGCAGTTCGGCGACGCCGTGCACATCGCGCATCGTCAGCGCGTCCCACCGGTGCTGCCAGGCGCCGCCGGGCTGTCGGTCTGCGTCGAGAACCACATGCGAGATGCCCAGCCTCGAGAGGTGGAAGGATGCCGAGAGGCCGGCCTGCCCTGCGCCGATCACCAGACTGTCGAGGATGCTCACGCCGGTTTCAACGCCCGGCGCCGCGAGCTTGTTCCTCCCCTCCGCACTCCACGGTGACGCGCCCGGGATGCCCTCCCCGATTGGTGTTCGCGTCGATTCGTGTAGTACTCTTTTCAAGTTGCTCCGGCTGGTCCGGAACAGCGTCTGGGCCTGTGGCGCAGCTGGTAGCGCACCTGCATGGCATGCAGGGGGTCAGGGGTTCGAGTCCCCTCAGGTCCACAGAAAAAGCCCCCGGTTCTCCGGGGGCTTTCTTCGTCTCACGCGGTAGTGACCAGGAGGCACCATGACGCACACGCCCCTGGGCTACGCGGATCGTGTGCGTGCGTCGCGGGGATATCGGACGGTGAGCCAGCTCATCGCGGACGACCTCAACGTCTTCCTCGACCCTTTCTCCGCCCTCCTCTCCGCGCACGCCGAGATCGGGACCGGCAATGTGTTCTGTCCGAACGTCCGCATCGACGCCGACCCCGGCACTCTCCTCATCGGTGACGACAACCGCTTCTTCGAGGGCACCCGAATCGAGGCGACCGGCGGCGGACGCGTGAGCATCGGCACCGACAACGAGTTCGGCCCGCATGCGGTGGCTCTGCTCGCGAATCGTTCCGATTCCGTGATCACGATCGGCAGCCGGGTGCGTCTGATCGGGAGGATCGACCTCGCCGGCGCTTCCACTCTGGGCGATGGATCGCAGATCCTCGGCGATGTCACGGCGGTGAACGTCGCGCTCACGAGCGGCGGGAGCCACCGCGACCCCGATCCTGACCTGCGCGGCGCCGTGCTCAAAGGACGAGGCCGGGCCACCGGACTCGCGCTGGCTCGCGGCCACGTCATCAATGCAGACGGTGATTTCGGCACCGCAGCCGTAGAGGCCCAATCGGTCTATCACCCTCGATCCGCCGGATGACCGCGTCGCGTCGGCTCGCTAGCGCGCGTCTGCACGAGCGTCAACCCGATTCCGACCGCACGCCCCGCGTTCTACCGTGAACCCATCTCGACGAAAGGATGCGATCATGTCGAACCCGATCATTCCCCCGGTTCCCCCGCTCCCCCATGACGACGACCCGACCGACCCGACGGGTGTGCCGACGAGGGAGGTCGACGGCGAGCGTGTTCTCGATCCGGATGTCGATGACGCGCTCGTCGACAGCGCCGAGGCCGACCGCGTCGCTGCCGGCGCGGACGAGCACGACGACGGCCCCGACGCCTGACCGCACACCCTCGCCGGCCCGCAGCGCACCGGTCGCCGCCACCCGCGCCCCGTAGACTTGCTCTCATGGCACCGGTGGCGGCGACGTGGTCCGGAAGAGGCTCATCGAGCGTCTTCCGGGGTGTGCTGTCGGGCGTGCTCCTCGTCGCCGCGGTAATCCTGGGGCTGCTGGGGATGCACACCCTGAATCTGCACGGCACTGCGGCGGCCGACACTCCGGCGGCGGCGATTTCGGCGGCGATGACCGTGTCCGAGCCGGTATCCGCGCATCACGGCACCGCAGAGGCGCAGGCGCACCCGTCCGAAGACCCGTCCGGCACGACCGCGATGTCCTGCGCAGGCTGCGGCACCGATGATCACGCCGGCATGGCGATGATGTGCGTCCTCGCGCTCCTCCTCGCCCTCGTGCTCCTCATCGCGCCCGGAGTGCTTCGCGGCTGGACGGCGATGCTCCTCCGCTCGCCCCTTCTCGAGGTCCTGGCCGCGCGGGTCCTCCCCCGCGCCCCTTCTCTGCACGTTCTCTGCATCAGTCGCACCTGAGCAGCCGTCGAGCCCGCGCTCTCGCGCCACGGCTCCAGGCCTCTCACCCTCGCGCGCCGCCGTCCGGCGTGTGCGCAACGACTATGCGTATTTGGAGAACACACCCATGAAGATTCGTGCTGCGGCGACCGCCGCACTCACCCTGTCCGCCGTTCTGCTGCTGTCCGGCTGCGCGACCGGCACCGACGACGCTTCCATGCCCGGCATGGACCACAGCTCGTCGTCACCATCGGCCGGCATGAGCGATGCCGACGTCAACGATGCCGACGTCATGTTCGCCTCGATGATGATCGTGCACCACGAGCAGGCGATCGAGATGAGCGACATCGTGCTCGGAGTGGAGGGGATCGACCCCGAGGTGGCCGAACTCGCCCAGCGGATCAAGGCCGCGCAGGGCCCGGAGATCGAACAGCTCGCGGGCTGGTTGGACGATTGGGGCATCGGCTCCGACGACCGCGACGCGAACGGGATGGACCACGGCGACGGGATGATGAGCGACGACGACCTCGCCGCGCTCCGCTCCGCCGACGGTCCCGAAGCGTCGCGCCTGTTCCTCGACCAGATGATCGTGCACCACGAGGGAGCCGTCGAGATGGCGCGGGCGGAGGTCGACGGCGGGAGCGATCCGGAAGCGATCGAACTCGCCCAGACGATCATCGACGCGCAGACCGAGGAGATCCAGGAGATGAAGGACCTCCTCTCCACCCTCTGAACCCATTTCGGGGTCGGTGTCGGCGTATCCCCGCCCACACCGGCCCCACCTCGCACGAAGGACCGTCCCCATGAACCATCCCCTCCCCTCCACCACGTCTCCCGCCTCTCCGTCGGTCTCCGCATCACGTCGACGACGGAGGCTGTCCGCGGGGCTCGCCGCGTTGGCCGTCGCCGGAATCGCCCTGTCCGGGTGCGCGCCCGCCGTCTCCCCCGCCGACGTCGACTCGGTGGCGTCGGCGCGGGACCTGCTCGCCGCGCACGACCTCGCCGGGCTCGACGTCGGCGAGGTGATCGAACGACTCGACGCGATGCCCGTGGCGGACCGCCCGGACGATCTCCTCGCATCCGTCGAACCCGACGCGCTCCTGCTGCGTGACACCAGCGGCCGGGAGAGTCGGCTGCCGATGCCCGACGACGCGGTGTACATCTCGGTCGCACCATTCCGCGAACAGACCCATGAGT
This sequence comes from Microbacterium sp. Be9, assembly GCF_011754135.1. Classification (NCBI taxonomy): domain Bacteria; kingdom Bacillati; phylum Actinomycetota; class Actinomycetes; order Micrococcales; family Microbacteriaceae; genus Microbacterium; species Microbacterium sp. Be9. Next base: position 225,029 of record NZ_WNWT01000004.1, on the reverse strand, counting down.
GCCACTTCCACAGCCTCACCACGTGCGTCGGCGAGCTCTCCGACACCGAGATGCGCATCGTCCTCACCGCCGCCGACGGGACGGTGCTCATCGACGAGATGCGCCGCACCCACGACAACGGGTTCACCGGCGTCTGGGTGCCTCGGGGAATCGAGGCGACGCTGACCGTCGAGAGCGCCGGCCTGACGGGCACCGTGCCGCTGTCGACCACGTCGCCGGACGATCGCACGTGCGTAACCGATCTGCAGCTGCTGTGATCCCGCACGTGGCCGCCTGAGCTCCGCAGCGCGGCACGCAGGAAGCGCACCCCCTCGGAGATCGAGGAGGTGCGCTTCTTCGTTCGCTGTCCGTGCCGCGGGATGACTAGGTCGCCAGCAGCGGCGGCCGATGGGGAATGGAGATCGGACGTGTGGCCCTGCTCGAACCACGCATCCTCTCGACATCCTCGAGCACCTCGAATGCGGTTCCATAACGCGTGGCGAGCGGCAGGTCACGCAGCCAGGTCACCTCGACCTCGGTCTCGGCGAGTTCGTACACGCACGCGACGACATGGCGCGGGTCGTTGGGCGAGTATCGAAGGTCGTTGATCACCCATTCCGACGCCGTGATGCGATTCAACATGAAACGCGGATCCGGAAGTTCAGACATGTGGGGCCCTCCAGGACTCTCTCTCCACAGAGAGTGCGCCACAAACCGCGCCCGGGGAAGCCCCTTGACACCACGCGCGGAGGGTGCCGTCACGGAAACCCGGGGCTACGACCCGGCGTCCACAGCCCCTGCCGAGGCCACCTGGGCCCGCCACCACGGCGTCTCGATGAAGCCGCGCTTCATGAAGACGAGCTCCATCGCCGCATTCCATCCGCGAACTCCCTTGAGGTGCGCGATGGTCCCGGTGAGGAAGTCGTGCAAGGTCTCGGTGCTCGGAAGGATGATCTCGCAATAGAGCGAGTTCTCCTCCAACGCCGCGGCGAGGAATCGCACCGACACGTGATGGGCGAGCGTCTGGGCGACGGAGGCGATCCGCGACGGTTCTACCCGCAGGATCAACAGTGTCTCGGCACTCATCCCCAGTGCCGATGCCGGCACCATCGTCACGGTGGTCAGGCATCCGGCGTTGCGCATCCGCTCGTAGCGACGGCGCACGCTGCTCTCGTTCATGTCGAGCGTGTCGCCGATCGACTGGAACGACGCACGGCCGTTGTGACGCAGCTCTTCGACGATGGCCCGGTCGGCGTCATCGAAGTGCGTGGGATCGCAAGTGTTCGGCGCGGGCATGTACGACTGCGGGTCGCTTGCAGCCTCGGCATGGGCGTCGTAGAGCTGCCGCCCCCAGTCGAAGCTCACCTTGTACGTGTGCACGACCAGGTCGCTGCGCCACCGTTCGACGCCCGGGATCGCCTGCAGATCGGTGAGGACATGCGCATACGTCGCGGAGTCGCCCGGGATGACGACCTCGGCGAACACGTCGAACTTGCCGGTCACCAAGGTCACGAAGCGCACGTAGGGCGAGCCGATCAGCGCCTGCGCGACACTCAACTGCGACCCCGGTGTGCAGTTGATGCGCACGAAGAAGGTCTCCACGTGCCCTTCGCTGCCCAGGGTCGGCACGATCCCTACACGCACCAGCCCTTCCGCCAGCAGCTGCTGGCCGCGTCGCGTGACGGTCGAGACCGATGCTCCGGCGAACTCCGCGATCGATGTCCAGCTTGCGCGCCCGTCCTGCTGCAGCGCTACGACGATCCGTCGGTCGAGGTCGTTCACTTCTCTCGTCAGGTGAACACTGCTCATCGGGTCGGCGGGTACACCCGGTGCAGGAACGTGCGCACGGTCTTCGTCCACGCCTCTGCCTCCTCGATCTGCGGGGAGTGCCCCGATTTCTCGAACACCACCATCTCGGAGTCCGGGATGAGATCGGCGATCGTCTGGCTACACGATACTGGCGTGATCCAGTCCGTCCGGCCCACGGTGATGAGTGTCGGCACACCGATCTCGTGCAGCCGTGGCTTGAGGTCATAATTCGGGAGGTTCACCGAGAAGGCGTAGTTGTGCGCGCGGTAGCGGTACGGCGTGGCCTGCACCTTGCGCTCGGTCGCCTCCGGATCGTAGACGAAGTCGTACAGAGGCAGGATCTCGCGCCAGCAGTCCTTGAGGTCTTCGTCGTCGTGGACCTGTCCCACGTCGATGCGATCGAACTTCTCCATGTCGATCGTCACGCGGTCGGAGGCGAGCGCGTTCTCGCGAGCCAGATGGGCGTTGGAGTTGTCCGGCGAAGTGTCGCGCAGCACGATGGCCGCCACCCGCTCCGGGTATCGCAGCGCGTACTCCATGGCCATGAAGCCGCCGTACGAGCCCCCCGCCATCACGATCTTCTCGGCGCCGATCCATTCCCGCAGACCATCGATGTCCGCCGCCCACTGCTCGTGGCTGTAGACGCCTTCCCCGTCGCTCTGGCCGCTCCCGCGCGCATCGAACACCACGACGCGGTACTCGTCGGCCAGGCGCCCGAAGCTGGCACGCGGTTCCGCACGGGAACCGAGACCAGGAGCACCGTGGTGGGTGATGATGACGGGCGCCCCCTCAGGACCGAGCACCTCGACGGCCAGGTGGTTGCCGTTGATCTCGACCCACTCGTGGGTGCTGGTGGCTGCGGCGAACTCCGGCGATACCGGCGGTGTCGATGTCATGTTCTCTTCTCTCTCTCGGATTCCGGGGCGTCAGAGCGCGATGGTGCAGTCGTCGAGACTGCGGGGGTAGGTGGTCAGAGGTTCGGCGCCGGTGTCCGTCACGAGCATGCTGTCGCTGATGCGGTACCCCGCGTGCTGTGGGACGTAGATGCCCGGCTCGTTCGAGACGACCATGCCCGCCTCCAGCAGCGTCGCATCGCCGTCTTCCAGCCAGGGCGCCTCGTGCATGCCGAGACCGATTCCGTGTCCTTGACGATGCCGGATGAACGCGCCGAGTCCGGCACCGCGGATCACGTCGAGACAGAGGCGGTTGGCTTCGCGACACTCGAGCCCGGCGCGGATGGTCTCACGCCCGAGCTGCTGCGCCGCGTTGATCGTGTCGTGGTAGCGCCGCTGCTCCGCCGTGGGCTCGCCCAGCACGAAGGTGCGCTCGCCCTCGATGAAGCGACCGCCCACCGCGCAGCCCAACGACAGCATGAAGGTGTCGCCGGCTTTGAGGCGGTTCACCGACGGGAGCCCGTGTGGGAAGGCGGAGTTCGCGCCGGAGTAGACCAGCCCGCCGGCGAGCAGGGAGGCCACCACCACGTTGCGGTGCTCTGCGTACATGATGCCGGTACCCGTCGCCGTGACGTGACGCTCGAGCTCGGCCTCGGTGGGGAGCTCTCCCCCGGCTGCGACGGCCTCGACCACCAGCGAAACCCCGGCCTCGAGCATCCGATCCGTCACGCGGGCGGCCTCGCGGTGCAGGGTCACCTCCTCGGGGAACTTCACGAAACGGGCGCGGGTCAACAGATCCGAGGCGACGAGATCGGCTCCGGGCATCGCCTCCCTCGCCGCCGAGAGACGGGAGAACGGCATGGACGACGCGAACCCGACCCGCCCCCGCGGCGAGACCGCGCGAGCCAGAGCCTCGAACGGTGCAACGACTCCGGGGAACTCGAAGAACGCCACCAGTTCTGCCCTCGCGGACTGCGACTCTGCGTACTCGCGTTCCAGTTCGGGCAACAGCATCACCACCCTGCCGTTCGCCTCGATCCAGATCGCCACCGGACGCTCGGAAGGGTGGTGGAAGAAGCCGGTGAGGTACGCGATGTCCTCCGGATGGTCGGTGAGGAAGGCGTCGAAGCCCTGCGCCCCCATCCGGTCGCGGACACCGGTCTGCACGCGATCGAAGAACTCGGGCGCGAGCCGCTGGTCGAACTCGGTCATCTCCGGCTCCTATCGGGCGAGGTGGCGCGGGTTGCGCGCATCGTTGTAGGCGATCGACAACAGGGTCGCGGACAGCACCAGGATGAGGATCGCGATCGAGGGGAACAGCGTCAGCCACCAGGCACTGACCATCGCGCCGGCCTGCTGCGCCTCGTAGAGGATGCGACCCCAGGACCAGGTCGTCGGGTCGCCGAGGCCGAGGAAGGCGAGTCCGGCGGCCGAGAGCACGGCCCGCGAGGCGGTCACGACCACGGACACCACGACCACCGGCGTGACGGCGGGGAGGACGTGTTTCGTGATGATCCAGACCGGAGAGGTGGTCATCAGGCGCGAGGCATCGACATAGGGCAGCCCGACCACGGTCAGCGCCTGCGAGCGCACGAGACGGGTGACCTCCGGCCAGGAGAACGCGGCGACCACGAAGATGATCGTCGACGTGCTCGGCCCCACGAGCGCGGCGATCAGGATCATGAGCGGGAGCACCGGCAGCGAGAGCGTCATGTCGACGATCACGCTGATAAAGCTGTCGAGCTTGCGGAAGTAGGCGCCGAGAACAGCGATGATCGTGCCGAAGACGATCGCGATCAGCGAGGCGGCCACCGCGACGAGCACACTCTGCTGCGTTCCCCAGATCACCTCGGAGAAGACATCGCGGCCCAGTGCGTCGGTACCGAACCAGTGGTCGCCGCTCGGCGGACGCAGGACGTCCGGTCCGTAGCTGGCGGGATAGGGCGCGATCAGCGGCGCCGCGAGAGCCACGATCACCAGCAGGATCAGCAGCCCGAGCGAGATCATGCCGAGCGGGTCCCGGCGGAAAGCGCGCCAGGTGTGCGCGCTCGCCCGCTCGCTGCCGGCGGCGGTCGGCTCGCTCGGAGCGAGGGTCTCTGAGGCGGGCATCGGAGCGGTCATGAGGTCTTCACTCTCGGGTCCAGGTAGCCGTAGATGATGTCGGTGATCGTGTTGGCGACCACGACGGTGATGGCGAGCATGAGGAAGGCGCCCTGCAGCACGGGGAAGTCGAGCTGTGTGACGGCCTCGTAGATCCCGCGCCCGATGCCCGGATAGGCGAACACGGTCTCGGTGAGTACTGCACCGCCGACCAGGAATCCGAGTTGCAGGCCGATCAGGGTCGTGGTGGGGAGCAGGGCGTTGCGCAGGGCGTGCTTCCAGAGGATGCGGCTGCCACGGATGCCGTTCGCCTTCGCCAGGAGGATGTAGTCCTCGCCGAGCGTCTCGATCAGCGTCGAACGCATCGTGAGCACGTAGGAGCCGACCTGGATGAGCATGAGCGACACCGCCGGGAGGACGAGGTGCTGCGCGACGCTGAGGTACCACTCGAAGCCGTAGGTGTTGTTGGTGTAGGCACCTCCGATCGGGAACCATCCGAGGTTCAACCCGAACACGAAGAGCAGGAGGATGGCGACGCTCGGGACGAACAGGGACTGCCCCGTCACGCCGACCACCTGCACCGCCCTGTCGATGAAGCGCCCCTTGTGGGACGCAGCCGCGACGCCGAGTGGAACGCCGATGAGGATCGTGAGCACCAGTGCCGTGATCGTCAGGAGAAGGGTCCACGGCAGCCGCTGCATGAGGACATCGGTGACCGGGATCGACTGCGTGAACGAGATGCCGAGGTTGCCCTGCAGCAGCTGCCACATGTAGAGCCCGTATTGCACGATCAGGGGCTGGTCCAGCCCGTACTGCTCGAGGATGGTCGCCCGGATGTCGTCCGTCATGTTCGGACTCGCCAGCGCCAGGGCCGGGTCGCCGGGAAGCAGACGCAGGAGCAGGAACGTCACGGTCACGGCGAACCAGATCGTGAGCAGACCTCGACCCACGCGACGGAGAATGAACGATGCTCGGGACACCCGGGCGACCTTCCTCGAGATTTCAGTGGTTGTTACTCGACCGGGTGCGCGCTCGCGAGCGAGAGCGGGTTCACGATCGAGAGCAGCTCGCTCGGCTTCGAGATGAAGCCGGCCCATTCGTCGCTGGCCGCGAAGAACAGGTTCTGCGTGTACATGATGTTGTCGTAGACCTGCTCGTGCACGATCTTGTTCGCCTCGCGCATGATCGAGATCTTCTCGTCCTCGTCGAACGTCACCATGCCCTCCTCGATCAGCGCGTTCAGGTCGGCGTCGTCGACATGGGTGTAGTTGATCGCACCGCCGGGAAGGTACGACAGCGAGAAGTTCGTCACCGGATCGTCCATGATCGCGAAGTTGCCCGCGTAGATGTCGTAGTCGCCCTCGCTGGTCATCGAGAGGTATGTGTTGCGCTCGGTGCCCTGCAGCTCGATCGTGATGCCGGCCTCCGCCGCGCTGTCCTTCACCATCTGCGCCCATTGGCTGGTCACGCTGTCCTGCAGCGAGTAGATCAGCCGGAACGAGACGGGGAAATTCCCGTTCGCGTCTGCCGTGTAACCGGCCTTCTCCATGAGGGAGCGCGACTTCTCGGGATCGAACTCGTACTCCTTCACCGACTTGTCGTAGTACTTCGCGAGCACTGGCATCAGAGCGCTGGAACCTGTCGAGACGGCCTGCCCCTGCAGCACGACGGTGCGGATCGCGTCATAGTCGACCGCATGGGCCAGAGCCTGTCGCACCTCGGTCTTCGCGAGGTCGGGCTTGTCCATGTTGTAGACCAGGTGCGCGTAGCCGAGCCCGGGCGCCTCGACGACCTGGAGGCCGTCGGTGCTGCTGAGCTGCTCGACCTGTGCGGGTGGCAGCGCATTCGCGATCACGTCGATCTCGCCGCTCTGCAGCGCCAGGATCTCGGTGTTCACGTCCGGGTACACGCGGTACACGACCTCGGCGGGCCCGGGGACGCCGCCCTTGACGAGCGGGTAGTCCTCGACGCGCTTCAGCGTGTAGTGCTGACCGACCTGGAAGTCGCTCATGATGAACGGCCCCATGCCCACCCAGCCTCCGGCGCTGCCGTCGTTCGCGAACTCGGCGATCGACCCCTGCGGCTCGAACACGTGCTTCGGAACGACGACGCCCCAGAAGCCGATCTCTTCGACGATCGAGGAGTCGGGCTGGGTGAGGGCGAGCTCGACGCGGGTTTCCGACACCGCGGTCGCGGTGTCGAGGTTGCCCAGCTGCCCGTAGAACGTGCCGGGAGCCTGATCGCGCTTGACGGCGTTCAGCGTCCAGGCGACGTCCTCGGCGGTGAGGGGCTCACCATCGCTCCAGGTGAGATCGTCGCGGATCTCGTAGAAGCCGGTGGTGTCGTCCACGTAGCCCCAGTCGGTGGCCACGTGGGCTTCCTTGGTGCCGTCGTCGCTGATGCTCAGCAGATGCGGATACATCAGGTTCGTGATCCACGAGTCCGTGCGGCTGTTGCCGAGGACCGGATTGAAGTTCACGACATCTGTCGTCGTGCCGATGCTGATCGTCTCGTCGCTGGGGCCGGTGGAGCCGGATGACTCCCCCGGTTCCGGCGCGGACGGGGCGCACGCGGCGAGGCCGACGGCGAGAGCCGCGGCCGCACCGAGGGCGAGGAACTTGCTGTACTTCATCAGACCCAAACCTCCTCGAGTACGCGCATGGTGTTCCCTCCGACGACGGCGCGAATCTCGTCGTCGGAGTAGTCGTGCTTCACGAGCCAGCCGATGATGTTGTAGAAGGCCTCGGCCGGGTTCTCGATACCGTCGACGTACGGCTGCTTCTCGTAGTCGACGTTCGCATGTGCCTGCCCGAGCGACAGGTTCGACGAGAACGCGTCGTGCAGGCCGACGTGATCGCCGAACAGCGTGTCAGGACCGAAGCTGACGTGCTCGAGTCCCACCAGGTCCACGCAGTACTGGAAGTGGTCCATGACCGATTCCAGGGAGTGCTTCGGGTGCTGGGGGGAGATCGTCGTGTGAGGGGCGGCCTCGATTCCGATCACGCCGCCGCGCTTGGCGCATTCGATGATCGTCTCATCCGTCTTCATGCGGTTCGTCGGCCACAGGCCGCGCGCACCGGCGTGCGTGATGAATACCGGCTTGGTCGAGTGGGCGATCACATCGAGACAGGTCTGGTCACCGGAGTGGGAGATGTCGATCGCGATGCCGAGCTTGTTCATACGCTCGACCGCGCGCTCGCCGAAGTAGGTCAACCCGCCGTCTCCGCGCTCTTTGAGACCGCCGCCGAGCATGTTCGCCTCGGAGTATGCGATGCCCATCTGCCGCACGCCGAAGCCGTACAGGACGTCGAGGCGGTCGACCTCGTTCTCGATCATGGTCGAGGCTTCGAGCGCGAAGATGTGCGCGACCCGTCCGGTCTCGGCGGCGTGACGGATGTCCTTGATCGACTCGGCCTTGATCACGTAGTCCTGGTGTGCGAGGTCGGCCATGCGCACGCCGAGGTCGAACAGCACGTCCTGGTACTTCCAGCCGGCATCGCTCGAGATGCAGCAGGTGCCATCCATGCCGTTGTCGAACACGGCGGTCAACCCGGAGCGGGCGAGGCCCTGGTAGCCGGTGGGTTCGCGGCCCTGGCGGATGTGGTCGCGCAGCTCGCCCATGTCCTCGGGAAAGACCTGCACGTGCTCGTGCAGGGAGATCACGGTCTCTTCGCGAAGCAGACGTTCGGTGCGTTCCTGCTGCGCGGCACTGAGCCCGAGGTCGTAGGCCGGCACACGGCCGATCTGCTTGGCGTAGCGGAACTCGCGGTAGTCCTTGCCGGCTTCCAGGTAGTCGTACGCGGTGTAGCCGGTGTACCGGCCAGCTTGTTCGAGCACGGATGCGCTCCTTCGGTTCGATGATGCGGGTGCCCTCCCGGTCGACGAGCGGGAGATTCCTCGAATCTGGAGGATTTCGGCGCAGATGTCAACCATTGTGATTATCTTCGGCTGAAATGTTTCCTGTTCGAAACAATTCAGAACAAAGAAGCTGGCATGATGGCATCCATGGAGAACACATCCGCCCCCCGGAACGCCGTCGTCCTGGACGTCAAGGGACTCACCGTCACCCTCACCGGCGATGGACGCCGCAGCCGCGTGGTCGACGGCATCGATCTCGCCGTTCGCCGCGGCGAAGTCTTCGCGCTGCTCGGCGAATCAGGCTCGGGCAAGTCGATGACCGCCCGCGCGATCATGGGTCTGATCGACGAAGGAGACGTCGAGGCGGAGACGATGTCACTGAGCGGAACCGACCTCCTCGCCCTCTCCCCCGAGCAGCATCGACGCCTGCGAGGCGTGCGCGTCAGCCTGGTCATGCAAGATGCCCTTTCCGCGTTGAACCCGGTCCTCAGCATCGGCGACCAGATCATCGACCTCATCCGCGCTCATGGCAGCATCGGCCGCCGAGCCGCCGAAGCGCGCGCGGTCGAGCTGCTGACCCTCGTCGGTATCCCCACCCCCGACAAGCGCGTGCACGACTATCCGCACCAGTTCTCCGGCGGTCAGCGCCAGCGCATCCTGATCGCCATGGCGATCGCGCTGGATCCTGATCTCATCATCGCGGATGAGCCGACCACCGCGCTCGATGTGACGGTGCAGGCGCAGATCCTCGACCTGCTGCTGTCCCTGCGCGACCGGCTGGGCATGGGAATCCTGCTCATCACGCATGATCTGGGCGTGGTGATGGAGGTCGCCGATCAGGTCGCCGTCATGCGCTCTGGCCGCATCGTGGAGTCAGGGCCCGCCGACGAGGTGCTCACGAAGCCGCAGCACGCTTACACCATGCGTCTGCTGAACTCCATGCCGCGAGATGTGAGCGCCGCCGCGGAGAACGACGGGACGGTGCCCATCCTCGAAGGCCGCGGCCTGAAGCGCACGTTCCGTTCCGGGAGCGGGCGACGAGCGCACCGAGTCGCCGCCGTCGCGGGTGTCGATCTCGAGCTCCGCCAGGGCGAGATCCTGGCGATCGTCGGCGAATCGGGCAGCGGCAAATCGACGCTGGCGCGGATGCTGGTCGGACTCGACTCACCCGATGCCGGCACCCTGCGCTACCGCGATCAGGACGTGACGCGCGGTCGGCTCCGCGACCGGAAGATCCTGCGTCGTGGCGTGCAGATGGTCTTCCAGGACCCGTATATGTCGTTGAACCCGCGGATGACCGTGCAGCAGATCATCTCCGAACCGCTCGCCGCGACCCACTCCGGAACGCCGGCGACGCGACGGGAGCGCGTCGCCGAGCTGCTCGATCTCGTCGGCCTCACCCCCGAGATGGGCTCGCGCTTCCCGCACCAGTTCTCGGGCGGCCAGCGCCAGCGCATCGGCATCGCCAGGGCGCTCGCGCTCGATCCGGACGTTCTGGTGTGCGACGAGCCTGTCTCGGCGCTCGACGTGTCGATCCGCGCACAGATCATCGACCTGCTGTGCGACCTGCGCGAGCGGCTGGGCATGTCGATCGTCTTCATCGCGCACGACCTGTCCCTCGTGCGTCACATCGCCGATCGCGTGGCGGTCATGTACCTGGGGAACATGGTCGAGATCGGGGAGACGGAAGACGTTTACCGCCACCCCGAACATCCCTATACGCGGTCGCTGCTGTCCGCGATTCCGCCGCAGACGCGCGCGGAGCGCGGCATGCTCGCACGCCGAACGCGTGTGACCGCCTGACCGTCCGGTACGACGAGGCCGGATCAGCGACCCGGCCGCACCGTGAGGTCGGTGATCTCCGCGTCTCGCGGAAGATCGAGGGCGGTGAGGATGGTCGTGACGACGGCGTCGGGGGTGATGAAGCGACCGGCGTCGTAGTCCTGCCCCTCCTGCTGGTGCACACGCTCCTGCATCGGGGTGGCGGTGCGACCCGGGTAGATCGACGTCACGCGCACGCCGTGCGGCGCCTCCTCGGCCCGCAACGCATCGGCGAGGGCCCGGAGACCGTGCTTCGACGCCGCATATGCCGCCCACCCGGCGTTGGCACGCAGTCCCGCCCCCGAGTTCACGAATACGACCTGCCCTTGCGACACGCGCAGAACGGGCAGCAGAAGGCGCGTGAGCTCGGCAGGAGCCACGAGGTTCACGGCCAGCTGCTGTTCCCACAACGCGGGAGCGAGGTCGGCCACGTCACCGAGGTCGACGACCCCGGCGACGTGCACGAGCGAGTCGATCCGGTCGGGCAGGTGCTGCTTCGACAGCGCCCACGACAGACGACCCGGCTGAGCCAGATCAGCGACCAGGACGGATGCTCCCGGAAGGCTCTCTGCGATCTGCCTGGCGCGTCCGGCGTCGCGGGCAAGCACCACCACGTCATCGCCACGGTCCAGCAGACGGCGCGCGAGGACTGCACCGATGCCGGAACCCGCACCGGTGATCAGGTGCGTGGGCATGTCAGCTCGGGTCTGTGGTGGCGGGCTCTGCCACGTCGATCGGAACGACGGGGCAGTCCTTCCACAGTCGCTCGAGGCCGTAGTAAACGCGCTCCTCCTGATGGAAGACGTGCACGATCAGGTCGCCGAAGTCGAGGAGCACCCATCGGGCCTCCGCGCGCCCCTCGCGCCGTACGCGCTTGTGGCCCGACTCGATCAGCCGGTCCTCGATCTCATCGGCGATGGCGGCGACGTTGCGCTCGCTGTTTCCGGTGACGAGCAGGAAGATGTCGACGAGCGGAAGAGGCTCGGACACGTTCAGTGCGACGAGATCTTCACCGCCCTTGTCGATGGCGGCTTGTGCTGCGAGACGCAGCATCTCTTCGGCAGTTTCAGGTGATTGCATCAGAACACATTCGTGGTGATGGCGATGATGACGACGACACCGACAGCGAGGGCGAGGCCTCCGGCGACGATCGCCAGGGTGATCATCAGCCGGTTGCCCTTCTCGGGCGCCGGCGGACGGATCACCTCGCCGGCGGGCTTGATGGTGCTGACCGCCGAGCTGGCGGCGATCGGCGTAGGCGACGACGCGGGGGGAAGCTCGCCGTCGATGAGAACGGCGTCGACGTCCTTGCCGTCGGTGGTTCCCAGGGCGTGGCCCTGCGAGCCCATGCCCTGAGGCAGTTCATAAGACCCGGTGACGAGGATCTCACCGGTGGAGGCGACAGGGCCGGAGAGCGAGCCCTCTCCCGGGGACGGCGTGAAGATCAGGGCGTTCGGTGCGGAGTGCTGCGACCCGGTCGAGTCACCGACGGAGAGCAGCTCGTCGAACGACGGGCGGAAGGGGGTGTGCGGGTCGGGAGCATCGGCGAGGATCCCCTCACCGAACGCGGGGTTGACGGTGGGGCGGGCTGCGGCGTCGTCATCGTCATCATCGGCGTCACCGACATCTGCCAGCACGTCGTCACCGTCGGCCTCGGAGTCACCGGTGCTCTCGGCCGGAAGGCCCAGAGCCGAAGCCACGTCAACATCGTCCTCGTCGGACTCGTCACCGGCACCATCGACGGACTCCAGCGGAACATCTCCCACGGAATCCGCGACGACGGATGCACGCACGGGAGCGACGGCGACCTCGTCATCGACGTCATCATCGTCGGCGTCGCCCGGCTCTTCGTTCCGTGTGAAGTTCGGGACCCCCGACACGATCTCCGCGGGGTCGTGCGTCGCGGCGGACTCCTCGTCGGTCGGTTCCGCCGGCGCGTCGGGGGCTGGCTGCTCGACCTCCGCCTCTTCGGACTGCTCTCCGGCGATCACGGGCACCGAGGCCGTGCGCACCTTCTCGAGCTCGCGCGCCTGGCGGCGCGTCAACGGCGCATCGCCGCTGACGTCGTCAGGCACGGAAGTCGGCGCGGGCGGGATCTCCACGGGCTCGGCGGCACGGGGCAGCGGCGGTGCGGGCGGTGCCGCCTCAGCCGCCGCGGCAGCCTCCTCGCTGGAGATGACCGGGGTCGAACCCGTCAATCGAATCTCCCGCAGCTGCTTTCGCGTCAGCGGACCCTGCTCCTGCTGATCCGATGTACTCATGCCTTGCTCCGATACAGATGATGCTTCGCGATGTACTGAACGACCCCATCAGGGACCAGATACCAGACCGGCTGATCGTCGCGAACGCGTTCACGGCAGTCCGTCGACGAGATCGACAGCGCCGGCACTTCCAGTTGGCTGACGTTGTCGCTCGGGAGGCCGTCTGTGCTCAGGACATGTCCAGGGCGTGAGACCGCGACGAAGTGGGCCAACTCCCACAACTCATCATGGTCCCTCCAACTGAGAATTTGCGCTACGGCGTCGGCTCCGGTGATGAAGAAGAGGTCGGCATCCGGTCGATCACGCTTCAGGTCGCGCAGTGTGTCGATCGTGTAGGTGGGGCCCTCGCGGTCGATGTCGACCCGGCTCACCGTGAACTGCGGGTTCGAGGCGGTGGCGATGACCGTCATGAGGTAGCGGTGCTCGCTCGGCGAGACTCCCGACTTCTGCCACGGGTGGCCGGTCGGCACGAAGACGACCTCGTCGAGCCCGAAGGAGTTCGCGACCTCGCTGGCTGCGACGAGGTGGCCGTGATGGATGGGGTCGAACGTACCGCCCATCACGCCGATGCGCGGGGGGCGCGGGGTCGCAGCGTCATTCATGGGGGCCTAGTGGCCGTGTCCCGCCTCGTGGCCGTCCTTGCCGTGCTGCGCTGCCCATGCCTCGGCCTTCGCCGAGTGACGGTTGGCGACGTTCTTGTACGAGAAGGTCACCAGCCCGAGGAAGGCGAACACGACCGCAGCGATGGCTCCGAAGATCACCGTTTCGAGCGCGACGTTGCCGTGGTGCTCGGTTTCGGCAGCGGCCATCGCGATCTGTGCGACGAGGTTCATCCTGACTCCGTTTCGTGGCGTGCTGTTCGGGATCCTGTGAGGTACAGCGTCCCCCAGTCTAGCCCTCAGCCGCGGGTCTGCCCCGACCCACGCGCGAGCCATTTCGTGCTGGTCAACTCGGACAGCCCCATGGGCCCGCGAGCGTGCAGCTTCTGGGTCGAGATGCCGACCTCCGCGCCGAATCCGAATTCGCCGCCGTCGGTGAAGCGCGTCGACGTGTTCACCATCACGACGGCGGAATCCACCTCGGCGAGGAAGCGTTCCGCGTTGCGCGAGTCGGTCGTGATGATCGACTCCGTGTGTCCCGTGCTGTAGCGACGAATATGGTCGAGGGCCTCGTCGAGGGAGTCGACGACCTTGATCGCGATGTCGAGACTCAGATACTCGGTCTCCCAGTCCTCCTCGACCGCCGGGATCACGTTCGACACCATGCCGGCGACCATGTCGTCACCGTGGATCGCGACGCCCTCACTCTGCAGAGCGCTGGCCACGAGCGGGATCAGACGCGGAGCCGCCTGACGATGCACCAGCACCGTCTCCACCGCGTTGCACACGCTGGGGCGCTGCACCTTGGCGTTCACGACGATGTCGCTCGCCCAATCGTCCGGGGCCGTCTCGTCGAGGAAGATGTGGACGTTGCCCGCTCCGGTCTCGATGACGGGCACGGTCGACTCCGTGACGACGGCTTCGATGAGACCGGCACTCCCCCGTGGCACCAGCACATCGATGAAGCCGCGACCGTGCATGAGCGCCTTCGCGCCCTCGCGACCGAAGTCGTCGACGGTCTGGATCGCCTCGCTCGTGAGTCCGACGCTCTCCACCGCCCGCCGCATGACGTCGACGAGCACGGTGTTCGACTCGCGCGCGGCACTCCCCCCGCGCAGCACGACGGCATTGCCCGCACGCAGCGCGAGCGCGGCGATGTCGACCGTCACGTTCGGCCGGGCTTCGTAGATCGCGCCGACCACTCCGAACGGCACGCGCACCTGCTCGAGGGCGACACCGTTGGGCATCCTGTGCCCGCCGACGACGCGGCCGACCGGGTCGGCGAGGGCCGCGACTTCGCGCACAGCGGCGGCAAGGGCCGCCACGCGCTTCTCGTCGAGACGCAGCCGGTCGATGAGCGACTCCCCGATGCCCTCGTCACGCCCACGGACGATGTCGCGGGCGTTCGCCTCGATGATGCGCGGCGCGGCGTCGAGAAGGGCGACGGCGATCGCTTCGAGCACCCGCGCCTTGTCGTCGCTCGTGAGCGCGGCAGCGGCGCGGGAGGCCTCTTTGGCGCGCTCCAGGCGCACCTGTGGGGTCTGGTCGGTCATCCGCCCAGTTTATGAGGTGGCCGGCTCGAACCAGGTTCCTATTTCCGCACCGGCGAGGGCCTGTTCGACGAGGTCGGCGCTGGTGACCAGGACGCCGATGCCGGATGCCGCCGCGAGACGCGCGGCCGAGACCTTCGTGGCCGCTCCTCCCGTGCCGACGCTGTTGACGACGGTCGCCCCGAACTCGAGGCCGGTCAGGTCGGCATCGGGAGCCACGACATCGATCGGTTCGGCGCCGGGGTCCGTCGGAGGTCGCGTGTACAGCGATTCGATATCGCTGAGAAGGATGAGCGCGTCGGCTTCGATCAGCTGGGCGACGAGCGCGCCGAGCCGGTCGTTGTCGCCGAAGCGGATCTCCTGCGTCGCGACGGTGTCGTTCTCGTTCACGATCGGCAGGGTGCGAAGCCCGAGCAGCCGCTCCATCGCGCGACGGGCGTTGGAGCGCGATGTCGGGTTCTCGAGGTCGCCGGTGGTGAGGAGCACCTGCCCCGCGACGATATCGAAGGGACGAAGCGACTCCTGGTAGCGATACATCAGGATGTTCTGACCAACGGCCGCCGCGGCCTGCTGGGTCGCGAGGTCGGTCGGGCGGGCGTCGAGCCGCAGGAACGGGATTCCGGACGCGATCGCACCAGACGACACCAGGACCACCTCGGCTCCGCGTGCATGCGCCGCGGCCAGAGCTTCGACGATGACGGGGATCCGCCACGACGAGTCTCCGCTGATCGAGGAAGATCCGACTTTGACGACGATGCGGGACGCGGTGGCCAGATCCGCGCGTGTGCGTGCTGTCACTCGCCGTCCTCGCGGTACGCGGCGAGACGCTGCGTCTCCACCTCGGCGCGAGCCTCGGCCTTGGCATCCATGCGCTCGTAGTACTGCTCGCGTCGCTCCGACGTCGTCCGGCGCGAATTCGGTGCCAGACGGGGGTCGGTACCCCGAGGCGCGCTCATCAACTCTGCCGCCGAGGTCATGGTGGGCTCCCAGTCGAAGACGATGCTGTCGCCCTCGCCGATCACGACGGTCGATCCCTGCACCGCACCGAGGCGGAAGAGCTCGTCCTCGACGCCGAGCTTCTCGAGACGATCGGCGAGATACCCGACGGCTTCTTCGTTCTGGAAGTCGGTCTGCTGCACCCAGCGCACCGGCTTCTCGCCCATGATGCGATAGACGTTGCCGTAGGTGCCGCCCTCGACCCGGATGGTGAAGTCCTTCTTGGAGCCTCGCGGGCGGATGACGACGCGCTCCGGCGGCGTCTCGAGCGCGGCCTCGGCACGGGCCTTCTCGACCAGCTCGCCCAGCGCGAAGGTGAGGGGACGCAGACCCTCGTGCGAGACCGTGGAGATCTCGAACACCCGGAAGCCGCGAGCCTCGAGATCGGGACGCACGAGCTCAGCGAGGTCGCGTGCCTCGGGGACGTCGATCTTGTTCAGAGCGATGAACTGCGGGCGCTCGAGGAGCGGCGTCTGTCCCTCGGGCACCTCGTAGGCGCCGAGTTCCGCGAGGATGACGTCGAGGTCGGAGATCGGGTCGCGACCGGGCTCCAGAGTCGCGCAGTCAAGAACGTGCAACAGCGCCGAGCAGCGCTCGACATGACGGAGGAACTCGAGACCGAGTCCTCGGCCCTCGCTCGCACCCTCGATGAGACCGGGTACGTCGGCGACCGTGTAGCGGAAGTCGCCGACCTGCACCACGCCGAGGTTCGGATGGAGGGTCGTGAACGGGTAGTCGGCGATCTTGGGGCGGGCGGCGGAGATCGCGCCGATCAGGCTCGACTTGCCGGCCGACGGGTACCCCACGAGGGCGATGTCGGCCACGGTCTTCAGCTCGAGGACGATGTCGCCCTCGTGGCCGGGAGTGCCGAGCAACGCGAAGCCGGGAGCCTTGCGCTTCGGAGTGGCGAGGGCGGCATTGCCGAGCCCACCCATACCGCCCTTGGCCACGACGAACCGCTCGCCGGGGATGATCATGTCGATGAGGACGTCGCCCGCGGTGTTCTTCACCACCGTGCCGACCGGGACGGGCAGCTCGAGCGTCTCGCCGAGGAACCCGGAGCGGTGGTCGCCCATGCCCGGCCCGCCGTTGCCGGAGGAACGGTGCGGCGAGTGGTGGTACGAGAGCAGCGTGCCGGTCTGCGGGTCGGCGACGAGCACGACATCGCCGCCGTCACCACCGTTGCCGCCGTCGGGGCCACCGAGCGGCTTGAACTTCTCGCGGTGCACGGAGACGCAGCCGTTGCCGCCCTTACCCGCACGCAGGTGCAGTGTGACGGTGTCGACGAACGTGACCATTTGCTAGTCCTCAGGGTTGCTGTGCGTTTTCGGAGGGTAGATACACGGACGGGGCGAGCCGAAGCCCGCCCCGAACCGGATATCTAGTGTCGCGCTGTGATCACTCAGCTGCGGCGACGATGTTGACGACCTTGCGGCCGCCCTTCGCGCCGAACTGGACCGCACCGGCGGCCAGAGCGAACAGCGTGTCGTCGCCACCACGACCGACGTTGACGCCGGGGTGGAAGTGCGTGCCGCGCTGGCGAACGATGATCTCGCCGGCGAGGACCTGCTGACCGCCGAAGCGCTTCACGCCGAGGCGCTGAGCGTTGGAGTCACGACCGTTACGGGTTGAGCTTGCGCCCTTTTTGTGTGCCATGTCCTAGTCCCCTCGGGCTTACTTGATGCCGGTGATCTTGACGCGCGTGAGCTCCTGGCGGTGGCCCTGACGCTTCTTGTAGCCGGTCTTGTTCTTGTACTTCTGGATGATGATCTTCGGGCCGCGGAGGTTGCCGATGACCTCTGCCGTGACCTTGACCTTCGCCAGCGAGTCAGCGTCGGTGGTCACCGTGGCGCCGTCGACGAGCAGCACGGCGGCCAGCTCGATCTTCTCGCCCTGGGCAGCCTTGACACGGTCGAGCTGAACGATCGTGCCGACCTCGACCTTCTCCTGCCGCCCACCGGCGCGCACTACTGCGTAAACCACTTCATACCTGTTTCGTTGGGGAGCTCGCGGCTCCGAGATCTCACGGGAAGACTGTTGCTTGCATGCGCCGCAGAACGGCGGGCGCGAACGCAAGACTCTCCGCTTCGACCGACGAGGACGACGCGGCATACGCACCAAGGGACTACTTTACCGGATGCGGGTCGGTGTCGCAAAGCGGCGCGGCTCCGAGGCGTCTCACATTCCGCTTCCGGCCCTGCCCTGTCGAGGCGGTCGTAGGCTGACCGGGTGACCGTACTCGTCGACGAACCCCTCTGGCCCGCCCACGGACGCCTCTGGGCGCACCTGGTCAGCGATGAGAGCCTCGACGAGCTGCACGTGTTCGCGCGCGCGAACGACGTCCCCGCACGTGCGTTCGACCTCGACCACTACGACGTGCCGGAGGAGATCATCCCCCGGCTCGTCGCCGCCGGCGCTCACCACGTGCAGGGCAAGGAACTGGTGCGCCGGCTGATCGCCTCAGGACTCCGAATCCGCAGCCGCGACCGGCGCTGACGGCTCGTTGTTCACCGAGACGGGAGTGCCGGTGAGCGCAGCAGTGCTCACCCGACGGCGTCCTCGCCCCTGACCGGGAGCTTTCGGCTCCGGAAGAGCGTCGAGGACCGAGTCGAGGAGCTGCTCGGCGGGAGACTTCGGCCCCTTGCGGTCGCCGCGCTTCTTGCGGGCCTTCTTCGGACGTTCGGCGGCCGCGGGCGCCTCAGCCGCGACATCGGCCGACTCGACTGCGGGCGCGCCATCCGCCGCCGGGGCGATGGTGGAGGCGGCGATCTGCGCGAGGGCCGATTTCGCGCCCTCGGTGATGCTGTGGGTGACCGGAGGAGCGGAGGGAGCACTCTGGCTCTGTCCGCTCCCGCTGCCGCCGTTGCCGCGCTGACGACGACCGCTCTGTCCGTTGCCGCCGTTGCTGCCGCCGCCGTTGCTGCTGGAGCGGTGCTTCACCACGGGGTCGTGGTGCACGATGACACCGCGACCGGCGCAGACCTCGCACGCCTCGCTGAAGGTCTCGAGCAGGCCGAGACCGAGCTTCTTGCGCGTCATCTGCACCAGACCGAGCGAGGTGACCTCTGCCACCTGGTGCTTCGTGCGGTCGCGGCTCAGGCACTCGATCAGTCGACGCAGCACGAGGTCGCGGTTCGACTCGAGCACCATGTCGATGAAGTCGACGACGATGATGCCGCCGATGTCGCGCAGACGCAGCTGGCGGACGATCTCCTCCGCCGCCTCGAGGTTGTTCTTGGTGACGGTCTCCTCGAGGTTTCCGCCGGAGCCGACGAACTTGCCGGTGTTGACGTCGACGACCGTCATGGCCTCGGTGCGGTCGATCACGAGCGAGCCGCCGGAGGGCAGCCATACCTTGCGGTCGAGAGCCTTCTCGATCTGCTCCGTGATACGGAATGCATCGAACGGATCGGTCTCGTCCTCGTAGGCCTCGACGCGCTCGAGGAGGTCGGGGGCGACGCTCTCCAGGTAGGCCCGGATGGTCTGCTGCGCGTCCTCGCCCTGGATGAGCATCTTCGTGAAGTCTTCGTTGAAGACGTCCCGGACGATCTTGACGAGCAGGTCGGGTTCGGCGTGCAGGAGCGCGGGCGCCTGCTGGTTCTCGACCTGCTTCTGGATGTGCTCCCACTGCGACGTCAGGCGCTGCACGTCACGCGTGAGCTGGTCCTCGGTCGCACCCTCTGCCGCGGTGCGGACGATCACGCCGGAGGACTCCGGCAGCACCTCTTTGAGGATGCGCTTGAGGCGCGCCCGCTCGTTGTCGGGGAGCTTGCGGCTGATGCCGTTCATCGACCCGCCAGGCACGTAGACCAGGTAGCGGCCGGGAAGCGAGATCTGGCTCGTGAGTCGGGCACCCTTGTGTCCGACGGGGTCCTTCGTGACCTGCACGAGAACACGGTCGCCGGGCTTGAGGGCCAGCTCGATGCGACGCGGCTGGTTGCCGGTCTCGACGCCGTCCCAGTCGACCTCACCGGAGTAGAGCACGGCGTTGCGCCCGCGCCCGATGTCGACGAAAGCGGCCTCCATGCTGGGGAGGACGTTCTGCACGCGCCCCAGGTAGACGTTTCCGATGAGCGACGCGTCCTGGTTGCGGGCGACGTAGTGCTCGACGAGCACGCCGTCCTCGAGGACGCCGATCTGGGTGCGGCCGTTCTTGGACCGGACGACCATCTTGCGGTCGACGGACTCACGGCGAGCGAGGAACTCGGCCTCGGTGACGACAGGGCGACGACGGCCGGCATCACGACCGTCGCGGCGACGCTGCTTCTTCGCCTCGAGACGGGTCGATCCCTTGATCGCCTTCGGCTCGGTGATGTACTCGACGACGCGCTGACGCTGACGCGGCTCTTCGCGCTGGTCGTCACCCTCGGAACCACCCCGGCGACGACGACCGCGGCCTCGGCCGGCTGCATCGTCCTGCGGCTGGTCGCGCTCGGCGATGCGGTCGAAGATGCGCTCGCGACCCGGACGTGCGGGCAGCGGCACGATCTCCGGCGCATAGAAGTGCAGTTGCGTGGAGACCTGGGAGACGAACACCTCAGGGAGCAGACCGAGCGACACGGCGGTCACCGGTGCCGGAGCCTCGGGAGCAGAAGGAGCCTCTTCGACCGCGGGGGCATCGTCCGCAGCGGGAGCTTCGTCCGCGACGGGAGCTTCGTCCGTAGCCGGCTCTTCGTCAGCGGCCTCGTTCTCCGCCTCCGATTTCGCCTCGGCGACGGCCTCTGCGATCGACTCGGCCGCAGCAGCGGCGTCGTCGGCAGCCGCAGCAGCGTCATCCGCCGCCGCGTAACCGGCTGCGACGTCATCGGCGGCCGCGTCCTCGGCCACCTCAGCAGCCTCAGCCACTTCAGCAGCCTCGGCGGCTTCCGCAGCAGTGGACGGCTCTTCGCCCTCGCCCGAAGACCCCGCGCGGTCGTCCGCGCCGGGAGCCGTGGGCTCCGTCAGCTCTCCCGCGGCGTCAGCCGGGAAGTCGAGGGTAGGGGCGTTGTTGTCATTGTTCTCATCGGCCATCTCTGGCTTACTCCCTGCACGGGACACTCGGTGTTCCGTGAAATCTCATGCGGTACCCGCAGGTGCCGCGAACTCACTCGGTCTGCGACCGGCTCATAGCTCTGATCGCGTGGGGCATTGGACCCCGAAGTCTGCTCGACGCGTGTCGCGGCAACGCCGTTCATCGCATCACAGGCCATTATCGCACCAAGTGGCTCCGTTCGCGGCATCCCGTCATCCGGGCCGGACATTTCTCCGGCCTGTTCTCGCCGCATCCATAGCAGTCGCTGGGATAATCCCCAGTATGAGCGAGCAGCGCACCCGCCCCGTCATCTACGCCGTCTGGCTGATCATCGCGAGTGTGGTGGGCTGGTTCGCCGCCTTCCAGCTCACTGTCGAGAAGTTCGTCCTGGCGGCCAACCCTGACGCCGTCCTCAGCTGCAACGTGAGCGTGATGATCCAGTGCGGGAAGAACCTCGAATCCTGGCAGGGCGAGGTCTTCGGCTTCCCCAACCCGATTCTCGGTATCGCCGGCTGGATGGCGCCGCTGTTCGTCGGCGTCGCCCTGCTCGCGGGATCCCGCTTCCCGCGGTGGTTCTGGCTGACCTTCGGTGCCGGGGTCACCTTCGCCTTCGGTCTCGTGTGCTGGCTGATCTGGCAGAGCATCTACGCCCCCAACCTCGGCGTTCTCTGCCCCTGGTGCATGCTCACCTGGTCGGTCACCATCCCCACATTCTTCGCGACGATGCTGCACCTCACCCGCAACGGCACCTTCACCAGCAACGAGAAGACGAAGGCCCGCGCCGAGAGGCTGATGGCCTGGGTCCCGCTCGCGACGATCCTCGCGTACGCCGTCGTCGTCCTGCTCGCTCAGCTGCGTGGCCTCGATCTCCTCGGCGAGGTCATCGGCATGATCTTCTGATCCCCGCTCCGCCGACGGCGGAGACGACGAAAGCCCGCCCGCCGAGACTCGGCGGGCGGGCTTTTCACGTGCGGACGGGTTCTCAGTCGAACCAGATGCCGAGCTCGCGCGCGGCGGACTCGGGGCTGTCCGAGCCGTGCACGAGGTTCTGCTGCACCTTGAGGCCCCAGTCGCGACCGAAGTCGCCACGGATCGTGCCGGGCGCAGCGGTCGTCGGGTCGGTGGTGCCGGCGAGCGAGCGGAAGCCCTCGATCACGCGGTTGCCCGCGAGACGGATGGCGACCGAGGGGCCGGAGAGCATGAACTCGAGCAGCGGCTCGTAGAACGGCTTGCCCTCGTGCTCGGCGTAGTGCTCGGCCAGCAGGTCGCGGTCGGGCTCCACCAGACGGATATCGACGAGGGCGTAGCCCTTCGCCTCGATGCGGGCGAGGATCGCGCCGGTGAGGCCGCGAGCGACGCCATCGGGCTTGACGAGGACGAGGGTTTCTTCGGTGGCCATGTCATTCACTCTCTGTGTCTGAGATCTGCGTGGTCTGAGTCTCGGTCGTGGGTCCGGCCGGGCGTCGTGCGTCCAATCGGGCCCCTCCGATGGTCGCATACGCCCACATGCCGCCGAAAATCAGGACGACGAGCAGGATGGAGGGAACGAAGAACGCCGATAGGGCGACGAGTGCCTGCACGACCCACCCGGCGGTGATCGCCCAGGGCTTCGTGATCATCCCGGCGATCGCGATGCAGGCGAGCGCGACCACCGCCCCGGCGACGATCGCCCACCACTGCTCGATACCGTCGGGAAGCTGCCGCAGCCCGAAGATCGTCAGGCCCACGAGGAAGACCACGATGGCCTCGAAACCCAGCACGACAGGTGCGAGCTTCTGCACGAGCGTGCGCGGCGGGCGCGGCCGGCGGGTACGGCGAGCCGGTGTCGCGTCGGCGCTCATGCGCGCCACCCCGCCTTCCAGTCCTCGTCCTGCGCCAGGGCGATCGCCTCTCCGGCGAGCACCACGGAGCCCGCGATGATGACCGCGCGTCGATCGGAGGATGCGGCCCACTCGCGCGCGGCGTCGGCGGCGTCTGCCAGCGAGTGGTGCACGGTCGCCCGCTGTCCGGCCTGCTCGACGAGGTCGGCGATCGCATCCGCATCGCTCGCGCGATCCGAATCCGGAGCGGTGGCGAACACGTGCGCCGCTCCCGGTGCCAGTTCGGCGACGATGCCGGCGGCGTCCTTGTCGGCGAGCACACCGAGCACCAGGCCCCATTCGTCGAAGTCGAAGCTGTCGTCCAGAGCCTGCGCGAGTGCCTTGGCGCCGTGCGGGTTGTGAGCCGCGTCGACGATCACGGTCGGGGCGATGCCGAGCAACTGCAGCCGGCCCGGTGACGTGCTCTCCTGCAGACCCGCCGTCACGATGTCCGCGGCGATGCGCTGGGTGGCACCGCCGATCAGCGACTCGACGGCGGCCACTGCGAGAGCGGCGTTATGCCCCTGGTGAGCGCCGTACAGCGGCAGGTACTCCTCGGTGTACTCCCCCGCCAGGCCACGGATCGTGAGCAACTGGCCGCCGACGGCGAGCTTCTGCTCGGTGAGACCGAACTCCTCGCCCTCGAACGCGATGGTCGCGTTGCGCTCCGCCGCCACGCGACGCAGCACCTCGGCCGCCTCCGCGGGCTGCTGGGCGGACACCACGGCCGCGCCCTCCTTGATGATGCCGGCCTTGACCTCGGCGATCTCGGCGATCGTGCTGCCGAGACGGTCGGCGTGGTCGATGTCGATCGGCGCGAACACCGCGACGTCGCCGTCGGCGGTGTTCGTGGAGTCCCACTCCCCACCCATGCCCACCTCGAGCACGAGCACGTCGATCGGCGCATCGGCCACGGCGACGAACGCCAGCACGGTCAGCAGTTCGAAGAACGTCAGCGGAGCATCACCCGCGGCTTCGAGCTCGGCATCGACGATGTCGACGAACGGCTCGATCTCGTCCCACGCATCCGCGACGGCCTCATCGGCGATGGGCTCGCCGTCGATCATGATCCGCTCGGTGAAGCGCTCCAGATGTGGGCTCGTGAACAGTCCCGTGCGCAGATCGTGCGCCCGCAAGAGGCTCTCGATCATCCGCGCGGTCGACGTCTTGCCGTTCGTACCCGTGATGTGCACGACGCGGTACGTGCGCTGCGGGTCATCGAGGAACGCGAGGATGCGGGCGGTGCGCTCCTTGCGCGGCTGCACCCAGCGCTCTCCGGCGCGGCTCAGCAGGGCCTCGTAGACGGCATCCGCCCTGTCCTTGTCACTCATGCTCCCGCTCCCATCCTGGTGACGGCGATCGTGAAGTCGCCGGCATTGGCATATGTCCCGGCGGGGATGACCGCGGAGAACTCGGGCGTCACTCCCGCAGCCGCGGCCAGGACCGCTCCGTGTCCGAAGATCGAGTCTCCCTGCGCGTCGATCACGTAGTACTCCTCGGCGAGAGTCTCTGCCGCGATGCCGGCCAGGTCGAACGCCGACACGACAGCCTGGGTGTCCACGTCGTCCTGGAACCGGAGGACCAGCTGGATGCGGTCGCTGACGTCGAAGTCGGCGTTCTTGCGCGTCTCCTGCACGGCGCGGATGACATCGCGTGCGAGTCCCTCGGCCTCGAGCTCCGGGGTCGTCCTGGTGTCGAGCAGCACGAAGCCACCGGTCGGGACGATGGCCAGGGCCTCCCCCTCCGGGCGGCCGGTCGTCTCGAGCACGAGCTCGTACTCCGACGGCTCGAGGACGATGCCACCTGCCGTCACGACACCGGAGACCTCACTCCAGTCACCGGAGCGCGCCGCCTGGATCGCCTTCTGCACGTCCTTGCCGAGGCGCGGACCCGCCGCACGGGCGTTGACGCTCAAGCGGTGCGCGATGCCGTACTCCGCCGCCGTGTCATCGGCGAGCGTGACGAGCTCCACCGACTTCACGTTGAGCTCCTCACGGAGGATGTCCTCGAACTGTCCGAGCGACGCCGCGAGCGGTGAGACCACCGTGAAGCGTGCGAGGGGCAGGCGCACGCGCAGCTTCTCCTTCTTGCGCAGCGCGTTGCCGACGCTCGACAGCTCGCGCACCGCGTCCATCGCGTCACGGATCTCGTCCGCTGCCGGGAACTGCGTGTCGTCCGGCCAGTCGGTCAGGTGCACGCTGCGACCGCCGGTCAGGCCCTGCCACACGCGCTCGCTGACGAGCGGCACGAGAGGCGCCGCCACACGGGTGAGCGTCTCGAGCACGGTGTAGAGGGTGTCGAAGGCCTCGCGGCTCTTCGGGTCTTCCGTCACGCCGGTCCAGAAGCGGTCTCGCGAGCGGCGGATGTACCAGTTGGTCAGCACCTCGGCGAAGTCGCGCAGCCGCGCGGACGCGGTGGTGGAGTCCAGCCCCTCCAGATCCACGCGCACCTCGCGGACGAGGTCGCCCAGACGGGCCAGGATGTAGCGGTCGAGCACATCCGTGGAGTCGGTGCGCCACTCGGCCTGGTAGCCCTCGGCCCCCGAGGCGTTGGCGTACGTGGCGAAGAAGTACCACGAGTTCCACAGCGGCAGCAGGAACTCGCGGACCCCCGAGCGGATGCCCTCTTCCGTGACCGCGAGGTTCCCACCGCGCAGCACCGAGCTCGACATCAGGAACCAGCGCATCGCGTCGGAGCCGTCGCGGTCGAGCACCTCGGACACGTCCGGGTAGTTGCGCAGCGACTTCGACATCTTGTAGCCGTCGCTGCCCAGCACGATGCCGTGGCAGCTGACGCCGGTGAAGGCCGGACGATCGAACAACGCGGTCGACAGCACGTGCATGACGTAGAACCAGCCGCGGGTCTGGCCGATGTACTCGACGATGAAGTCCGCCGGCGCGTGCGAATCGAACCACTCCTGGTTCTCGAACGGGTAGTGCACTTGCGCGTAGGGCATCGAGCCCGAGTCGAACCACACGTCGAAGACGTCCTCGATGCGGCGCATCGTGCTCTTCCCCGTGGGGTCGTCCGGATTCGGACGCGTGAGGTCGTCGATGTACGGCCGGTGCAGGTCGACCTCGCCCTCGGGGTTGCGCGGCAACGTGCCGAAGTCGCGCTCCAGATCCTCCAAGGACCCGTACGCGTCCACGCGCGGGTACTCGGGGTCGTCGCTCTTCCAGATCGGGATGGGCGAGCCCCAGTAGCGGTTGCGGCTGATCGACCAGTCGCGCGCGCCCTCGAGCCACTTGCCGAACTGTCCGTGCTTGACGTTCTCCGGCACCCACGTGATCTGCTCGTTGTTCGCGAGCATGTCGTCCTTGATGTCCGTGACGCGGATGAACCAGCTCGACACGGCCTTGTAGATCAGGGGGTTGCGGCAGCGCCAGCAGTGCGGATACGAGTGCTCGTAGCTCTGCAGACGGATCAGCCGGCCGTTCTCACGGATCAGGCGCACGAGCGGCGTGTTCGCGTCCATCCAGAGCTGGCCCGCGACGTCGGTGACGTTCGGGAGGAACTTGCCGCCGTCGTCGAGCGACAGGATCGTCGGGATTCCGGCGGCACCGGCGACCCGCTGGTCGTCCTCACCGTAGGCCGGAGCCTGGTGGACGATGCCGGTGCCGTCGCTGACCGTGACGTAGTCGTCGACCAGGATGCGCCAGGCGTTCTCGGTGCCGTAGGTCTCGGTGTCGGCGTAGTAGTCGAACAGCCGGTCGTAGGTGACGTCCTGCAGCTCGGCACCGCGCACGGTCGCATCGACGGCGGCGAGCGCGTCGTCGACGCTCTCGTAGCCGAGGTCCTTGGCGTATCCCCCGAGGAGCTCACGCGCCAGCAGGTAACGGTGCGCGGAGGCTTCGATCGCCGCATCCGTGGTTCCCGCCGCCTGGTGCACGTCCGCGGCGCCGTTCGGGCCGGCGGGCAGCACGACGTACTCGATTTCCGGGCCCACGGCGAGCGCGAGGTTCGTCGGGAGGGTCCAGGGCGTGGTCGTCCAGGCGAGGGCACGCACGCCGGTGAGGCCGAGGGCTTCTGCCTTGGCGCCTGTGAGCGGGAAGGTCACCGTCACGGAGGGGTCCTGGCGCATCTGGTAGACGTCGTCGTCCATGCGCAGCTCGTGCGCCGAGAGCGGGGTCTCGTCGCGCCAGCAGTACGGGAGGACGCGGTATCCCTCGTAGGCGAGGCCTTTGTCGTACAGGGTCTTGAACGCCCAGAGGACGCTCTCCATGTAGCCGAGGTCGAGCGTCTTGTAGCCGCGGTCGAAGTCGACCCAGCGCGCCTGACGGGTGACGTAGTCCTGCCACTCGTGCGTGTAGGCGAGCACCGAGCTCTTCGCCTTCGCGTTGAAGACGTCGATGCCCATCTCCTCGATCTCGGCCTTCTCGGTGATGCCGAGCTGCTTCATCGCCTCGAGCTCTGCGGGCAGGCCGTGCGTGTCCCAGCCGAAGACACGGTCGACCTTATGACCCGTCATGGTCTGGAAGCGCGGGAACACGTCTTTCGCGTATCCGGTGAGCAGGTGGCCGTAGTGCGGCAGGCCGTTCGCGAAGGGAGGGCCGTCGTAGAACACCCACTCGGGCGCGCCCTCACGCTGCGCGATCGAGGCGCGGAAGGTGTCGTCCGTCTTCCAGAACGCGAGCACCTCCTCCTCGATCTGCGGGAAGCGGGGGCTGGGCGCGACGGAGTCGGCGGCGGGGCCGAAGGAGGAACGGGGGTAGGTCATCGTGTCTCGCAGTGGTCGTCGTGGCGGATGCTCCTGCGAGGACGACCCTCACGGACCGCGGTACCACCTCGCGTGCCGCGCCTTGCGACGCGACCACTCTCACTGCGGCTGTGACGGGCCTGCCCCGCTCGGTTCTACTGAGCACCGCCCGAGGGCCGCGCCGTTCTTCCGAGAGCTCCCCGGTGATGGCCGGATCGATGCTCTTCCCTCCAGTGTACGCGTGCGCATCCCCTCAGGACGCCGCTCTCCTCTCCGGCGCCCGGCACCCCGCTCCCGGTTCGCGATGTCGTCGGCGCGCCCTACGCTCGGACCATGGCCCGCACCCCCGAGTCCCCCGCTCCTCCCCGCATCGCCGACCCCGACCTCCCGCCCGTGCTCGAGCCCGCTGTTCCCCGACGCAGCGCCGACCTGATCGCCGCCCGGCTCGACCTGAGCGGCACCGTCGATCTCGCCTACTCGACGCTCGAGCAGTGCGTGGTGAGCGCTGACGCCGACACGGTCGATCTCACCGGAGCGACGGTCGTCGACGTCGACATGCCGGGTGTGCGCATCGCCTCGCTCCGCATGCGCGATGCCGGCGTGCGGCGGGTGCGGATCAGCGGTGGCCGTATCGGCACGCTCGACCTGAGCGAGTCGCGCATCTCGGAGCTCGAGCTGCGCGACGTGCGCATCGACTACCTGAACCTCGGTGCGGCGAAGGTCACCGATCTTGAGATCTCCGGCTGCGCCATCCGCACGATCGACATGCCGCAGGCCGAGCTGACGCGCGCGAGATTCACCGCCACGTCGACCGACGAGGTCGATTCGCGGGGCATGCGGGCGAAGGACCTCGACCTGCGTGGCCTCGACGCTGTCGCCTTCCTCGATGCCAACAGCCTCCGCGGAGCGACTCTCACGTCATTCCAGGTGCAGCAGCTCGCGCCGGTCATCGCGGCGGGCATCGGCATCCAGATCAAGGACTGACGTCTGATCAGAGCTCGGCAGGGCCGCTCGCGGCGAGCAGCTCACGGGTGAACGCATGCTGCGGCGCCCCGAACACCTCTGCAGTGGTGCCCTGCTCGACGATCCGTCCGTCCTGCATCACGAGCACCTCGTCGGCGACCGCTCCGACCACATCGAGGTCGTGGGAGACGAGGATCATCGTCAACTGCCGCTCCTGCTGCACCCGCGCGAGCAGCCGCAGCACCCGCTCCCGCACCGAGGGGTCGAGGGCCGAGACAGGTTCGTCGAGGACCAACACCTCCGGGTCGGCGGCGAGCGCGCGGGCGATGGCCGCCCGCTGCCGCTGTCCGCCGGAGAGCGCGCTCGGACGCCGGTCGGCGAGCTCCGGGGCGAGGTCGACCTCGGCGAGGAGTCGGGCGACGCCCGCAGCCCGCTGAGCGCGAGGCACCCCGCCCGCTTCCAGCCCCTCTCGCAACGAACGGCCGATCGTCCATCGCGGGTCGAACGCTCCGAGCGGATTCTGGTGCACGAGCTGCACCCGGCGCTGCGATGTCCACCGCAGGGAACCGGCGTCCGGAGCGTCGACTCCGACGATCATGCGCGCCAGCGTCGTCTTACCGGACCCCGACTCCCCGACGATGCCGAGCGTCCGTCCGTCTTTCAGGGCGAAGGAGGCATCGACGACCGCGGGCACGGCATCGAAGCTCCGGGAGACCTCGTCGGCGATCAGCAGCGTCGAGGAATCCGCGGGGGCCGTAGCGCGTGGTTCATGGACCGTCGCCGCGATGAGCTGCTTCGTGTACTCATGCCGGGGGTTCTCGAGAACCTCGGTCACCGGGCCGGACTCCACGACGACCCCACCCCTCATCACCAGGACGCGATCGGCGATCCGTCGGACGGCCGCGAAGTCGTGGCTGATGAACACGAGTGCCGTTCCCGCCTCGACGATCTCGCGCAGCAGACCGAGGATCCGTGCCTGCACGGTCGCGTCGAGAGCGGTCGTCGGCTCGTCCGCCACCAGCACGGCGGGATCCGCGGCGAGCGCGGAGGCGATGAGTGCTCGCTGTCGGAGTCCGCCGGAGAGCTCGTGCGGGTGCTGTCGGGAGCGGCGTTCGGGGTCGGGCATCCATACCCGTGCCAGGAGCTCCCGCACCCGCTCCGCCCTCGCCGCCCGTCGCCGGACGATCTGGTGCAAGAGCAGCGGCTCGGCGATCTCTGCCCCGATCCGTCGCAGGGGATCGAGCGAGACCAGGGCGTCCTGGGAGACGAGCGCGATCCCGGCCCCGCGCAGCTCGCGCCACGCGCGCTCGGACAGCCCGGCCGCATCCGTCCCGTCCACGACCAGCCGGTCCAGCGAGACGTCGGCGTCCGTGGGAGTCAGTCCCAGCAGCGCACGAGCCGTGAGCGACTTGCCGGCGCCGGACTCCCCCACGATCGCGATGCACTCGCCGCGGTCGACGGCGAAGGACACGTCATCGACGACCGGGTTCCCGTCGAATGCGATCCGCAGCCCGCGCACTTCCAGGGCGACGCTCATGCGATCCTCCCGTCTCCGCGAGCGCGCAGGATGCGCCCCACGACGGTCGCCGCCACCACGGTGAGCGTGATCGCGATGCCGGGGAACAGCGAGATCCACCAGGCCTGCCCGAGGACGTTGCGCCCACCGGCGAGCATCAGTCCCCACTCGGGAGTCGGCTCCGACGGGCCGAGCCCCAGGAAGCTGAGCCCGGCCGCTGCCAGGATGCTGGAGCCGATGCCGATGGTGGCGAGCACGCTCAGCGCGCCGAGGACTCCCGGAACCACGTGCCGGGTGAATGCGCGCATCCGTGGCACCCCGAGGATGCGCGCCGCCTCGACGTGCTCGGCGACGCGGAGAGTCTGCGTCTGCACTCGGGCCAGCCGGACGTAGACGGGCACGGCGGCCAGCGTCACCGCGATCGCGATGTTCACCGGTCCCGGGCCCAGCACGGCGACGACGACGAGTGCGACGAGAAACTCGGGGAAAGCCATCAGCACGTCGTTCACCCGCATCACCGTGATGTCGACGCCCCTCGGCGCGACCCCGGCGAGCGCGCCGATGACGAGTCCGCCGACGAGCGCCACCCCGGTGGCGAAGAGCCCGATGCCCAGCGAGCGCGCCGCACCGTAGACGACCCGCGAGTACACGTCGCGTCCGCTCTGGTCGGTGCCGAACAGATGCTCGGCGCTCGGGGGAAGCAGGGCGGCGCGGACATCGGTCTGCAGCGGATCGTGCGTGGCGAGGACACCGGGCCAGAGCGACGCGAACGCGATCACCGCGAGGACCAGGATCGCGACCCACAGCAGCATCCGCTGCGCGCGCCTCATCGGACACCTCCCGGTCGCGAAGCCCTGATGCGCGGGTCGATCAGCGGATGGACGAGTTCGACGACGAGGTTCACCGCCACGAAGACCAGGGCGCTCAAGAGGATGATCCCCGTGATCACCGGAAGGTCGCGGTCGCTGATCGCGGCGAGTGTGACCCGGCCGAGGCCAGGACGGGCGAACACCGTCTCCACGAGCACCGCCCCACCGAGGACGGATCCGGTCAGGTAGGCGGCGAGCGTGACAGCAGAGGCGGCGCCGTGGCGCAGCCCATGCCGCAGCGTGAACCACGAGGGACTGGCCCCACGAGCCCGCACCGTCTCAGCGAAGGGCATCCGCTCCGCCTGCATCAGCCCGTCGCGCAGCACTTGGCTGAGCAGCGCCGCCACCGGAAGCGCGAGCGTGATCGCCGGCAGCACGATCGTGGCGGGGTTGCGAGCACCCGACACCGGGAACCAGCCCAGACCGAACGCGAAGACGCTCAGCAGGACGAGCCCGATCCAGAAGACCGGGGAGGAGAGCACCACCAGTTCGACCGCCGCCGCGACCGTCCGACCCGCCTTGCCGCGAACGAGCACCGCCACGGACAGCGCGAGCACCAGGGCGATCACGAGCGCGAGCACCGAAAGCTGGACCGTCGCACCGAGTTGCCGCCCGATCACCTCGGTCACGGGCATCCGCAGCTGGTACGACTCTCCCAGGTCTCCCCGAGCGAGCTGACCGATGAAGCCGAGGTACTGCTCGAACGGCGGGCGATCGAGCCCGAGATCGGCTCTGATGCCTTCTTTGACCGCCTCGCTCACCTGCGCCTGGGGCCCCAGCATCACCGATACCGGATCCCCCGGGATCACCCGGAAGGCGAGGAAGGCGACGGTCGCCGCGCCCCAGAGGACTATCACGACGGACGCGGCGAGGCCGGCGATACGGACGAGAGCAGCCCTCACCACCCGTGCCCTCCGCTCAGCCGGCGGCTCAGCCGACGGTCACATCGTAGAACAGCGGTCGACCGTACAGGTCGTACTGCAGCCCCTCGACGCGATCGCCGACGGCGGTGATCGCAGACGGGCTGTAGAGCGGCACGATCGCCGTATACGTCGCGTTCCACTGCTGCAGCTGGGTGTAGAGCTCGTTGCGCTCGTCCTGGTCGCTGGTCGCGACGGCCTTCTCCAGCAATGCATCGATCTCGGGATCGCTCACCTGCGACGCGTTCTGGAACCCGTCGGTGTGCAGGTGGCTGCGCAGCAGATCGGGGTCGACGCCGGAGAAGCCCCAGTCCGTCAGATCGAACGTCTTCGGCTCGTACTGCTCGTTGTAGGCCCCGGGTTCGAGCACCTCGCGCTGGACCTCGAACCCGATCTCCTTGAGGTCGGACTGGATCGCGTTCGCGAGAGCGGCGCGGTCATCCGGAACGGGAGTCCAGGCGATCCATCGCACCGAGAGCCGCTTACCGTCCTTCATACGGATGCCGTCGGTGTCGCGTGCGGTCCATCCCGCCTCGTCGAGGAGCGCGTTCGCGGCGTCCTGGTCGAACGGCCAGCTGCCCTCGAGCGACGCGTCGTAGCCCGGGGTCGTCGAGCCGAGGATGCTCCATGCGCGCGGGAACTGGCCGAAGTAGATCTCCTCCACCGCCGCGTCGATGTCGACGCCGCGCGCGAAGGCCTGACGCACCTTCTCGTCCGCGAACACCCCGTACTTCTCGTTCAGGTACAGCGAGTAAGGCAGACCCGGGTACTCGATCGAATCGACCGTGATGCCGTCGCCGAGATCCTTCGCGAGGTTCGGCGGGATGTTGCTGGCCAGGTCGGCCTCCCCGCTCGTCACCACGCCCGTGCGGACCGAGGCTTCCGGCTGGATCTCCACACGCAGCGTCTCGAACTTCGGGGCCTTCGCATCATGCGGACCCCACGCATAGTCGTCGTTGCGGGTGTACACGATCTCCTGGTCCGGCGTGTACTCGGTGAGCTCGAACGGACCGGTACCGACGGTGACGTCGGGTCCCCCCGCCTTGAGCTTGTCCGCGGACTTCGCGAGGACGGCCGGCGAGTAGAAGCCGAGCTGCGGCGTGCTCGCCGCCTGCAGGAACGGTGCGTACGGCTGCGTGAAGGTCACCGTGACCGTGTAGTCGTCGACGACTTCGGTGCCCTCATAGAAGTCGGCGCCGAGCATGCTGGCCGCCTGCGCGGATGCCGTCTCCGGATCGACGATGCGGTCGAAGTTCGCCTTGACCGCGGCGGCGTCGAACTTCTCGCCGTCGGTGAAGGTCACGTCGTCACGGAGCACGAACGTGTACTCCGTGCTGTCCGGCGAGACCTCCCAGCTCTTCGCGAGCCACGGGCTGAACGTTCCATCCGCCTCCTGGAACACCAGCGAGTCGAGCACCGCCCGCTGCACCATGCCGGAGACGTCGAGCTGGCTCACCTGCGGGTCCATGTGCCCAGCCGAGAGGTTCGCGCCCTCGATGGACCACACGAGCTCTCCGCCCTCGCCGTCCGAGCCGGGAGCCGCGCATGCGCTGAGCACCAGCGCAGTGGCAGCGGCGAGCGCCGCGAAGGGCAGGAGACGACGCACAGGTCTTGCGGGCATGACGGTTCCTCTGGACGAACGGGTCGGGACATCCCATCCTACGGCCGATTGTTGGACGGGGTCGATCTGCGACGGGCTGCCGATGCCCCGATGCTCGGTAGACTGTTCGGCACAACCCACACTCAGGCACGCTCACACAGTGCCGCATACATCGCTCGAGGAGACCTTCATGCCTGCTTCCGAATCGTCGCAGAACCAGATTCCCGACAAGCCCGCACTCGAAGGCCTCGAAGCGAAGTGGGACGCCGCCTGGGCCGAGCAGGGCACGTACCTGTTCGACCGTCTTCGCGCGGCGCAGTCCGGCCGCGAGGGCGTGTACTCGATCGACACCCCGCCTCCGACGGCATCGGGAAGCCTGCACATCGGACACGTGTTCTCCTACACGCACACCGATGTGAAGGCTCGGTTCGAGCGCATGCGCGGAAAGACCGTCTTCTACCCGATGGGTTGGGACGACAACGGCCTGCCGACCGAGCGACGGGTGCAGAACTACTACGGCGTGCGGTGCGACCCCTCGCTCCCGTACACCCCCGATTTCACTCCTCCCTTCGAGGGCGGCGACAACAAGTCGAGCCGCGCGGCCGACCAGCAGCCCATCAGCCGCCGCAACTTCATCGAGCTCTGCGAGCGCCTCACCATCGAGGACGAGAAGCAGTTCGAGGCGCTGTTCCGCCAGCTCGGACTGAGCGTGGACTGGACGCAGACCTACCGCACCATCTCCGACGACACCATCCGACAGAGCCAGCTCGCTTTCCTGCGCAACATCGAGCGCGGCGAGGCCTACCAGGCGCTGGCTCCGACCCTGTGGGACATCGACTTCCGCTCCGCCATCGCGCAGGCCGAGCTCGAGGACCGCGACCAGCAGGCGGCGTATCACACGATCGAGTTCCCGTTCGCGGACGGCTCGGGATCGATCGCGATCGACACCACCCGCCCGGAGCTGCTCCCCGCCTGCATCGCGATCGTGACGCATCCGGAGGGGCCGCACAAGCACCTCATCGGCACCAAGGTGAAGACCCCCTTCTTCGGCGCTGAGATCGAGATCCACGGCCACCACCTCGCCCAGCCCGACAAGGGCACCGGAGCGGCGATGGTCTGCACCTTCGGTGATGTGACCGACATCATCTGGTGGCGCGAGCTGCGCACCACCGAGAACGAGTCCCTGCCGAACATGACGACGATCGGTCTGGACGGGCGATTCCTGCCCGAGGCTCCGGCGTCCGTCGAGAATCCCGAGGCCGCGACCTGGTACGCCGAGGAGATCGCGGGCAAGACCGTCTTCAGTGCGCGCAAGGCCATCGTCGAGAAGCTGCAGGCGACCGGCGACATGACCGCAGTCGGCAAGCCCTTCAACCACGCCGTGAAGTTCTTCGAGAAGGGAGACCGTCCGCTCGAGATCGTCTCCACGCGCCAGTGGTACATCCGCAACGGTGCCCGCGACGGCGAACTGCGCGACAAGCTCATCGCCCACGGCGAGGAACTCTCCTGGCACCCCGAATTCATGCGCGTGCGCTACGAGAACTGGGTGGGCGGTCTCACGGGCGACTGGCTCGTGTCGCGTCAGCGCTTCTTCGGTGTGCCGATCCCCCTCTGGTACGCCCTCGACGAGAACGGCGAGCGCGATTATGACCGCGTGCTCACCCCGGATGCGGCGTCGCTCCCGATCGATCCGACCACCGACGTGCCCGCCGGGTACACCGAGGACCAGCGCGGCGTGCCGGGTGGCTTCGACGCCGAGGCCGACATCCTCGACACCTGGGCGACCTCGTCCCTCACACCGCAGCTCGCGGGCGGCTGGCAACGTGATGAGGAGCTGTGGCAGCTCACCGCTCCGTTCGACCTGCGCCCGCAGGGCCAGGACATCATCCGCACCTGGCTGTTCTCCACCATGCTGCGTTCGACGCTCGAAGACGACAGGACGCCGTGGCGCAACGCCGCGATCTCGGGCTTCATCGTCGACCCCGACCGCAAGAAGATGTCGAAGTCGAAGGGCAACGTGGTCACCCCGGCCGACGTGCTCGACGCCCACGGCTCGGACGCGGTGCGTTACTGGGCCGCATCGAGCCGCCTCGGCATGGACGCGGCATTCGACCCGCAGAACCCCACGCAGGTGAAGATCGGCCGTCGTCTGGCCATCAAGGTGCTCAACGCCGCCAAGTTCGTGCTGTCGTTCCCCGTGCCCGACGGCGCACAGGTCACGCACGCCCTCGATGCGTCGATGCTGACAGCCCTCGACCGCGTCGTGGTCGAGGCGACCAAGGCATTCGAGCGGTATGACGCCGCTCGTGCTCTGGAGCTCACCGAGGCCTTCTTCTGGACGTTCTGCGACGACTACCTCGAGCTCGTGAAGGAACGCGCCTACAACCAGGCCGATGTGGGGCAGGCATCCGCGGCGCTCTCGCTGCGTCTGGCCCTGTCGACGCTGCTGCGCCTGCTGGCTCCCGTGCTGTCCTTCGCGGCAGAGGAGTCGTGGTCCTGGTTCGAGGAAGGGTCCGTGCACACCGCCGCGTGGCCGACGCCTCTCGGTATCGACGGTGACCCGGCCGTGCTCGCCGCGGCCAGCGAGGCGCTGATCGGCATCCGTCGCGCGAAGACCGAGGCGAAGGCCTCGCAGAAGACTCCGGTCTCACGTGCGGCGATCGCCGCCCCCGCAGCGAAGCTCGATGCCCTCCGTGCCGCAGCCGATGACCTCCGCGCCGTCGGCCGCATCGCCGAGCTCGAGTTCACCGAGGCCGAGGCGTTCGCGGTCACCGCGATCGAGCTCGCCCCGGTCGAGGCCTCCTGATGCAGCTGGGCACGCGCTGGGCGGCCGGGTCCGAGGCTCCGGCCTCCGTCCCGGCATCCCTCCGGCCGGCGATCGCCGAGGTCGAGTCCCGGGGCCTCACCGGCCACTGGACGCTCACATGGCTGGAGGGTCGCGCGATCGCGGAGCTCGACGCGGGCTGGGAGGTCTTCCAGACCGCGACCGGCGAGATCGTCGCCCGTCCCTTCCAGGACTGAATCCCGGCCGGGACCGCGCTACGCGTCAGCGCCGCGTCAGGCCGAGCTGTGCGAGTGCGTGATCGACTGCGCGCGGATCCTGCCTGCGGGTCTGCTGCTCGCGCAGCAGGTCGAGGGCGATCTCACGTCGCTCGGCACGTCGGGAGATGCGGTGCTCGACGTACGCGGTGAGATGGTCGGCGAGTCGCAGCAGCCCGCGTTCGGTCTGCGTCGGAGCCACCAGGTGAAGCGTCGCGCTGGTCATGATTCCTCCAGGATGTCGTCGCCGGATCCGTGCGTCGCGTGCTGCGGCGTCGGCAGGTCGAAGAGTTCGGTGCGGAGCGAGACGCGTCGCACATCGGGTCCGGTCTGGCCCCGGTAGCGCTCGATGGCCCTCTCGACGATGGTCTCGAGCTCCTCGCGGAGCGACATGGCCTGCTCCGGCGTCATATCGAGGTGCGTGGTGATGGTGATCCCCACATCGCGCCACGCCTCCGGGACCTCGGACTGGGGTCGGTTGAGGTACGACATCAGGGTCTCGTGCCGCAGACGGAAGAACTCCGACGTCACGATCTGGGCAGCCGCCCGATTCGACGGCGAAGTCATCTCGTCAGGACCGGGCACGTCGATGCGCCCCTTGGGCCGTTCCCACCACCGCTCACGCGCCGTGCCTCGCCCCTCGACTTCGCGGATGAGATCGTGAGCAGCCAACGCGCGGAGGTGATAGCTGGTCGACCCCGATGTCTCCCCTACGAGTGCAGCGAGCGAACTGGCGGTCTGCGGACCGCGCGCGGCGAGGATGTCGAAGATCTTCACCCGGAGCGGGTGCGCCAGCGCCTTCAGGGCGCTGGCATCGAGAGTCCTGACCTGCGTCTCGTTCGTCATGCATGCAAAGATACCCTTGCAAAGATTTCTTTGCAAGGGTATCTTTGCAACTAGCCCCGGTTCTGTCGCAGGGTCAGGTGCAGGGCCCGTCGCAGGGTCAGTTGCAGGGTCAGTTGCAGGGTCAGTCGACGACAGCGCGTGCGGCGACGAAGGCCTCCACGCAGCGCTCGACCTGCTCGGGTGTGTGAGCCGCCGACAGCTGCACGCGGATCCGCGCCAGCCCGCGCGGCACGACGGGGAAGCTGAATGCGGTCACGTACACGCCGCGCTCCTGCATCTCCCTGGCGATCCTCGCCGTCTTCGCCGCATCGCCGAACATGACGGGCACGATGGGGTGCTCCCCGGGGAGCAGGTCGAATCCCTCGGCGGTCATGCGCTCGCGGAACAGGGAGGCATTGCGGCGCAGACGCGCACGAAGGTCGGCGGACCCCTCGACGAGATCGAGGGCGGTCAGGGTTCCGGCCACGATCGCGGGAGCGAGTGTGTTCGAGAACAGATAGGGACGAGAGCGCTGACGCAGCAGGGCCACGATCTCGGCGTGCGAGGCGACGTACCCGCCCGATGCACCGCCTAGCGCCTTGCCGAACGTCCCGGTGTAGATGTCGACGCGATCGGCGACCCCGCACAGCTCCGGCGTCCCCCGACCGTTCTCCCCCACGAAGCCGACGGCATGCGAGTCGTCGACGAAGACCAGTGCGTCATAGCGCTCGGCCAAGTCGCAGATCTCGGCGAGCGGCGCGATGTACCCATCCATCGAGAACACGCCGTCCGTCACGATCACCCGGAACCGGGCCTTTTCCGCCGCCTTCAGCTGCTCTTCGAGATCGCTCATGTCGCGGTTTCGATAGCGAAGCCTCTGCGCCTTCGAGAGCCGGATCCCGTCGATGATCGACGCATGGTTCAGCTCGTCCGAGATGATGGCGTCCTCGGCGGAGAAGAGCGTCTCGAACACGCCGCCATTCGCGTCGAAGCATGACGAGTACAGGATGGCTTCGTCCGTGCCGAGGAAGTCGGCGAGCCGACGCTCCAGCTCGAGGTGCTGCTCCTGGGTGCCGCAGATGAAGCGCACGCTCGCAAGCCCATAGCCCCATTCCTGCAAGGCCGTCGTCGCCGCGTCGAGGATGCGCGGGTCGTCGGCGAGCCCGAGGTAGTTGTTGGCGCAGAAGTTCAGCACCTCTGCGCCGTCGGCGGTGATCTCCGCGTTCTGGGGGCCGCGGATGCCGCGCTCATGCTTGGTGAGCCCGGCCTCCTCGATGCCCGCCAGCTCATCCGACACATGCTTCTGAAAAGTCCCGTACATCACAGCTCCGTCCAGTCGAGGATGATCTTGCCTGTTCCCGCCGACTCGGCCGCGGCGAATCCGTGTTCCCAGTCGCGAGCGGGGACCACCTCCGCGATCACGCGGCCGATGGCGTCCCGCAGGGAGGCGCTGGTCTGCAGCATCGCTCCCATCGCGTTCCACGTCTCGAACATCTCGCGCCCGTAGATGCCCTTGATCGTGAGCATGTGGGTGACGAGCTTGCCCCAGTCGATGCCGAATCCCGCGCTCGGCAGACCCAGCATCGCGATGCGACCGCCGTGGTTCATGTTGTCGATCATGGCGGGGAGGGCCGACGGCGCACCGCTCATCTCGAATCCGATGTCGAAGCCCTCCCGCATGCCGAGCGCCTGTTGCGCTTCGCGGATGTCGCGGACCGAGACGTCGACGACCTCGTCGGCGCCCATCCGGCGGGCCATCTCCAGACGCGGCGCGCTGACGTCCGTCGCCGTGATGAACCGTGCTCCCGCATGCCGGGCGACGGCGATCGCCATCAGCCCGATGGGTCCGCAGCCGGTGACGAGCACGTCCTCTCCGACGAGTGGGTAGGTGAGCGCTGTGTGCACGGCATTGCCCAGGGGATCGAAGATGGCCCCCAGCTCGGGGGTCACTTCCGAGTGATGGACCCAGACGTTCGCCGCGGGCAGCACGAGGTACTCCGCGAAGGCGCCGTCGCGCTGCAGACCGAGACCGATCGTGCGGATGCACATCTGGCGGCGACCCGCTCGACAGTTGCGACAGGTGCCGCAGACGATGTGTCCTTCGCCGGAGACCCGATCGCCGACGGCGATGTCGCGCACGCCAGGGCCGACCTCCACGACCTCCCCGTAGAACTCGTGACCGGGGATCAGCGGTGCGGCGATCGCGGACGCCGCCCATTCGTCCCAGCGGAGGATGTGCAGATCGGTGCCGCAGATCCCCGTGCGCAGCACGCGGATGACGACGTCGTCAGTTCCGGCGGTCGGGTCGGGGCGCTCGACGAGCTCGAGTCCCGCACCGGCTGCGGCTTTGAACAGTGCCTTCATGATCTCGATCACACCGCACCTGACGTTGTAGAACAATCGGCATCGTCTGCACCGTCGATGTAGCGAGAGCTACACTGTGGTCGTGGAACTCCATCAACTGCAGATCCTGAGGGAGCTCGGCGCCCTCGGCAGCGTGACCGCCGTGGCCGACGCGCTCAGAGTCACTCCGTCTGCGGTGTCCCAGCAACTCGCAGCCCTGCAGAGGGGTGTTCCGACACCGCTGACACGCCGGATCGGCCGGACCCTCGCCCTTACGCCCGCCGGTGAAGTGCTGGCGACGGCCGGCGCCGAGGCGATCGACGCGATGGCCGCAGCACGGCATGCCCTCGACGAGTTCGAGGGAGCCGCGACGGGAGTCGTGAGCATCAGCGGATTCCACAGCGTCGGGCAGGCCCTGTTCGGCGCGCTGGTGCGGGTACTGGCGTCCGCAGAGGATGCGCCGACGGTCCAGCTCACCGACGAGGATGTCGCGCAGAGCGAGTTCCCCGCGCTCACCGCCCGCTACGACCTCGTGCTCGCGCACCGCATGGAGCACTCCGACCCCTGGCCCACGCAAGGCGTGCGCAGTCTCACCCTCATACGTGAGCCCCTCGATGTCGCCGTCTCGATCTCCCACCCTCTCGCCGGCCGCGCCAGCCTCACTCCGGCCGACGTCGCAGGACAGAGATGGGTCACCAGTCGCATCGGCTACTCCCCCGACGATGTCCTTCGTGCGGTGTCGGCCGTCGCCCACCACCCTGTCGACATCCAGCACCGCATCAACGACTACGGCGCGGTGTCGGCGGTCGTGGCGGCAGGTGGGGTGATCGGAATGCTGCCGCGCTTCACCTCACGGAGCGTCGATGATCGCGAGATCGTGCGGATCCCGCTCGAGGGGGTGAGCACGCACCGGATGATCGATCTGCTCGCCCGCCCGGAGACCCTGCGTCGTCGATCGGTCCGCGTGGTGGTGGAAGCGCTGCGCGGAGTGATGACGCGCCTGAGCGAGGACGGTTCCTGAGCCTGGACAGCCGGGGTGGATAGGCTCGGAAGATGACCGACGCCACGAATCCGCTGCTGCAGCCGTCGACGCTCCCCTACGGCCTCCCGGACTACGGCGCGATCCGGCCCGAACACTACCTCCCCGCGTTCCAGGCGGGTTTCGAGGAGCAGCGTCGCGAGATCGCGCGCATCACCATGGTGCGCTCGATGCCGACGTTCGAGAACACGCTTGAGGCGCTGGAACGATCCGGCGAGCTCCTCGACCGCGTGGCGCACACCTTCTATACCGTGAGTTCGGCCGATGCGACGCCCGAGATCCAGGCGATCGATGAGCAGCTGGCACCGCTCATGGCCGCGCATCAGGACGCGATCACGCTCGACGGCCAGCTCTACTGGCGGGTGCAGCACGTGTACGACCAGCGTGACTCCCTGGATCTCGACCCTGAGCAGCGCTACCTGGTGGAGCGCCACCACCGCGAGATGACCCACGCGGGTGCGGGTCTCGACGACGAGGCCAAGGCGCAGCTGACCGCACTGAACCAGAAGCTCTCGACGCTGACGAACACGTTCGAACGCAACCTCCTGAACGACACCAACGACCTCGCCGTGGTCTTCGACACCGCCGACGAGCTCGACGGGCTGAGCGCGGGAGAGCTGTCAGCCGCCGCGCGCGCGGCAGCGGACAGGGGCCTCGACGGCAGGTACCTGATCACCCTGCCGCTCTTCACCGGGCATCCTGCACTGGCACAGCTGCGCGTACGGGAGTCGAGGCGGCGCATCATGGCCGCCTCGCTCGCGCGCGGATCCCGGGACAATGCCAACGACAACCGAGGGGTGCTCCTCGAGATCGTGCGGTTGCGGGCGAAACGCGCCACACTGCTCGGCTACGACTCGCACGCCGCCTACATCACCGCCGACGAGACCGCTGGAACTCCGGATGCCGTCGAAGAGATGCTCCGTCGCCTCGCAGCCCCGTCCGCGCGCAACGCCCGTGCCGAGCACGCGGCCCTCCAGGCGATCGTCGACGAGACCGAGGCAGCACCCTTCCCGGTCGAGGCGCATGACTGGGCTTTCTACACCGAACGAGTGCGTACAGCCAGGTACGACATCGACTCCAGTGCGCTGCGCCCCTGGTTCGAGGCAGAGCGCGTCCTGCAGGAAGGTGTCTTCTTCGCGGCGACCCGACTCTACGGCGTCACCTTCTCCGAGCGAGACGACCTCGCCGCGTACCATCCCGGCGCACGCGTGTTCGAGGTGCGCGATGAGGACGGCACCGCGGTCGGCCTGTACGTGCTCGATCTGTACACCCGGGACTCGAAGCGTGGCGGCGCGTGGATGAACGCGATCGTGAGCCAATCGCGCCTGCGCGGCACGGCTCCCGTCGTCGTCAACAACCTGAACGTGCCGCTTCCGGGAGATGGCGAGCCGACGTTGCTGACTCTCGATGAGGTGACCACGCTGTTCCACGAGTTCGGGCATGCGCTGCACGGACTCTTCGCGACCGTGACCTACCCACACTTCGCCGGGACGAATGTGTTCCGCGACTTCGTGGAGTTCCCGAGCCAGGTCAACGAGATGTGGATCCTGTGGCCTGAGGTGCTCGACAACTACGCACGCCACCACGAGACCGGTGCGCCGCTCGACCCCGCGATCGTGGAGCGCCTGCGAGCGACCGAGACGTTCGACCAGGGGCATGCCACCAGCGAGTATCTGGCGGCGGCTTGGTTGGATCAGGCCTGGCATCGCCTCGGCACCGACGTGCAGGTCACCGACGTCGCCGCGTTCGAGGCTGCCGCATTGGCGGACATCGGCCTGGACGACTCGGCCGTCCCGACACGGTACTCGTCGACGTACTTCGCCCACGTCTTCTCCGGCGGGTACAGCGCGGGCTACTACTCGTACATCTGGAGCGAGGTGCTCGACGCCGACACGGTCGAGTGGTTCCGCACGAACGGCGGCCTCACCCGGGGCAACGGCGACCGGTTCCGTCGGCGTCTGCTCGGGGTGGGCGGCTCGAAGGATCCGCTCGACGCCTACCGCGACTTCCGTGGCCGCGATGCCGAGATCGAACCGCTCCTGAAGCGCCGTGGACTGGGCGACGGAGTCGTGAGACTCTGAGCGCATGAACGCATTCCCTGAGTCCCCATTCGGTCCCGCGGACCGCCTCGACCTCGACGCCGTCCCCCTCGCGGTGATCCGCCACAACGGCATCCGTCTGGCCGACATCCAGGAGGCGTTCGATGCCGGCTACTCGGCGATCGCGCTCACCTTCGCCGGAGACGTGCTGGTCCCGACCGGCCCCGCGCTCGCGATCTATCACGGAGATCCGATGGACCTCTTCGACCTCGAACTCGGCTTCCCCGTGCAAACTCCCCCGGAGAACCCGATCCCCACGGCCAGCGGGCGCGTCATCGTCGCCTCAAGGCTGCCCGCGGGCCCTGCGGTCGCGACGACCCTGTTCGGCTCCTACGAGGAGCTCGGCGGCGCCTGGGGTGGTCTCGTCGAGCGTGCAGGCGCCCAGGGGCTCCGTCCCGGCGGCGTCTGGATCGAGATCTACGTGTCCGACCCGAGCACCACCCCGTCAGAGCTGCGCACCGATCTCGTCATGCCGACCGCCTGAGGTCATCAGACGTCTACGGGATCGGCGGGACGCATCGTCCGAGCTGCTCCATCGCTTTGTACCAGGTGAGCTGGTGGTAGCTCTGCGAGAGGCGGTCGCCGAGTCCGTCCAGTGACAGCACGTGCACGGCGATCGACTCGCTGTCGTCGAGCGACTGCTCCACGATGCGCGTGCATCCGCGAGCGAGGAAGTGATGCACGCGGTTGGTGTGGTTGCCGAAGTTCGCCCACGTCGCACCGAGGTCGATGAGCTCATCTGCCACGAAGCCCGTCTCCTCCAGGAGTTCGCGGGCGGCCGCATCCTCCGGAGCCTCGCCAGGCTCTACTCCCCCGCCGATCGTGCCGAGCGCCACGACGCGGGCACCGTGCCGATATTCCTCCACCAGGATGGCATCGTCGTTCCGGTCGAGGGCGAGGACCGAGATCCAGTCGCCGTACTCCAGCACGTAGTACGGGGCTATCGAGCGCCCGCTCACGTCTTCGCAGCTGTCCTCATGCAGTCGGATCCATCGGTCGGCGACGAGAGTCTTCCTCGCCACCGTCTTCCAGGGAACCGGCTCCGCGCTCATGCGCTCTTGCGCTTGCGCTCCATCACGATCGTGGGCGGTGCGCCTTCATCGACGGCTGCACGGGTGACGATGACCTTGGCGACGTCCTCCGCCGAGGGGATCTCGAACATGATGGGTCCGAGCACGTCCTCCAGGATCGCCCGGAGTCCACGGGCACCGGTCTTGCGTTCGACGGCCAGGTCGGCGATGGATCGCAGCGCATCTTCTTCGAACTCGAGCTGCACGCCGTCGATCTCGAACATGCGCTGGTACTGCTTCACCAGCGCATTGCGCGGCCCGGTGAGGATGTCGATCAGTGCATCCTGGTCGAGCGGCGACACATTGGTGACGACCGGCAGACGCC
This sequence comes from Microbacterium sp. Be9, assembly GCF_011754135.1. Taxonomy (NCBI): domain Bacteria; kingdom Bacillati; phylum Actinomycetota; class Actinomycetes; order Micrococcales; family Microbacteriaceae; genus Microbacterium; species Microbacterium sp. Be9. The sequence goes on along the minus strand of NZ_WNWT01000004.1, from coordinate 180,989 downwards.
CGATGAACTCGGGGATCAGCCCGAACTTGTGCAGGTCTTCCGGGAGCACCTCGCTGAACAGGTCGAGGTCCTTGCCCTTGTCGTGCAGCGGGGCACCGAAGCCGATGCCGTGCTTGCCGACGCGCGCCGAGACGATGTCTTCGAGACCGGCGAAGGCCCCGGCGACGATGAACAGCACGTTCGACGTATCGATCTGCAGGAACTCCTGATGCGGGTGCTTGCGGCCGCCCTGCGGAGGGACCGAGGCGACCGTGCCCTCGATGATCTTCAGGAGGGCCTGCTGCACACCCTCGCCCGAGACGTCGCGGGTGATCGACGGGTTCTCGGCCTTACGGGCGATCTTGTCGACCTCGTCGATGTAGATGATGCCCTGCTCGGCGCGCTTGACGTCGTAGTCCGCGGCCTGGATGAGCTTGAGGAGGATGTTCTCGACGTCTTCTCCGACGTAGCCGGCCTCGGTCAGCGCCGTGGCGTCGGCGACGGCGAAGGGGACGTTGAGGCGCTTCGCGAGCGTCTGCGCGAGGTAGGTCTTGCCGCAGCCGGTCGGCCCGATGAGCAGGATGTTGCTCTTGGCGATCTCGACCTCTTCGGCCTTCTGCTCGGCCGTCTGCAGGGTGCCGTGTGCCCGCACCCGCTTGTAGTGGTTGTAGACGGCGACGGCGAGAGCGCGCTTGGCGGGCTCCTGCCCGACCACGTACTCCTCGAGGAAGGCGAAGATCTCACGCGGCTTCGGGAGCTCGAACTCGGCGACCCCGTCTGCGGACGACTCGGCCATCCGCTCTTCGATGATCTCGTTGCACAGCTCGACGCACTCGTCGCAGATGTACACGCCGGGGCCGGCGATGAGCTGCTGGACCTGCTTCTGGCTCTTTCCGCAGAAAGAGCATTTGAACAGGTCAGCGCTTTCACCGATGCGGGCCATGCGCGTCCTCCTAGGGGGGATCAGAGATCGTTCTTCGAGCCTAACCTCTGCATACGACACCGGGCCGCATTGAGGGCATTCGACATCGGATCGCGAAACGATGAAGGGGCCGGGAGCCTTCAGCTGCCCGGTCGTGGGCGAAGGCTCCCGACCCCCTTCATGAGGTCGTCAGAACGGTCAGACCATGCTCTTGGTGTGCCAGACGGTCTTCACCTCGGTGAAGGCACCGATCCGCTCCGGCGAGGCGACGACGTCTCCCGGGGCGAGCACCCGCTTGAGCGTCTCCGCCGCGGCGATCTGCATGTCGACCCAGTCGAGAGCGCCGGCTCCGGCCAGGTCGAGAGCGTTCACGTCCTGGTGCGAAGCCAGCCACGGAGCGATCTCCGCGGGCGAACCCGTCAGCACGTTCACGACTCCGCCCGGGACGTCGCTGGTGGCGAGGACCTCGGCGAGGCTGATGGCCGAGAGCGGGTGCTGCTCGCTCGCGACGACCACAACCGTGTTCCCGGCGACCAGAGCCGGAGCCACGACCGACACCAGACCGAGCAGCGCCGAGTCCTGCGGGGCGACGATCGCCACGACACCGGTCGGCTCTGGCACGGAGATGTTGAAGTACGGCCCCGACACGGGGTTCGCGTTGCCCGCCACCTGTGCGTACTTGTCGCACCATCCGGCGTACCAGACCCAGAGGTCGATAGCTTCATCGACCTGCGAGGCCGCGGCCGCGGACGACACGCCCTCCTGAGCCGCGATCTCGTCGATGAACTGCGCGCGACGCCCCTCCAGCACCTCCGCGACGCGGTACAGGACCTGGCCGCGGTTGTAGGCGGTCGCACCGGACCAGCCCTTGACGGCGGATCGGGCGGCGACCACGGCGTCGCGGGCGTCCTTGCGGGAGCCCTTCGCGGCGTTCGCGAGGAAGGCCCCCTTCGGCGTGAGCACCTCGTACGTGCGGCCGGACTCGCTCCGCGGGAAGGCCCCGCCGATCGCCAGCTTGTACGTCTTCGGAACAGTCAGTCGCTTGCTCATGCTGCGGCTCCCTTGAGGTAGGCGGTGAGACCCTGGCGACCGCCCTCGCGGCCGAATCCGGACTCCTTGTACCCGCCGAACGGGCTCGACGGGTCGAAGCGGTTGAAGGTGTTGGCCCAGATCACGCCGGCACGCAGGCGGTCAGCCACAGCGAGGATGCGCGATCCCTTGTCGGACCAGATCCCGGCGGAGAGACCGTAGGGCGTGTTGTTCGCCTTCGCGATCGCCTCGGCGGGCGTGCGGAAGGTGAGCACCGAGAGCACCGGGCCGAAGACCTCGTCGCGGGCGATGCGATGCGATGCCTCGACACCGGTGAAGATGGTGGGTGCGAACCAGAAACCCTGCTCCGGAATGGCGCAGTCCGCGGTCCAGCGCTCGGCGCCCTCGGCCTCGCCGATGTCGCTGAGCTCGCGGATACGGGCCAGCTGCGCAGCGGAGTTGATCGCACCGATGTCGGTGTTCTTGTCGAGGGGGTCGCCCAGACGCAGGGTCGACAGACGCGTCTTGAGCCTGTCGACGACCTCGTCGTGGATCGACTCCTGCACGAGCAGACGACTGCCGGCGCAGCACACGTGACCCTGGTTGAAGAAGATCCCGTTCACGATGCCTTCGACCGCCTGGTCGATGGGGGCGTCGTCGAAGACGATGTTCGCAGCTTTCCCGCCGAGCTCCAGCGTCAGCTTCTTGTGGGTGCCTGCCACGGCCCGTGCGATGTCACGGCCGACACCGGTTGAACCGGTGAAGGCGACCTTGTCGACGTCGGGGTGGCGCACGAGGGTGGAACCGGTGGCTCCGGCACCCGTCACGATGTTCACGACACCCGCCGGCAGGTCGGCCTGCTGCAGGATCTCCGCGAAGATCAGCGCCGTGAGGGGCGTGGTCTCTGCGGGCTTGAGCACGACCGTGTTGCCCGCGGCGAGGGCGGGAGCGATCTTCCACGCCAGCATCAGCAGAGGGAAGTTCCAGGGGATGATCTGACCGGCGACGCCCAGCGCGCGGGGGTCGGCGCCGAGACCCGCATGGTCGAGCTTGTCCGCCCAGCCCGCGTAGTAGAAGAACCAGGAGGCGACGAGCGGCACGTCGACGTCACGGCTCTCCTTGATCGGCTTGCCGTTGTCGAGGCTCTCGGCGACGGCGAGCTCGCGAGCGCGCTCCTGCACGAGGCGGGCGATGCGGAAGAGGTACTTCCCACGGTCGCGACCGCTCATCTTCGACCAGGTCTTCTCGTAGGCACGACGGGCGGCGGCGACCGCGCGGTCGACATCCTCGTCGCTGGCCGAGGCGATCTCGGCGATGTGCTTCTCCGTCGCCGGCGAGATCGTGTGGAACGGGGTGCCGGAACCGTCGACGAACTCGCCGTCGATGAACAGGCCGTAGCTGTCCTTGAGGTTCAGGATCGCGGTGGACTCCGGTGCGGGAGCGTATTCCAGAAATGACATGTTCGTCTTCCCGTCAGTCGATCGTGACGTAGTCGGGGCCCGAGTAGTGGCCGGAGCTGAGCTTCTGACGCTGCAGGAGCACATCGTTGAGGAGGCTGGATGCGCCGAACCGGAAGAGATGCGGCTGCAACCACTCCTCGCCCACCGTCTCGGCGACGGTCACCAGGTACTTCACCGCGTCCTTCGAGGAGCGGATGCCACCGGCCGGCTTCACGCCGATCTTCTCGCCGGTGCCGCGGTGCCAGTCACGCACGGTCTCCAGCATGAGAAGAGTCGTCGGAAGCGTCGCGGCGGGCTGCACCTTTCCGGTCGAGGTCTTGATGAAGTCCCCTCCCGCCAGGATGCCCAGCCACGAGGCGCGCTTGATGTTGTCGTAGGTGTTCAGCTCGCCGGTCTCCAGGATCACCTTGAGCGAGGCGTATGAACCGTCCTCGCGACGGCATGCTTCCTTGACCTGGGCGATCTGGTCGAACACGAGGCCGTAGCGGCCGGAGAGGAAAGCCCCACGGTCGATGACCATGTCGATCTCGTCGGCTCCGGCGGCGACCGCCTCAGCGGTGTCTGCGAGCTTGATCGCGAGAGACGAGCGCCCGCTCGGGAACGCCGTGGCCACCGCGGCGACGGAGATCATTCCGTCGTCGGGGTCGCCGTGCAGGCCGCCGAGCGCGACGACGGCGTCGCCGACCATGTCGCCATAGACGCAGACCGCGGCGACCCGTGGAGTCGAGGGGTCTGCGGCGTCGGGGGTCTTCGCCTTGGCGACGAGCGAGCGCACCTTGCCAGGGGTGTCCGCACCCTCGAGCGTCGTGAGGTCGATCAGCTTGATGATCGTGTCGAGGGCCCACGCCTTCGAGGTGGTCTTGATGGAGCGGGTGCCGAGCCCGGCAGCGCGCTGCTCGAGACCGACGGCATCCACACCGGGGAGTCCGTGCAGGAAACGTCGGAGGGTGGCGTCGTCGGGCTCTCCGCCCAGAACGTCCACCGCCGTCCTGCGGCTGAGTTCTTTGGTCGTCACTGTTCCTCCAACAATGCTCGTGCTGTGGTCTCATCGGTCACCAGAACGCCGCACAGGCCGCTGGTGACCACGGTTCGTGCGATGTCGTGCTTGGCGGGGCCCGCCGTGACGAAGATCGCGCGGGCGGCTCCGCGCAGACGATCGAGCGAGACGCCGACCGTTCGCGCATCGAGTTGCGAGTCGACGATGTTCCCCTCGGCGTCGACGTAGCGGCCGAGAACGTCTCCGACGGCGCCGCGACGCGCGAGCTCTTCCACGTCCTCAGCGCTGAGGTAGCCGTTCTCGACGTGCGCGGATGAAGCGTCGCACGGCCCTGCGGTGAACAGGAATGCCTGCGCCTCCGCTGCTTCTTCGAGCACGGCAGCGACGGTGCGGTCGGACTCGATCGCCTGCTTCGTCTCCACACGCTCGAGGATGGCCGGGCTCGGCAGCAGCGAGACCTGGCCAGACGCGCGCTGAGCGATCGTGACAGCGAGGCCTGCCGCCCCGCCGGAGCGCCGATTCAGGCTCACTCCCCCGTTGAGCTGCACGACCGTCACGCCGTTCGCCCATCCATCCGGGAGCGCCTCGGCGACGGCGCGGAGCGTGCGCCCCCAGCTCACCCCGAGTGTGCGGGGCACCGGCCGCAGTGCGGTCAGGAAGTCGGCGGCGGCCTGCGCCACCCGCTCGAGCGTGCCGTCATCGCCTTCCGGGGCCGGCACGACGACGGCGTCCGTCAGTCCGAATCGGTCGACCAGAAGCCGCTCGAGGCCGAGCCTGCGGGCGCGGGGATGCACGATCTCGATGCGCACGATGCCGCGTTCGCGAGCCTGCGTCAGCAGGCGGCCGACCTTCCAGCGGGAGATCTTGAGGAGTCCGCCGATCTCGTCCTGGGTCTTGTCCTCGTCGTAGTACAGCTCGGCGACGCGAACCATGAGCAGATCTTCTTCCACGGCATCCTCCTTCCTCTCCCAGAGTAGGCCCTCATCAGCGTTCGCGCATCATGATGCTCATATGCGCAATCGAGCGTGGGGGCTCTGCACATCCGCCGGGCACGACGAAGGGCGCCCGTCGTGATGACGGACGCCCTTCGGGATCGATCGGGTCAGACGCGCTTGCGCGTCGTGAGGACCTGGTCGACGATGCCGTACTCCAGTGCCTGTGCGGCGGAGAGGATGTTGTCGCGATCGATGTCGCGGTTCACCTGCTCCGGCGTGCGCTTCGTGTGGCCGGCGAGGGTCTCCTCGAGCCAGGTCCGCATGCGGAGGATCTCCGCGGCCTGGATCTCGATGTCGGAGGCCTGGCCGTGGCCCGCCTCGCCCATCGCGGGCTGGTGGATCAGCACGCGGGCGTTCGGGAGCGCGAGGCGCTTGCCCGGCGCGCCGGCCGCGAGCAGCACGGCCGCAGCGGAGGCGGCCTGGCCGAGCACGACGGTCTGGATCTGCGGTGCGACGTACTGCATCGTGTCGTAGATCGCCGTCATCGCGGTGAACGAACCACCGGGCGAGTTGATGTACATGGTGATGTCGCGCTCGGCATCCTGGCTCTCCAGGACGAGGAGCTGCGCCATGACATCGTCGGCCGACGCGTCATCGACCTGCACGCCGAGGAAGATCACGCGGTCTTCGAACAGCTTGTTGTACGGGTCCTGACGCTTGAATCCGTAGGCGGTGCGCTCCTCGAACTGCGGGAGCACGTAGCGGCTGGAAGGCAGGTCACCGGCTGAGCGGAAGGTGGGTGTGTACATGAGCGTCCTTTCGCTTTCCGTTACTCGGTGTCCTGGTCGGTTCCGCCGCCGCCGATGACGTCGGAGGCCGATTCGCGGATGTGGTCGACGAAGCCGTACTCGAGCGCTTCCTCGGCGGTGAACCAGCGGTCGCGGTCACCATCGGCGTTGATCTGCTCGACCGACTTGCCGGTCTGCGCCGCCGTGATCTCCGCGAGGCGGTTCTTCATCGACATGATGAGCTGCGCCTGGGTCTGGATGTCGCTCGACGTGCCGCCGAAGCCGCCGTGCGGCTGGTGCAGCAGCACCCGGGCGTTGGGCGTGATGTAGCGCTTGCCCTTGGTGCCGGCGGTCAGCAGCAGCTGACCCATCGATGCGGCCATTCCGATGCCGACCGTGACGATGTCGTTCGGCACGAACTGCATCGTGTCGTAGATCGCCATGCCCGCGGTGATCGAACCGCCGGGCGAGTTCACGTAGAGGTAGATGTCTCGCTCGGAGTCTTCTGCGGCGAGAAGAAGGATCTTCGCGCAGATCTCGTTCGCGTTCTCGTCGCGCACCTCCGACCCCAGCCAGATGATGCGGTCCTTCAGCAACCTGTCGAAGACGCTCGTTGCGAGGAGGGGTTCTGCAGCCATGTCAGCTCCTGATTCCGTGTTTCAGTGATTCGAATCTACCGGCGACAACGCGGCACCCAGGCCGTGTTCGCCGTCGGCATATCAGGTGTCGGCGTCCGCGATCTCGCGGGCATACGCCGTCATCGACCGGTGGTAGCGCGGCAGATGCGGGACCAGGGCGAGCAGCGCCACCGAGAGACCCTGCGCCGGTCGCCCCGCGCTTGCGAGGATGAGGGCGTGCACGCACGCGATGGCGTCACGGTAGGGACCGTCGGCCGACAGCTGCTCCTCGGCGCGGATCACGGCGAGGGCCTCGTCGTATTCGCCCAGATTCCGCAGCGAGCTCGCCATCTGGATCACGCATTGCGGGCGATGCTCAGCATCCAACCCCAATGCCAGCGCGCGCCGATACAGAACGATGGCTTCCGCGGGCCTTCCCGCGGAATCCCGCGCGCCCGCGCGTTCGAACTCGGCGCGGGCGTCACCTGCTCCGCGCTCGGCGGCGAGGGCGTCGATGCGGGCGATGGTGTCGTCACCGACCTCCTCACCCGTCGCGTCGTCCCACACCTCGTCGATGCGCTCATCCCACGTCTTCATGATTGCCCTCCCTGGATGGAAAAGAGGGCGGATGCCGCAGCACCCGCCCTCTTCACTGGATCGTGTCCGATCACTCGGCCTTGTCGGCCGCCTTCTTGGCCGGAGCCTTCTTGGCCGGAGCCTTCTCAGCCGGAGCCTTCTTGGCGGCGGGCTTCTTGGCAGCCGGCTTCTCGGCCTCGTCAGCGTCATCGGCCTTCTTGACCGGAGCCTTCTTGGCGGCGGGCTTCTTGGCCGGAGCCTTCTTGGCCGGCTTCTCCTCGGCGTCGGTGGACTCGGCGTCGGTGGACTCCGCCTCGTCGTCGGTGACGATGAAGTCGGACAGATCGACGGCCTTGCCATTGCTGTCGACGACCTTCACCTTGCCGAGCGCGATCGCGAGGGCCTTGTTGCGCGCGACCTCTCCGACGAGCGCCGGGAGCTGGTTCGAGGACTGCAGCGCCTCGACGAACTCCTGCGGAGCCATGCCGTACTGCGCAGCCGACTGGATGAGGTACTGGCTGAGCTCTTCCTGCGAGACCTGCACATCGGCCTGCTCGGCGATCGTGTCGAGGAGCACCTGCGTGCGGAACTGCTTCTCGCTCGCCTCGGTGACCTCGGCGCGGTGCACCTCGTCCTCGAGACGGCCTTCGCCTTCGAGGTGGTTGTGCACCTCGTCCTCGATGAGCTGCGGCGGAACGGGGATCTCGATCTGCTCGAGCAGCACCTCGACGAGCTTGTCGCGCGCGGCGGAACCCTGCGTGAAGACGCCCTGCTGAGCGACGCGCTCGGCCAGGCTCTCGCGGAGCTCGGCGATCGTGTCGAACTCGCTCGCGATCTGCGCGAAGTCGTCGTCGGCCTCGGGGAGCTCGCGCTCCTTGACGGCCTTGACGGTCACGGAGACCTCGGCCTCGGAGCCGGCGTGGTCGCCACCGACGAGAGCGGAGCGGAAGGTGGTGTCCTCACCGGCGGTGAGCGACTCGATCGCGTCGTCGATGCCCTCGAGCAGCTCGCCGGAGCCGATCTCGTAGGAGACGCCCTCGGCGCGGTCGATCTCGGCACCGTCGATCGTGGCGACGAGGTCGAGCTCGACGAAGTCGCCCTTGGCGGCCGGACGGTCGACCGGGACCAGCGTGCCGAAGCGCGCGCGCATGTTGTCGAGCTCGGCGTCGAGCGCGGCGTCATCGGCCTCGACGGCGTCGACCGTCACGGTGATGCCGTCGTAGGAGGGCAGCTCGATCTCGGGGCGGACATCCACCTCGATGTCGACGAGCAGGTCACCCGAGAAATCCTTCTCGTTCGGCCACTGCGTGATGTCGGCAGCCGGGCGACCGACGACGCGCAGCTTGTGCTCGACCGTCGCCTCGCGGAAGAACTTGTCCAGGCCCTCGTTGACGGCGTGCTCGATGACGGCGCCACGACCGATGCGCTGGTCGATGATCGGAGCCGGGACCTTGCCCTTGCGGAAGCCGGGGATCTGCACGTCCTGAGCGATGTGCTCGTACGCGTGAGCGATGCTGGGCTTGAGGTCTTCCGGGGTGACCGTGATGGTGAGCTTGACCCGGGTCGGGGTCAGCTTCTCGACGGTGCTGTTCGCCATGCTGGTGTGTTCTCCTTGTGATTTCCGCTTCGATTCGCGGCTGTAAGGTCCGTGGGGGCTGTGTCGGGGCGACAGGAGTTGAACCTGCGACCTCCCGCTCCCAAAGCGGGCGCTCTACCAAACTGAGCTACGCCCCGGGGAATCCGCACGCGGATTCAGCCCCACCGAGTCTAACGGACCGGAGCATGCGCCAGAGTCCGGTATAGTCGATGAGTCGGTACCGAACCTTTCCGAAGGTCCGGATCCGGGGCTGTAGCTTAGTGGTAAAGCCTTAGTCTTCCAAACTAATGATGCGGGTTCGATTCCCGTCAGCCCCTCCGCTCGAGAAGGCTCCCACCATCGGTGGGGGCCTTCTCGCATTCCCCGTGACCTTCTCCGGCTCGCGTCCGCCCGTCGAATACGCTGTCAGCATCGCTGCACGCAGTCTCCGACCGGAAGGCATCATCGAATGGGCACGACGTGACCGACCGGCCCCCTTTCCAGACCGCGACAGGCACGGCGCCGCTCCCGGGCGGGCACGTGCTGCCCGTCCTGCTCTCCGCCGGTCCCCCCACTGCTGCTTCATCGCCGCGACGGAAGAAGCACACGGGCGTGGTCCTCGGACTGCTCGGCGGAGCGGCCGTGATCGCAGGGCTGGCACTCGCTCAGGTGACGGCGAACCTCGGGTACGACAACGCGCTGTCGCGATACGGGAGCACCGCCGAGGCCACGTCGACCACGAAGACGCAGGTCCGTGAGGAGATCGCGGGCCTCCGTGCGGTCACCGGGGCGGCGGAACAGATCCTCGCCCGAGGAAACCAGCCGATCGCGGTGCCCGAGGAGGTCCAGGCGGGGCTCGCCTCAGCGCTCGCCGACGGCACCACCGCCGCCTCCGAGGCCGACGCCGTGGTCGCGACCGAGATCGCCGGGGTGGGCACGAAACCGGGCTGGTTCTGGGAACTGTTCGGCGCCACGTCGGAGCTGGAACAGCGACGGCACGATCTCGACGTGCTGTCCGATGAGCTCGCTGTCGCCTCCGCGGAGACGGCAGACACGCAGGAGGCTGTGGTGGAGAGTGGGTTGGCCGTGATCAACGCCGCCGGTGCGGCCGCTCCGGCGTTCGAGGCCGCGCACCTCTCCGCCCGCAACGAGGCCCTGATCGCCCTGCGCGACGCGGCCGCCGAAGCAATCGCCGCGACGATGGTGGATGAGGATGCGGCGACCGCCTACGTCTCCCTGCAGGACGCGGCCGCGCGGGTCGTCGCCACCGAGGGCGAGGAACTGGCGGAGAAGTCGGGCCCGCTGTTGAACGCGCGGCTCGAGATCGAGGCCTTCGCGCGGTCCCTCGCTCCCGGCGTGCTCCTCGACTTCGACTGGTCGCCGGTCGTGAGCGGGGCCGGCTACAACGGCAGCATGGGCGGGTACACCACCTGGTGGTGGGGAGAATCCGGGCGCGCGACGATCGAGCTCTCGAACTCGGTCGCGGAGCAGTGGCCCTCGACACGGAGCAAGGCGCTCGTCGCCCATGAGGTGGGGCACGCGATCAGCGTGAAGTGCCAGAGCATGTACGACTCGTCCACCCAGGACAGCATCGAGAAGTGGGCGACCGCGTGGGCCATCAGCATGGGCTACACCGACGACGCCAACGGGGTGTGGGCGTACGGCTATCCCCCGCAGAACTACATCGACGCCGCAGCGGGCTGCCGCTGAAGACGGTGTCAGGGTACGGAAGAAGCCGCCGCGATGACTCGCGGCGGCTTCTTCGATGGTCAGACCGAGGTCACTGGCCCCGGCGCTCGCGCAGCTGCGTGAGCGCGTCGTCCAGAAGCTGGACGGCTTCCTCGTCGGTACGACGCTCCTTCACGTAGGCGAGGTGCGTCTTGTACGGCTCCGCCTTCGCGAGCGCAGGAGGATTCTCCTTGTCGCGGCCGGCAGGAAGACCCGATTGCGGGTGATCGATCGTTTCCGGGATCTCCTCTTCGGGGAGACCGGCGGCGAAGTAGCGCACGGTCTCGTTGCCGAGACCGTCCCAGTACGAGACTGCGATGCGGTCGGCGTGATAACCGTGGTCCTGCTCGCCCATGGGGCCCGAGCCGACACGGGTGCCGCGGATCGCGTTTCCACCGGTAGCCATCAGATGACCTCGAATTTCGTGATGAGGCCCAGCGCGACGATGGAGACGAACCACGTCAGAGCCAGGACGACGGTGAAGCGGTTCAGGTTCCGCTCCGCGAGCCCGGAAGAGCCGACCGCTGAGGTCATGCCTCCACCGAACATGTCGGACAGGCCACCGCCGCGGCCTTTGTGCAAGAGGATGAGGAGGGTCAGCAGAACGCTGGTGATGCCCAGCACGACCTGCAGGACGAACTCGAGAATTGCCACGAGAAAGAGCCTTTCGCTGGGGCCGGAGCGCCCCCGTAACGGTCAAGTATACGGTGCAGCGGGGCCGAAGCCCCGCTGCACTCACACGCCGACGTGCTTCTCGAAGCGGATGATCGCGGCGAACTCGTCCACGACGAGGCTCGCCCCGCCGACCAGAGCGCCGTCCACATCGGGTTCGCGCATGAAGCTGGCGATGTTGCCCGACTTCACCGAGCCGCCGTAGAGGATGCGCGTGCGCGCAGCCGCTTCGTCGCCCAGGACCTTCGCGATGACGGCTCGCAGTGCGGCGCAGACATCCTGCGCCTGCTGCGGGGTCGCTGCCTGGCCGGAGCCGATCGCCCACACGGGCTCGTATGCCACGACGATGTCCGCCTTCGGCGAGACGCCCTCGAGCGCGGCCTCGAGCTGGGACACCGGGACCGCACTGGCGCCGAACTTCTCGAGGTCTCCCGCTGTCTCGCCGACGCAGATCACCGGGACGAGTCCGTGCTTGAGCGAGGCCTTCACCTTGGCAGCCACGATGTCGTCGCCCTCGGAGTGGTACTCACGGCGTTCGGAGTGACCGATGATGACGTACTTCGCGTCGAGCTTCGCCAAGAATGCCCCCGACACCTCACCGGTGTACGCACCGGAGTCGTGTGCCGAGACGTCCTGCGCTCCGAGCGCGAACGGGATCTTGTCCGCGTCGATGAGCGTCTGCACGCTGCGGATGTCCGTGAACGGCGGGAAGACCGCCACCTCGACCGATCCGTCTTCGTGCTTCGCGTCCTTCAACGTCCAGTGCAGCTTCTGCACGAACGCGACCGCCTGCAGGTGGTCGAGATTCATCTTCCAGTTTCCCGCGATCAGCGGGGTACGGGAGTTCACGCCCATCCGAGGACCTCCAGCCCAGGTAGTTTCTTGCCCTCGAGGAATTCGAGGCTCGCGCCGCCGCCGGTCGAGATGTGACCGAACTGGTCGTCGGAGAAGCCCAGCTGCCGCACGGCCGCCGCGGAGTCGCCACCGCCGACGACGCTGAGGCCGTCGACCTCGGTGAGCGCCTGCGCCACGGTCTTGGTACCCGCCGCGAACGCCGGGAACTCGAACACGCCCATCGGGCCGTTCCAGAACACGGTCTTCGACTCGCGGATGACCTCGGCGAAACGTGCCGCCGTCTCCGGGCCGATGTCGAGGCCGATGCCGGAGGCACCGAACGGCGTGGACTCGATCGCATCGGCTGCAGCGACTTCGTGCGCGGCATCGGCGCCGAAGGATGCGGCGACGACGACGTCGGTGGGGAGCACGAGCTCCACGCCACGCTCCGCCGCCTCCGCGATGTAGCCGCGAACGGTCTCGAGCTGGTCCTCTTCCAGGAGACTCGACGCCACGGCGTGACCCTGTGCCTTGAGGAAGGTGAACAGCATGCCGCCGCCGACGAGGATCTTGTCGACGCGCGGCAGCAGGTGCGAGATGACGCCGAGCTTGTCGCTGACCTTGGAGCCGCCGAGCACGACCGCGTACGGACGCTCGGGATTCTCGGTCAGACGGTCGAGCACGTCGAGTTCGGTCGCGATCAGCAGACCGGCCGCGGACGGGAGCAGCTCGGCGAGCTCGTAGACGCTCGCCTGCTTGCGGTGCACGACCCCGAACCCATCGGAGACCAGCACATCGCCGAGCTCCGCGAGTTCGGCCGCGAAAGCCGCACGGGTGGCGTCGTCCTTCGAGGTCTCCCCCGGGTTGAACCGCAGGTTCTCGATGACGACGACTCCGCCGTCCTCGAGGGACTCCACGGCGTCCTTCGCCGACTCGCCGACCGTGTCGCGTGCGAACGCGACCGGGGCACCGAGCAGCTCGGACAGGCGCTGGGCCACCGGCTCCAGGCTGTACTTCGGGTCGGGCGCGCCGTCCGGCCGCCCGAGGTGAGAGCACACGACGACGCGGGCGCCCGCATTGATGAGTGCGTTGAGGGTCGGCAACGAGGCGCGGACACGGCCATCGTCCGTGATGATCCCGTCCCGCAGGGGGACGTTGAGATCACAACGGACGATGACGCGCTTGCCCTCGAGCGACCCCAGAGTGTCCAGGGTGCGCAGAGTCATGTGTCTGAGCTTAGAGGCGCTCGGCCACGTACTCGGTCAGGTCGACGAGACGGTTGGAGTAGCCCCACTCGTTGTCGTACCAGCTGGAGACCTTGATCAGGTTGCCACTCACGTTGGTGAGCGTCGAGTCGAAGATCGACGAGTGCGGGTTGTGCACGATGTCGCTCGAGACGATCGGGTCCTCGTTGTACTGGAGGTAGCCGGCGAGGCGACCCTCGGCAGCGGCCTTCTTGTACGCCTCGTTGACCTCGTCGACCGTCAGGTTCTCACGGTCGGTGATGAGGGTGAGGTCGACGATCGAGCCGGTCGGAACCGGAACGCGGTACGACGAGCCGCTGAGCTTGCCCTGGAGCTCCGGGAGCACCTCGCCGATGGCCTTGGCAGCACCGGTCGACGCCGGCGTGATGTTGATCGCGGCAGCACGTGCACGACGCAGGTCGCTGTGCGGGCCGTCCTGCAGGTTCTGGTCGGCGGTGTACGCGTGAGCCGTCATCATGAAGCCGCGGTCGATGCCGAACGCGTCGTTGAAGACCTGGGCGAGCGGCGCGAGGCAGTTCGTCGTGCAGGAGGCATTGGAGATGATGTGATCGGTCTCCGGGTTGTACGTGTCCTCGTTCACGCCCATGACGAACGTGCCGTCGACACCGGTGCCCGGGGCCGAGATGAGGACCTTCTTCGCGCCGGCCTCGATGTGCTTCTTGGCGAGTTCAGCCTTGGTGAAGAAGCCGGTGGACTCGATGACGATGTCGACGCCCAGCTCACCCCAGGGGAGGTTGGCGGGGTCGCGCTCGGCGAACGCCTTGATCGTCTTGCCGTTGACGGTGATGCTCTCATCGTCGTAGCTGATCTCGGCGTCGAGGACGCCGCCCACCGAGTCGTACTTCAGCAGGTGCGCCAGGGTCTTGTTGTCGGTGAGGTCGTTGACGGCGACGATCTCAAGGTCCGCTCCCTGCGCGAGAGCCGCGCGGAAGTAGTTGCGTCCGATGCGGCCGAAGCCGTTGATACCGATCTTGACAGACACTCAGGTCTCCCTGTTTCTCGTGCACTGCACGCTGCTTTCCAGCACGCGTGGAGCGCGGGGTTTTTTGGCTGAGAGGGCGTCCCGACGAGCCGTGGCCCGTCGGGACGCGACCCGATTACGACAGTACCAGCAGGCCGTTCGTCTGCTTGCGGGCGACCTCGAGGCGCTGGGCGACGTTCTCCCAGTTCGCGATGTTCCACGCGGCCTTGACGTAGTCGGCCTTCACGTTGAGGTAGTCGAGGTAGAAGGCGTGCTCCCACATGTCGAGCTGGAACAGCGGGATCGTGCCCTGCGCGGTGTTCGACTGCTGGTCGAACAGCTGCTGGATGATCAGACGCGAGCCGATCGAATCCCAGCTGAGGACCGCCCACCCGGAGCCCTGGATGCCGGTCGCCGCTGCCGTGAAGTGCGCCTGGAACTTCTCGAACGAGCCGAAGTACTCGTCGATCGCCGCCTTCAGCTCACCCTCGGGCTGACCGCCGCCGTTCGGCGACAGGTTCGTCCAGAAGATCGAGTGGTTGACGTGACCGCCGAGGTTGAAGGCGAGGTCCTTCTCGAGCTTGTTGACGTTCGCGAGGTTTCCGCTCTCGCGCGCCTCGGCGAGCTGGTCGAGTGCGGTGTTCGCACCCGTCACGTAGGCCTGGTGGTGCTTGTCGTGGTGCAGCTCCATGATCTTGCCGCTGATGTGCGGCTCCAGGGCTGCGAAGTCGTAGGGAAGGTCGGGGAGCGTGTAGGTCGCCATATCGCTTTCATCCAATCCGCGCCGCGCCGCGGCGCTTGCCGATCCTCCGCGCCGCCGATGTGCGGCGTAGAGCGGACGTGATTCATCCTACTGACGACAACGCGGCGGCGCCCCCGATCCTTCCGTCGTATGACGAAAGACCCGCCGTCCGGGTGCCGGTCGGCGGGTCTTGGTCGAGAGGCGGATCAGACGTCGAGTCCGACGGGGACCGCGGCTTCCGTTCCGGGGATGCCCTCCTGCTGCGCGCGCTTGTCGGCCATCGCGAGCAGACGGCGGATGCGGCCGGCGACGGCGTCCTTCGTCAGGGGCGGGTCGGCGTGGTGGCCGAGCTCGTCGAGGCTGGCGTCGCGGTGCGCCAGACGGAGTTCGCCGGCCACCTTGAGATGATCGGGGACTTCGTCGGCCAGGATCTCCAGTGCGCGCTCGACACGTGCGCACGCCGCGACAGCGGCCTGTGCGGAACGGCGGAGGTTCGCGTCGTCGAAGTTCACGAGACGGTTGACGCCGGCACGCACCTCACGGCGCTGGCGGAGCTCCTCCCACGCGATGGCGGTCTTCTGTGCACCCATCTCGTTGAGGATGGTGCGGATCGCCTCGCCCTCGCGCACGACCACGCGGGGCATCCCGCGCACCTCGCGCGCCTTGGCGGCGACTCCAAGGCGGTGCGCCGCACCGACGAGGGCCATCGCGGCCTCCGACGAGGGGCAGACGACCTCGAGCATGGCCGAGCGTCCGGGCTCGCTCAGGGATCCTGCGGCGAGGAAGGCACCGCGCCACAGTCCCGCGACCTCGGCCCGCGAGCCGGTGGTGAGCCTGTTGGGCAATCCGCGCACGGGGCGCCGACGCTGGTCGAGCAGCCCGGTCTGACGGGCGAGGGTCTCCCCCTGCGCGATCACGCGCACCGCCCAGCGTGCGCCGTCGTTCGCGGTGCTCGACTGGACCTGGGCGATCTCGGGTCGCACACCGTAGATCTCGGCGAGGTCACGAGCGACGCGGCGTGCAAGGGTCTCCGCGTCGACCTCGGCCTCCACGGCCACGCGACCGGCGATCGAATGCAGACCACCGGCGAACCGGAGGATGGCGGTCACTTCCGCGACTCGCACCGTCGGGGGTGCATTGCGGATGCTGACCAGCTCGGCCTTGACGTCGGTGGTTAGTGCCACGACACTCCTTCACGTTCACGCGCCGGATCGCGACGCAAACGTCCAGCTTACTCGGCCGGACGGCCCGCTACTCTCGGCCCAGGTCCCGGTGACGGACGTTCACGGCGACGCCCGGGATCGCGGCGAGGCGGCGCGACAGCTCCTCCGACATGGCGACGGAGCGGTGCTTTCCCCCCGTGCAGCCGATCGCGATCGTCGAGTGACTCTTGTTCTCGCGCTGATATCCCTCGAGCACCGGCACCAGCGCCGCGGAGTAGGCGTCCAGGAATTCCATCGCGCCATCCCGGGAGAGCACGTACTCGCGAACAGTCTCGTCCTGCCCCGTCAGGCCCCGCAGCTCCTCGTTCCAGAACGGGTTCGGCAGGAATCGCATGTCCGCGACGATGTCGACATCCGTCGGCAGCCCGTACTTGAACCCGAAGCTGAGCAACGTGACCCGGTGTCGCGCCTCCCCCTCCTCGGAGAAGATGTCGGAGACCTGGGTGGCGAGCTGGTGGATGTTGAGCGTCGACGTGTCGATCACCAGGTCGGCTGCTTCCCGGATCGGCGCGAGCCGGGCTCGCTCGATGCGGATGCCGTCGAGCAGGGTACCTTCGCCCTGCAGCGGGTGCGGTCTCCGCACGGACTCGAACCGACGTACCAGGACGTCGTCGGACGCGTCGAGGAAGAGCACGCGAACGGAACCGCGGGAGCGCAGTGCGCGCGCCACGCCGGGAAAGTCGTCGAAGAGGTTGCGCCCGCGCACATCGACGACCGCCGCGACCTTCGGCAGAGCAGTGCCGCCCATATCGGTCAGATCGAGCAGCGGACGCAGGATCTGCGGAGGCAGGTTGTCGACGACGTACCAGCCGAGATCCTCGAGTGCGTTCGCCACCGTCGTCCGACCTGCGCCGGACATTCCCGTGACGATGAGGAACTCGCCCTTCTCCCCGTCAGTCATTGCTCAGTGCTCCCTCTCCCCCTCGGCCTCCAGCCTAGCGAGTGGACAGGTGCGTGTGGATGTTCTGAGCGAGCACGGGACCGATTCCCTGGACTTCTTCGATCTGTTCCGGCTCGGCGGCGCGGAGAGCGGTCACCGAACCGAAGTGCTTGAGCAGCACCTTGATGCGGGAGGCCCCGAGTCCCGGTACCTCGGCGAGCACCGAGCCGATGTCGTTGCGCCGCCTCTTGCGCTGATGCGTGATCGCGAACCGGTGCGCCTCGTCGCGCAGGCGCTGCAGAAGGTACAGGGCTTCGCTCGTGCGGGGCAGGATCACGGGGAAGTCCTCGCCGGGGAGCCAGACCTCCTCGAGACGCTTGGCGATGCCGCAGACCGCGATCTCGGTGTGTCCGGCGTCGCGGAGCGCTCGGGCCGCGGCCTCCACCTGCGGCTGTCCCCCATCGACGAGGAGCAGCTGCGGCGGATAGGCGAATCGGGGCTTGCGTCGCACCGTCGCCTCCCCGACGTCTTCCGCCACGACCTCGTCGGTCGTCGGGTCGATGGCCTCGGGCTCTTCGGGACGATCGAGGTAGGCCAGACGGCGACGGAGCACCTGGTACATGGAATCGGTGTCGTCGGTCGTCTCGGCGATGTTGAACGACCGGTACTGGTCTTTACGGGGAAGCCCGTCTTCGAACACCACCATCGACGCGACGACATTCGTGCCACCGAGGTGGGAGATGTCGAAGCACTCGATGCGCAGCGGTGCTTCGTCCATGCCGAGCGCCTCCTGCAGGTCGGTCAGCGCCTGGGTTCGAGCGACATAGTCGGTGGTGCGTCGCGTCTTGTGCCGGATCAGTGCCTGCTGCGCGTTGAGCGTGGCGGTGCGCATGAGGTCGGCACGCTGGCCGCGCTGCGCGACCGCGATCTCGACCTTCTTGCCGCGGCGCTCACGCAGCCACACCTCGAGCTCCGCGGCGTCATCGGGCAGTGTCGGAACCAGGATCCGACGCGGAACGTCCTGCGCCTCTCCGTAGGCCTGCTGCAGCACCTGCTCGACGAGCTCGCCGCTGGAGATGTCGATCTCCTTCTCGATGGTCAGGGCGCGCACACCACGCACCCTGCCGCCACGGATCACGAAGTGCTGGACTGCGGCGGCGAGTTCGTCTTCCGCGATCCCGAACAGATCGGCGTCCTCGTCGCTGGGGAGGACCAGTGCGCTCTTGCCCAGCACGGCTTCGATCGCCGAGAGCTTGTCACGGTACTTGGCCGCTGCTTCATAGTCCATCGCCGCGGATGCCGCCAGCATCCGTTTCGTGAGCTCGCGGGTGAAACGCTCATCGCCACCTGCCATGAAGGCGACGAAGTCGTCGACCATGGCACGGTGCTCCTCGATGCTCACTGTCATCGAGCAGGGGCCCCCGCACTTGCCGATCTGCCCGGGAAAGCACGGACGGCCTGTCTGCATGGCACGCCGGTAGCTGGAGTCGCTGCATGTGCGGATCGGGAAGACCTTGATCATCAGGTCGATGGTCTCGTGCACCGCCCAGACCTTCGGGAACGGACCGAAGTACCGTGCGCCGGGGATCTTGCGGTTGCGGGTGACGATCACTCGGGGTGCTTCGTCCGCGAGAGTCACGGCCATGAACGGGTAGGACTTGTCGTCCTTGTAACGCACGTTGAAGGGCGGATCGAACTCCTTGATCCACATGTATTCGAGCTGCAGCGAATCGACATCGGTGGGGACCACCGTCCACTCGACGGACGAGGCGGTGGTGACCATACGACGGGTGCGCTCATGCAGCGTGCGCAACGGTGCGAAGTAGTTCGACAGACGCTGACGCAGGTTCTTCGCCTTGCCCACGTAGAGCACCCGGCCGGCAGAGTCGCGGAAGCGGTACACGCCGGGGTCGGTGGGAATCTCCCCCGGCCTCGGCTTGTACGACAGCACATCGGCCATCAGCTGGCCTTCCGCGCGGAGCGCCCCTCACCCAGGATCTCGCCGAGGAACAGCCCGGTGTGGCTCGCCTCGACGCGGGCGATCTGCTCCGGAGTGCCCGTGGCGACGATCTGGCCACCGCCGGAACCGCCTTCGGGCCCGAGGTCGATCACCCAGTCCGCCGACTTGATCACGTCGAGGTTGTGCTCGATGACGATCACCGTGTTGCCCTTGTCGACCAGGCCGTTGAGCACCTCGAGGAGCTTGCGGACGTCTTCGAAGTGCAGACCCGTGGTCGGCTCATCGAGCACGTAAATGCTGCGCCCGTTGCTGCGACGCTGGAGCTCGGTCGCCAGCTTGACGCGCTGCGCCTCGCCGCCGGAGAGCGTCGTCGCCGACTGGCCCAGCCGCACGTACCCGAGCCCGACGTCGACGAGCGTCTTCATGTAGCGGTGGATCGCCTGGATGGGCTCGAAGAAATCGGCTGCCTCCTCGATCGGCATCTCGAGCACTTCGGCGATGTTCTTGCCCTTGTAGTGCACGGCGAGCGTGTCGCGGTTGTAACGCTTGCCGTGGCAGACCTCGCAGTCGACGTACACGTCGGGCAGGAAGTTCATCTCGATCTTGATCGTGCCGTCACCGGAACATGCCTCGCATCGACCGCCCTTGACGTTGAAACTGAATCGGCCGGGCTGGTATCCACGGACCTTCGCCTCCGGTGTCTCACTGAAAAGCGTGCGGATGCGGTCGAACACCCCGGTGTAGGTGGCCGGGTTCGATCGCGGGGTGCGGCCGATCGGCGCCTGATCGACGTGCACGACCTTGTCGAGGTTGTCGAGCCCGGTCACCCGCGTGTGCTTGCCCGGAACGGTGCGTGCACCGTTCAAGCGCGACGCCAGCACCTGGTAGAGGATGTCGTTGACGAGCGACGACTTGCCGGAGCCGCTGACCCCCGTGACCGCGGTCAGGACGCCGAGCGGGAAGTCGGCGGTGACGTTGCGGAGGTTGTTCGCACGGGCCCCGACCACACTGAGCATCCGCTTCTTGTCGATCTTCCGCCGCTTCGTCGGCATCGGGATCTCGCGGCGACCGGAGAGGTACTCCCCCGTCATCGATGCGCTGTCATTGAGCAGCGCCGAATACGGGCCCGAATGCACGACCTCGCCACCGTTGACTCCGGCACCGGGACCGATGTCGACGACCCAGTCCGCTGCCTCGATGGTCTCTTCATCGTGCTCCACCACGATCAGGGTGTTGCCGAGGTCGCGCAGGGTGAGCAGCGTCTCGATCAGGCGGCGGTTGTCGCGCTGGTGCAGTCCGATCGACGGTTCATCGAGCACGTAGAGCACGCCGGTCAGCCCCGAGCCGATCTGCGTCGCCAGCCGGATGCGCTGCGCCTCTCCACCGGAGAGGGAGCCCGCCGAACGACTGAGGTTCAGGTACGAGAGACCGACCTGCAGAAGGAAGTCGAGGCGGAGGCGGATCTCGCGCAGCACCTGGGCCGCGATCTTCGCTTCACGGTCGGTGAGGGTGAGGGTCTCCATGAAAGCGCGCGCGTCGGCGAGGCTGAGATGCGAGACCTCGGCGATGGAATGACCGTGCACCTGCACGGCCAGGACCTCGGGCTTGAGCCGGTTGCCATCGCACACGGGGCAGGGCACCTCGCGGAGGTACTCACCCCAGCGGTTGCGCTGGTTGTCGGACTCGGCTTGCAGGTACTGCCGCTCGATGTACGGAACCACGCCCTCGAAACCGGAGGTGTATCGCATCTCGCGGCCGTAGCGGTTCTTCCACTTGACGGAGACCTTGTAGTTCTCGCCGCGCAGCACGGCGTTCTGCACGTCGGAGTGGAGTTCGCGCCAGGGGGTGTCCAAGGAGAAGTCGAGATCATTGGAAAGACCTTCGAGCAGACGCTCGTAGTACTGGAACAGGCCCTTTCCCTGAGTCGTCCACGGGATGATGACGCCCTCGCGGATCGAGAGGTCTTCGTCGCCGAGCATCAGATCGACGTCGACGGACATGCGCGTGCCGAGCCCCGAGCATGCAGGGCAGGCGCCGAACGGCGCATTGAACGAGAACGTGCGCGGTTCGATCTCGGTGAGAGTGAGGGCGTGCCCGTTCGGGCAGGCCAGCTTCTCGGAGAACGTCTGCCACGCGTCGTCGCCCTCGCCGTCGACGTAGTTGATCTGCACCACCCCGCCCGCGAGCCCGAGCGCCGTCTCGACCGAATCTGTGACGCGCCCGAGTATGTCGTCGGACGCGACCAGACGGTCGACCACCACCGCGATGTCGTGCTTGTAGCTCTTCTTCAGCGTGGGCGGCTCGGCGAGCTGGATGAGGTCGCCGTCGACGATGGCCCTCGAGTATCCCTTGGCACCGAGCTCGCGGAACAGGTCGACGAACTCGCCCTTCTTCTGCGAGACGATCGGCGCGACGACCTGATAGCGCGTGCGCTCGGGGAGCTCCATCAACTGATCGGCGATCTGCTGCACCGTCTGACGCTGGATGCGTTCGCCGCATTCAGGACAGTGCGGAATACCGATACGCGCCCAGAGCAGGCGCATGTAGTCGTAGATCTCGGTGATCGTGCCGACGGTCGATCGCGGGTTCCGGTTGGTCGACTTCTGGTCGATCGAGACGGCAGGGCTGAGGCCCTCGATGAAATCGACGTCCGGTCGGTCGACCTGGCCGAGGAACTGGCGCGCGTACGCGCTCAGCGATTCGACGTAGCGACGCTGCCCCTCGGCGAAGATCGTGTCGAACGCGAGGCTGGACTTCCCCGATCCGGACAGGCCGGTGAACACGACGAGGGAGTCGCGGGGAATGTCGATGTCGACGTTCTTGAGGTTGTGGACGCGGGCACCGCGGACACTGAGTTTTCCGGAGGAGGCAACGGGGACGATGGGCACCGAACAAGTCTACGAGGGGCCACGGACATTGGCTCCGCGAGGACGCTCGGCGACCGATTCCTCTCCCGCCGATCGTGCCGGCCGCGGCACATCCGAGCTCCGGACGGCTCTCAGCGCCAGCCCGACACCGAGCACGAGCATCACTGCGGCGAGCGGGGCGAGCGCCGTGATCCCCTGCTCGACGTTCGACGGCGCCAGCAACCAGGCCGCGAGGACGACGGGCTGCGCCAGCAGCTGGATGATGCAGAAGCGCGACAGGCTCGGCCCCAGGACGGCGAGGGCGACACGCGAGGAGATCGGGATCACGAGGCTCAACGATGCGAGCACGTGGATCGCGTGGACGAGCAGGACGGCGAGGGCTGTGCGTCCCGGATCGGGTGGGGTCAGGAGGACTCCGAACACCAGGCACGCCGCCGCGAACCACGCCGCCAGGGACCGCGGGAGCACGACAGCGAGGACCGCGGCGATCACCGCCACGCCCTGCCACAACGGGAATGGAACGAGCACGACCGCCCCTGCCCATACCATCGCGACGAGCAGGAGCCGCACCGTGACGCCGGGCACAGCCGCCCGCACCCGGAACGAACGGAGACCGCGTTTCACCGCCGCACCGTCCGCATCCGCTGCTGACGGAGCGCCGCGAGCCGCATCGCGACGTCGACGTCCTGATCCGTCCACGCGACGACCTCTACGCCGGCATGCCGGAGCTCGACGAGGATGTCCGCGCGTTCCGCGAGCAGGGTCCGGAGCGCGATGCGCTGCTCACGGCTGAGCCGGCTCTCGTCCGGAGCCGGGAGCACGTCGACGGCGACCACGGCGTGCCCCGCCGCCCGCCAACGGATGGCGAGCTGGGCGGCGACACCGTCGAAGAACGTGGAGAGCACGAAGACGATGGATCCCGCAGGCACGACCGGCGACCGGCGGTACCGGGAGTCCTCGTCACTCTGACCCGTCGCCGCGATCACGTCCCACACCCGCGCGAGATGACGTGCACCTCCACCGGAGGGAAGGCTGAGACCTCCGGGCGACAGCGCGTGGTACGCCACCCGATCACCGACGCCGACCGCCGCGGTGGCGATGGACAGCGCGGCCTCCCGCGCGAGGTCCAGCGAGGTGACGCCTGCCCGGTCGGCATCGTCCGCTCCCCAGGCGGCGACGACGGTCCCGAGATCCTCCGCGGTGTCGACCGCGATCACCACCGAGGAATCGCTGAGGGTGGCAGTGCGTCGCACGAGCAGTTCACCCGGTCGGCGAGCGGCGCGCGCGGTCGCCCGCCAGTCGACGCGGCGCAGTTCGTCGCCGGGGGCGAATGGATGGATGTCACGGAAGTCTCCGCCCTGGCCGGGCCGCGATCCCTCATGGGCACCGTGCAGACCTCTCAATCGCGGCGCGACCGGGAGACGCTCGATCCGGACATGCCGCGGCGGTGTATTCCACCCCAGTGCGACGCGAGGAGCAGCCTCGGTGACCCACGCGCCGTCGAGAGCGACCCCGCGCACGGTCACTCCGAGCAGCTCCAGAGGACCGGAGTGCTGCAGGCGGTTGCGCGACGTGAGGACGGAGCTCCCGACCTTCACGTCGGCGGCCCCCGACCGCTGCTCCTCCTGATCGACCGCGATCTGGAGCCAGTCGCCGTCGAGGACCGCATCTGCCGCGGCGATGACCTCCGATGAGCCGTCCGAGCGCTCCGGACGTGCACGCAGCTCGATCGACAGCACATCGTCACCGGGCCGACGCAGCAGCATCCATGCCGTCGCGAGCGCGAGCGGAAGCCCGATGCCGATCACGTCGGGTCGCGAGAAGACGAGCCCTACGGCAGCGAGGATCGTCGAGCCGGCGAGTCCGATCGCGATCACGGGCGTCCGACTCCAGTGCACGGGGGCACGTGCCGTGACACGGACCTGCTCGGTCATCGCACCGCGGCCACGGTCGGCGGCACCGGCGTGGCCTCGACCACCGTCGCCACGACGGACCGGGGATCCACTCCTTGCGCCCAGGCCTGCGGCGTCAGGGTCAGCCGGTGCGCGAGCACGGGTTCCGCGATGCGCTTGATGTCGTCCGGCCGCACGTAATCGCGACCGTCCAGGGCCGCGAGTGCGCGGCCGAGCAGGACGAGAGCCTGCGATCCGCGCGGCGAGGCGCCGACCGCGACATGCGTCGCATCCCGCGTCGACCTCGTGAGCTCCACGCAGTACCGGGCGACATCGGCATCGACGTGGATCCTCTCGACGGCTGCCTGGATCGCGAGGAGCCCCCGTTCGTCGATGACCGGATCGACAGACGCATCGGGGCTCTGTCGGCGTACGCGGTCGAGGATGATGCGCGTCTCATCGTCCGGCCCGGGGTAGCCGACGGCGAGCCGCACCATGAACCGGTCGAGCTGCGCCTCGGGAAGCGCGTACGTGCCCTCGTACTCGATCGGATTCGAGGTCGCGATCACGTGGAACGGACGCGGTAGGGCGAAGCTGTTGCCCTCGACCGTGACCTGATGCTCGGCCATCGCCTCCAACATCGCCGACTGGGTCTTGGGAGTGGTGCGGTTCACCTCATCGGCCAGGAGCAGGCCGGTGAAGATGGGGCCGGGTCGGAACACGAACTCACCGGAGGCCGGTGCATACACGTAGGAGCCGGTGACGTCGCCCGGGAGCATGTCCGGCGTGCACTGCAGGCGACGGAAACCGAGGCCGAGCGCGGACGCCAGGCTCCTCGCCGCGAGAGTCTTCCCCAACCCCGGAACGTCTTCGAAGAGCACGTGGCCACCCGCGAGGATCGCAGCGAGGGCGAGCGTGAGGGGCTCGTCCATCCCGACGACGGCGCCGCGTACGCTGTCGAGCACTCGACGCCCCGTGGCGGCGATCTGCGTGGTCTCCTGGCTGCTCATCCGGTCTCCTCCGTGTCATTCGGGATTCGTTCGATCGCGTCGAGCACGATCTCGATGTCGGTGCTCCGCACTTCACGACCGTGCAGGGCGTCGCGCACTCCCCCGCCGAGCAGCGCGTCGATGCGCGCGTGATGCGTGGGATCGTCGAGGTCGAGTCCACGCAGGGCGAGTCGTCTTCTCAACACGCTCTGCACCCGGCGCACGACGACGTGCCCGGCGACTCCCGTGCGCGTGTTGATCGCCCAGGCCATGCGGGCTACCTCCGAGCCGCGCGTCTTGCGGCTCGGCTTCTCGGGGGGCCAGACAGGCCCGACCTCGATGAACTCCTGTCGGCAGGCGCACACCACCGCGATGGCGAGGATCATCCAGGCGAAGACGAACGGAACCGGAAAGCCCACCTGACCGAGCAGGAGCAGGACGATCACAGCGACGGCGGAACCGACGCCCAGGACCAGGATCCGTCTCTTCATCGCCAGCCCTTCTGGATGCCGCGGAGGCACTCGGCTGCTCGGGCCCGATCGCGCTCGTCGGCGTCGTGCCCGCCGAAGCGCACCTGTTCGTAGAGGCCCAGCAGGGCGACGACATCGTCGGCGATCCCCGCACGTCGGCCGATGATGCGAACGGTGAACTCCGACGGCGTCTCGTTGACGCCGCGGCCGGCGCCGGCATCCGCCGCCGATTCCTCCAGGCCCACCCACGCCGCCACGATGCTGTCGCCGGGCAGAGGCCGACCGTCGATCGTCCTCAGCGCCTCCGCGATTCCACGCTGGATCGTCGCCTCGTCCGGTTTGGCGTGGGCCGCGGGTGCGATGACGACCCGGGCATCGACCCGCGCCGCCTCGCGACGCGCGAGCGGACGGTCACGCCAGAGACCCACGAGGTAGCGGATCAGGAATCGAAGACCGAGGTACACCATCGCGAGCACGACGGCGACGACGACCGCCGCGAGGACGTAGCCGATGATCGCGAGCAACGGCGAATCCTCAGGGGGATCGAACGGCGGTGGCGCGGTCTCCGTCGGCGCCGTCGGCAGGACGTCGTCACCTGCCCGTTCCTCGGTAGCGGTGAACCATCCTCCGAACTGCGGAAGGCCCTGTGCCGAGGCAGCGAACATGATCGTCGCGAAGAAGCCGGCTATCGCGATCAGCGGGAGCAGAAGCCCCCGCGGCCGGTCTGTCCCGGCACGCTCCCGCACCGGGATCGAGGGCTCGGGGCGCGACATGCCTCCACCCTAGGGGGCTGCTCCCCCACCTCGTGGTCGTCGATTCCCGCGAGCCGTGGGCGCACGACGCGTCAGCCGAGGTCAGGACGACGCCCCGCGAAAGGTCCGAGACCGTCCCGAAGCGCCGCGATCTCGTCGACGCCCATGCCGACCGCCGCCATGACCTGGTGCGGAACGTCGACCGCCCGGTCACGCAACGCCGTTCCCGCCGGCGTGAGCGTGATCTCCAGGCGCCGCTCGTCCTCGCTGCTGCGCTGACGCACGACCAGCCCCTCCGTCTCCAGCCTCTTCACGAGCGGCGAAGCCGTCGCCGGCTCCATGGCGAGATCGATCGCCAGGTCGTTGAGAGTCCGCGGCGACCGCTCCCACAGTGCCAGCATGACGAGGTATTGGGGATGAGTCAGCCCCAGCGGCTCGAGGATGGGACGGTACAGGGCGACGACATTGCGCGCCGCGGTCACCAGGGCGAAGCAGAGCTGGTTCTCGAGCCGGAGCAGGTCATCGGATGCTGTCACAAGGGAGACTATACATCTGCACTAATAGTTAGTACACTAATGAACATGGCACAGGATTCCGATCGCCCGCCCCTCCGTACTCGCATCCGCGACGCCGGAGGGCTGTATTCCTGGGTGAACACGAACCTCATCCGGTTCGCGGGACCCGCATCCGTCGGCCCCTACGAGAAGACTCCGCCCCCGAGCGCCGCAGAGCGCGCCGAGCGCGCCTGCCCTCTCTGCGGCGCACCGATGACGGAGCACGAGATCGACCGCACCGGGCCGAAGACCCTGGTGCACTGCCCGTAGCGGCCTCGACCTTGGCGACGGTCCCGCCCGTCGCGTCAGTTCTCCTCTGGAGCCTCGTTCGCCGAACCCGTCGACTCCCGAGCGACGTCGAGCCAGAACATGAGCGCGGTGTCGTCCTCGATGGCCCCGGCCGCCACGTCGAGCCAGCCGGAGCTCATCGTGCGCGCACCCATGACGGCCCGCGCTGCTCCGGGCTCCGTGAGCAGCGCGGCACCGTTCTCGTCATCGACGCGCACCAGAAGGACGCCACCCGGACGCGCGCCGACGAGGATGCGGCCGTCGTCGAGGAACGCCCTGGTACCGAACATCCGACGCTCTTCGATCTCGGTGTCCACGCCCAGCAACGCACGCACCCGATCGGCGAGTTCGTTCCCCGCAGCATCCATCAGCCCGCCTCCTACGCGTGCCCGGCGCGCTCCATGGCACGGAGCTCTTTCTTGAGGTCCTGCACTTCGTCACGCAGGCGCCCGGCGAGCTCGAACTTCAACTCGGCCGCTGCCGCGAGCATCTGATCGGACAGATCCTGGATCGTGGCTTCGAGCTGCTGCGCCCCCTCGGCCGCGATACCCGTGCGGCGCAGGTTCGGCGTGGGCGACTTGCCCTTGCCGGTGGCGCGACCGCGACCGGACAACATCTCTGCCGTGTCGGCGCCCTCACGCGCCAGCACCTCGGTGATGTCGGCGATGCGCTTGCGGAGCGGCTGCGGATCGATGCCGTGCTCTTTGTTGTACGCGACCTGCTTCTCGCGACGCCGGTCGGTCTCCTCGATCGCCTTCGTCATCGAGTCGGTCATCTTGTCGGCGTACATGTGCACCTCGCCGGACACGTTTCGGGCCGCACGACCGATGGTCTGGATCAGCGAGGTCCCCGAACGCAGGAACCCCTCCTTGTCGGCGTCGAGGATCGCGACGAGGGAGACCTCGGGAAGGTCGAGTCCCTCACGCAGGAGGTTGATGCCCACGAGGACGTCGTACACGCCGGCGCGCAGCTCGCTGAGCAGCTCGACGCGACGCAGGGTGTCGACGTCGGAGTGCAGATAGCGCACCCGCACCCCGTGCTCACCGAGGAAGTCGGTGAGCTCCTCAGCCATCTTCTTGGTGAGAGTCGTGACGAGGACGCGCTCGTCGCGCTCGACCCGTACCCTGATCTCCTCGAGCAGGTCGTCGATCTGCCCCTTCGACGGCTTCACCACGATCTCCGGGTCGACGAGACCGGTCGGGCGGATGATCTGCTCGACGATGCCATCGGCGATGCCCATCTCGTACTTGCCGGGAGTGGCGGACAGGTAGACGGTCTGACCGATGCGGTTCTTGAATTCGTCCCAGCGCAGCGGGCGGTTGTCCATGGCGCTCGGCAGCCGGAACCCGTGATCGACGAGTGTGCGCTTGCGCGATGCATCGCCCTCGTACATCGCACCGATCTGCGGGACGGTCACGTGCGACTCGTCGATCACCAGCAGGAAGTCGTCGGGGAAGAAGTCGAGCAGGGTGTGCGGCGGCTCGCCGGGCGCGCGTCCATCCATATGGCGCGAGTAGTTCTCGATGCCGGAGCAGAAGCCCAACTGCTGCAGCATCTCGAGGTCGAAAGTGGTGCGCATGCGCAGACGCTGCGCCTCGAGGAGCTTGCCCTGCCGCTCGAACTCGGCCAGGCGCTCTTCCAGCTCGGTCTCGATGGTGCCGATCGAACGCTGGATGACATCGGTGCCGGCCACGTAGTGCGAGGCGGGGAAGATCGGCACGGCGTCGAGCTTCTCGATGACCTCTCCTGTGAGCGGGTGGAGCGAATACAGAGCCTCGATCTCGTCGCCGAACAGCTCGATGCGGATCGCATGCTCTTCGTAGACGGGGATGATCTCGATGGTGTCGCCGCGCACCCGGAAGTTGCCTCGCGAGAAGTCGACGTCATTGCGGTTGTACTGCATCGCGATGAACTGGCGGATGAGGGCGTCACGGTCGTAGCGCTCCCCCACCTGAAGGGCGACCATGGCGCGCAGGTACTCTTCGGGAGCCCCGAGTCCGTAGATGCAGGACACGGTCGAGACGACGATGACGTCGCGGCGGCTCAGCAGCGAGTTCGTCGTGGAGTGGCGCAGTCGCTCGACCTCGGAGTTGATCGAGGAGTCCTTCTCGATGAAGGTGTCGGTCTGGGGCACGTAGGCCTCGGGCTGGTAGTAGTCGTAGTACGACACGAAGTACTCGACGGCGTTGTTCGGCATGAGCTCGCGGAACTCGTTCGCGAGCTGTGCGGCGAGCGTCTTGTTGTGTGCGAGAACGAGCGTCGGGCGCTGCACCTGCTCGACCAACCACGCCGTCGTCGCGGACTTTCCGGTACCGGTCGCGCCGAGCAGCACGACGTCGGTCTCTCCCGCGTTGATGCGCGCCGCCAGGTCGGCGATGGCCTTCGGCTGATCGCCCGCGGGCTCATACTCGCTGATGACCTCGAAAGGACGGACACTGCGCGTGGGTTGCATACCTCCAGCGTATGCCGCCCCTCCGACATCGAGGCCGTCAAGAGGGATCCACCCCGGTCTCATCCATGCGCACGGCGTCGCCCGCCGCGACAGCATGAGGAGTTTCTTTCAGGAAGACGACTGCCCTGTGGGTGCGCCGCGCAGAGCCGAGACGGCCGCGA
Organism: Microbacterium sp. Be9; assembly: GCF_011754135.1. Taxonomy (NCBI): domain Bacteria; kingdom Bacillati; phylum Actinomycetota; class Actinomycetes; order Micrococcales; family Microbacteriaceae; genus Microbacterium; species Microbacterium sp. Be9. Next base: position 151,420 of record NZ_WNWT01000004.1, on the reverse strand, counting down.
GAGCAGCCACGCCGCACATCGCGACGATGACGGCGACGAACCAGCCCCAGTTCGCGGCGCCGAACACGAGGCCGAGCATCCACCCGAACAGGCTCGACCCGGCGTAGTAGGCGAAGTAGTACAGCGACGACGCCTGGGCCCGACTGGCGGGGCCTGCCGCGACCGGCGTCCATCCGGAGGCGACGGCATGGGCTCCGAAGAACCCGGCCGTGAAGAGCACGAGACCGCCCAGCACGATCGTCGCCACCGGCACGAGCAGCAGGCCGGCGCCCGCGGCCATCACAGCGATCGAGGCGAGCAGCACGGGGAAGCGCCCGACCCGCGAGGCGAGCGCCCCGGCCCAGGGAGACGAGACCGTGCCGGCCAGGTAGGCGAGGAAGAGCAGCGTGACCACCCAGGCGGGCAGCACGAACGGTTCGGCCGACAGATGGAAGCCGAGGTAGTTGTAGACCGCCACGAAAGCGCCCATCAGCAGGAATCCCTGCGCGTACAGCGCCCACTGCAAGGGCGAGCGCAACGGCGCACGCAGCTTCTCCAGGATGCCGGGCCCGCGATCGGCGCGCAGACGACCGGGGACGAACCCCCTGGCGCGCGGAGTGAGCCAGAGGAACAGCGCGGCGGCGACCGCGCACATCACGGCGACCGACAGGATGCCGGCGCGCCATCCGCCGACCTCCCCGACGATCCCCGACGCGATGCGGCCGAGCAGACCACCGACCGTGGTCCCGGCGATGTAGCTTCCCGCCGCAGCGGCGGCGTGGCGGGCCTCCACCTCCTCGCTGAGATAGGCGAGCGCCACAGCCGGCACCGCTCCCAGCGCCACCCCTTCCGCGAAACGCAGGACGAGAAGCATCCCGATCTCGCCGCTCAGCGGGGCGGTGAGACCGAACACCGTGGCTGTGAGCACGCCCGTGGCCATGGCGGGCACACGACCGATGCGATCAGCGACCACCGACCAGGGGATGACCGCGAGCGCGAGGCCGAGCGTCGCGGCAGACACGCTCAGGGCTGCCGTCGCCGGGGCGACCGCGAGATCGGAGGAGATCTGCGGCAGCACGGCCTGGGCCGAGTAGAGCTGTGCGAACGTCGCGATCCCCGCGAAGAACAGACCGACGATGAGACGCCGATACTCGCGGGAGCCCGGGGCGTGACCGGAGAAGGTCACCGTGCGCTGATCCGCTCCCAGAGGGAATCCGTCTGCGCGCGTGTGCGCTCGAGAGAGTCGGACGTGTCGATCACCACATCGGCGATCGCGAGACGTCTTTCGTCGGAGACCTGGGCGTCTATCCGGTCCTGCGCCGCGCGCTCGTCCATCCCGCGCAGCTCGACGAGTCGCTGCCGACGCACAGCGGCCGGGGCGTGCGCGACCACGATGAGGTCCCAGGGGTCGTCCACCCGTGCTTCGACAAGAAGGGGCACGTCGTAGACGACGACCGCGTCGGCATCGTCGGCGAAGGCCGCGTCGAAGCGGCGCTGCGACTCTTCGCGCACCGCCGGATGCACGATCGCGTTCAGCTGCGCGAGGAGGTCGGCGTCGCCGAAGACCTTCGCGCCGAGCGCCGCCCTGTCGAGAGAGCCGTCGGGCGCGATGACATCGGCACCGAAGGTCTCGGCGATCCGCACGAGCACAGGCGACCCGGGCGACTGCACGTCACGCACGATCTGATCGGCATCGACGACGATGGCGCCGTGCTCCGCCAGACGCCGGGCGATGGTCGACTTCCCGGAGGCGATGCCGCCGGTGAGCGCGATGAGGGGCATGCCGCCAGTCTAAGGTTCGCTGCGGCCGCTCCTCACCTCGCGAGCAGCTGACGGCGCGAGCTGATCACGCCCGTGTCGAAGCCCGCCAGATGCAGGCCGCCGTGGAACCGCGCGTGCTCGATCTTGATGCACCGGTCCATGACCACCGAGAGACCTGCACGTTCCGCGATGGCCGCCGCGTCCTCGTTCCAGGACCCCAGCTGCAGCCACAGCGTCTGGGCACCCACCTCGATCGCCTCCTGAGCGATGCCGGGAAGGTCATCATGCCGACGGAACACGTCCACGATGTCGGGTACCACGGGGAGGTCGCTCAGCGTCGCGTACACGGGCTGCCCCAGGATCCGGGTCTCTCGGGGGTTCACGAGGTAGACGTCATAGGCCGTGCTGGAGAGCAGGTATGTCGCCACGAAGTACGACGCACGCGCAGGATTGTTCGAGGCGCCGACGATCGCGATGGATGTCGCGCGTCGCAGCAGACCGAAGCGCTCTTGCTGGCTCGGCCTGATCCAGGTGCGCCCGGGGATGGTCGCCGTCGCGCCGGGCAGCGCGCAGGCCGCAGCATCCGTCACGGTGGGGAGCGCGCACGCATCGCCCGATGTCGTCGCGTTCATCGGTTCGTTCCTGTCGCCGTGGTGAGAGCCTGGTCGAGGTCCCAGATGATGTCGTCGGCGTCTTCCAGTCCGACCGATATGCGGATCAGATCTGCACGCACGCCTGCGGCGACGAGCTGCTCCTCGGTGAGTTGGCGATGTGTCGTCGACGCCGGGTGGATGACCAGGGTGCGGGCATCTCCGATGTTCGCGAGGTGGGAGGCCAGCTGGAGGTTCTCGATCAGCGTCTCCCCCGCCGCCCTCCCGTCTTCGGCCGCGACCCCGAAGGCGAACACCGAACCGGGCCCGAGGGGCAGGTACTTGGCCGCACGCTCATGATGCGGGTGTCCTTCGAGCCCTGCCCAGGTCACGTAGGCGACCCGCGGGTCGGAGGCGAGCCAGTCGGCGACGACTCGGGCGTTCGCGAGGTGCGCGTCGATGCGCTGCGGAAGGGTCTCGATGCCCTGGAGCAGATTGAACGCCGACTGCGGACTGAGCGCGGGGCCGATGTCGCGCAGCTGTTCGGATCGGAGCTTGGTGAGGAAGCCGTACTCCCCGAAGTTGTCCCACCACTTGATGCCGCCGTACGAGTCGACGGGTTCGGTCATCTGCGGGAACTTGCCGTTGCCCCAGTCGAACGTGCCCTTCTCGATGACGACGCCGCCGAGCGTGGTGCCGTGTCCGCCGAGGAACTTCGTCACGGAGTGGATGACGATGTCGGCGCCGTGCTCGAGGGGACGCGCGAGGTACGGGGTCGCCAGCGTCGCATCGACCACGAGCGGCACACCGGCCGCATGGGCGACGGCCGCCAGTCCTTCGACGTCGGCGATCTCTCCCGAGGGGTTGCCGATCATCTCGACGTAGACGACCTTTGTCTCAGGACGGATAGCGGCGGCGAAGTCGGCAGGATCGGTCGAGGCGACGAATGTGGTCTCCACACCGAAGCGGCGCAGCGTCACGTCCAGCTGAGTCACGGTGCCGCCGTACAACTGCGCAGCGGCGACGACGTGGTCACCCACGCCGACGAGGGCTGCGAACGTGATGAACTCCGCGCTCATCCCGGATGCGGTGGCGACGGCGCCGATCCCGCCTTCGAGTGACGCCAGACGCTCCTCGAGGGCCGCGACCGTGGGGTTGCCTATCCGGGAGTAGATGTTGCCGTACTTCTGCAGCGCGAAGAGGTTGCCGGCATCCGCCGCGTCGTCGAACACGAACGATGTCGTCTGATAGATCGGCACGGCCCGCGCGCCGGTCGAGGCGTCAGGGGTTCCGCCGGCGTGCAGGGCCCGAGTGCGGAACCCGAAGCGATGTTCTTCCGTCATGATGTCCTCAGTTCAGCGGTGTCGAGAGTTCAGCGGTGTCGAGAGTTCAGCGCTACCGAGCACGTCGGCGATATCGTCGACGGCCCAGGGATTCTGCAGCGAGGTCGTGTCTCCGAGCGGCTGGGCATCGCGACCTGCTCGGCGGTCCTGCTCGGCCTCCCACAGCTGCGCCAGGAGTCGCCGCATGATCTTGCCCGAGCGTGTCTTGGGGAGGTCCGGTACCACCACGATGTGCTTTGGCTTGGCGACAGGGCCGATCGACTGCGCGACCTGCGCACGCAGGTCGGCCGGCGTCACTTCTGCGCGGCCCGACGGTGTCACGAACGCGACGACGGCCTGCCCGGTGATCGGGTCGGACACGCCGGCGGAGCCGGCTTCACCGACGGTGGCATGCGCGACGAGAGCCGATTCGATCTCGATGGTGGAGAGCCGGTGTCCGGAGACGTTGACGACGTCGTCGAGTCGGCCGAGGATCCAGATGTACCCGTCGGCGTCTCGCGTCGCACCGTCTCCGGCGACGTAGAAGCCACCGAACTCGCCGTGACCGGCATACGCCGACCAGTAGGCGTCGCGGTAGCGCTTCGGGTCACCCCACACCGTGCGAGCCATCCCGGGCCACGGGCGGCGGACCACGAGCGTTCCGGAGCGGCCGGGTTCGACCTCGCGTCCGTCCTCGTCGACCACCGCGACGTCGATCCCCGGCAGGGGCACCGACGCCGAGCCCGGCTTGAGTCGTGTGACCCCGGGCAGCGGCGCGATCATCGCGGCGCCCGTCTCGGACTGCCACCACGTATCGATCACCGGAAGCTCGTCACGGCCGAAGTTGCGGCGGAACCACACCCAGGCTTCGGGGTTGATCGCCTCGCCGACCGTGCCGAGCAGGCGAAGGGTCGAGAGATCGTGCCTGGTGGGGAGCTGCGTGCCGAACCAGGTCATGAAGGTGCGGATGAGGGTGGGGGCCGTGTAGTACACAGTCACCCCGTATCGCTCGATGATCTCGAGATGGCGCTCCCGGTGCGGAGAATCCGGGGTCCCCTCGTAGATGACCTGGGTGAGACCGTTCGAGAGCGGTCCGTAGATCTCGTAGGTGTGCGCGGTGACCCAGGCGAGGTCTGCGGTGCACCAGTGCACGTCGTCGGGCTTCGCATCGAAGTGCGCCCAGTGCGCCCAGCTCGCCAGCGTGAGATAGCCGCCCGACGTGTGAACGAGGCCCTTCGGCTTCCCGGTGGTGCCGGAGGTGTAGATGATGAAGAGCGGATGCTCGGCCTCGAACGGCTGCGCGTCGTGCACAGCCGAAGCGGTGTCGACGATGTCATGCCACCAGACATCGCGCCCTTCTGTCCACGGCACGTCCTGTCCGGTGCGCCGGAGCACCAGCACGTGCTCGAGTGAGGGAAGACCGGACGCGGCGACATCGGCCGTGGACTTGATCTCGGTGGCAGCGCCGCGTCGGTACTGCCCGTCGCTCGTGACCAGCAGCTTCGCACCGGTGTCTTCGAGGCGGAAGCGCACGGCTTCGGCGGAGAAGCCCCCGAAGACCAGCGAGTGCACGGCGCCGATCCGCGCGCAGGCCAGCGTGATCACGATCGTCTCGACGAGCACGGGAAGGTAGATCACGACACGGTCGCCCGCCTCGACGCCGAGCGCCACGAGGGCGTTGGCGGCGCGGCACACGCGCTGCCGCAGGTCGGAGTACGTCACCGCGACACGGTCGCCCGGCTCCCCCTCGAAGTGCAGGGCGATCTTGTCGCCTCGGCCGGACTCCACGTGCCGGTCGACGCAGTTGACGGCCACGTTGAGCGTGCCTCCGGTGAACCAGCGCGCCGCAGGCATCGCATCTCCGCTCGGCGGCTCCCACTCATGGGGTGTGTGCCAGGGCTCCGCCCAGTCGAGCCGTCGAGCCGCATCCTCCCAGAAGGCGATGGGGTCCGCCGCGGCGCGGGCGTACGCCTCCGCCGTCACGTTCGCGTGTGGGAAGTGGTCCGACGGCTCGTAGACGCGAGCCTCCTGCAATCGAACCTCGGTCATGCTCACACCCACCGACGGAGCAGGTACTTCTCCACCAGCACGAGAACGCCGTTGGTGATGGTGCCGAGCAGAGCCAACAGCACGATCGAGAGAAGGATGCGGTCCACTCGACCGCTGTTCTGAGAATCCGTGAGCAGGAAGCCGAGCCCCATGGACGAAGCGATGAGCTCAGCGGCGACCAGGAACAACCACGCCTGGGCCAGCGCGAGACGGAGGCCGGAGACGACGGACGGCACGACCGCGGGCAGCTGCACGATGCGGAACAACGACCATCCGCGCAGGCTGAACGAGCGTCCGGCCTCGACGAGCTGCGGGTCGACATGCCGGAGTGCGGAGGCGACCGTGGTGTAGACGGGGAAGAACGCCCCGATCGCGATGAGCGTGACCTTGGACTCCTCCCCGATCTGCATCCAGAGGATCAGCAGCGGCACCCAGGCCAGCGACGGCACGGCGCGGATGGCGGCGAGCGTCGGGCTCAGCAGCACGTCGCCGAGCCGGGACAGCCCCACCACTCCCGCCGCGGCGAGACCGATCAGGGAGCCGATCGCGAATCCGAGCAGCACGCGCTGCACGGAGATGGCGATGTGGGTCCAGAGCTGGCCGCTCTCCGCGAGCTCGACACCGGCCTGGAAGACCGAGGCGGGCGTGGGCAGGCGGTAGGGCGGGATGAGCCCGTTCGTCGTGACGACCTGCCAGACGATCAGGATGATCGCCGGGAGGAGGAGGCCGGCGACGATGCGAACGACCGGACGGTCCCAGGTGCGCCGGGCAGCGGCATCGGGCCGCCTGAGGTCGCCTTTCGCGAAGTCGAGCGCGTCCCGCGAGTCGGCGGGCACGATCACGCGCTGGTCGAGTTCACTCACTCGCCGTCGACCGCCTTTTCGGCGAAGGTCGCGTTCACGATCGAGGAGAGCGCCTTGTCGACGGAGTCCTTGCCGCCCTGCACGTCGCCGGACTCCACGAGCACGGGGGCGATCTTCTCGAGCACGGCGATCTGGTCGTCGCCGGGGACGCCGCTCACGTCGAGGTTCGAGCGCTCCTCGATCACGGTGGTGGCGACGCCGAGGTCGATGCCGGCGACCTCGGCCAGGAGCGCCGCAGTCTTGTCGGGGTTCTCCAGCGCCCACTCGCGTGCCTGCTCGTAGGCGTCGACGACCGCCTGCGCGAGGTCGGGGTGGTTCGTGATGAAGTCCTCGGTGGCGTTGAGGAAGCCGTACGTGTTGAAGTCGACGTTGCGGTAGATGAGCTTGTCACCCGACTCTGCCTCGGCCGCGGCCATGATCGGGTCGAGACCCGACCACGCGTCGACCGAACCGCCGTCGAGAGCCGCCCGGCCGTCGGCGTGCTGCAGGTTCTGCACCTCGACGTCCGAGAGCGACAGGCCGCCCTCTTCGAGCGCCTGCAGCAGGAAGAAGTAGGGATCGGTGCCCTTGGTGGCAGCCACGGAGGCGCCCTTCAGATCTTCGATCGACGTGATATCGCTGTCCGGTCCGACGACGATGGCCGCCCACTCCGGCTGCGAGAAGATGTCGATGACCTGGATGGGCGAGCCGTTGGCACGGGCAAGGAGCGCCGCGGATCCCGCGGTCGAGCCGACGTCGACCGAGCCGGAGCGCAGCAGTTCGTTGGCCTTGTTGGAGCCGGCGGACTGCACCCACTCGACGGCGACGTCATCGCCGAGGATATCTTCGAGGATGCCCTGGTCACGGATCACGAGGCTCAGCGGGTTGTATGTCGCGAAGTCGATCGACAACGTGTCGGACGACCACTCGGTGGTCCCGGAGGTGGGCTTCGTGTCGGTGGCCGCGGCGTTCTCTCCCGCGACGCAGCCGGTCGCGACGAGCATCATCGTCCCGGCGATCGCGATCGCGGGGATGATTCGGCGGGTGGTGATGCTCATCGGGTCTCCTCGGCGGTGCGGTGGTGGGTGTCGACGCCGAGGCCTTCGAGAAGGTCGGCGCGCAGGTCGGCGAGACCGCGATCGGCGCGGTCTCTGGGGCGGATGCCCGGAACGGTGATCGTGCGGGCGATGGAGGACTCGTCGCCGTCGGCCGCGCCCAGCGTGCGCAGCAGGAGGACACGGTCGGCGAGATAGAGGGCTTCTTCCACATCGTGCGTGACGAGGAGGATCGTGGTGGGCTCCGCGGAGTGGATCTTCAGCAGCAGATCGTGCATGCGCAGGCGCGTCAGCGCGTCGAGCGCTCCGAAAGGCTCGTCGAGCAGGAGCACGCCGGGGTTCCGGGCGAGAGCCCTGGCCAGGGATGCGCGCTGGGCCATGCCGCCGGACACCTCGCGCGGATGCTGATCCGTCGCATGATCGAGGCCGACCAGCTGCAGCAGCTCACGGACGCGTTCGCGGCCGAGGCGGCGTGCGGTGCCCCGCGGGAGGCCGAGTTCGACGTTCTGTGCGATCGTGCGCCACGGGAGCAGCCTCGGCTCCTGGAACGCCACGGCCGTGCGCTCATCCACGTCGGCGACGGGCGTGTCGTCGAGTCGGATGCCGCCTCGTGTCGGCGCGTCCAGACCTCCGACGAGGCGCAGCAGGGTCGACTTGCCGCAGCCGGAGGGCCCGACGACGGCGACGATCTCACCGGCGGCTATGTCGACGTCGACGCCCCGCAGCACGTCGCGGTGGCCGTGCGGCAGAGGAAACGATCGTTCGATGCCTTCGAGCCGAACGGCCTGTGCCGTACCCACCGCCGTCGGAGCGGCGGCGGTGCGCGGTGCGGGCAGCAGGGTGGTCATACGCCCATGCTGGCCGAGCGGATCGGTTGTCACGAATGCCGTCGTAATGTTGCGTCACGCGCGGGATTCCGTGGTGTGGATATGCGAAACGGGCCGCCACACCCGCCCGAAGGCGAGGTGACGACCCGTTCCCGAATGCTGCTTAAGCGTTGCCGCCCGAGAGCTTCTCGCGCAGAGCGGCGAGAGCCTCGTCGTCCGCGAGGGTGCCGGCGCCGGCAGCCTCGCTGGTGAAGGTCTGACCGCCGAAGTCGTCTCCGGCCGCAGCCTCGGCCTCGGCCGCCTTGACGACCTGAGCCTTGTGCGCCTCCCAGCGAGCCTGGGCTGCAGCGTACTCCTGCTCCCATGCCTCGCGCTGGGCGTCGAAGCCTTCCTTCCACGCACCGGTCTCGGCGTCGAAGCCCTCCGGGTACTTGTACTCGCCGTTCTCGTCGTACTCGGCGAGCATGCCGTACAGGGCCGGGTCGAACTCGGTGCCGTTGGGGTCGACCGACTCGTTGGCCTGCTTCAGCGACAGCGAGATGCGACGACGCTCGAGGTCGATGTCGATGACCTTGACGAAGACCTCTTCGCCGACCGACACGACCTGCTCAGCCAGCTCGACGTGCTTGCTGGAGAGCTCGGAGATGTGGACGAGGCCCTCGATGCCGTCTGCGACGCGGACGAACGCACCGAACGGGACGAGCTTGGTGACCTTACCCGGCGTGACCTGTCCGATCGCGTGGGTACGGGCGAAGACCTGCCACGGGTCCTCCTGCGTCGCCTTCAGCGACAGGGAGACGCGCTCGCGGTCGAGGTCGACCTCGAGGATCTCGACGGTGACCTCCTGGCCCACCTCGACGACCTCGGAGGCGTGCTCGATGTGCTTCCAGGACAGCTCGGAGACGTGCACGAGGCCGTCCACGCCGCCCAGGTCGACGAACGCACCGAAGTTGACGATCGACGAGACGACACCCTTGCGGACCTGACCCTTGTGCAGGTTGTTCAGGAACGTGGTGCGCGACTCCGACTGCGTCTGCTCGAGCAGCGCACGGCGGCTCAGGACGACGTTGTTGCGGTTCTTGTCGAGCTCGAGGATCTTGGCCTCGATCTCCTGGCCGAGGTACGGCGTGAGGTCGCGGACGCGGCGCAGCTCGATGAGCGAAGCCGGCAGGAAGCCACGGAGGCCGATGTCGACGATGAGTCCACCCTTGACGACCTCGATGACCGTACCGGTGACGACGCCGTCGTTCTCCTTGATCTTCTCGACGTCTCCCCAGGCACGCTCGTACTGTGCGCGCTTCTTGGAGAGGATCAGACGGCCTTCCTTGTCCTCCTTCTGGAGAACGAGGGCCTCGACCAGATCGCCGACAGCGACGACCTCGTTGGGGTCGACGTCGTGCTTGATCGAGAGCTCGCGCGAGGGGATGACACCCTCGGTCTTGTAGCCGACATCGAGGAGGACCTCATCGCGGTCGATCTTGACGATCGTGCCTTCGATGATGTCGCCGTCGTTGAAGAACTTCAGGGTCTTCTCGACCGCGGCCAGGAAGTCCTCAGCAGATCCGATGTCGTTGATGGCGACCTGCTTGGTGGCCGGGGCGGTCGTTGCGGTAGTCATGTAGTGGGTTGTCCTTGTTGAATGGAGACTCGGGCTGGGAGGCAACGACCGCGCACGGCCGACTGCATGCTTCACAGCAGTTGGATTTTGGTTTTCTCGTCACGAGGGCACGCGCATGCACGCCACGAGTGACGGTTAAGGCTATCAGAAGTTCGGATACTGCAGGAGTCGGATTCCGACGGGCACCGACCTGTGGATAACTCCCCCGGGCCCGACGCGCTCCGGGCTACCGTGACGGGGTGATCTCGCCGACTCCTCCGCTCGCCATGTCCCGTCGCCTCGGCGCTCTCACGACGGTCGCCGTTGCCGTGACACTCGCGGGCTGCGCGCCGACTCCGGCTCCGACGCCGACGCCGACCGCAGCCTTCGCCTCGGAAGAAGAAGCCTTCGCCGCCGCGGAGGCGACGTTCCGGCAATACACGGCCGCGACGAACGCCACCGATCTCGCGGATCCAAGCTCTTTTGCACTGGTTTTCGAGTGGCTACTGGCAGACGCCCTATCCGCAGCCCGCGAAAATTACAGCAAGTTTCATGCGGCAGGGATCACTCGACGCGGCACGTCGACCTTCGACACCTTCACACCGGTCACCTATTCCGAGGCGGTAGTTACAGCGTACGTGTGCCTTGATATCGCAGAGGTGGAGCTGTTCAACGTCGACGGCACCTCCGCTGTCCCACCCGACCGTCCGCCGCGTCAGGCGCTTGAGGTGTCGTTCGCACCAGCCAAGACCGACACTGAGTTTGCGATCTCGTCTACGACACCGACAGAGAGCCTTCAGTGCGGGTAATGCCAATCTCCGCCGCCGTGTACTTCGTTCTCGCAATCAGCACCATCCGAATAGGAACAACCGACGTACCACCTCCTCAAGCAGGATTCGATGGGGCCTGGGCATCGACCAGCGAGCACACGGTTGTAATCTCCGGAACCCAGACCCAGCCCTCTTCCGGCAGCCCACACAACAACGCCCCGGGCGGAGGGTCCCCGTCCACCCCGACCTCTCCGGCTTTCCCGGTGCACGAGTTCGACTTCGATTCGTGTCTCGACGACTGGAACAGCTCCCGCAGCTGCTTTCGTGCCGCGGTCGACGAGGAACCGACGTCACCCCCGCCACCGGCGACGGATGAGCCCGCCGCCCCGGCGATCACGATCGACGATCTCGCACAGTTCGCTCCCGATCCGGTCGCGAACGTCGGCGAGCCCGACAATGTCGGTGTGGCCGGGATGCCGACGAACTTCGTCGCGGCGGCGTCCGCGCACACGCGCTCGGGCACCCTTTTCGGCGCCCCTCTCTCGGTGCGGTTCACACCCGTCGACTATGAGTTCGTGCACGGCGACGGCACCTCTGCGACATCGAGCACCGGCGGACAGACCTGGTCGGCGCTCGGTCAGGCGCCGTTCACCCCGACCGCGACGAGCCACGTCTATCGCGAGCGCGGCACCTACCAGGCGCATGTCACCGTCCGCTACGCCGCGGAGGTCGACCTCGGCGGCGGCTGGTTCCCGGTCGCCGGTCGACTCACGATCCCGGGCCCCGCACGGGAAATACGCATCTTCGAGGCTCACACCGCACTCGTGGCCTTCACCTGCGAACAGCGCCCATCGGCCCCAGGCTGCTGAGCGACATCGAAGAAGGGCTAGCGCGCGACGGTCACGACGACCGGGGCGCCGTCCGCATCGACGTACCCGGCGAGCGTCAGTTTCGCGTCCTGGTCGATGCCCTCCGCTGTCACGAACGTGATCTGCGGAACCAGATCCATCGTGCAGACCTCGTTCGCACTCTCCTCGAGCCGAACGATCGCCTCGTTCTCGCTGACGGCCTCGACGGCCCCGGAGGCAGGCATGCAGGTCGACGATCCCCAGGTGAGGACCGCGAGTTCATGCGCGTCGATCCATGCCGCTGCGGGTGTCTGCTCGGGCATCCGATCGGCCGGGATGATCTCCCCTGAGACAAGTCCGGGAAGCGTCAGTTCCGTGGTCTCTCCCCCAGGATCCGTCACTGTCAGCTCGACAGGTCGCGAGGAATCGAACGCCGCCGGCAGCCCGACGTACATCCCGTGAGCGGTCTGCACTGCCGCGCACACCTCATCCGTGCCGTCGACGAGAACGAGCTCGAGCGATTGGTCCCCCGCGACGATGTCCCCGATCTGCGGAGCGCACGCATCGCCCCACGTCTTCACGACGAACGACGTCGCATCCAGCCATGCCGCCTGCGGTGCGTACGTCGTGTCGGAGGTGTCCGGAGCGGACGTCGATTCCGGGACAGGAGAGGTCCCCGCCGACATGGCGCATCCGCTCAGTGCCGCAGCGAGCACCACCCCGCCCAGGACGAGGGACGAGAACGTGCGAAGAGAAGCTGTCATACCCGTGAGTGTCGCAACCGCGCGGATCGTCTCACTCTCCGGCCCGCGACCACCGGCCCGTGTCGCACGCCCGTGCCAGACTGTGCTGGTGACCGATCGCCTCATGCTGCTCGACACCGCCAGCCTCTACTTCCGCGCCTTCTACGGCGTCCCCGACAAGGTGACGGCGCCCGACGGCGCTCCGATCAACGCGGCGCGCGGTCTGCTCGACATCATCGCGAAGCTCGTCACGCTCTACGAGCCCACCCATGTCATCGCCTGCTGGGATGACGACTGGCGCCCGCAATGGCGCGTCGATCTGATCCCCAGCTACAAGACGCACCGTGTCGTCGAGGTCGTCGAGGTCGGACCTGACATCGAAGAGGTCCCCGACCCCCTCGAAGCGCAGATCCCCCTCATCCGGGAGACGCTCGCCGCGATCGGGATCCCGATCATCGGGGTGGCGGAGCACGAGGCCGACGACGTCATCGGCACGCTCGCGACCGGAGCGACGATGCCGGTCGACATCGTCACCGGAGACCGCGATCTGTTCCAGCTCGTCGACGACTCCCGCGATGTGCGGGTCATCTACACCGCGCGCGGCATGAGCAATCTCGAGGTCGTGACCGATGCGACCGTGGTCGCGAAGTACGGGGTGCTCCCCTCGCAGTATGCCGACTTCGCCACCATGCGCGGCGACGCCTCAGACGGTCTTCCCGGTGTGGCCGGGGTCGGTGAGAAGACCGCCGCGACGCTGCTGCAGACCCACGCCGATCTCGAGGGCATCCGCGCGGCCGCCGAGGCCGGAGAGGGCATGAGCGCCGGGGTGCGGGCGAAGGTGCTGGCCGCATCCGCCTACCTCGATGTGGCCCCCACCGTGGTCGCGGTCGCCACGTCGCTTCCCATCACGACGCCCGATATCCCGTTGCGGGTGCTCGATCCCGCGGAGGTCGATGCGGCGACGGCTCTCGCCGAGAAGTGGAACCTCGGCGGCTCGATGACGCGCGCGGTGGCAGCGGTGTCGAAGGCCGCCCTCGCGTCCGGCTGACCCCCGTTCAACCGCAGCTGCACCTATTCCGCCCAGGCGAGAAGCCGGGAGAGTCCCCAGGTCGTCACGATCCGGGAGGCGGGAATCCCCGCGCGCTCGGCTCGCTCCGCGCCGTGATCCAGCAACGAGAGCTGACCGGGAGCATGCGCATCCGAGTCGATGGAGAACAGGCATCCGGCTTCGAGCGCGATAGCGATCAGTTCATCCGGCGGATCCTGACGCTCGGGGCGCGAGTTGATCTCGACCGCCACCCCGTTGTCCGCGCAGGCGGCGAAAACCGCAGCCGCGTCGAACGCCGACTCCGGGCGGGTCCCTCGTTCCCCCTGCACCAGGCGCCCGGTGCAGTGCCCGAGCACGTTCACCCTGGGGTGCGACACCGCGGCGATCATGCGTGCGGTCATCGGACGCGAGTCCATCCGCAACTTCGAATGCACCGATGCCACGACGATGTCCAGTTCGCGGAGCAGGGAGTCCTCCTGGTCGAGAGCGCCGTCCTCGAGGATGTCGACCTCGATGCCGGCGAGCAGGGTGAAACCGTCACCGGACTCCGCACGCACCAGGGGCATCTGCTCCCGAAGCCGCTCGGCCGAGAGCCCTCTGGCCACCCGAAGACGCGGCGAGTGATCCGTTATCGCCTGATACTCATGGCCCAACGCGCGAGCTGCCGCTGCCATGACAGAGATGGGAGTAGTGCCGTCGGACCAGTCGGTGTGAGCGTGCAGGTCGCCGCGCAGCTTCGTGCGCAGCAGCGAGACACGCTCAGGTTCGACGTCGCCACGCAGCTCGACGAGGTAGTCCGGCACCTGCCCGGCCTGCGCCTGACGGATCACCGCGAAGGTGGATTCTCCGATGCCCTTCGCCGCTCTCAGGCGGGTGGGATCGGCCCGGACGTCGTCCGGGAGATCCTGCAGGGTCGCGGCAGCCTGACGAAAAGCCTTCGCTCGGTACCGTGAGGCCCGCTCGCGCTCCAGAAGAGAGGCGATCTCCAGCAGGGCGTCGACGGGATCCACGGTCACTCCTTCGGGGCCGCCAGCTCGCGACTGACGGAGATCCACTGGTCGAGCTTGGCCAGGGCACGGCCGTCGTCGACCGCCGCCGATGCCTTGTCGTACCCCTCGCGCAGTCGTTCGAGGATCGGGCGCTGCACCTGCATGGCGTCCTGGGAGAGTTCGAACGCGACGATGCCCGCCGCCGCATTGAGCAGCACGATGTCGCGCACCGCCCCGGTCTCCCCCGCCAGCGTCCGTCGCAGCACCTCCGCGTTGTGCTGCGGCGATCCGCCGATCAGGTCGGCCAGGTCGGCGATCGGGATGTCGAGGTCACGGGGGTCGAGGTCGTGCTCGTGGATGTCCCCGCGGGTGACCTCCCAGATGCGGCTGTGGCCGGTCGTGGTGAGCTCGTCGAGTCCATCGTCGCCTCGGAACACCAGCGCGGTCGCGCCGCGGGTCCGGAAGACGCCGGTGATCAGCGGTACGCGCTCGATCTGCGCGACACCCACGGCGTTGGCTTCGGCGCGCGCGGGGTTGCACAGCGGCCCGAGCATGTTGAAGACGGTGGGAACCCCGAGCTCCGCGCGGACGGATCCTGCGTGCTTGAAGCCGGGGTGGAACGCGCCCGCCCACGCGAAGGTGATCCCGGTGCGGTCGAGGATGGATGCGACGGCGGCGGGGTCGAGTGACAGTTCGAGGCCGAGAGCACCGAGCACGTCTGAGGAACCGGAAGCCGAACTCGCCGCACGGTTGCCGTGCTTGACGACGGGCACGCCGGTGGCGCCGATGATGATCGCCGCCGTGGTCGAGACGTTCACCGTGCCGACGCGGTCGCCGCCCGTCCCGACGATGTCGAGCACATCAGGAGAGACGGGAAGAGGGACCGCAGCCTCGAGGATCGCGTCGCGGAAGCCGACGATCTCGTCGATCGTCTCCCCCTTGGCACGAAGAGCGACGAGGAATCCTGCCAGCTGGGCCTCCGTGACGTTGCCCTGCATGATCTGCCGCATGGCCCACGTCGACTCCCACACGCTGAGATCGCGACGCTCCAGAAGAGAGGTGAGCACGTCGGACCAGGTCAGGGAATCAGCCATGTGTGCGATCCTATCGGCGCAGAGAAAACATGCAGATGCTTCCGAACACACGTGCACCCCACCCCCACCCCTTGTTTCCCGCGGATTCACCGGGTATTCGCAGTGTTTTCTTAGGGTCTCCTAAGTCGTCGACCGGCAACTCGAAGGTCGCCGGTGCAAGAATCACGCCCGCGGATCGGCCATAATGGAGGGGTGACGACCTCAGCGACGTATGCCCCGGCGGCGAGAACGATTAAGCGGCCCAACCCGGTAGCTGTCGGCACCATTGTGTGGCTCGGCAGTGAGGTGATGTTCTTCGCGGGACTCTTCGCGATCTACTTCACCCTCCGCAGCACCTCCCCGGAGCTGTGGGCGGCCCGGACCGAGCTGCTGAACGTCCCGTTCGCCGCAGTGAACACTGCGATCCTCGTACTCTCCTCGTTCACGTGCCAGATGGGCGTGTTCGCGGCAGAGGACCTGCAGCCCTACAAGATCGGCAAGGGACAGAAGAACGGCGCAGGACGCCGTCGCCTGTTCGGATGGGGAATGGTCGAGTGGTTCTTCCTCACCTTCGCCCTGGGCGCGATCTTCGTCTCCGGCCAGGTCTGGGAGTATGCCCAGCTCGTTGCTGAGGGCATGCCCATCAGCGCTGACTCGTACGCTTCCGCGTTCTACCTGACGACGGGCTTCCACGCCCTGCACGTCACCGGCGGACTGGTCGCGTTCCTGCTCGTCATCGGACGCGCATACGCCGTCAAGAACTTCCGGCACAAGGAGGCGACCTCCTCGATCGTGGTGTCCTACTACTGGCACTTCGTCGACGTCGTCTGGATCGTGCTGTTCCTCGTTATCTACTTCCTGAAATAAGAGCGGAGCTGATCCCCGAGATGGCACGAGAGAAGAAGCGCCGTTCCAGCGGTCGTCGCAGCCCTTTGGCGGCGGCCGCGCTCATCGGCGCAGGCCTCATGATCACCGGCGCCGTGTACGCCGGCGCGACCGCTGCGTTCGCCGCGACCGACACCCAGTCGGCGGCGACCTCGCAGTTGACCGTCGAGGACGGCAAGAAGCTGTTCACGGCCAACTGCGCCACCTGCCACGGTCTCGACCTGCAGGGAACCGCCAATGGCCCCAGCCTCTACGGCGTGGGTGAGCTGGCGACCGAGTTCCAGCTGTCGACCGGCCGCATGCCTCTGCAGATGCAGGGCCCCCAGGCGCCGCAGAAGGCCCCGCAGTTCACCGAGGACCAGATCCTCGCGATCTCGTCCTTCGTCCAGTCCGAGGCTCCCGGCCCGACGTTCCCGTCGGACCACATCCTCGACGGCAAGGGCGATGTCTCAAACGGTGCCGAGCTGTTCCGCGTCAACTGCGCGATGTGCCACAACGTGGCCGCCGCGGGTGGAGCGCTCACCGAGGGCAAGTACGCCCCCGGACTCAGCGAGACCAGCGCGCTGCACATGTATGCCGCCATGGTCACCGGCCCCCAGAACATGCCGGTCTTCGGCGACATGAACCTGTCCGACGAGGACAAGCGAGACATCATCTCGGCGCTGCTCTTCCAGCAGCAGTCCGTGCAGATCGGTGGCTTCTCGCTGGGCTCGCTCGGTCCGGTCTCCGAAGGCCTGTTCGTGTGGATCTTCGGTATCGGCGCGCTCGTCGCCGTCACCGTGTGGATCACGGCGAAGTCCAACTGACGCTTAATCATCGAAGAGGAACGTACGAGGAGCACCATGGCACACGACGACGACTCGCAGGCTCTTGACAGGGCCTACCAGCCCTCTCCGGGGCTGGGTGTCGCAGTCAGCGATCCCGTGCAGAACCCCGGGCTTCCGCCGCACCGCGAGCGGATGACCGATAAGGACCCGCGCGCCGAGAAAGCCGCTGTCCGCACTGTCTACACGCTGTTCTATCTCTCGCTCGCCGGCAGCATCTGGGCGGTCGCCGCCTACATGCTGTTCCCGATCGAGAGCGGCGCGCTCATCGACATCCGGCAGAACAACCTCTTCATCGGTCTCGGCATCGCGCTCGCGCTGCTGGCCCTCGGCATCGGTGCCATCCACTGGTCCAAGGCCCTCATGTCCGACAAGGAGTTCATCGAGCACCGCCACCCCACCCGTGGCAAGGACTCCACGCGCGAAGCGGCCATCAAGGCCTTCTCCGACGCGAATGAAGAGTCGGGCTTCGGCCGTCGCTCAATGATCCGCAACTCGCTTTTCGCCGCGATCGTCGCCTCGATCATCCCCGGCGTGACGCTGTTCCGTGGCCTGGCGCCGCACTCCACTCCGGAAGACCCCACCGCGGGCGACCCGGTCGTGCTGCTCAAGCACACCATGTGGGAAGAGGGTGCGCGCCTGGTGCGCGATCCCGACGGCACCCCGATCCGCGCGGCTGACGTCACCCTGGGTTCGGCGTTCCACGTGATCCCGGAGGAACTCGCCACCCTCAGCCACAGCGACGGCTACCTCGAAGAGAAGGCCAAGGCCATCGTGCTGATGATGCGCCTGCGCCCCGAGCAGCTGATCGAGGCCGAGGACCGCAAGGACTGGTCCTACGACGGCATCGTCGCGTACTCCAAGGTCTGCACGCACGTCGGATGCCCTGTGGCTCTGTACGAGCAGCAGACCCACCACCTGCTGTGCCCGTGCCACCAGTCGCAGTTCGACGTCACGGACCATGCAAAGGTCATCTTCGGCCCGGCGGCTCGTCCGCTGCCGCAGCTGCCCATCACCGTCGATGACGAGGGCTACCTGGTCGCACGCAGCGACTTCAAGGAACCCGTCGGCCCGAGCTTCTGGGAGCGCCATTGAGCACCGCAACGCTGTCCAAAGAGGACAAGGACACCAAAGCGCCCCTCGGCGGTCGCTTCGTCGGTGCCGCGTCGAACTACATCGATGAGCGCACCAGCCTCTCCGGCTTCGTCAAGGAGCTCGGACGCAAGATCTTCCCCGACCACTGGTCGTTCATGCTCGGCGAGATCGCGCTCTGGAGCTTCGTCGTGGTGTTCCTCTCCGGAACCTTCCTGACGTTCTTCTTCCAGGCGTCCATGGTCGAGACCCACTACACCGGCGCCTACGCTCCGATGCGGGGTATCGAGATGTCCGCGGCGCTCGAGTCGTCGCTGCACATCTCCTTCGATCTGCGCGGTGGACTCCTGGTCCGGCAGATCCACCACTGGGCCGCCCTCGTGTTCATCGCCGGCATCGGCGTGCACATGCTCCGCGTGTTCTTCACCGGTGCCTTCCGCAAGCCGCGTGAGCTCAACTGGGTGATCGGCTTCATCCTCTTCATCCTCGCGATGGCCGAGGGCTTCACCGGATACTCGCTTCCCGACGACCTGCTCTCGGGCAACGGCCTCCGCATCATCGACGGCAT
This sequence comes from Microbacterium sp. Be9, assembly GCF_011754135.1. Classification (NCBI taxonomy): domain Bacteria; kingdom Bacillati; phylum Actinomycetota; class Actinomycetes; order Micrococcales; family Microbacteriaceae; genus Microbacterium; species Microbacterium sp. Be9. Next base: position 132,558 of record NZ_WNWT01000004.1, on the reverse strand, counting down.
GATCAAGGGTCTCCCCCTGATCGGCACCTGGACCTCGTTCCTCCTCTTCGGTGGCGAGTTCCCGGGTACCGACATCGTCGGACGCCTGTACACGCTGCACATCCTGCTGCTGCCGATGCTCGTCATCGCGCTGATCGTGGTGCACCTGATGCTCATGATCATCAACAAGCACACGCAGTTCGCCGGCCCGGGCCGCACGAACGACAACGTCGTGGGCTACCCGATGATGCCGGTGTACATGTCCAAGATGGGCGGATACCTGTTCATCGTCTTCGGCACCATCGTGTTGATCGCGACGTTCTTCCAGATCAACCCGATCTGGAACTACGGTCCGTATGACCCGTCCCCTGTCTCTGCCGGCACCCAGCCCGACTGGTACATCGGCTTTGCCGACGGCGCCCTGCGTCTGGCACCGTCGAACTGGGACATCGTCTTCCTCGACCACACCTGGTCGTTCGGCATCATCGCCCCGGTTCTGGTCCTCGGCCTGTTCATCGTGGCGGTGGCGATCTACCCCTTCATCGAGGCGTGGGTCACCGGAGACAAGCGCGAGCACCACATCGCACAGCGCCCGCGCAACGCCGCGACGCGCACGGCGATCGGTGTGGCCGGCGTCATCTTCTACGCCGTCCTCTGGGCCGCGGCATCGTCCGACCTCATCGCGACGCACTTCATGCTCACGATGGAGGGCGTGATCCACACGCTGCAGGCCCTGCTCTTCCTCGGGCCGATCCTGGGTTACTTCGTCACGAAGCGCATCTGCATCGCGCTGCAGAAGAAGGACCGCGAGATCGTGCTGCACGGTTTCGAGTCCGGCCGCATCGTCCGCCTCCCCGGTGGCGAGTTCATCGAGGTGCACCAGCCGGTCGACAAGTACGACCGCTGGAAGCTGATCGACGTCGACACTTACGAGCCCCTCGTGGTGCGCCCCAATGACAAGGGCCGCATCCCGTGGACCGAGAACCTCCGTTCCTCGATCTCCCGTTGGTTCTTCGAGGACCGTCTCGCCCCGCTCACGCAGGCCGAGGTCGAGGCGGCGGATGCTCACCAGCACCACGTCACGGCTCACAACGACGAGACCGAGGCTGCAGAGATCCAGGGTGCCCACGAGCGCGCAGGATTCCCTGACGCCCCGCTCACGGTCGATGAGACCCACGTCGACGAGACGCCGAACACGCCGAGCACGGTCATCGCGACCGAGCCGGTGAAGAAGCCTCGCAAGAAGTCGGAGGATGGCGAGTAGTCGCCACTCCCCCACTGATGAAGGCCTCGTCCCTGCGGACGGGGCCTTCATCGTTAATCCCCTAATGAGAGGATCGATCCATGTCGTCCGTCGTCCAGCTGATCCGCGGCACCGCCCTCGCCGAAGTCCCCTACGCCTACGCCGCGACCGCACCGGCCGGCTCACGCCTGATCTTCCTCGCCGGCGCGTGCCCGCTGAACGACGATGGCACGACTGCTGCACCCGGTGACTACGCCGCTCAGGCGGCCAAGTGCGTAGAGACCCTCCAGGGGGCGCTCGAGATCGCCGGCGCGACCATCACCGACGTCATCAGCACGCGGGTACTCGTGGCCTCCTCATCGCAGGCCGACCTCGTCGCGGCCTGGGATGTCATCCATGCGGCTTTCGGCGCGCACGACGTGCCCAGCACGCTCCTGGGCGTGACGGTGCTCGGCTACGACGACCAGCTGGTCGAGATCGAAGCGATCGCGGCTGTCTCCGAATGAGCATCAACGTCGTCGTCCGCCCGGCCGCGCCCGACGATGACGCGGCAACGGAACAGATCGAAGTGGCCGCCGATGCCCTCCTCATCGAACGGTTCGGAGCCGTCGACTGGCCTCCCCCGACGCCCCCGCAGGAACGCGCGTCGATGCCGGGCTTCGTCCTCGTCGCCGAACACCACGACGGGACCACCACGACGCCGGTCGTTGTCGGCTTCGTGCACGTGCTGGAGCTCGACGGCCACGCGCATCTCGAGCAGCTCTCGGTGCTTCCCTCTTACGGACGCCAGGGTATCGGTCGTGAGCTCGTCACGGCCGCGCTCACGGAATCGCGCCACCGGGGTCATACCGAGATCACCCTTCGGACCTACATCGACGTGCCCTGGAACGCCCCCTTCTACACGTCCTGCGGCTTCGTCGTGAGCGAGCCGGACACCTCACTGCTCCGAGATCTGGTCCAGGTCGAATCCGCGCTGGGCCTCTTCGAGCACGGACCGCGCACGCAGATGACGGCTGTGCTCTGATTCACGGCTGTGCTCTGATTCACGGCTGTGCTCTGATCCACGGATGTGCTCTGATCGGTAGCAGTACGTCGATCGTCGAACGCGCCACGACCGACGACGGCACCTCTGCCGCTGACCTCGCCGGGCCGCCCTGGCTGGCGTATACCCCCGGCTCCGGCATTGACCGCAATCCGTCGCTGAGCGACTGGATTCCGCCGGATGGTTCCCGCGTGTCTCCGTAGGCTGGAATCATGATCGATCGTGCCGAGTTCTACGCAGCCAAGTTGACCTATGAGACAGACCCCAGCGATGTGCACGCGGCGCTCAAGGCCGGCGAGAACATCGTCGTCGTCGACGTCCGCTCCGACGAGGCGTGGGCCCAGGGGCGGATCGCCGGTGCCGTGCACATGCACTACAGCGAGATCGCCTCGCGTGCTGCCACCGAGATCCCCGAGGGTGCGGACGTGGTCGTCTACTGCTGGAGCCCCGGCTGCAACGCCGGCGCCAAGGGCGCGCTCGAGTTCGCCCGCCTCGGATACGCCGTACGCGAGATGATCGGCGGTTTCGAGTACTGGGTCCGCGAGGGTTACGCGGTCGAAGACAGCGATGGCGTCCACCACCGCCCCGTGGATCCGTTGACCGGCATCGCACGCATTCGCGCCCACGCCTGATCACGGCCCCGGCGCACGGAAGAAGGCCCCCGGATTCCTCCGGGGGCCTTCTTCCGTGCAGCTGGGTCAGCGGGCGAAGTTGCCGCGGTAGTACTCGTACACCCAGCCGACGATCGCGACGACGAAGATCGCGAGGCCGATCGGCAGGAGGAAGTGCCCGACCGCGAGCCCCACGACGAAGACTCCCGCCGAGGCAGCGAGGACGATGGGCCACCAGGACCACGGGCTGAACTCGCCGAGCTCCGGGTCACCGTCGTCGATGTCGGAGGTCAGGATGTCTTCGGGCAGCTCACCACGCTGCGCCTTGTGAGTGCGATCGAGATAGAACGCGATCATCGCTGCCATGAAGGCGGCGAAGAACAGGGCGACCGTACCGACCCACTCGATTCGCATCGCGAAGTTGTCGTTCGGTGTGGCCAGGATGTGCCAACCGGTGTAGACGACTCCGACGAGAGCGAAGAACGCCGTCAGGATCCACCAGAGAATGACGTTGTCGCGCATGACTTAGTGGGCCTCTCGCTCGCCGGGAGCCGTCGTGGCGAACTCCGCAGCCTCCGGGTGATTCAGGTCGAACGCAGGCCGCTCGCTGCGGATGCGCGGGATCGACGTGAAGTTGTGACGCGGGGGCGGGCAGGACGTCGCCCACTCGAGCGATCCGCCGTAGCCCCACGGGTCGTTGACCGTGACCTTCGGCGCCTTGCGGGCGGTGATCCAGACGTTCAGGAAGAACGGCAGCATCGAAGCGCCCAGGATGATGGCACCGATCGTCGAGACCTGGTTCTGCCAGGTCCATCCGTCGGCCTCCGAGTAGTCGGCGTAACGACGCACCATGCCGTCGACGCCCAGCCAGTGCTGGATGAGGAAGGTCATGTGGAAACCGATGAACAGAAGCCAGAAGTGCACGTAGCCGAGACGCTCGTTCAGCATGCGTCCGGTCCACTTCGGCCACCAGAAGTAGAAGCCGGCGAACATGGCGAACACCACGGTTCCGAACACCACGTAGTGGAAGTGGGCGACCACGAAGTACGAGTCGGAGAGGGCGAAGTCCAGCGGCGGAGCCGCGAGGATGACACCGGTCAGACCACCGAAGACGAACGACACGAGGAACCCGAGAGCGAAGACCATCGGAGTCTCGAAGGTGACCGACCCTCGCCAGAGGGTACCGATCCAGTTGAAGATCTTCACACCCGTCGGCACGGCGATCAGCATCGTCATGAGCGCGAAGAACGGCAGCAGGACCGAGCCCGTCACATACATGTGGTGAGCCCACACCGCGACCGAGAGAGCAGCGATGGCGATCGTCGCGTAGACGAGGGTCTTGTATCCGAAGATCGGCTTGCGGCTGAAGACCGGGAAGATCTCGGAGACGATACCGAAGAACGGCAGCGCGATGATGTACACCTCGGGGTGACCGAAGAACCAGAACAGGTGCTGCCAGAGCAGAACGCCGCCGTTGGCCGGGTCGTAGATGTGAGCACCGAGGATGCGGTCGGCTGCCGCGGCGAAGATGGCTGCGGCAAGCACCGGGAACGCCATCAGGATCAGGAGGCTCGTGATGAGCGTGTTCCACGAGAAGATCGGCATGCGCCACATCGTCATGCCGGGGGCACGCATCGTGATGATCGTGGTGATGAAGTTGACGGCACCGAGGATCGTTCCGAATCCGGAGATGCCGAGACCCACCATCCAGAGGTTTCCACCCGCACCCGGCGAGAACGATGCCCCTGCCAACGGCTGATAGGCGAACCACCCGAAGGATGCCGCGCCCTGCGGGGTGAGGAAGCCGGCCACCGCGATCGTGGAGCCGAACAGGAAGAGCCAGAAGGCGAAGGCGTTCAGACGCGGGAAGGCGACGTCAGGGGCGCCGATCTGCAAGGGCAGGATCGCGTTGGCGAAGCCGGCGAACAGCGGCGTCGCGAACATCAGCAGCATGATCGTGCCGTGCATCGTGAACAGCTGGTTGTACTGCTCCTTGGTCGGGATGATCTGCATACCCGGCGCGAACAGCTCGGCACGGATGACGAGTGCCATCACACCGCCGAGGAGGAAGAACATCACCGACGCGATCAGGTACATGTACCCGATGGTCTTGTGGTCGGTGGAGGTGATCCACTTGACGACGATGTTGCCCTTCTGCTCGACGCGCGAGGAGCTCATGAGAGCGGCCTGGCGTGCGGGCAGAGTCTGGGGACGCGAGCGGGGAGACTCGTCGGTACGGGGAGCTTCTGTGGTCGACATGGCTTACTCCCCTCCTTCCTCGGTGTCGGTCTTCGGGGTGGTCCCCGGAAGGTTCGAGAGACGGTCGTAGGCGCCGGTGATGTCACCGGTGTTGCCCTGCTCCTCGAGCGACGCGAGGTAGGAGTCGTACTCGCTCTGCGAGACGACCTTCACGTTGAAGAGCATCATCGAGTGGTACTCACCGCAGAGCTCGGCGCACTTGCCGGCGTACTCGCCCTCACGGGTGGGGATGAACGACCAGGAGTTGTCCTTCCCGATGAACATGTCCTTCTTGTACAGGAAGTCGATGATCCAGAAGGAGTGGATGACGTCGCGCGACTGAAGGTTGATCGTGACCTTCTTGTCGACCGGCAGCACCAGTGTCGGCAGCTGCGCCTGATCGATGTTGCCGTCCTTGTCGGGCTGGGCCTGGATGCCCATGGTCCACACGGCGTCGGAGTTGTCCTTCTCGTCACCGTCGTACTGGAAGTCCCACGCCCACTGCTTCGCGATGGCGGTGATCTCGACGTCGGGCTCGTCCCACTTGGCCTCGATCTCCGTCTGATCGCGGGCGGTGAAGAAGAACATGCCCAGAACCAGGATGAGCGGCACGATCGTGTAGAAGATCTCGATCGGCATGTTGTAGCGCATCTGCACCGGGAGACCGGTCTGGCCCTTGCGACGGCGGTAGGCGATCGCCGCCCAAGCCATCAGGCCCCAGGTGATGATGCCGACGGCGAGAAGCACGATCCACGAGTTGACCCAGAGCGACGAGACACGCTCGGTCTGGTTGGTGGCCGCGGGTCCACCCTCCACGAAGCCCGGAAGAAAGCCGTTCAGCTCGGTGGGAGAGCATCCCGCCAGGGCCAAGGTTGCCGCAACTCCCACAGGGAGGGCGGCCCAACGAAGGCTGCGTTTCGAGGGCACGATGCACCTTTCAGATCGCGAACAGAGCACACCCAAGTCTAGGGCAACCTCACACCTGATTCATGCCATCCACGCAGGTTGTGGAACCAGAACGGCCGCCGTCACCGATGGTGACGGCGGCCGAGTCGGCAGAGCGAGGATCAGTGGAAGCTGTCGCCGCAGGCGCAGCTGCCCGCTGCATTGGGGTTGTCGATCGTGAACCCCTGCTCGGAGATCGTGTCCTTGAAGTCGATCGCCGCACCGTCGAGGTACGGGACGCTCATGTTGTCGATGATCACCTCGACGCCGTCGAAGTCGACCGTCTCGTCGCCCTCGAGATAGCGCTCGTCGAAGTACAGCTGGTAGATCAGGCCCGAGCATCCGCCCGGCTGCACGGCGACACGCAGACGAAGGTCGTCGCGGCCTTCCTGCTCGAGGAGGTTCTTCACCTTCGTGGCAGCAGCGTCGGTCAGGGTGACGCCGTGTGCGCGGGTGGTCTCTGGGGAGAGTGTGGTGTCGCTCATGTCGCTCCTTGTGACGGGCCGCAGATGCACGGCTTCTCGGATGATTCTACCGCCGCAGATGCTGTGAGGCTCAGAGTTCCGCCTCATTCATGCGGGCCAGCAGCAGCGCCTCGGTCGCGACCGCATGACGGAACGTGTCGAGGTGCAGCGACTCGTTCGGGCTGTGTGCCCGCGAATGGGGATCTTCGACACCGGTGACCAGGATCTGTGCGGCCGGGAACTCTCGCACCAGATCGGCGATGAAGGGGATCGATCCCCCCACGCCCAGATCGACCGGAGCGACTCCGTAGCCGTCACGCATGGCGTCGCGGGTCAGAGCGACCGCCCAGCCGCTCGTGTCCACCAGGAAGCCGTCGCCGAGATCGACATCCGAGAACGTGAGCTCTGCTCCGAACGGCGCATGCGCGCGAAGATGACCCTCGAGTGCGTCGTAGGCTTCCTGACCGGTCTGCCCGGGGGCGACGCGAGCGCTGATCACGACGGTCACCTCGGGGAGCAACGTGTTGGACGCCGCCGCGACGCTCGTGGCATCGATACCGATCACCGTGACCGACGGCTTGTTCCAGATGCGGCTGAGGATCGTCCCGTCACCGATCGGAGTGGTGCCGGGCAGAAGTCCGGCCTCATCGCGCAGAGTCGCCTCGGTGTAGTCCGGCGTCGGCGCATCGCGCTCCGTCATCCCCTCGACCGCCACCGAGCCGTCGGCGTTCCACAGCGTGGACAGCAGCGTGACGGTCGCCATCATCGCGTCGGGCACCGCGCCACCGAACATCCCGGAGTGCGAGGCGTGGTCCAGGGTGCGCACGCGCATCGTGAAGCGCGCGTTGCCGCGGAGGGAGACGGTGAGACCAGGAGTCACGGAATCCCAGTTGCCGGAATCGGCGACCACGATGGCATCAGCGCGGAGCGCATCCTTGTTGTCGGAGAGGAACTGGGCGAATGAACGGGATCCATACTCCTCTTCGCCCTCGATGAACATCGCGATACCGAGCTCGAGGTCATCGCCGAGCACCTCGCTCACCGCACGGATCGAGGCGATGTGCGACATGATCCCGGCCTTGTCGTCTGCCGCTCCACGCCCGTAGAGACGCCCGTCGCGTACGGTCGGCTCGAACGGCGGCGTCTCCCACAGGGCGTCATCCCCAGGAGGCTGCACGTCGTGGTGCGCATAGAGCAGGATGGTGGGCTTGCCGTTGCGTGCCGCGCGGGTGGCGAGGACGGCCGGCTGTCCCTGCTCCTCGGTGCCCGGGATCGCTGCGCGGAGCACGCGCACCTCGTCGAAGACCCCCGTGTCCGATGCCAGGGCCGCCACGGCATCCGCACTGCGTTGCAGCTGGGTCTGATCGAACGCGGGCCAGGCCATACCCGGAATGCGAACGAGGTGACCGAGATCCGACAGCGCTGCGGGGATTCCGGTCGCCACCGCCTCGAGGACGGCGGCATCGGACTCACGGGGAGGAACAGGAGAGGTCATGCGAGTAATCTTAAGGTGATCCCCCGCCGGCGAACCGAGGAACTCCGTGTCCACTACCCCTACCTCCCCTTCCACGAACGACGACGCCCCCGAGACGACTGCCGTCGGCAAGGGGCGCGCGACGCCGACCCGTGCGGAGCAAGAGGCAGCACGTCGCCGCCCCCTGGTCGCCAACACCAAGGAAGCGAAGGCGGCCGCGAAGGCGGACCTCAACGAACGTCGTGCCCGCGCCCAGGCCGGCATGGCCGCCGGCGAGGAGAAGTACCTCCCCGTCCGCGACAAGGGCCCGCAGCGCCGTTGGGCGCGCGACTACGTGGACGCCGGCTGGCACCCGGCCGAGTTCGTGATGGGAGTGATGGTGCTGGTCATCCTCGCCTCGCTCGTTCCGGCCAACACGGTCATCTCGTTCTACGCCTACATCGTCATGATGGGCTACCTCGTCATCGCCATCGGCGGCATGGTCCTGCTCGGCATGCGGGTCAAGCGCAAGGCCGCGGCGAAGTTCGGCAAGGATCGCCTCGAGCGCGGCCTCGGATGGTACGCCGCGATGCGCGCGCTCCAGATGCGCTTCATGCGTCTGCCGAAGCCGCAGGTCAAGCGCGGCCAGTACCCCGACTGAGCAGTCCCCTGTTGATCTCGCGGCCCCAGAACGGACCGCGGTACAGGAAAGCGGTGTAGCCCTGCACGAGGGTCGCCCCCGCATCGAGGCGCTCCTGCACGTCGGACGGCGTCTCCACTCCCCCGACGGCGATCACGCAGAAGTCGGAAGGAACCGCTTCGCGCACCACGCGGAGCACTTCGAGCGAGCGCTTCTTCAACGGCGCTCCGGACAGACCTCCCGCTCCGGCAGCCTCGACTGTGGCGGCATCCGTGAGCAGCCCGTCTCGGCTGATCGTGGTGTTGTGAGCGATGATTCCTGCGAGCCCCTCGGCTACCGCCATCTGCGCGATCGCCGTGATCTCCTCGTCAGAGAGGTCCGGTGCGATCTTGACGAGCAGCGGAGTGGCCCCGGCTGCCTCGCGCACGGCACGCAACAGCGGCGCGAGCGTTTCGACGGCCTGCAGTCCCCGAAGGCCCGGGGTGTTCGGAGACGACACGTTCACGGCCAGATAGTCGGCGAGCGGAGCCAGCCGCGCCGCCGAGGCCACGTAGTCGGCCGTCGCATCCTCGACCTCGACGACTCGGCTCTTGCCGATGTTGACGCCGATGATCGTGTCGGGAGCCCCGCGACGCAGGCGTGCGAGACGACGTGCCGCTGCATCCGCACCCGCGTTGTTGAAGCCCATCCGATTGATCACGGCACGGTCCGCGATGAGACGGAAGAGCCGCGGCTTCGGGTTGCCATCCTGCGGTATCGCGGTCACGGTGCCGACTTCCACGTGCCCGAAGCCGAGAGCCGCGAGTCCCCGCACACCCACCGCGTTCTTGTCGAAACCTGCGGCGACGCCGAACGGTGACGGGAACGTGAGACCGAGCGCTTCGACGCGCAGCGACGGGTCGGGATGGGTGATCGCACGCGTGGCCCACGAGAACGGGGGCACGCCGAGAACGCGGATCACCGCCATGCCGGCGTGGTGGGCGAACTCGGGATCGAAGCGCGAGAGGACAGCGCGGAAGAGCAGCGGATACATCCCTGCCAGATTACCGCTCCTCGGACTCCCTCTTCGTGTGGTCGGCACGCAGATCGGTGATCGCGGCCTCGAAGTCCTCGAGGGAGTCGAACGCCTGGTAGACGCTGGCGAAGCGCAGGAACGCGACCTCATCGAGTTCACGCAGCGGGCCGAGGATCGCGAGACCGATCTCGTTGGTGTCGAGCTGCGAGACACCGGTCTGGCGCACGGCCTCTTCCACGCGCTGTGCGAGCACGGCGAGGTCGCCCTCCGTGACCGGACGGCCCTGGCATGCCTTCCGCACGCCCGTGATGACCTTCTCGCGACTGAACGGCTCCATCACGCCGGAACGCTTGATCACGTTGAGGCTCGCGGTCTCGGTCGTCGTGAAACGGCCACCGCACTCCGGGCACTGTCGACGGCGCCTGATCGAGAGCCCGTCGTCGCTGGTGCGTGAATCGATGACGCGGGAGTCGGGGTGTCGACAGAAGGGGCAGTGCATCTGACCGATCCTACGCGGTGAAACGGGCCTCGATCGCTTCACCGTGCGCGGGGAGCACCTCGGTGTCGGCGAGGGCGACGACTCCGGCACGCACGGCAGCCAGCGCAGCCCTGTCGTAAGAGATGACCTGCTGCGGACGGAGGAACGTGTACGACCCGAGACCCGGGGCGTAACGCGCCTGTCCCCCGGTCGGCAGCACGTGGTTGCTGCCCGCCATGTAGTCTCCGAGGCTGACCGGCGTCTGGTCGCCGACGAACACGGCACCGGCACTGGTGAAGTCGGCGGCGGCATCCTCGGCGTCGACGAGGTGCAGCTCGAGGTGCTCCGGCGCGTAGGCGTTGCTGAACGCCGTGGCCATGGCCCTGTCATCCACGAGGACGATCGCGGACTGCGGTCCCGAGAGAGCGGCGGCGACACGCTCACTGTGGCGGGTTCTCGCAGCCATGCGCTCCACCTCGACGGCGACCTGTTCGGCGAGCTCGGCCGCATCGGTGACCAGCACCGCGGACGCCTGCTCGTCGTGCTCAGCCTGGCTCACGAGATCGGCGGCGATGAGTCGCGGATCCGCGTGGGAATCCGCGACGACGAGGATCTCGGTCGCCCCGGCCTCCGAGTCCGTGCCGACCACACCGGCGACCGCGCGCTTCGCGGACGCGACGTAGTTGTTGCCGGGACCGGAGACGACATCGACGGGATCGAGATCCAGTGACGGCACACCGTAGGCCAGGGCGCCGATCGCTCCGGCACCGCCCATCGCGTATACCTCCGTCACTCCCAGCAGAGCCGCCGCCGCGAGGATGGTCGGGTGAATCCGCCCGCCCTGATCCGACTGCGGCGGCGATGCCAACGCGATCTGCTCGACCCCGGCGATCTGCGCGGGCACGACGTTCATGATCACGCTGGACGGGTAGACGGCCTTGCCGCCGGGGATGTAGACCCCCACGCGGTGCACTGGCTGCCACCGCTGCGTGATGACGGCCCCGTCCCCGATCCGGGTGACCTGTGTTGCCGGAACCTGCGCGGCGGAGGCCAGACGCACTCGGCGGATCGCCTCCTCGAGCGCGCCTCTGACCTCGGGGGCGAGTTCAGCCAGCGCTGCGGTGATGTGCTCGGCGGGCACTCGTACGGCGTGATCCGTGACGGCGTCGAATCGTTCGGCCTGCTCGCGAAGAGCGTCCTCGCCACGGTCGCGCACGTCCTCGACGATCCGCGCAGCGGTATCGAGCGCTTCGGCACGCGCCTGGGTGGCCCGGGGTACCGCGGCGAGCATGCCTGCGGGCGAGAGCTCGCGCCCTCGCAGGTCTATGGTGCGCATTTCAGCCCTTAGTGATGTCGGAGATGTCGTGGAGGTAGCCGATCCGTCCGTCGTCATGTCGCACGACGAACGCACCCCCACGATCTTCGATCACCAGTGCCCACGCGCTCGGGCCGATGCGGAACAGCGGTTCACCACGCTCGTCGTGGACATCGCGCTCCGAGGGAGCGAGGATCCAGAACGGTTGAGCGGCGGGGGCCGCCTCGCGAGGGTTGGTCGCTTCGAGGTCGGCGTCGGAGACGCCCTCCAACACCAGCGGCGCCGGCTCTTCCGCAACGACGTCGGTCTCATAAGTCGCCGCCGTCTCCAGAAGCGATTCGATGCTCCCGGTGTCCGAGACGATCTCGGGTTCCTGACCGCGCGAACGACGCGAGTAGGCGGGCACATACTCCTCATCCGAGGACTCCTGCTCGGTACCGATGCCGCCGCCCGAGGCGTGGGCAGTGAGGGGCACCTGCTCGGCGAGGTCGAATCGGGCGATCTCGTCGGTCGCCTGCCTCCCGGAGGGCTCGACATCGAGCGGGACCACGAGCGCTGGCGTCGCACCATCGACGATGACATCTGTCCGGCCGTCGGCCTGCGCCTCTGCCCCCTCGAGGGATGCGGACGAGTCGGACCCCGCAGGCGATGCCTCGGCCGACTCGCCGGACGGTTCTTCCGCTGCCGGCGCAGGCTCAGGACGCGGCCGCGCGATGACCGGACGCACCGGATTCGCGTTGCGGTGCGCGAGAGTCACCAGGCGACCGTGGAAGTCTTCCTTCAGCCCCGGGATGATCGGAGCGAACACGGTGAGGACGACGAGGGCCAGAGAGGTGATCACCAGGGCCACCCCGTTCCACGGAAGGCTCCACGTGCCTCCGGAGACGAGTGCAGAGATCGCGAGCCACAGGCTGCCGGCCCAGACCACCGCTGACACGGAGAACGCGACCGAGGCGAACTGATCGATGCCCAGCGAACCGACCCTGCGGATGCCGTCGGGCGAGAAGCGGCGCAGCACGAGAAGGAAGACGGCGACAGTCGGGAGCGCGATCGGGAGTATCCATTGGATGCCGACGCCCCACAGCGAGAGGTCGCCGATCAGCGGGAAGAAGGAGAAGACGAAGGACAGCAACCAGACGCCCACGATCAGCAACTCACGCAGTGTGAAGCCGAGGATGCCGAACTCCGGCGTGACCTCTTCGTCGTAGAGGACGCCGTCATCGTCGCCGAAGACGATGTCCTCGGTGTCCGATTCGGGGAGATCCGTGCTCATGCGTGGTCCTTTCGTCACAGGGCTCGACGGGTGGATTCGTCGTGCTGCCGACGGCTCACGATCCTACCCGCTCACCCCAGACAGGTGGGTCCGAGCAGTGACTTGAGGTCACCGAACAGGTCTGCGGACACCTTGACCGGCATGGGCACCTCGAACACCTTCGCGGTGCCCCCGCGATGCACCCGAAGCAGCACTTCGGTGTCGCCGTTGTGCCGTCGCAGCACCTCTGCGAGCTCCATCATCACCCGCTCTGTCGCGCGCTGCTCGGCGAGGACGAGGGCCAAGGGACCCGCCGCGTCGAAGGACCCCACATCCGGGGCGAAAGCCGACTGCGCGTGCAGGTTGAGTCCGTCATCGCGCCGGGACACGCGCCCGCGGACTGCGAGAATCGCATCCTGCTGCAGCGTGTGCTGGAACTCGGTGTAGGTCTTTCCCATGAACATCACGGTGACCTCACCGTTGAAATCCTCGACGGTGATCATGCCGTAGGGATTTCCGCTCGCCTTGGCGACGCGGTGCTGCACGCTGGTGACGAGCCCGGCCACCGTCACCTGGTCGCCGTCCTGCAGGTCTTCGGAGTTATTGAGGTCGTGGATCGAGATCGAGGCATGCTTCGCGAGAGGCACCTCGAGCCCGGCCAAGGGGTGGTCGGACACGTAGAGACCGAGCATCTCGCGTTCGAAAGCGAGCTTGTCCTTCTTGATCCACTCGGGGCGGGCGGGGACCTTGGCGGGAGCCACCTCGTCCATGCCGTCGTAGAGGCTGTCGAAGTCGAACCCGATGGCGCCCTGTGCCTCGTTGCGCTTGCGATCGACGGCGGCCTCCACCGCGTCTTCATGCACCTCCATGAGCGCTCGACGGGAGTCGCCCATCGAGTCGAAGGCGCCGGCCTTGATCAGCGACTCGACCGTGCGCTTGTTCGAGACGTGCAGCGGAACCTTCTCGAGGAAATGGTGGAACGAGGTGAAGCGCTCGTCCTTGCGGGCCTGCACGATCCCTTCGACGACGTTGCTACCGACGTTGCGGACGGCGCCGAGGCCGAAGCGGATGTCGTCGCCGACGGCCGCGAAGAAGTTGATCGAGTCGGAGACATCGGGCGGAAGGACCTTGATGCCCATGCGGCGGCACTCATTCAGGTAAAGCGCCATCTTGTCCTTGGAGTCGCCGACGCTGGTGAGCAGCGCCGCCATGTACTCGGCGGGGTAGTGCGCCTTGAGGTATGCGGTCCAATACGAGACGAGACCGTATGCGGCGGAGTGGGCTTTGTTGAAGGCGTAGTCCGAAAAGGGCAGCAGGATGTCCCACAGCGCCTTGATGGCCGCCTCGCCGAATCCGCGCTCGGTCATACCGCCCGCGAAGCCTTCGTACTGCTTGTCGAGCTCGGACTTCTTCTTCTTGCCCATCGCTCGACGCAGGATGTCTGCCTGTCCGAGGCTGAACCCCGCGACCGCCTGGGCGATGGCCATGACCTGCTCCTGGTAGATGATGAGCCCGTAGGACTCCTCCAGGATCTCGGCGAGCGGCGCCTCCAGCTCGGGGTGGATCGGCGTGATCTCCTGCACCCCGTTCTTGCGCAGCGCATAGTTCGTGTGCGAGTTGGCTCCCATGGGACCCGGCCGATACAGGGCGATGAGGGCCGAGATGTCACCGAAGTTGTCGGGCTTCATCAGACGCATGAGCGAACGCAGCGGCGGGCTGTCGAGCTGGAAGACGCCCAGGGTGTCGCCGCGCGCGAGCAGCTGGTACACGCCGGGGTCGTCGAGACCGAGATGTTCGAGGTCGAGCTCTTCGCCACGGTTCGTGCGGATGTTGTCGAGCGCATCCGAGATGATCGTGAGGTTCCGGAGCCCCAGGAAGTCCATCTTGATCAGACCGAGGGACTCGCACGACGGGTAGTCGAACTGCGTGACGATCTGCCCGTCCTGCTCGCGGCGCATGATCGGAATGATGTCGAGGAGCGGATCGGACGACATGATCACGCCGGCGGCGTGCACGCCCCACTGGCGCTTCAGCCCTTCGAGACCCAGCGCGCGGTCGAAGACCGTCTTCGCCTCGGGATCCGTCTCGATCAGGGTCCTGAACTCGCTCGCCTCCTTGTACCTCGGGTGAGCAGAGTCGAACATGCCGTCAAGGGGCATGTCCTTGCCCATCACGGGCGGCGGCATCGCCTTGGTGAGGCGCTCCCCCATGCTGAACGGGAAGCCGAGCACTCGACCGGCGTCCTTCAGCGCCTGCTTGGACTTGATCGTTCCGTACGTGACGATCTGCGCGACGCGCTCGGATCCGTACTTCTCCGTGACGTAGTCGATGACCTCGCCGCGGCGCCGGTCATCGAAGTCGACGTCGAAGTCGGGCATGGAGACACGGTCGGGGTTGAGGAAGCGCTCGAAGATGAGTCCGTGCTCGAGCGGGTCGAGGTCGGTGATCTTCATCGCGTACGCGACCATCGAGCCGGCACCCGAGCCACGGCCGGGGCCCACGCGGATGCCGTTGTCCTTGGCCCAGTTGATGAAGTCGGCGACGACGAGGAAGTATCCCGGGAAGCCCATCTGCAGGATGATGCCGGTCTCGTACTCGGCCTGCTTGCGCACCTTGTCGGGGATGCCGCCGGGATATCGGTAGTGCAGGCCGGCCTCCACCTCCTTGATGAGCCAGCTGTCCTCGGTCTCGCCGTCGGGCACAGGGAAGCGCGGCATGTAGTTGGCCGAGGTGTTGAACTCGACCTCGCAGCGCTCGGCGATCAGCAGCGTGTTGTCACAGGCTTCGGGGTGGTCGCGGAACAGTTGGCGCATCTCGGCCGCGGTCTTGATGTAGTACCCGTCGCCGTCGAACTTGAACCGGTTCGGGTCGTCCATCGTCGATCCCGACTGCACGCACAGGAGCGCCTCGTGCGCGTCGGCCTCGTGCTGGTGCGTGTAGTGAGAGTCGTTGGTGGCGACCAGCGGGATGTTCAGGTCCTTCGAGAGACGGAGGAGATCAGTCATCACGCGTCGCTCGATGGACAGACCGTGGTCCATGATCTCGGCGAAGTAGTTCTCTTTGCCGAACAGGTCCTGGAACTCGGCCGCGGCCGCGCGCGCAGCGTCGTACTGTCCGAGACGCAGGCGCGTCTGGATCTCGCCTGACGGGCATCCGGTGGTCGCGATCAGTCCTTTGGAATAGGTCTGCAGCAGCTCGCGGTCCATGCGCGGCTTGAAGTAGTAGCCCTCCATGCTCGACCGGGAGCTGAGCCGGAACAGGTTGTGCATGCCCTCGGTGCTCTGACTCCACATGGTCATGTGGGTGTACGCACCGGAACCCGAGACGTCGTCGCTCTTCTGATCGGGCGAGCCCCACTGCACGCGCGTCTTGTCACTGCGGTGCGTGCCGGGAGTGACATAGGCCTCGAGCCCGATGATCGGCTTGACACCCGCGGCATTGGCCGCCTTGTAGAACTCGAAAGCCGCGAAAGTGTTGCCGTGATCGGTCACCGCGATGGCCGGCATCTTGTAGTCGGCGGCCGCCTGGGTCATCGCGTTGATCTTCGCCGCTCCGTCGAGCATCGAGTACTCGCTGTGCACGTGCAGGTGGACGAAGGAGTCGGATGCCATGCCTCCGATTCTACGGCGGGGCCCCGACACCGGAGGCCGGTGTCGGGGCCCGGAGGGCACTATCCGAAACCGCTACGGGGCAGAGTCGACGATCGACACGGAGTACGTCATGCGTATGTCGGGCACGGTCTGAGGGACCACATCCCCCGGACCGGCATCGACGCGATCCGAACGCAGCGTGCACTCGGTGGCCCACCCCGCCTCGGCATCGATCGAGACCGTGTCGGTGCGGCGATCTGTGTTCCCGTACCTGATTCGGTAGGTCGTTCTCGTACCTGATTCGGTAGGTCTCGACGCCGTTCGCCGTCGATGCAGGGACACCGGCGAGGTCAAGCGCGTGCTGAACGGAGTGCCGGAGATCTGCAGGCGCGACGTTGCTGCCACGGAGTCCGGACCCGGATTCGCCGCTGCCCCGACTGCGGGGTCGTACCCGGGAACGGCTCTGTGACCGTCGTCCCCGACGTCGTGCTGGGCCTCGGGGCCGGTGTCTATCGCGGCGTCGGAAGCGCGGTTTCCTGCGGCACTGCCTCGACCTGCGGGCTCGGCGCGTCCATCTGGCTGATCAGCACGACACCCGCGGTCGCCGCGCCCACTCCGGCCATGGCGCCCGGCGATCACGAACATCGGGCGACGGGTTGTCCGCCTCCGCTCCACGCTCGTGTCTGCATCGATACCGGTGAGAAGCAGCGCTCTTCGAAAGTGGTCACGGCAGAGTATCGACCACGCTCATCTCGAAGGTCATCCGGGAGTCGGGGACGTCGCCCGGGATCACCCCCTCGCCTACAGACGTGGTGTCCGTGGTCTCCACCACGATTCCCGTCGCCATGTCGATCGTCAACGTGAACCGCCGAAGCGATGTCTCCGTGCTCTCAGAGGAGCCGAGATGCGAGTCGAAGGTGACCGTGCGTCGTCCATTCTGTTCGGCTCCCACCGTCGAGCCCGGGAGCAGACTGAGCGCCCGATACATCGCAGCACGCATCTCCGGGTCGCCGACGTTGTGCGACAGCAGTCCGATGATGAGCCACCCGACCTTCCCATCGGCCCATCCCTGCTCGTCGGCGCCCAAGTACTCGTGAATCCACGCGATCATCGTGGCCGGGTCACGCGGCAACGATTCAAAGAACCAGAGCACATCCTCGGCACCGCCCTCGGGGAGCCGTGGCGCATCTGACGGGAACAGGCCGACCGCTGGCCCGTAGGACTGCAACGCCTCATCCTGCTGTGCAAGACCTTGCACCTGGTCGCCGTAGACCCCACCTGCGACGGGAGCTCCCCACTCCTGATACCACTGCGAGCGAAGGTTCGCCGGCGCGTAGTCGGCACCGCTGCGGCTGATGACCCATCCACTCGATGCTTCCGCGCGCGATGCACCGTAGCCGGGCTGCCCTGCGTCGCCGAGGTCGGCGTCGAACACGCCCAGGGTCTGCGACGTCCACGCCCGCCGCAGATACTGGCCGGGCGCGAGCACCGGTGGCGTGAAGCCCGCTGTCGCGTTCGCTGCCCCCAGGAGCGCCTCCGGGCCCGTCATCGGTGAGACCGCGGGTGACGGCATCGGAGTAGGCACGAGCACCGGCCCCGGCACGCGGGTCGGCACCGCCTCAACAGTCGGCACGGGCGTCGGGGCCGTGATGTTGCTCACCACGAGCACTCCGGCGGTGACGGCAGCTGCCGCGCCGACGGCGCCCGCGGCGATCAACCATGGCCGCCGCGCCGCCCGTGAACGCGCAGGAGAGCGTTCATTCTGGATCTCCATCAGAAGGAGGGCACGCGCCGCAGTGAGATTGTCATCCGCCCCCTCGATCTCGGGCCTGGTCTGCTGAACCTTCTCAAACACGTCCAAGGGTCTCTCCCTTCTTCTGCTGCTGCTCGAATGCCTGGATCCTCCGGGTGGAGTCCAACCGTCTGCGGACGCGATTCAGCCGCGATCGCACGGTACCGACGGGAACGCCGAGTGCCGCCGCGACCTCGTCGTAGCTCATCCCCTGCCAGGCATAGAGCAGGAGTGCCTCACGATCTCTCGGCGCGAGCGCCGCGATGCGCGTCTTCAGCGTCTCGACCTCGCGCTCGGCATCGAGGCGGGACATCGCATCGTCCAGATCTCCGAGCGTCGAGTGCTCTTGCCGGGAGATGGATGCCGCGAACGACTTCCACTGCTTCGCCTCCAGCGCGCGATGGCGACGGATCAGGCGCGAGGCGATCCCGAGAAGCCAGGGCACCGCCGATTCGATGTCCGTGTCGAAATCGGCGCGTCGGCGGAAGGCGACGAGGAATGTCTCGCTCAGGACGTCCTCGGCAGCATGCCGGCCGAGGCGATACGTCGCGAACGCGTTGACCGCGCGCGCATGTCTGTCGAAGAGCTCGGCGAACGCCGCCGGCTGCTGGAGAGATCGCTGGATGATCTCGCTGTCTGTGGTCACGCTATGTATTGGCCGTGCGCCGTCGAGCGGTTCACGCTTTCTTTGACGACTTCTGCGATGCACCCAGATCGAGCCGCATCAGCACCCGAGGGAATCCGTCCAGGACAGAACCGGTGTCTGCCGCCTTCACGAACCCCGCGCTCTCGAACAACGACCGCGTGCCGACGTACGCCATGGTGAGATTGACCTTCTCCCCGCCGTTATCGACCGGATACCCCTCGATGGCGGGCGCGCCGCGCTCCATCGCGTAGGCCACTGCTCCCTCGATCAGCGCATGCGAGATGCCCTGCTTCCGATAGCCCGGTCGCACGCGAAAGCACCACAGTGACCATACGTCGAGATCGTCGACGTGCGGGATGAGGCGGTTGCGGGCGAAGCTCGTGTCGTTCCGCGGATGCAGCGCCGCCCATCCCACCGGTTCGTCATCGAGGTACGCGATCACGCCAGGAGGTGGATCCTGGTGGCACAGTTCCCGGACCCGATCGGAACGCTCCTGCCCTTTCAGTGCCACGTTCTCTTTGCTGCCGATGCGGTAGCTCAGGCAGAAGCACACGTTCGACGTCGGCTTCTTCGGCCCGACGAGAGTCGCGACATCGTCGAAATCCGTCGCGGGCAGAACCTCGATGGTCATGGGTTCAGTGTGGCGCACAGGGCCGACATCGCGCGATCGAAGCGCGGGCTACTCTCCGCGCAGCACGTCCAGTGCGTGCCGGAAGTCCTCGGGATACGGGGACTCGAACGTCACCCAGTCCCCCGTCGTCGGGTGCGCGAAGGCGAGCTGATGCGCGTGCAGCCACTGGCGGGTGAGCCCCAGCCGCGCGGACATCGTCGGGTCTGCTCCGTAGAGCGGGTCGCCGACACAGGGGTGGCGGTGCGCAGCCATGTGCACGCGGATCTGATGCGTGCGGCCCGTCTCGAGGTGGATCTCGAGCAGCGACGCGCCAGGAAACGCCTCGAGCGTCTCATAGTGCGTGACAGACGGCTTCCCGTCGGGCACGACGGCAAACTTCCAGGAGTGGTTGGGGTGACGCCCGATCGGCGCATCGATGGTCCCGGCAAGCGGATCGGGGTGACCTTGGACGACGGCGTGATAGATCTTCTCGACGGTACGGTCCTTGAACGCCTGCTTCAGGACCGTGTACGCGTGCTCGGACTTGGCGACGACCATGAGGCCGCTGGTGCCGACGTCCAGCCGGTGCACGATCCCCTGACGCTCGGAAGCTCCGCTCGTCGCGACGCGGAAGCCGGCGGCCTCCAGCGCTCCGACGACCGTCGGGCCCTCCCAGCCGACCGACGGATGGGCGGCGACCCCCGTCGGCTTGTCCACCACGATGATGTCATCGTCGTCGTACACGATGCCGAGCTCCGGCACGGCGATGGGAACGATCTTCGGCGCCTCTTTCGGCTGCCATTCGACATCGAGCCAGCCGCCCGCGCGCAGGCGGTCGGACTTGTCGAGTGTCACGCCGTCGAGTCGCACTCCCCCTGCGGCGGCGACGTCAGCAGCGAAGGTGCGGGAGAACCCCATCAGCTTCGCCAAGGCTGCGTCGACGCGGGTACCGTCCAAACCGTCCGGAACCGGCAGGGACCGCGATTCCACGGTCAACGTCCTTCCGATGCGGGAGCCGCATCCTCCGAGGGAGAATCGTCATCGGTCGAACGCACCGGCACGGGAGCATCGGCGTCGAGCATGTCGTCATCCGTGTCGGTCGCCAGGACAGCCGCCGTCGCGGCGGCTTCGGCTTCTTCCTCGGTCTCGACGATCTCGTGATCGCGTTCGCGCGTACCGTCGAAGCGCAGGCCGAAGACCACGAGCAACGCGACCGAGATCATCCCCGTCACGATGAAGATGTCGGCGACGTTGAAGATCGCCGGCATCATCCACGGCATCGAGATCATGTCGACGACGTGCCCCACCGGAAAGCCGGGCTCACGAAACAGACGATCACTGAGGTTGCCGAGGACTCCGCCGAGGAGACAGCCGAGCACGACCGCCCACAGGCGGGACTTGAGCCCGAACGCCTTCCAGACGATCACGCACGCTACGACCGCGAGGGCGATCGTGAAGATCCAGGTGACCTCGGATCCCAGGGAGAACGCCGCCCCGGGGTTGCGAACGTAGTACAGCTGAAGGAACTCCCCCAGGACCGGAACCGGCTCCTGGTAGGGGAGGTTCTCGATCGTGAGGTACTTCACAAACTGATCGGCGGCCAGTACGAGCGCTGCGAGAATCGCAACGACCGCACCGGCCGCCGACCGACGAAGGGGACGGCGTCCTGACAAGAGGGCGCCTTACAGACCGATCGCGGAAACGGGTGTCGAGTCCGTGGAGGTCGACTTCTCGTCGAGCTCGCGGAGCTGACCCTCGATGTAGCCGCGCAACTGCGAGCGGTAGTCGCGCTCGAAGTTGCGGAGTTCGGTGATACGAGCCTCGAGAGTGTTGCGCTCGCGCTCGAGTCGTGCGGACTCCTCGCGCTGCTTGGCCTCGGCCTCGGTGCGGATGCGGGCGACCTCGGTCTCGGCCTCCGCGATGAGCGCGTTCCGCTTCGCCTCGCCCTCGGCGACGTGCTCGTCGTGCAGACGCTGTGCGAGTTCGATGATGCCAGCGGTCGCGGTCGCGGAACCGGTCGGAGCGGGCTCCGCGGGGACCTCGGCCACGGGGGCGGGAGCCTCGACAGCGGCGGGCGCGGCGGCTTCAGGAGCAGCACCGGACTCGTACGCGGCCAGCTTGGCCTTCAGCTCCACGTTCTCCTCGAGAGCCTTGCGCCACTCGATGACGATCTCGTCGAGGAAGTCGTCCACCTCGTCCGGGTCGAAGCCGTCCTTGAAGCGGACGTGCTGGAACTGCTTGGTGACGACGTCATCCGGGGTAAGTGCCATGGGTGGCTCCTCTTTCGATGAGTTCGATTGCCAGTATCGATGTATGGCGTGGTCGTGATGTGGCGCGAACCCGGGGCGCGCACCTGGGTGCCAGCATAGCCCCCGAGCATTGGCGCCGCGATGTCACGACACCCAGAGTGGGAGAAGTCGCAGCCACCGGATCAGGGGACACGCCGGGATTTCAGCGGATGAACAGCCCGACGACGTTCATCAGAATCAGGACGATCAGCAGAGTCAGCGCGAAGCCGAAGTCGAGCGAGAGCGAGCCGATCCGCAGTGGCGGGATGATCCGCCGGAAGAACCGGATGGGCGGATCGGTGAGGGTGTAGACGGCCTCGGCGAGCACGAGCCCGAATCCCTTCGGACGCCATTCGCGATTGAACATCGGAATGTAGTCCAGGATCAGGCGCGCGAACAACACGAAGATGTACAGCAGGAGCACCAGATGGACGATGCTCGCGAGGACGGAGACCAGCTGCACGGGCTACGACTGGTCGAAGCCCGCAGACTCGGCGTCTGCGTGTGCGATGCCCCCGTGACCCGATACGGCGATGTTCTCCGGCGACAGCAGGAACACCTTCGAGGTCACGCGCTCGATCCGGCCGTAGAGGCCGAGGGAGAGCCCACTCGCGAAGTCGATGAGGCGGCGCGCGTCGGCATCGCTCATCTGCGAGAGGTTGATGATGACCGGGACGCCCTCGCGGAAGCTCTCCGCGATCAGCTGGGCGTCGCGGTACTGCTTCGGGTGGACGGTGAGAATCTCGTTCACGGCTCCTGCAGACGGCTGGCGGACGGCGACGGGGCGGCGCAACGGCGTGACGGGGGCCGGTGCCGGCTCCTCGCGGTCACGGTCACGCTCGCGGTGAGCGCGGGCGGGCGCCTGCGTCTCTTCCTCGTAGACCTCTTCTTCATCGGCGAGGCCGAGATACACCATGGTCTTCTTCAGTGGGTTACCCATCGTGTCCTCCGGTTCGAACGTGTCGGGCTGGTCTTTTCACAGGTTAACCCCGGTCGGGCCGGGGGCCGGTGATTGCGGAACCGATCCGCAGGTGTGTCGCGCCGGCGGCGATCGCCTCGGCGAAGTCTCCGGTCATCCCGGCTGAGATCCACGACGCGGTTGAGTCGATCGCACGCACGCTGTCGGCGATGTCGTGCAGACGAGCGAAGGCGGAAGCGGGTTCCTCATCGAGGGGCGCCACGGCCATGACGCCGCGCAGCCGCAACGACGGCAGGGCCAGGACATGCTCCGCGAGGGCGACCGCCTGAGCCGGCACGACTCCCCCACGACCGGGGTCGTCGGTGAGATTGACCTGGACGAGAACGTCGAGCCGACCATCATCGTCCGCAGCGCGGTGCAGAGCATCCGCGAACCGGTCTCGATCGACCGAGTGCACGACGTCCGCACTCCGGCGGATCGCCGCCGCCTTGTTCGTCTGCCCCTGGCCGATGAAGTGCCAGCGCAGATCTGGTGCTGCGACTTCTGCTTCCTTGGCCGACAACTCCTGCTGGCGGTTCTCGCCGACGTCCTTCACGCCCAGCCCGTGCAGGGCACGGACCAGCGACGCCGGGTGGAACTTCGTCACCACGATCCGGGTGATCTCCTCGGAGCTCCGTCCGGCCGCCTGCGCGGCGGCGGCGATCTTCTCGTCGATCGCCGACAGCCGCGCAGCCAGGCCGGAAGGCTCGGCCGCGTCGACCGAGGACGTCACTTCAGGAATTCGGGGATGTCGATGTCGTCATCGGCGAATGCCGGCTCGATGCTGGTGGCCGGCACGCGCTGCTGCACGGGCTCAGGCTGAACCGTCTCGCTCTTGCTCTCGGGCTCGTCCGTGAGCGCGACCTCGGGAAGCGACGTCGTGGACGGCCGCGAAACGACCATCGGGTCCAGCCGGAGGGAGGGTTCGCCGCCGTCGAAGCCGGCCGCGATCACCGTCACCCGCACCTCATCGCCGAGCGTGTCGTCGATGACCGTACCGAAGATGATGTTGGCTTCGGGGTGGGCGGCTTCCTTGACGAGGTCGGCCGCATCGTGGATCTCGAAGATCCCGAGGTTCGAGCCGCCCTGGATCGAGAGCAGCACGCCGTGCGCACCTTCGATGCTCGCTTCCAGGAGCGGAGACTCCACGGCCAGCTCCGCAGCTTTGATGGCACGGTCGGCCCCACGAGCGGAGCCGATACCCATGAGCGCGGATCCCGCACCCTGCATGACCGACTTCACGTCGGCGAAGTCGAGGTTGATGAGACCCGGAGTCGTGATCAGGTCGGTGATCCCCTGCACACCGGCGAGGAGCACCTGGTCGGCCGTGGCGAAGGCCTCGATCATCGAGATGCCGCGGTCGCTGATCTCGAGGAGGCGGTCGTTCGGCACCACGATGAGGGTGTCGACCTCTTCCTTGAGCTTGGAGACACCGGCTTCGGCCTGGCTCTGGCGGCGGCGGCCCTCGAACGAGAACGGCTTCGTCACGACACCGATGGTGAGGGCGCCGATGGACTTCGCGATGCGTGCCACGACGGGCGCGCCACCGGTTCCGGTGCCACCGCCCTCGCCGGCCGTCACGAAGACCATGTCCGCACCGGTCAGAGCCTGCTCGATCTCCTCGGCATGATCCTCTGCGGCACGTCGGCCCACCTCGGGGTCGGCACCGGCACCGAGGCCGCGGGTGAGTTCGCGACCCACGTCGAGCTTGACGTCGGCGTCGCTCATGAGCAGCGCCTGCGCGTCGGTGTTCACGGCGATGAACTCGACTCCGCGGAGGCCGAGATCGATCATGCGGTTCACGGCGTTGACGCCGCCACCGCCGACGCCGACGACCTTGATCACGGCGAGGTAGTTCTGGTTCTGGCTCATGGCCGGCCTCCGATTATTCGAGCCTGGAAGTGGGTGAACCTTAAACCTCAAGTAGAGGTGTAAAGTATTTCCCGGTATTGCGTTCTCTTTGATCGAAGGTAAGCGCCGCCCGGCCGCGTTCGCGCGAAGACACGGGCGTGTCGCCCCATTCCCCGAGAAAGGGATCAGCCGACGACGGCGACTTCGGGGGAAGTGACGTCGATCGACGCGGCTTCGGGGTTCGAGGCCATCGCCTTCGAGAGGACGACGGCCTTCAGCGCGGACTCCTCCGCGCTCCCCCAGACCACACTCAACCCGCTGTTGAGCGTGAGAGTCACGTCGTCGGCGGTGCGCGCGCTGATCTCC
Organism: Microbacterium sp. Be9; assembly: GCF_011754135.1. Taxonomy (NCBI): domain Bacteria; kingdom Bacillati; phylum Actinomycetota; class Actinomycetes; order Micrococcales; family Microbacteriaceae; genus Microbacterium; species Microbacterium sp. Be9. Next base: position 107,782 of record NZ_WNWT01000004.1, on the reverse strand, counting down.
GTCAGCGCCGCACGGATTTCGGCGGGGAGCGAGCGCACCACGAGACCTGCGCTGCGGAACGCCGCCGAGTCGACGCCGCCCGGGACGTCGATCACCGGCTGCCCCGCAGGCTGATCCGAGGTGGTGGAGAGGGCGACACCGGCGGCATCGACCAGCGTGTACCCGGCGTCCGAACGGATGACGCCGACCGGAGTGCGTTCCACGATGCGCACGGTCAGGTCATGTGGTGGACGTGCTTCGAGGGAATAGGTCTCGATGAGGGGGAAGGCCAGCAACGCGGCCTTCACCTTGCTGGAGTCGACGAGCGCGAGCGGGGTTCCGAGCTGGTCGCCGAGCGCGGCCTCGATGGCTGCGGGGTCGAGAGTCGTGGCCCCGGCGACGCTGATCTTCTGAACGGCGAAGAGCGGACTGTAGGCCGCGGCGACACTGCCCCCGACGAGCAGGAGTGCGGCGCCGATGCTGCTCAGCCACACGATCCTGCGCCGTCTGGAGCGCTGCGTGAAACGACGGATCTCGGCGCGAAGCGCCTTGCGTCGTGCGCGGGCCGCGCGCCAGACGTCCCTCGTCGACGTCGGCTGCGGACCGCCGGTCGACGTGTCATCCCTGTGCTCCTCGGGCGTCACGTCATCGGACATCACGTCATCGGCGGCCGAGAACTCCTCCTCCGCTTCAGCATCGCGTCGCCGCCTGCGGGACTTCGCCCCCGGCGCGGCGTCCTTCTCCCCCGGACTCTCCGGGGTGGTCGGAAGCGGTGCAGGCCGACGCATCGGCTATGCCCCGTCGGTCCGACGCAGCGAATCCAGGACCTGCGGGATGATCTGGTAGACGTTTCCGCAGCCGAGCGTGACGATGAAGTCACCTTCCCGTGCGACGGCGGCGGTGTAGTCGGCGGCCTGCTGCCAATCCGCGACGTAGTGCACGTGCGACGGGTCCTGGAACGCGCCGCTCACCAACTCGCCGGTGACACCGGGCACGGGGTCCTCCCTGGCGCCGTACACGTCGAGCATCACGGTGTGATCGGCGAACTCCTCGAGGACGTCGGCGAACTCCTGGTACATGTGCTGAGTGCGCGAGTAGGTGTGGGGCTGCTGAATCGCGATGATCCGTCCCGCTCCTGCGATGCTGCGCATCGCCTCGAGTGCAGCCCGCACCTCCGTGGGGTGGTGCGAATAGTCGTCGTACACGGTCACGCCGCGCTCGACACCGTGCTGCTCCAGTCGACGCACGGTTCCCGCGAAGCCTTCGACGGCGCGAACGGCCTCCGCGAGCGAGTAGCCGAGCGCACGCAACACCGTCACGGCCCCCGCCGCATTGATCGCGTTGTGCACACCGGGAACGGCGAGCTGCATACGCGCCTGTTCCTCACCGTGCGTCAGCGTGGCGGCGACCGGACCCGCGGCGACGATGTCGGTGACGCGTACATCCGCTCCTTCGGCCTGACCGAACGTCAGCACGTTCGGGTGAGAGAGACCGGCACCGACCCGCAGCGCACCCGCGTCGTCGCTGGAGATCACGACCGCCTCCGTCGCGGCGTCCGCGAACTGCACGAATGCCTGGTGGAAGGCCTCATCCGAGCCGTAGTGATCGAGGTGGTCGGGATCGACGTTGGTGATCAACGCGACAGCGGTGTCGTACAGCAGGAACGTGCCATCGGACTCGTCGGCTTCGATGACGAACAGCTCTCCCGATCCAGTCGCGCTGGATGTGCCGAGCTGCTCGATCACGCCGCCGTTGACGAAGTGCGGATCCGCGCCGAGCTCACGCAGGGCGGTCACGATCATGCCCGTCGACGTCGTCTTTCCGTGGGCGCCGGCGACGGAGACGAGACGGCGTGTGCCGATCAGCCAGTGCAGGGCCTGCGACCGGTGGATCACGTGGAGTCCACGGGCCTTCGCGGTCACGAACTCGGGATTCTCCGGCCAGATCGCTCCGGTGTGCACGACGGTGTCGGCGTCACCGAGGTGAGCGGCGTCGTGACCCACGTGCACCGTCGCGCCGGCGGCCGCCAGCGCGCGCAGATTCTCGCTGTCCGCGCGGTCGCTCCCGGAGACGCGGATGCCGGCGTCGAGGAACATCTTCGCGAGACCGCTCATACCGGAACCGCCGATGCCGATGAAGTGCGCGGAGGTGATCGTCTCGGGAATGGGGAGGGAGAGGTCGGGTCTGATCATTTCCGCTTCAGTCTACTTTTCTTCGGTCTCGTCGACCGCGTCAGACGGCGACGAGTGCGCGGTCGATGAGGGTGATGACGTTCTCGGTTCCGGCGCGGGTTCCGGCGGTCTCTGCAGCGGCGGCCATCCGTGCGATGCGCTCTCCGTCTCCGAGCAGAGGGACGACGATGCGCCGCACCGCGTCACCGTCAAAGGACGCATCGTCGAGCAGCTCTGCGGCCCCTGCAGCGACGGCCGAGGCGGCGTTCAGACGCTGCTCGCCGTTGCCCACGGAATACGGGACATACAGCGCGGGGATCCCCAGAGCACTGATCTCGCTCACGGTCGCTGCCCCGGAACGGGAGACGATCAGATCGGCCAGAGCGAACGCGAGATCCATGCGGTCGACGTAGCGGTGCAGCGCGTAGCCGTCGACGCCCGGATCGGCGAGGTCGCTGCGCTCACCCGTCACGTGCAGCAGCTGCCAACCGGTGCCCAGGACGTCGCGCCACGAGTCCGCGAGCGCCTCGTTGAGCCGCTGCGCTCCCAGCGAGCCGCCGAACACGAGAAGGACGGGGCGGTCGGCGTCGAGGCCGAAGTACTCCGCCGCCTCCGCGCGCGAAGCCGCGCGGTCGAGGGCGATCACCTCCCGCCGCAGGGGCATTCCGACGACCTCGCCACCACGGAGCGGAGTGCCCTCGAAGGCAACCCCCACCGCGGCCGCACGGCGTGCCCCGAGCACGTTCGCCAGCCCTGGCTTCGCGTTGGCCTCGTGCACCACGAACGGCACGCCCTCACGGCGCGCGGCGACGTATGCCGGCGCAGACGCGTATCCGCCGAAGCCCACCACCACGTCGATGCCGTGCCGACGGATGTGGTCGCGCACCTGGGCGATGGCCCGACGGAACCGCCCCGGGAACGACAGGGCCTGCCTGTTCGGCCGCCGCGGGAAGGGCACCTTGTCGACGATCAGCAGTTCGTAGCCGCGCGCGGGGACGAGACGGGACTCCAGTCCCTCGGCCGTGCCGAGCACGAGCACGGAGGCTTCGGCATCACGTGCGCGGAGACCGTCCGCGACGGCGAGCAGGGGGTTGACATGACCGGCGGTGCCACCGCCGGCGAGGAGATACGAAGTCACCTGGTGACCCTACCCCGCTCGGCTGACTGCTTCTCGGTCACAGGGATCGTCCGTGCGAACGCCAGCAGCACGCCACAGGCGATGAGCACCGCGAGCAGGGCCGTGCCGCCCTGGGACATGAACGGAAGAGGGACGCCCATCACCGGGAAGACGCCGATCACGACGCCGACGTTCATGACGGCCTGGCCGACGATCCACACGGTGATGCCGCCGGCTGCCACGCGGATGAACGGATCCGGTGTCTTGCGGATGATGTGGAAGGCGCCGATCGTGAAGAACGTGAACAGGGCGAGCACGACGATGCAGCCGATCAGGCCGAGCTCCTCGCCGACGATCGCGAAGATGAAGTCATTGCCCGCGGCGGGGAGCCACCCGTACTTCTCCTGCGAGTTGCCGAGGCCGAGGCCGAAGATGCCTCCGGTGGCCATACCCCAGATTCCGTGGATCGACTGGTAGCAGTCCGTGTAGTAGAGCGCCATGTTGTCGCAGGTCGCGGTGATGCGCCGCATGCGGTCCTCGCTCGACAGCGCGTAGGCGAGCACCGCGATGACGCCGAGGATCAGCGGGATGATGAACAGCCGGAGCTTGACGCCCGAGAAGAAGAGGCACCCGAGGAGGATGAGCACCAGCACCATCGCGGTACCGAGGTCCTTGCCCGCGAGCACGGTGCCGATCGCGAGTGCGCCGACCGGGATCACGGGGATGAACACATGATGCCAGGTGCCGAGCATCGTGCGCTTGCGCAGCAGCACGGCAGCGATCCAGAGCGCGAGGGCCAGTTTGAGGAACTCGGAAGGCTGCAGGGTGAAGCCCGCGATCTTGACCCAGTTCCGGTTACCGCCGTCCTCGATACCCAGCGGAGTGAACACGAGCATCTGCAGCGCCACGGCCCCGAACAGTGCGGGCCACGCCATCCTCTTCAGGAAGTCCACCGGCAGACGGCTGATCAGGAACATCAGCGGGATGCCGAGCAGCGCGAACACGCCCTGGCGCAGCACGCCATCCATCGGGTTGACCCCCTTGGAGACGGCTGTCGCGCTGGTCGCAGACAGCACCATGACGAGACCGAAGAGGGTGAGGAGCAGCGCGGTCGAGGCGATGAGCAGGAACTCGGTCGACACCGGGGTGAACCGGCGACCGAGCGAGACCCTGGCCGCGAGACCGCCGGACTCAGAGCGCGGAGGGCGGGATACCTGTGTCATCGGCGCTCCCCCGGTCGATCCAGTCCCGCACCGCCTCGGCGAAGCGATGGCCTCGTTCCGCGTAGCCGGAGAACTGATCGAAGGATGCCGCCGCCGGGGCCAGCAGGACTGTGCCCTCGTCGTCGACGATTCCCGCGGCGATCTCCACGACACGGTTCATGACCTGTCCAGTCTCGCCAGCATCCACCTCGAACACCGGCACCCCGGGCGCGTGTCGTCGGAATGCCGCGACCACCACGGAGCGTTCGACCCCGATCACGACGGCTGCACGCGCCGTCGTGCCGACCTCAGCGACCAGGTCGGAGATGTCGACCCCCTTCAGATCTCCGCCGATCACCCACACGGCGCCGGGGTATGCGCGCAACGACGACGCCGCGGCGTGCGGGTTCGTCGCCTTGGAGTCATCGATCCAGGTGATGCCGCGGTGCCGGGCGACGACCTGGATGCGATGCGCATCGAGGCGGAAGGACTGCAGGGCCGTGTGGATGGCCTCCGGCTCGACGCCGAGCGAGCGTGCCAGGGCACTCGCAGCGAGGATGTTCTGCACGATGTGAGGAGCGGCGAGACCCGCCGCATCGAGATCGGCGACCGTCGTCAACTCGAGGGCGCTGCGCGAGCGATCGTCGAGGAAGGCCCTATCGACGAGCAGTCCCTCGACCACGCCGAGATCGCTCGGGCCGGGGATGCCGAGATCGAAGCCGATCGCACGGGCTCCCTCGACCACCTCCGCCTCTTCCACCATGCGACGCGTGGCCTCGTCCGCCTTGTTGTAGACGCACGCGATCCGGGTGTTCCGGTATACGACGGCCTTCGCGTCCCGGTAGGCGTCCGCGCTCCCATGCCAGACGAGGTGATCGTCGGCGAGGTTCAGGCACACGGAGGCGTAGGGGAACAGCTCCCCTTCGGGCCTCGACTGTCCCAGATACCAGAGCTGATGGCTGGAGAGCTCGACCACGAGGACATCGAACCCCGCAGGGTCGCGTTCGGCGTCGAGCACCGGCACGCCGATGTTCCCGCAGGGGGCCGCCCGCAGTCCGCCTTCCACGAGCAGCGTGGCCGTCAACTGGGTGGTCGTCGTCTTGCCGTTCGTCCCGGTGATGAGCACCCAGTCCGCCGGCGTGCCGTCGGCACGGACGACCTTGTCGCGCACGCGCCAGGCGAGCTCGACGTCACCCCAGATCGTGACAGCGGATTCCTGCGCCCACCGGATGAGTGGATGCGACGGCGAGAATCCCGGCGAGGCGATGACCACCTCGGGGTCGAACTCGACGAGCACGGGCGGAACCTCGGCGAGCGGGCCCAATTCGAGTCGGGCGCCGATCACCGGGAGCAGTCGCTCGTACTCATCCTCAGCCGACTCGCTCAGCACGAGAACGTCGGCGCCCAGTTCGGCGAGCGTGTCCGCCACCGAGAATCCTGTCATCGAGAGGCCGAGCACGGCGACCCGTAGACCGCTCCAGTCGGCGTTCCAGCTCGTCAGTCCGGCGAGACGATCAGTCGACACGAGTGAGCCATTCGACGTAGAAGAGTCCGACCGCCGAGACGGCGAGCAGCCCGGCGATGATCCACATGCGCACCACGATCGTGACCTCGGACCACCCGCGCATCTCGAGATGGTGGTGGAACGGGCTCATGAGGAACAGCCGCTTGCCACGAGTGATCTTGAAGTACGCGCGCTGCAGGATGACCGAACCCGACGAAAGCACGAAGACGCCGGCGATCACGAGCAGGAGGAGCTCGGTGCGGGTCAGGATCGCCATCGCGGTGATGACGCCGCCGATCGCCATCGACCCGACGTCCCCCATGAAGACCTTCGCCTTGGGCGCGTTCCACCAGAGGAATCCGATGAGGCTCGCCGCGAACGACGCCGCGATGATGGCGAGGTTGAACGGGTCGCGCACTTCGTAGCAGCCGCCGAGGGCATCGGGATCGCCGCCGATGCACGGCTGCTTGAACTGCCAGAACGCGATCACGCTGTAGGCGCCGACGACGATGACGCCGGCTCCGGCAGCGAGCCCGTCGAGTCCGTCCGTGAGGTTCACACTGTTCGAGGTCGCGACCCCGATGATCGAGATCCAGACGAGATAGAGGATCCATCCGAGCACCACGCCGAAGGCGAACAGGTTGAGCCAGGTGATGTCGCGGAACAGCGAGATCGCGGAGCTCGCCGGTGTCTGGCCCCACTTGTTCGGGAAGTTCAGCGCGACGATGCCGAAGGGGATGATGACCAGCAGCTGGCCGATCACCTTCCGCCAGCCCGAGAGCCCGAGGCTGCGCTGGCTGCGCACCTTCATGTAGTCGTCGATGAATCCGACGGCGCCGAATCCGACCATCAGCCAGATCACGAGCAGCGCGGAGAGTGCGGGGACTTCACCGCTCACCAGCACACCGGTGAAGTAACCGACCATCGAGCCGACGATGAAGATGACGCCGCCCATCGTGGGGGTGCCGCGCTTGGCCTCGTGACTCGGGTTGTGGACGGACTCCGGGGTACGGATGACCTGCCCCCAGCCCCACTTCCGGAAGAGCCGCAGGAAGACGGGGGTCAGGAACAGGGTGAAGGCGAGCGAGATCGCCGCCGACATGATGAGAGACCTCACGAGAACAATTCTCCCAGACGATCGCCGAGATGCCGGAGGCCCACGGAATTGGATGACTTCACGAGCACGCGGTCGCCGTCGCGGAGCTCGGTGCGGAGATACTCGAACGCGGCGTCCTGGTCGGGCAGATGGACTGCCTCGCTGTCCCAGGAGCCCTCCCCGACCGCGGCGAGGTAGAGGCGCCTCGCCTCGGGGCCGACGACGACGATCCGCTGGATGTTCAGACGCACGGCGAGCAGCCCGATCCTGTCGTGCTCCTCCCCCGCGCTCTCACCGAGTTCGCTCATGGCTCCGAGGACCGCGACGGTGCGCTCGTCGGGACCGGTGATCTGTGCGAGCGTGCGCAGGGCCGCCGCCATGGAATCCGGGCTGGCGTTGTAGGCGTCGTTGATGATCCGCACCCGATCGCTGCCCAGGGGCTGCATGCGCCAGCGTTCGGCGATCTCGACCGTCTCCAACCGGGCCACGGCGTCGGCCGCCGAGACCCCGAGCACGCGTGCTGCGGCGATGGCCGCCAGAGCGTTGGAGATGTGGTGCGCCCCGAGCACGCGCAGCCGCAGGGGAATCCGTTCGGCGTCGACCTCGATGACGCAGGACGTGCCGGAAGCGGATACCTCGATCTCATGCGCGCGCACGTCCGCTGTGGGCCCCTGACCGAAGCCGACGGTGCGGAGTCCGCGAGCGTCCGCGAGTTCGCGCATGGCCGCGACACGCGGGTCGTCGACGTTGAGCACGGCGGTCCCGGGCACGCGGGCGGCGGCGACGAGCTCGGCCTTCGCCTTCGCCGTCTCCTCGATGCCGCCGAATCCGCCGGCGTGCGCCATGCCGACCATCAGCACGACGGCGACGTCCGGCTCGACGAGTCCTGCGAGGTGAGCGATGCTCCCCGGAGCCGCGGCACCGAACTCGCTCACGAGGAAGCGGGTGCTCTCCGTCACCCGGAGCATGGTGACGGGGGCGCCGACCTCGTTGTTGAACGACTTCACGGGGGCGACGGTCTCGCCTTCCCCCTCGAGGATGCGCGCGAGGAAGTTCTTGGTGGTGGTCTTGCCGTTCGACCCGGTGATGCCGACGATCCGGAGCGCGCCGTCGGCACGGACACGCGCGACGACCTCCCTCGCGAGTGCACCGAGGGCGGCGACAGCGTCCGGAACCACGATCTGGCTCACGGCGACGTCCACCGGGTGCTCGACGATCGCCAGGGCCGCTCCCGCGGCGACAGCCGACCCGACGAAGCGGTGTCCATCGGTCTCGGCTCCGGGCTTGGCCACGAAGATCGATCCAGGCCCCATCGTGCGTGAATCGGTGTCGACGATTCCGTCGACCACGGTCTCGGCCGTGTCTTCACCGGCCACGCGCAGATCACCGCCGAGTGCAGCGGCGATCTCAGCGAGCGTCAGGGCGATCATGTCATCTCCATGCGCGGCTCTCGCCGACTATCCGAACTTGGGGAGGAGCTCGTCCATCGGGACAGAGGACGGCATCACGCGATACGTTTTCATCACCTGCGTCATCGCCTTCTGGAAGGCGGATGCGGTGGCCGCGGACGATACAACCTTAGTCGGCTCGTCGAGGGTGACCACGACGACGTACTGCGGATCGTCGACCGGCGCGAAGCCCACCATGCTGGTGTAGTAGACCCCGGCCTTGTAGCCGCCGTTGCCGTCCGACACCTGCGCCGTACCCGTCTTGCTGGTCACGCGGTAGCCGGGGACCTGGATGCGCTCGGCGTTGCCGCCCTGTACTGCGACGTTCTCCAGCATGCGTGTCAGCTCCGCTGCGGTCTGCTCCTTGACGATCTGCTCGCGCTTCGGGTCGGCTGGCGCGGTCACGGTGCCGTCCGCGGCGGTGCACGACTCGACGAGCGAGAGGTCGATCTTCTCGCCGCCGTTCGCGATCGCCTGGTAGGCGCCGGCGAGCTGGGCGGCCGTCACGGTGAAGTACTGCCCGAACGTCGTCGTGTAGAGCGACTGGTTGTCCCAGTCGCTGACCGGGTGCAGGATCCCTCCGACCTCCGAGGGGAAGTCGAGCGTCTTGTCCCCCACCCCGAAGCGCTGGAGGTAGTCGTAGCGCACATCGGGGCTCACCATGGTGCCGAACTTCGACAGGGCGACGTTCGACGAGTCGATGAGGCCCCCGGCGAGCGTGTAGTTGTACGCCGGGTGGGTGAACGCGTCGTTCACGACGGCGCCGTTCGGGAACTTCTCCCGAGAGGCCGCGCTCACCGTGCTGAGCGGGGTCAGGCCCGCTCCTTCGATGGCGGCAGCCGCGGTGACGGCCTTGAACGTCGATCCGGGCTCGAAGTCGTGGTGGAAGATCTGACTGGCCCTGGTCGCCGGTGTCGACGCATCGAGATCGTTCGGGTCCAGCGCGGGCCACTCGGCCGCGGCGCGGATCTTGCCCGTCTTGACCTCGACGACCGTGACTGTCCCGCCCTTGGCGCCCTGCGCCTGTGCCTCTTCGGCGATCATCTGCTGCAGGTACCAGTTGAGGTCGCTGTTGATGGTCAGCTGCACGGATCCGCCGTTCACGGCATCGACGGTGCGCTCGCTGCCGGGGATCACGACGCCGTCCTTGCCCTTGCGGTAGGTCTCCTCGCCGTCGATGGGCGCCAGGCAGGAGTCGTCGAGCTTCTCCACACCGGCCTGCGCCTCACCAGAGTTGTCGAGGAAGCCGAGGATGTTTCCGGCGACCGCGCCGTTCGGGTATACGCGTGTCTCTCGCGCCTTCAGCGACAGGTACGAACCGACTCCGAGATCCCGCAGCGCCATGTACTGCTCCGTGTTCAAGCCCTTCTTGAGAGGCGCGTACTGGCTGTCGGGGTTCTCGGCGAGGGCGTTCGAGACCAGAGCCCGCACCTCGTCGCCGGTCTGGCCGGTGATGGCGGCGATCTTGTCGGAGGCCTCGGCCCACGGCAGCTTCGGCTTCTTCTCCTCGACGAGCATGATGACCTGCGGGCTGAGCTGCGCGTCGTAGACCATCACACTGGAAGCGAGCACCGTGCCGCCGGAGTCGACGATCGACCCGCGCTGGCCCGGGATCGCCGAACTCGCACCGAGGTGCTCGAGGGACTCGGAGACGTGCTCATCAGCGCTGACCACCTGGATGTCGACCAGGCGTACCACGAACGCGACCAGCACCGAGAGGATGACAGCGAGAGCGACGACGGTGCGTCGCCGCGGACCGCGGGTGGCTCGTGTCGTCATGGGATCTCTCCGTCGCTCGTGGGTGTCAGTGCGTCGTGGGGCTGGGGAGGCCGTCGGTGATCGACGGCGGAAGGTCCTGGGTGGGCTGGTCCGTCGCCGTCCCCTCGTCGGTCTCCGCCGGAGGAGGCGGCGGTTCCACGATGAGGGAGTTGCTCACGGCCCCGACACCGGCGGGATTGACGGTCGATGTCCAGTCGGCCCCCGCACCGGTGCCGAAGACGGCACCGTCGCTGAGACGCAGATACGACGGCGATCCGGCGACGACCATCCCGAGTCCGGCTGCGCTGCTGGCGAGCACCTGGGGCGAGCTGACGCCGGTGAGTTCTTCCTGGAGGGCGTGCGTCTTCAGGTTGAGCTCGCGCTGCTGTGACGAGAGACTCGCGAGAGTGAACGAGTCCTGGGTGATGGCGAGCGACAGCCCGATCTGCGCGGCTCCGATCGCGAGTGCTCCGCCGAGCGCGATGAGGGCGTAGGCGAGCTTCGGCTTGCGGCGGACTACAGGGCGGGTGACGGGCTGCAGCTTCCGTTGGGGCGTCCTCTCCGGGGCGACCGGCTGCACCGGCTTCCGGACGACGGCATTCAGGCTCATGCGCTCTCCCGCAGCTTCTCGGCGGCGCGCAGGCGCACCGGGATCGCCCGCGGGTTGCGCGCGCGTTCTTCGTCGTCGGCCAGCTCGGCGCCTTTGGTCAGGATGCGGAAACGTGGAGCGTGTTCGGGGAGCTCGACCGGGAGCCCGGCAGGAGCGGTCGAGGCGGAGGCCGCAGCGAACGCCTGCTTCACGAGACGATCTTCCAGCGACTGGTACGACATCACGACGATGCGCCCGCCGACTGCGAGCGCGTCCATCGCCGACGGGATCGCGTCGGCGAGCACGTTGAGCTCGGTGTTCACCTCGATGCGCAGCGCCTGGAACACGCGCTTGGCCGGGTGGCCCGCGCGCTGGGCAGCCGCGGGTGTGGCGGCGATCAGGATCTCGACGAGTTCACCCGACCGCGTGATCGGCTGCTTCTGCCGCGCGTCGATGATGAACCGTGCATACCGACCGGCGAGTTTCTCCTCGCCGTAGCGCTCGAAGATGCGGCGGAGATTGCCTTCGCTGTAGGTCGCGATGACCTCTGCGGCCGTGACGCCCTTGGTCTGATCCATCCGCATGTCCAGCGGGGCATCCTTCGAATAGGCGAAGCCGCGGTCGGCTTCGTCCAACTGCAGAGACGAGACGCCGAGATCGAAGAGGATGCCGGCTGCGCCCTGGGCGTGCAGTCCGATCTCGTCGTACACCGTGTGCACGAGCGTGACGCGGTCCGTGAAGCGGGCGAGCCGCTCCCCCGCGATGCGCAGCGCATCGGTGTCGCGGTCGAGTCCGACCAGACGGATGTTCGGGAAGCGTTCGAGCAGCGCCTCGGAGTGACCGCCCATGCCGAGGGTGGCATCGACGAGCACCGCTCCGTCCGCCTGGAGGGCGGGAGCGAGCAGCTCGACGCAGCGGTCGAGCAGTACGGGGGTGTGGATGTCTCGGAGGTTCATGATCTTTCTCGGGGTGACCTTCGGCTCTGATCCCCCTCCGCTTCTCGACCCGGCACCGGGGAAGTGTGTCGGGGCGGGAGCGGCGGGGCATCACAGCCGTGGTCAGAAGAGTCCCGGAATCACCTCCTGCTCGAGGTCGGAGTAGGTCTCCTCGCCGGCGGCGAGGTAGGCGTTCCAGCTCTCGGCATCCCAGATCTCGGCGTGGGCGCCGACTCCGGTGACGATGAGTTCCTTCTGCAGACCTGCGTACTGACGCAGGTGCGCCGGGATGGTGATGCGGTTCTGGCTGTCTGGCATCTCCGCGCTGGCTCCGGAGAGGAACAGTCGCATGAAGTCACGCGCCTGTTTGTTCGCGAGCGGCGCCTGACGGATCCGCTCGTGCATCGCCTCGAACTCGGCCGTGCTGAACACGTAGAGGCACCGTTCCTGGCCTCGGGTGACGACGATGCCGCCGCCGAGGTCTTCGCGGAACTTCGCAGGAAGGATGACCCGTCCTTTGTCGTCCAGCTTCGGTGAGTGCGTACCCAGCAACATCGGCCACCACCCCCTCTGCGTCCGGCCAACTCGAGGTGCGCCCCACTTTACTCCACTTTCCTCCACATACCTACGACCAATCCATCGGAAATCAGGGTCTATGCCGACAGGTACGCCGAACAACCCCGGAATTCCGGGGTGGAGGAAGGTGGAGGGTGAGTGGAGGGCGAGTGGGGGACGGACGCGGCGAGCCGGCCGGCGGCGAACGCGGTCAAACGACAGAAGCCCGGATGCTCAGCATCCGGGCTTCTGTCGTGAAGTGTGTGGGGAGGTCAGTGACCGTCCTGGCGGCGATCCCATCGATCGTTCATCCGATCCATGAAGGAGGCCGATTCCTGCCGCTTCGGGGCGGAACGCTCACGGGGCGTGGTCGCGGTGGTGCGTCGCACTGGCGTGACGGCGACCATGACACCGGCGAGCATCGCGGCGAATCCGACGACACCGACGACGATGCCCCAGACGCCACCGAGAATGACTCCGGCGACCAGACCGCCGACACCGGCGAGCAGGAGGAGTGCTCCGTAGACGAGATTTCGGTAGCTCAATGCTCGATCGCCGGACGGCGCGGTCACGACGTCGGCATCGTTGTGGAGGAGATGGCGTTCCATCTCGTCGAGCAGACGCTGCTCCTGTTCGGAGAGTGGCATTTCGTCCCCCTCGGGTATCGTGCCTCCCATTCTACGCGCGCCGAGGCGTCCGGGGCTAGCAGTTCGACGTCCCCTTGCTTTACGTATGCTGGGAGTCGTGCCGTCATCCTCCCCCGTCCCCGACGCCGTCGCCACGCACCTCGCACGCTTCCTCGCGCGGATGCGTGAAGAAGCCTCGGACTACGGCCCTGACGCGGCAGCATTCCTGGACGCCGCCGCCGGCACGCTCGACGGCGGCAAGCGCCTTCGAGCCCGCTTCTGCCATGCGGGGTGGCGTGCCGTCGCGAAATTCGGTGACCGCGACGCGGCGGAGACCGATGCGCTGTGGGACATGTGCACCGCGCTGGAGATCTTCCAGTCGGCCGCGCTCGTCCACGACGATCTGATCGACAACTCCGATACCCGCCGTGGTCGCCCCGCCGCGCATCGTGCGCTCGAGACGTCTCATCGCGCGGCCGGGTGGTCCGGAGATGCAGAGCAGTTCGGCAGGGCATCCGCGATCCTCCTCGGCGACCTGCTCGTCGCATGGAGCGATGACCTTCTGGAATACGCACTCGAGGGCCAGCCGCATGCGCGAGCCGTGCGCGCCGAGTACGCGCGGATGCGAAGGGATGTGACCACCGGCCAGTTCCTGGACATCGCAGAGGAATCGGCCTGGAGCGTGAACGACGGAAGTCTCCACGCCGAGAGGGCGCTGCGCGTGGCATCCCTCAAGTCCGCCAGATACAGCATCGAGCAGCCGCTCGTCCTGGGTGGCGCTTTCGGCGGAGCCCACGAGGACCAGGTCGCCGCACTGCGGCGCTTCGGCCATCCGATCGGCCTCGCATTCCAGCTCCGCGACGACGTGCTCGGCGTGTTCGGCGACGCATCCGTCACCGGCAAGCCGGCGGGCGACGACCTTCGGGAGGGCAAGCGCACGGTGTTGATCGCCCTCACCCGACAGGCTCTCGACGCCTCCGCACGGAATCTCCTGGACGAGATGCTCGGCGACCCCGCTCTGACATCGCCGCAGGTGTCGTCCCTGCAAGCCACGATCACTGCTTCGGGCGCGCTGGACCAGGTCGAGGCGATGATCGCCGACTATGCCCTCGAGGCCGACCGTGCGCTCTCAGGCGCCCGGCTCGACAACGCCGCCGTCGGCGAGTTGCGTGATCTCGCACGCGCGGCCACCGTGCGCGCGTCCTGACGGGCTTCGTCAGGCGAGAGTGCGCGCGAGACGCCGGACCGAGCTCTTGTGCCCGGCCAGCAGGGCGGCGATCGGCGAGCGCCCCAGGCTTTCCTCTTCGGCGAGCAGCCAGTCGATCAGCTCGTCGTCGGTGAAACCGGCGTCCTGCAGGACGATCACTGTTCCGCGCAGAGAACTCAGCGGGTGGCCGTCGACGATGAACACCGAGGGCACGGCGAACGTCCCGTTGCGACGCGACCCCACGAGGTAGTGCTCATCGATCAGACGACGCACTCGGCCGAGGGGCTCGTCGAGCACCTCGACGAGGTCGGGCATCGTCAACCACTCGACATCGGCAGCGGCAGGGGTTCCAGCAACGTTCTCAGACACGTTGCCCACTATCTCACCTCCGTCTGGCCGCCGCATATCGACCATCAGTCACATCCGTCACTTGCGTCACTTCTGTTGACTTCTGTTTACATCCGTGTCAGCGTGAAAAACTCGAAAAGGGGGCAAGCCTTGACAGTCAAGACCGCCACGCGTCGAACGCGATACCTGCCTATCGGAGTGCCTGCGGCGGTGCTCGGAGCCCTGGCGACCACGCTCACGGCGGCACCGGCCCACGCGGCTTCTCCGTCGGATGCTGCCGCCGTCGAGCGTCCACGTCTTCTCCCCGCGCGCGGGGTGCCCACCGAGGCCGCTCCACCCAGCTACGTCGTCCGCCCCGGCGACACCGTCTCCGCCATCGCCACGCGCTTCGGTCTTCGAGCGGTCGATGTCCTGACCTGGAACGGCCTCTCCTGGCGTTCCGTGATCTACCCTGGTCAGACCCTGACGCTGCTGCCTGCGGCCCCGGCGGCGACACCCGCAGCCACGCCCGCCGCCGCGCCGGCGCCCCCGGCCTCGGCCACGCATCAGGTCGTCGCCGGCGACACCGTCTACGCCATCGCGCAGCGATACGGCACCACCGTCGACGCCGTCCTGTCGGCGAACGGCCTCACGCGCGCTTCGATCATCCTTCCGGGCCAGAGTCTCGTCGTCGCCGGCACTGCAGCACCGGCAGCCGCGCCGACACCGGCTGCTGTCCCCGCAGTCGCTCCCGCATCCGCCGCGACGCACACCGTCGTGGCCGGAGACACGCTGTTCGGCATCGCACAGAAGTACGGCACCACGACGCAGACGCTGTACGCCGCGAACGGCCTCGGCCCCTCGTCGATCATCTACCCCGGCCAGACGCTCTCTCTGCAGGCGACGCCGGTAGCGGCTCCCGCCCCCACCACCGCTTCCGCCTCGGCCGGCGGCCAGCAGACGGCGACGCTCACCGCGGAACAGGCTGCGAACGCTGCGCTGATCATCCGCGTCGGTCGCGAGCTCGGCGTCTCGGACCGGGCCATCGCCATCGCCCTCGCGACGGGGATGGTCGAGTCCGGGCTGCGCAACCTCGACTGGGGCGACCGTGACTCGCTCGGCATCTTCCAGCAGCGCCCCAGCACCGGGTGGGGAACGCCCGCGCAGATCATGGACGCAGAGCGGAGCACACGCGTGTTCTACGGAGGGCAGGCCGACCCCAACGGGCAGGTGACACGCGGGCTCCTGGACATCCCGGGCTGGGAGGGCATGCCCTTCACCGAAGCGGCCCAGGCGGTGCAGATCTCCGCCTATCCGGACAAGTACGGCCAGTGGGAGACGCAAGCCTATGCCTGGCTCGCTCTGCACGGCTGACGACATCCGGGAAAACCCGAAGGCCCGAGGGGTGAGCCGCTCCCCTGTCTTTCAGGCAGTTCTCCATAGAATTCTGACGTGACGACCAATCAGCAGGCCGACCCCCTCATCGGGCGGCTTGTCGACGGCCGCTACCGGGTGCGTGCCCGCATCGCCCGCGGCGGGATGGCGACCGTGTACGTCGCGACCGACCTCCGCCTGGAGCGGCGCATCGCCCTCAAGGTGATGCACGCGCACCTCAGCGACGACTCAGCCTTCCAGAGCCGCTTCATCCAGGAGGCCAGAGCCGCTGCCCGGCTGGCGGACCCCCACGTCGTGAACGTGTTCGACCAGGGCCAGGACGGCGAGCTGGCCTACCTCGTGATGGAGTACCTGCCCGGCATCACGCTGCGCGAGCTCCTCCGCGAGCAGAAGCGCCTCACGATCCCGCAGACCATCACCATCATGGATGCGATCCTGGCCGGCCTCTCGGCCGCGCATCGTGCCGGGATCGTGCACCGCGACGTGAAGCCCGAGAACGTCCTCCTCGCCGAAGACGGTCGCATCAAGATCGGCGACTTCGGGCTCGCGCGAGCGACCACCGCGAACACCGCGACCGGACAGCAGCTGCTCGGGACGATCGCCTACCTCGCCCCCGAACTCGTCACGCGCGGAACCGCCGACGCCCGCAGCGACATCTACGCCCTCGGCATCATGCTGTACGAGATGCTCGTGGGTGAGCAGCCCTACAAGGGCGAGCAGCCCATGCAGATCGCTTTCCAGCACGCCACGGAATCGGTGCCCCGACCGAGCGTGCGCAACCCCGCCGTGCCGGAGCAGCTCGACGAGCTCGTGCTCTGGGCAACGGAGAAGTCGCCGGACGACCGACCCGACGACGCGCAGCAGATGCTCGAGCGCTTGCGGGAGATCGAACGAGACCTCGGCATCGCCCCGGCTGCGGCCAGAGCCACCGCGCCGCAGCACAGCCAAGGCGACTCCGGTGACCTCACCAAGGTGATGCCGGGAACGATGGTCATCGCCGACCCCACGGCTCCGGCACCCGCCGCCCTCGACAACGCGACCCTCCTGCGACGACGAGCGTCCAAACGCCGCGCGCGCGGGGCGTTCCTCCTCACTCTCGTGCTGCTGCTGGCGGTGCTCGCCGGCGGGGTCGGCTGGTGGTTCGGTTCCGGACCCGGCTCTCTCATCGCCGTGCCCGCGGTCGCCGGAGGCACGTACGACGCCGCAGCGGCAACGCTCACGGATGCCGGATTCGTGCCGTCGCAGAAGGACGAATTCTCGATCGACATCCCCGCGGGGACCGTCATCGAGACCGATCCGGCGGAGGGCGCGCGACTCGACAAGGGCGCCTCGGTCACGGTGATCGTCTCCGCGGGGCCGGCGACGCACACGCTCGACCCGTTGAACGGCCGCGCCGAGCAGGATGCGCGCGACTACCTCGCCAGCCTCAAGGTCAACGTCACGGACAAATCTCTCCTGCTCTTCTCCGATGCCGACGCCGGCATCGTCATCAACGCGTACGTCACACCGCGGGCCGGCGGGGACTCCTACATCTGCGGGGACGGTTGCGAGGTCTTCGAGGACGACACGGTGGAGCTCTACGTCTCCGCCGGCGACTTCCCCGACGTCGCGGGTATGTCGGTCGGCGAGGCCACCTCCACGCTCACGGACAAGGGCCTCACCGTGACCGCGGACCCGCAGTACACCTTCAGCGACAGCGTCGCCAAGGATGTGGTCATCGGAGTGGCCGATCGTGCGGAAGAAGGCAATTGGCGGCCGGGCGACAGCGTGCAGCTCATCGTCTCCAAAGGCCCGGAGCTGTTCCCCGTGCCGGATGTCTCGGGCAAGACCTTGAACGAGGCGAAGAAGATCCTCTCCGACAAGGGGTTCAAGTCGACCTATGCCGCCTGGGGCGATCTGCCGGGCTTCGCGGAGATGGCCAAGGTCACGGGGCAGGATCCCGGCCCGGACACGTCGCTCCCCCGTGGAGGCACCGTGAACCTCTCGATTCAGCTCAGCGGTTGAGCGCTCCGTCGGGGAACGACCGCGAGACGTCATGAGCAAAGAGAAGGCCGCCTCCCCGTGTTCCGGGGGGCGGCCTTCTTCGACGGTGTCTCAGCGCTTCTGTCTCAGCGCTTCTCGAGCTCCTCGGCCACCAGGAAGGCGAGCTCCAGCGACTGCATGTGGTTCAGTCGCGGGTCGCACAGGCTCTCGTAGCGCGTGGCCAGCGCGGCCTCGTCGATCTGCTCCGACCCACCGAGGCACTCGGTGACGTCGTCACCGGTGAGCTCGACGTGGATGCCTCCGGGGAAGGTCCCGACCGCACGGTGCGCTTCGAAGAAGCCGCGCACCTCGTCGACGACGTCGTCGAAGCGACGGGTCTTGTAGCCGGTCGGCGTGGTGATGCCGTTGCCGTGCATCGGGTCGGTGACCCACAGCGGCTGCGCGCCGGAATCGCGGACGGCCTCGAGCAGCGGCGGCAGAGCGTCGCGGATCTTTCCGGCGCCCATGCGGGTGATGAAGGTGAGGCGTCCCGGCTCGCGTTCGGGATCGAGCTTGTCGATCAGCGCGAGCGCGGTGTCGGGCGACGTGGTCGGTCCGAGCTTCACGCCGATGGGGTTGCGGATCTTGGAGAAGTAGTCGACGTGCGCGCCATCGAGCTCACGCGTGCGCTCTCCGATCCACAGGAAGTGCGCAGAGGTGTTGTACGGCGTGTCCGTGCGCGAGTCGATGCGCGTCATCGGGCGCTCGTAGTCCATCAGCAGACCCTCGTGCCCCGTGAAGAACTCGACGCGCTTGAGCTCATCGAAGTCCGCTCCTGCAGCCTCCATGAACTTGATCGCGCGGTCGATCTCCGCGGCCATGCGCTCGTAGCGCTGGTTGGCAGGGTTCTGCGCGAAGCCCTTGTTCCACGAGTGCACCTCGCGGAGATCGGCGAAACCACCCTGGGTGAACGCGCGGATCAGGTTGAGGGTCGACGCCGCCGTGTGGTAGCCCTGGAGCAAGCGACCGGGGTCGGCGGTGCGGGACCCCTCGGTGAAGTCGTAGCCGTTCACGATGTCACCGCGGTAGGCGGGCAGAGTGACGTCACCGCGGGTCTCGGAGTCGCTCGAGCGCGGTTTCGCGAACTGACCCGCCATGCGGCCCATCTTGACGATGGGCATCGAGGCGCCGTACGTGAGCACGACAGCCATCTGCAGCACCGTCTTGATGCGGTTGCGGATCTGTTCGGCGGTCGCCCCGGCGAAGGTCTCGGCGCAGTCACCACCCTGGAGGAGGAACGCCTGGCCGGACGCCGCACGGGCGAGCCTGTCACGCAGGTTGTCGACCTCGCCAGCGAAGACCAGCGGCGGAAGGGTCGCGATCTGCTGGGAGACGTCGGCGACGCGGTCCGCGTCGGGCCACTGCGGCTGCTGCTTGATGGGAAGCGAGCGCCATGCATCAAGGGCTTCGATGTGGTGCGGGAGCATGCGTTCCAGCCTAGTGGTCGCGGGTACCACCCAGATCCGCGTGAGGCCTATGTGACGCGCGTGGGGAGCCGGTCCTTGACCGTCGACGCGTAGACGTCCTCGTACTTCTGCTCGCCGAGCCGCTGCAGGGCCACCATGATCTCGTCGGTGACCGAACGCAGGATGTAGCGATCGTTCTCCATGCCCGCGTAGCGCGAGAAGTCGAGGGGCTCCCCGATCACGATTCCGACGCGCACGATGCGGGGCAGCCTCCTGCCGATCGGCATCGCCGTATCGGTGTCGACCATGATCACCGGCACCACCGGGACCTTCGCCTCGAGCGCCATCCTGGCGATGCCGGTCCGACCCCGATACAGCTTTCCGTCGGGGCTTCTGGTGCCCTCGGGATAGATGCCGAGCAGGTCGCCTCCGCCGAGCACCTGGAGTCCGGTGTTCAGCGAGGCCTCGGAAGCCTTGCCACCCGATCGATCGATGGGGATCTGTCCCGTCGCCTTCATGAAGAACTTCGTGGCCCAGCCTTTGAGGCCGCGGCCCGTGAAATAGTCGCTCTTCGCGAGGAAGGACATCGACCGGTCGATCACCAGAGGAAGGAAGATGGAGTCGGCGAAGGAGAGGTGATTGCTCGCGAGGATCGCCGCACCGTTCGCGGGCACGTTGTTGCGCCCGACGATCCAGGGGCGGAACACCGCCTTGACCACGGGGCCGATCACCACGTACTTCATCAGCCAGTAGAACATCGTGGTGAAGTCTAGCGCCGCGCCCGGCGTCCGTGGAGTCGACTCCTTGCTCCGACCATCCACGCGACCCAGTTCCACCTGAGGCGCGACTGGGTTCCATGCCCTAGACTCGGAAGCAAGTCCGTGCCCGACCGGTACCGAAGGAGCTGCCGTGGTCCAGTTTGAAGTCCCCGCGATCGTCCCCGCCGATCCCGACGCGAACGTCGCCGACCTGCTGGTGAAGCGCGTCGAAGCCACTCCGGATCGTGCGCTGTTCTCGGTTCCGGAGGGAGAGGGGTGGCGAGACATCTCGGCCGCCGACTTCCAGACGGCCGTGACCGCCCTCGCGAAGGGCTTCGTCGCCGCCGGCATCCAGCCCGGCGAGAAGGTCGGATTCCTGGCGCGCACGACGTACGAATGGACGCTCGTCGACTTCGCGCTGTTCTACGCCGGCGCCGTGATGGTGCCGATCTACGAGACCAGCTCGCCCTCTCAGATCCAGTGGATCCTCGAGGACTCCGGTGCCATCGCGCTCATCGTGGAGTCGCCTGAGCACTTCGCCCGCGTCGACGAGGTCCGTGGCGACCTCCCGCTGATCCGCGAGGTGTGGCAGCTGCACCTGGGCGCCATCGACACCCTGACCGCCCAGGGCGCCTCCGTGGCCGATGCCGAGATCGAACGCCGGCGCTCCCTTGCGGTCGGATCCGACATCGCCACGCTCATCTACACCTCCGGCTCCACGGGGCGCCCGAAGGGGTGCGTGCTCACGCACAGCAATTTCGTCGAGCTCTCCCGGAACTCCGCCAAGGCTCTGGACGAGGTCGTCCAGACACCGGGAGCCTCCACCCTCCTCTTCATCACGACTGCCCATGTGTTCGCACGGTTCATCTCGATCCTCGACGTCCATGCGGGAGTGCGCACGGGTCACCAGCCCGATACGCGCCAGCTTCTTCCGGCGCTCGGCTCGTTCAAACCGACGTTCCTCCTCGCTGTCCCCCGCGTGTTCGAGAAGGTGTACAACTCGGCGGAGCAGAAGGCCGAAGCTGGCGGCAAGGGCAAGATCTTCCGTGCCGCCGCCGACGTCGCCATCGAGCACTCCAAGCTGCTCGAAGCGGGCAAGCCGATCCCGTTCGGGATGAAGCTCAAGTTCGCCCTGTTCAACAAGCTCGTCTACAGCAAGCTCCGCGAGGCCATGGGCGGCAATGTCGTCTACGCCGTCTCGGGCTCCGCGCCCCTCGGCTCGCGGCTCGGCCATTTCTTCCACAGCCTCGGTGTGGTGATCCTCGAGGGCTACGGCCTGACGGAGACGACCGCGCCCGCCACGGTGAATCTGGCGGACAAGTCGAAGATCGGGACGGTCGGCCCCGCCCTCCCCGGCGTCGGCGTCCGCCTCGCCGACGACGGCGAGATCGAGGTGCGCGGCATCAACGTGTTCAAGGAGTACTGGAACAACCCCGAGGCGACGGCCGAGGCCTTCAGCGAGGGCGGCTGGTTCCACACCGGCGACATCGGCAGCTTCGACTCCGAGGGCTTCCTGACGATCACCGGGCGCAAGAAGGAGATCATCGTCACGGCCGGCGGCAAGAACGTCGCTCCGGCCGCGCTCGAGGACCCGATCCGCGCGAATCCGATCATCGGTCAGGTCGTGGTCGTCGGTGACCAGCGTCCGTTCATCTCGGCGCTCGTCACGCTCGATCCCGAGATGCTTCCGACCTGGCTCGCCAACAACGGCCTCGAGGCCACCATGTCGCTCGTGGACGCGTCCAAGAACGCGGCCGTCCGGGCCGAAGTGCAGCGCGCGGTCGATGCCGCCAATGCACGCGTCTCGCGAGCCGAGTCGATCCGGAAGTTCACGATCCTCGACTCCGAGTGGACGGAGGCCTCGGGGCACCTGACCCCGAAGCTCTCGATCAAGCGGAACATCATCATGAACGACTTCGCCGACGAGATCGCCGCGATCTACGACGAGCCCGTCGCGACCACGAATGTCCCGATCGGCGGCTGACCCGATCCCCCCGATGAAGAAGGGCCCCGCACGCGCGGGGCCCTTCTTCATCAGTCCGGCGTCAGAACCAGGAGCTCTCCCGCACTTCGCGCATGGCGACCTTGCGGACCTCCGGATCGAGCCGGGTCAGGAAGAGCTTGCCGTCGAGGTGATCGGTCTCGTGCTGCAGCGCCTGAGCGAGCAGGCCGTCCCCCTCGAGCACTACGGGGTCGCCGTCGAGATCGATCCCCTCGACGCGCGCCCAGGGATGGCGCTGCGCGTCGTGCCAGAGTCCCGGGACTGAGAGACAGCCCTCCCCCGTCGGCACCGGTTCACCGCGCACCTCGGTGAGCACCGGGTTGAGCACATAGCCGATGTCGCCGTCGATGTTGTAGCTGAAGGCGCGCAGAGCGACGCCGATCTGCGGCGCCGCGACTCCCGCGCGCCCCGGCAGCTCGACGGTGTCGACGAGGTCGGCCACGAGTGCCCGGACCCCGTCGTCGATCACCTCGATCGGGGCGCAGACCGTACGCAGGACGGGGTCGCCGAAGATGCGGATCTCACGGACGGCCATCAGGCGGCCCTGGCCCGCAGGCCCTCGACCAGCAATGCCGCGAGTTCTCGGGCGGCGATGCGGGTCTCGGGCAGAAGGTTGGCGAACACGATCGTGCCACCCCCGGCGATCTGCGGGTCGTAGGGGACCCGCACGACACTCCGTGCACGTGTGGCGAAGTGCGCCTGCAACTCGTTCAGCCGCACGAGGGGCGTCCCGGGCGTGGACTGGTTGAGGACCACGATCGCCTCGCGCGCCTGCTCGGCATACCCGTTGGTCTCGAGCCACGTGAGGGTCTCGGATGCGAGGCGCGCCTCGTCGACGCTCAGCCCCGAGACGATGACGACCTGGTCGGCGAGATCGAGAGTTGCCGACATCACCGAGTGGACGATCCCTGTTCCCGTATCGGTGAGGACGAGCGAGTAGTAGTGCGCCGCCACGCCGGCCACGTCACGGTAGTCGCTGTCGCTGAAGGCCTCGGCGATGCGCGGGTCGGCATCGGAGGCGAGGACGTCGAGGCGTGTCGCGTCGCGCGCCACGATGGCGGAGATGTCGTGGTATCCCTTGACGTCATCGTGGATGCGGACGAGGTCGCGCACGGACTTGCGGTGATGCGGACGCACGATGCGCTCGGCGAGTGTTCCGCGATCCGGGTTGGCGTCGACGGCGATCACGCGATCTTCCCGAGCGTCGGCCAACGCCATGCCCAGCAGCGCCGTGATCGTGGTCTTGCCCACCCCGCCCTTGCGGGAGAGTACGGGCACGAAGCGCGCTCCCCCCGCGAGCGGTGCGGCGATCCGCGCGGAGAGGGCCTTGCGCTCCCGCGCACGACGGCCGTCGCCGATGTTGATGCGCCGACCGGAGACGGCATAGAGGAAGTGACTCCACGCCCCCTCGGGCTCCGGCTTCGCGATCCGGTGCGGGTCGAGCAACCGGTCGGCGGTGAGCAGATCAGCGGACTCGCGCGAGGACTCGCCCAGATCATCCAGGCGCTTCGAGGTGAGCGTCACGTCCGTGCGTGCCGCCGGGCGAGCCGGTTTCGCCACGACGGGCCTCTCTTCTGGGGTGGACACGGTGGTGGTCTCCTTCTCGGCGGACGCCCGCACGGCGGATGCCGGTGCAGGAGGAGTCGTCTCGATCTCGGATCGAGCCTGGGAGAGGAACCGGGCGGCCGCGGCTTCCTCTGCAGCCCGCCCCTCGGCGGAATCCAGATCGTCGGCGACCGGCTCAGAGTCCGGCTCATCGATGACGACCGCATCGACGACGACCGCATCGACGACGACATCGTCGACGGGGATCACCGGATCGAGTGCGGTCACCTCGATCACGATCCGTTCCGTGCCGGGTGCCTCATCGATGACGGGTGCCTCATCGATGACGGGCGCCTCGTCGATGACGGGCGTCTCGTCGATCACGCCCGTGACGACGGGAGGTTCCACGGTCGACCCGACTGTGGGCTCGACGTTCGAGGAGGCCGCCGGCTCCTCCGCCGGTTCGACGACGGGGGCCGATCCGGAGACCGGCGCGGATGCGGCGGCGTTCGCCGATGGGGTCACAGGACGGGTCTGCGATCTCGGCAGCGTCTTCGTCTTCCCCTTCGTCCCGGACTTCGGGACCTGCTCCACGGCAGGCACCTGATCGATCACGAGGTCGCCGATGACCTCGCCGTCGACGACGCCGTCGTCGGCGAGGTCATCCTCCTCGTTTCGGGGAAGGGTCACGCTGACCTGAGCGGTCCCGCCGAGGATGCCGATGCCGGCCGTGTCGAGAGACGCGGCTTCGTCGAGCACCCCCAGCGAGTTCTCCTCGGGGTCGGTGGTGTTCTTCGGTGTCACGATGTCGCTCCAAGCCTGCGCGAGCCTCGGGTGCGCACGCATGCGCGGCCCTCGCCCGCACAAGATTAGTGCGCCGGACGGATCACGACCAAAAGATCTCCGGCGTCCACCTGCTGCGTCTCGGCGATCGCGTGGCGCTCGACCACGCCGTCGACGGGGGCGGTGATGGCCGCCTCCATCTTCATCGCCTCGATGGAGGCGACGGGTTCGCCGGCCCGGACGACGGCTCCGACCTCTGCCTTCAGAGTGACGACGCCGGAGAACGGAGCCGCCACCTGACCGGGAACGGAGGTATCGGCCTTCTCGACCTCGATCGCATCGACCTTGATGGAGCGATCCCGGACGAACACCGGGCGGAGCTGTCCGTTCAGCGTCGTCATCACGGTGCGCATGCCCTTGTCGTCCGCGTCGCCGATGGCTTCGAGCCCGACGTACAGCCGCACCCCGCGATCGATCTCGATCTGGTGCTCCTGGCCGGCGACGAGGCCGTACAGGTAATCGCTCGTGTCGAGCACCGACAGGTCGCCGAACAGCTCGCGACGCTCCGCGAACTCCGCACTGGGCGCAGGGAACAGCAGCGTGTTGAGTCGGGTCCGCCGTTCGGCGCTGGTCCCGCCGAGAGCCGCCTCGTCGTCTGCAGTGATCGCGGTGAGACCCGTACGCACGGAGCGCCCGGCGAGGACCTTGGTGCGGAACGGCTCCGGCCATCCTCCGGGAAGATCGCCGAGCTCGCCGGCCATGAAGCCCACGACCGAATCGGGGACGTCGTACTTCTCGGGATGGGCTTCGAAGTCGGCAGGGTCCGCCTTCACCGCCGCGAGGTGGAGGGCGAGATCGCCGACGACCTTCGACGACGGCGTCACCTTGGGCACACGGCCGAGGATACGGTCGGCCGCGGCGTACATGTCCTCGATGAGCTCGAAGTCGTCGGCGAGGCCGAGCGCCTTGGCCTGCTGCCGGAGGTTCGACAGCTGTCCGCCCGGGATCTCGTGGTGGTACACACGGCCTGTGGGACCGGGAAGCCCGGACTCGAAGGGCGCATACTGGCGACGCACCGCCTCCCAGTACGGCTCGAGGTCGGAGACGGCGTCGAGCGAGATGCCGCTGTCGCGTTCGGTATGGGCGAGGGCCGCGACCAGCGACGACAAGGACGGCTGACTCGTGGTTCCGGACAGCGGCGCCGACGCGGCATCCACCGCATCCACGCCGGCGGCGCTGGCGGCGAGGAGCGTCGCGAGCTGACCGCCCGGGGTGTCATGCGTGTGCAGATGGACCGGCAGATCGAAGCGCTCGCGGAGCGCCGTGACGAGTGCGGCAGCGGCGGCGGGACGCAGCAGACCCGCCATGTCCTTGATCGCGATGATGTGCGCGCCGGCCTCGACGATCTGGTCCGCAAGGCCCAGGTAGTAGTCGAGGGTGTAGAGGTCCTCCGCGGGGTCGAGCAGGTCGCCGGTGTAGCAGAGCGCGACCTCGGCGATCGCGGTCCCGGTGTTGCGGACGGCCTCGATCGCCGGACGCATCTGCTCCACGTCGTTGAGTGCGTCGAAGATGCGGAAGATGTCGACGCCGCTGGCGGCGGCCTCCGCGACGAATGCCTCGGTCACCGCCGTCGGGTACGGCGTGTAGCCGACGGTGTTCCTCCCACGAAGGAGCATCTGGATCGCCACGTTGGGCAGAGCGGCACGGAGCTTGTCGAGGCGCTCCCACGGGTCTTCGCCCAGGAAGCGCAGCGCGACGTCGTAGGTCGCACCGCCCCATGCCTCGACCGAGAGGAGTCCAGGAGTGAGCCGCGCGAGATACGGTGCGGCAGCGACGAGATCCTTCGTGCGCACACGCGTCGCCAGAAGCGACTGGTGCGCGTCGCGGAACGTCGTATCGGTGATCGCCAGCGCCGTCTGCGCACGAAGGCTGCGGGCGAAGCCCTCCGGCCCCAGCTCGAGGAGCTTCTGACGCGAACCCGGGACCGGCTCCGAGGTCAGATCGATCGACGGAAGCTTGGTGACGGCGTCGACCACACCGGGGTGCACGCCGTGGGGCTTGTTCACCGTGACGTCGACCAGCCAGTTGAGGAGCTTCGTGCCGCGGTCCTTAGAGACGCGACCGCGAAGCAGCTCGGGCCGCTCGTCGATGAACGACGTGCTGACGTCGCCGGCGATGAACGCGTCGTCCTCCAGGAGCGCCTGGAGGAAGGGGATGTTGGTCGAGACACCGCGGATGCGGAACTCGGCGAGGGCACGACGGGCGCGGGCGACGGCTGCCGGGAAATCACGCCCGCGACACGTGAGCTTCGCCAGCATGGAGTCGAAGTGGGGGCTGATCTGTGCGC
This sequence comes from Microbacterium sp. Be9, assembly GCF_011754135.1. Lineage (NCBI taxonomy): Bacteria > Bacillati > Actinomycetota > Actinomycetes > Micrococcales > Microbacteriaceae > Microbacterium > Microbacterium sp. Be9. The sequence continues at coordinate 81,010 of NZ_WNWT01000004.1, read as the reverse complement.
CCTGATGGACCGTGCCGCCGTCGAGACGGATCCCGGCGCCCCCGGGAGAGCGGTAGGTCGTGATCTTGCCGGTATCGGGGCGGAAGCCCTGCGTCGGGTCCTCCGTCGTGATCCGGCACTGCAGTGCGGCACCGCGCAGATGCAGGTTCTCCTGCTGCAGTCCCAGTTCGGCGAGGGTCTGGCCCGAGGCGATGCGCATCTGGCTCTGCACCAGGTCGACGTCGGTCACCTCTTCGGTGACCGTGTGCTCGACCTGGATGCGCGGATTCATCTCGATGAAGACGACCTCGCCGGTGCGCTCCCCCGCGGTCTCGAGCAGGAACTCGACCGTCCCGGCGTTCTCGTACCCGATGGAGCGGGCGAAGGCGACGGCGTACCCGTGCAGAGCGGTGCGCACGCTGTCGTCGAGGTTCGGCGCCGGTGCGATCTCGACGACCTTCTGATGGCGCCGCTGCACCGAGCAGTCACGTTCGAACAGGTGCACGGTCTCGCCGGTCTTGTCGGCGAGGATCTGCACCTCGATGTGGCGCGGGCGCACGACCGCCTGCTCGAGGAACATCCTGGCGTCGCCGAAGGCGCTCTCGGCCTCTCGCATCGCTTCGGCCAGAGCGGGAGCGAGGTCCCCGGCCGTCTCGACACGACGCATCCCGCGGCCTCCGCCACCGGCCACGGCCTTGGCGAACAACGGGAATCCGATCTCCTCCGCCTGGGCGACCAGCGCCTCGACGTCATCGGATGCCTCGGTGGAGCGGAGGACCGGGACACCGGCTTCGATCGCATGGCGTTTCGCCTCGACCTTGTTTCCGGCCATCTCGAGCACGTTCGATGGCGGGCCGATGAACACGATGCCGTTCGCCGCCGCCTTCTCGGCGAGCTCCGGGTTCTCGGAGAGGAAGCCGTATCCGGGGTAGATCGCGTCCGCCCCCGACTCGAGTGCGACGCGGATGATCTCGTCGACATTCAGGTACGCGCGCACCGGATGCCCGCGCTCACCGATCTCGTAGGCTTCATCGGCCTTGAGCCGATGGACGGAGCCGCGGTCCTCATGCGGGAACACCGCGACGGTGCGCGCTCCCACTTCGACAGCCGCACGGAAGGCACGGATCGCGATCTCGCCGCGGTTCGCCACAAGGATCTTCTGGAACATGCACACCTCTGGGAGCTCGATGCGCAGCGTTTTCGATGCGCATGGGGCGGGGCTGAGTGTTCCCCCAGCCTAGGGGAAGGTAACGTGGTCTCCGTGCACGTACTCAGCGTCAGCTCTCTCAAGGGAGGCGTCGGCAAGACGACCGTGACACTCGGGCTGGCCTCAGCGGCTTTCGCCCGAGGCGTCCGGACTCTCGTCGTCGACCTCGACCCGCAGTCCGACGTCTCCACCGGGATGGACATCCAGGTGGCCGGACGACTCAACATCGCCGACGTCCTGGCGAACCCGAAGGAGAAGGTCGTCCGTCAGGCGATCACCTCCAGCGGCTGGGCGAAGGTGCACCCGGGCACGATCGACGTGCTCATCGGCAGCCCCTCCGCGATCAACTTCGACGGCCCGCACCCGAGTGTGCGCGACGTGTGGAAGCTCGAAGAGGCCCTCGCCTCCGTCGAAGCCGACTACGACCTCGTGCTCGTCGACTGCGCGCCGTCCCTGAACGCGCTGACCCGCACGGCGTGGGCTGCGAGCGACCGTGTCATGGTCGTCACCGAACCCGGCCTCTTCTCCGTCGCCGCAGCCGACCGCGCCCTCCGCGCGATCGAGGAGATCCGGCGCGGACTCTCGCCCCGGCTCCAGCCGCTCGGCATCGTGGTGAACCGCGTGCGCCCCCAGTCGATCGAGCACCAGTTCCGCATCAAGGAGCTGCGCGACATGTTCGGGCCGCTCGTGCTCTCCCCTCAGCTGCCCGAGCGCACGTCTCTGCAGCAGGCTCAGGGTGCCGCCAAGCCGCTGCACATCTGGCCCGGAGACTCCGCCCAGGAGCTCGCCGCCGACTTCGACCAGTTGCTCGACCGCATCATCCGCACCGGTCGCATCCCCGTCCCCGAGAGCGGTCAGCAGAGCTGACCCTCCCGACGCGCACAGCGAAACGGCCGCCCTCTTCGAGGACGGCCGTTTTCTGTATGACGTGAGACGTCAGGCGGAACGCTTGGTGCGACGCGCGGACAGCTCGTCGACAGGGTCCGGAGCGGTGGCATCGAAGGCGACGAGGGTGGACTCCACCTCGCGGAGCACCTTGCCGACGGCGATTCCGAAGACACCCTGACCGCGGCTGACGAGGTCGATGACCTCGTCGTTCGATGTGCAGAGGTAGACCGAGGCGCCGTCGCTCATGAGCGTGGTGCCTGCGAGATCGCGGATGCCGGCGCGACGGAGTTCTTCGACGGCGGTGCGGATCTGCTGCAGCGAGATGCCGGTGTCGAGAAGGCTCTTCACGAGCTTGAGGACGAGGATGTCGCGGAAGCCGTAGAGACGCTGCGAACCCGAGCCGCTCGCGCCTCGGACGGTGGGCTCCACCAGCTCGGTGCGGGCCCAGTAGTCCAGCTGACGATAGGTGATGCCGGCGGCACGAGCAGCGACCGCACCACGGTAGCCGACCTCGTCATCCATGGCCGGAAGGCCGTCGGTGAAGAGGAGTTCGGGTACGAACCGCGGGTCGCCTGTGAGCTCATCCGCATTCATCTGAAATCCTCCCTGGAACGGTTATCTTCCACGGTAGAGCAGTGCCTGGGCACCGGCAATCACATCCGTGCCGCGGCGAAGGTGTGTCGCAATCAGTTCGTTACGAAAGCACGCGCGAGAGCGCATCCTTGACGAAGAGCGAGCGCACTTCGTCGATGCGCGTGGCGAGCTCGGGAGCGAGCTCGCTGGCTTTCGCTCGGGAGGCCGCATCGGTCCGGCGGAGCAGCGCGGACATGGCGGATTCGATGAGGGCGACCTCGCGCTCGGCGCCCTGACGCAGCGAACGAAGGTGCCGCGGCTCGATGCCGTGGCGGTCCAGGCCGACGAGACCGCGAAGCAGCGTCACCGTCGCCTCGGGGTAGCTCTCCTGAGCGGTGATGACGCCGGTGCTGATGGCGTCGTTGAGGAGCTGCGGGCCTGCTCCGGCCGCGGCGAGGAGCTCGTCGCGGCGGTACCGGCGGGGCGCCGGGGTGATCGACGGCGGGGGCACGAGAGCAGTCGCGTCTCCCCCGGCGTCGACGTCGTCGAGCTGTTCGCGGATGACGCTCAGAGGAAGGTAGTGATCACGCTGCAGCGTGAGTCCGAGCCGGAGGCGCTCGATGTCGGACGCCGAGAACTTGCGATAGCCGGAGTCGGTGCGAGAGGGGGTGACGATGCCCTGCACCTCGAGGAAGCGCAGCTTGCTGGAGGTCAGGTCGGGGAACTCCGGGGTGAGCCTTGCGAGCACCTGACCGATACTCAACAGACCCGCGGACGCAGAGCGTTCGCGGGCAGGAGAGGCCGCCATCAGGCGTTCGCCGCCGGGCGGTCGTGCGGAGAGGCGAAGAAGTTCAGACGGAACTTGCCGACGCGGAGTTCGGAACCGTCCACCAGGGTGCTGCGATCGACACGCTCGCCATTGACGTAGGTCCCGTTGAGCGAACGCTGGTCGATGATCTCGAACGTGGACCCCGTGCGCGTGATCTCCGCATGCCGGCGCGAGACCGTCACGTCGTCGAAGAAGATGTCGGCCTCGGGGTGACGGCCGACGGTCGTCACGTCGGTGTCGAGGAGGTACCGGGCTCCGGCGAGAGCGCCGGAGCGGACCAGCAGAAGCGCCGATCCCGCAGGCAGCGCGGCGATCGCCGACTGCTCGACGTCGGTGAGTTCCACTCCGAACGGCACGAACGACAGATCGGAATCGTGCCCGAACGTCTGCGTAACGTCGTGTCTCTGCTCACCGGAACGGTGGATCGCGGCTTCTCCGGCCGGTCGGCTGTCGCTGTCAGTCACTGTGCCCTCCTGGTTGTCCAGACTAACGGATGCCGAGCCGGTCGCGGGAGGCCGCTTCCACACTCAGCCGCCCCATACCGAGGATTCATAGGCTGTACTCGTGAAGACCAAAGCTCTGAGCCGCTCGGCCGCCCCGATCGCCCTCGCCGCGACCCTGCTCGCCGCCTTTCTCGTGCTCCTCTCCCCTCTCTCCGCCTCTGCGCACGACGCACTCGTGTCGTCGTCGCCGGCGGCAGACGAGTCGGTCGAGGTCGTTCCCGCCGCGTTGACGCTCACCTTCAACGCGAAGCTGATCGGCGGCGAAGGCGCCACCGAGGTCGTCGTGACCGATCCGTCCGGCGCCTCCATCACCGATGGTCCGGCGACCGTCGACGGCGCGATCGTCACGCAGCCCTTGACGGGCTCGGGGCCGGCCGGCGCCTACCACGTGATCTGGAAGGTCGTCTCCAGCGACGGGCACCCCACGTCGGGCGAGTACTCCTTCACCGTCACCGTCGGCGACGAAAGCGCCGCGACGACCGAACCCAGCGCCGCGCCGACCACGACGCCGCCGACGGCCGAGCAGACGGCAACTCCCGCCCCCACGGCCACGACCGTGACGGAATCCGGCGATTCTGCCGACGGGTCCGCCTGGATCTGGGTGGTCGTGATCGTCGCCGTGCTCGTCGTCGCCGGCGTGGTCGTCTGGATCGTCATGAGCCGCCGCGGCGGAGGCCCCCGGACCGATTCCGACCCCTCGTCCGAGCGATAGGCTTAAGGCATGCCACACTACGACGTCGTCATCCTTGGTGCAGGTCCTGGCGGATACGTCGCTGCGGTTCGCAGCGCGCAGCTCGGTCTCTCCACCGCGATCATCGAGGAGAAGTACTGGGGCGGTGTCTGCCTCAACGTCGGCTGCATCCCCTCCAAGGCGCTCCTGAAGAACGCGGAACTCGCCCACACCCTGAATCACAAGGCTGATTTCTTCGGAATCTCCGGTGAGTTCACGATCGACTTCGGCAAGGCCTTCGATCGCAGCCGCGAGGTGGCCGAAGGCCGCGTCAAGGGCATCCACTTCCTCATGAAGAAGAACAAGGTGACCGAGTACAACGGTCGCGGCACCTTCACCGGCCCCAAGGCGATCTCGGTCGCCAAGGCCGACGGCACGACCGAAGAGGTCACCTTCGACAACGTCATCATCGCCACCGGCTCCAAGGTCCGCCTGCTCCCGGGCGTCACGCTCAGCGAGAACGTGGTGACCTACGAAGAGCAGATCATGACCCGTGAGCTGCCCGAGTCGATCGTCATCGTCGGCGCCGGCGCCATCGGCATGGAGTTCGCGTACGTCCTGACGAACTACGGCGTCAAGGTCACGATCATCGAGTTCCTCGACCGTGCGCTCCCCAACGAGGACGCCGACGTGTCGAAGGAGATCACGAAGCAGTACAAGAACTACGGCGTCGACATCCTCACCTCGACCAAGGTCGAGTCGGTCGTCGACAACGGCTCCTCGGTCACCGTCACATACACCGGCAAGGACGGCCAGCAGAGCTCGATCGAGGCCGGCAAGGTCCTCATGTCGGTCGGCTTCGCCCCGAACGTCGAGGGCTTCGGGCTCGAGAACACCGGCGTGAAGCTGACCGAGCGCGGCGCGATCGACATCGATGACCACATGCGCACCAACGTCGACGGCATCTACGCGATCGGCGATGTGACGGCCAAGCTGCAGCTCGCCCACGTGGCGGAGGCGCAGGGCGTCGTCGCCGCCGAGACCATCGGCGGAGCCGAGACCCAGACGCTCGGCGACTACCGCATGATGCCGCGCGCGACGTTCTGCTCCCCGCAGGTCGCGTCGTTCGGTCTCACGGAGCAGCAGGCCAAGGACGAGGGGCGCGAAATCAAGGTCGCGACCTTCCCGTTCATGGCGAACGGCAAGGCACACGGCCTGGGCGAGCCGGTCGGCTTCGTCAAGCTGATCGCCGATGCCGAGCACCTCGAGCTCATCGGCGCCCACATGATCGGCCCCGATGTCTCCGAGCTCCTCCCCGAGCTGACGCTGGCCCAGAAGTGGGACCTGACGGCTCTCGAGCTGGCCCGCAACGTGCACACCCACCCGACGCTGTCGGAGGCGCTGCAGGAGGGCTTCCACGGCCTCGCCGGTCACATGATCAACTTCTGATCGAGACTCCTCACGAAGGCCCGGTCCGCGGACAGCGGATCGGGCCTTCGTGCGTCTCCGAGGCCGTCAGAGGCCGCGCATGGTGAGGAGGCCGGTCGTCCATCCGCGCAGCGGTGCCGATCCGAGCCCCTGCATCAGCATCTCCCGTCCACGCACGACCGTCCGGGGAGCGGGAGCGCCCATCGACATGTAGAACGCCGAGCGGCGCTGCGCCCGGGAGGCCGATCTGCGCGCGTGCCGCTCGTACCCCGACAGGTCGGGCGTCCGACTCGGCAGCGTCCTGACGAGGGCGGTGGCGAGACGAACGGCATCCATCCACCCGAGGTTCATCCCCTGCCCGCCGATCGGACTGATCTCGTGCGCGGCATCGCCGAGGAGCACCAGCCGCCCGCGCTGCAGTCGCTTCGCCGCGTGCTGCGCGGCGACGAATGACGTCGGCATCGCGTCCGCCGCGGGGGCGACGGCGATTCCCGTGCGCGTCTCGATGGTCGCGCAGAATTCCTCGATGCTGCGCAGACCTCCACCCTCCGCTTCCCGCACCACCCACCGGCGCTGTCCACCGGGAAGTGGGAACGACTCGACGAGTCCCTCCGGTTCGCAGTGCAGCACGGCGCGCGCGTCGGGTGTCGCATCGGCGAGGTCGATCATCGCATAGGAGGCCCGTCCGAGGCGGCGGCGCCACCCGGCGTCGATCCGGTCACGGAGTCGGCTGCGCACGCCGTCCGCGACGACCACCACGGAAGCCGACAGCTCGTGCGGTCCGTCGAGGGAAGCGCATGCGATCTGCACGGCATCCGCGGTCTGCCGTACGCCCCGCACGTCGTGTCCGAGAAGCAGCGACTCGGGGGAGAGCGACTGCAGGCGTGCGCGCAACAGTGCGCCGGTCCGCGGCTGCGGGAGGATGAGGATCGGGTGATCCTGCCCGAACGTCAGAGTCGCCAGGGTCCGGCGGCGACTGCGCACCTCGCCGCCGTCGAGGCGCAGCGCCTCCGCCCGCACCGCGTCACCGATGCCCGCGGTATCCAGAGCCTCCAGCCCCGGACGGTGGATCCCGATCGCCCTGGTCCGCTCATCCGCATCCGTACGGCGCTCGCACACAGCGACATGCCTCCCCTCCTGCACCAGCAGACACGCCAGCAGCAGCCCGACGGGCCCCGCTCCCACGATCAGGACGTCATGGTCGGGCACGGTCTCCCTCCCACCGCAGTTCCAGACGAGCGGGCACACCCCCGCTGACGGTCCAGCCGGTCGGGGCGATCGCTGCGAGCTCGGAGACCGTGTACGAACGGCGGATGCTGATGAGGCCGTCCTCGCGGATGAACGAGTCCGCGAGCAGAGTTCCGGAGACCGGCCACGTCGCCGCGGCGAACAGCGCATGAGCCGTGCGGCTGCGGGCGATGTCGTGATGGGATACCAAGCCGTCTGGAGCCGCGAGCTGCACGGAGTCACTGAGCATGGTCCGGAGTTCGGCGTCGTCGAGATGGTGCAGCACGTGGTTCGACAGCACCACGTCGTAGGTCTCGCCCGCCGCCACCAGCTCGGTCGTGAGGGCGCGGCGATACCGGATGCCGGCGCCGCGATCGTGCGCCGATGCCCAGCGGATCGCCCGCTCGTCGACGTCGAGAGCGGTGATCTCGGCGTCGAACCCCTCATGACGCAATCGCCGGGCGAGCAGACGGCAGAGGTCGCCCCCGCCCGCCCCCACGTCCAGGATCCGCAACGACCGGGAGCGCAGCGCCCGAGGCCGGATGTCACGACGGTAGAAGGCTCCAGGGCGGGAGACCAGAGCGTTCACGAACCCGAACCGCCCGTAGGTCCGGGCCAGCTTGCGCGCATCGGCGTGCGGATCGTCCATCAGCTCGCGGGCGCCGACGTCCCGCGTGGCGAGGGACCGCCTCATGACTCGGTCGAGGCGACGACGGTCATCAGCGCGCTCTCGGCGGTGAGCCCCGGGCCGAACGCCATCGCAGAGACCCGGTCCCCTGCCCTCGCCCCCTCCTCCTCCAGGATGTGTTTGAGGACGAACAGCACGGTCGCGCTGGACATGTTTCCGTTCTGCCGCAGCACCTCCCTGGCCGGGTGCAGCTGCGCGTCGCTGAGGTGCAACCGCTCCTGCACCTTGTCGAGGATGCTGCGCCCACCGGGGTGGATCGCCCAGTGCTCGACCACCTCCCCCACGCTGCCGGCCTCGAAGGCCTCGCCGAGACTCTCTTCCGCGGCATAGAGCGGTCGGAGGGCGCCGATGATCGTCTCGCCGATGATCTGCGGAACCGCGGTGGAGAGGATCATCTCGAATCCGGTGTCGCCGATCGTCCAGGCCATGTCCTTCTCGCCCTCCGGCGCTATCGCGGTGTGGAAGCGGTCGAGGCGCAGCCCGGTCGAAGGAGAGGGAAGGTCGCGGGCCGTGACGATTCCGGCAGCCGCACCATCGGCGAACAGGGACGAGGCGACGATCGTGTCGGGGTCCTCCGAGGAGCGCAGATGCAGCGTGCACAGCTCCACGCTCACGACCAGGACGACCGCGTTCTCGTCCGCCGCGCAGAACTGACTCGCTGCGCGGAGCGCCGGCATGGACGCATAGCAGCCCATGAAGCCGAGGTGGAAACGCTGCACCGCATCGGACAGCCCGAGGGCGCGGACGATCTCGTACTCCGGGCCGGGGGCATGGAATCCGGTGCAGGAGACCGTGATGACATGCGTCACATCGGCGGGCCCGAGATCGGGGTCGGACCCGATCGCTCGCCTCGCAGCCTCGACGAACAGCCGCGTGGCCTCACGCGTGTAGAGGTCGTTGCGTACTTTGGTGCCGGGGGCGAGCAGCCTCCCGGTTCGCCGGTCGAAGAAGACGGGATCGGTCGTGTCGGATGCGAGCGACAGCTCATCGATCACCGTGTGCCTGGCGTCGATCCCTGAGACGTTGAAGGATGTCGTGACGATGCGCTGCGCCAGCCTCCCGAGGTCGGGCTGCTGCGCGAAGACATCACGCACCTGCTCCTGGACGAGAACGGTGTCGGGGACGATCGTCTGCAGCGATCGAAGCACAGGCGGTCGGCTCATGGTGTCACTCAAGCACTGCGCACCGTCCCGGGGGAAGGGGTTGCGCGCGACCGCGCCCTGCCCTAGAAGCCGAGCGCCCGCGCGAGCTTGGAGCCGGATGCCGATTCGCGGCCTCCGGCTGCGCGGACGGCCTGCTCCACGGCGTCGAAGAACAGGGCACGCCCCGCGTCATCGGACGGCGCCGCGGGCCCGAGCTCCATCTCCCATTCCCGCCATTCGCGCTGCACGTTCTGACGCAGGTCGGTGGCGCGCACCCGATCGTCGACGAACTCGGCGACGATCCCGCCGGGGCCCGTGAGCAGATAGGCGGTGCGGTCGTTCTCGATGCGTGCGAGCGGGGTGAGGGGTGCGCTCGTCCACTCCGAGACGGTCTCTGCGACGGCGGGAGGGAGCTCATCGCCCTCGCCCAGCGGCCAGCCGATCTCGAGTCGCCCGTCACCCTGCCGCGGACCCTTCACATGCCAGCCCTCATCGGGCCCGCCGGTACGACGACGCAGTGCCACGCCGCTCTGCGAGAGAGCACCGTCAGCGGTATCGAAGTACCGGGCATCCAGGATGCGCTCCTCGCCGGAGGTGACGGTGTCGACTCCGGGGATCGCGTCCCAGTGCGGCAGCGGCGTCTCGAGATCGACGTCGTACTTGCGCTCGACCTCGACCGTACGGGACGGTTCAGTCATCGTCGAGCGTGAGGTCCTCGAGAGACTCTTCGAACCAGTAGTCGATCTCGGTGGGCCCATCGTTCGGGCCGGTGTTCTGCGGTCCGCCTCGGCGGTTGTACACCACCTGCGTCTCGCTGTAGGGGACGATCAGCTTGTCGTCCGCGTCGCCGAGAGGGATGATCTGCCCGTCGAGCGGGCCGCCGTGAAGCCGTGCGAGTGCCATGTGCTCAGGGTAGCGCCGTCGGTGCGGTATCCGGGCGAGGCATGCGGATTCCTCCGAGGGCGGCATCATCCGAGGACGACGCCGAGAAGGGCGCCGGCGATCATCCACGGCCCGAAAGCGATGCGGGTGGAACCGTCCGCTCTTCGCAGCAGGATGAGCACGAGCGCGTAGAGCGCCCCCAGCACGAAGGCCGCTGCCGCGCCGACCGCCAGTGCCTGCCAGCCGTGCCACCCCAGCACCAGGCCGATGACGGCGGCGAGCTTCACGTCTCCCCCACCCATCCCCGCACGGCTGATGACCCGCAGCACCGCGTAGAAGCCGCCGAGCAGCAGCATGCCGAGGAGGGCACGGAGGAACGGCCCGCTCTCCCCCGTGCACAGGGCATCGATCGCGCCGAGTCCGATCAGGGAGGCGAGCGTCGGCAGCACGATGCGGTTCGGGAGCCGGTGTGTGCGGACGTCGATCACGATGAGCCAGGTCCCGACGCCCAGCAGGAGACCGTGCATGAGGACGACGAGGGCGAGTCGGATATCCATCCCCGCAGAGTAGGAGATCGCCGACCGCTGCCCCGACCCCCTGTGGACAACCCCTGGCCAATGTCCGATGTACGAACTATTGTCAGTCGGACCCCTTGGTATATTAGAATATATCTTCGAGAAAGGATGCAGGTGATCGGGCTCGATGCCATCGCCCCGCTCTCCCCGGCGGGCGATTCCCGCGCGGGAGAAGTGCTGCGACTGCGCCGCGAGATCAGCCGGATGCAGCGGCGACGCAGCGAGCACGCGCTGCTCCCCCTCGACCCCGCCCTCGCCGCCCTCCTTCCGGAGGAAGGGTTGCAGACCGGCACCTCCTACACCGTCTCCCCGTCACCGAGCCTCGTGCTCGCGCTCCTCAGCGCGGCGTCGCAGAAGGGACTCTGGTGCGCCGTTGTCGGCATGCCGACCCTCGGCGTCGAAGCGGCCGCCGCATTCGGCATCGACCTCACCCGGCTGATCCTGGTGCCCGCACCCGGCGATCGTTGGCTGGCGGCGACCTCCGCCCTGGCCGAAGTCGTTCCCCTGATCGTCGTGACTCCCGGCTCACGGGCTCGAGACGCCGACGTCTCCCGGCTGAGCGCGCGCCTGCGCGATCGCGGATGCACACTCCTGGTCACCGAATCTCCCGGCGTCGAACGCTGGCCGCAGACCGAGGGGACGATTCGCCTGCACGACCCGCACTGGCACGGCCTCGGTGCCGGCTGGGGACTGCTCTCCGACTGCACGGTCACGGTGACGGCTCGGACACGGCACAGCCCTCGCCCGTCGAGCGTGCGCGTGCAGCTGCCGGGCGGACACGGCGCCGTCGAGCCCACCGCCGTCGAGCCCATCGCCATCGCGCCCGCTGCCGTCGACCTCACCGCGCTGTCCGCCCCTTCCCACGAGTCTCCCGTGCCCGTCGAGCCCGTATCGCTGGAGCTCCTGCACTGGGCGGAGGCCGGATGAACAGCCCGCTTCGCGTCCTCGTGCTGTGGTTCCCCGATTGGCCGATGCGTGCCGTCCTCAGCAGCGCGCCCCCGCATCCGCCCGCAGCCCTGGTGCAGGCGAACACGATCGTCGCGTGCACCGCCTCCGCCCGGGAACACGGCGTGCGCACCGGCCAGCGTCGCCGGGTCGCGCAGGGGCATCTCTCGTCACTGCGAGTGCTCCCCCATGACCCCGAGAGGGACGAGCGCGCCTTCCTGCCGGTGCTGCATCTGATCGAGAGACACGCCCCTGGGGTCACGCTGCTGCGACCGGGGCTCGCGATCCTCCGTGCCCGGGGCATCTCCCGTTACCACGGAGGAGAGGCGGAGGCCGCAGAGGCACTCACCGCCGTCCTGACGGAGGCCGGCTTCCCCGAGGCACGTGCGGGGGTCGCCGATGGTCCCTTCACGGCGGAGATCGCCGCGCGCGGTTCCGCCGCGTGCACGGTGGTGCCACCGGGGGGCTCCCGGGAGTTCTTGGCGCCCTACCCCGTGCAGGTGCTGCGCGACGAACAGATCACCGGTCTGCTCGTCCGCCTCGGAGTGCGCACCCTCGGCGAGTTCACCGCCCTCGCCCCTCTCGACGTGCGCGATCGCTTCGGCGAGCACGGCGCGCGCCTGCACGCGCTCGCGGCCGGTGCCGACTCCCGGCCGCTGACACCGCGCCCACCCGATCCGGAGCTGGCGCGGCGGATCGAGTTCGACTCCCCGCTGGGCGGAACGGATCAGGTGGCCTTCGCGGTGCGCCAGACGGCTGATGCGGTGATGCTCGCTCTCGGCGGCGTCTCACTCGTCTGCACCGAGGTGCGAATCGAGCTGACCGACGACAACGGGGCCGTCTACTCCCGCTCCTGGCTGCATCCGACCTGCTTCGACGCCTCCGACCTGGTCGACCGGGTGCGGTGGCAGCTGGAGGCTCTGGCCGCGCAGTCCGCCAAGGAACCGGTCGACGAGGCGCGGGCTTTCGGCGGCATCATGGCGGTGCGCATCATCCCCGCCGCCGTCGATGACGCCGCGCATCACCAGCCCGGTCTCTTCGGCTCCGGCACCGATGAGCGCCTGCACCACGCGGTCTCGCGCGTGCAGACCATGCTGGGCCATCAGGGCGTGGTCACCGCCGCCGTCGCGGGTGGGCGCTGGCTCGCCGACCGGCAGGTGCTCACGCCCTGGGGAGAGCGCACGGTCCCTCCGCGCGACCCCGGCTCCCCCTGGCCGGGAAGCCTTCCCGATCCGCTGCCCGCCGAGGTCTTCCTCCCCCCGCGCCCCATCGCGGTGCTCGCCGCGGATGAGAGCACCATCGGCGTCGACGAACGCGGGGCGCTCTCGAACGACCCCGCCCGCATCGAGGGAGCGACCGTGCAGGCATGGGCCGGCCCCTGGCCGGTGCACGAACGACGCTGGACCTCGGGCGGAGGGAAGCGAGGGCACCGGCTCCAGATCGTCGACGACCACGACCGCGCGTGGCTGGTCTTCCACGCCGGCGGGCGCTGGTGGGCCGAGGGGAGGTATCGCTGATGGGGTGGCACAATCCCCCCTTGTCCTGGAACGAGCTGGAGCGCACCCTCAGCGGCGAGGAGTCACCCTCGCCTCCTCCCGGCTCCGAGCCTCGAGGGCAGCGGACGGACCCCGGACCGGTGAGCCGTCGCCGCACGCGCACGCCCCCCGTCGCCGCGCCCCGACCCGAAGACCCGATCCCCTATGCCGAGCTGCACGCCCATTCGTCGTACTCGTTCCTCGACGGCGCCTCCTCCCCGGAAGAACTCCTCGCCGAGGCCGACCGCCTCGGGCTGACCGCTCTGGCCCTCACCGACCACGACGGCTTCTACGGCGCCGCGCGCTTCGCCGAGGTGGCCGGCCTCATGGAGAGCCCGCTGCAGACGGTGTTCGGAGCGGAGCTCTCCTTGGACCTGCCCGCACCACAACGGGGTCACGCCGATCCCGCCGGCGAGCATCTGCTGGTCCTCGCCCGGGGCACGGAGGGCTATCACCGGCTCTCGGGGGCGATCACCGCGGCGCAGCTGCGCGGCGGTGAGAAGGGGCGCCCGGTCTACGACCTCGACGATCTCGCCGCACGTGCGGGCGGGCACTGGACGATCTTGACCGGATGCCGCAAAGGCGCCGTGCGCCGCGGTCTCGAGGCCGGAGACGCCGCCCATCCGCTGCGGTCGCTCGTCGACCTGTTCGGGAGCGAGCACGTCGCCGTCGAGCTCTTCGACCACGGAGACCCCCTCGACACCCGTCGCAACGACACCCTCGCCGAGCTGGCCCGTCGGATGCGCCTGCCGGTGGTCGCGACCAACAACGTGCACTACGCCACGCCGGCGCAGGCGCCCCTCGCCGAGGCCGTGGCCGCGGTGCGCGCGGTGCGCAGCATGGACGAGCTCGACGGGTGGCTGCCCTCCCACGGCGGTGCACACCTGCGCAGCGGGGCCGAGATGTCGGCGCGCTTCCGGCGCCACCCCGGAGCGATCTCGTACGGGCTCGAACTGGCCGCGGCATCCGCCTTCCCCCTGCGCCTCGCACGACCGGCGCTGCCGCAGCAGAAGGTGCCGGAGGGGCACACGCCCATGAGCTGGCTGCGCCATCTGGTCTGGGAGGCGGTGCCTACGAAGTACCCGCGACTGGACGACGACGGCCGGCACCGGATCGCGCGCGAGCTCGACGTGATCGAGGAGAAGGACTTCCCCGGGTACTTCCTGATCGTGCACGGGATCGTCACGGAGGCACGACGGCTCGGCATCCTCTGCCAGGGTCGGGGGTCGGCCGCGGCGAGCGCGGTCTGCTACCTGCTGGGGATCACCGCCGTCGATCCGATCCTCTACCGTCTCCCCTTCGAGAGGTTCCTCGCGACGACCCGCACGGAAGAGCCCGACATCGATGTGGACTTCGACTCCGACCGCCGCGAGGAGATCATCCAGTGGGTGTATCGGGAGTACGGCAGGGAGCGGGCGGCCCAGGTGGCGAACGTCATCCAGTACCGCCCGAAGAACGCGGTGCGGGATATGGCCAGAGCGCTCGGCCATTCCCCCGGCCAACAGGACGCATGGTCCCGCCAGGTCGACGGCTGGGGCGTGGGTCTGGAGCCCGTCGAAGGACACGACATCCCCGAGAACGTGCTCGCCTACGCGGGAGAGCTGCTGAAGGCTCCTCGGCATCTCGGCATCCATTCCGGTGGCATGGTGCTCACTGCACGCCCGGTCGGCGAGGTCGTTCCCGTGGAGCACGCCCGCATGGAGAACCGCACGGTCATCCAGTGGGACAAGGACGACTCCGCCTTCATGGGACTGGTGAAGTTCGATCTGCTGGGTCTCGGGATGCTCGCCGCCCTCCAGCACTGCTTCGACCTGATCCGGGAGACCACAGGCGAGCAGTGGACGCTCGAGAGCATCCCCAAGGAGGAGGCGGGGGTCTACGACATGCTCTGCCGTGCGGATTCGATCGGAGTCTTCCAGGTGGAATCCCGCGCGCAGATCGGGCTGCTCCCCCGTCTGCAGCCGCGGAGCTTCTACGATCTCGCCATCCAGATCGCGCTCATCCGCCCCGGACCCATCCAGGGTGGCGCTGTGCATCCTTTCGTGCGGCGCAAGATGGCGAAGGACCGCATCGATGAGGAGAACCGGGAGCGCGCCCTGCGCGGCGAAGAGCCGGTGGAGTTCCTGATCCCGTATCCGCACAGCGATCTGGAGGACATCCTGAAACGCACGCTGGGCATCCCGATCTTCCAGGAACAGCTCATCCAGATGGCGACGGCGATCGGCGACTGCACGGCCGATGAGGCGGACCTGCTGCGCCGGGCCATGGGCTCCAAGCGCGGCCTGGAGAAGATCGAGAAGGTCAGGGACAAGCTGTACGCGGGGATGGCGCGGCGCGGACTCGTCGATGAGGCGGCCGATCGTATCTACGCGCAGATCCAGGCGTTCTCCAACTTCGGCTTCGCCGAGTCGCACTCCCTGTCATTCGCCCTTCTCGTCTACGCCAGCTCCTGGCTGAAGCTGCACTACCCCGCCGCGTTCCTCGCCGGCCTCCTGCGCTCGCAGCCCATGGGCTTCTACTCCGCAGCGACCCTCACTGCCGATGCGCGACGGCACGGGGTCGAGGTCCACCGCCCCGATCTGCATGTCTCCGGTGCGACAGAGACCCTGGAACCACTCGCCGGCGCCTCGGGGAACGGGCCCACCGGCCGGGACGAGTGCCTCACCGACCCTCAACCTCCTGTCCTCCGCTTCGACCGTGCGGCACCGGATGAGTCGGCCGCGCACCGCAGGGACGGGGAGTTCGCGGTGCGACTGGGGCTCGGCGGCATCCGTGGGATCGGTGTGCCGATGGCGGAGAGGATCGTCGCCGAACGCGACGCGAACGGCCGGTACCGTGACTTGAACGACCTGGTGCGACGAACGGATGCCACCGCCGCGCAGCTGGAGGCCCTCGCCACCGCCGGCGCCTTCGACTGTCTGGGCCTGGAGCGTCGAGAGGCCATCTGGATGGCCGGCGCCGCGGCGGACGACCGTTCCCGGTTCCTCCCGGGGACGACGGTCGCGGTGCAACCGCCCCTGTTCGCCGATCAGACCAGCTACGAGCGTCTCTCCGCCGACCTGTGGGCGACCGGCGTGTCGACCGACGATCATCCGATGGCGCACTTCCGCGACGAGTTGCGCGCGCGCGGGGTTCTGACGGCGATCGACCTGCAGGGACACGAGGTCGGTCGACGCATCGAGGTCGCCGGTCTGGTCACTCACCGTCAGCGACCCGCGACGGCCGCCGGGATCACCTTCGTGAATCTCGAGGACGAAAGCGGCCTGGTGAACGTGGTCTGCTCAGCCGGGGTCTGGAACCGCTACCGCCGGGTCGCCCGCGATTCACCGGCACTCATCATCCGCGGCATCCTGGAGCGATCTGCGGAGGGCGTGGTCAACGTGCTCGCCGATGGGTTCGAGGATCTTCGCACCGGTCTCACGCATCGGTCCAGGGACTTCCGCTGAGGACGGCCGCCCCGACTCACCAGAATCGCTCGGGCTCCTCCACGGGAGGACGGTCGGCTCCACCCCAGCGGTCCGCCTCGGCCTTCGCGGCGTCGGCGGCTGCGTCGGCTTCACGGAGAGCGACCTTGGCGCCGGTCGGACCGGGTCCGATGGGGTCGACGAGCAGCGAGGTGTGCGCGCCGGCGCCACCCATCGTCACGGTGCAGCGCAGGACGCGCCCGATCCAGCGGGAGAAGTCGCCACTCGGGTCTTCTGCGCGTCGATAGCGGATGCCCGTGTCGAGGTCGACGATGGCGAGGACGACCGGTTCGTCGGTGAGCGGATCGGTCTGCTCCGTCACCTCGATGCGATGGCCGTGGGCGATGGCGACCTGAGCGGTGAGCACGAGCAGTCTGTCCATGAGTCCACCCTAGAGAAGGCCGTCAGGAAGACAACAGGGAGTCCCTCACGAGCAACATTCGTAAATTTCTTTGTCCCCCAAATGGCGGACAAGCGGATTAAGCGATATTCTGCTCTTCGTAGCGGGGGCTACGAGGCTGAGGACTGGGGAATCAGCCGTGAGCGCAGCGATATCTTCGCCGCCTCCCCTACCGTCCGGGAAGGGCGGTGAGCCCTCTCGACGACACCGTCTGGGGCGGGTCATCGAGAGGGCCAATCTCCCCGGTCGACGCGACGCATCGCGACACGGTCAGTCGAGCGGGATGACCTCGAGCGTGTTCGAACGCACCGGCTCCTGACCCATCTCGGGAGCGTATGGGCTCGGCGTGTACTTGCGGAGGTACTCGGCATCGATCGCGGCGTTGATCGCCTCATCGCCGACCCTCTCGAAGCGGACATCCTTCGTGACGCCACCCGCGGAGACGCGTCCGCGCAGACTGGCCAGGGCCGGGGCGTACCACTTGCCCGCAAGTCCCGTGTAGGAGCGGACGAACAGACGACCGTCGACCGCGACCGCCCAGATCCCCACGGTCTTCGGCATGGTGCCGTCCTCGAGCTGCGCGGAGAGATCGAACATCTCCGGCTCGGCGATGCGGCTGAGCTCGTCAGGGTTCCAGGTCGTCATGGGTCCTCCTCGGTATCGACGGATGCGGCAGAGTGCATGCTACGTCAGAACCGGGAAGACGCCTGACCGGTCACGGGCGGAGTGCCGACGAGGCGCGCGCGCAGCGAGTCGAGGAGCAGGCCGACCCCGAGCTCGAATGTACGATCCGACCGCGCACTCCCGCGCTCCGCACCGTCGATGAGACGCCCCAGAGTGCGCGTGCCGCCTTCGGGCTGCCAGACCTCGTCGGGAGAGGCGAGATCGAGACCGAAGCCGATCGCGAAGGCGTCGATGACGGCGATCACCGAGAGCACCTCATCGTCGGGGAAGCCTCCGTCGACGAGCACGGATGCGAGATCGTCGTATGCGGCGATCACCGCCGGGTGCGTGATCGTCTTCCCCACGAGCAACGGAACGAGCTGCGGGTGGTCTGCGTACATCCGGCGTTGCGTGCGCAGCACAGCGAGCACGAACTCGTCCCAGGGCTCGCCGTGCCACTCGACGCGGTATCCCTCCACGAGTTCTCCGCGCATGAGCTCGAGGATGCCGTCCATGCCGTCGACGTGGTTGTAGAGCGATGACGGGCGCACGCCGAGCTCGCGGGCGATGGCGTTCACTCCGAACGGTTCGCCGGCTCTCGCGAGCGCGAGACCCGCCGAGCCGATGATCTCCGGGGACAGGAGCGGGGAGGAAGGCCTCGGCATCGGGGACTCGCTTTCTCCGGCGGACCGGGTATGAGATCTGGGGGTTCCGCGAGAACCCTCATCTGTGCATAATAATGAACACCATTCGTTTACGAACACCATTCGTTTACGCCTCGTGCCCCACCCGACGCACGTCCGCTGTCTTCCCTCTCTCCGCACAATGCCGTGCCGACTCCCTGGAGCCCCATGACCACTCTCGATCTCCGCACCCGAATCCCCCTCCGCTTCCCGACGGCGACGGCGACGTTCGCCATCGGGATCGCGGGGTACCTGGGCGTCAATCTGTCGCCCTACATGATCACCGCCGCGCAGACAGGCCTCGGCCTCGACGTCCTCACCGCCAGCTGGCTCGTCACCGCGACCCTCCTGCTCACCGCGGTGACCGGCTTGGCCATCGCCCCGCTGTGCGCCGGGGCGCATCGCCGCACTGTCGCGCGCGCCGGGCTCGGCCTCGCCGTCGTGGGCTTCGCGACCGCGGCCCTCGCGCCGGCGGCCATGCTTCCCGGGCTGCTCCTCGGCGGCGCCGGAGCAGGTGGCGCGGTCGCCGCATCGGGCGCGGCGCTCGCCGCTTTCCGCAACCCCGACAGGGTCGCCGGCTTCAACGGGCTCGCGAACCGCGGAGTCATCACGGTGGTCCTCGCCGTGATCCCGCTGATCGGCCTCGCCCCTCTCGACGTCTTCGGTGCGCTGGCGCTGTTCAGCCTGATCGGGCTGATCGCCTCGGCATGGCTTCCCGCCGCTCCGGTCCTCGCCCCGCAGGCGGGGGCGGCCGTCGCCGAGGCGATGCCGATCGAGATCCCTCCGACAGGCACCGTGCGCACCTCCCCCGCCCGCTCGCGGACCGTGACGATCGCCGGTCTCGGACTCCTCATCGTGTTCGCCCTGTGGGCGGCGAGCGAAGACTCCCTCTGGGCCATGGCGGGCATCATGGGCGCGGAACAGGCCGGCCTGACTCCCGAAGGGCTCGGCGTCGCACTCAGTGGCGCAACAGCCGGCGGACTCCTCGGCTCGCTGCTGCTCATGATCGTCGGAGCCCGATTCGGGCGCGCGGTTCCCCTGGTCGTCCTGCTGGTCGCCGGGGGCGCACTCAAGATCGTGGAGGGGTTCGTCACCGATCCCACCGCCTTCATCGTGGTGTTCATCGCCTGGAACTCGATCTACGCCATCGCGTTCATGTACTTCGTGTCGACGTCCGCGGCACTGGATGCCGACGGGCGCTGGTCGGGACCGCTGCTCGCCGTCTACCTGGTCGGGTCGGCGCTCACCCCGGTCATCGGCGCGGCCCTCGTCGGCGCCCTGGGATATCAGGGATTCGCGGTGGCGCTCGGCATCGCGAGCTTCATCCTGGCCGTCCCCACCGGGGCGATCGCCCTCATCTCGACCCGTCTGGAACGCATGACCGCACAGGAGATCGACGCATGACCCGCACCCTCTACCGCAACGGCCGCATCTTCACCGGGGACGAATCCCGGTGGAGCTCAGCGCTCGTGGTCGACGACGACGCGTTCGCGCATGTCGGCACCGAGGAGTCGGCACCGCACGCGGACACGGTCGTCGATCTCCACGGCCGCGTCGTGCTCCCCGGATTCACCGACGCGCACACCCACCTGCTCATGATGGGCGAAGCGCTCGGACAGGTAGGACTCACGGACGCCTCCTCTCTCGAGGAGATCCAGCGCCGGCTCCGCACCGCGCGCGAGGCCGCGCCCGGTGTGCTCCGCGGACGCGGATGGCTGTTCGATGCGATCCCCGGCGGTGAACCGACAGCGGCCATGATCGATGCGGTCGTCTCCGACGTTCCGGTCTACCTCGACGCGAACGACTATCACTCGTGCTGGGTGAACACGGCCGCGCTCGCCGAGCTCGGGATCACCCGCGACACCCCCGACCCCATCGGCGGCCGCATCGCCCGCGATGCGGCGGGCGATGCGACCGGGATGCTCTACGAGACCGCCGCGCAGCTGCACGCCTGGGCTCATCGCGACGCCACGACCACCGATGCGCAGCGCGATGCGGCGGTCGAGCGGGTCGTCTCCGCGTACCTCGCCGCCGGCGTGACCGGAGCCGTCGACATGGCTTTCGACGAGCTCGGGCTCGCCGCCCTCGGTCGTGCGGCCGCTCACGACAGCCTGCCACTGCGCATCGCCGCGCACTGGTTCATCGTCAATACCGGCGACGATGCCGCGAACCTCGCACAGGTCGCGCAGGCCGCCGCCCATGCGTCCTCGACGACGGCGGGGGTGCGGGTGCTCGGGATCAAGCTCGTGCTCGACGGGACGATCGACGCGTGCACGGCCGCCATGCGGGCACCCTACGCCGACGGGACGAACGCCGCGCCGATCTGGCCCGCCGAACGCCTGCTGCCGGTCGTCGCCGCGGCGGATGCCGCGGGACTGCAGATCGCGATGCACGCGATCGGCGATGCGGCGAGCACCCTCGCCCTCGATGCGATCGAGCATGCCGTCGCGGTGAACGGCGACCGCCAACGACGGCACCGCATCGAGCACCTCGAGTACGCGGCGCCGGGAACCGCGGAGCGGATGGCGCGGCTCGGAGTGACGGCGTCCATGCAGCCCGTGCACGCTGATCCCGCGATCTTCTCCAACTGGGCGGCACAGGTCGGAGACGAACGGGCCGACCGCGCGTTCGCCTGGTCGGAGTACGACGAGGCTGGTGCGCTCCTCGCCTTCTCCACCGATGCTCCGACGGCGCCGCATGAGGCCATGGCGAACATGTACGTCGCGGCCACCCGTGCTTCAGCTCTGGCTCCGGGCGTGCCGGCGATCCATCCCGAGCAGGCGCTCCCCCTGGAGCGTGCGATCGCGCATGCCACTCGGGATGCCGCGGCCTCGATCGGCGACGGGGACTGGCGCGGACGTATCGCTGTCGGATATGCGGCCGACTTCGTCGTTCTCGATGTCGACCCGTTCGAGGGGGATCCTGCTGCCCTGCTGACGACCCGTGTGGTGCGGACCGTGATCGCCGGCCGCACGGTGCACGAGGTGTAGCTCTCCGTCTGCATTTCCAGGATATCGCCGAGGTGGGGGCTTGCCGCAAGGCCCCCACCGTGGGGCAGAATCGACCCTCGCTCGTGCGAACTGCGCGCGGGCCTGAAGGAGATCCATGCCTTTCGACCCCTTCCATCTCCCCGACGATCTGCGCGCGAAGTCGACGGCAGAGCTCATCGACGCCGACCGCGATCACCTCCGCAGGATCGACGACGCCCTCGAGGCGCACCGTGCCGCCGTGACCTCGCGTCTGGCCGAGATGCGTCAGCGTTCCGCCCGGTTCGGAGACACGGCCGTGGAACGCGACCTCGAGATACGTCGCCTGAGCGGACGGCTGCGCGTGCTCGAGCGCTACGGCATCGACATCTGCCTCGGTCGGATGACCCCGGAACACGGCGACCCCGTGTACATCGGCCGCACGGGCCTGGCCGCCGCCGACGGCACCCGACTGCTGATCGATTGGCGGACCCCCGCGGCAGAACCGTACTTCGCGGCGACCATGGAGGATCCGCGCGGGCTCCTGTCCCGACGTCGATACCGGTGGGTCGACGGACGGATCAGCGACTACTGGGATGAGGCATTGACCGACACCGCATTCGACGGTTCGGCCTCGCTCGACGACCAATCCGCCTTCATCGCCGGCCTGGGCGCCCAACGCACGTCGCGCATGCGGGACGTGCTGGCGACGATCCAAGCCGACCAGGACGCGATCATCCGCGCGTCCTCGCCCGGCGCACTGGTCGTCGACGGTGGACCCGGCACGGGAAAGACCGTCGTGGCGCTGCACCGCGCCGCGCACCTGCTGTACGCCGAGCCGCGACTCACGCAGAGCGCGGGCGGCATGTTGCTCGTGGGGCCTCACCCGCACTATCTCGCGTACGTCGAAGATGTTCTGCCCAGCCTCGGCGAGGACTCCGTCCGGCTCTCGACCCTGCGCGATCTGGTCCCGGAAGGAGCAGCGGCCGTGGACGAGCAGGATGCGCGGGTGGCGCTGCTCAAGGCCGCCCTCGATCCCGTCGCGATACTCGATGCGGCGGCGATGTGGTTCGAGCGCCCTCCTTCGCACGCGATGCGCATCGAGTCGCCGTGGGCCGACCTCTGGATCAGCCGCGAGGAATGGACGGCACTGTTCTCCGGCGCCGACCCGGCGGTCTCGCACAACGTGGCGCGTGACGAGGTGTGGGAGGAGATCCTCGAGTTGTTGACAGACCAGGTGCACGACGATGACGTGCCTCCCCACATCGTGCGACGGTGGCTGCGACAGGACGAGGAGCTCATCGGGACGTTCGTGCGCGCCTGGCCGATGCTGTCGCCGGCCTCGATGGTCGCTCGGCTGTGGAGCTCCCCCGACTTCCTGCAGCGCTGCGCTGCGAGCCTCTCGCCCGGAGAGGTCGCGGCTCTGCAGCGCGAGGACCCCGAGAAGTGGACCGTCGCCGATCTCCCGTTCCTGGACGCCGCGCGCCGGCGGATCGGCGATCCCGACGCCGTCCGCGACGAGCACCGCCGCCAAGCCGTCGTCGCCTCGGCGCAGGAGCAGATCTCCCACGTCGTCGACCACCTGATCGAAGACGATGACAGCGAGATGAAAGTGATGTCCATCCTTCGCGGACAGGATGCGAGGAACGTGCTGCTCGGCGTCGACGCCCCGCCCGCGCTCCCGCCGGACGAGCTGGCGGGGCCGTTCGGGCACATCGTCGTCGATGAAGCGCAGGAGCTCAGCGATGCGGAATGGCGGATGCTCCTCGCCCGCTGCCCCTCACGCAGCTTCACGATCGTCGGAGACCGCGCACAGGCGCGGCACGGCTTCACCGAGAGCTGGGAAGCGCGGCTCACCCGCATCGGCCTCCGTGATGTCCGGATCGCCCACCTGGGCGTGAACTACCGGACTCCGGCCGAGGTGATGGCGGCGGCGGGACCGGCGATCCTCGCGGCGATCCCGGACGCCAATGTGCCGACGTCGGTGCGCGAGAGCGGAACGCCCGTGCGATACGACGTCGTCGCCTCGCTCCCCCGCCTGCTGGATGCCTGGCTCGATGAGCACCCGGACGGGATCGCGTGCGTCATCGGCGCCCCGGACCTCGCCCCGACAGCGCGCGTGCGATCGCTGACTCCCGAGGGGGCGAAGGGCCTGGAGTTCGATCTGGTCGTCCTCGTGCGCCCGGAGCAGTTCGGTGACGATGTCACCGGCGCCGTGGACCGGTACGTGGCGATGACCCGGTCGACACGGGAGCTGGTGGTCCTCCGGTGAGGAAGCCCGGGCCTCGTGTGTTCAGCCCACGAGCGCCCGGCCGGCACGGGCCTGCCATCGCTCATCGCGATGCTCGATCCGGATGGGGTACTCGAACGCCGCGGTCACGAGGGCGGTCGTGAGAACATCGCTCGCCGCCCCCTGCGACACGACCTCCCCCTTCGAGACCAGGGCTGCGTGAGTGGTCGACCCCGGCAGCTCCTCGAGGTGGTGCGTCACGAGCACCGTCGCGAGATCGGGTTGCGCGTCGTGCAGCAGGTCGAGGGTCTCGAGGAACTGCTCCCTGGCGGCGACATCGAGACCGGTGGAGGGCTCGTCGAGCAGCAGCAACGCGGGGTCGGGCAGAAGGGCTCGCGCGATCAGTGCCCGGCCGCGCTCCCCCTGCGACATGGTCGGCCAGGTGGCGTCCTGCCGCCCGCCGAGGCCCAGCATCCCGATGAGGTGGTCCGCCCTCGCGATGAGCGACGGCGACGGCTCCCAGCGGTTCATCATCTCCGTCGTCCCCGTCGCACCGGTCAGGACGACCTGCCGCACCGTCAGCGGCGAGCGCAGCGGATGACGAGGGTTCACATGTCCGATCGATTCGCGCAGCAAGCGGATCTCGACCCGCCCGAGCTGCTGACCGAGCACATGCACGGACCCTCGGGTCGGGTGCGCCTCCGCGCCGCACATGCTCAGGATCGTGCTCTTGCCCGCGCCGTTGGGTCCGATGAGGGCCCAGTGCTCCCCTGCACGGACGGTGAGGTCGACGCCGGTCAGGATCTGGCGCGAGCCGCGGACGACGTCGACGCCCCTCAGCACCAGCACGTCGGACGGGCGGTTCTCACGAGGCTTCTCCTCGGTCATGCCAGCGCGTCCCGCAGTGTGAGGAGGTGTGCACGGCTCCGCGCGGCGGCAGCGCCCTCGTCGCGTTCGACGATCGCGTCGACCTGGGCGGCGTGGGCGTCGTGGTCGGCATCGTCGCCGAATTCCCGTCGGATGCGGAGCATCTCGATCATGGCCGCGCGCAGCCGGGGGGTGAAGCTGTCGAACAGGTCGAGGAGGACGGCGTTATGCGACGCGGCGACGACCGCACGGTGGAACGCGGTGTCGGCATCGACGTGACTGTCGATGTCGGAGCGATGCGCGTCGCGATCGGCCAGGGCGCGGCGGATGCTGCGCAGGTCGGAGGGCGTGCGTCGCGCGGCGGCGAGCGCGGCGGCTTCGGTCTCGATCGCGATGCGCGCTTCGATCACCGCGACGATGCCAGCCTTTCGCAGCACCGCGTCCCAGTCCTCGGGCGCATCGAGCGCGATGACGAAGACGCCGGCGCCCTGTCGTGAGGCCAGCACCCCGCGCCCGGCGAGCTGGCGGATCGCCTCGCGCACGGTGGAGCGGCCCACTCCGAGCTGCGGCGCGAGCGTCGTCTCCCCGGGGAGCTTCTCCCCCAGTGCCCATTCTCCGGCGCGGATCCGTTCCAGCAGGAGTGCCGCAGCCTGATCCGCCAAGGGTTCTCGCCTCACCTGTGCCATGCGCAATGCCAGCCTCTCGTCTACTTGTCTGAGGAGTTGTGTTACAGTCTAGCCATGTTCTCGTCAGAGCACCTTCTTCTTCGCCGCCACGGCGGGACGTAGCCGGACCGGCTCCCCGTCGTGGAGTCGAACGTGTGCCGGTCGCAGACCCTCGAAGAAGGACACCGCACCCGCCATGACCACGACATCGTTCCCCCACCCCTCCCCGGCCGCCGACCTCGATACCGACACCGGCTCCGACCGGACGCCGACCTGGAACAGGCAGCGACGTTCCCCGATGCCGTCGCACCGCTACCGCGACGTCTACTCCCGCGTCGACGTGCCCCTCACCGAGCGGGACTGGCCGACACGGCGTCTCACCGCGGCCCCGCTCTGGGTGCCCGTCGATCTGCGGGACGGCAACCAGGCGCTCGCCGAGCCGATGGACCCCGCGCGCAAGCGCCGCTTCTTCGAGCTGATGGTGAGGATGGGCTACAAGGAGATCGAGGTCGGATACCCGTCGGCGTCGCAGACCGACTACGACTTCGTGCGGCTCATCGCCGAGAGCGACATCGCCCCGGATGACGTGACGATCGTGGTGTTCACGCCCGCGCGTCGCGACCTCATCGAACGCACGGTCGCCTCCATCCGGGGCATCGCCAATCCGGTCGTGATCCACATGTACACCGCGACCGCCCCGACCTGGCGCAGCCTGGTGCTCGGGCACGAACGCGAAGCGCTGACGCAGCTCATCCTCTCCGGCGGCCGTGACGTGTGGGAGTTCGCCGGAGACCTGCCGAACGTGCGGTTCGAGTTCTCTCCCGAGGTGTTCAATCTGACCGAACCCGACTACGTGATCGATATCTGCGATGCGATGACCGACCTGTGGCAGGCGACCCCCGAGCGCCCGGTGATCCTCAACCTCCCGGCCACGGTCGAGGTCGCCACCCCGAACGTGTACGCCGACCAGATCGAATACATGCACAAGAACCTCGCCCGTCGCGATGCCGTGATCCTGTCGGTGCACCCCCACAACGACCGCGGGACCGGCATCGCCTGCGCCGAGCTCGCGGTGCTCGCCGGCGCGCAGCGGGTCGAAGGCTGCATCTTCGGCAACGGCGAGCGCACGGGCAACGTCGACATCGCGACGCTCGCCCTGAATCTGCACGCGCAGGGCGTGGACCCGATGATCGACTTCTCCGACATCGACGAGATCCGCCGCACGGTCGAGTACTGCAACCGGATCGAGGTGCACGCCCGCCACCCCTATGTCGGCGACCTGGTGCACACGGCATTCAGCGGGACCCACCAGGACGCGATCAAGAAGGGCTTCTCCGAGCATCGCGCTCGGGCTGCGGCCGGGGGCCGCGACGAACGGGAGATCGAATGGCGGGTCCCCTATCTGCCGATCGACCCCGCCGACATCGGCCGCGACTACGACGCGGTGATCCGCGTGAACTCGCAGTCGGGGAAAGGCGGGATCGCCTACCTGCTCGAAACGGAGTACGGGATCGAACTGCCCCGCCGCCTGCAGATCGACTTCGCGCGACACGTGCAGCGGCACACGGACACGATCGGCACCGAGGTCGCGGCATCGGAGCTGTGGAGGGTCTTCGGGGACGTGTATCTCGGCTCCGGTGCTCCCACCGATATCGCGCTCGTCGCATACGACACCACCGGATCCGACGGCGAGTCCCGCATACGGATCACGCTGCGCATCGAGGGGCGCGAGCACACAAGCACCCATGCGGCAGGTGGTCCGGTCGAGGCCCTCACTGCGGCACTCGATACCCGGGGAATCCGTGTCGACGTCGTGAGCCTGCACCAGACCAGCGTCGGATCCGGCGCCGACGGTGAGGCGCTCATCCTCCTCGAGCACCGCACGGAAGAAGGGGTCGCCTGGTCGGCGGGCCGCGGGCGCTCCGTCCTCTCCGCGAGCCTGTCCGCCGTGATCACGGCGGCGAGCCGCGCCGCATTCCCCGACGCGACGCCCGACTAGTCCGGGTCGCCGACGTGGCCGGGAGCTGTGAGAGAGAGCACACGCTCGACGAAGGCGGCGTACTCCTCCATGTAGTGCTCCAGGAACTTGCGCGTACTCTCGTCTTCGACCGAACCGTCGACGCCGAACATCTCGGGGCGATACGTCAGGTACGCCTCGGGCGCGTTGAGCTGTGGGGCGTTGAGGAAGCTCAGCACGCTGCGCATCGACGACTGCATGACGGCGGTGCCGATGGCCCCGGTGGAGGCGCCGATGATGCCGGTGGGCTTGCGCGCGAACGAGTTGTGACCCCAGGGGCGTGAGCCCCAGTCGATCGCGTTCTTCAACGCACCCGGTATCGAACGGTTGTACTCGGGCGAGACGATCAGCAGTCCCTCCGCGTGTTCCACCGCCCGCTTGAACGTGGTCACGGCGGCGACCGGATCGAGCTCGTCGTCGCGGTTGTACAGCGGCAGATCGCGGATCGGGATCTCGACCATCTCGAGGCTGGGAGGTGCCAGCTTCACGAGGGCGGTCGCGACGACGCGGTTGATCGAGTCATGGGCGAGGCTCCCGATGAGGTAGCCGATCCGGTGAGTCATGCGCATTCTCCCTCGTTCGTTCCGCCGTTGTCGTTGGCGTTCAGGGTAGCCCCGTATGCCGAAACCGCAAGCCCGACACGGCTCACCGGTCTCAGTGCACGAGAGCCTTGAGAACCACGAAGACGAGACCGAACGACGCCGTCCCCAGGGCGCCGAGCACGCGCGTGAGCAGGGGGCTCCCCCGACGGAGGAAGGCCACATAGCCGAGGAACGCGAGGATCACGACACCAGACCAGAGCGCGAGGTCGTTCGCGAGCCCGTCGGGCATGACGCGGGTCGTGCCGGCCAACAGGAAGACCGCCGGCACGGTCGCCGAGCTGAGCATGCCGAAGGAGTGCTTCACCGACGCGGCGAACGCCGCCCGAACCCCGACGGATTCACCGTGCTCGCGTTCATCGTGATCGCTGACCCTGGCCACAGTGCCGGCATACACATGAGCACCCCAGAACACCAGCACCGTGACGGCGACCGTCACCAGCACGGCCAGTGATGTCTCCCCGTGCGCCGAGGACACGGCCACCAGGCCGCTGACGAGAATCGTGCCGTACACCGCGGCCTCGGTGCCGAATCCCGATCGCAGGGCCCTGTGCACGCGAAGGATCCCGTCATCCGCAGTCGTTCTCCGCCTGTCCATCCCCGGTGCTGCTCCTGATCCGTCGTGCCATCGCTACCTTGGAGCTCCCATCATCCCTCGACGCGCAACGGGACCTTCACATCGCCGCCCGCCTCCTCGGTGATCCGCTCCCCCATCTGCACGAAGGTCGGCGCCGAGATGAAGCCGCCGGCGAACAGCGCCTGCCCCTGCACGAAGTCGGCGGAACGGCGGATGGCGTCCTCGGAGGCGAATCCGAAGACGTCGGCGAGCTCGGCGAGGTCGCGGGGCGCGTTGACCCGCATCAGCGCGAGGTTGTCGCACTGCGAGAGCACGTTGGGGTGGATCTTCGTCGGACGCTGTGTGGAGAGCAGCAACCAGAGCCCGAACTTGCGCCCCTCGGCCGCGATCTGCACGAGCTGCTCGGTGAGGGCTCGTTCGACGGCGGTCTCGGGATTCGGCGAGCAGAGGTTGTGTGCTTCGTCGATGACGATCAGGACGGGCCGTCGTTCCTCACGGTGTGCCCAGAGATGTTCGAGCACGGCGAGGGCCGCGACCTTCGGCTCGGCGGGGTGCTCGAAGCCGCCCAGGTCGAGGACCGTGGCTCGTGGGCGTTCTTCGATCACGTCGATGACCGATCCGGCGCCGCGTGACCAGAGCGCCCACTCCAGCACCTGCAGGTTCTCCATGCGGTTCGCGAGCCGCACCCGGGCGGGGTCGCCAGAGGCTCGCAGACCGGGGAGCATATCGCGACCGTCGAAGACGTGCGCATCTCGTTCCTCATGGAGCAGAGCGTTGTACTCTTCCGCATCCGCGATCGGGTCCATCTGCAGAACGGCTGCCTTCGATGCCGGCACCAGATCGACGTAACGCACGTGCAGGCGCTCGCCCTCACCCGCGCCGGAGCGGAACACGCGGATGTCGAGTTCTGCCATGCGGTCGGTCTCGGATGCTCCTGCGGAGGCCCGCGTCTCCCGCAAGCGCGTGAAGTCGCTGTTCGGATCGAGGACGATCAGCGGCAGCTCGGTGTGCAGGAGCAGCTGTTCCAGCACGACACCGAGCGCATACGTCTTCCCGCTGCCGCTCTGCCCGACCCAGAAGGTATGCCTGTTGAAGCGCCGGGCGTCGAGGTCGACCGGAGCCCCCGGGTCCTCGAGCGTCGTTCCGATGGTGAGGTTCGTCATCACTCCGGTGCACCTTTCCTTCATCCCGTCATTCCTCGCGGCGGGGCGAGCCCATCCTCCGAGACCGATGCACGACATCATCCTCGCCCGGCTCGCCTTCGCACCAGTGCCGACATCCGTGGCCGCGGATTCCCGTGCGCAGTCCCGACACCCGAGAAGGCCGATTCCCCTCCTGCCCCGACGTTCCGACACCGCTGCGCTCCACTAATGTGACAACGTGGGCGCGGAGTGGAGACGACGGGTGCTCGTCGTCGAGGATCAGGGTGCCCTCCGCATGCTGGTGTGCGATCTGCTCGAGCGCCACGGCTTCCAGACCGCGGCAGCCGCCGATGCCGCCGAGGCGACACGCCTCTTCACCGAATTCGACCCGGACGCGCTGCTGACCGACATCGATCTGGGCTCCCGCCCCTCCGGGGCGGAGCTCGCCGCGATGCTGGTCGAACTCGCACCGCACATCGCGGTCGTGTTCCTCAGCAGCTACCCCCGTGCCGCCGCCGGTGCCACGGCGATGGGGATCGAGCAGGCCGTGTTCGTCGCGAAACAGGACCTCGATTCCCCTGCGGCTCTGCTCTCCGCGCTGGAACGTGCTCTGTCGACGCATCCGACACCTCTGCCGCCCTCGGCCGAAACAGGCGACCCCCTCGGCTCACTCACCAGGCATCAACTGGAGATCCTCGCGATGATCGCACGCGGATGGTCGAACGAGCGCATCGCCGTCGAGACCGGTGGCACGGTGCGCGCAGTCGAACGATCCATCAGCCGGTTGTTCGGAAGACTCGAGGTGACACGCGACCCGACCGTCAACGCTCGTGTCGCTGCGGCGGGACTCTACCTCGCCGCGTTCGGTCCCGCCCGATGAGGAACCTCCGCCGTGCGGCTGTCCGCGCCTTCGGCGGCGGCCGATTCCTCACCGTCTGGTCGATCGCCGCATCCCTCCCCCTGTCCCTCACCGTCATGGCGCCCGCGGGTGTCGGCATCGACACTCTGACCGCGCTTCCCGCCATGGTCGCGACCTGGCTCTGCTTCGCCGCGGCGCTCACGGGCATCGCCGCATGGGAACGTCGCGGCCAATCCCGGCGAGAGCGAGCAGCCGTCGTGACCGCCGGGATCGTCGTCTGCGCGGCGATGCGTCCGGTGATGCAAGACGGCTGGCTCCACCTCGCCGGCCTTCCCGCACCACCTTCAGGTCAGCTTCCGTACCGGATCGCGACGAACATCGTCGTCTGGATGATCGTGCTGAGCACCATCGCCGTGCTGGATTCCTCGCTCCGGTCACTGCGACGGACGAACGCCCTGCTGCGGTCCGTGGCCCAGGAGCTCGCCCGGACACAGGACGATGCGCACGCGCTGGCGACCGATGCGCGGAACCTTCTCGACCAAGCGCAGTCGACCCTCGATGCGGCGATCATCGAGATGGAACCGACACCCGCCGGCGTCCGAAGGCTCGGTGACAAATGGATCCGCGAGTGGAGTCACCGTCTCGCCGAGCTCGCCGAGAAGAGGGAGGTCGGGAATCCGCATCGAGCCCGCGACGGCTTCAGTGATCGCGCGGACCCGAGGTCTTCCCCGTCGCCTCGGTACGTCCCGTTCCGCCTCCCGCCGCCGGGTCTGGTCACCCTCATGTACGCGGTGTGCCTCCTCCCCTATGCGACCCGCACGCAGACGCCACTCGAACTGCTCATCGGGATCGCCGCCCTCGCCGCGGGAGGTGCGGTCGTCGACTTCCTGCCGCGACGCCGCGCGATCGCTCGGGTGCCCTACCACGCGTCCTTGCTCTTCATGATCCTCTCCTGCGTCGTCGGCATCGCGCTCGCAGCGCTCGCGGCCGCGCAGGGGGTGGCTCCGTTGCTCGCCGCCGTCTCCGCCATCGCGTACATCGGGTTCGCGTTCGCCGCCGGAACGTGCGCCGGCGCGCTGCACCGTCTCCGCAGCGAACAGCACCGACTTTCGAGCGCCGTCGCCGACGCCCAGCAGCTCGCACGTGCCGGCACCCGCCCCACTCGCGACGGCCTCAGAGCCGCCGCCGACCTCCTGCACGCGGATGCGCAGGGAGCCTGCATTATGTTCGCGCTCGCACACCCCACACCCGATCCGGACGATATCCGGCGGCTGCGGGCAGAACTCGCGACTGTCGTGAGCCGACTTCCCGAGGCTTTCGCCACGGCCGACGATCCCCGTGCCCATACTTCCCTCACCGCACTCTTCGAGACGTGGGCGCACGTCATCGAGCTCCGTGTCGACGTCGACGACGAGGCACGCGATGTTCTGTCCTCGATCCCCTCGGTGGTGCGAGACTGTTACGACATCGTCGCCGAGGGGCTCCTGAACGCCGCGAAACATGCGAGTGAGCGACGAGCGGAGGTGTCGATCCGTCGAGTGACGACCGGCGCCGGACCTCGGCTTCACGTCCGTGTCTCGTCGCCCGGGATAGCCGCACGCGGCACACGTCTGCGCGCATCCTCACGGATGCAGGAGCTCGGCGCCCATCTTGTCCGCATCCCCGGCGGTGTCGCCCTGGAAGCCGCGTTCGCGCTTCCGCTGCGCGCGGCTGTCGTGTCAACCGAACATCGCGACGGAGAGCACCCGACCCCGCCGTAGCGTCGTCTGCGCCCCACCGAAGGGCACACGAAGACGATCGGACGAGACGTGAACCAACTGCATGACCTCCTCCCGCTGGCTGTGGGCATGCTCATCTCGCCGCTGCCCCTCGTGGCGATCATCGCGATCATCCTCGCTCCCCGCGGCCGGACGGCGGCGCCCGTCTACGCCGCAGTGTTCATCGCGATCTCCCTCGCGTTCGTCATGGTCGGCGCGCTCACCTCCGCCGGTTCCGCCTCGGGGTCTCCCTCCGCCACCGCGAAGACAGTCTCGTTCTTCCTCGCCATCGTGCTCGCACTCGGCTTCGCCGCGCTCGCCGTCGCGAGTTGGTCGTCTCGCCCCCGCCATGGCCAGCCACCCCAGACGCCGGCCTGGCTCGCGGCCCTCGATGCCGTCACCCCGGCGAAGGCGGCCGCGCTCGGCTCGATCATGGCGGTCACCAACACGAAGAACATCCCGCTCGCGCTGAAGGGCGGTGCACTGATCGGCGAGGCGCATCTCCCTCTGCTCGCAGCGGGAGGGCTCTGCATCGGGCTGGTCGTCGCCGGCACTCTGCCGCTGCTCGTCACGGCCGCCGTCGCCACGAGCAGATCGGCGGTCGTCACGAAAGCACTCGAACGGGTCAAGTCCGAGATGATCGCGCACAACGCGATGATCATGACGGTGCTGTTCGCGGTTCTCGCCGCGAACGAGGCCGCCCAGGTCATCCGTCACCTGTCCTGAAACACGACCATGTCAGGAGCCGCACGCATGTCAGACAACTCTCCCCCCGACGACGAGACGCGCGTCGTCACCGTCACGGCACCGGCCGGGACGTTCCGCGGCACGGATGCCGACGGTGCGCGCTCATGGCGCGGAATCCGCTATGCCCAGGCGCCGGTCGGTCTGCTGCGTTGGCGTGATCCCGTCGCGGCGCCGAGCGTCGAGGAGGAGATCGACGCCACCGTCTACGGCAACGTGTGCCCGCAGCAGATCAACCCCGCCGTACCGCTGGGCGACGACGCGGTGATGGACGAGGACTGCCTCGTGCTGAACGTGTGGGCACCGTCGGAGCGACCCGAGAGCGCCTTCCCCGTCATGGTATGGCTGCACGGTGGCGCCTACACGTTCGGCTCATCGAGCCAACCGCTGTTCGATGCGACATCGCTCGTCACGCGCGGCGAGGTCGTGGTCGTGACGGTCAACTACCGACTCGGCGCATTCGGTTTTCTGGATCTCGCCGGACTCCTGCCCGATGAGGGTTTCGATCGCAACCTGGCCCTGAAGGACGCGCTGCTCGCGTTGCGCTGGGTGCAGGAGAACATCTCGGCGTTCGGGGGCGACGCGGGCAGGGTCACGGTGTTCGGGGAGTCCGCGGGAGGAGGGCTGGTGACGACTCTGCTGGCGACGCCTTCGGCCGAAGGTCTGTTCGCCCGCGCGATCGCGCAGTCCTCCCCCGCCTCGAGCATGTACGGGACCGAACGGGCGCGTGACGTCGCCGCGCGGTTCGTGCATGAGCTGGGCATCGATTCGACGGATGCTGCGGCGGTCGCGGGGGCTCTGCGCGCGGCATCCGTCGATGACATCGTGGCGGCGAGCATGGAGGTGTACGCGGCCGTGCCGGACGACGCACCGGGGACCCTCGCGTTCGCGCCCGTCATCGACGGCGATGTTCTTCCGGAGGCGCCGGTGACCGCGCTGCGCGAAGGACGCGGGCTCCGGGTTCCACTCCTGATCGGGACGAACAAGGACGAGGCGTCGCTCTTCAAGTTCATGAAGTCGCCTCTCATCCCGATCACCGACGACCGCATCCGACAGATGTTCACCGACATGGCCGAGGACAATCCGACGATCTCCCTTCCCTCCGCCGCTCAGGTCCGGACCGCCTACGAGAACGTGCGGCATGGCGCCGTGGGGCTCGGGATCGCCCGCGACATCGGATTCCGTCTGCCGACGCTGTGGATAGCGGAGGGTCACAGCACCGTGGCGGATGTGTGGCTGTATCGCTTCGACCACGCGGCGCCCTTTCTCCGTCTGATCGGTCTCGGTGCGACGCACGCGACCGAGCTGCCGTACCTGTGGGGCAACCTGTCGAGCGGCCCCAAGGACCCGACGTTCCGGCTCGGCGGCCGCCGAGCCGCGCAGGAGATCTCGGTGCGGATGCAGGAACGCTGGGCGGCGTTCGCGCACGGACGCACACCGGATGCGGCGACCGCGAAGGATGCGCCGACCTGGGCGCCGTATTCTGCATCGGATGCGGCCGGCCGCCGTCAGACCCTCGTGATCGAGCGGCAGGACACTCTCGTCGCCGACCTCGATGCTCCTCTACGCGCGGCATGGGGCGACGACGTGCTCGATTTCCGGTGAGCGCTCGTGCATCCGAAGGGCCGGCCGTGCGGCGACGTACCATTGGCCGATGACGCGACCTCTCACCAACTGGCACACTGCTCAGGCCGAACATCTCACGGCAGGTCAGCGCGCGGCTGATCGGCTTCGGAACGGGATGGGATCATGGCCGTTCATCGGGGTGTTCGTGCTCTTCATGATCGCCTGGGCGATCGTCAACAGCACGGCCCTCATGTGGGATCCCTACCCGTTCATCCTGCTCAACCTCTTTCTGAGCATGCTCGCCGGGCTCCAGGGAGCGATCCTTCTGATCGCCGCGAAGAGGCAGGATGCCATCGCCGCCGCCCTCGCACAGCACGACTACGACACGAACCTCGCCGCGAAGAAGGAGATCGAGGACCTCATGTCGATCAACCGGATGCAGCTCGAACTCCTGACGGAGCTGCGCGCCGCGGTCACGAACGACGGAGACGGGGCAGCGACGTCCGCGCGCTGACCTGCTCGACGAGCAATGTCGGGAACGGTGAGGGAACCCTCGTCGACGGGGCATCTGCTCGTCCAGAGAGGGTGAGACCACGTTCTTCTGCACGCTCTTCTGCACAGTCTTCTGCGCACCGGCCCGTGACCTCTCGTGCTCGGCAAGAGCATCAGCTCGTCGCACAGCGAAGCGGACCGGTGGACCGGGGACAGTCGGCGTGCGCGGCGGCGCCAGACATGCAGAAGGCCCGGAGACTCTTGCGAGTTTCCGGGCCTTTCTCGGTCGACCTTGTTTACCTCTGTTCCACAAATTCGGAAACAGGGGTCACGACGGCCGCGATGCGCCGAATCCTGCGCGATTCCGCGGATGTTCGAACCCCTGGCGAGACCACCGCTACGCGACGGAAGTGGACGCGCCTGAGCGATGAAGCCCGCGCTGCGGTGATCGAGCGATACGAAGCGGGCGAAACGACGACGGCCCTCGCG
The DNA here is from genome assembly GCF_011754135.1 of Microbacterium sp. Be9. Classification (NCBI taxonomy): domain Bacteria; kingdom Bacillati; phylum Actinomycetota; class Actinomycetes; order Micrococcales; family Microbacteriaceae; genus Microbacterium; species Microbacterium sp. Be9. Next base: position 45,759 of record NZ_WNWT01000004.1, on the reverse strand, counting down.
CAGGCGTATGGCGTCGCCAAGTCCACGATCCTCGGCATCCTGCGGGCGAACAGTGTGGTCGTGCGACGGCAGCCACTGACGGCGGAGCAGGTGAGTGAAGCGGCCCGGCTGTACAACTCCGGGCTGTCGCTATCGCAGGTCGCGGCGCGATTGAAAGTAAACCAGGAAACGATGCGCGTGGCGATCGTCGCCAATGGCATAATCCTCCGGCCGCCGAGCGGCGGGAGTTGAGCCCGCTGAACGAGACTCATCGCGTGTACTGCTTGATTCGAGCGTGCCACGCCTTGAGCCAGGTGACTTCGCCGCAAAGCTCGTCAACTGTGGGCGCGACGTAGTTCTCTTCGGGCGCGTTGTCGTGTCGTGCCGCCCAGCTCGAAGTCTTCGCGTACGCGGCTTGGAACTCGTCATGATCGCCCTGCGTGAACTTCGGCAGGATCTTGAGCATGGTCGGGCGTACTTCGTTCGTTCCTCGATCGACGAGTTCGTTCACGATATGCAGATTGACGGCACGCTCAAGTGTCTCGGACAGTCGACCCGCGATCTGAGCGGTTCGCTCTGTGTAATCGTCCTCCGACAGACTCTCGCGCTCCTTCTTAAGCTGCGCGAGGTCTGCCTCAAGCTTGCTGATGCGCTCGGGAATGTCCTTCGCGGCCCAAGGGAGTTGGTCAACGATGAGACCGGGCTGAGCGCCACCCAGACGCTGAATCGACCGTGTTGTCGTGGCGATCGACTTACTCTTTGCCGCCTTGACCAGTGCGTGCACGAACGTGATCTCGTGTGTGAAGACAATCACCTGTCGCTGACTTGCCAGCTCCACCAGGCGCTGAGCGACCTTTGACCGCCGCTCGGCGTCGAGCGACGAGACCGGATCGTCAAAGACAACGCTTGAGAGCGATTTGTCGAGTTCCACTTCAGTGAGAAATCCCGCCAGGCCGAGCGCCGTCTGCTCTCCTTCACTAAGCACCTGATCGACGCCGGCGTTGCGTCGCGATCCCAGCAGACTCGGCTGATGTTCGAGCGCGGAGTTGCGGCCACGTCCGGTTCGATTGAGGGTGACTCGGCGCAGTTCGAGGCGCTCGGTTTCTCGCGTGAAGTGATCCCGAACTTCCGCTGTGACGTATGTCTCGGTCAGCTCTCCACGCTTCGTTGTGATCGCGTTCGTCGCGGTGAGCCGGCGAACGTCTTCAATCATCTTGCGTTCGGCGAGTCGCGTCACCTCAGTCTCGACGGCCAACTTTGCTTCGCTGAGCGTCTTGGCGTCCTGCAACTCGACGACCTTCTTGCTCGTCGTGCTGAGCGTTTGAGCGAATGTCGACGCGTCGATCTCTCGCGCCCTCGTCGTCAGCGCTTGTGCTCGCGTGCCGGCCTGGGCGCTGATCGAGGCTGTGAGCGCAAGGAGATCGGCACCTTCCTTCCCATCGAGCCAGGCAACCGCCGCTGCTGCAGCGCGCGTCCCTACTTCAAACCAGTCGAGCACTGACTGGACGTCTTCGCCAGCGTCCTGCAGTCGATTGATCGCGGCAGAAACCGCGACTGGCAGAGTTTGAAGTTCGACGAAGTGGTCTCGGAACATCGCAAGTGCCTTGGCGACCGTGTCCGCGTCACGTGACGTTGTGTCCGTGACGAACGCCTCGAATCGAGTGAGCCGGTCGGTGGCCTGTTCGTTCAAGGGCTGCTGGCAGAGAACGCAAACTGCGTCCTCGCCTGTCACTGGAAAGTCATGATCGTGGTAGGCGTCGGTGAGAGAGAACTTACGCGCCGCTTCCCACAGCGCCCGCCACGCCTCTGAGCCGACGCTAGAAAGGGGCTCGGTGTCGAAGGTTCGAGCGGATGCGATGCGGGCGGCTTCCTGGAGCTGAATGGACCTCTGCTGCAGCTCTCTAAGTTCGCGCTGCTCACTATCACCCAGGGCGGCTTCCACCGCCTTGGCGTGCGCTTCGACCGTCGACCAGTCACGCCCGAGGGACGTGAGGCGATCCTTCTCCTTGTTGGGGTCGCTCCCCTTAAGCCGAGCCTCCTCCGCGAGCTGCTTCGCAAGCTGCGTGTCGTGATCGTCGGCCAGGTTGGTAGCTTCTGCGATCAACTCCTTGGAGGTCGTGGCTGAGATTCCTGACAGGAACGTCGACGCCCGGGTTCCTGGGTGGAGCACCGGTAGTTGCGGTCGCTCAGTCTGGTTTGCCCCAAGGCGGCGACTGAGTTCAGCAGCGACCGCTTCGCAAGCATCGGACAGTTGGTCCAGGATTGTGAGCGCCGAAGGTCGGTAATTGGCCTCCGAGGCGGTCGTGACGTACGCGTCACCGCAGTCCTCGTCGTAGAAGCGAATTCGGGACAACTCGGTGCTCTGGGGCTCACCGAGATTCCACGTCTCGGCATTGGCTCCAACCTGGTAATCGAGCTTCGCCGTCTGCGCAGTGTCAACGTCCGAGAAGACGTCACCGAGGAGCTGCGCATCTTTCACGCGAGCCGTGACCGCTTCGCGTATGAGCCGAGCGTAGCCCGACTTGCCGCTGGCGTTGTTGCCGAAGGCGATCGTAAGGCCCGCGGCACCAAATGAGAGCGTTTGACCTCCAGTGAGCGCATTGACGCCCCTGACATCCGATACCTGAACAAGGCTGACAGGATCGCCTGCCGCCGTCGAGCCAGGAATGTCAGCGGCTTCGACGTTCACGGCAACCGGGTACGTTCCCGCGATCAGTTGGTCCGCAATGTTGGATACGTCCTCAGCTGACAACGTCTCGTTGCGGCAGAAGCGGGCAACGACGTCCTTCTGCCAGTGGGGCCGCGCCGCCAGGAAACTCGCAAGATCCTCATTGAGAGTCACTACTCTCCTCCTGAACTCAGTCCGAAGAACCGCTCGAAGAACAACCCAAGCTTCTCGATCACGCGCTGCTTCTTCTCTCCGTGGCCGCCATCGGCCGAGAACCGGGAGGCGGGCGGAAGCACCTTGGTGATCGCTGTCCCGGTCGTGCGGAGCGCACCGTCGCGGAACGCGATCTCGATAAATGCGCGAGTGGCGTCGGCGCGGAGCCGCTCGTCCTCGATGATGGCCTCGAGCTCGGCCTCGCGCTTGGCCGCGATAAACGCCTGCCACTCCTCGTCGATAGCACCGTCGACCGAGACGGAGTCGACGAAGGCTTCGATGAGGTCCTTCTTGTTGCGCAGTGTCGGGCTGGCGTCGACGGCGCGGGAGATCTCGGCGCGGATCTCCTTGTCCTCGCCATCGCCGTGCTGGCTGCGGTACTTCTGCACGAGCATCAGGATGTAGTCGACGTTGATCTCGACCTGCTTGATCAACTCGATCTCGAACACGACGTCGTCGTTGATGAGTTCCTTATCCGTGTCCTTGACCTTGCGGAACTCCGCGTACAGGTCGAGGTAGACGCTGCGGTAGTCCTGGCCCTGGCGCTCGGTGAGAATCTGGTTCCCGGCGAAGTCATCGAACGATGTCAGGATGTTCTCGAGCCGCAGGATCTGCCCGAACAGCTGGATGAACTCCTTCTGCGCAGCCTCTCCGATGATCTGGTGCCCGAGTGGGAAGGATGCCAGCAGCTCGTTGACCTTCTCGGAGTACTCACCGTAGTAGTCACCGTACGGCTTGAGCAGCACGACACCGCGGGCGTCCTTATTGCCGAACAACTCGAGGGCGGCGTTGGTCTCCTCTTCAAGGTCACGGAAGGCGACGATGTTGCCGTACGTCTTGACCGAGTTGAGTATGCGGTTGGTGCGCGAGTACGCCTGGATCAGGCCGTGCGCCCGCAGATTCTTGTCTACGAAGAGCGTGTTGAGAGTCGTGGCGTCGAAGCCGGTGAGGAACATGTTGACCACGATGACGAGGTCGAGCTCCCGGTTCTTCAGCCGCTGCGAGAGGTCTTTGTAGTAGTTCTGGAACTTGTCGGCGCTGGTGTCGTAGCTCGTGCCGAAGATGTCGTTGTAGTCCTGGATTGCGTCTTCGAGGAAGCTGCGCGCATCAGTGCTCAGCGCATCGGTGTCGAAGGCTTCGTCGTCGAGGATGCCGTCGTCGCTGGCGTCGTTCGCGCCGTAGGAGTAGATCAGGCCGATCTTCAGGCGCCGATCCGCAGGCAGGGCTTCCTGCTGGATCTGGAAGTGGTTGTAGTAGCGACGCGCCGCATCGATCGAGGCCGTCGCGAAGATGGCGTTGAAGCCACGCACGCGCTTACGCTCACGCACCGCCTCGGCCTGACGGCGGGCGCGTGTCGACTCGGCGACGTTCGTCACGACTGAGTGCTCGTAGCTCGAAGATCGCTTGGTCTTCTGATCGAAGTGCTCCAGGGTGTACTTCACGACCTGGCTGATGCGCTCCGGCGCCAGCAGTGCCTTCTCAGTGTCGATGGCCGACACCTGCTTGTCGACGATGGTGCCGACCTTGACGGTGTTGACGTAGTCGATCCGGAACGGCAGGACGTTCTTGTCGGTGATGGCATCGACAATCGTGTACGTGTGCAGCTTCTCCCCGAACGCCTGCTCGGTGGTCTTGAGCTGCGGGTTTCCGCCCGTACCGGCGTTGACCGCGAAAATCGGGGTGCCGGTGAAGCCGAAGAGGTTGTAGCGCTTGAACGCGCGTGTGATGTCGGTGTGCATGTCGCCGAACTGCGAGCGGTGGCACTCGTCGAAAATAATCACGACGTGGTCGTTCGTGATCGCGTGACCCTTGTTGGCCTTGATGAACGTTGAGAGCTTCTGGATCGTTGTGATGATGATCCGCGCGTTCGAGTCCTCGAGCTGCTTCTTCAGGACCGCGGTTGACGTGTTCGAGTTGGCCGCGCCCTTCTCGAAGCGGTCGTACTCGCGCATCGTCTGGTAGTCGAGGTCCTTGCGGTCTACGACGAACAGCACCTTGTCGACGCTCGGCAGCTTCGATGCCAGCTGCGCCGTCTTGAAGCTCGTCAGGGTCTTCCCGGAACCGGTGGTGTGCCAGACGTAGCCGCCTGCGGCGACGGTGCCGAGCTGCTTGTAGTTGGTGGCGATGTCGATGCGTTGCAGGATTCGCTCGGTTGCGACGATCTGGTACGGGCGCATCACCAGCAGGAGCCGGTCTGCGGTGAGCACGCAGTAGCGGGTGAGGATGTTCAGCAGCGTGTGCTTGGCGAAGAATGTCTTCGCGAATGAGGTCAGGTCGGTGATTGGCTTGTTCTGCGCGTCCGCCCACCACGACGTGAACTCGAACGAGTTCGACGTCTTGCGCCCCTTGGTCTGCTTCTTGCCCTCGCTGATGTGCTGAGTGCGGGTCGTGTTCGAGTAGTACTTGGTCAGCGTGCCGTTGCTGATCACGAACAGCTGCACGTACTCGAACAGACCAGAGCCGGCCCAGAAGCTGTCGCGCTGGTAGCGGTTGATCTGATTGAACGCCTCGCGGATGTCGACACCGCGGCGCTTGAGTTCGATGTGCACCATCGGGAGGCCGTTGACGAGCACCGTCACGTCATAGCGGTTCGCGTAGTTTGCGCCGCCCTCGGCCTGGCCGATCTCGTATTGATTGATGACCTGAAGTCGGTTGTTGTGGACGTTCTGCTTGTCCAGCAGTGTGATGTTCTTCGTCGAACCGTCGTCCCGCTTCAGAAGCTGGACGTGGTCCTCCTGGATGCGCACGGTCTTCTCGACGATGCCGTCGTTCTTGCCCGCGATTTTGGAGTCGAAGAAGTCCGCCCACTCTGCGTCCGAGAAGGTGATGTGGTTCAGCGACTCGAGCTGGGTGCGCAGGTTCGCCACGAGCTGCGCCTCGGAGGTTACCGGCATGTATTCGTACGCCTGGGACTCCAGGAGTCGGATCAGTTCTTGCTCAAGTGCGGACTCTGACTGGTATGCGGCCGACGCGTGGGCGTCTGGGATGTACTCCGCGACGACCGTGGACTCGGCAGAGACGGCGATCGGATCGTACTTACGAGGTAGCGATTCGCTCATGCGGCGGCCTCCTCGAAGGTGAGGAGCTGGTCGCGGTAGTACTCATACTGCTGGCGACGTGCGGCGAGCTCGGCAGGCAGGCCAATGCTGAGGTCATTGACGAGAGCATCGAACCTGTCGAGCACCTCAACGATCCGCCGCTGCTCTTCGAGCGGCGGAATGAATAGCTCCCACGACGCCATGGCGGCAATCGGAATACGGTCGACAGTTGAGCCGGTCACCGTTTTTGATCGGATCACCGATTGAAACTGGGGCCCGAGATACACGAGCGTCAAGAATCGGGGGTCGATCACAGATGTGTCGGGCCGGAGGAGTCCCATTCTGCGGCCAAGCGCCGCCGGATCATCGACATCCCAATATGCGGCCTGTCCCAGGCGTGTTTCGTACGAGAACAGCGTGTCACCGCGGCGTGGCGCCACTCGACGAGTCCACTTTGGCAAGTCGTCGTTCGAGAGGTGGGCCGATTCGGTGAAGTCAAACCGTCCGCCCTTCAGAGACGAGATGCTCAGATACCACGGACCTTCTTCAGTCTTCTTCGGGGTGGCATGTGGGCCGTCGAACACCTGCGCCACACCACCGACAGTGGTCGCCTCCCAACCCGGTTGGGGACTGAGCAGGGATTCCCAGTAGTACGCATGCTGAGTTCGACGCGCTTCCAGCTCCGCTTCCAGCTCCGCTTCCAGCTCCGTGAACTGCTCCGTGAACTGCTCCAGTACTCGCACAATACTGCGTTGAACATCGAGGGGCGGCACCGGGATCTGCATGTCCAGCACTTTCAGCATGCTCGGGTGCTGGATGCCAGCTCCGCGGTAGTAGGACCGGAGTTCCTTCAGTCTCGACAGCAGTACGAAGTAAAGAAACTTCGCATTTAGGACGGACGGATCCCGCACTACTGCAATTCGATTGTCGGCGGTGACGAAGGCGCCGTTGTAGTACTGAACGGATGGATTTCCGCCCCAAGGGATCGCGATAATCTCCCCCGTCGCTACCCGTGAGCCAGCCACTTCGGACGTAGTCCATCCGAAATCCTCACTGCCCGTTCCGAGCAGCTTGATTGCGCCGCCGTCAGCTACTGCTAGTGCTCTTAGTTCACTTGCGAGCTGGTATGAGTACGTCCGCGTTTCGGGCTGCTTGTGCCGTTCAACGGCATTGAACTTCTTGTCCCAGATAGTCAGCTTCCATAGAGGTTCGTGGGTAGCTGAGCGAGGCGACAGCGCTTGCATCACCTCATCCACCCGACTCACTTGGAGTCCTCCAGTGTCGCGATGATCTCGTCGATCGAGATGCGCAGTTTCGCCTGCCGTGACACGATATTGGCGATCTCGGCATTGAGCGCCGAGATGTCTACTACCTGTCGGGTGTCTTCCGCCTCGACATACGAGGATACGGCGAGGTTGTAGCCGTTCCCGGCGATGGTTTCGTTCTCCACCAACCTTATGAAGTGGTCCTCGTCGGTGCGGTTTGCCAGCGCAAGAAGTATGTTCTGCTGGTTGTCCGGGGTCAGCTTGTTCTTGTTGCCGATGCGCCTGAACTCATCCGAAGCGTTGACGAAGAGCACTGAGTTGTCGGTCTTGGACTTCTTGAGCACGATGATGCAGGTCGCGATCGTGGTGCCGAAGAACAGGTCCGGCGGCAGCTGGATCACGGCATCAACGTAGTTGTTGTCGATCAGGTACTTGCGGATCTTCTGTTCCGCTCCCCCGCGGTAGAGCACGCCGGGGAACTCAACGATGGCAGCAGTACCGTTCACGGCGAGCCAACTCAGGATGTGCATCGTGAAGGCGAGGTCGGCCTTTGACTTCGGTGCGAGCACACCGGCCGGCGCGAACCGCTCGTCGTTGATCAGGAGCGGGTTCGCGTCGCCCTCCCACTTGATGGAGTAGGGCGGGTTGGACACGATCGCCTCGAACGGCTCGTCGTCCCAGTGCTGTGGGTCCAGCAGGGTGTCGCCGTGCGCGATGTCGAACTTCTCGTAGTTGACGTCGTGCAGGAACATGTTGATCCGCGCGAGGTTGTAGGTGGTCAGGTTGATCTCCTGACCGAAGAAGCCGCCGACGTTCTCGCGACCAAGTACCTTCGCGAACTTGAGCAGAAGCGAGCCGGATCCGGCAGCGGGGTCGTAGACCTTGTTGACGCGCTTCTTACCCATGACCGTGATGCGGGCGAGCACCTCGGAGACTTCCTGCGGGGTGTAGTACTCGCCACCAGACTTGCCGGCCTGCGAGGCGTACATCTGCATCAGGTACTCGTACGCGTCGCCGAACAGGTCGATCGAGTTGTCCTCAAAGTTGCCGAGCGGCAGGTCGCCGATCGCATCAAGCAGCTTCACGAGCTTCTCGTTGCGCTTGGCGACTGTGTTGCCGAGCTTCGAGCTGTTCACGTCGAGGTCGTCGAAGAGACCCTTGAGGTCGTCCTCGCTGTCTGTGCCGACCGCCGAGCCTTCGATGTTCTTGAAGACGCGCTCAAGCGTCTCGTTCAGGTTCTCGTCTTTGGCCGCGCGATGACGCACGTTCTGGAAGAGCTCCGAAGGGAGGACGTAGAAGCCTTTCTCGGACACCGTCTCCTTGCGCCCGAACTCGGCCTGCGCATCGGGAAGGTGAGCGTAGTTGAAGTCGGTCTCGCCGGCCTCGTGCTCGCCCCTGTTGATGTAGGCGGTGAGGTTCTCGGAGATGAAGCGGTAGAAGAGCATGCCGAGCACGTAGCTCTTGAAGTCCCAGCCGTCGACCGACCCACGCAGGTCGTTCGCGATCCGCCAGATGGTCTTGTGTAGCTCTGCGCGCTGGGATTCTTTGGTGGTCGGCGTCATTGACTTGTACTTCTCCTCGCGCCCAGTTCGGCGCACTTTATGTTGATGACCTCGGGTGCACCAAGGCTACTGGCGCGCGACGACATGGCCGGGCTGACAGCACCGCTTCGAGGCAAGGCCGACGCGTGGGAGCAGGCTCAAACCACGTGGCAGCGTCTGAGGATAATTGTATATCTATCAGGGATTTTCGTAAACGCCAAGCATCCACGCACCTAGAGCGCGGAGTTGGCTGGCACAGTGCGCGGGGCCTCGCGGTGATCAAAGACGAGGCGAGGCGAAGGGCGGACAACCAGGTCATGGGCCTCGTCCGCAATCTCGCGCACTGACTGGAAGTTCTTGGCCACGGTTGCCCACCTGAGGTATGCGATGTCATCGACTCGGCGCAGCGTCGAGGTGACTCCGGCCGACAGTTGAGCACTGAGGACCTTTCGTTGGCCTGCGAGATGGGCTAGGACCCAGGCCGCAACCAGTTGCGCATTGTCCACCGGCCGGTGCCGTCCGACGAGTGCCATCTCGATGCTGTTCGTGAATTGCTGGAGCCCGAACGCACGTGCTTCTCCGGACTTCTTGATGACGTGCGTTGGATGGGGCGTAACGACATCGGGCCACCACCGGTCGAGTGGGCGCGCAGGCTGGCGGGGGATCGCGCGCTTGAGATCCGAGTACGCGCCGGGCGAGTAGAGCCACTCGAGAAAGCCCTGCGCGTTCCGGAGACCTGCACGCCCGGGGGTGTCGACGCGTCCACGAATGCCGAGTGCGTATAGCACGTGCACCGAACGGTCGCTCGCCTGCCGGAGTCGCAACTCGGTGGCTTGACGAATGTCGGTGTCGACGATCGCGGCGGCGTAGCTGCCTGATGAGTGGTGTTCGCGCTCCTCGACGCTCAGCGGTTGAACCAACCCAGCAAGTCGCTCCTGCAGGTCGCCTTCGATATCGGCGATGATCTGGTTGATCTCCTCGTCAGGTAGGCGGCCGAGGACCGCAGTTCGAAGATCCCGACGAAGACGGGTAACGGAGTATCTCTCGGTGATCTGCTTGTCACTCGCTCGACGCACGAAAGTATCCTTCAGATCCTCGTGGCGGAGCGACTCGGTCGTATGGAACTTATGCTCCGCGTTTGCCTTGCACACCCGGCGACGGGTGGTAGAGCGGCCGTCAACAGCAAGCCGTGTATCGATGATGTTTGAGTCGGAGATGACGCCGTCGGCGCCGCAGCTCGGGCAGTACAAATCCTCGTCCCCCTAGTGCCTGGTGGGCAGGATTCTAGTGATCGCAGGCGATCTCCGATCACGGGCACACCACATGTTGGCAGCTCCGACCGAGATCTCTAGTCGCTGGCCACGCCCTCGCTAGGGATTCGTTGCCGACCGGTGGACGGCGGCGCACACTTGCGGCACAACCGCACGCAAGGAGGATGCCATGCTTACTCGGCTCGCAAGTGACCCCCCGGTGATCGCGCTTCTCGACGTGTTCGAGCGTGTTCGTACGCGCTTGGAACTTGGCGGTCATAGGTTCCCAACAACCTCCGACATCCTCATCACGTCTCAGAGCCTGATCGCGGCCGGAGCCGAGTTTTCCGATGTTGTGGTCGCTGCGCAGCAGGACTGGTTCCGCCGCGGACAAACGGGGTGCGTATTCGCTCGCATCGCCGCGCTGAAGCACACCGATGGCGCTTGGCCGTACCTGGTTGTCGACAACGAGACGACCCCGGAATACTTGGACAGTCGCGTGACCGAGCTGTGCGACGGCGACGGCATTCAGGTCGCCAGTATCGTGTTTCCACAGTGCTCATCGCTTTCGGACTTCGTCAAGGTCGTCGGCGAGCTCGTCCACACCACGACATTCTGGTGCGAGGGCTTGAAGGTCCTGGGGACCAGCGCGATCCTCAAGATCCGGCGCCCGATCAGCCCCGGTGTCGAAGCGTGGGTCATGGCATTCGGCCCGGACCCCTCGCTCCCGGCAACGCGCCGAGCGCCGTTCTATGAGCTGGCCCTCCGAGTCAAGTCGAAGCGAGGTGATGAGTATCGTCGCCTCAATCAGGATCCGTCCGTCGCCCATCTGGCGGATTTCCCGCTCACGATGCCGCCGCGACACTGGGACGATCGCTGGGACACCACCAAGCGCCGCACCGCGGCGATTCTTGGGCATGTTCCGGATCAAGTGTCGGCGGCGCGGTCAACACTGACGGTTCCGGTGGAGCTGCTTGACAAGTTTGGGCACGTCCCGCACAGTGTGCCCCAGACATGAGTGACCTACGACTCGACGACTTCTGGCAGGCGCTGGACGAACTGAACGGTTCGTCCAGCGCCTGCTCTCTCTATGACTCTTCAACCCCCGCGTCGCAGCTCCGGCGGCGCAACCTGAGTCGATACTTGGAGCTCATGGCCGCGAGGATGCCGAGTACGCTCCTGGTTGGTGAAGCGCCTGGCTACAGGGGAACGGCGGTTACTGGCGTCCCATTCATGAGTGTGCGCGAGATCACGTCCGCACCCGGTCTAGTGAGCGGCGCAGCTGATGGTGACGACTACGAGGTGCCCGACGAGCCCCCGTTCGTCCGCGAAGCAACGTCTCAGGCGATGTGGTCGACGCTTGCTGAAGACGCGGAGCTTCCGCTGTTGTGGGCCGCCTTTCCGCTTCATCCGCATGAGCCCGGGCATCCCTTCACGAATCGTCGGCCAACGCCAACAGAGATTCGCGCTGGTCTCTCCGTGACGCTCGCCCTTGTGCATGCATTCAAGATCGAACGAGTTATCGCTGTCGGCCGTGTCGCCCAGGCGGTCCTAGCACCGCATTTTCCTGCAATTCCATACGTCCGCCATCCGGCTCGGGGTGGCGTCGCTCAGTTCCGGTCCCAGCTTCGAGATTTGCGCGAGGAGCAATTGCGTTCGTGAGTGCCCGGTGCTGAATGATTGAGGGCGGCGACCGCGCCGGACGAGAACTCGGAGGTTCTCAAGTCCGGGCAGTCGCCGCCCTGTTGTCAGGCCGCGGATGGCGGACTGACGTTGGTTGACGCGATCTCGTCGTGGAGCACTGGCACTACACGGGTGTCTTCCGCGGCCGTCCAGCGCTCCAGGGTGACCATCGCCCAGACGAGCGCCTCGAAGTAGTCCGCGTACGTCCTCTGGTTGCGGTACCACTTCGGGTCACCGACAGTCCGCACTTCAACGCGCCACTCCCCCGGGTGGGCGAGCATGGCGACCACTTCGCTCGGGACATCGGCGCTGTCGCCGCTCCGGTCGGGCAGCCCCGTGATGAGCGCCGGGCCGACGAGCATGGCCCTCTGGCGAGCTTCGGGCACGAAGTACCACCAGAGGAATGTCGCCCGAGGATTGAAGGGGAGATTGAGCATCAGCCCCTCCTCGTGGACGTACACCGTCACGCCGAGCGCCGGGACGTCGACCGGCTCGATCGAGCCGCCCACCACGGACTGGTAGTCCTCGAGCGCGTCGACGTCGCACTCCTTGATCGGCTCGCCCTCGGTGGTCGGGATGACGAGCGCCTTCACCATGACCGGTCACCTCCGAAGAGGGGAAGCTCGGCGATGTGAATCGGTGGCTCGCTCCGAACTCGGAACCGAGCTCCGGGACGCATCGTGGCCTCGAAAAGCAGACACCAGAGGGCGGCGTCGAAGACGCTGTCGAAGCGCGCGAACGAGTCGCACCAGGAGCTGCGGTCGTACGGGCGGACCTGCACCACGAAGTTGTCGCGGTGAAAGATCTGCTCGACGACCACCTCCGGGATGTCGCCCTCGCGCTCCCGGTCGCCGACGCCCGTCAGGACGACGTCGCCGAGGATGACCGGGTGGGCCGTCGGATGTGCACTGTGGAGCCACCAGAACGCAGTGGCCCGGGTGTTCAGCGGACCGTGGGTCCGACGTTCGGCCTCGTTCATGTAGATGGTCACGCCGATGGACGGGATCTCGATGAGATCCAGCCAGCCGTCGACCGCCTCCTGGAACGCGCCAAGGTCGGCGAGCTCTACGAGGGCAGGGCGCTGCTCTGTGTCGTGCGGGATGACGATGCTGCGCACCATTCGTCCCACCTCCTTACTGTTGTCGCGGCCGAGAACCCCTCTCGGGTTCTCTTCCGAAGCCGCGGGGCAGCAACGAGGAACTGACCATGTCGGTGGTCACCAGAAGACTCCGACTCATGCCGACCTGCACGAAGACGCGCTATCGCGACCGGATCGCGGCGTTGCTGGTGCTGGCTCAGATTCAGAACCAAGACAAGCTTCGCGTCCGAAGCAGGAAGCGCGCGTCTACTTCTGCGACGACTGCCGTGGTTGGCATCTCACGTCGCGCAAGCGCTGGCGTTGATGGTGTACCGACTGTCCGGGACGAGCGCGATGAAGCGCCCAGTCCCGAACAGCCGGATCTCCCTGCATGCCGAACTGCGGTCAGGCGGAACCCGACGACCGGCGCGGCGTCTTGCCGCCGCTCGCACCGCCGAAGATGGCCTCGATCGCGCTCTGCTTGGTCTTGGCTTCGCGCTCGATCTCGGCGCGCACCGTCTCGGCGCGCTCGAGCACCTTCGGGTCGGACTTGCTGGTCTCGACCCACGACTCGAGGGCGAGGCGGATCTCTTCGGTGACGGTGCGGTCGTTGAGCTGGGCGAGCACGTCCAGCTGCGCCCGCAGGCCATCGGTGATACGAACGGCGAGCGTCCGCAACGGACCGAGTGCCGAGGCCGGCACGTCGGCAGGGGTGTTCTCACTCATGGTGAGCCTCCTCATCGGAAGCGACGGACGATCCCCGGTTGGGATCATCTACGCCGCACGCCGACGAGGAGCGAGGCCGATTATGCACCGCCTGTTCGCGGGGTCAATCTTCCGATCGCGAGCGTTGTCAATTCCGCAACGGCGGGCGACGCCAGGCAGCTGTGCTGTCTAGTGATCGCCCAGGCGGGCGTATGCCTCACGGAAGCCCGCGACGAACTGATCACGCACGTTGCCGAGCGGAAAGCTCAGGGCGCGGGTGTGAAGCAATGGCAGCCCAGCTTCGCGCAGCGGCAGCGCGAGCGCATCGAAGACATCGCTGCTGCAGAGAATGATGCCGTCCGGGTTGAGGGCGCGGGCGCGCTCGATGCAGCCTGGGACGTTCTCGCGAAGTATCGCCTTGCGCTGCTTCTTGCTTGATACATCGTTGACGGGGTAGGGAACCAGATCGATCAGGAAGACGCCGTCGGCCTGCAGCCGTCGCAGCCATGGGCGCTTGTCGTGCGAGCGCTTCTCCAGCCCACGGAGGTCGTACAGAGCCTCGACGACGCCACGGTAGAGGTTGTCGTAGCCGAGATGGTCGGCGTAGAAGAAGTTCCGCGGCCGAGTGCCGCCGTGGTCGGTCGGCGCGCTCTCGCCAATCAGGAGCAGGCGGACATGCTCGGGCTGATACTGGGCGCGCAGTTCGGCATACCAAGCGTCCTCGATCTCGTTCACCACTGCGGAAGCCCCTCGTGCCACTCGTGGTCTGGCGGTAGGCCGACGCGTTCCGTGAGCGCAAGGTCTCGGAAGCCCGAGGGCAGCAGAACCGGGGCGGCGCTCTGGTCAACTTCGAGCAGGTCCCAGCGGTCCTCGTAGTCGGCAAAGGTCCGAAGGAGCACCCGAGAGCGCTCGACCGGCGCATTCCGCTTTCCAGGGAGCGCATCGGGATGGGTGAGCCAGTTCATGTGCTCGATCCAAGCCGCCGCCGCGACGTGGACGCGGGGCACCACAAAACTGCGGGGATGGTCGCGGAGATCGTGAGGGATTGCGACCATGACGAAGTACTCCCGCTCGTGCAGGCTCGGTGCCTGCGACTTTGAGCCGAGCGGCCAGCTGATCGAGTCCATCTTGGCGCCGCGCGCTGCCTTCACCTGGACTTCGACGAGGCGACGCTCAGTGCCATCTGCGAGCACCGCGAGGATGTCGGTGCGTTCGAGTCCGTCCCGGGTGAGGGCCGGTGCCCAGCCGCGTCGAGCCAGCTCGGCGGCGACATGGTGTTCGCCGATCGTCTTCGTCTGCTTCGTATCGACCACGATCTGAGGCTATCGATGCGGCCGGACACCGATCGGCGCCGCTCCCTGCAGACATACGAAGAGGGCGCCCGCGAACTTGGGACGCCCTCTGCGTATGGCCTAGAAGCGGATCCTGTCGGGCTTGAGCGTGATCTTCGTGCCGTCGCTGATCAGCTGCGCCCACTCGGTCAGCTCGGGGTCGGTGATCTTGCCGTCGTAGCGCGCGAACAGGCGCTGCAGTGCGGGCTTGATCTCCTCGATCGGGCGACCGGTATACGTGGCGCTCATGCGCTCGAGCTCCCGGTTCTGCTCACGCGCCATCTGATCGATGCCCTTCTGGGCCTCGCGCTGAACCTCGCGCATGAATGCGTTCTTGTCGAACTTGAACGAACTGCTCATCTGGTGAACTGCCTCTCCGCTCGTGGGAGCGGGTAGCGAAGCAGTCGGAGCACCCGGAGCGGTATCGCGTCGCGTGAAGTGCTGGTAGGGAGGGCCGACCAGCAGGTGATCGACCCTCCCCGGTGCTCAGCCCTTGCCGAGCGTCGAGCCGGCCTTCGACTTGGCGGTCTTGCTCGACGAGTCGGACGCAAGCGTCCGTCCCGCCTTGCTGAGTGCCGCCTTCGAGGGCTTTCCGGACGACCGTGACGACGACTTCGCCATCAGGTACTCCTTCCGCTTCTTGAGTTGAAGCAGATCTCTCGAGGACCGGCTCACCGGGTCGCGAAGAGGCCATCTGAGCCTCTAGAGTCGAGTAGTCCGTCCAAGACACTCAGCCCCGATCTGCTGCGATTCGAGCCTTGCGCCGAACCAGTCGGTCGGGGCTTTTCTCGCACTCCATAGCCTACCGCGCACCGCCGACAGGCGGCCAGCTGTGGCTTTGGGGTCCCGTTTGGGTACCGAACCTTATGCACAAGCGTTTCGGGCGCTAGGGGCGCCCCTGGGGGCCTTCTAGGCCCGGATTTCCGGTCTAGTCGACCAAATCGATACTTACAGCCGTGTAATTCTCCACAGGCAACGGATGCTTCGACGAGCTATCCACAGTCCGATGTTGTGGAAACTGCGTCAAGCGGTCGCTATCCAGGTCGCCGCCCAAAACAACAAAGCGCGGATCATCGCCAGAGACTCACTCGAGCGCTGGAATTTCTCTCGGTGGTCAGCCTCGCGCCGAGCCCTGGGGTCTTGAGCATCGTCCCCGTTTGCCAGATGGGCCACACCGGCATCACCCAGAACACCTCGATAACGAACTCGTCGTCGCCGGGACTTGCGGGCGGTAGCAAGGGGATGTTGTCGAAGCGCTCCTGCGCTGTCGCGAAGAACTCGCTCGTCTCGGAGTCGTGGAGCACGAAGTCGCGCTCCTGGTACTCCCCGTTGATGTGCACGTGCGGTCGGCGCCACTGGGATCCGTGCAGGACATCGACTATCACTCCGGCAACGACAAGTCCGTCCATCTCGCTGACGACGATCTTCCCCCAGGGCCGCTCGATCGTGAGTGTGTCCCGCAGGATGTAGCTCAGCTTCTCGGCACCGCGGTCGCTCCGCCGAAGCCCGGTGCGCTGTTCGACGTGATGTTCCTCTGCGTAGACCTTGAGACGCGCATCGAGCGTGTCGCCTGGCGTCTGGAACCCGCTGGTGTCGAAGTAGGCGCGGATATCGCTCTCGGTATCGGCGCCGTGACGAACAAGCGCATCGAGCATCGCCCCGTACGCACGCTCGATGCTTCCGCGACCGACGACGTCGGTAAGCATCTCAGACATGGCCATCCGCTCCATACCAAACTCACCTGGGCCGCGACGCAATTGCCGCAGTTCGGCGAGAATCTCGCGCCGAAGCGGATCATCCTTCATCCCGCCATCGTGTCAGTTTCGTGTCAGTGACGCTGTTTCCTCCGTACACGAGCCTGGAATTACCAACTCCCCATCCGCAGGGAGCTACCTCCAGGAGGCAGAAGATGACCGCATCCGAACTGCTCCCCACCACGGGGAGCGCCATGAGCCCGCAGGGGTTCTCTTCGTTGTCGCTGGGCATCCAGCGGCAGACCCGCCGCGAGGTGGAGCGAGTGCAGTCCCGCGCCATCGTCGCCAAGCTCACCGAGGACGGCCGCGCGTTCGTGACGCACACCGCGCTCGAGCACGTCGGTGCCCTGACGGCGCTGGAGCAGCACCTCATCACGGTCGCACCGCTCGGCGAAGCCCGCTACCGCGAGATCGTCGACAGCTACACGCTGGGCGCCTCTGCAGCGATTCGGCGGTGGCAGTGATGGCCACCACGACCCAGGGCGCCTTCGACCGCCTGGTCGACGTGTCGGCCGAGACGATCCAGTGGGCGCGTGACCTTGTGGTCGCGGTCCGGAACTCCTTCGGCGAGCGTCGTCGGGCGCGCATCGAGGCCGAGCTCGACCGCAAGCAGGAAGAGCTGCGCCGCACCGTGCTCCAGCTGGCCAATGCGCTCGGCATGGAAGCGCACGAGGCGCGCAAGGCGCTCATCCGCGAGTCCTTCCTCGCCTCGGGGAGCACGCCGAACGAGTCGTCGGACTCGTGATCTGAACCGCGCGGCGGCGCGGGCGATGACCACCCGGCGTCCGCGTCGCCGCATCAACTGCTCGTCAGCGTCCCGGTCGTTGTGGTTTTCGCAACGACCGCGACCGGAATATTGACGACTCGTTCTCGGACGCGCATAACCAGTCCTCGCCATCGCTCGCACCCTTTGCTGCGGGCTGGAGAAAGGAGTTCCTTGACATGACCAAACTGACCCCGGGCGCCGCCGCGGCGTCCACGCACAAGAAGTACGCCGTGATCTACGCCGATCCGCCCTGGGATATCGCCCAGGCCGGCGCCCGCGGCGCCATCAACCACTACGACCTGATGACCTTAGACCGCATCAAGCAGATGCCGGTCGCCGAGCTCGCCGCTGAGAACGCGACGCTGCTGCTGTGGACGACCAATGCCGCACTGCCTGGAGCACTGGAGGTTATGAAGGCATGGGGCTTCACCTATAAGACGAACGCCGTCTGGGACAAGTACTACATGGGCCTCGGGAACTACTTCCGCGGCTCCCACGAGATCCTGCTGCACGGCGTGCGCGGCCGGGCACCGTTCAAGTTCCGCGGCCAGCGCTCGACACTGCTCTTCCCACGGCAGGCGCACAGCCAGAAGCCCGAAGAAATGATCCCCCTGATCGAGCGCGTCCTCGACGGCCCGTACCTCGAGCTGTTCGCGCGGCAGCGTCCGAACAGCCACGCGGACTGGTCGGTGTGGGGGAACGAGATCGACTGCGACATCACGATCCCGGGGTATCCGGTGCCGAGCGACTTCACCAGAGCCGGCGCAGATGGAGGGGTCGGTGATGACTGATGCCCGACGACACCCCCGCGCCCACGCCGATGCGCTTCTTCCGCGCCTGCCTGCTCATTCTCGGCGGCATCGTCGCTCTCTGGCTCGCCTTGGAGCTACTCGCGCAGTTCTGGGGCTGGGTCCTCCTGATCGTCGGCATCGCTCTCGTCTGGTGGTGCGCGGTCATCGTGTACCGCTACTGGTGGGGTCGACGGTTCTAAGCATGAGCGAGTTCACCTCTGTCGGGTCGTTGTGGAATGGACAACGGCGCTTGAAAACGCTTGACAAATCGAGCGTTCGAGTTCGTAATAGGCGCCATTGTGCTCATTCGGCTTATGGCTATGAGCGATCCCAACGTCCTTCCGCGACCGTGACGCGAACCAATCAGCCCTTCATGGGCAGCGGTGGGAAGGAGGTTGTCTCATGACCCGACACACCCGCGGCCGTCGCCGCTACCGGAAGAGCGTGGACCGGCGCGTCCAGGTGTTCTCCGAGTCCAACAGCGATACGCGCACCGAGCGGATCGCTCGCATCATCACCAGCGCCGGTCTCGAACAAGCTCGCCTCGAAGCCGCAGCTCGCGCCGAGTACTTCGAACGTGACAAAGGAGGCGACCATGCCTGACTTGGTCTTCACACGTCTGCATCTGCCGCGCCCACTCGGCGCCGACAGCGTGGCTCAGCTGATGACGCGCCTGATGAGCGCCGACGCTCCACGACCGCTCGTCTTCGAGGTACACGCCAGCGCGGACGGCGTGACGCATCTCGTCGGCTACCCGTCCGCGGCCGCACCGCGCCTCAAGCGCCTCCTTCGGGGCCACCTTCCAGGCCTCGCCCTTGAGCCCGCCACACGGCCGGACGTGGCCGCTGTCAGCCGGGTCGTGGCGCACCCCGCCATCCTGCCGCTCGCCGACACCGACCCGGAGCAGGTCACGTCGGCGATATACCTCGCACTCGCGGCACGACGAGGCGAGGAGCACGTTGCGCTGCAGCTCGTCCTGGGACGTACGCAAGCGGCGCATTCGGTCTCAGCGAAGTCGGCCGACCCGATGCAGCCACTCGCGTCCCTCGTGTTCGAAGGTGTCCGCGCCGTGGAGCCTGAGACGCGCCGTCGGCTTCAACTGCGAGCTGGCCAGCCCACGACCGCAGTGACGCTCCGGATCGGGGTCACGGCTGGCACCCAGAAGCGAACCGGCGCGCTCGTCTGGGAAGTGTTCGGTGCCCTCCAGCTACTGCAGAGTCCCGGACTTCGGCTCAGCCTCAACTACGACTCGTCGAGCCGCTGGCGCGCGGCAACCGCTCGCGCCGCGTTTCGGCTTTCACCGGACGAGCTGACGTCGATGCTGGCCTGGCCGCTCGGCGAGCGCGACTATCCCGGCATCGCCGGCACCCATCCGCGTCGCTTGCCGGTGCCCGAGATCGTCAGCGCGACGTCGTCGGTATTCGCGACCGGTACCGCACCGGGTCCGGAGCGTCTGATCGGGATGGATCCGGCCAGTCGGCTGCAGCACCTGGTGGCGACCGGGCCAACGGGCTCGGGCAAGTCCACCGTGCTGGAGCACCTCATCCTCTCCGACATCGAGGCTGGTCGGGCCTGCGTAGTCGTCGAGCCCAAGGCGCAACTGGTCGACAGCATCCTCGATCGCATCGCCCCCGAGCATGCGCAGCGCGTTGTCGTGCTGGACGCTGCCGACACGATGCCGGTGGGCTTCAACCCGCTCGACATCGGCGACCGCGATCCGGACGTCGTGGTCGACGGCATCATCGCCGCCCTCGCCGCCGTCTTCGAGGAAGGGTGGGGACCACGCACCGAGTACCTGATCCACGGTGCGCTCCTATCGCTCGCCCGGGCTGGGCAACGGACCATCGATCCGTACACGCTCATCGATCTGCCACGCCTCCTCACGGACGCTGCCTTCCGACGCCCAGTGATCGCCGCGATGCAGGACGACGCGACGCTGGCCTCCTTCTGGGCCGAGTTTGAGGAACTCAGCCCCGCCCAACGCGCTGCCATGATCGCTGCACCTCTGAACAAGCTTCGCAAGATCCTGTTGCGCGCACCGCTGGTTCTCGTGCTCGGGCAGGCACGACCGCGCTTCCGGCTCCGCGACGTCTTCCGCGAGCGCAGCGTCGTCCTGGTACCGCTGAACGATGCGCTGATCGGGACCGGTGCGGCCAAGCTGCTCGGCAGCCTGATCGTCGCCGAGATCTGGAACGCGACGCTGGAGCGTGCCCGCGAGAAGGACCCGACGAAGCGGCCGGGGATGGTGTTCATCGACGAGGTGCAGAACTACCTGCACCTGCCGACCTCGATCGCCGACGCCCTCGCGACCTCACGTTCCTATGGCGTCGCCTGGCATCTGGCACACCAGTACCGAGGCCAGCTTCCACCCGCCATGCGGGCGGCGCTCGATACGAATGCGCGCAGCAAGATCTGCTTCGCCGTCGGCCCGGACGACGCCCGCGATCTCGCCCGGATGGCCCCCCAACTGTCTGCCGGCGACTTCCAGGCGCTGCCTCGCTTCGAGATCTACGCCCACCTGGTTGCCGGGAGCGTGCCAGCCGGATGGTGCTCGGGGCGCACCCTTCCACCGCGCCCAGCGCTCGGTACCCGCGACGATGTCCGCCAGCGCAGCCGAGATCGCTACGGCGCCCTGCCGCCGACCACCTCCGAAGTCGCAGCAACCCCGTCACCAGAGGACCAGGCGGACCGCCCGACGCACCAGAAGGCGAGGCGCGCATGATCGCTCGGCACGCCCTCAACCACTGGATCGCCCTGTCCGCTCGACGCTCCGTCCGCTGTTCACTTCACGACGAACACCCGCCGCCACGTTCGGCCCCGTTCCGGCGAACATCGGCCGGTGCGGGCGCGGACTGCCTCCGCGTTGCAGGACACTTCACCCCAGTCCGGAGGGCAGCCTCGTGATGGCCGCTGTTCGTCATCTCGACCTCGAGGAGCACCTCACTGAGCGCGACGTTCGCATCCTCGAGGATCTGGAACGCTTTCGACTTCTCACCACTCGACAGCTACAGCGACTGCACTTCCCGGCGGCACCCCTGGGTCCACATGTCACCGCGAGCGGTGCGACGCGAGGGACGACCCGCGTGCTGAACCGACTCGAAGCCCGCGGTGCAATCACGCGGCTGGCCCGGCGTATCGGCGGCATCAAGCACGGCTCAGCCGTCACGATCTGGCAGCTCGGGCCAGCGGGCGACCGCTACCTTCGTGCCCGACGCGGCGAACCGCGGAGGCGGCGCTACGACGAGCCAGGTCTCACATTCGTCGCTCACACCCTCGCCGTCGCCGACATCGCGGTCAGTCTGCTTGAGCAGGCACACGCCCAAGGCTTCGAACTCCTCGAACTCGAACTCGAGCCGGCCAGCTGGCGCAGCTTCAACAGCAGCGGCGCCTCCGTGATCACGCTCAAGCCCGACCTCCTGGTCGTCACTGCCGACGCCAGCACCGAGACGCACTCGTTCATCGAGGTCGACCGCGCCACCGAGCATCTGCCCGCCGTACTTCGAAAGTGCCAGACCTACCAGCGCCACCAACGCACGGGCATCGAACAACAGGCGCGGGAGCTGTACCCGGCCGTCGTCTGGATCGTCCCCACCATCGACCGCGCCCAGAAGATCCGCGAGGCCATCGCAGCTGATCGCGGACTCGAGCCGGGCATGTTCACCATCATCACCGGCGAGCAGACACTCGCCACGCTGGCCCCGTACGGGCCGTCATCATCATTCACCCCGAAAGGAGGAATCACATGAACTCATCAACCATCCCCGTCGCGCCGACTGGCGCCGAAAACAACGACCTGCGCACCAAGCCCAAGTTCCCGAAATGGATGCGCACCATCGACCAGACCGAGCACGCACACTTCATCATCGATGCCTGGCTCACGCTCGACCCGAACAGTCGCGATGCCTTCCTGGCGCAGCTCATCGCGGCCACCATTCACGATGGCCCCGGCAGCGCACTCGAGCGCTTCGCCGGAACCGGCATCCTCGACGCCGAAGCGGCGCTCGCTGAACTCAACGACGTCACCGTCCCGATCGAGCGAGAGCCCTGGCTCGACGCGCTCGGGCGCTACATCATCACCGCGGGGAAGCGCTCATGAGCGAGCACGAGCCCACTGTCACACCCGAAATGCGTCTCGCACCTGAACGCATGTCACCCGACTGGCGTCGACTCGAAGTCGCCTCCCACCGCTTCGAACATCCCATCGCGAACGGCATCGCAGCCGCACTCGCGGAACACCGGGAAGTCGACCACGACACCGCCCGCTGCATCGCCCACGCGCTCGGGCGCGCGCTCGGACGAGAGTCCGCCCTCGCCGAGTTCGGGAGGACGGGCGAGAGCACCTACCTCGATCTTCGCGAGGAATACCTACGCCTCTACACCGACGAGGACGCCACCGCCGAGGTCAAAGAACTCATCGACTGGTTCGGTACGTACCTCATCGACAAGATGGGAACCGGCTCCGGGCGGACGTATCAGAACGAGCATCTGCCACCCAAGCTCGACCGTCTCCTGGTGCGTACCACTCTCACCACCAGCGGTAGGCCCGTCACGGTGCATGTCCCCGCCAGCCTCGACGCCGCCGGGATGGAGCAACTGATCGTCCGTCTCGAAGAGTGCGACGAGTTCTTCGGTCCCGCATTCAGAGCGTTCCTGGCGCTGCCGGATGTGAACGCCGCCGCGGCGGATCTGCTCGACAGCTTCCAGGAGAACTACGTCGGCAGTTTCAACTCCATCGATGACGCGGTCTACGCGCTCAGTCCACTCGAGGACTGGGAGATCGAGCTCGGCAACTGGGCTGATGATCACAGCCTGCCCGCTGACGCCGTCCACCTGAACATCGACTACGTCATCGAACGCACCCGCGACGTCTATGACTTCGTCGAGGAGGGGGGCATGCTCTATGCCTTCAACAAGTAGCAGTGACCCACCCCGCAGACGAGGGCGCCCACGCGCAGACCGGCGCATCGACATCACACCCGTCTGGCGTGCGCGACCCGATCCGCGTCGGCTCGCTCGCGTACTCCTCGGCCTCGTCGTTCACCTAGAACAGCCAACGAAAGAGCCCCAGACACAAGAAGGGAAGGGCCATGGACGAGCGCCCTGAGCGAGGTGAAAACTACATCGCCGACGCGACCCCGGTCGACGGCGGTGTAGGTGCCGGGAAAGCCGCCAAAGGACTGGACTTCCCGGCCGAGAAGAGCGTAAATCCGGAGGACCTAACCGAAGGAGGGCCTCATATGTACCAAGAAGGCGAGGAAGCGGCAGCCACCCTGGCAAAGCCGAATCTCACATCAGTCGCAGGGCTTGAACACCTATTCAAGGGCGACGACACGATGCACGTCCCGCTCCGCACGGGCGTGGCAATCAGCTATCTGCGCGTCTCCACGACGCGCCAGCTCAACACCGCAGCCGACCTCGACGAGGACGGCAACAGCATCGCCACTCAGCGCGAGTGGGCGATCCGCAAGGCGAAGGAGCTCGGCGTGCCGATCCTTCGCGAGTTCGTCGAACCGGGCCAGTCCGCGCAGACCATCGACAAGCGGCCGGAGTTCAAGAAGCTCCTCCGCTTCGTCGATGCCAATCCGGATGTGCGCTACGTCGTGATCTACATGCGCTCGCGCGTCTTCCGCAACCACCTCGACGCCGCCATCACCAAGCGCCAGCTGCGCGACAAGGGCGTCGAGCTCATCTCGGCCAAGGAGAACTTCGGCGACGGGTACATGGGCGACGCGATGGAGGCCATCACCGACGTCGTCAACGAACTCCAGGTCCGCATGAGCGGCGAGGACATCCGCATCAAGATGGCCCACAAGGTCGAACGGGGCGGCAGCGTTGGGCGGGCCAAGCTCGGCTACCTGAATGTGCGCAAGGACTTCGACGGACGACTCGTCAACACGATCGACGTCGACCCCGTCCGCGCACCACTCATCATCTGGGCCTTCGAGCAGTACGCCACGAACCAGTTCTCGATCACGCAGCTTCAGATGATGCTCGAAGACCAGGGCCTGACCACGCGGCAATCGAGCAAACGTGCCGCCAAGCCGCTGTCGAGCAGCCAGCTCGCCATGATCCTGCGCGACCCGTACTACACCGGAGTCATCCGCTACAAGGGGAAGCTCCACCCGGGCAGGCACACGCCCCTCATCTCGAAGGAGCTCTTCCTCGCGGTGCAGAAGATCCTCGACGGACGAAACCGCAAGGGCGACCGCGACCGGATCCACTTCCACTTCCTCCGCGGCCTGCTGTACTGCGCCGAATGCAAGTCGGAGGGGCGCACGAGTCGACTCGTCTACAGCCAGAACAAGGGGCACGGCGGCACATACGAGTACTACGTCTGCACCGCGAAGCAGCGCGGTCACTGCTCGATGCCGTCGGCGCGACTGGACGAACTCGAGGACGAAGTGGCGCGACGGGTAGCGGCCGAACGCTTCGATGCTGACGACATCGCGTCCGTTCGTGAGGAAGTTCGACGCGCCCTCGTCGAACTCCAAGCCGCGGATCAGGAGGAGAAGGACGCCCTGCGCACCCAGCTGAAGAAGCTCGAAGCCCAGGAGGAGCGACTCATCGAACTCGCCGCCGACGGAACGATCGCGGTCGAGAAGCTGCGCCAACGCCTCGAGTACGTCACGCTCCAGAAGGGCGCCATCACCGAGAAGCTCACCCGGACGGTCGAACGAATCCGGCACGGCGTCGACAAGGCCTTCGCGTTCGTCGACCTCCTCGAAGATCCCGCCGCGCTCTACAAGCAGCTGCCCGACAACGTCCGCCGCGAGCTGCTCACCGCGTTCTTCACGCGACTCGACGTCCAGGTCACCGACCGCGAGGTGAGCATCGGCGTCGAACGCACCGAACTCAACGCCGGCCTGCACGACTGGCGCGCCCAGCACCGCCTCAGCGCCTCGGCCCACACACCGGCCAAAGAAAAGAGAGCCTCCCGCATTCCTGCGGAAGACTCTCTTTCGGACCCATACCCGCTTACTCAGTCCAAAGGTTTGAATAAGCCTGTATTGGTCGGGCTGACAGGATTTGAACCTGCGACCCCTTGACCCCCAGTCAAGTGCGCTACCAAGCTGCGCCACAGCCCGTTGTTCTGCGCTCTCGCGCAGGCAACTCCCCTATCTTAGCCGTATCTCCACCCCCTCCGCGAACCGAGGCGTTGCGAGTGTCGGATGCCCGGCGTAGCGTCACGGCATGGTGACGATCACGACCGAGGTGGCGACGACCGCTCGTTGGGATGACGTGCAGCACGCGCTCACCGGAGGCGGGGATGGAGCAAGCTGTCAGTGCATCTGGCCGGTGCTCAGCAACAAGGACTGGAACACGACAACGACTCCGCAACGCATCGAGATGTTCCGCGCCGAGATCGACGACGGCCCGCCGCCGGGAATCATCGCCTACGTCGACGGCGAGGCCGCAGGTTGGATCCGCATCGGTCCCCGCACCCGCCAGGCGCGTGTTCCCCGCACCCGCATCATCGCGTCGGCCAGCACCGAGCCGTTCGACGACGAATCAGTGTGGGCCGTGACGTGCTTCGTGGTGCGCCGAGAACACCGCGGTGCCGGGCTCAACCTCGAACTCCTGCTCGCGGCGGTGGATTACGCCCGCGGCTCCGGGGCCCGCCTGATCGAGGGGTATCCCGTGGACACCGGGGGCGAGAGGAAGCGCACCAACGACCTGTTCCACGGCACCCTGGGCACGTTCCTCTCCGCCGGCTTCACGGAGAAGACCGAGCTCAAACCTGGTCGCGCGCTGGTCACCCTCGATCTGACCCCATGATGACGATCGCCCAGAAGCCACTAGCGTGAAAGGCATGACCGACGAGAACGCGACCATCGACGATCCCGAGCTCGGCAGGTTCGCCCGTGCCCGTTCGGAACTCACCGACGGCACGGTACTGACGCACGATTGGTTCGTCGGCACCACCTCCGTCGAGGGCACCGAGGTCGAGCTCATGCTGGAGGGCACGAGCTCCGACGAGGTCGCACCGCTCCTTCCCCGCATGCGCGACGCGGTCAAGCGACTGGACATCGTGCACCGGATCGCCACCGACGCGGTCGTCGCGAATTTCAGCACGGGTGCCCCTGAACCCCGCGAGCTCGACGAAGCCGCCTCCGACCTCACGATCGAGGCGATCGAGGCGGCTTCCGACGGCACCGTCATCCTGCACCTCACCGACAACTGCGGAGAGCACTTCCCCGAAGGCTACTGGCCGGCCGTGCACCTCAGTGTCGACGACAGCGTCACGCAGGTCGCCGTCGAATCGTGAACAGCGGGATGACGCCGGGGCCGACGCCGGGGACGGCGATGCCCGTCGCCCCCAGTCAGGGCGAACCCTACGATGGCGGGATGCAACGTCGCTCCCCGCGCCACGCTCTCATGTGGGCCTTTCTCCCGTTCGCGGTGATGTCCCTCCTGCACGTCATCCTCCTGACCATCGACAACCCGCTCGCTGCGCCCACGAAGCTGCTGCTGATGCCGTTGCTGGCCATTCCGGTGCTGGTCTCTGCGCGACGCCTCTCTCCGCGGATCACGCTCCTCCTCCTCGTCGCGGCATTGTCGTTCTCCTGGCTCGGCGACGGTGCCGGCACCTTCTTCCCCCAGGGCCCGGAGCTGCCTCTGATGCTGACCTTCTTCGGCATCGCCCACGTGGCATACATCGTGCTGTTCGCGCGCCACCTGTCCGTCCGGCGCATGCCCTGGTGGGCGCTGGTGTACGCCGCCTGGTGGGCGGGCATGATCACGACCCTGGGTTCGCACACGGGCGATCTATTCATCGCCGTCGCCGCCTACGGGCTCGTGCTCGGCGGAACCGCGGCATTCTCAGCGCGCTGTCACCCCCTCATCGCGGTCGGCGGGGCCTTCTTCCTCGCCAGCGACACCATCCTCGCCTTCCGCCTGTTCCTCCCCGATTCGCTGCCGTCCTGGAGCAGCCCTGCAGTCATGCTCACCTATACGATCGGCCAAGGCCTGATCGTTGCCGGCGCCCTCGTGACGCTGCGGAAGAGGAGCACTTGATGGATGCCGCCCGTGTCGACAGCTGGCTCTGGGCCATCCGCGTCTACAAGACGCGGTCGGCCGCGACGACCGCATGCCGAGCGGGGCATGTACGGGTGAACGGAGACAAGGTGAAGGCCGCGCAGCAGGTTCGCATCGGCGATGAGCTGCGCATACGCATCGCGGGATTCGATCGGATCCTCATCGTCCGTCAGCTCCTGGTCAAGCGCGTGGGGGCTCCGGTGGCCGCGCTCGCCTACGAGGATCGCACTCCCGAGCGCGAGCCCCAGGCAGCGCTGGGACTCCGCGACCGCGGGGCCGGACGCCCCACCAAGCGAGAACGCCGCGACATCGACAAACTGCGCGGGCGGAACGACGAGAGCTTTCACTGATATCCCGGCATGCACCGCCATCACACCTTACGATATTCGAAGCTTTGTTCTAATCTGGAGGTATGCCACTCTCGACTGATCTCGACCTCGATCTCGAGGAACGACGGCGCGTCTTGGACGCGTGGGTCGACACGAGACGTCGGATCGCCGCACTCGAAGCCGAGGCCGCAGACCTGCTGACGGAGCAGATCGCCATCCTCGACGCCGATGTCTCCGCGAGCCCTTTTCATCGCGAGGCGATCCATCGCTCGATGATCGCGGAGTTCTCCGCTGCCGGACACGTGTCGAAAGGCTCGATGGAGTTCGCCTTCGCCGATGCCCACGCCCTTCACACCCATCTCCCGGCCGTCCGTGCCGCATTCGCCGACGGCATGATCAGCGTCGGACATGTGCGAGAGATCTCCAGGGCCTGCGCGGTCGTCGCCGAAGCGATCCGCAACAGGAAGGCCGATCCCGCGGTCATGGAACTCTTCGAAGCCGCGGCGCTCGTCGTCGCCGAACGCGACACGGCCGCACGCACACGCGCCCATGCGCGCCAGGTCGCGGCTGCCCTCGTCGGCGAGACGCTCGTGGAGAGGCACCGCCGCGCTGCAGAAGAACGATGTGTGACGGTGAGGGCACTCGACGACGGCCTGGCACTTCTCACCGCGGTGCTCCCCGAGTGGATCGCCGCCGCGATCTCCGACCGGCTCAACCGGATGACGCACGAAGTCGTACGGGCTCGAGACACCCGCGAGATCCTGCCCCCACCCCGGTGGTTCCACGATGCGGCTGAGCACATCGATGAGCCTCCCCTCGATGAGCCTCCCCCCGCCGCCCCATCGGTCGACTTCGTCGATGGTGGCGTGATCCGCGGTGCTGATGGTGACACGTTCGCGACAGATCCCGAAGTGACGCACTTTCCGGCCGACACCCGAACATGGAAGCAGACCGAGGCGGACCTGTTCTCGGACCTGCTCCTGACCGCAGATCCGAGCACCGCACACGGCGACGCCCTCGACGGCATCCAGGCCCGCATTCAGGTGACCGTCGCGGCGACCACGCTCGCCGGCGTCGACGACCGCCCTGCCGAGCTCGACGGACTCGGCCCCCTGAGGCCCGACATCGTCCGGGAGCTGGCGGGGCGCAACACCGGCTGGACCCGTCTGTTCCTCGACCCGACAGGCATGGTGGTCGAGACAGACACCTATACGCCGACCGAGGGGATGCGACGGTTCCTGCGCGCGCGTGACCGACACTGCCGCTTCCCGGGGTGCCGCATGCCGGCGCACCGCAGCGAGATCGACCACAACCACGATCATGCGAAGGGAGGGAAGACCAGGCTCGACAACCTCGGCCACTTCTGCCGGGGCCACCACACGCTCAAGCATCCGGACATTCCCGATCCGTATCGCTGGACCGCTCAGCAGGAGAAGGACGGCAGCATCACGTGGCACAGCCCGCTGGGCCGCGACTATGCCGACCCGCCGCCCCGACGCGTGATGTTCGTCTGAATCACGACGTCGGGACCCCAGCGCTAGGACCACGGCGCGCTAGGAACAGCGCGCGGGGCTTGGGGCGAAAGTCAGCCGTTGGCCGCGAAGAGATCGAGCAACCACCCGGCCGAACGGATGTGCGCGGCTCCGGCGCTCTCGGCGCGATCACGGAGGCCCCTATCGCTCGTGACGGTCACGACCAGCTGCTGCATCGCGACACGGCGCTCGACTTCGGCGACGATCGCGTCATCACCCGCGGCTTCCGCGCGGATCACCGAGACCGTGCCGGCCTGGTCTTCGATACCTCGCGCCTGCCCCTCGACCACCATCGACACGTCGGGGAACCACTCATCGCCTGCGAGTTCCAGCGCGTGCGCGGGGACCGCCAGTCCCTCCAGACGCGCACGAAGACGAGCTGCGGCGCCCGCACGGTCTTTCCACCACCCATCAGGGACCGAGCCGACGACATTCGCGGCATCCACCACGATCGCCGGCCGCACGTCGAGCAATTCGAGCAGCGCCGGCCACGACGAACCGAAACCGGGGTGCAACGGTCGTGACGACACCTGATCGACCGGCACCCACTCAAGCGCGACGCTCTCGGGGTCGCTGATCACCGGCTCGAAAGGCTCCCCGACATCGGCGACGACGGTCGTGTACGACCAGATGCCCAGATCGAGAACGCTCGTGAACCGGGCGCGCACGGCACCGTCCGGCACGCCCGCCTCTTCCTGGGCCTCACGGATCGCTCCCGCGATCGCGCTCTCCCCCTCGTGGAGTGCGCCGCCCGGCAAGCCCCAGGTTCCACCGAAGTGACTCCACGCGACACGATGCTGCAGCAGGATGCCACGTGCGGGGTCATAGGCGAGAAGCCCGGCAGCACCGAAGCGCCCCCAGTACTTCTCCCCCGACTCCGCGATCACCCAGGCATCACCGGGGTTCCGCGGCCCCTCGGGGCGACGCGGTTCACCGAAAGCAGGAGGTACGACAGTCACCCCTTCAGCCTTTCACAGCATCGGGGTCACAGCACCACGGCGCGACATGCGCCGGAACAGATCAGCGCTGACGCTTCTCGCGCACGCGCATGTTGATCACGATCGGCGTGCCCTCGAACGAGTAGAGCTCGCGCAGACGCCGCTGGATGAACCGGCGGTACCCGGGGTCGAGGAAACCGGTCGTGAACAGCACGAACGTCGGCGGGCGCGTCGACGCCTGGGTGCCGAACAGGATGCGCGGCTGCTTGCCACCGCGCAGCGGGTGCGGGTGCTCCGCCACGAGTTCTGCGAGGAACGCGTTGAACTTGCCCGTCGGAATACGACGGTCCCAGTTCTCCAGGGCCGTCTCCAGCGCGGGCACGAGCTTGTCGAGGTGACGCCCGGTCTTCGCCGAGATGTTCACCCGCGGGGCCCAGGCGACGTGCGCCAGATCCTGCTCGATCTCACGCTCGAGGTAGCGACGGCGGTCGGCGTTCTCGAGATCGTCGTCGTTCAGACGGTCCCACTTGTTGAAGGCGAGCACGAGCGCGCGGCCCGACTCCAGCACGAGATCGATGATGCGTACGTCCTGCTCACTGATCGACTCCGAGACGTCGAGAACGACGACGGCGACCTCGGCCTTCTCCAGCGCGGCCGAAGTGCGCAGCGAGGCGTAGAAGTCGGCCCCCTGCGCCATGTGCACGCGACGACGAATACCGGCGGTGTCGACCAGACGCCACATCTTCCCGCCGAGTTCCACGACCTCGTCCACCGGGTCACGGGTGGTGCCGGCCAGATCGTTGACGACCACGCGCTCCTCGCCTGCCGCCTTGTTCAGCAGTGACGACTTGCCCACGTTCGGACGACCGAGGATGGCGACGCGGCGCGGTCCGCCGATCTCCTGCTTCGCGACGGCCGAGACCTCGGGAAGCTTCTTGAGCACAGCATCCAGCAGGTCGGCGACGCCGCGTCCGTGGATCGCCGACACGGGCCAGGGCTCGCCGAGGCCCAGGCTCCACAGCGCTGCGGTCTCCGGCTCCTGGCGGGCGTCATCGATCTTGTTGGCGACGAGGAACACCGGCTTGCCGCTCTTGCGCAGCAGCTTCACGACGTGCTCGTCGGTCGACGTCGCCCCCACCATCGCGTCGACGACGAACAGCACCATGTCGGCGAGGTCGATCGCGACCTCGGCCTGCATCGCGACCGAACGGTCGATGCCGCGCGCGTCGGGCTCCCACCCGCCGGTGTCGACGAGCGAGAAGCGACGGTCGGCCCACTCGGCCTTGTACGTCACGCGGTCACGGGTGACACCGGGGGTGTCCTCGACGACGGCCTCGCGGCGGCCGAGGATGCGGTTGACCAACGCGGACTTGCCCACGTTCGGTCGTCCGACGATCGCCACCACGGGAAGAGCCGGACTGTAGTGGATGCCGTCTTCGCCGAGCGTGATGCCCGCGAGGAGTTCCGCGTCCTCATCGTCCAGCTCGTAGTCGGAGAGGCCGGCGCGCAGCGTCTCCGCGCGCTGCTCGGCGAGATGCTCGTCGAGCTGGTCCATCTTCTCGGCGAGCTGGTCGGGGCCGCCTTCGTATTCGTCGTCAGCCACGGTGTGCTCCTTGGATTCGTTCGATCACCGTGAGGACGGCGTCGATGGTCTGGGGGAAATCGAGTTCCGTCGAATCGACGACCTCGACGCCTTCTGCGGCGTTCAGGAAGTCGACGACGGCGCTGTCTGAGGCGTCACGCTTGTGCAGCGCCGCGGCGACAGCAGCCGCGTTCTCGCCGGCGAGTTCACCGGCACGTCGTGCAGCCCGTACCTCGGGAGCTGCGGTGAGAAGGATCCGCACCGGAGCGTCGGGGGCGACCACGGTCGTGATGTCACGGCCCTCCACCACGACGGCGGAGTACGACGACTCCGACACCAGACGGCGGAACAGCTCGTTGACCTGCGCGCGAACCTCGGGCACGCGTGCCACGCCGCTCACCGCGCCGGAGACCCTCGGGTCTCGGATGGCCTCGGTGACCTCGACGTCGCCGACGAGCACCGTCCGCTCGTCGGGGTCGAGCCCCAGCGTCAGAGGGAAGTCTGCCGCCGCAGCGCGCACGGCCTCAGGGTCTTCGGTGTCGGCGCCCCGATCGAGCACATGCCAGGCGAGTGCGCGGTAGGCGGAGCCGGTGTCGAGGTAGCCGAAACCGAGTGCGCGGGCGACGGCCTTCGAAACGCTGGACTTGCCCGATCCGGCCGGCCCGTCGATCGCGATGAACTTGTGCGCGTCGGTCACCGAAGCGTCCGCAGCAGAGGTCGAGATATCAGTCATTCGTGCTCCCAGCGATGCGCCATCCACGTTCCTGCAGCCCGGTGATCGCGCCATGCAGCGCCGCGGGATCGACGCTGATCTCGGCGAGGCCGAACTGCGCGCCGGGCGAATGCTCGAGGCGGAGGTCCTCGACGTTCACACCGAGCTCGCCGAGCTCTCCGAACAGCCGGCCGAGCTGACCCGCGGTGTCGTCGACCATCACGACGAGGGTTTCGAAACGCTGATTCTGTCCGTGCTTGCCGGGGAGCCGTTCGACGCCGTCGTTTCCTTGCCGGATGGTCTCGGCGACGATGCGGCGGGCGCCCGGAGCGCTCGGCGCACGCAGGGCATCGGAGATCTCGCCGAGGTCGGAGGCCAGCGCATCGAGGATCTCGACCACGGGTGCCGCGTTCGCCCCGAGGATCTGCACCCAGAGCTCGGGGGCGGATGCCGCGATGCGTGTGGTGTCGCGGACGCCCTGGCCTGCAAGGCGGAGCGCCCCCTCTTCCGCTTCGGCGAGGCGACCGGCGAGCAGGCTCGCGACCACCTGGGGCACGTGCGAGGTCAGCGCGACCGAACGATCGTGCTCCTCCGGAGTCATCTCGAGGGGCGTCGCTCCGACGTCGAGCGCGAGGGCCTCGACGAGGGCGAGGTCGGAGGCTCTCGTCTCCTCATCACGGCACACCACCCAGGGGCGACCGATGAAGAGGTCGGCGCGCGCCGAGATCGCGCCCCCGCGCTCACGACCGGCGAGCGGGTGAGAGCCGATGTAGCGGGTGAGGTCGACACCGCGCGCCTGGAGTGCACGGAAAGGCTCGAGCTTCACGCTCGCGACGTCGGTGACGACGGCCTCTGGGAACCGTTCGAGTTCGGCCTGGATCACGTCGGCAGTGACATCCGGCGGGACCGCGACAACGACCAGGGACGGCTGATCGTCCTCGTTCGAGATCCTTCCGGCGCCGTAATCGACGGCGAGACGCAGTTGGGCGGGCGAGGCATCGGTCAGGACGACATCTACCCCCTTCGCGCGGAGGGCGTGGCCGATGCTCGCGCCGAGGAGTCCGGCGCCGACGATGCGGACGGTACCGGAGAGGCGCGGCGCGACGACGCCCGCTCTCCGCCCCGTGGGCGCACTCGTCGTATCGGTCATTCGTTCTCCTGCTCGCCTGGCGCCTCGGCGACACCGGAATCACGGCGCGACAGGGTCAAAAGCGCGCCGAGTTCGATTTTACTCAGTTCCCGCGTCTTCCCGGCCGGGAGGGTTCCCAGGTGGAGCGGACCGAACTGCCGGCGGACCAGTTCGGTGACGGGGTGGCCCACCGCCGCGAGCATGCGTCGCACGATGCGGTTGCGACCGGAGTGCAGCGTCAGCTCGACCAGGCTCTCCTCGCGGGAGGTGTCCAACAGCCGTGCCTTGTCGGCGGCGATCGGTCCGTCCTCCAGCTCGATGCCCTTCGTCAGCTTCGAGATCGTCTGCGGCAGCACTGTGCCCTCGACCTTCGCGATGTACACCTTCGTCACGCCGAAAGACGGGTGGGCCAGCACGTGGGCGAGCGCGCCGTCGTTCGTGAGGATCAGCAGACCGCTCGTCTCGGCATCGAGGCGGCCGACGTTGTAGAGGCGCTCCTCGTACTTCTCGGTGAAGCGACGCAGGTCGGGGCGGCCGCTCTCGTCCTTCATGCTGCTCACCACGCCGGTCGGCTTGTTGAGCATGACGTAGCGCTTGGAGACGTCGAGCTGGATCGCGGTACCGTCCACGTCGACGAGGTCGCGCTCGGGGTCGATCCGTCGCCCCTGCTCGGACACGACGATGCCGTTGACGCGGATGCGGCCCTCGGCGATGTACTGCTCCACCACGCGGCGGGAGGCCACGCCTGCCGCGGCGAGCACCTTCTGCAAGCGCACGCCCTCGGGCGCGGCCTCGGAGTCTGTCGAGGCGTCGAAGCCTGTCATCGGATGGTCCCTTCGTCGAAGCCGTCTGCACCGTCATCGAGCAGCGGGGAGATCGGGGGCAGCTCGTCGAGCGAGTTGATGCCCAGGTGCTGCAGAAGCGCGTCGGACGTGCCGTAGTTGATCGCGCCGGTCTCGGAATCCGCGAACAGCTCCGTGATCAGCCCGCGGGCGAGCAGCGTGCGCACGACGGAATCGACGTTCACCGCGCGGATGGACGCGACCTGGCTGCGCGTCACCGGCTGCTTGTAGGCGATGACCGCCAATGTCTCGAGCGCGGCCTGCGACAGTCGCGCCGGGGCCTGCCCTCCGACGAACTCGGCCACCATGGCATCGAGATCTTCGCGGACGTACAGTCGCCACCCGCCCCCTACCTCGCGCAGCTCGAAGCCGCGCCGTGGTCCCGTGCCCCGCCCGTCGTAGTCCTCGACGAGCATCTCGAGCGTCTGACGTACCGCTGGCACCGGCGACCCGACGGCGGCAGCCAACGCGACGAGGCCGATCGGCTCATCCACGATGAAGAGGATCGCTTCGACCCGCTCGGCGAGGGGAATCTCGGGTGCCGTCCCGGCAGGGTCCGAGGTCTGATCCTCCGACCCCGTGGGGTCGGACCCCTCCGCGTCGTCGGTCTCCATCACAGCGTCGGTCTCCGTCACGTCATCGGTCATAATCGGCTCCCAGGGTCGCCAGCGTCTCGTCCGACCAGGAGTCGGCGGCCCAGCGGAGCGTCAGCTCGCCGAGCGGTTCCAGTTGTTCGAAGGACAGCGCCGCGTGCCGATAGAGCTCCAGCACCGAGATGAAGCGCGCGACGACGATGCCCGGCTCCGTGACGCCCGCGACGAGCTCACGGAAGCTCACCGACTCGGTCCCACGCAACAGTGTCACGACGATCGCCGCCTGCTCGCGGATGCTGACCAGCGGTGCGTGCAGATGGTCGAGCCCGACGTGCGGGATCTCCTTGGGTGCGAACGCCAGCAGCGCGAGCGCGGCGAAGTCGTCGGCGCTCAGCGACCAGACGAGCTCCGGAGTCTGCCGCCGGTGCTTCTCCTCGAGGGGAACGGCACGGACGTGTCGGCGATCCTCGCGCTGCAGGCAGCGAGCGAACCACGTCGAGACCTCCTTGAAGGCCCGGTACTGCAGCAGGCGGGCGAACAGCAGGTCACGCGCCTCGAGAAGTGCCACCGCCTCGGCATCCACCAGCTCGCCCTGCGGCAGGAGTCCCGCCACCTTCATGTCGAGCAGGGTCGCGGCCACGACCAGGAACTCAGAGGCCTGGTCGAGGTCCTCATCGTCGTCGAGTTCCCCCAGATACGCGATGAATTCGTTCGTGACCGCGCTCAACGACACCTCGGTGATGTCCATCTCATGTTTCGAGATGAGATTCAGCAGCAGGTCGAAGGGGCCGTCGAAGTTCGACAAGGACACCCGGAAGCCTGCCGTGTCTGTGGCCGCGGCATCGCCCGCGCTCTCCTCGAGCGTTGCGTCGACAGGCCCCTCGCTAGGCGACGGCGCCACGGGCGACCAGCTCCCGCGCCAGCCGCAGGTACGCCTGAGCGGCGGCGTGCTCGGGGGCGAACTCGGTGATGGGCACGCCCGAGACCGACGCGTCGGGGAACTTCACGGTGCGGCCGATCACGGTCTCCAGCACATCGTCGCCGAATGCCTCGACGACCCGCTCCAGAACTTCGCGGGAGTGCAGCGTGCGCGGGTCGTACATCGTCGCCAACAGGCCGTCCATCGTGATCGACGGGTTCAGCCGGTCGCGGACCTTGTCGATCGTCTCGATCAGCAGCGCCACACCGCGCAGGGCGAAGAACTCGCACTCGAGGGGGATGATCACGCCGTGCGCCGCGGTCAGCGCGTTCACGGTGAGGATGCCGAGGGACGGCTGGCAGTCGATGAGAATGACGTCGTACTCCCCCGCCACCTGGCGCAGGACACGTGCGAGGATCGTCTCGCGCGCGACCTCGTTGACGAGGTGGACCTCTGCGGCAGAGAGGTCGATATTGGCCGGCATGACGTCGAGACCCTCGACGCTCGAGTGCACGATCGCATCGTGCGCGTCGCGCTTGGTGTCCAGCAGCAGGTCGTAGATCGTCGGCACATCGTGCGTCGGGATGCCGAGGCCGGCCGACAGGGCACCCTGCGGGTCGAAGTCGACGGCGAGGACCTTCCGGCCGTACTCCGCGAGGGAAGCGGCGAGGTTGATCGAGGTCGTCGTCTTGCCGACGCCGCCCTTCTGGTTGCACAGCGCGATGATGCGCGCCGGGCCGTGCGACTTCAGCGGCTCCGGGATCGGGAACCCGTGATAGGGGCGGCCGGTGGGTCCCATGGGGGTCTCGTCGGCCTTCTGCGCCTTCGCCCTGGACTTCGCCACTTTCTCAGCCACCCGTTCTCCTGCTCCGTCGTGCTTGGTCGATTGTACCGGCCGGGCCCCCGCTCAGCTGCCTCGGCACGCGGCAGACGCCAGGCCGGCGCTGCGAGGTCACCGGGCGCGCGGGTGCGACGTCGCGTAGATGTCGCGAAGGGCGTCGACCGAGACGTGCGTGTAGATCTGCGTCGTCGCGACCGAGGAGTGTCCGAGCAGTTCCTGCACGACACGCACGTCGGCACCCCCTTGCAGGAGATGCGTCGCGAACGAGTGCCGCAGCGTGTGCGGCGATACGTCCACGGTGATCTGGGCGCTCTCGGCTGCCGCGCGGATGACGAGCCACGCGCTCTGGCGGGAGAGCGGGGCGCCTCGCGCCCCGAGGAAGAGCCGGGCCGAGGCGCGACCCTTGGCGGCGAGGGCGGGGCGCACACGGGTCAGATACGTGTCCACGGCGGCGCGCGCGTAGGAACCCAGCGGCACGATGCGTTCCTTGGATCCCTTCCCCCGCAGCCGCAGCACATCGCCGTGCGCCAGGTCGTCCACATCGAGGTCGATCGCCTCGGACACGCGCGCACCGGTCGCATAGAGAAGCTCGAGCAGAGCGCGATCACGGATGCCGAGCGGCGCTTCGGGAGACGGCGCGGCGAGCAGACGCTCGACCTGTTCGATCGTGAGGGCTTTGGGCAGCCGTCGCGGCGCCTTCGGCGGGCGGAGCCGACCACTCGGGTCGTCGGCCTCTATGCCCTCTCGTGCGAGGAAGCGGTGCCATCCCCGCACCGACGACTGCAAGCGTGCGAGGCTCGTCGACGCGGGTGGCGGCTCCGCGGAGGCCCGTTCCGCGATGAATCGGTCGATCGTCGCCGGCGTCACCTCGCCGGTGTCGTCGATCCCCTCGGCGACCAACCACTCCCGGTATCCCTCGAGGTCGCGCCGGTAGGCCGCGATCGTGTGCGCGCTCAGACCACGCTCGATCGTGACATGACGCAGGTAGGCGTCGAGGGCGCGCTCGAGCTGCATCCTCAGCCCCGGTCGTGCAACCTCTGCGAGGCCGCCAGCACGCCGATCGCGAGGATCCCATTGCGCATCCGACCCTCCATGACCGCAGAGACCGCATCGGCCAGAGACACCCATTCCACCCGGATATCCGCTTCCTCGTCCTCGCGATCGTGCGCCGCACCGGACGGTTGGACGCCGGTCGCGAGGAACACGTGGATGATCTCGTCGTTCCCACCGGGCGTCGTCCACGAGGAGACCAGTGGCTCCCAGTGAACGGCGACCAGGTCGGCCTCCTCGGCGAGCTCACGCCGGGCGGCCTCGAGAGGCTCTTCGCCTTCCACATCGAGCAGTCCGGCCGGGAGCTCCCAATCACGATGGCGGATCGGGTGGCGGTACTGCTGGATCAGCAGCACCCGCCCCTGTTCGTCGAGGGCGACGATCGCCACCGCGCCGGTGTGGGTGACGTACTGCCGCACGATCTCACCGTCGCCATAGCGCACGCGGTCAGAGCGCACGTCCCAGACCCTGCCGCGGTAGACGAGGTCGCTCTCGAGAACCTCCGGCTCGAAGGTCTCGTCCCGGAGGCTCTCCGTCGACTCCGTCATCATCGCTCGATTGCTCGATTCAGTCGTCCGCGCTGACGTCGAACAGCTCGCTTGCGCGGTGCCGATCGATCGCCGCGCCCACCAGCCCGCGGAACAGCGGGTGCGGGGCGGTCGGACGCGAACGCAGTTCCGGGTGCGCCTGGGTGGCGATGTAGTACGGGTGCACGTCGCGGGGCAGCTCGACGTACTCGACGAGGTCGAGCTCCGGGTTGAGTCCGGAGAACACCAGCCCCGCCTCGGAGAGACGGTCACGGTAGGCGTTGTTCACCTCGTAGCGGTGGCGGTGACGCTCGGAGGCCTCAGGGGCGCCGTAGAGCTCGCGGGCGAGCGAGCCTTCCGCCAGGGCTGCCTGGTACAGACCGAGGCGCATGGTGCCGCCGAGGTCGCCACCGTCGAGGATGTCGACCTGCTCGGCCATCGTCGCGATGACCGGTTCTGCGGTCTCCGGGTCGAACTCGCTGGACGAGGCCCCGACGATGCCGGCGACGTCACGTGCGTACTCGATGACCATGCACTGCAGACCGAGGCACAGGCCGAGCGTCGGGATGCCCTGCTCGCGCGCGAACTTCAGCGCGCCAAGCTTGCCCTCGATGCCACGGATGCCGAAGCCGCCGGGCACGCAGATACCGTCGAGCTGTGCCAGCTGCTCCTGCGCGCCTTCCGGCGTCTCGCAGAGATCGGAGGGGATCCAGCGGATGTTGACCTTGGTCTCCTGCGCGAAACCGCCGGCTTTGAGCGCCTCGGTCACCGAGAGGTACGCGTCGGGCAGGTCGATGTACTTGCCGACCAGACCGATCGTCACCTCGTGCTTGGGGTTGTGCACCGCGTGCAGCACCTTGTTCCAGCGGGTCCAGTCGACGTCGTCCGCCTTCTGGTCCAGGCCCAGCCGTCGCACGATGTACGAGTCGAGCCCCTGCTCGTTCAGCGTCGAGGGGATGTCGTAGATGCTCGGCAGGTCGACGGTGTTGATGACGCCTTCGACGTCGACGTCGCACATGAGAGCGATCTTGTTGCGGTTGCTCACGCTGACCGGACGGTCGCTGCGGAGCACCAGGGCATCGGGCTGGATGCCGACCTGGCGGAGCGCCGCGACGGAGTGCTGCGTCGGCTTGGTCTTCTGCTCCCCCGACGCGCCCATGAACGGGACGAGCGATACGTGCACGAAGAACACGCTGTCGCGTCCGAGCTCGTGACGAAGCTGGCGCGCGGACTCGAGGAACGGCTGCGACTCGATGTCGCCGACAGTGCCGCCCACCTCGGTGATGATCACGTCGGGGCGCGGGTCTTCCGAGGCCTGCAGGCGCATGCGGCGCTTGATCTCGTCGGTGATGTGCGGGATCACCTGGACCGTGTCTCCGAGGTACTCGCCGCGGCGCTCTCGCGCGATCACCTGCGAGTAGATCTGACCCGTGGTGACGTTGGCCGCCTCGGACAGGTTGATGTCGAGGAAGCGCTCGTAGTGTCCGATGTCGAGATCGGTCTCGGCGCCGTCGTCCGTCACGAACACCTCACCGTGCTGGAACGGGTTCATCGTTCCCGGATCGACGTTCAGGTACGGGTCGAGCTTCTGCATCACGACGCGCAGACCGCGGGCCGTGAGGAGGTTTCCGAGGCTGGCTGCCGTCAGCCCCTTGCCCAAAGACGAAACGACACCACCAGTCACGAAGATGTGCTTGGTCGTGTCGTTCTTGGGTCCCGCAGAAGAAGAGTTCATCACGGGCTTCGATCCTATCAGGAGGTGGGGACGCGGAGGCTGAGAAGTTCGCGGGCGTGGGTCAGGGCGGCGTCGGAATCGGCGAGTCCTGACAGCAGACGAGCCATCTCGGCTTCCCGTTCCTCCCCTTCCAGACGGCGCACGCTGGAGGCCGTGACCGCACCATCATTGGCCTTCACGACCGACAGATGGTTGTTCGCGAAGGCCGCGACCTGCGCGAGGTGCGTCACCGCGATCACCTGCGACTTCTCGGCGAGTCGGGCGAGTCGCCGACCGACCTCGATCGCCGCGGCTCCGCCGATGCCGGCGTCGACCTCGTCGAAGACGAACGTCGGAACCGGATCGGTCGCGGCGATCACCACTTCGATCGCCAGCATCACTCGCGACAGCTCTCCGCCGGAGGCTCCCTTCGAGACCGAGCGCGGCTCGGCTCCCGGATGGGGGGCGAGGAGGATCGCGACGTCGTCCCGGCCGTGGGCGCTCTCGGTGCCCTCGGAGACCGAGACCTCGAGGCGCGCGTCCGGCATCGCGAGCGCACGCAGTTCTTCCGTCACGGCAGCACCGAGACGAGAAGCCGCCTCAGCGCGCGCCGCCGTCAGCGCCTCGGCGTGGGCGTCGAGTTCGACCCGTGCCGCATCGCGCTCGGCGATCAGTCGTTCGATCCGATCGCCGTCGTCATCGAGTTCGGCCAACCGAGCAGATCCGGTCTGCCAGACGGTCAGCGCCTCGTCGAGCGAGCCGTGTGCACGGATCAGGGTGCCCAGCGCAGCGCGGCGTTCCTCGACAGCGGCGAGCTCGTGCGGACCCGTCTCGTCGAGATCGGCGAGATAGGCGGAGAGAAGGCCTGCGGTGTCGGCGATCCGATAGCCGATGTCGGCGAGGCTCTCGCTGATCTCGGTCAACTTCACGTCGGCAGCGCGTTCGAGTACTCGACGCGCCTCCGCGACGAGAGCCGAGGCATCAGGTTCGCCCTCTTCGCTCGAGAGCGCGCCGTGCGCGAGCGAGGCCGCGAGACGCAGCTCCTCGGCGTTCGCGAGACGCTCGGCACGCGCGGTGAGCTCCTGGTCCTCCCCCGGCTCCGGAGCCGTCGCCTCGATCAGCGCGAGGGCTTCTCGCAGCCGCGACGCCTCTTCAGCGCGACGTTCACGGTTCTCGGTGATCTCGGATATCTCGGCGTCGAGTGTCCGCCAGCGTGCGAAGGCCCGGGCGTATTCGTCCACGGCCTCAGCGATCGGGGCCCCACCGAAACGATCGAGCGCATCACGCTGCGCGACGGCCGAACGCAGTCGCAGCTGCTCGGACTGGCCGTGCACGACCACGAGCTCGTCCGCGAGCGAGGAGAGCACACCCGCGGGGGCCGCGCGCCCACCGACACTGGCACGGCTGCGTCCTTCCGAACTGAGCGTGCGAGACACGTAGAGTTCCGCGCTGCCAGCACCGACAGGCTCCAGCTCGCCACCGGCCTCGGCGACGATCTCGGCGACGGTTCCGCTCTCGGGGACGATCCAGACGCCCGCGACCGATGCCTGCGCCGCGCCCGCACGCACGGCTCCGGAGTCGGCGCGCTGGCCCAGCAGCAGTCCGAGCCCGGTGACGACCATGGTCTTTCCGGCGCCGGTCTCGCCGGTGATGGCGGTGAATCCGGGACCCAGCGGCAGCACGGCATCGGCGATGACGCCGAGCCCCTGCATCCGCATCTCCTCGATCATGACGTCTCCTCGATCATGACGTCGCCCCCGGCGCCTGTCCGCGCCACCCTTCGACGGGAAGCTGGAACTTGCGCACGAGTCGGTCGGTGAATGCCGTGGGGTGCAGACGAGCCAGCCGCACGGGACGCGAAGAGCGGCGCACCACCACGCGCGCGCCCGGCGGCAGGTCGTGCGAGCGGCGGCCATCGCACCAGAGGATGCCCGAGCCGTCCGTGCGTTCGAGCATCTCGATCGCCACCGAGGCATCGGGGCTCACCACGAGCGGCTTGGCGAACAGGGCATGCGCCGACAACGGCACCACCGCGATCGCCTCGACACTCGGCCAGATCACCGGCCCCCCGGCGGAGAAGTTGTAGGCCGTCGAGCCGGTCGGGGTGGAGATGACCATGCCGTCGCATCCGAAACTCGACAACGGCCGGCCGTCGATCTCGAGAACGATCTCGATCATCCGCTCACGGCTGGCCTTCTCGACCGTGGCCTCGTTGAGGGCCCACGTCTCATAGACGACCGTGCCGTCGACATCCTTCACACGCACGGACAGGGCGAGCCGTTCCTCGACCTCGTAGTCGCGGTCGATCACACGACGTACGGCTTTGTCCATGTCGTCGCGGTCGATCTCCGCGAGGAAGCCGACGTGCCCCATGTTGATGCCGAGCACCGGAGCCCCGCTGTCGCGCACGAGTTCCGCTGCGCGCAGAATCGTCCCATCCCCACCCAGCACGATCGCCAGTTCGAGGTCGGCCGGATCGACGGAGATGCCGAGTACGGCGATGTCGGCGAAGAAAGGATCCACGGCCACGAGTGCCTCGTGATCGTCGGCGGCCAGGACCGGTCGCGCTCCGGCCTCCCGAAGCGCGTCGACCACCCGCCGAGCGGCGTCGACGGTGTCCACACGGCCCGCGTGAGCGACGACCAGGATGCTGCGCTCGTTCATCGTCCTCCTGCCAGTCGGTTGATGCTGTCCAGCCATTCTGTCGGATTGCTGCCTCGACCCGGTGCGAGGTGCACGAGATACTCGGCGTTGCCGTGGGTTCCGAGGATCGGGGAGGGAAGGATGCCGAGCATCCCCAACCCCGCGTCCCAGGCGCTCCACACGATGCGAGCCACGGCATCGGCGCGTGTTGCGGGGTCGGTGACCAGTCCCCCACGGACGGCGGTGCGTCCGACCTCGAACTGCGGCTTCACGAGAAGCAGGACGTCGGACTCCAATGGGACCACCGCGGCGACGGCCGGCAACACGAGTTCGAGAGAGATGAACGAGAGGTCACCCACGACCAGATCGGGGGCTGCGACCTCGCCCGTCGCCTCGGCGAGATTCTCCCGTGTCATGTATCGGACGTTGTAGCCCTCGACGGAGACGACTCCGGGATCGGCGGCGATCGACGCGGCGAGTTGTCCATGCCCGACGTCGACCGCGAGCACCTCACGTGCTCCCCGCTCACGGAGCACCTGGGTGAAACCGCCGGTGGATGCGCCCATGTCGAGTGCCAGCCGCCCCTCGACCGGTATCGCGAAGCCGTCGAGGCCCGCGATGAGCTTGTGCGCGGCACGTCCGACGTAGTGGTCTGCACCGGCGATGGTGATCTCCGCCGCATCGTCGACCGCAGTGGAGGCCTTCACGACAGGTCGCCCGTCGACGCTGACGAGGCCCTCCGAGATGAGAGT
This sequence comes from Microbacterium sp. Be9, assembly GCF_011754135.1. Taxonomy (NCBI): domain Bacteria; kingdom Bacillati; phylum Actinomycetota; class Actinomycetes; order Micrococcales; family Microbacteriaceae; genus Microbacterium; species Microbacterium sp. Be9. The sequence goes on along the minus strand of NZ_WNWT01000004.1, from coordinate 2,558 downwards.
GGCCGCGTGGGTGCGCGAACGGGCGAGTCCTCGGGCGGCGAGGGCAGCGTCGAGTCGCGTCATCGGGATCCCGAGGTCTCCCGCTGCTCGAGCTTCGCGCCGCTCTCGAGGCGACGGGAGAGCTCGTCGTGGAGGGCCGAATACGCGTCGGCCCTCGCCGGCAGCGGCTGCCCCTCGATCAGACGCAGTCGACTCCACAGGCCATCGGTCGGCGCGCTCGTCGTCTCATCGGTCACGGTTCTACTGTACGCGGCCCGTCCGACGCGGAAGGGCGCCACGCGAGCACCGTCAGGGACGGTGGAACGGGTCGTCGTAGAGGCGCTCCGGAACCCTCAGCACGAACACGGGGGTGCCGGATGCCCAGATGGCGGCGGCTCCCGCGCGCAGCAGGTCGATCTGCTCACCGGAATCCGCCACGATCTCGACGTCGGCGCCCGAAACCCGCACCGCCGCACCGTTCACGCGGAAGACGCCGTCCTGCTCGGTCACCTCGGGATACGGGGCATGCAGTTCGCGCAGGTCGCCGAGGATGTAGGTGGGACGCGAGCCCTCCGGGGCGGCCAGCACATGCTTCGGTCGGTCGATGCCGGTGAGCACCAGGGCAGAGTCGATGCCGACCCTGCTCGCCCCCATGATGTCGGTGTCGAGACGGTCCCCGATGAAGAGGGCCTTCTTCGCTCCGAAGCGTGCAAGGGCCTCCTGGAAGATCGGCTCCTCCGGCTTCCCCGCGACGGTGGCGAGCCTGCCGATCGCCGTGTGCACGGCGGACACGAGCGTCCCATTGCCGGGCGCCACTCCCCGCTCACGGGGGATCGTCCAGTCGGTGTTGGTGGCGATCCACGGGATGCCGCCTTCGTCCTCGGGAAGCTTGAGAGCGAAGGCCGCCTCAGCGAGATCCGTCCACGCGACCTCCGGAGCGAACCCCTGCACGACGGCGCTCGGCGCATCCTCCGCGCTCCGTGTGACTGTGTACCCGGCTTTCTGCACCTCGTCGACGAGGCCGTCACCGCCGATGACCAGGATCGTTGCCGGGGCGGGCACGATCTGAGCCATCAGCCTCATCGCCGCCTGCGGACTCGTGACCACGTCGGATGCCTGGACGCGCAGCCCGAGACTGCTCAGGTGCGCTGCGACCGAGGCATCCGTGCGTGCCGCGTTGTTCGTGATGTAGCCGAGTCGAGCCGACTTCGCCGCCTCGTTGAGGCTGTCCACCGCGTAGGGCAGGGCCCCGGGGCCGGCGTACACCACACCGTCGAGGTCGGCGAGTACGGTATCGACTCCGTCAAGCGGAGTGCGAGGCGATCGCTTCCGAGAGAACAGCGCCACTACGCCTCCGGTTCCGACTCGTCGTCCTCGCCGAGGAGCTCGCGCACCTCGTCTTCGACGGTCGGTTCCTCAGCGACGATTGCGGCTTCGTCGACGTCGGCAGGCGCATCGGACGCTGGCTCTTCCCGATCCGCGTCATCTGCCTCCAGGGGCGTATCCGCCGCGGAATCATTGTCATCCTCGTCGGGGAACTCTCCCTCGATGAGGCTGTCTTCGATGAAGATCTCCTCGTCGCCGGCCTCATCGACCCCTAGCGCCTCAGCGGCGACTTCGGCGCGGTGCGCCCAGAACTCCGCCTCCTCGGTGCGCCCGAGGTCTTCGAGCACGGCAGCGCGGGCGGCGAACAGCGCCGGGCTCCATTCGAAGGCCCGATCGGGATCGAGCTCCGGGATCTCCAGCTCGCCGAGTGCGAGTTCGAGATCGCCCTGGTCGAGACGGGCACCGGACATCGCGATCGCAAGCGCGACCCGGACCGGAGTCTCGAGCGCCGAACGATCGACGGCGCGTCCGGTCTCGAGCGCACGATCGGAGCGACCGATTCCGCGCTCGCTGTCGACCATCAGAGCGATCTGATCGTCCTTGCCGGAGATACGACGGTAGGTCCGCAGTTCGCGGAGCGCCAGGGCGAAGTCTTCCGTGGCGTAGGCGGTGATGCCGAGGGTCTCACGGACGATCGCGATGCGTCCAGCGCGGCGCGATGCGGCCAGCGCGTGCTCGTGGGCGAGCGCCGGGTCCTCGTCGATGAGACGAGAGGCCATCGCCAGGTGACGGGCGACGTGTTCGGCGTTCTCCTTGCTCAGCGTCTTGAGCTCATTACGCGCTGCGCCGTTGAGGTCGCGAGCCGTGACGTCGTCGGGGATCTGCGGCTCATCGAACCGCGGACGCTCGTTCGTCGCCTGAGCCGGACGCTCTCGCCCCGCTCCCCCGCGCTGCGGGAATGAACGTGAACGATCGCGGTCGCCGCCTTCGCGACGCGGGGCGCCACCGTCACGGTTGTAGCCGCCACCTTCACGACGGGGAGCTGCGCCGTCACGGCGCGGGGCACCCCCGTCACGGTTATACCCGCCACCCTCACGACGGGGAGCTGCGCCGTCGCGACGCGGGGCGCCACCGTCACGGTTGTACCCGCCCTCGCGACGGGGAGCTGCGCCGTCACGGTTGTACCCGCCCTCACGACGCGGTATAGTACGCGGCGAGACCGGCCCCGAGCTCAGGGCGGCTAACGACTACGC